>CAVOPE010000008.1:0-766158 GCA_963697755.1 uncultured Gemmatimonadales bacterium | reverse complement strand
GAAGTCGGCATGGAGCGCGCCCCCACCCCCACGGGTGAGGCGGAGGACGCGGGATTCGGGCGTTTGGGTCAGATGTCCGAACAGCCCCCCTCCAGGAGCCGCACATGCCGACACGCCATTTGTTGCACCCGTCATACGTCCGCGCGGGACTCGCCCTGCTGCTGGCCGCCGGCGCGGCCTGTTCCCCGGACGCGCCGCCCACCGGGCCCGAGATCCTCGCGCCCCCCGCCGATCTGGCCGCCAGGGCCTTCGAGCTCACCATCGAGGTGGCGTCGGGTCGCGTGTCGGTGAGCGCTCCCGTGCAGTCGAGCCAGGCGCGCGCCAACGGCCCGTCCTTCTCCCTGCTCGGCCGGGATGCCATCACGCTGCACGCCGGCGACTGCACCTTCACCACCATCCCCAACAACCTGAAGCAGAAGCGCTGCTCGCTCCAGCTCGCCATCGAGAATCGCCTGCGGTTCTCCGATCTCGTGACCCCGACGTCGTTTCCCAGGCCGCCGCAGGGCGTGACCGGACTGCTCGTCTTTCCCTTCACCTCGGGCGGTCTGAGCACGACGGGCGGCGTGACCGCGGTGCCGAATACCTCGTGGGACGAAGCGCCGGCCAACTTCTTCAACGACTTCGCCTCGTGCAGCGGCACCGGCAAGACGAGCGATTGCTATCGCTGGGAGCGCTATCCGTCCCCGCTCGCCGGGGGCGAGACCAGCGCGGCGAGGACGGTCGGCTTCGACGTGGACAAGGCGGCGCAGTCGGTATCGGTCTACATCCTGGTGGCCGCGGACGTGCGGGATGCCGAGCCCAAGAGCCTGGCCCTGACACCCGTGGCGGCCGGGTGCGGCACGGCCGGCGGCAGTCCCGCCGGCCCTACGTTGTCCCTCGGCGCGCTGATGCCGGGACGTAGCGCCAGCTCCGACCGCGTCGGCCTCTGCACGTTCCAGCTTCCCGACCTGCTGAAGGACAAGAGCGTCGTCTCCGCCACGTTGACACTCGAGCAGGTGTCCATGACGGACGCGTTCGCCCAGGCGGGCGGGCGGATTCGCGCGCAGTCCGCGGTCTTCCCGGTGCCCATGCCCGACGACGTCTTCGCCAATAACAACACCACCATCCTCAACGACAGCCTGGCCACCCTCAGCGACAGCCCGGAGGCGGGGCCACGCAGCGTCGACGTGCTCAGCGCGGTGATGGCAGACCTCGCGGCGAGGCGCACTCTGACCCAGTACCGGCTGGACAGCCGTCCGACAGGTCTCGTGGGCGACACCGAGTTCGCCGGGGTGACAGGTGACGAGACCGACCCCAGGCTGATCGTGACCTATCGCGAGCGTTGAGCAGCCGAAGAGCGGAAGCGCCCGGGGTGACAGCCCGGGCGTGGACGCTCGGTCGTCGCCGACACTCGCTCGCCGCCGGAGGCCCCGAGCTCCGCCCGCTCTCGCGCGAGGGCGGTGACGCTGACGAGGAGCGCGATCACCGGCTGTGATGCGCGCGCGTGACGCATTGACAGCACGGGCTCCGCACAATAACTCAGACGCTCATCCTTCACCCCCACCTTCATCCGGACTCGTCATGTCACGTACCGCTTCAGTGCTCGGCTGCGCCGCGCTCATCGCCGCCTGTCAGTCGGGCGACACTCCGACCGCTCCCGCCGCCGCCGACGCCCCCGTGTTGGCGGCAGCCAAAGTCATCCACGACCGCCAGCGCGTCGAGATCGTTGTGGACGATGTCTTCCTGAACGAATGCAGCGGCGAGCTGATGCAGTTCCACTTCAACGAGCTGATGATCGTGCACGACCTCGAGATCGTGGGGAAGTCGTTCCATACCCACATCAACACGGTGGACCGGGGCTCGCACGGTGTCGGGCTCACCAGCGGCGCCCACTATCGCCAGGTGGGGCGCCAGGGCGGCACGTTCTTTTCTGCGGTCAATATCGACGAAGTGCAGACCTTCGTGGCGACGACCTCGATCATCGGCCAGGGCAAAGTGCCGGACGCTCGGGGCCACATCACCTTCCACCTCACCGTCGGGCCGAGCGGGAAGGTGGTCGTCGAGTTCGAGAAGGCGCGCTTCACCTGCCGCTGAGCGCAAAACGTCGTCGAGTCGGCGACCCGTTTCACCACGAAGGCGTGAAGGACACGAAACCCTCGTGCCCTTTACGCCTCGTTCTCCCCTGAGCGGGTCGATCGGATCCACCAGCGACACGCCGCCAGGTACGCCGAACCGCCCCTCCCTGTCGAGCAGACCGGCTCGCTAGAACCCCGTCGCCACCGCCACCCGGACCGCGCGGGGCGATCCCGGGGTGATGTTGTTGTTACTGTTGGCCGTGGGGAAGTACTCCCGGTCGAACAGGTTCTCGACGTTCGCCTGGAGCCGCACCCAGCGGTTGACCGTGTAGTACGCCGCGGCGTCCACCCGCACGAAGCTCGGCAGCGTCACCGCGTCGTCGATGGCGGCGAACATCTCGTCCTGGTAGATCACGCCCAGCCCGAAGCCCAGGCTCGACGCCACCTGGTACCGGTTCCACAACGACACCGTGTTGCGCGGGACCAGCGCCACCCGGGCGCCCACCGGCGCGGCGGCGGTGGCGCTGGTGACCGTGGCACTCTGGTTGGCGTACCCGCCGATCACCTGCCAGGCCGGCGTGATCGCGCCGTTCACGTTGAACTCGAATCCCTTGGTCCGCTGGCTGCCGGTCTGCACCGTGCGCGACGGATCGGTCGGGTCCGGCGCCGTCGTGTTGGTCCGGTCGAGCCGATACACCGCGCCTGCGAGCGAGAGCCGGTCGAGCACGTCCCACTTGGCGCCGATCTCGTAGTTCTTGAACTTCTCGGGCTCGAGCGTCTCGGTCGTCGCCGTGAGCGACGAGAACTGGTCGCCCGAGCTCGGCAGCGCCGAGACGCTGTAGCTGGAGTACAGCGTGACGGCCTCGACCGGCTTGTACAGCAGCCCCGCCCGCGGCGAGATCAGGTCGTCGGTCCGGCTCAGCGCGTCGCCGTTGCGGTTGTTGAAGAAGTTGACCGTGAACCGCTCGTAGCGCGCCCCGATGATGGCCTGCCAGCGGTTCGAGAGGAACACCTGGCTCTGGCCGTAGACCGAGAGGGAGGTCGCGTTGGAGTGGTTGTCCGCGTCGGTGGCGCTCTGCCGGAACGTGACCGGCGCCGCGATCGTCGGGGAGGACACGGGCGTCGTGACCGCCAGGGCGGTGTCGTTGAAGTAGCCCGTGTTGCGGAAGTTGTCGGTGATCTGCCGGCCCACCGCCACGCCGCCGAGCAGCGTCTGCCGGAGCCCGCCGGTCACCAGCGGATAGCTGACTTCGGTCTCGTTCAGCAGGTTGCGCCGGTCGGTCGCGTTGTTGTAGCCCAGGATCTGGACCGTGCTGCCGGTCTCGTCCACGGCGCCGGGGAACACGTTCTGGTAGATCTTGTTGTAGTCGGCGAACACGCTCCGGTTCCTGAGCGTGAGCCCGCTCGACGCCGTGTGCTCCAGGGTGACGGTGCCGACATTCACCAGCGCGTCCGCGAAGCTCACGGATGGGTCGCCGAAGAACGTACGCGGCGACTCGATGGCCAGCGGCGCGCCCTGGAACGAGGGAATGCCGCGGTCGGCGGTGCGGTCGTCCTTGAAGTGCTCGTAGCTGGCGAGCACCCGGGTTCCGGGCGAGAGCCGGAGCGTGGCCGTCGGGTTGATGCCGTACCGCTCGAGGCTCACGTCGTTGCGGTAGAGGTCGGAGTTCTCGTACATGCCGTTGAGCCGGAGCGCCAGCCGCTCCGACACGCCCTGTCCGACATCCAGCATGGTGCGCCGGGTGCCGTACGAGCCGCCATCGAGCTGCAGCTCGCGCGTCGGGGTCCACTCGGCGGACTTCATCACCCGGTTGAGCGCGCCGCCACCCACCCCCCGGCCGAAGATCAGGGCGTTGGCGCCCTTCAGCGCCTCGACCCGCTCGACGTTGTACAGGTCGCGGAAGTACTGCACGTCATCCCGCATCCCATCCACGAAGAAGCCGGCCGTGGTGTTGTTCCCCCGGATCGTGGCCTGATCGCGGTTGCCCTCGCCCTGGGCCATCGTCACCCCGGGCACGTAACGCACGACGTCGGCCATGCCCCGCATCTGCTGGTCCGCGATGACCTTCTTGGTGACCACGGTGACGGATTGGGGAACGTCCCGGAGCAGGGCGTCGGTCTTGGTCGCGCTCCGGATCCGCCGCACGCCGTACCCCGACGCGGCCTTGCCTCGGACCTCGATGGTGGGGAGGACCTGTGCGGTCGTGTCGGAGGTAACGGGTGTGGGTGCTTCGACTTGGGCGAGCAGGGCGAGCGGAGTTCCGCCCACGAGCAGGAGTAGCGCGGCGATACGAGCGATCACGTCACACCACCGATGAGAATTAGTTTCAAGTAGTTTACAGGGCGGGTCAATGCTACAACTGAATGGGGAGTCCGTCAATAGGAATTTGCGTCAAGCCGACGTAACGCGATGGCCTCCATGACCACGGGATGGACGTGGCGTTACGGGTGGGTCGGGCCGGGTGGCGGTGTCACCGCCCGGGAGTCGGCAGGCTGACTAGCACGGCCGTCGCCAGCAGGACCAGCCCGGCCGCGGCGAGCCCCGACCACGCCGAGCGGCGGAGCGCCGTGGCAGCGGACTCGCTGCCGAGCCGTGGGCGCTGGCGTCGCCAGTTCCAGGCGCCCAGGCTGAACATCGCCGCCACCAGCGCGAGCTTGAGCAGGAGGGCGTAGCCGTAGGGTGTCGTCCACAGCGCCGACAGGTACTTCAGGTGGCGCCACGCGGTGATGACGCCGAACAGCACGACGGCGGCGCTTCCCGCGCGCCTCGGACGGGTGAAGATTGGTTCCACTCGCTCACCCGACAAGGGACGCCGACCCATGCCCCGCCTGCTCGTCCTCTTCGTGACGGCCTTCGTCGACATGGTCGGCCTCACGATGATCATCCCCCTGCTCCCGTTCTACGCCACCGAGCTGGGGGCCAGCGCGACCGTCGTGGGCCTGCTGGTCTCCGCCTTCTCCGTCGCCCAGCTCGCCGTGGCCCCGATCTGGGGCCGCGCCTCCGACCGCTACGGCCGCCGCCCCGCCATCCTCGCCGGCCTGCTCCTCACCGCCGTCGCCTACGTCATCTTCGCCTTCGCCGGCTCGGTGCTCGTTCTTCTCATATCGCGCCTGGTGCAGGGGCTGGGCGGCGGCACCATCGGCGTGGTGCAGGCCTACGTTGCCGATGCCTCGGCCCCCGAAGAGCGGACCAAGAGCCTCGGCTGGCTCTCGGCCGTGACCAGCCTCGGCGCCGTCGCCGGGCCGGCGTTCGGATCGGCGATGATCGCGATCGGCGGGAGGACGGCGCCGGGCCTCGCCGCGGCCGCGCTGGCGCTCCTGGTGGCGATCTTCGCCGCGCGCTATCTGGCCGAGTCGCACGAGCTGGCGACGAGCGGGCCCCACGCCGCCCCCTCCGCCACCAGCCCGCGCCAGGCGATCCTCCGGGTGCTCTCCCACTGGCGCGAGCCGGCCTCGCGACTCATCTGGATCTACACCATCGGCATCGGCGCCTTCTACGGCACCATCCAGGTCGTGCCGCTCCTGCTGATGAACCGGCTGGGCGTCACCGAGCACAACGTCGGCTACTTCGTCATGTACCTGGGCGGCATGGGGGTGGTGGTGCGCTCGCTGCTGCTGGGGCGGGCCGTGGGGCGGCTGGGCGAGGCGCGGCTCTCCCGGGTTGGGCTCGTGCTGCTCGCGGCGGGCCTCGCCTGCACCGGCCTCGCCTCGCACGCCGGGCTCCTCTTCCTCGGCTTCACCTTGATGCCGCTCGGCACCGCCTTTCTCTTCCCCTGCGTCACCGGACTTCTCTCCCGGGTGGTGCCAGGCAACGAGCGCGGCCTCTACATGGGGGTCCAGCACACCTTCGGCGGGGTGTCGCGGGTGCTGTTCCCGGTCGCCGCGGGGGTCCTGATGGACCGCTACGGCGTGGGGGTGCCGTTCTGGCTCGCGGGACTGCTGGTGCTCGCGACCCTGCCGTTCGCCTGGGCGCTGGCCGATGCGCTGCGGCCCGAATCCCCGGCCACCGTCGCGGTGCGGATGGTGTCGGCCGCGGATGTGACGGGGGAGTTTCCCGTTGAGACGGTGGCCGGGGAGGATGTGTCGACCGGCGATTCGGCGGGGCCGCGAGGTGCGACGTGAAACCGCCGTCGAGAGTCGGACTCTCGACGGCGGTTCAGCCTCCCTCCCCGACCACCCGCCCCTCCTCACGGACGTCCTCCGGCCGGGAGCGCTTACGCAACCGCGAGCAGCTCCGCGGCTTCGGCCGGCAAGTCCTGCAGGGTCAGCCCCGCGGCGGCGCGCTCGACCACGGCGCACCACACCTGCAGCTGCGCGATCAGCTCCCGCGTGGCGCAGGCGACCTCCACGCCCGTGCCCCGACGGCGCCCCTGGCGGTCGAGCTGGAGCCGCAACCGCAACACTCGCTCGCCGACAGCCACGATCCGCTCGGCGACATCGGGTCGCAGGAACGGGAGCAGCTCGTTCACTAGGGCACGCTCCCGCCCGCACCGCGCGCGGAAGTCGTCGTTCAGGTAGCGCACGGCGGCCCAGCGAGCCCAGAAGTCGGCGTCGGCGTCGCACGCCGGCTCCAGGAACCGCCGGGTCTCGGCGATCCAGGCCTCGTGGATCCGGCCAAGAGTGGCCTGGAGCGGCCGCTCGTGGCGTGCGGTGGGTGTCATGGTGGCGGTCGGCATGTCGGCTCCCGGTGAATGAACTGCCCCGACAATAGCGCCGCGCCGATGAAGCGATGATGAAGGCCCCCTGAAAGGACCCACACCGTTCGGGCGGCGTTGCCGCCTCCCTACAACAGCACGTCCTCAACCGGCCTTCGGGGCGTGTGGTGGTCGTCCTGCCGGAAGGAAAACCCCACCCGAAACAGGTGCTGCGGCATCCAGCCGGCGGATGGAAGCAGCTCCGACACTGCCGCCCTCAGCTCGCTGCGCCGCATGGTCTGGCTCATGGGGTGAATGCTGACCCCCATGCCCGTGGCCGTCAGCCAGAGCCGTTCGAACAGCTGGCCAGTCCTCACATGAGCGAGATGGCTATCCCCCGTGGCACAGATGAGGCCGAGCACGGCGGCGCTTTCGACGATCGCATGGTCCTGCTGAGCGACCGCCTCGCCAAGGTCGACTCGAGACACCGCCAGACTCCCCAGTCGCGCCAGCAGCGGCGGCTCACCGAATACCCCCTGCCCGATCCAGTGCCCCAACTCCCTGCGGAACGCCGGGTCGGCGAACTCGACCCGGTCGGCCTCCAGAGTGAGCGCGTCGATCCAGTGGCGGAAATGGGGATCGTCCGTCAGATAAACCCGGAGATCCGATTCCACGCAGCAGGCCATCAGTCGGATGCGGAGCTCTTTCGGCACCGCGGCGGAGCGGAAGACGCTGTTGTCGTTGTGCCGCTGGAGCATCGCGCTCAGGGTGGCACCCGCACGAGCCTCGGACGGCACCCCGCCCGGGGCGAAGGTTATCGTGCTCACCAGCTCCTGCTGTCCCGGTTCGGGGAAGTAGGACACGCCGTGCCCAAAGCCGAAGTGCTCAGCCGCGACCAGCAGGTTCTCCAGTGCGCAACCCAGGCTGATATAGAGCTCGCGCCGTTCGGGATCCGCATGCGTTTGGCACCGTCTCAGATCGGCGAGGAGATGAATCCGGTTTCCGCTGGACCGAAAAGGCCCAGGGCTGACTGTTCTTGGTCGAAGGGGCCAGGATCGCGTAGCGCAGCAGGAAGCCGAGCTGGGTCTCGATGGACGAAGCGTGAGGGAAGTCCTGCTCGGAAACCTCCCATACGTCTCTGGTCAGCGCGGGCACGAGTCACCTCCAAGCCGTACGTTCGATCCCGCAGTACGTCGAGCCTGTCAGTCGGCCCGGACCGCCTCGATGAGGATCGTGAAATCCACGGTGTTGCCGATCAGCTCCCTGCCGGCCACGTTCTCATTCCAGGTGATGCCGAAGTCACGCCGGTCCACCGCGCCACCAGCTTCGAAGGCGATCCTCTCATGGCCCTCGCGATCTTTCGCAATTCCGCGGTATTGGCCCGAGAGCGTCACGGGCTTCGAGTGTCCCTTGATGGTGAGGATCCCCTTCACGTCGATGGTACTGTCACCCACCGCAAACGAGGTGCCCTCGAAGGTCATCTTGGGGTAGCGCTCGACGGCGAAGAACCGGTCCGAACGGAGGTCCGCGTCGCGATATGAGTTGCCGGTGTTGAGGCTGGCCGTCTGAACCGAGACCTTCACGGTACCGAGCTTCCAGTCTCCCTCTTTCGTGGCGAGGACGGCATACCATCGGTCAAAGGTGCCCCGAACACGCCCGACCAGATGCCGGATCCCGAAGTCGATCTGGGAGTGTACCATGTCCACGACCCACCGGGCCTCGGTGGACGGCGCGCCGGCCGATGCGTCACGAGAGGCCTGGGCACCGGCGGCCGGAGCCACCATCGACATCAGCCCAGCCAGCCATGCTGCAGCCATGCCTGAAGGACGAAGTGTCATGGGATCCTCACTCGTAGGCTCCCCGCGAACCCTGCAGCACGCCGGTGTCCATGCCCTCGGCCTGCGACGCGGTCTCCGCTGGAGCACTCAGCACTCGACTGAACGCACCGGCCGCTGGATTCACGACGAGCACCGGCATGGCCGCCCCACGAATGACCTTGTCGGCCACGCTGCCCAGGAGCATCCGCTGCACGCCTCCCAACCCCCGGGTCGCGATGGCGATCAGGTCGCACTCGTGTGCTCCCGCACAGCTCAGCACCCCGATCGAGGGGGTCCACTCGGTGACGACCTCATGCTCCACATGCCACCCCGTCTTTCGCAGCTTCGAGGCCGTGCTCTCGAGGTATGCCCGGGCAGACGCCAGCCGCGCCTCCATCAGGTCAGGCGCGATCGCCGGCAACGCCATAGGGGCGGCCATCGGAATGACTTCGACAGGGGCAACGACCCGCACGAGGTGAAGCGTGGCCAAGCTCGGCGAGAACAGTCGCGCCACCTCATCCACCACCGACTCGGCCAGCGACGAGCCATCGAGCGGCACCAGGACGCGGGCTTCGGCAGGAAGCTCGCCGTTGGCCAGCGACATTGCGGGGTGCACCAGGATGAATGGGCAGTGCAGCTCCCGAACCAGCCGGTCGGCCACGTTTCCCAGGAGGAGTCGGCTCGGCCCCGTCCGACCGTGGGTGCTCATGACGATGAGCTCCGGGGGATCGGCCATGGCGTGCTCGGCGATCGCGCTCGCGATCTCGCCGTCGAGCGCCGTGACGCCCACCGCGATACCGAACCGATGGCGCAATTGCTCGGCCAGGCCCTCGAGGTAAGTGTGCGCGCGAGCCCGGGACGTCGCCTCGATCTCGGCGGTCATGGTCGCGGGGATATCAGGATGTGTCACCGACGCATGGACGGTTACCAACTCGAGCTTGCTGCCGTTGCGGTCCGCGACCGCCATGGCAATCGGCAGGGCGGCCTCGCCGAACGAAGAGCCGTCCAAGGGAACGAGAACCTGACGCATCGCATGCTCCTGGCTGAAAGCCTAGGAGCACAGTAGGGGCGCACGCGTGAAGGGAGGATGAACCTGCGGGGAGAAAGACTTCATGCGGGAATCACGCGCCCCCTCAGCAGCCTTCGACGAGATCGTCCTGCGTGATGACCTCGAAGAGATGGCGGGATTCGGGCGACACCTCTCCCCACCGCACCGGGCCGAGCGCATCATCCACCTGCTGGCACCAGTACTCGAGCGCCGTGAGCAGACTGAGCGTCACCGCCGAGAACTCCGCCGAACGGTGGCAAAGTCCCGCGAGATGATCGAGTCGCCCCAGCAATTGAGTGAGCAGCTCGCCAGCTGCCCAAAGGTGGCTCGCCTGTGCGCCCGTCAGATGGCCGTGCAGGCTGACGACGGCCTGTCGCTCTCGATTGAAACGACGGGCGAAGCTCGTCCCCAGGTACTGAATGGCCCGCCAGCGAATCCACACCCCGGCCTCGTCCTGCCGGGCCGGATCCAGGATTCGCCTGACTTCCTGCAGCCAGCGATCGTGCAAGCCCTGGAGGAAGGGCAGCATCGGCGTCCTGATGTCGGAGCTCGTTACAATCCGCAACGCGGCAACTGCTGTCATGGTGTCCTCCCTGTGGGGCCCGGGCTCCTGCCTCGACTATTCCGGGGTCGTCGGGCCGACCGCCGACGCGGCACCGTTCCGCAATCGCCCCGGAAAGCCGCACATGTAGCGTAGCTCTCCCCGCGTGAAGGAACGATGAAAGACCCACGAAATCTTGCGGGGGCGTCATCAGGAGCCGGATCGCCGATCGCCACCCGCCTGGAGCGCCGCCTTGCGGAAGTCGTCGAGCGAGCGTTGATGCTCCGGATACTCCGGCCGTCCGACCTTCATCTCCGGATCGTAGTGCTTCAGAAAGTCGCGGTACGCCCGGGCGAGTGCCTTGTCGTCCTTTCGAAAACGGGCAACGGTCCCCTGAACGATGTAGCCGAAAAGGTGTCCCGGAGTATCGATGAGGATGGTATCGGCCAGGGCCTGCGCCGCCTCGATGTCGCCGGTGTGCACCCGGAGAAGTGCCGCGTGGTACCTCGCGTCGCCGTCGATCGTGTCGAGCTGCGCGTAGGCCATGAGCGCCATGGGCGTGAATCGGCCGACGGTCGCCTCGTCGCCCGACTGGGCGGCCTGCATCACCCGGTTGTAGAGCCGATTGAACCGCTCCCGCGGGCTCATGTTGCTGATGTCCGGCGGCGCGTCGGCCGGCGGCGTTCCGTCGGCCGCAGCCTCGGGCTCGGCCGCCGCAATCCTGGGCTGCTGCCGGGTAAGCCCGAAGAGGATCGCCGCCAGCATGCCCGCCAGCGCAGCGCCGGCGATGAGCCACGGGACGAGATCGCGCGACGGCGCTCTGGCGGACGAGCCCACGGCCTGGCCGCAGGCCGAACAGAACCGTGCACCGGGGTGAGAGCGCCGCGCCACAGGCGCGGCACGGTGCGCCGGCACGGGGCGTGCCGCAATTGGAGCAGAACGCCTCCGCGCCGGGCGTACCGCAGGAGGGACAGGGAGTCGGAGCCGCGGTGGTCATGGTCGCACCTTACGCAGAAGCGGGAGCGGGTCGTCGGGAGGGGGATCCAGGATCGTAGTGCCGGCGGACCTCGAGCGCGATACCGAGCTCAGGCGTTCGCCGCCGAGTCCGTGCGCCGACTGGCATACCCCCACCGCTCCAGCCGTTCCACGAGCAGGGCGAGGACCTCGTCGAGCCGACACTCAAGCTCTGGGCTCAGCCTCGACCCCATCTCCACTCGGCCGGGTTGGAGCCCGATGGCGACCAGATTCGATGGCAGCGTGCCCCGCAGCTCGGCCACTGCCAGAACCTCCCGGAGATCGATCTGGTGCGCCGATAGCTTGAGGGCGAACAGTCGGGGCAATTCGTCGCGCTCCAACACCACCGCCGTCCCGACCGGGCGGCCGGCGTCGATCGCGTCGAGGAAGACGACGTGCTCAGCCTCCTCGATGAGAGGCAGCAGGTTCATTCCCCACGTGCCGCCGTCCACCAGGCGCACCGATTCGGGCACGCTCCACCGCTCCCGGAATCGCTCGAGCACCGCAAGGCCCAGCCCGTCATCGGCCATGATCGGATTTCCGAGCCCGATCACCAGGGCCAGGCCACTGCCCGGGTCATTCATCGATGAAATGTCGCCCCGAAGGAACGAATCGGCCGCCGCTGATGATGGAGGAGAGGGCACCACCTCGCTCGAGGAGGTCGGCGCGGGTAGCCAGGTATACGTGGATCGGGATGAAGATGAGGAAGCCCCAGCGTCGCCACATGGTGGACGAAACGCACCACCGGCAACCCGCCGAACAGCGGCGGCGATCCACCCGAAGGCCGCGAAGAAGAAGCCGCCGGGATTCGCCTGCCCGTAGAGCGCGAAGCCGGTGACGACCTGCAGCAGCGCCAGGCCGTACACCGCGGTGTAGCTCAGTTGCTGGAGCGGATTGTGTCCCAGATAGTGCGGCGCCTTCTCCGGCTCGATCATGAGGTAGTACTTCACCTGCTTGAACATGTTCACCCAGTCCCGCGGACGGACGGGGAAGAGCGCGACCCAGCGCTCGTACTTGTTGCCCGCGAAGAGCCAGTAGAACCGGACGATCGCCGTGGCCACCAGGACGGCGGCGGCGGCGAAATGGAGAAAGCGGATCCACCCCATCAGGTAGTGGGCGCTGGTGTCGCCGCCGGTCACGAAGTACGGCCGGCCGATGTAGAGCCCGGTGCCGGCGAGGACCACGATCGACACGGCGGCCAGCCAGTGCATCGCGCGGACCGGCCATTCCCAGAGGTAGACCCAATGGTATTCCCCGCTGGCCGGCGGCACCTTGTGCGCCAGGGAGATCGTCTTCCAGAAGCGGGGCGGGGGCGGCGGTGCACCGGCGCGCGATGTCATTGCACGGTGACCTTGGTGATCAGGTGTCCGGTCGCGTCCAGCACGTGGACCCCGCAGGCCATGCAGGGATCGAAGGAGTGGATCGTCCGCAGGATCTCCAGTGGCTCCTCCGGCTTGAGCAGCGGGTGGTTGTCCACCAGGGCGGCTTCGTACGGACCCATCTGGCCCTGGCCGTCGCGGGGCGAACAGTTCCACGTGCTCGGCACCACGCACTGATAGCGGGAGATCTTCCCGCTCTCGATCTGCACCCAATGCCCTAGAGCGCCGCGGGGCGCGTCGAGGAACCCGTACCCCTGCGCCTTGGCCGGCCACTGATCCGGGCTCCACTTGTCACCGTTGAAGGTCTGGGTGTCGCCGCTCCTGATCCGCTCCACGAGGCGGTCGTACCACGTGTTCATCTTTCGGGCCAGCAACACCGTCTCCAGTCCCCGCGCCGCCACCCGTCCCAGCGTGGAAAACAGTGCCGCCGGACCGACCTCGAGTCGGTCCAGCACCTCCTTCACCATGGCCCGGATCTCCTCGTGGCCGGACGCGAATCCCACCAGTGCCCGCGCGAGCGGCCCGACCTCCATGGGCTTGCCGTCGTACCGCGGCGCCTTCATCCAGGTGTACTTGGACGAGTCCTGCAGGTACTTCCAGGGCGTCGGCGGCCGCGTGTACTTGGGCGTGGTCTCGCCCTCCTACGGGTGAAGTCCGGCCGTCGTCGCCCTTCGGAGTACTCGTACCACGAGCTGGTGATGTACTCCTTGACCTGGTTCTGGTCGTAGGGCCAGACCTTGGTGAGATCCCGCTCGAGCACGATGCCTCTCGGGAAGTAGAGTCGTTCGGTCTCGCGGATGTCTCCGTCGGGAAAATCGCCCACGGCCAGGTAGTTCTTCACCCCGCCGCCCACCGCCGCCCAGTCCTTGTAGAAGCCCGCGATGGCCAGGATGTCGGGCCAGTACACCTGCTCCACGAACTGCTGCGCCCGAGTGATCATGTCGCGGATGTCCGTCAGTCGCTCCGCGTTGATCGTGGCCGTGTCGTTGAGATTGATCGCCGAGGCCATCCCGCCGACCAGAAAGTTCGGATGGGGATTCTTGCCGCCGAAGATCGTGTGCAGGCGGATGACGTCGCGCTGCCAGTCGAGCGCCTCGAGATAGTGGGCCACGGCGAGGAGGTTCACTTCCGGCGGAAGCTTGTACGCCGGGTGGCCCCAGTAGCCGTTGGTGAAGATTCCGAGCTGGCCGCTCGGAGACGAACTTCTTGAGCCGGTCCTGGACCCCGCGGAAGTAGGTCTCCGAATTGTTGGGCCAGGGCGAGACCTTCCGGGCGATCGCGGCGGTGCCGGCCGGGTCGGCCTTGAGCGCGCTCACCACATCGACCCAGTCGAGCGCGTGCAGGTGATAGAAGTGGATGACGTGGTCCTGCACGTACTGCATGCCGTGCACCAGGTTGCGAATCAGGTTCGCGTTCGGCGGGATGGTGATGTCGAGCGCATCTTCGACGGCACGGCACGATGCCACGGCATGGACCACGGTGCAGACGCCGCAGATCCGCTGGGTGAAGGCCCAGGCGTCGCGAGGATCGCGGCCCTGCATCACGATCTCGATGCCGCGGAACTGGGTCGAGGTGGCCCACGCGTTGGCGATACGCCCGTTCTCCGCCTGGGCCTCGATCCGGAGGTGCCCCTCGATCCGGGTGATGGGATCGACGACGACCCGAGTCCTAGCCATGGTGCCCCTCCTCCCCGGGACCGGTCGGTCCGCCAGGCCCGGCCGGCGGCTCGCCGGTGCCGCCGACCACGGGAAGCTCCCGCGCGCTGCGCCGCTGGCGGATCTGGTGGACGCCGGTGGCCACGGCGTGAGCGCCGACCCCTGCCGCCGCTCCGATCGCCAGCGCGGCCCCCAGGAGGTCGACCCGGCTTTCGACGCCGAACCCTCCGACGTCGGGCAGCCGATCGTAGAACGGCGACATCGTGTCCCAGAAATTGGGCTCGGTGCAGCCGATGCAGGGATGCCCGGCGCCGATCGGCCAGCTGGTCCGGGTGTTCCACTGGAAGATCGGGCAGGGCGAGAAGGTGGCGGGCCCCTTGCATCCCACCTTATAGAGGCACCACCCCTTCCGGGCCGCTTCGTCGTCGAACTCCTCGACGAACTGGCCGGCGTCGAAGTTGGCGCGGCGGGGACATTGGTCGTGAATGCGCGCACCGTAGGCGAACAGTGGGCGCCCCTCGGCGTCGAGCTCGGGCAGCCGATTGAAGGTCAGGATAGTGCACGATCGTGGCGGTGACCACGTCGCCGATCGGCGGACACCCGGCGATGTTCACCACCGGCTTGTCCGTCACCACCTTGGAGACCCCGACGGCGCCGGTGGGGTTGGGACGCGCGGCCTGGACGCTGCCCCAGTGGGCGCAGGCGCCGATGGCGATCACCGCGGCGGCACCTTTCGCCGCCTCCTCCAGAATCTCCTTCGCGGTGCGGCCGCCGATCGTGGTGTAGATGCCGTTCTCCTTGAGGGGAACCGAGCCGGTCACGACCAGGAGATACTTGCCGGCGTTGACCCGCATCGAGTCCTGCAACGCTCGCTCGGCGGCGCTTCCGGCAGCCGCCATGAGCGTGTGCGAGTAATCCAGCGAGACCAGATCCAGCACCAGGTTGCCGATCGTCGGCTCCGCCGTGCGAAGGACGCTCTCGACGCAGCCGGTGCACTCCTGCAGCTGGATCCAGACGACGGAGGGTCGCTTGATCGCCTCGAGCGCTCGCGCGATCCGCGGGACGGCCAGGCGGTCGAGCCCGTAGACCGCCGCGAGTGCACCGCAGAACTGGAGGAACTCGCGGCGGGACACGCCGCGCGATCGGAGGTGATCGCCGAGGGTCTCGTCGGCGGTCCACGGGATGGGATGGGGAACGATCATCGCGACTCCTTCCAGTCGGGCGCCGGTCGAAGTGCGGCACTGACCGCCAAGTCGCTTGGCTTGCGAGGCGCGGCTGATACGGCCAGATGGATGGCGAGCCTCACAAATTCCATGCGAACGACGATTCGTCAAGAGAGAGGTCGCCCGAGATCCTTGTATGAACGACTCTTCATGCACCGGTGCACGACGTGATCGCCTCGCCGTCGGCGGCCGGTGCATGCGGCCGCAGCGAGGCCAAGCCGCGCCTGCGGTTTCTCCGCATCGAGCCCAGCGTCGAGCAGACCCTTACAGTCGCTTCACCGCCTCGCCGGTCGCGTCCGTCGGGGGCGGGTTCGCCGGCGCCTGCCCCGGCCGCGCCCTCAGCCCCGGCGGCCTCGCCCGCGCCGTCGTGCGGGACGAGTCCGGTCGCACCCATCACGCCCATCATCGCGGGGGTATTGAGCGAGTCGGCGAGCCCCGACGGCACGACCATGAGCGAGCCCCGCTTGGCGATACTCTCGTAGAGCATGTTCATCGCGCGCAGGTTCATGGCCGCAGGGTGATGGCGGTAGGCGTCCGCCGCCTCGACGAACTTGTGCGCGATCTCGGTCTCCGCGGTGCCCAGGATGATGCGCGCCTGCCGCTCCCGCTCGGCCTGGGCCTGGCGCGACATGGCGTCCTCGAGCGCGGCGGGGATGATCACGTCGCGGATCTCGACCGACTGCACCTGGATCCCCCAGTTCGTCATCTTCTGCTCGAGCGCCATCTTGAGCCCGTGTCCGAGCTCTACCCGGGACTGGATCAGCTCCGCCAGGTCGTGCTTGCCGATGGCGTCCCGCAGCGCGGTCTGGGCCGAGAGGATGACCGCCTCGTCGTAGTCCTGCACCTCCAGCGCCGCGCGCTCGGCGTCGCGCACGATCCAGAAGGCGATGGCGTCCACGTTCACCGGCACCGTGTCGCGCGTCAGGCACGACTCGGCGCCGAACGCCGTCGTGCGGATGCGCTGGTCGATCGTGTAGGCGACGCGGTCGAGGATCGGCACGATGGCGAAGTAGCCCGGGCCGCGCAGCCCCCGGTAACGGCCGAGCCGCAGCACCACCGCCTTCTCCCACTGGTCGGTGTACTTGATGGACGCCGCGAGCACGCCCACGTCGCCACGCCCGCCGACGGCCGCCAGCGGGAGGAGCGATACCGGCCAGGAACAGCGCCCCGGCCACCCCAGCGCCACCAACGAACCCGACCGTGAGCGCGGCGATCGAGTAGCGCGTGTCGTTCGGCCTATGTCTGGTCATGTCCCTACCCTCGTGAAAGTGAGTGTCGGCCGGCGATGCGGCTGTTGTGCGTCACCGGGTCCGGACGGGCCGGACGTCCTCGCCGCCGAGCCCGCGCGCCGCGGTCCGACGACGGCCGCGTGTGGCGCCGCCTCCAGGTGCGGGCTGCGGACCTCTCCCAGCTCGATCGGAAGGCGACCCGCACCAGAATCGTCAGCACGAAGAGGCCGAGCGCCCAGATGCCGGCGGTCACCACGAGCTCGACCCAGCGTGGGCGTGTACTCGACGATCTCGCCCAGCGGCGAGGGGATGAAGCCCGGGATCACGAGTCCGATGCCCTTCTCGATCCAGATGCCGACGAACAGCACCGCGCAGGCAGGCATCAGCCAGTCGCGGGTCTGCGCCGCAACGGGTGGATCATGAGCGTGACGGTCGCGAGCGACGTTGAGCGCGACGGCCGTCCAGATCCACGGCACCAGCGCGTGGTGCTGGCCAGCCCGAAGAACAGGTATCTGGCGCTGATGCCGTGCTCGCGTGGGCGAGTAGAACTCGTAGAAGAGCTCGGACGACGAGCATCACGAGGTTGATCTGGGCGGCCACCGTCGTGATCGAGCGCGAGCTTCGATGGACCGCCATCGGCGATGTCGTACCTGGTGTCGCGCCGGATGAACCAGAGGAGCACGATCATGAACGCCGGGCCGGCGGCGAACGCGGAGGCGAGGAACCGCGGGCCGAGCAGCGCCGTGTTCCAGAACGGCCGGGCCGGCAGGCCCGCGAGCAGGAACGCCGTGACCAGGTGGATGCTCACCGCCCACACGACCGAGAGGAACATCCACGGGCACGTACTAGCGCTTCGTTCGGCTCCCGTCCGCGGAAGTGGCTGTAGAGGATGTAGAACGGGATGGCGAGGTTGAGCACCAGATAGCCGTTCAGCACGATCACGTCCCACGTCAGCATGCGACTGCGGCCAGTTGAAGATGCCGATGCACGGGGATGAGGTGCCAGCCGCTCACGGCCTGCCGAGGTCCACGACCACGAAGGCGAGGCACATGACGAGCGCGGCGACCGCGACGCCCTCGCCGATGAGCACCGCACGGCTGAAGTCGTGGTCGTGGAGGACGTAGGCCGGCATCACCAGCATCACCGCGGCGGCGGCCATGCCCACGAGGAAGGTGAAGTTGGAGATGTAGAGGCCCCAGCTCACGTGGTCGCTCATGCCGGTGACGCCGAGTCCGTCGCGGACCTGCACGGAGTACGCGTAGGCCCCGACAGAGCATGACGAGCGTGAGGCTGCCCATCCATAGGTGGTAGCGCGCGGCCGCCGGAGGTCGCCGACATCGCAAGTGCGCTGCAGCGAGCGAACGGCGCGCAGGTGCACAGTGTCGCCTCAGTCGATGAAGTACCAGAACTGCGGCTCGGTCCCCAGGTCTTCCTTCAGCGGAAGACCCGCTTGTTCGCGAGCACCCAGCGGATCTCGCGAGTCGGGATCCAGCAGGTTGCCGAACACCCGGGCCCCGGTCGGGCAGGCCTCGACGCACGCCGGCAGCCGGCCCTGGCGGGTGCGCTGGATGCAGAAGGTGCACTTCTCGACCACGCCCGCTTGCGGGCGCGATTGCCCAGGTAGTGCTGGTTCGGGTTCACCTCGTCGGCGGGAACCTCGGGATCGCTCCAGTTGAAGCGACGCGCCCAGTACGGGCAGGCCGCCACGCAGTACCGGCACCCGATGCACCAGTTGTAGTCGACGACCACGATGCCGTCCGGCTCCTGCCACGTGGCGCCCACGGGGCAGACTTTCACGCACGGCGGGTTCTGCGCACTGGAAGCACTGGGTGCCAAGATAGAAGTGGCCCTCCGCCGGGCACCTCGTGCTCGAAGGTCGCGTCGGCGTCGGCCAGATCGACGACGCCGTTCTCCATCTCGAAGATCCGGATGTACTGGGTGCCGCCTTGCGGTCGAGGTTGTTCTCGTTGATGCAGGCCTCGACGCAGTGCCGGTAGCCCTGGCACTTCGAGATGTTGAAGGCGTAGCCGAAGAGCACGCCGGGCTGCGCGCCCGTGGCTGTCGATGCTGACGTCCTCGTCGCGCTTCACCTTGGCCGAGGCGCTCGAGCCGAGCGATGGTCTCCGCCCGCTCCTCCTCGGTCATGCAGCGATAGTTCCTCTGGATGTACTCCTGCCATGCGAGCAGCTTCACCTCCCGCTCCTCGTCCGTCGCCGTCGCCGCGTCGAGCGGCGTAGCATGCGCCGACCGCCTGCGCACCGACGGCCACTCCGGCAAGGAGCGCCTCAGCGCACCCCGCCGATCGACGGGCTTCTCGAGCATGGTGCCGTCTGCGGCCGACGGGCGTCTCGTCCGCTGGGTCGGCGCTCATTGATCTCGCACCTCGGATTCGCTCGATGTGTGGCGCGCGGAAAGGCACCCGCGGCTCGAAGTGCGGGCTCATGCGGATCGTGGCAGTCGGCGCAGCCCATGACGACGCGCCGCCCCTGCCACCCATCGAGCCGTTTGCCATGTGCGCCCGCCGCCCACGCGTCGACCTGCGCAAGTGGCATTGCGCGCACAGCCGGTAGCTCTGATCCAGCGTCGCCCGTTCGCCACTCTTGAGCGCCAGGAGCTCGGACGTTCTCGGACGCATGGCAGGTCGAACAGAGGGAGCCCGCTGCCTTGGGATGCACCGGCTGGATGTCTTCGTGCGCATGCGCGACGCGCTTGTCCGCCATGACGACCTTCTTGTCCGAGATGGCACGAGGTGCAGGGGTAGTGCCCGACGGCCCGCGTCCGCATCGCTGTGGCAGGGTGAGAGAGCCGAATCGCCGCGGGTGGCCCGTGTCCCGCTCGGAGGTGCGCTCGGCGACGTCGAACGGGGCTCCGCCTGGTCCGGTCCAGCCCTGGACCGTCCGGCTTTGAACCGTCCTCGGCGCACTGGAATCCAGGCGCACGGTGAGCCCCGAGGCGCCGCACGGCTGTCCGGCCGGGCCGTATCCGTCGTCGGCGGCCGCTGGTCGCGCGCTGCTCGCACCATGCTCGGCGCAGCCGGCGGGCAGCCACACGGCGCTGAGGCACGCCATCGCGAGGGGCAGCCTCATGCGATTCATGGCGACCTCCCACGGGCGAGGGCTGCCGCAGGCGGCCGCGCGAAGTCGGTGGTGCTCCGCCTCGGTCGTGAGGTGGCACTGTCGACAATCCGTCCAGCCAGGGTGCGAGGTCCGGATCTCCGCGACGGCCGCGGGCCCCGCATGGCATGTGAGGCAGTTCCCGCGAAGCTGGAGATCGTGCGGGATCGTGGGGGGACTCCCATGCGCCAATCGGGGCGGCAAGGTCGGCCACGCGGTGGTCCGCCAGTTCGAGCCCCGAGTCCGTATCGGCGCGAGGTGGACCGCTCGGACCGTGGCATTGGCGACACCTGGCGTTCGGGTCCGAGCTGGCCTCCGAGATCCCGGTGATTCCTCCGTCGCCCACGTGACACTGAAGGCACGGACCCAGGTCGGGATGCGGCGTGACCGGCACGTAGGCGGCGAAGCGTGAGGAGTAGCCGCCGCGCTCGTGACAGGTCTTGCAGGCACCGGTCCGGAATTCCTCCGGGGTGAGCCCATGCGGGATGCGCGGCGGCGCGCCTGGGTAGGAGCGCAGGTAGCGGAACGTCTTCAGCGTCCGCGGGTGCGCCCGGCGGTCGCGCGGGCCCTCTGGCTCGATCGCCAACATGTCCGGGCGCGTGCGGAACACCTCCGCCTCGGCGCGCGATCGGCTCGACTGGTGGTGCAAGCATCGCCACGGCCACCGCCTGCGGCTTGGCATGGCGAGGGGCGGCGCGCCGCTCCAGCGACCGGACCGCCGCGGCGATCGCCGTGACGACGCAGCCGATCAGGAAGAGGCCCAGCAGCAGGCCGAGCGGGAGCTCGGGCGAGGGGCGTCACGTGCCGGTTCCCCCGCCAAGGCGCTCCATTCGCACCGCGCACTTCCCGGCGTCGGGTTGGCCGGAGAGCGGGCAGCAGCGTCCAGGGTGAGCACGTGGACTGGCACGGCCTCGTCGAACGACGGGATGAAGAGCTGGCCGCGCGAAGGCTGCGAGCGGTACTCGATGCGGGCCGGGACTTCGAGCGAGCCCCGGCGGCTCACCAGGCGCACCACCTCGCGGTCGCGAATGCCCAGCCGCTCGGCATCCTCGCGGTTCAACTCGACGTAGGCGCGCGGAATAGCGCGATGGAGCGCAGGAATGCGCTGGGTCATCGTTCCCGTTCCCCAGTGCTCGAGCACCGCGCCGGTGACCAACCAGAACGGATACGCCTGGTCGGGCGCCTCGACCGGCGGCTCATAGGGCCTGCAGCCAGATCCAGGCTCGATGGTCCGGATGACCGTAGAAGTCGAACGCGCCCTCGGGTTCGGTCGGCGGCGGGATCGTGGGCGGTGTTGTACCGCCACTGCGTCTCCCGGCCGTCCACGTATGGCCACATCACCCCGGCCCGCGCGCGGAGCTCCGACATGGGCGGCAAGGCGCTGCGGGGCCCTGCATGGAACCGGCGGTATTCCTCCCAGATTTGCTCCACGTGACGGGACTGCTCCCACGGGAACAGCTTGGAGAAGCCGAGGCGACGACCCACCTCGATCATCAGCCAGGCGTCGCTGGTCGCGTCCCCCGGCGGGGCGACCAACCGCTCGAAGTGCTGGGCCCGCCGCTCCACGTTCGCGAAGATGCCCTCGCGCTCGAGCCACATCGCTGCGGGCAGGATCACATCCGCGACGTCCGTCGTCGGGGTCTGGTACGCCTCCGAGACGACCAGGAAGCGACCCTCCTTCGTGGCAGCGCTGCGGTACCGGTTCAGGTTGGGCAGGCTCAGCATCGGGTCGGTGGCCTGGATCCACAGGAAGCGGATCGCTCCGTCGATCCAGGCCACGGAACAGCGGCAGCGCGGAGTGGGTTGGCCGGGAAGCGAGCTGCTCCACCGACACCCCCCAGATTTCGGCGGCGCGCCGGCGGTCTTGCTCGCTCTGCACGAGCCCACCAGGGAGGGAGTGCGTCAAGCTGCCGGCATCGTGCACGGCGTTCCCGCCGCTGGGCTGTCCCGTGGTGCAGAACGGGCTGTTGCCCGGAGACGCGACCTTTCCCGACCAGCAGGTGGATGTTGTAAAGCGCGTTGTTCATCCAGGTGCCGCGCACGTCCTGGTTCAGCTCGGTTCCCCAGACCGACATCACGCGACGGGCAGGGTCACCATAGAGCGATGCGAGCCAGCGAATGCTCGCCACGGGTGCGCCGGAGAGCGCCTGCGCGCGCTGAGGCGTGTAGGACTGGAGGAACGACACGTAGGCGTCCCAGCCGACATCGGTGACCTCGTCATCCACGGGGACTCGGTCGGAGAGGGCGTCGCCGAGGTCCGTCGTGCCGCGCTTGAACGCGACGTGGCGATCGACAAACTCCCGGTGGACCAGATTCCGATCCACGATCTCGCGGCAGATGGCGTTGGCGATGGCCAACCCGCCATGGGGCACATGCAGCACGCACTGGTCGGCGGCATAGCTCGTGCGGGTCGTGCGCGTGGAGACGTGGATGATGCGGACGGCCGGGTCCTTCCGACGTCGTTCCAGCATCCGGGAGAAGAGGACCGGATCGGTCTCGGCGAGGTTGACGTCCCAGAGGACGAAGACGTCGGCGTGGTCGATGTCCTCGTAGCAGCCGATCGCGCCGTCGAGGCCGAAGCTGCTCTGAAGACCGGCCATCGCGCTCGCCCCGTACAGGCGCGTGCTGGTCTCGAGGTTGTTGGTCCCGAGCCCGCCCTTGAAGAGCTTCGACGCCACGTAGGCATCGAGGATGGTCCACTGCGCCGACCCGTACAGGGCAACGCTATCCTTCCCGTGTTGCCGGACCGTCTCCTGGAGCTTCCGGGCGACGAGGTCCAACGCCTCCGCCAGCGGCACCTCGACCAGCGCGCCGTCACGCCGGACCATGGCCCGCGTGATCCGATCACGCCCGTAGAGCGCCTGCACGGAGTAGTAGCCCTTGGCACAGGCTGTCCCCCGGCTCACTGGGGAGTCGGGGTCGCCCTTCACGGCGACCGCCCGTCCGCTCTCGATGCCCACCAGCAATCCGCACCCCACCCCACAGAAGCGGCACGGGGCCTTCTTCCAGATCAGGCCGGCGTGATGTTCGGGAGCGGCGGCGGAACTGGCGACACCGGGAAACGTCGCCGAAGCCGCGGCGGCGGCGGAAACGACTGCCGCGTCCTTGAGGAACGTCCTTCGATCGAGCGGTCTCATGGGAATACGAGGGGAAGAGTCTGGCGGAGACTCCTCGGAAGCGGCCGCCGCCGCGGCGGCGACGCTTGACGTCTGGACCGGTGATCCGGCGGCGAACCCTCCGCTCGGATGAACGACGAAGCCTCGCATGGGGAGTGCCTCGGCAACCACGCGCACTGCCACGACCTACGGTAGCGAACGGCGGGTGATCGGACGATCACCATTGGCAGGTAAAGCTTGAACACTTGCGATTAAGGGAGGGGGAACGGCGGATGAAGATTTCTTAATCCGGACTCGTACGATCCCTGATGCTCTTGCGTAAAGTTACCTAGCTCCTAGAATGGGTATCGCAGGGCCACCCAAAAAAAGGCAGATGTAAGGGGGTTGTCTCATGCCGTCCTTGCTCCGTGTCGCGCTCCGTCGCGGCTCGATGTGTACCGGCCTCGCCGCCCTGCTTCTCGGTGCGTGCACCACCGAGGTCCAACAAGAGCAGTTCAATCCTCCCCCGGACGCCACCAATAACTTCCTCGGCTACTTCACCGCGGCTGACAAGCAGACCACATGCGGCAACTGTCACGTGACCCACCAGGCGGCTTGGGCGCAGACGGCCCATGCCAGCGCCTACGATGTGCCAGCGACCAGCAGCAGTGTGGGGCCCGCGTGTTACACCTGCCACTCGGTGAGCGCTCGCGGAAATGACGTGGCTGATCCTGCCGGCTGGGACAAAGTGCAGACCGATGTCTACCACGATGTCCAGTGCGAGAATTGCCATGGCCCGGGCCTCGATCACGTGAGCGCGCCGGATGCGCCGAAGTCTGCCAGCAATCCGCCGCTGGCCCACATCGCCGTGCCCATAACTGCGGATTTTGGCCCGGTCGACAGCACCACCCTCGCCAACAGCGCCAGCTGCGGCAGCTGCCACAACCAGAACAGCGGTCCGGGCGTTCGCGCCTACGAGGAGTGGGCGCAGTCGGGCCACGCGCATGTGGTAATCGAGGAGGGTGGAGCTTCCCCGGCCGACAACCCGTCGTGCGTGTCGTGCCACGAGGCGAAGGGAATCCTCGCGGCCTGGGGTGTGACCGCCGAATACGTCGAGCGGGGCCAGACCGGCAGCGCCAACTACCTGGGCCAGACCTGCGCGGTGTGTCACGATCCGCACGGCTCGGCCAAGGATCCGACCACGGGCCAGCCGCTCGCGCACCAGCTCCGGTTCCCGATCAGCACGCCGGACGTCAACCAGCAGCTCTGCATGAAGTGCCACCAGCGGCGGTCGGTGCCGGACCAGGCAAGCTCTCGGGGGCCGCACTCGCCCCAGGGCCCGATGCTGCTCGGCGACGCCGGCTACCAGCCGGCCGGTTTCCAGCCTGATCTTCAGGCCGTGGCAAGTACCCATGGGACTGATAGGAACCCAGAGCTCTGCGCGGGCTGCCACGTGCAACGGATCGAGGGAACCGACGTGACGACCGGCAAGCCAGCCGTATCGGCCGGGCATCTGTTCCTGGCCATCCCGTGTCTCGACGCGGGCGGGCTGCCGGTGAAGACCGATTGTCCGGACGACGAGCCGTCGCGCTCCTGGGCAGGGTGCACCGCGTCGGGCTGCCACGGCAGCGCGACCGCCGCGGTGGCCGCCTTTACTGTGATTACTCAGGACGTGGATCGGCTGACCAAGCAAATCTGGGACGACAGGAACGCCAACGACGCTATCGACCCCGATTCGACCGCGTGCACCGCCCTGGCGCTGCCCTGCGCAAACCCGACAGGTGATCCGGCAACCGACGACGCCAACCGCGCCAACTGGGATGCCGGGTTCCTCGCGCGGACCGACCTCATCCCGGCCACTGAGTACGTCACGAACGACAACAAAATTACGCCGGCCGAGGGGGCACGGTTCAACGTGCGCATGCTCCGCATAGAGAATGGGGCGGACGGCTCCAACGGAGTCCACAACCCGTTCCTGGCGAGGGCTCTGCTGGGCGCCAACATTGACGAGCTTCAGGCAACCTATCCGGGGCTCCCGGCAGCGTCAGCGGCGGTCCGCAGCATGATGGAGGGTCGGCTCGGTGCCATGTTGAGGCAGGTATACCACCCCCCAACGGTCGCGCCGACGTCGTCGCGGTAACAGCTCCGGACTGAGCATGGCCCCCGTCCACTCGGTACATGCGTTGTGGCCGGGGGCCGCTGTTGTCCAAACCCAGGGAGCGGCGACCGGCGATTCGATTGTTCGGGTTTGGGACTCGATCGCGGGTCGCTTCGTCGATTCGGTGGTCGTCCGCTCTCCACTGCCAGACCCGCTCGTCCCCATCGTCCAGTGGATCTTCCAGAAACCCGGCTGGGTCATGGTCGGGGGGATCATCCTAGGCACCGCGCTGGCCGTGGCCGCGCTTGTGATTCTGTGGCCCCGGCGACGAGCGATCCTGACCTGGCTCGTCACCCGCCAGCGTGGCGTCAAGCTGGCCATGGCCGGGGCTGTGGGCGCCGTGCTGCTGTTGATGATCGGCACGGGTGTGAAGGCGCGCGACTACATGATGCACGACAACGATTTCTGCCGGGGCTGCCACGTCTTCGTGCCCAGCGGCCAGGTGTTCGTCCGGCCGGACACCGGCACCTACCTGCTGGTCAACAAGCCAGAGGGCAAGCACGACAGCTTGTCCTGCCACGCCTGCCACCCCTTCGAGCTCAAGGCGCAAACCAAGGAGTTGTTCTACTGGATCATCGAGCGGCCTGACAAGATCCCTCCGCATGCCAAGGTACCTCGCGAGATCTGCGAGCAGTGCCACGTGACTGGTGCGGCGAAGAAGACCTGGCAGCGGATTGCCTCGACGAGCGGACACCGAACTCATCTGGAGTCCGACTCATCGGCGCTCAAGAATGTGGCCTGCCTCACCTGCCACGCGCAGTCAGCCCATCGATTCACACCGGCCGATACCACATGCGCCCAGAAGGGTTGCCATCTGACCGACGAGGTTCGCATCCGCCTCGGCCGGATGGCCGCGCGGTTCGACCGGCTGCACATGCAACCGTTGCCCAACGAGGAGAAGCTCTACTGCAACTCATGCCATCAGTTCACGAGCGAGGCGCAGTTCGTCAGCCGGGATTCGGCCCTCGGCATCCTGACGCCGGGCTCCCGCCAGTGCTTCGGGTGTCACGAGATGCGAGTGCTCTTCGCGGACTTCGATCCGGCGCGGGACCCGCACTCGGGCAGCTGCGGGATGTGCCACAACCCCCATACGGACGTGAAGCCGACGGACGCGATCAAGTCGTGTACCGATGCCAAATGCCACAGCGACTGGAGGGACGTTGCCTTCCACACGGGCAAGTCGCATCGCGGCGTCGCGGAGCAATGCAAGACCTGCCACGAGGTGCACAGCGCCCGGGTGGACGCGAGCGACTGCGTGGGCTGCCACGAACGGGTGCGAAGCACCCCGAAGAGCCGGCTCCGCCCGCCGCTCCCGTTCGACACGACCAAGGCGCTTCGACAGACGTCGTCGCGTGAGCCACCTCAGGGGTTAATCGCCCCCGGACGCGCCCGGGGGCAAGGGTCGGCGCCCCCTGAAGACGACCCGCCCGAGAGCCGGAGCGCTGTCTCGGCCTCCCCCAGCGACACCTTCCCCCACGCACGCCATAGCCGACTCGCCTGCCTCACCTGCCACGATCTCCGCTCGAAGGCTCGGTCACTCACGTTCGAGCCGCCCCGCGGCTGTCAGATCTGCCATCACCAGCGTCCCGAGCGGGCCAACTGCAAGGCCTGCCACCAACCGGACGAGCTCGCCACGCCCCGTCCCGTGCAGGTGTCCGTTACCGTGCCTCGGCACGACCGTCGGCGCCGCACCGTCCAGTTCCCCCACGCGAAGCACGACAGCCTGTCCTGTGCGGGCTGCCACGCCACGCCGGTCACGCTCGAGCCCGCGGACTCGGCCGAGACTTGCGCCGGCTGTCATACGAAGCATCATGCCGAGTCGCGCGACTGCGCGGCTTGCCATCGCACCGCCGCGATCACGGCGCCCCACCGGATGCCCATCCAGGCTCACACGGGCTGCAACGCCTGCCATACGCCGGCCACCGTTGCCCGCCTGGTCCCGACGCGCTCCTTTTGCTTGGTCTGTCACCAACCGCAGCAGGACCACTACCAGCCCAAGGAATGCAGCGCCTGTCATTTCCAGCGTACGCCGGCGGAACTCCAGCCGAGACTCACCCGGGCGGAGTGGGCCCTCATGAGCGGAAGCCGCCGCTGGATGGGGCTGGCCGTCGCGCTGTGCTTCCTCAGCGCGACGGCGGCTTCCGCCCAGGGCTATCGCGTCCGGCTCGACTCGCGTTATCAGCTGGCGGCGTTCCGCGGTGTGACCCCGGACAGCATCCTGGCCGATTCGGCGGTCATCGGCTCCACGGGCGGCTTCCAGACGCCGGACGGCTTTGCGGTCGTCTGCACCCCGGGCAGCACTTTCTGCAGCTACTTCCGGGCGGGTCCGCGCCTCGCCAGCCAGCCGTTCGTGAACAGTGCCGACATCACCGTCTGGGGGTTGGGGATCGCGGGTCTCAGTGTGCGGGGGAATGCTCGCTGGGGCACGGACCTTGGAGGCGATGACCACTGGCCCGGCACGGAGCCGGCTCTGCAGTTGCTCGAGGGATACGCCGAGTACACGACGTCGAGCATTACCGGACGGCTCGGACGGCAGCACGTCACCGGGCGGTTCGGCTGGACCGGGTTCGACGGTGCGGCCCTATCGGCGCGCCTCCCGCGCCACGGGTTGGAACTCGCCGTCTATGGGGGCTGGGGATTGGCGCGGAGCCTCGACGTGCCGATCACCGCCCCATCGCTCAACCCGCTCGACGAGTTCCAGCTCCCGGAGCGGCATCTGACCGCGGGAGCGGCGCTCGGCTGGCGCAGCCGTCTTGCCGATCTTCACGCCGAGTACCTGCGCGAGGTGGACCCGTCGGTGGACTTCTTCATCTCGGAGCGCACCGCGCTCACCGCGGTGCTCCGACCGGCCGAGCACGTGAGCGTCACGGGCAGCACGGAGTACGACTTGGCGCAGGGATGGTGGGGCACCTCCGACCTCTTCCTCCGGTACGGCGACGACCGCTTCAACGCAGACGCCGGCGTGCGGCGGTACCGGCCCTTCTTCGAGCTCTGGACGATCTGGGGCGCGTTCAGCCCGGTCCCCTACACCGCGATTGACGGCTCCGTCACGTTCGCGATCCACGCGATCCGCCTCCGCGCGAGCGGCGAGCGCTACTGGTTCGACGACTCGGGGGCGGAGACGGCGCTGGCTTCGTTCGCGGATCGCGGGTGGCGCAGCTCGCTGTCGGTCACCGCGCGCCTGCGCCCCACGCTCACGCTCGACGGCGGCTACCATCGGGAATCAGGACCGGGGGCATCGTCGCGAACCTGGGATGGTCGGGTCACCTGGCTCCCGGCGCCGGCCCTCACCCTCTCGGCGTTCGGCTCCACCTTCACCCGACCGCTCGAGCTTCGCTTCGATGATGCGAAGGTGGACGCCGTCGGCATCGATGCCGCTTTCCGCGCTTCGGAGCGGCTGGAGGTCGCCCTGACCGGCGCGCAGTACTTCGAGGCACGCCGGCGGCCGGACGCCGCCGCGTTCGACTGGAACCAGTTCCGCCTGAATGCCCGGGTCACCTGGGTGTTCGGGTCCGACGCCGACCGCCTCCGGCTGCCGCCCGCCATCCGGGGCGCCGGGAGGCGCGTGGGGCGATGAGAGCGCTCCACGCCGTTCTCCTCACTATCGGAGCGGCCACCCTGATCGGGGCGGGCGGCCGCCTCGCCGCACGACTGACATACGATCGGTTCGATCATTGGCAGCACCGTCGCGTGTTCCCCACGTGCCAGGGCTGCCACGCCGGGGCCCAGGATTCGACGCGGTCCATCTGGCCAGCGGCGAACGACTGTGCCAACTGCCACGACGGGACGATCCAGAAGAAGGTAGACTGGAGTCCGCCGACCTCGCCCCGTCCTTCCAATCTGCGCTTCAACCACCTGGTCCACACCCGGAAGGCGGCCGAGCGTCTCCCGCGGGACTCCGTCGTTTGCACGTCCTGTCACCTCGCCGAGGGCGCACCCTGGATGCGGGTGAAGCGCACGGAGGTGCGGCGCTGCCTGGCCTGTCATGGCGTCCGGGCAGAGCACCTGGCGGCCTCGAACACCGTCTGCGGCACCTGTCACTTGACCTTGCCGGAGGCAACGGCGCTCTCGCGCGAGCGGATCGCCCATTTTCCGGCCCCGCCCTCACATTTTGATACGTCGTTCCCGCTGGCGCATGGGCAGCTCGCCCAGCCCCCGCCGGCCGATGGCGCCACTCCCGTCGGCGTATCGCCGAGCTGCGCCACCTGCCACGCGCGGGATTTCTGCATCTCCTGCCACGTGAACGCGCCGGAGGTACCGGCCATCCAGGCGCTCGCGCCCGATCCTCGGTCACTCGTCATCGAGGCGAAGCTCGAGGCCCCTGCCAGCCATGTCGCCCCGGAGTTCATCCAGCGGCACGGCGAGGTGGTGCGCCACGATGCGCAGAGCTGCGTCACATGCCATACCCGCGAGAGCTGCCTGACCTGCCATGTCGGCTCAGCCGGCGGTCGCGGTCGCCATGCACGCGGCGGGGCCCGGACGGGGGCCAGGGGCGTCGGTCAAGCGCCGCCGTCCCACCACACACGGCGACGACTTCACCGACCGGCACGCAGCCGGTCGCATCGGCCGCCGCCAAGAGCTGCACGGCATGCCACGCCCGCGCCGACTGCCTCGACTGCCATCGCCCCAACGCCGCCTCGGCGACACCGGGATACCACCCCGTCGGCTTTCTCTCACGCCATCCCGCTTCGGCATACGCGCGAGAGACGTCGTGCGCAGAGTGCCACAACACGGGCGCATTCTGCACCGACTGTCACCAGCAGGCGGGGCTCACCGCCCAGGGAGCCCTTCGCGGGGGCTTCCACGACGCGAAGCAGAACTTCCTCCTGGGGCACGGGCCGGCCGCGCGCCAGAGCCTGGAGAGCTGCGTCTCGTGCCACGCCCAGCGCGATTGCCTACCGTGCCATTCCGCCGACGGGTGGCCGCCGCTTCAATCCCCACGGTCCGGGGTTCGACGCCGGAGCGGCTGCGGCGACACAATCCGCAGATGTGCGCGGTCTGCCACGGCAGCGCGATTCCCGAGCCCTAGACGGCCCGATGCGAGTTCATGACGAGCTCACGAAGCCGGCTGGATCGATCCGGACGAGAGGTCCCGCGAACGGGATGAAAAGATCGTGGAGAGCCGACTCAGTGGGTCGCCACGAACCGGATCGACTGGCGGGCGAGCTCGCGAACGGGGTAGCCGCTCAACCGTGCCGGACGGAAGATGGCTCCCGTCAATGCTTCGCGTGCAGCTGCTTCGAAGGCGCCGTGCGTGCTCTTGAGGATCCGGATAGAGGCCGGCTCGATCCTCCCGGTGGTATCGATCACGAACTGGAACTCGACCCGCCCTTCGATCCCCGCAGCCTCCATAGGTTTGGGATACTTAGGCGCAGGTTGGGATACCAGGGTAGCCTGCTCGAATCGCTCGTCGCTCGTCGCGGCCTCGTAGATCGCATCCAGCTCCCCGGAGGCATCCGCCTTGCCAGTCCCCCCGACGACGCCCGCCGCCAGACCGCCCTCCACTCCTCGGCCGGTAAAGTCCCGCGGGTCCAGCGGTCGCTGTGTCAGGTCGACCGGGGGAATCACCTGGGGGATGTCCTTGAGCGTGGCAACCGTCTGAAAGCCCTTGGGGGGCGGCTCGGCGATGACGATGCTCGACGCCGACGGCTCACGTTTGACCACGGGCGGCGGAAGCTCGGGAGGCTTGGGCACGAACAGCATGATGGCAGGCTCCGGGACGACCATCGGAGCGTCGAGGGCCTTCTGACTGGCCACCACCGCCAGCGTGACCACCAGGGCGTGCGTGACCACCGACGTGCTCACCCAACGGGGCCTGAGCTCGAGGTGGGCGCCGGAGGCAACGAGGACATCGAACATGGAAGACCTCGGGCCAAGAGGTGCTCCAATAGTAGGAACCGACCCGTGATGAGCCGATGAGGGCTGGATGAGGGTTCGTTGATGACAGTTTCACCATCGGTTCATGCGGCGAGTGTTACATTGGGCCCGCAACTCAAACCAGGAGGTTATATGCGGGTTGCGCTGCGGAACCCCATGGTGGGGAAGCTGGGTGAGGAGTTCGATCGGGCTATCGATCGGCTGCTTATCCCACGGTTCTTCAATGAGCCGCTCCTACCGCCGTTCCCGTTCGAGACCGCGGGTGCGGAGTGGATCCCGGTGATGGACATGATCGAGACCGCCACGGAATATGTGGTGCGGCTCGAGGTGCCCGGCATCCACAAGGAGAACCTGGACGTCAACCTCACCGGTGAGCTTGTGACCATCACCGGCACGAGGGCATTCGCTCCAGAGGTCGAGGGTGAAGGCTATCTGGTGAAGGAGCGCGCGATCGGGAAGTTCGTCCGCACGATCCGCCTGCCGACGCCGGTGGCCGAGAAGAAGGTGCTGGCCGAGTATCGGGACGGCGTCCTCATGCTGCGTCTCCCGAAGGAGACCCCAGCGGCTGCTACCAAGATCCTGATCAAGTAAGCCTACCCCTTCTCACCTCAGTAGCCCGGGCTCCCGCCCGGGTTTTTGTTGTGAGTCTCCTGGCACCGCGCCGGGCCTGCCCGATCGGCCGAGGGTGACCTCCCCCAGCCGCGAGTAGGTTGCCCGGCGGAACTCCTCCAACACCTGCGCGGCCTCCTCCCGCGAGTTGCCGAGCTGGCGGAGCATGCTCCCGCCGAGCTGCAAGCTGCCTTCCACGACCTCGGGTACCGCGTCGGTGGCCCCCGCCAGCGCCAACTGCTCGCACTGCACGATGTCGCGGGCGCGCACGAGGATCGGGAGCTCCGGGAGCAGCCGGCGCAGTACCTGCACGGTCCCGCGGGCCGACTCCGGCTGGTCGAGCGTGATTACGGCCACCCGCGCGCGCTCCACGCCGATCGCCCGGAGTACATCCACGCGGCTTGCGTCCCCGAAGAAGACAGGGAGGCCTCTACCGCGCGCCTCGGCGACCCGCTCGTGGTCGAGATCGAGCGCCGCATACGGGACGTAGCGCGACTCGAGCAGCAACGCCAGCGTCTGTCCCACACGGCCGAAGCCGGCGATGAGCACGTGATCGTGGAGCTCATGGGGCGCGAGCGTCCCCGCAGAGGGCTCGCCGGCGGGCAGCCGGCGCGCGAGCGCCCGGCTCACGGCGATCAGGAGCGGCGTTACGGCCATGCTGAGCCCCACAACGAGCACCGCGAGCTGCGCGATCTCGGCGGTGAGCACCTGGCGCTCTCCGGCGAGCGCGAACAGCACGAAGCTGAACTCCCCACCCTGAGCCAGCATGACGCCGACCGAAGCGGCGCCGGGCCACGCCAAGCCGAACCCTCGCGACACCAGGGTAAGGACGCCCGCTTTGGTCACCAGTAGCGCGGCGACCAGAGCGGCCAGTAGCGGACCGCGCGCCGCCAGGAGCTCGACATTGATGCTCATGCCGACGGTCATGAAGAACAGCGCGAGGAGGATCCCGCGAAAGGGCTGAACATCGCCCTCCACCTGCGGACGGTACTCGGTCTCGGCGATGAGCAGGCCGGCAAGGAATGCACCGAGAGCCATGGAGAGCCCCGCCAGCTGAGTGAGCCCACCGACGCCCAGCACGAGCAGGAGAACGATACCGGTAAAGAGCTCGGGGTCCCCACCTCGGGCGACCGCGCGGAGCAGCGGACGCAGTGCCAGGCGGCCCACGGCAAAGATGATGAGGAGTGCTGCCGCGGCTTTGACGAATGCCATCGCGAGCGCCGACAGCGTGCCGGACTCCGAGCGACCGAGAAGCGGAACCAACGTGAGGAGCGGGAGTACGGCGAGGTCCTGGAGCAACAACACCGCGACGGCGATGCGGCCGTATCGAGTGCCGGTCTCTCTGCGCTGCCTGAGCATTTGGAGCACGACGGCGGTGGATGAGAGCGCGAGTCCTCCGCCCAGTACCAGCGCCGCGCCGCTCGGCACTCCGAAGGCGCGGAGACCGGTCCAGATTACCAGAGCGGTGACTACCAGCTGCGCCGTGCCCAGCCCGAACACATAGTTCCGCAGGCTGGTGATGCGCTCGATCGACAGCTCGAGTCCAAGGGAGAAGAGGAGGAAGACGACACCGAGTTCGCCCAGCACCCTCGTCGCGTCGATGTCCCGCAGCAGGTCGAGCCCCTGGGGCCCGATCAGCGCGCCCGCCACCAGGTAGCCGATAACGGCGCTCGCCCGGAAGCGGCGGAAGACCGGCACGATCACGACCGCGGCGACCAGGACGATCAGGACGTCGCGCAGATGGAGCGCGTCGGATATCAGAGTGGCATCCTCCTCAGGTGCTCGAGCCGTTTCTCATGGGTCCTTCGCCGGATCCTCGCGAGACGCTCGCTCCTGCGGCCAGGGGCACGGATGCGCCCAAGATAGCACCCCACCGGGAGGGCTCGTACCGGCTGTCTCTCCCGCAGGAGGTGCCGGCGGCTGCGCTACCATGGCTGAAGTTCTCTTCATCCGGCATTCAGCCGACTCTCACGAGCGGCCTCCACATTCCCCTCCATGTCCATGGACCCGAGCGAAGCCCTGCGAGCCTGGTTTCTCGGCCCTCGCGCCGAGAATGCCGAGCTGCTCGAGCGGCTCGTTGTCGAAGCCCTTCGCGATCACGTCTTCTGGCGCCGCAATTATCACCCCGAGGACGGCTTTGCGATCCGCGAGATCGACAAGCGCCGGGAGGGCTACGAAGAGAACGTGGCCACCCTGACGCAGGAGCTCATGGGCCTGTTGGCCGAGCTCAAGCGCGATGCTCCCTTCTTCAGCGGCCGCTACAAGGGACACATGATCGGCGAGCAGACGATCGCGTCGCAGATCGGGTACTTCGCCACCATGCTGTACAATCCCAACAACATCGTGTTCGAGATCTCGCCGGTGACCACCCGCCTCGAGCTGGAGGTGGCCGCCCAGCTTGCGCGGATGATCGGCTACGATCCGGCACGAAGCTGGGGCCATCTCACCTCCGGCGGGACCATCGCCAACTTCGAGGCACTCTGGCTGGCCCGCGGCGTGCGTTACCTCGCGCTTGCCGTCGCGGGCGCCGCCTCCGAGCTTGGCCTCGAGCTGCCGGTGCGCCTCCCCGGAGGCGACTCTGCGCCCGTCGACACGCTTGCCCTCTGGGAGCTGCTCAACGTCGCCAATCAGGACGCCATCGACCTGTGGGAACGGCTGTGGCAGTCCGCCCCGCAGCCCGACGTGCAGCGCGCACTGGCGAACCATTCCCTCGCCGCCATCGGCTACCAGGAGTACAGTCGGCGGCTCGCGCTGGACTACGGCGACCCGCTCCCCGCGGGCGTGGTCCTCGTTCCAGCGACTGCGCACTATTCCTGGGAGAAGATCGTGCGCGCGCTCGGGATCGGCTCCAATCAGCTGGTCTATCTCCCGCTCGACCGGCGATGTCGGTTGGATCCAGACGCACTCTGGCAGCGGGTGCAGGAGCTGGTTCGGCGGCGGCAACCGATCCTGGGGCTGGTGAGCGTCTGCGGGACCACCGAGGAAAGCGCGGTCGATCGCCTCGATCAGGTGTTACAGGTCCGAACGCAGGCCGAGCGCGAGCTGGGTGCCGCCTTCCATGTGCACTCTGACGCCTGTTACGGCGGCTACGCCGCCGCGGTAATGCATCGAGCGGACGGGACCCGCCGTCCGGCGGCCGAGATAAGAGCGTCGATGAACAGCGAGTGGCCTTCGGACGAGTGGGTGAGCGCCATGGAGGCGCTTGCCGGTGCGGACTCGGTGACGGTTGATCCGCACAAGATGGGGTATGTCCCCTACTCGGCCGGCGCCATCCTGGTCCGGGATGGTCGAACACGCCACCTCGTGGCGATTGATCCTCCCTACCTCTCCCCCGGCGAGGGACCGGGAGCCGACACCGAGCGCTTCCTCGGCCGATACATCCTCGAAGGCTCCAAGCCTGGTGCCGCCGCGGCGGCGGTCTGGCTCAGCCACAAGGTGCTTCCTCTCGACGCGCGAGGATACGGATACCTCATCGAGCGCACGGTGGCCGGGGCACGCCGGTTCCATTCAGCCCTCGCCAGCGCCGATCTCTCGCCATTCCGCGTGATCATGCTGCCCGTACCGGACATCAACATCGTTTGCTACCTGCTCTGTCACCCTTCGCTGCTCACGTTGCGGACCGTCAATCAGTTCAATGAGGGGGTGTATACGCGGATGAGTCTCGCGCGGAGCGATGGCCGTCCGGAGTACATCATCACCCGAACTCGGCTGCGGAGCCCGGCCTACGACGGAGCGATCGAGCCGCTCCTCGAGGCACTGGCTGTGGGATCGATGGAAGATTGGAAGGCCGGCGGCGCGGAGGGTCTGGTCGTGCTGCGATCGACGATCATGGACCCCTTTCTTGCGGCCCCGCCGCCGGCGCCGGATCACGTCACCGGGTTTCTCGGTGCACTGAGGCGAGCCTGCCAGGATGCGATCGCGAAGGATGGCGGCCCCATCGACCGCAGCTCCTGAGCTTGCCGCATCATGGGGGGTGACCGGAAGGCCGCTTCATGCGCGCTTCACCACATGTTCAGGCGCCACACCGCAGATTGATCCCGAGAACCCACCGCGAGGATACCATGAAAGTCGCCGAGCTCATGCAGGGCCATGTCAAGACGGTTCACAGTGACGACAGTGTGGCCGAGGCCATCGTCGCTCTGGCGGACGCGCACGTGTCTGGCATGCCGGTCGTGGATCGAACCGGAAAAGTGGTCGGCGTCCTCTCGACCTCCGACCTGCTCATCGCGGAGGCCGAGGCGGACGATTCGCGCGGCCGCGAGGGTTTGTGGAACAATACGCTCGTGCAGGACATCATGACTCCGCGCCCGTTCACCGTCGCGCCGGGCGAAGACGTGCGGGAGGCCGCGCGCCAGATGCTCTACGCCGAGGTGCACCGCCTCTTCGTGTCCGAAGGCGACCAAGTCGTCGGCATCATCTCCACGTCCGACATCGTCCGCGCGGTCGCCACCGGCAGGCTGTAACGCCTCGTCGCCCCCCCCCGGCCTCCATGGACCGGGGCAGCATGTCAGAGCGTCTTACGATGCGAGGTGACCGGGGAGTTGTGAGACCGCCGCCCTCACTCCCCGCCGAGCCGACGTGCCAGGGCGAGAAATCGAGGGTCGTCCCGCAATGGCGCGAGTCTCGGATCGATCAGGAGGTAGGCCAGCACGGTCGAGCGTTCCTCGTACGCACGCTCGAGGTAGCGGAGCGCCGAATCGCGCTGGCCGAGTCCGGTGTGCAGCAGTGCGAACCAGTACGAGGGCACGTAGCCTCGGCCGGCCGCCGCGCGGAGCGTGTCGAGGATGCTTCGCGCGTCGGCGGCTCTCCCCGCGACCGCGTAGGCATGACCGAGTGACGACTTGCGGTTGAGGCTGCTGCCGCTGATCGGTTTCAGGAGTGCGATCGCCTCGCCGGGTTTCCCCTCCTGCTCTTGCACCAGGGCCAGACCCCACTTGCTGGTCACGTCGGTGGAGTCGCTCTTGAGGATCTCCCGTAGCCGTCGGTCCGCCTCGCCGTAGTGGCCCGCGAAGTATTCGAGCAGGGCGCGGTTCGCCAGCAGCGGAAGCGAAAGCGGGTCCAGCTCCACGGCCCGGCCGAGCTGCGCGATGGCCTCGTCGAGCCGACGGCGTGACGCGAGAAAACGGCTGTAGGAGAAGTACGCGTCGGCGTAGTTGGGCCGGAGCTCGAGGGCGCGCCTGAACTCCTGCTCGGCGGCCCGCCAATCCCACTCGTAGTAGGCCCGGATATAGGCGTTCGCCGCGTGCGCTTCCGCCAAGGTGCTGTCGAGCTCGAGAGCATGGACCAGGGCCGCCCGGGCCTTGGGCAGCACTTCCGCCGGCGACACGTCGGTATAGAAAGGAAGGACCGTGTAGTAGTTGGCCAGGCCGACGCGGGGGGGCGCCCAATCGGGGGCGACTCGGCTCGCTTGCTCGAACTCCGTCCGCGCCTGCTCGAGCTCGCCGCGGTCCAGGTAGAACCGGCCCCGCAGGTAGGCCTCGTACGCCCGCTGATCTACCGCCTGGCGCACGTCGAGACGGCTTCGCTCGGCGCCCTTGAGCTCGGCGCCGATCGAGCCGGTGATGGCGACCGTGATCTCCCGCTGCAGGTCCGGCAGCTCGCCGAGACGACCCTGATAGTCTCCCGTGAAGAGAAGCGTGCTGTCCGGAACGTGGAGGAATCGAACGGTGACGCGTACGCTGTCGCCCGCCCTCCGAATCGACCCCTTCACGATGGCGTCGACGCCGAGCTCGCGCGCGACGTCGGCCAGCGACCGCCCCATGCCCTGGGCCATGGATCCCGAGGATCCCGCGATGACTTTCAACGAGCCGATCTGGGCGAGATCGGCGATGAGCCCCTCCGTCATCCCCGCCGCGAGGTACGAGCTGTCCGGGTTGCTCGCGGGATCCTGGAAGGGAAGCACCGCGATCGCCCTGGCGCGGAAGCCGGGGTGGGCACGGCGCGCCGGAGACCCTGCCACAAACCACCAGGCCGCCGCGGCGACCAGCAGACCGGCCACGACCGCGGTCATCACTCGCCGGCCCACCCGAGTCACCACCTCGGCCCGCGGACGGGCGGGTACGCCCGGGAGCACCGACGTGACGTCGGGCGACTCCAGCGCGGACAGAAACTCCTGGATCGAGGCGAAGCGGTCCACCGGCAGCTTCGCCATCGCCCGATGGATTGCCGCCTCGACGCCTGGCGGCACGGTCTGGCGAACGACGCGCAGGCTGGGCACGGGCTCCATGGAGTGCCGGGCGATGACGGCCTGGGACGACGGCCCGGTGAAGGGCGGCTGACCGATCAGCATCTCGTACAAGGTGCACGCCAGGCTGTACTGATCGCTTCGACCGTCGACGGCCGCGCCGCCGGCCTGCTCCGGGCTCATGTACTGCGGCGTACCGACCACCATCCCAGTCAACGTGAGCTGCTGGTCGCTCGCGGCGTGCAGGGCCCGGGCGATGCCGAAGTCGGCGACGACGGCCTGCCCGCCGGACAGCATGATGTTCTCCGGCTTGACGTCCCGATGGACGACGCCGCGCTCGTGGGCGTACTGCAGGGCGCTGCCGACTTCGCGGGCGATCCGGAGCGCGGCGTCGAGCGGAAGCTGTTGTTCCCGGGCCAGTCGCTGGCGGAGCGACTCGCCCTCGGCGAACGGCATCACATAGTACAGCAGGCCGCCGGCCTGTCCCGAGTCATACAGCGGGAGAATGTGGGGGTGCTGGAGTGCCGCGGCGATTTCGATCTCGCGGAGGAACCGCTCGCTGCCGAGGATGGCCGACAACTCGGGTTTGAGCAGCTTGATGGCGACGGGTCGACGGTGCTTCAGATCCTCGGCGAGGAAGACGACCGCCATCCCACCCTGGCCAAGCTTCCGCTCGACCCGGTATCGATCGCCGAGCGCCGTCGCTAGCTGCTCGAGGAGTCCCATTGGCCGCCCTCTTTCGCTCGGTGGGACGGTGATCACAATGCTTCTCTCTTGGGACTCGGTCCTACTTTCCCGCCGCGCTCACCTTCGCCTGAAGCTCCGCCAGCCAGTTCTCCACGTACACCACCGTACCGGGCCCGGCGTCTTCCGGCTCGCGGATCATCAGGAAGCGGCGGTCGTCCGGCGCGACGTCGTATTGCTGACGGTTCCGCGCGCCGCGGTAGCCCGTGAGCGGAAAGAGCCGCCGCGGCGTGCCGGGCAGGAACGTCGTGCCCGTGGCGACGTCCACCGCCATGAGATGGCTTCCACTCCGGTAGAACAGCTCCCGGCCGCTGTGCGACCAGCGGGGCTCCGTCCCGCCGTCCCGCGAGACGACGTGGGTCGACGCCGCGCTCGGAAACTGCGACACGTAGACCTCCACCTTCCCGGATGCATTCGAGGAGTACGCCAGCCAACGGCCGTCCGGCGAGAGCGCGACCTGACTGCTGGTGCTCTTTCCGACCACCACCGGCAGCAGGGCGGTATCGCCTGACAGCCGCCGGGCCCGGATGCGGCCCACGCTCCCTTCCTCGTCGGAGCGCGTCACGACCCACTGTCCGTCGTGCGACAGCTCGGCCTCCCACAGCCCGAAGCGGTGATGCAGCAGCAGCTCGGGTGGCGCGCTCCCGTCCACCGGTACTCGGTAGATGTCGTAATCGTCCTGGCCGCCGCCGCCGCGCATGTTGGACACGAAGGCGATGGCCCGGCCGTCCGGTGTCCAGGACGGGCGCCAGTTGACCGTCCCGCTCTGGCTCAGCTTCTGGCGGGTGCCATCGGATCGACGGATCCAGAGCTGGGTCGAGCCGTCGCGGACGCTCACGGCCAGCGCCCGGCCATCCGGGGACAGCGCGGGGTATTCGAAGTCCGCGCGCCAGGTCGAGTCCACCGGCTCGGCGCGGCCGTCGCGCGACACCCACATGAGCTCGTTCAATACGCCGCCCCCGCCTCGGACCGAATACAGCGCGCCGCCGGAGGGAGACAGCGTGAAGCCGACGGGTGCCACGTCCTCGAGCACCGGGACCACCTCGGACGTCTTGACCAGCCGCTTGGGGTCGAAGCCCACGGCGTACAGGCCGCCGGCCCGGTCGGTGTAGAGCAGATGGCCGGTGGGTGAGTACCAGGCCCCCGCGGCGTTCGGCACCAATACCGTGCCGCTGTCCGCGGCGAAGTCGAAGACGTTGACGGAGGACTCGATGCCGCAGTTGCCGGGGCAGGCCGTGTACAGGACACCCCGGCTGCCGGGCAACGGGAAGAGCGTCGCGATGTTGACGCGATGCTGGGCGTCCTTGAGCCGAACCGCCCGGTCCCCGCCGCCCTGGGCGGAGACTCGGCGCAGATCCTGGCTCTCGCCCACGAACACGATGGTCCCGTCATCCAGCCACGCCCCGCCGAGATAGCCGAGGTTCGAGCTGCTGGCCAGGGTCACCGAGCCACCGCCCGCGACGGGAACCTTGCGCAGCCGGCCATCGGCCGTGACGTACCCGACCCACTTGCCGTCCGGCGAGAAGAACGGCGACATCGCTCCCTCCGTCCCCGCGATCGGCGCGGGCTCGCTCTCGTCGCGCCGCTTGCGCATGAGCTGCAGGCCGCCCCCCACCGAATCGACGAACACGATGCTCGATCCGTCCGGGGCGATGGCTGCCTGGGTCGCCAGGTGCTCGATGCCCGGGGCGAGAAACCGTCCCAGCGAGTGGCGCCACAGCTCCACCTTCTGGCGGCTCGTCACCGGGGCCGGCGTCGGGCGGAGCCAGCCCCAGGCAGCGAGCCCCGTGGCGACGAGCGCGGCGACACCCAGAGCTGCCACGGGCCGGAGGCCGGGCCGACGCCGCCCGGCCGGGGCTGTCGTCGATCCCGTCGCACCGGTCACCATCGTCCGCGCGCTCCGGCCCTCGAGACCCGCCGCGAACTCCGCCGCGCTCCCCCAGCGGTCCGCCGGCAGCTTCTCCAGCGCCGCGAGCACCGCCGCCTCGACGTGAGGTGGAATCGTGTGCCGCTGAATCGCGAGCGGTCGGGGCGGCTCGGTCAGCACCCTGGCCACGATCGCCTGGGCGGTCGAGCCGGTGAACGGCGGATCGCCGGTCAGCATCTCGTAGGTGACGCAGCCCAGCGCGTAGACGTCGGAGCGGGCGGTGATCTCGCGCTCGCCCATCGCCTGCTCGGGACTCATGTAGTGCGGGGTGCCGAGGCTCATGCCGGTCTCGGTCATGCGGGTGCCGCCGGCCTTGCTGGCGGCGAGCGCGATCCCGAAGTCCGCGACCAGGGCGGAGCCGTCGTGCAGCAGGATATTCTCGGGCTTGATGTCGCGGTGGATCACGCCGTGGCGGTGCGCGTAGTCGAGCGCCGAGGCCACTTCGGTGGCGATTCGCACCGCATCGGTCACGGGGAGTTGTTTTTCGCGGGTGAGCCGCGAGCGGAGCGATTCCCCCGCCACGTAGGGCATCACGTAATAGAGGTAGGGGCCGGGCATGCCCGGCCCCTCGCCGGCCTGTCCGCTGTCGAGGAGCGGCAGGATGTGCGGATGCTGCAGGCTCGCGGTGGTCTCGATTTCCTTGAGAAAGCGCTCCGCCCCGATGACGGCGGCCAGCTCGGGTCGGAGGACCTTGATGGCCACCTTCCGGCGATGCCGCAGGTCCTCGGCGAGGTAGACGGTGGCCATGCCGCCTTCGCCCAGCTCGCGATCGAGGGCGTAGCGGTCGGCGAGGGCCTCACTCAGGCGGGCGAAGACGTCGGCCACGCTGCTCCGGGGGGTGGATGACAGGAAGATGCGGCCCGGGGCGAATGTCGGCTAGGCGCTCGACAGGGGGAGCCTCGTCGCGCTCACCCGCGCCGGCGTGTCCGGTTTGGCCGCGAAGTTCCGCAGAGAGAGGTGGAGCCGGGTGCGCCGAGGTGATCGCGCGCCCTGACGGCCCCCTCAACCTCTCTCAGGAGACCATCATGACCCGCCGCGCCGACGCCCTCGCCGACCGCCTCGAACTGGGCGCCAACGCTCTGGCCGACCTGGCCGCCACGCTCACCGACGCCGAATGGCGGGTCCGCCTGCCCGGCGACGGACGGACCGTGGGCGTCATCGTCCACCACGTCGCCACCATGTACCCGCTCGAGATCGAGCTCGCCCAGGCCGTCGCCCAGGGGAACGCGATCACCGGCGTCACCTGGCAGGCGGTCCACGGCATCAACGCCAACCACGCCCGCGAGCACGCCGCCACCACCCGCGAGGAGGCGATCACGCTCCTCCGCCGGAACAGCGAGCTGGCTTCCCAGGCCATCCGCGCCCTGAGCGACGACGAGCTCGACCGCGCGGCGCCGATCTCCCTGTATCACGACACGCCGCTCACCTGCCAGTTCTTCATCGAGGACCACGCGATGCGGCACAGCTGGCACCACACGGCGGGCATCCGTCGGGCCCTGGCCGCCAGCCCGATGAGCATCGCCGTCTGAGGCCTGCTCGCCCCATCTTCCTTCCGGAGCCGGTGCCCTGCACCGGCTCTGTCGTTTCCGCTCCGCCCCCGGGGCCCGTGACTACGCGAGTACGGCCACGGCGCCCGTCACCACCAGCGCTCCACCCCAGATCAGGTCCAGGTTGATCCACATCGTCCGGAGCATCCTGAGCCCGAGCTTCCGATAGACCAGCAGCGCGACCAGCCCGGTCACGAGGAGATACCCGGCCGTGTGCAGCGCCGTCGCCTGGAGCCCCAGAGCGACGGGCCCTGACACGGGCAGGCCGGGGACGAGCGACGCGGCCATCAGGTGCGTCGCGTGCGCGTGCGGGCGTGCCGCGTCGCTCGTCACGCCGACGAGGAGCGGCAGCAGCATCAGACCGGCGCCGTGCGCGCTCGCCATCAGGAACGACCACGCCGTCAGCTCCCGGAAGCCCACCTGCATCCCGCCGTAGCGTGGGTGCCGGTGCCGCACCAGCCGCGCGCCGCCGAGGGTGACCAGCGCGCCACCCACGATCCACCGGAGCACCTCGGCCGGCACGACCCGGCCGAGGGCCAGCGCCGCGAGGACCGCGGCCCCGATCGCGAGCGCGTGGCCGAGCGCCAGAGGCGAAAGCGCGCGCCACACCGCGCGCGCCCGCCCTTCCTGCAGCCCGAGAGCGACGGCGAACAGCCAGCCCATCCCGGGATTCACCCCGTGCACCGCGCCCAGGCCGGCGAGCGCGAGCCATCCCATCCAGTGCATGGCGGCCCCCGGTCAGGCGTAGCAGAAGGAGTCCGACGAGGCGTCGCCGCCCTCGAGCCGCACCTGGTGCGGTCGGAGGCCGTCCTCGAACTCCACGAGGAAGCGCGAATCGGCGGTGAGGCCGCCGCGCGGCGCCGCATCGAGCTTCGCCATCCAGCCGCGCACGCCGTCGGGGTAGAACTGTTGATCCCACGGCGTGTACAGCGAGTTCGTCAGGTATACGCGCCGGCCGTCGCGGCTCACCTCGACCATCTGCGGGCCGCCGTTGAGCGGCTGGTCGGGGCGCTTCGGGTGCGCGCTCCGCGCCACGATGCCGCCGAGCTTCACGCTGCCGGTGAAGACCGGCGTGAGCGGATCGGTCACGTCGTACTGCCGGAGCTCGCCCGTCCCCCAGCACGACACGTAGAGGAAGCGGTCGTCGACCGAGAGGTTGATGTCCGTCACCAGCGGCGGCACCGCCTTGAAGCCCTTGAGCAGCGGAGGCAGGTCAGCCTCGTCGGCCGGGACGGCGGGGATCGTGATCACTTTCCGCGTCCGCCACACGCCCTTCCCCTTCCGCCCGCTCCGGTCGAGGTACCAGAGGAACACCGAGCTCGAGAGGTCCTCCAGCGAGATCACCACCCCGACGAAGCCGTGGGCGCGGCTCGGGTTGTGGGCCGGCCGGAGCTCGAGCGCCATCTGGTGCTGGGCGCCGAGGTCGAGCTCCTCGAGGTGCGTGCGCCGGCGCAGGTCCCAGACGTGGAGCTTGTGCCCGTACTTGCCCGCGAGCAGCAGCTCCGGGTTGACGCCGTCCTTCACCATGTTCGGCGTACCCCACTCGCTCGTGATCATCGTGTCCTGGCCCAGGTGCCAGAAGAAGTCGTAGGCCAGGTACTGCGGGCCGCGGTCCTGCTCCCAGCGTCCCTTCACGTCGAAGGTCTCGTGGTCGAGGGTGAAGATCCCGCCCGGACCGTCGCCGCTCGGGGCGCCGAGGGCGTTCAGGTAGATCCCGTCCGGGCCGCAGTGCACGGTGTGCGGGGCGGCGTAGCCGGTCTTCGCCATCACCTCCTCGCCCTCGATCACCTTGACCAGCCGCGGGTCGCGCGGATCGGGCTTGGTGTCGAGGATGTGGATGCGGGAGCTGTGCGTTCCCGGCACCACGAGATACCGCCGCTCGACGTGCGCGTTCGGGGCGTAGGGGCAGAGGTGCGAGCTGCAGGCGTTCCAGCCGAAGTGGTGGAGCTCGTTTCCGCCCTGCGGGAAGTCGGCCTGGCCGACCAGCCGGCCGAAGGCGGAGCTCTCGGGGTTCGTGTCCACCACGCCGAGCGCGTCGCGCTGGCCGTCGCGGGTGGCGAGGAGGGCCACGTAGGCGAGTTGCTCGGGCGGAGCCTCGCCGGCGAGGCTCGGCGAGGCGTAGAACGTCGGGTCGGGGCGAAAGCGGGGCATCGGTCTCTCCTGGTCGAAGGGCAACAAGGTCGCTCACCAGGACTCTGCGGAACCGGGTGCGTCCGCCTGCCATCGTTGCACAACGCGTTGCCGGCCCGCATCTTGGACCGCACCCATGTTCGCCTTACCGACCGACCGCTACCGCCGCGTCGACGCCGTCTTCGACGCCCTGCTCGACGTCCCCCCCGACGAGCAGATGGCGTTCGCCGAGCGCGCCGCCGGCGACGACCCCGAAGTCCACGCCGAGGTGCTGCGCCTGCTGCACGCGCACCGCCGCGAGGGCTTCCTGGAGTCGCCGGTGCCGCTGGCGGGGGCGCTGCTCGACGCCGCACTGCTTCCCGAGCGCCCCGCCCCCGAGCGCGTCGGCCCGTGGCGCATCGTCCGGCTGCTCGGCCTGGGCGGCATGGGGACCGTGTATCTCGGCGAGCGGGCCGACGGCCAGTTCGAGCAGCGCGCGGCGGTCAAGCTCATCCAGCGGGCCGCGCCCGGGATGCTCCGCCGCTTCCTCGAGGAGCGCCGGATCCTGGCGCTGCTCGAGCATCCGGGAATCGCCCGGCTCCTCGAGGGCGGCGTGACCGCCGACGGGCTGCCGTACTTCGCCATGGAGGTGGTCGAAGGCGTGCCGCTCACCCGGTACTGCGACGAGCACGAGCTATCGGTCGCCCGCCGGCTCGAGCTCGTGGTGCAGGTCTGCGACGCGGTGAGCTACGCCCACCAGCACCTCGTCATCCACCGCGATCTCAAGCCGTCGAACATCCTCGTGACGGCCGACGGCCGCCCCAAGCTGCTCGACTTCGGCATCGCGAAGCTGCTCTCCGGCGGCCTCGGTGCGCAGCGGACCGAGACCCAGCTCCCGGCGATGACGCCGGAGTTCGCCGCGCCCGAGCAGGTACGCGGCGAGGCCGTCAGCACGGCCACCGACGTGTACGCCCTCGGTGTGCTGCTCTATCTCCTCCTTACGCACCGGTATCCGTACGACGTGCGGGGGAAGACCTTCGCCGAGCTCACCCGCATCATCTGTGAGGAGGAGCCGCCGCGACCGTCGTCGCAGGCGCTCGAGGGACATCGCCGCGAGCTCCGCGGCGATCTCGACCTGATCGTGCTCACGGCGCTGCGCAAGGATCCCGCGCGCCGCTACCAGACCCCCGCCGAGCTCGCCGCCGACCTCCGGCGCTACCGCGACGGGCGCCCGATCCGGGCGCGCGCCGACTCGCCGGGCTACCGGCTCGCGAAGTTCGCCGGGCGGAACCGCGGCGCGGTGGCGGCGGTGGTGGCGCTCCTCGCCCTGCTGGCCGGCGGGCTCGGCCGCGAGCGCGCGCTCCGGCACCGCGCGGAGCTCGAGGCGCAGAAGGCCAAGGAGGTGGGCGACTGGGTGGTGAGCGTCTTCGACGTGGCCGACCCGATGGGCACCGAGCGGAGGGACAGCGGGGACGTCACCGCGCGCGCGCTGCTCGAGCGGGGCACGCGGCGGGTGGACTCGAGCCTCGCCGGGCAGCCCGAGGTCCAGGCGCAGCTCCGCGGCGTCTTCGGCCGCGCGTACACGAGCCTCGGCCTCTACGACCAGGCGATCGCGCTGCTCCGGCAGTCGCTCGAGCAGCACACGGCGCTCTACGGCCCGCAGAGCCTCCAGGTGGCCGACGACCGCGAGCGGCTGGGCGAGGCCCTGATGCACCTGGACCGCTACGAGGAGGCGGAGCCGCACCTTCGCGCCGCCCTCGAGACGCGCCGCGGCCGGCTCGGCGAGCGGAGCGACGCGACCGCCGAGGCGCTCGACCGGCTCGCCACCTCCTACCAGCGGCGGAACCGGTACGCCGACGCCGAGCCGCTCTTTCGCCAGGCGCTCGCCATCCGCCGCGGCCTCTTCGGCGATACGGCGGTCGCGGTGGCGACGAGCCTGAACAACCTCGGCGTGCTCCTGTACCTCAAGACCGCCTACCCCGAAGCCGAGGCGGCCTACCGCGAGGCGCTCGCCATCGAGCTCCGGAGCCTGGGCGAGCGCCACGCGCGCACGGCCGAGACCCAGCAGAACCTCGCCCAGGTGCTCGACCAGCAAGGGCGGTTGGCGCCGGCGGAATCGCTCTACCGCGCGGCGCTCGCGACCAAGCGGCTCGTGCTCGGCAACGCGAATCCCAGCGTCACCATCAACCTGAACAACCTGGCCGGGCTGCTGATGGACACCGGCCGCCTCGACGAGGCCGAGACGCTCGTCCGCGAGGCGCTCGTGCTCGACCGGCGGATGTTCGGCAACTCGCACTCCTTCGTGGCGGCAGGGCTCGGCAACCTGGCGACGGTGCTCAAACTGAAAGGGGAGTTCGCGGAGGCGGAGAGGGTCTATCTCCAGGCCCTGGCGATCGACCGCGAGCGCTTCGGCGCCGCGCACCGGACGATCGCGATGGACCTCAACAACCTGGGCAACGTGCGCCGGCTCCTGGGCGACAACCCTGGTGCGGAGCGGTATCTCCGCGAGGCGGTGGACCAGGCCCAGCGCACGTTGGGCGACGACCACATCAATACGATCGCCGTCCGCGTGAACCTCGCCCGGACGCTCGAGGCCCAGGGGAAAGCGGTGGAGGCCGAAGCGATCCTGCGCGCCGCCGTGGCCAAGCTGGACAGCGCCCGCGCGGAGCACCAGCAATGGTGGGTGAACGGCCAGACCGGCCTCGCGCTGGCGCTGCTCGACCAGGGGCGCGCGACCGAGGCGCGGGACCTACTCGCGCCCGTCGTGCCCTTCTCCGAGCGGGCGGTCGGCGCGGAGCACGTCCGCACCAACGACGCGCGCCTCGCGCTCGGGCGGGCGTTGCTCGCCACGCGAGACTACGCGCGCGCGGAGCCGCTGCTCCAGCGGGCGGCGGCGGCCTTCGGGCAGCAGCGGAAGCAGCAGCCGATCTTCGCGGCCCAGAGCGCGGCGGCGCTCGCGGAGCTCCGGCGGCGCCGCGGGTCAGGGTGACGCCGCCTCGTCCCCGTCGGGATAGAAGTAGCGATAGAGCCACGCCCGCGCCTTGATCCAGTCGCGGTGCACCGTCCGCTCGGAGACCCCGAGCGCTGCCGCGATCTCCTGCTCCTCCATCCCTCCGAAGAATCGGCACTCCACCACCTGCCGCTGGCGCGGCTCGAGCTTCTCGAGCGCCTCGTCGAGGGCGAGCACGCCGTCCGGGTCGAACTCGCCGGCCCAGGCGCCGTCGGTGAGGGTCGTGCGCTCCCACTCTCCGCCGCCGCGCTTGGCGGCCTTGCGGTCGCGGGCCTGGTCCACCAGCACCTGGCGCATCGCGCGCGCGGCGATCGCGAAGAAGTGGGCGCGGTCGCGCGCGGCCATCGCGGGGCGGCCGAGCTTGAGGTAGGACTCGTGGACCAGGGCGGTGGGGTTGAGCGTCCGCTCGACGTACTCGTAGCCCAGTTGGCGCCGGGCGAGGCGGCGCAGGTCGTCGTAGACGAGGGGGAGCAGCCGCTCGATGGCGTCCGCCTCCCCCTCGTGGGCGGCCCGGAGGAGGCGCGTGACGTCGCCGACATCGAGCTCGGGATCACCCATAGGCACCTCCGGAGGTGAGGAAACTTCCCGCCCCGGCGGCCTGCCGTCAACAACTCCTTTACGGTGTGCTTCTACGGTGTGCTTCGCTTCGCCTGGTACTGCTCCTCGCTGACGTGCTCCATCCAGTCGACCGCCTTGCCGTCGAGCGCTTCCTGAATGGCGGTATGGGTCATGGCCGTCGTGGGCGTGGCGCCGTGCCAGTGCTTCTCGCCCGGCGGGAACTGGACGACATCACCCGGCCGGATCTCCTCGATCGGGCCGCCCCAGCGCTGGGCGAGCCCGGCGCCGGCCGTCACGATCAGCGTCTGCCCCAGCGGGTGCGTGTGCCACGCCGTGCGGGCGCCGGGCTCGAACGTGACGCTGGCGCCAGCGGCCCGGGCCGGATCCTTCGGCTGGAACAAGGGGTCGATGCGGACGGCGCCCGTGAACCAGTCCGCCGGCCCCTTGCCGGAGGGCTGCGAGCCGCTTCGCCTGATCTCCATGGTCGTGCTCCGTTCAGAACTCCTGTCGCGTGGGCCGGAACAGGATCTCGTTGATGTCCACGTCCTCCGGCTGACTGATGGCGAAAGCGACGGCGCGGGCGAACGAATCCGCGGGAATGGCGAGGTCGCCGTACATCTTCTCCAGGTTGGCGCTCACGTCCGGCTCGGTCGCGCTGTTCGGCAGCTCCGAGGCCACCACGCCCGGCGAGATCACCGTCGTCCGGATGTTGTACGGCTTCACCTCCTGGCGTAGCCCTTCGGTCAGTGCCCGCACGGCATGTTTGGTCGCGGCGTAGACCGCGCCGCCGGCCCGGACTTTGTGCCCGGCCACGGAGGAGACGTTGATGATGTGCCCCGCCTTCTGCCGCTGCATGTGCGGCAGCGCCGCGGCGATGCCGTACAGGACGCCCTTGATGTTCACGTCGATCATCCGGTCCCACTCGTCGACCTTGAGGCGCTCCAGCGGCGACAGCGGCATCAGCCCGGCATTGTTGAGCATGACGTCCACCCGCCCATAGGTCCGTACGGCGGCCTCTACCAGCGCCTTCACCTGGACGCGGTCGGTGACGTCCGTGGTCACGGCGAGCGCCTTGCCGCCCTGGCCTGTCAGCTCGCTGACCAGCGAGTTGATTCGGTCGACCCGCCGCGCGCCCAGCACGACGGTCGCGCCCTCGGCGGAGAGGTGCCGGGCCGCAGCCTCACCCAGCCCGCTGCTCGCGCCGGTGATGACGACGACTTTCCCTGCGATGTTGTTGCCGGCCATCCTGCCCTCCTCGACTATCTTCGCGACGCGCTTCCTTCAATTCAGCGATCGATCCGCGCCTGCGCGGCCGCGGAATAACGCGCCCCGTGGACCGTGATCTCGGAGGCAGCGTCCTCGATCTCGTGGAGGTCGTCGGCCGTGAGCTCGATGTCGACGGCGCCGAGGTTCTCCTCGAGGCGGTGGAGTTTCGTGGTGCCCGGAATCGGCACGATCCACGGCCTCTGCGCCAGCAGCCACGCCAGGGCTACCTGCGCCGGCGTCGCCCCCTTCCGCACCGCGATCCGGCTCACCAGCTCGACCAGGTCCTGGTTCGCCTTCCGGTTCTCCGGCGAGAAGCGGGGAACCGTGTTGCGGAAGTCCGCGCGGTCGAACGTCGTGGTCTCGTCGATCTTCCCCGTGAGGAAGCCCTTGCCCAGCGGGCTGAAGGCCACGAAGCCGATGCCGAGCTCCTCGAGGGTCGGCATCACCGACTCCTCCGGCTCCCGCCACCACAACGAGTACTCGCTCTGGAGCGCGGTGACCGGCTGAACCGCGTGCGCACGCCGGATAGTCTGCGCCCCCGCCTCCGACAGGCCGAAGTGCTTCACCTTGCCTTCCCGGATCAGCTCCTTGCACCGTCCCCGCCACGTCCTCGATGGGCACGTTCGGGTCGACGCGGTGCTGGTAGTAGAGGTCGATCGCCTCGACCCTGAGCCGCTTGAGCGAGCCCTCGGTCATGCGCCTGATGTGCTCGGGCCGGCTGTTCAGCCCGATCTCCTCCCCGTGGGCGTCGAATTCGAATCCGAACTTGGTGGCGATCACGACCCGGCCCCGGTAGGGCTCGAGGGCCTCGCCGACGAGGTCCTCGTTCGTGAACGGGCCGTAGACCTCGCGCGGTATCGAAGAACGTCACGCCCCGCTCGACGGCCGCCCGGATCAGGGCGATCCCGTCCCGCTTGTCCGTGGCCGGGCCGTAGCCGAAGCTCAGGCCCATGCAGCCGAGTCCGAGGGCCGACACGTCAAGAGTACTCCTGCCGAGTCTACGCTTCTGCATTGCTCCCTCCGATAGCGCGCCCGATCGGGCGATCAACTTCAGATCGCTTCCCATCCTGACAAACTGTCCTTCGCAAATGATCCAGCGCCTGGACGAGCGCGGCACCTCGTCGCCACGCTCTGGCTGGCAGCAACCTAGGAATCCCGCCCCTCGATCGACGTGACGCCGAACACCACGGCGCCCGTGGGGACAGTGCGCCCGGGAGCGGGAACCTCGATCCCCCATCCGGCATTACACCCCGAGACCCACCTGTCCACCCGTCGAGAGGGCTCCATGGCAGACTTCCGTCCGCTCAGGGCTTCGGCCGCGCTGCTCTCTTCCCTTGGTTCTATCCTCGTTGCGATTGCCTGACGCTGGCTTCGGAGACCCCATCGCGTCCTGGAATACCCAGAGGGTGGCCGGCTGGATCGAGGACGAGTCCGATCGCACCGTGCTCTCGCGGCTTGACAACCCTCGAAAAGAATCCCATCTACTATCGTCAAACCCCCACGACTTTTCCTATACTCCGAGGGACTCATGTACATCATGGTCCAGCACACGATCTCTGAGCCAGCCGCCTTCTGGAACGCGGCTGACCCGACCACCCTCTCACCGAAGGCCAAGCTCCACCACACGTTCCCGACTCCCGATGGGACCCGGGCTGTGTGCATTTGGGAAGCCGCTTCAATCGACGAGCTTCGCAATCTCCTGGAGCCCCTGATTGGACCCATCAGCCGCAATGAGTACCTCGCAGTGGAGAATCGGGAAGGGTTCGCCCGCCCATCACGCATACCACAGGCTGCGACGGCGGGCTCGTCCGGTCGCTAGGAGGCGGTACCCCGAGCACGCGAATGCCCGCGCAATTCGATGTCCCGACCTTCGAGACTCTGCCTTCCGGGGGCCGAGTCCACGTCCTCGGCGCAGGCCCCGTGGGTCTCCTGGTGACGGCACTGCTCCAGTCGACCGACCGGTTCTCCGTCCACCTCTATGAAAAGCGACCCGACTACACTCGGACCCGGATGGTCCAGCTCGCGCCGTACCTCGTGGCCGATTCGATCGCGAGCTACTGTACCGACTACATCGATGGAGAGAGCGTCGAGGCCATCTTCGAGCCATCGGAGCTCGAGGAGGGCCTCGCGTTTCGGCAGTCCATTCCGCCGGACCTGATGGGACTGCTGCAGGGATGGACGCTGGGGTTCTGCCCGCTCAACGACATCGAGCGCTCCCTCAGCGATCTCATCGATGCGCGTCAGGCGCATCCGGTGCAGCGCACCACGGCCGTCGTCACGGCGCAGGACGTGATGGCGATGCTTCAGCCGGGAGACGTCGTGATCGACTGCACGGGCACCAATTCGCTGCTCCGGGATCAGCTGGTGCCCGGCGCCGGGGCGGCGGATGGAGACGCGAATACGTTCAAGCTGCGGCTCGAGTACGCGCTCGTCATCACCTTTCTGTATGGCCAGGCGTACGACTGCAACGAGTACTGCAAGTATTACAAGAACATCGACAACGCGTACTACAAGTTCATTCCGGCGGTCAACCGGACGTACTACGACGGCAGCATCACCCACGTGACGGGTATCGTCAACATCCCCGCCGAGGACTACGAGCGGATGCCGTCACGGTTCGACGGCCAGTGGCTGCGCAGCAACTTCCCGCATGTCGCCCAGTCGATGGACCGCTTCATCGCGAAGGTCAACACGGAAACCAACGGCGCGATCGTCGGCGACCTGGAGATCGTCCGGATCCCGCTGGAGCTGTACCGGGCCCGCAATGCGACCAGCCGGCAGCTGCGGCGAGCGGGGACCGACGATCACCCATTCGCCCGCTCGCCGGTGTTCCTGGTCGGCGATGCGGCCATGGGCTCGCCCTACTTCCAGTCGATCTCGCTCGGCTTCGAGTGCGCGATGTTCCTGGCGGGACTGCTGGCGCAGCGCGACCTGCCGCTGACGGACATGCTGGATCGCTATGAGCGGTACATCTACAAGCAGTGGCTTCGAGTGTACATGCGCAGCAAGATGATCAAGCACAACAAGGACGTGTTCGAGTGCGTGGGTGATACCTTCGCGCTGCTGGAGAAGCTGCACATCTATTGACCGGGGTAGCTGAGGCGCGCTGAAGGCCGCTTCAGCGGCGGGCAGCGTGCTCCTTGGTCTCCCAGGGCGCGGCCTTCTCCGTATCTTTCGGTCGCACGAGGGTCGCTTGCCCCGGGCTCCAGTTGGCCGGGCACAACTCCCCGCACTGGAGCGCCGCGAGGACCCGCAGCACTTCCCCGGTGCTCCGGCCCACGCTCAAGTCGTTCACGCAGAGCCACCGAATCTTCCGCTCCTGGTCGAGCAGGTAGGTCGCCCGAAGCGGGACCTTCTCGATCGGATCCAGAATGCCGAGCTCTTCGGCGACCGCCTTGTCAGCGTCCGCCAGCATCGGGAACTCGAGATTGCGAAGGGCCGGGTTCTCCTTGCGCCAGGCGAGGTGCGCGTGGTGGCTATCCCCACTCACACCGAACACCCTCGCGGCCAGGGCGCGAAACTCCCGGAGCGCGCGGTTGAACTCCACCAGCTCGGTCGGACACACGAACGTGAAATCGAGGGGCCAGAAGAAGATCGCCGTCCACGTTCCCTCGAGCTCGTGCGAATCGACGATCCGGAATTCTGACCCTGGCTCGGCCGAGACGCAGGCCTGCAGGGAGAACTCCGGGAACCGCTCGCCCAGGCCGAGCAGTCGTGACATGGTACCCTCCGATATGTTCAGATCAGGAAACGGGACAGCGGCGCTGCTGCGCGCATTCGGCGGCAGCTCGCTCACCCTAGCGCCCAGACAAACTTACGCTCTACACCGCGCCCGTGCAGTTCCCTCGTTTCCAAGACGCACCATGGACGGGCCTGCACTACGTCAGGAGCGCTTATGACTCGCGAAGCCGTGCGCCGGTCCTCCGACGCGGCTGCCGGTTACCAGGACGTGCTGGTGCCCGCCCTCATGGAGGAGTGGACGCCGCGCGTCGCCGACGCCGCTGGGATCCGCGCGGGCGACCGCGTGCTCGACGTCGCCTGCGGCACCGGTGTCCTCACCGCGGAAGCCGCGCGGCGGGCCGGACCCACCGGCACCGTCACCGGTCTCGACCTGAGCCCCGAGATGCTCGCGGTCGCTGCCCGCCTCCACCCCGCGCTGCGATGGCAGCAGGGCCGCGGCGACGCGCTTCCCTTCCCCGACGAATCCTTCGATGCGGTCGTCAGCCAGTTCGGGCTGATGTTTTTTCCCGATCCGGTCGCCGGATTGCGGGAGATGCGGCGCGTGCTCGTGCCCGGCGGGCGGCTCGCCGTCGCGGTCTGGGGCTCGCTCGCCGACACGCCCGCCTACGCCGCGGAGACGGAGCTGATCGAACGGCTCGCCGGAAAGGTGGCCGGCGCCGCGTTGCGGGCGCCGTTCGTGCTGGGCGACCCGCTGCGCCTGGCCGAGCTCTGCGCGGCCGCGGGATTCACCGACGCGCTGGTGACGCTCCAGCCGGGACGTGGTCGCTTCCCCAACATTCGAACGATGGTCGAGGTCGACGTGCGCGATTGGCTGCAGATCGTGGGGATCACCCTCGACCACGAGCTGATCGAGCGCATCCTCCGAGAGGCGGAGACCGAGCTGTCGCCGTTCCTCACGAACGAAAACGGTGGCGTCGGCTTCGATTCACCCGCCGTGATCGCGCGCGCGAGCCGATGAGGACGGCTTACCGCACCACGATGGGCGCCGTCCATCGAAACGTTCCCCACGCCATCGCGAGTGTGCCGCGCCTGGCGTCGCTGGGCTCGATCGCGATGGTGAACTTCTCCACCGGTGTGTCCGCGCTGTCCGACTTCATCGGCGCCGTGCCCAGATCCTGGGCCCGGCTGTATTCCGTGCCCCACTGCCCGGTCTGCCGGTTCACGATGAGATCGACACGACTGACACGCGGGACCGTCCACAACGTGTACGTCCCCGCCGGCAGCGACAATCCCGCGAGCGTGATGGGCGCCGAGGTCGTGAACTGGGTCGCGGCATTCGCGCCCGTGCGCCAGACACGGTCATAGCTGATCACGTTGCCCAGCAGCGTGCGCCCGCGCGTCAGGGGGCGACCGTAGTCCACCGAGAGGGTCGCGGCACCGATGGTGGCGCGTGCGGTATCGCGCACGCTGAGCTGCTGCTGTCCGGTGCGTCGTTCCGCGGCCGCGAGACGATCCCCGATTGAATCGATGTCGGGCAAGGTGGTCGTCCGCGCGACCGCCACCTTGTAGGTGCTCCGCATCCCCGCGTAGGTCAGCATCCGCCCGCTGCTGTCGACCGTCACATCCCCGGTCCCCGCCAACCAGTCGTGCCGCAGCTCCACCTTGCCCCCCGCATGCGGGATCACGAAGCCCTTGTGCAGCGTGAAGCTCGGCCCCACGTCTCGATCGGGATAGAACTGCCGGAACCGCACGCTGTCGCCCGCCGCGAGTCCGGCCGCGGCGGCACGGCGGAGCGCCGCCGCGATCTCCAGTTCGATGACGCTGTACATCATCGACACGTGTGGCACGGTGATCGCTCCGCCCGTGGCGAACGAGGTGTCCCGGGTGCCGGCGCTGTCGCGAACCGAGATCGTCACCTTGTCGTTGGAGAAATCGGCCGTGACCCGACGTCCGCGCTCCCTCGGCGACCGGCCGTTCGGCGTTCGGACCTCCATGACCATGTGCCGGATCGTGCCGTCGGCGGCGAGATCGAATTCGGTGTGACGCCGTCGGACGAACGGCCAGCGATCCACCCCGTCGGTGACCAGCCGCGTGGGGGACCGCGCAATGCGTTCGACGGAGACGGTGTCGTTGCCCAGTACGGCGACAAATCCATAGCGCTCCGGCGGCGTCGCGTTGCTGCAGGCGAGGAAGAGGAGGAGGAGTGGCGACCGCTTCATCCGATGCCCTTTATAAAGGTGTGAGCTTGAGCGGTTCTCCGAGTTCGGCGGTGGCGCCGCCGATGGTCTTGGCTCGTTAGGCGGATCCGACTCCGGCGCTCGCGTGCGGTTCGGCGGCGACCCCTCTGGTGAGTAGCCACAGCCCCAGTGGCACCTTGAACGCCAGCATCGGCAGCCACATGAGTGATGTGATCCGGGCGTTCGTCGCGCGAGTCATCCGGTTATCCTGCTCGGGAGGAGAGACCGGACGAGGGCAGGCGGGCCAGGGTTTCAAGATGGTACAAGACACTTCCGAGTCAGGGCGTTGGCGCGCCGCACCCACTTGTTGGTGCTGGGGGTGGACGAACCATTTCAGATCGATCCTCCGGAGGCCCGAGCTGACGCTCCCACTCCTATCGATCGTCGCCGACGCTCGAGCGCGTTTCCGGTCGCCTGTGCTGTGGGGCGGCGCACCCAAGCGCCACCCATCCGGCAACCCCGAGGCGGCGCATCGTCTCGATGTTCCGTTGATAGATCATCCGGGCTTCGGGAACCGCGGCAACGGCCCGGTCCATACTGGCTTCACGCAACAGGTGGAGCATGGGGTACGGCGAGCGGTTGGTATTGTTCGTCACGTCGTCCGGTGTGGTGCCGGCGAACTGATATCCCGGATGAAAGCTCGCCACCTGAAGCACGCCCGCGAGACCGAGAGCGGTCACGGTGGCATCGGCGATCTCGAGAAAGGCGTTGTAATCGTCGAACTCGGTCAGGACATCCGGGTGGATGAGCAACGTGGTATCGATGGCCGCGGGAACGGCCTGGACCAGGGTGCGCAGCTCCTGCGCGAGATCATCGCGCAGCGCCCCGGCAGCCTTCGCATCGCTCACCGCGTAGCGAACCTGGTCCTTCTCGTAGACCGCCTTCGCGAACGGACACAGGTTCAGGCCAATGACCGCTCGCTCGATCCAGGCACGAGTCGAGGCGACCACTTCATCCCGACCGGGACCGAACGAGTGAAGGCTCATCGGTGCGTGCTCATGCACCAACCGTACAGCGGTAACGGCACGCAGCGCCAGGGCGGCGGATCAGGCGTCCGCCGAATCGGCGATCGCCGGCCAGCGCACGAGTGCGACCCCGAGAATGATCATGAAGGCCGGGAGCAAATAGTTGTTCAGCGCCGCGATCGGAGCCACCACCCCGGTAACGTTGCGGAACATGCCCACGAGACCTGATGCCGCTGTCCCGACGCCGACCCAGCCCATCCAGTTGTGAGTGCGGGGTGACTGCAGCCACACGATCGAAGTCAGTAAGAAGGTGCGAGTTGTCACGGTGCCCTATGTCCTCGGAACCGAGAGGATCGGCCCCGGAACCGGCAGGGCGTCCGGGTTCGCCTCCTCGGGCGATCCGTCGAGTACGAAGGCGTAGCCGGCTCCGGGATGAGCAGTGCGTAAGGCATGGTCGGATGTCCTTTCTCGCCTGGTTGACGATACCGGACGTCCGAATGACGGGATAGCGGGCGCGGAATCGACAGCGGCGCTGACGAGGCTAGCGCTGCAGCAGAGCCCTGGCCGTGGCGACGAGTTCCGCGTTGTCGGCCGCCCGGCGCCCGTCCGGCAACAGCAGCGTGTCTTCCAAGCCGATCCGGGTGTCGTAGCCCCGGTCTCGGGCGAGCACGAGCAGCGGCCATGCCGTCGGTCCCGTTCCATGGAGAAGCCGGCGTACCCGCCCTCCAAGGCTCTCGATCCGCGCCTCGATCCCCGCGATGGTGGCCTGAGCCGCAGCCAGCTCGGCCGCCTGAGGCTCGAGCAGCACCCGGAGACAACGGTGGCCGAGGCCGCTCTCGACCAGGAGTTCACCAGCTTCGGCGGTATCGAGGCCGGCCTCTACCGCGATCCCTCGGTCCAGTAGTGCCCGGGCGAGAGCGGTGGCGCCGGGCTCGTGGAAGTTGACGGATGCGAAGTCGGGTAGGCTATGCCAGCTGCGCACCGCCGTCAGTCGCCGCTCTGCATCGGGCTCGATCCAGGCACCGGTGCTGATCCCGACCGGGATCCCAGGACACGCGGCCCGCACTGCCCGGAGCGTTTCGGCGAGCGGTCCGGCCGCAAGGCTTTCCTCCCCGCCCCGTGTCCGAACGTGGAGGTGAAGTGCTCCGGCACCCGCCGCGACGGCCGCGGCACCGGCAGCAGCCAGCTGCTCGGGCAGCACTGGTAGCGCCGGGTGCTCGCCTGAGACTCTCGCGCCGTTGAGCGCCGCCTTCAGCAGCATTCCACTAGGTTGCTTCGCCGCTCAGCTGCGCCCCGCCCTGCCCCGCGCGAATCCATTCCAGAATGTTCGGATCCTGGATCTCCCGGTCCCGGGCGAGGAGCAGCACCTTGGAGAGCACCTCGGCGGTCCGGGGATCGTCGTCCGCGAACGGCAGGAACAGTCGGCCGCGGTGCTGCGAGTGGACCGCGACGATCGGGAGCGCGGTCCCCGGCAGCAGCATGACGCCGGCGCTCCCGAGGTGCACCGCGTACTGCCCCAGCGCGCCGCGGATGATCGCGTGTGTCGGCTGCAGCTCGACGTTGTCGATCCCCAGCAGCTCGCACGTCTCCCGCACCAGCGCCGCCCGCATCTCGACCGTGGAGGCCGTCGCCTCGGGATCCACCCCGCCCCGGTGGGCGACGCTCACCACCAGGTCGAGGTCGCGCATCGTCTCGCTGAAGACCCGCGGCGGGATCGTGTCCAGCGCGAGCACGACGTCCTCGCCCTTCCGCGTGAACACCACGACCTCGAGCGTCAGTCCCTCGATGTCGGCCGGCGTGTAGAACGCCTCCTGGAAGCCGAGCCGCGCCGTCAGTCCCTCGGCGTGGAACGTCCGGCTCACGCCCTCCTCCGGCCGCGCCACCCAGCCGCGCCCGCCGAGCAGCGCCAGCGCCTGCCGCGGATTCACCTGGTGGCCGGCGTACCGCCGCGAGTGATTGGTGCCCCGCTCCGTGTCCGTGATCGGGTAGAGCTCGCGGAACACCTGCTTGAACGGCTGCACCCGCTCGGCGCGGTAACACTCGCGCTGCCACGCGGCCCAGTCGCCCCGCGCGAGCAGGTCGTGTGGATGCGCGACGCGCAGCTCCTCGGTGGCGCCGAGGACGTGGGTCGTGCCCCCGTGGTCCACCAGCGTCCTTCCCCCGTCTGCGACGTAGCCCGCGGTGCCTTCCGCCACGAACACCAGCCGCGCGAGGCTCGGCGCCAGGATCGGGTGCGCCAGCAGGGTGCGGAGCTCGCTCGAGCCGAAGCGGTCGCCCCGGCACATCGCGTCCTCCAGCGCGTCCCGCACCCGCGACCGCTGCCGCTTGAGCTCCTGCAACCGGGTCTTGAGCGCCTCGACCTCCGCGTCCTTCTTGAGCGCGGCGGGCAGCGTCTTGATCGGCTTGCCCTGCTTCTCGACGCTCAGGCTCGGCGCGCCATCCGCGTCCACGGCTAGCGTGAGGGTCACCTCGCCGCGCGCCAGCACCACCGGTCCCCGCGCGAGGTCCGCCACGGCCTGCTGCTCCATCGCCCACTGGAGCCGCTGCGGGTCGCGGTAGCCGGCCGTGCGCGCGAGGTTCGCCAGCCCGATCGCCACCGCTCGGCCCTCGCTCTGCTGGCGCTGCGAGCCGAACTTCCGTGCCTGCCGGCGAAACTCCTCCAGCCGGAGATAGCGCTCGAGCAGATCCCGCTGTCCGGCCTCGCCCTCGGCGAGCGGCAGCAGACCCAGCGCGCGCACGGCGTCCTGGTGCCGCGACGCGTCGATCCGGCCGAGCAGCTCGTCGCGGGTGACGAGGCCCGCCATCGCGCGGGCGAAGAGCTGCGCCCGGGTGTGGCCCGCGCTGCTGGCCGCGTACTTGGCCGCCGCGTCGAGCGCGCGCCAGCGCTCGGGGCCGATCTCGCCGTAGACCTGCCGGAACCACTCCACGTCCACCGCGCCCTCGGTCAGGTCCGCCGCCGGGAGCGGCGTCCGCTCGCTCACCTCCGCCGCCCACAGCTCCTTCATCTCCCGGAGCCGCCAGGAGCGGTCGTCCTTCGTGTGCGCCTGGATCCACCAGACCGCGCCCTCGAACCCCGGCCACTGGAGCACGTGGTTCACGTGTGCCGCCCACTGCGGCGCGTAGAGCGCGAGCTCGACCAGGCGCGCCTCGGAGACCCGCGCCTCGCGCGCCCATCGGGCGAACGCCTCCGGCGTGTCCTCGGCGCGGGGCACGCTCCGCACCACGAGGTGGCTCAGCGTCTCCTGCCGCGACGCGCCCGACTCCGCCCAGCCGAACGTGCGGGCGAAGTGCGTCTTCCCCAGCGCCAGGACCGCCGGCGCCACCGTCTCGAGGCCGCCGGTCCAGCGGAGGTCCATGGCCAGCGCGGACGCCGCCGTCTCCCGGTCGCCCCGCTGCGTCTCGACCGCCACCACCCGTCGCCGGCACCGGTCGATCACCTCGAGCAGCTCGGGATGCGCGACCAGCTCCGGGCGCGTCTTCCGGGCCGACGTCTCGCGCAGCAGGCCGACCTGCGGCTGGTGGGCGTGCCGCCCCACCAGCAGGTCGATCAGCTCCGGCTCGCCGACCACGCCGGCCCGGTACACCGCGAGAAAGTCGTCGAGCCGCGGCCGCAGCGCCTGCACGCCCTCGGCGCGAGCCTCGAACGCCCGGAGCAGGCCGTAGAGCCGCTCGGACTGCACCGGCCGCACGTCCGCCGGGAACAGCGCCGTCCACCAGCGCGCCCGGCGGAGCCACTGTTCCGCCATGCCGACCTTCTTCAGGTACGCCGGCGGCTTCTCGATGCCGAACTGATACATGTAGACCTGGCCCGAGCCCCGCTTGGCGATGAGTTCCCGGTAGTCCGCGGCTGTCAGCGATGCGATGAGCGACTCCAGGCCGTCGAGCAGGAAGTCGAGCCCGCCGGCCGGCGGCTCCCAGGCGACGCACCACTCGCCGAGCCCGTGCAGGAAGCGGTGGCCCGCGTTCAACTGGCCCAGGCCGCGGACCTGCTGCGCGGCGGGGCTCTGCCACACCTCCGAGTCGTCCTCGGCGACGATCACGCGCAGGAGCTCGAGGCCGTCCGGGTCGCGCAGCGCGGCGGCGCGTCCCCGCGCCCACGAGCGCCACGTCGCGGCCAGCGGGATCAGCGACTCGTCGTTCGCCAGGTCCTCGCGCTTGTGCGGACCGAACAGCCAGGTGGCCGACTCCACCAGCAGGCGCATCTCGCCCGACGACGCCCGCACCTCGGTGGTCTGGTGCGCCAGCACCAGCTCGGCCAGCGCGGCCAGCGACGCGCGGGCCGCGGCGGTCGTCACCTCGAATCGCCGAGCGCGCGGGGCGGGCCAGGTCCGGAGCTTGGACGGCTCGACCAGGCCCAGCGCGTCGTCCGTGCTGGCGATCGCGACCTGCTCGCCCAGCACGGCGGTCACGTGGGCATGCTCGGGGTCCGAGATGGACGGGTGCTCGTCGCGATAGCGGCGAACGCGGTCGCGCACCGCCGGGCGCGATCGGTCGGCCTCCCATGCGTCCCGCAGCAGCTCGAGCCCGGCCACGCGCCGGAGCTCGCTCGCGTCCGCCGTCAGCCGGTCCGCCGCGCGCAGCAGCTCGCTGTCGCCGAGCAGCCGGAGCCGGCCGAGCGCCCGGCTCCGGAGGTCGCCCGGCTTCCGGCCGAGCAGGTCTACGAGGCGGTCCACCTCGTCGTGCGCGACAGCGACCTGACCGATCGCCTCGAACGCGGCGTGCCTCACGTCCGCCGACGCGTCGCCCATCAGGTCGAGGGCGACGGTGCGTTCCGCGGCGGTGAGCGTGCGCGGCTTGTGGTCGGGACCGCGCCGCGACCGCGTGCCGGTCCCCGCCCCGTGGCGGAGGAAGGCGGCGCGCCCGATCGGATCGAGATCAGGGATGTATTCCAGCAGCCGTTCCACGGGAACGGCCGACGCGTTGGCCGTGAGCGCGGCCGCGATCGCCGAGCGCTCGAGCGTCCGCGACCACCACGGCCAGATCAGCGCCTCGAGCGATCGCGACCGCTTGGGTACGCGCCCGAGAAGCTGCTCGAGCTGCGCGAACAGCGCCTTCCCCTCCACCGAGGCCGTCATGTCCGCGCCGAACGCGTCGAGCGCCCTCGCGGCCACCCGCAGATCCGGATCGGCGAGCGCGCCCATCAGGTGCGGCAGGGCGCTGCTCCAGAGCGCCTGCACCAGGAAGTGCGTCGCCGCGAAGCGGGCTTCGGCCGACGCCGCGGACAGCCGCGCCGCCGCGGGACCGATGGCCTCGTCCACGTCGTCGAACGCGGTGGCCCAGAGCGCCAGGTACACCGTCTCGCCGTCGGATTCATCGAGCGCGGCGGCGCGCGCGGCGGGGTCATCGAGAAACAGCAGCGCACGCCGGACGAGGCCGTCCACCTTGGCGTTGCTCGCGCCATCCCACATGAACCCGAACCAGGTGTCGGCGGCCCGGACGACCGACGTGAACCGCGCCAGGTCCTGGTCCACGATCAGCCGCAGCATCCGGCGGAACATCTGCGGGTGCGCCTCGTCCACGCTCTCGAGGATCACCTGGCGCAGGCCTTCCTGCCGCTGCGCCGAGAGGAGGAGGCGCTCGACGAAGTCCCACGCCTCGGGCCGGCTGCAGCTCATGAGCGCCTGCGTCACGTGCCGGCCCATCTGCGCGATCTCGTGCTCGCCCCGGGCCGACGCGAGCAGAATCTCCTGCACCTCGCGGCCCGTCTCGTCGCCGCGCTCGATCGCGCCGGCGAGCAGCCACCCCAGGTCTGCGCCGCCGCTCCAGGAAAGGAAGGCGGCCCGTTCGGCGACCCAGCGGATGTCGGCGTCGTAGTCGCCCAGGATCATCGTGATGTTGAGCAGCCAGCGGCCGCGGAGGTCCGCCAGCGTGGGCAGGGAGCGCGGCGCCCGGAACGGCCGCCGGGCGAGGCCGACCTGGTAGGGCCGGTGCGTCAGCAGATCGCACGCCGCCTCCGCGCTCGGCGCGACGTGGGGCAGCATCGTCGCGATTGCGCTCCGCCAGTCGTTCGCCGCCAGGTTCTTGAGCTGCGCGCCCAGCTCCCGCTGCTCGCGCGCCACCACCCCCAGCCGCGAGTGGACCGGCGCCTCGTACGCCTGCTCGAGGATCCGCCGGAGCGGCGCGGGCACGCCGCCCCCGGTGAGCCGCGACGCCGTCTCCCTCAGGCTCCGGAGCCGGCGCATCACGGCGCCCGCGTCGCGCTTCGCGGCCAGCTCGGCCTTCAGTCGGTCGTTGTCCATGCGCTCAGGCCCCGGCGAGGAAGGTCAGGCGGAGGAAGACCAGTCGGCTGTCCGCCGTGAGATAGACCTGGCTGTCCAGACTGCGCTGCTCGACGCCGTCCACGATCACGAGGTAGAGGCCGTCCTCGAAACCCTGGAGCGCCGCGCCGACGGCCGCCTCGGCGTCTACCGTGTCCTCGGACTTGCGGCCGCCGGGATCGATCCGGCCCCGGCGCGCGCCGTTCGCGATCTCGGCCTCCGTCAGCGCGCGCACGAAGCGCCGGCCGTTCGCCCGCTCGCGGAACGAGGCGACCTCCGACCGGACCACCCGGGCGATCAGCTCGCGCAGGGTAATCCCGCCGCCGTCGGACGCGTCGGAGCCCGGCGGGGTAGGTACCGCCCAACCGTCCAGCGGCCGGGACTTCCGGCCGACCTGTCGGAGCTCGATGAACATGGCCTCAGCGGCCGCCTTCGACCTCGACGTACATCTCGATGGGGTCGCGCACAGTGTGCTTGGCCTTCGCCTTCTCCGTGTCCGGGTGGCTGAATACCCCCTCGAGCTTCTGAAGGTTGGCGTTCTCCCACACGATTGCGACCTTGTTCTCCTTCGGGTGCCGGTAGATGCGATAGCCGTTGGAGAATTGCTTGAAGATCTCCGCGCGCTCCGCTCCCCCTGCGAGCCAGGTATCCATGTTTCCGACAGCGTGCGTAGCGATGACTCTCGGCATGAAAGGTCTCCTCCCTCACGAACTCCGTGGGACTGATGGAACTGCATGAGCTTCATTAGCAGCGCCTGACGTGTGCCTCAGCGCGGCGGAGCAATCACGAGCGACGGGCCAGCGAGCATGAACGCGGGTATGGCCAAAGAATAAGGCGCGCCCGCGGTACAGGCCATCGCTGGCAGGCGTGCCCGACCCAAAGCGCCGGCCCACCCCGATTGACCCGCACTACTCTTCTGATCCCGAAGTTGGACTCACGCGATATCCTGCCTTCCACACCGTCAGAATCAGCCGCGGATTTTCGGCGTCCGCTTCCAGTCGCTGGCGCAGGGCTGCGATGTGCGTGTCCACCGTCCGGGTCACCACGCCGGGCCCGTACCCCCAAACCCGGTTCAACAGATGTCCCCGTGAGACCACCGCGCCCCTGGCCCGGCACAGCGCCACCAACAGGTCGAACTCCTTCGGCCGCAGCACCACCAACTCGGCGCCTCGCCGTACCGAGCGCGTCGGCACGTCGATCGTGATACTTCCCAGGCGATAGCGCTCCTCCAAGCCGGCGCCGGCCCGATCGCCCGACACTCGGCGCAGGAGCGCGTGCACCCGGGCCAGCACCTCCATCAGCCCGAACGGCTTGACCACGTAGTCGTCGGCCCCGGCCCTCAGCGCACGGACCTTCTCCGCCTCGCTCCCTCTGGCCGACACCACCATCACCGGCATGTCGGCGCCACGGCCGCGAATCGCGGCCAGCACGTCGAACCCGCTGCGCTTCGGCAGCATCAGGTCGAGCAGCACGAGATCCGGCATCCAGTTGGACGCGACCTGGATCGCGTCGATCCCGTCGCCCGAGATCCGGACCTCGAATCCCTCGAGCTCCAGGTTTTCCCGGAGCCCCTGCGCGATGGCGTGATGATCCTCGACCACCAGGACCTTGGTCATTGCGGCGCCCCATTCACCAGGCGTACCACGACCCGCGCACCCTGCCCGGGCGCCTCCTCGATCCAGCAGCTGCCACCCTGCGCCTCGACCAGCTCTCGCACCACGGTCAGGCCGAGACCGGTACCGGTCACCACCGATTCTCGATCCCGGTCCAGCCGGACGAACGCGCTCCACACTCGCTTCCGGTCGGCCGTGGGCACGCCAGGGCCTCGATCCTCCACCCACAGCTCGACCTGTCCGTCGCGCGCCGCCGCGCCGATCGTCACCGTTTGCCGGTCCGGCCCGTACCGGGCGCCGTTGTCCAACAGGTTGAGCACGATCTGGCGCAATGCGTTGGCGTTGCCCTGCACCACCAGATCTTCCGGAATCTCGACCAGCAGCGCGATCCCCCGACCGGCGACCAGGGGCGCCAGGTCCCCGGCGGCCCGATCGACGACGGGCCGCAGCTCGACCGGCTCGACTCGCACCACGGTCGATCGCCGCTCCGCGCGACTGAAATGGAGCACGTTGTCGATCAGCTGCTGCAACCGCTTCGTCTCGTCCGCGATGCTGGCGAGCGATCGCCGCTCCGACTCGGGATTCGGTGACCGGCCGAGCAGCACGGTCTCGGCCGCCAGCCGGATCTGCGTCAACGGTGTTCTCAGCTCATGGGTCACGCTCGAGGCGAGGTCGGAACGAAGCCGGGCGAGGGCGCCCACCCGAAGCCCGAGCGCCGCGATCGCGAGTAGGAGGGCCAGCGACAACCCGATCAGGCCGAGTTCACGAACCGGAACTCGCGGGGGTATCCCCCCCGGGATGAGCGCGTCCTTGATCCGGGGGTTGAGGTGGGCTCGAACGAGCAGCCCACCGCGCAGCGTGGGCAGCATGAGGGCGTCGGAAGGGCCGTCCCCGTAGGCGGGCGTGGTGGAGAAGAGCACCTGCCCGTCGCGTGTCTCCAGATCGAGCGAGATGAACTCGTCGTTCTGCGACACGACGCCGAGGAGATGCCGGGGAATGACTCGCAAGGACTGGAACGCCGGGCGGAACACCCGCTCGACCATGTGGACTGCCGGGATCGCGAGCCCATACGCGTATCGGCGGCCGGTCACCGAGTCGGCGCGGACGGTGAAGAAGACGAACTGAGCGCCCTGTCCCGTGGCCGTCACCTGGAAGGCGTATCGCCAGCCCGCCTGCATCAGGCTGTCGGCTTGGCGCCGAACCACGTCGACCACGCCCGCATCGAGCTCGCGAAGCGGCCGACCCAGGCTGTCGACCACCGCCGTGTCCGTGGAGCTCAAGCCGAGTCGGAAGACCGCGCTGGGTCCCGGAGGGATCGAGCAGCGACACGGGTCCCGCTGCAGCCGCGCGATCGCCCCGATCATATCGGACACCGGCAGCGGGTCGCGAGCGCCCGAGGGCTCCACGTAGTCGGTTGGCGGCATGATCGGGACGAAGCTCTGCCGAAGGAGACTCTCGTACCCGTTGACGAACTGCTCCATCCCGACGGCAGCGTAGTTGGTCAAGCTGCGGATCGCCGCCTTGTGCACCGTGGCGCGCGTCCGCAGTGTGCCGGCTACGGCGGACGCCGCGACGACGACCGCGATCGCGGCGCCGATCAGGATGCCCCGCTCCCACCGATCGCGGGGCCACGACCATCTCAGGATGGAATCGAGGGGCATGGTTGTCGTAGTCTACGACCGAACCGAGCGGCACGGAGCCAGGCTCCACGGTTGACGCGGCTTCGCACACTTCTCGCACATCTTCCGCCTGCTCGTCGGCACGACCCCTACCGGCCACGTGCGCTGACAGTTCTCGGACAACCACCGCATCGTCGCGCCCTACCTTGTCCGCACTGGGACGACGCTCGCGCGGCCACTTCTTCGATTCGAGGACCACCGACATGCGCGGAACCTTGGGCTTTTTCCTGGTCGCGGCGGTCGCCGCGGCCTGTTCGTCGGACGGCGGTAACACCGGCCCCGGCCCCGACCCGGTGATCCACGTCGCCGGGACCTACCAGACCGCGGTGACGCTCGTCAGCAACGACTGTCCCGGTCAGACGGTCCAGCAGCACCCGACTGTCGTGACCCATGCGCCCGGAGGGACGGCGTTGTCGCTCTCGCATGCCGGCAGCACGTATAGCGGCACTCTCACCGCCGACGGGGCATTCAGCACGCCGCCCGTCACCCAGGTATTCGACGGCATCAGCTATGCGATCAGTATCACCGGCCAGTTCACCGAAACGACCATCGACGCCCTGGTCCTGGTCGAGGCGGCCCGTCAGGTACCCTGTGCCTTCACCGCCCGTTGGGCCGGCCCCAAGAATGGCGACCCCAACGTAATTCCGTAGCGAGGCTGGCCCGCGCACAACCCTCCTTTCGATCGCGCACTCCAGGGGCGATCGGCGGCGGCTGTTCAGGCCGATTGCCGCTCCCGTTCATAATGAAGGCCCACGACACCACTGGGATAGGGCGTCGCCGCCTTCAGCCTGAAGGTCGCGTGCACGCGTTCGGGAAGCAGACGCTTTCCGCCGCCCAGGATGAGCGGATACAGCAGCAGATGAAGCTCATCGACCAGGTCGTGCTCGAGCAGCGTGTGCACGAGCTGGTGGCTCCCGTCCGTGAGGATGTTCTTGCCGGGCGCTGCCTTGAGCTTCCGAACCGCCTCGACGACGTTGTCGCGAATGATCGTCGTGTTCCGCCAGATGGGCTTTGCGAGGGTCTTCGATACCACGTACTTCGCCGGGGCGTTCATCATGTCCCCGAAGAAGTCGCCGGGCTTCATCGGCTCGAACGCGTTTGCATGAGTGACGTACGTCTTCCGCCCGAGGAGGAACGCATCGGTCTCCTGCATGAGCGCCCCGAATGCGGCGCCGATGTCGTCATGCCAGTACGGGATGGTCCAGCCGCCGTGCCGGAAGCCGCCCTCGGTGTCTTCCTCGGCGCCGCCGGGAGCCTGCATGACGCCATCGAGGGAAAGGAACTCTGAGACGATGAGCTTGCGCACGTTCTCCTCCTGTTTGCTTGGTCCAGGCTCGGCCTGATGCCTCGCTTCTGAAAGGGCGACGAACCAGCCCGGGCCGGATCGACAGGTTGCTCTTGAGATCGTCTTGACAGGCGGGGACTAGGTTCCCCAGGGTCAATGGTCTCCCGTTCGAGGAGAACGCCATGCCTGCCCCTGCCGAATCTCTGCTCCGCCTCGCCCGATCCTCGGGCGCCACTGTCGCGGTAGCCCTCGCCCTGAGCCTCGCCGGATGCGCCGAGGACGCACCCATGCCCACCGGGCCGGAAGCTCCCGCGGCGAGCGTCGCCGCCGCGGCGGTCGCCCCACTCGTCTTTCGCGCCGTAAGCGCCGGCGACACCCACACCTGCGGCGTGACCAAGGACAACCGCGCCTGGTGCTGGGGCGACAATTTTTCGGGCCAGCTCGGCGACGGCACCACGATCAATCGCGTCCTCCCGACGCCGGTGGCGGGTGGACTCAGCTTCCGGAGCGTGACCGCGGGGCGGGCTCACAGCTGCGGGATCACCACCGACGACCTGGCCTACTGCTGGGGCTACGGCGGGTACGGTGCGGTCGGAGACGGGGCGTTCTCGATCCGGCAGCAGCCGGTCGCCGTCGCCGGCGGACATCGCTTCGCCGAGCTGCGGGCGGGGAAGGACCACACCTGCGGGATCACGACCGACGGCGCGGCTTGGTGCTGGGGCAGCAACGGCGATGGACAGCTCGGCAACTACACCCATGTCTCGCAAGTCACGCCGGTGACCGTGGGCGGCGGGCTCCGTTGGCGGTGGATCAACCCTGGCGGCCGCCACACCTGCGGGATCACCACCGACTCGCGCGCGTACTGCTGGGGCAGCAACAACGACGGCCAGCTCGGCGCCGTCACGACCCGCTCAAGGGTCGGCTTCCCGATCGCGGTCGGCGGCGGGCTCGCTTTTCGGAACGTCTCGGCGGGCTTAGCCCACACCTGCGCCGTCACGACGGCGGACCGCGCCTACTGCTGGGGCGAGAACGTCGTCGGTACGCTCGGCGACGGCACCCGCACGCCTCGCTCCACGCCGAAGCCGGTGGCCGACAACCGCCGGTATCGCAACACGGACGCCAGCCAATTCTACTCCTGCGCCCTGACGCTGGCCGGCCGAGGGATCTGCTGGGGCTCCAATCCGCGCGGCGAGCTGGGGAATGGGACGACCAGCGACCGGCTGACGCCCGGGCCCGTGGCTGGAGATCTCACGCTGGCCCAGCTCAGCGCGGGCGCCAGCCACGGCTGCGGCGTGACGACCGAGGGCCGGGCGTACTGCTGGGGGGATAACCACTACGGCGAGCTCGGCGATGGCACCCAGGTGCAACGGCTAGTGCCGGTACCGGTGACGAGTCCGATGTGAATGTGCTTGCGCTCTCCGGGGTCAGGCGACTTCTCCCGCGAGCACACGACGTAGTCTGATCGCCAGCGCCGGTGTGAGCGGCTCGTTCACCTCGGGATTCGCCAGCACGAAGATCAGGCGACGAAGCTCCGCGGACGACCGGTCTTCGAAGCCGACGTCGTCCCGCATCTCCAGCAGCTCAGCCCAGTGCTCGATCTGCTTTGCACTCAGTTCGCCGCTCAGGTACCGCTCGAGAACCCGGAGCGCGTCAGTTGCCGAGAGCCGGACCAGCTCGGCTCGAGCGTCCCACCCGTAGGCTCGGAGCATGGCGATCGTGTCCTCGATGGGCAGCTCGTAGCGTACGATGCGCTGGAGCAGCGATGCGCGATCCTCCACTGCCTGCCTCCATGTGAAGCCGCCTCGAACGATATGCGCACGCGGGTCAAGCGGTGCTCGATTCGAAGCGTAACAAATCGGTCACGCCGGCGCGAACCCATTGCTAGCCGGCTGGCCGGAGTCCAGCTTAGCGGGTACCAGTCCAATCACGGTCCCTCGCTTCGCTCGGCCCTGTCTACCGCCGCGGAGATCCTGATGAGCAGCGACGAACAACCGATCCAGCTATCGCTGACTGAAGAACAGCAGGAGATGATTCATCGGCTGACCGGAGAACACGCCAACGTGCTCGAGCTGGCAGTCGATCCGAATGATGCGACCTCCGGAACAGGGTGCGGGCTTCGTTTCAACTGGCGGATCTCCGTCGATTCGGGCATTCCGAGGCAACAGTGGATCCTCGGCGCTGCGCCACGGCGCCCGGTTTCCGATTCGGGTGGGTCGGCCTGAGGAACTGCGTATCAGCTGGACGGGTCAGGCAGCGCGCCGAACGGGAGCGCAGGCGTAAGCGACGAAGCCTCCAAGGGCCAGCACAAGAGCGCCAGTGAGTCGCACGACCCCGGATCCCTGTTGCAGGGAATGACAGTTGACCCTACGATCCGGGGTTGCCGCCCGTCGCACCGTTCCTGGTTGGCGAGAGGGGCTTGCGCAACACCACCTGGGAATGGCCGCGCGGATAGCCGGCGAGCTCCGAGACAACCTCGAAGCCAAGTTTCCGATAGAACTCCGGGGCTTGGAAACTATGGGTGGCGAGAACGAGCTGTTGGCAGCCACGTCGCACGGCTTCCGCCTCGGCCTCAGCAATCAAACGCCGGCCAAGGCCCGAGCCGCGAAAGGAAGCTGCGACCCAAACCTGACGTAGCTCGCACGTCTCTCCCCACGTATGGCCCGCTGCACCCGCCACGATGCTCCCGGCCTCGTCTCGCAGAAAGACGCCGAGGCTTCGACCGTCGCCGATACCCGTCGCGCTGGCATTGAACTCGTACAGTCGGTCCTCGAGAAACTCGATGTCCGCAGAAGAGGGTTCCTCGATCTCGAAGCGACGCATCTGACTCCTATCGTCTACCCTAAACGCTCGCTAGAACGTCAGCATCGTGGCTTGGTACCGCCAAGCATTGTCAAAGATCGGCAGCCCGCGGTACTTCCCTCCAGGCTCATAGTCCGGATCCTCGACCAGGTACCGAGGTCCAACCTGATACACGGCGACTCGACGATGCGCGTCCGGGGTTCGCAAATACTCGTTGAAGGCCCGGAGCGCACGTCGACAGATCGCCTCATCAGCCACGAGTCGCACTCGGTCTTCTGCAGTACGCGGAATGTGCACCGAGTCCCGATAGGCCGGTTCCACGGAATCTGAGGAACCGGCCACCACCCCGAGCTGTCGCAGAGTGCGAGCGCTGAGGTCGTCAGGCGGGCGGCAGACGGGATTACTACCGTTCGCACTCACGCCCGGCCCACAGGAGATCACAAGCAGGAGCAGCAGTGGCATCAGCCTGACTGGCCGCAAATGCGCTCTCCTCCGACACGCTCCGAGGCGATGGTGGCGAGCTGTCATGGTTAGGCAGCGAGCTCAGCCGGATACCCGAAATGGTTCCACCTGCGCCAAGTATGCCTCGAACTCCTGATCCAACGCTGTTCGGCGCTCGCGCCACAATACTCGCATTGCCTGCTCGTCGGCCACTCTCCAGTACCCGGGCGAGACCAGCGCTGCCACCCGCTCGAGCGCCAAGAGGATAACGGCTGCGACCGGATATGGTTGCTCCACGCTGTGCACCCGCCGCATTGCATCCTCGAAGACCGCGTCCCCCACGTGCACGGTGACAGGGCCGAAGAACCGATAGCCCCGTCGGGACAACTGGTCGACCACATTGAGCTCCATCCAAGGCCGGGCTTGCAGGTTCGCCCGAGTGCCGGGTGAGGCAATGTCCAGGAAGAAGAGGTGCTGGTCATCCCAGACTCGGATGGTCCCTTTCGGTGACAGATTCGGCATGCCCTCCGGGGACACGGTCGCGGCAAAGCACAGGTGGGCGGCCTGTATGACAGCCCGCATGTCCGGAGTCAGCGTCACCCTCATTTTTCGCCTCGGTCCGTGTTCGGCTGAGCTTCACTCGGACGCGCTTGTCGGCTGCATGTGCGGGTTAGGCGGGGCGCCCGCGTGATCCGCGCCGTGCGGGCTCGGCCAAGCCAGCCGCTCGCCGCAACCGCGCCTTCTCCGCTGGCGTCACCTCGGTCCAATGTTTGCCTTCCAAAGCCCCGTAGAGCGCATACAGGAGATTCGCCGTCGCCGCCCGCCCCTCACGCACCGCGACGCGACCGAAGGCCGCGATGGGCCCCGCTCGGCGGAGCTCTGCCACGGTGCTGATGCCGGCACCGACCAGCCACCGGGCGCTCGCCGGGCCCAGGTTTGGTAGCGCTGCCAACTCTTCTTCGCTCATCAGCCGACCTTCATGGCCGCGCGACGCGCCTCTGCGAGATAGGCCGGCTCCAGCTGCATCAAACTCGCCAGCTTTCGGACCAGGTGCGTTTCGTGATCGCTGAGCCGGCCGTCGGCCAGAATGACGCCCCACATGACCTCGGCCAGCACCATCTTCTGCCCCAGGTCGTACTCTGCCGCGATGAGACGAGTGAACTGGAAGTGGTCGAGGGACTCGGCACGCTCCGCCTCCGCTAGCCGGAGGAGTTCGGCCCCAGTGGTCGCATCCAGCCCGAAATGGTGCACGAGCGTGCGTTCCACGTGCTCCCGCTCCTCAGGACTGAACTCGCCATCGGCATGAGCCAGTTCAAGCAGCAACGCGCAGGCCGCGAGCTGGACCCGACTGGGGGCGTCCGTCGGGCTCGCGTCCGCTGCTGGCCTCGTATCCCCGATGAGCCGTTCGCGCACGAAACGGCGGATGTCCTCCAGCATTGCGTCTCCTGACCTCTTTGGTGCCACATCGATCCGGTTAGGCGGCCTGGTGGATCCAGAGCCAGCCCTCGTCGGGGCGGGTGAGCGTGAGCTCATCCTCTTCCACCCACCGCGCCCCATCGATCCACGTCTCGAGGCGCTCCTTCGCTTCTTCGGAGAGCCGCCCCACGTTCACGTCCTGACTCGAGTCCTGCTCGTCCTGGAGAAACTCCCGAATGAGCCGGCCGCGCTCTACCACGACGAGCTGCGCGTAGGGGACGGTGTCATTGTAGCCAGCATACACCAGGTCCCCACCCTCCGCGAGCTCTACCCAACTCTCTCCCGGCCGTGTCGCCAGCCCACCCGAGAGCTCTTCAATCACCGTCCACGGGCCGGAGGCGTAGACGAATACCGCCAAGCCCATCCACTCCCCATCGGTGAGGGCGAGGTCGATCGCATCGCGCTCTCGCACCAGCCGTCGTGGGGCCACCTCTGGCACCCCGATCCAGCGGTCGTAGCGGGCCATGGCTTCCTCCAGCGGGCAGTGCAGGCGCACATAGCTCAAGACGCTCATTCGATCCTCTCGAGTCTGCCTAAAGCGTCGAAGCGGGGCCGTTGTCAGGCATGACCCCGCAGCGCGAAGCGCAGGCCAAGTGCACACACGTACAGCCCAACCCCGAATACCGTATGTGTCGCAAGGCTCTTCAGCCGGGCCTGTGTCGGATTGGGCGTTCGTGACGCAGCTATGCCGAGGCCGAATGACGGCTGCATGATGAAGAAGGGAAAGACTACGGTGCCGATCCCGTAGAGGAGAGCAGGCAGCACAGTCGGCCGCGCAAGCCAGTCACCTGAGGTGATCGCGACGAACACCAGCGCGAACCCGACGCCAATCGTGTAGTGGGCAATCCAGCCGACCGTGCATTCCAGGGGCTTCCGAGGTGCGGCCGTGATACTCGCATGCCTGAGAGTGCCCTCGAGCATGTGGCGAAGCCAACGCCCGAGCAAACAGTAGCTGAGCGATGGAATGCCGAACCCACGCTTCAGGAACAGATTCCAGAGGTCCAGCAACAGAGTGGCGCCGACACCAATGACGATTGCACCAAGGATGCTGTTGGCTTCAAGGCTTAACTCCCTCACTGCAGACGGGCCCGGATGTGTACCGCGGGAGCGCAACCGCCAGACCCGAGGGCAAGCAGTGAGGCGAGGGCCAATGCGGTCTGCTTCATCGAGCGTGCTGCCGATCGAGGGCGGGCTGGCATGGTGTCGTCCGGGCTCGGGCGGGGGAGACGGCGAGCGTCGCAGTAAGGTGCCGCCGGGACCCGGCCCGTCAATAGGGCCGGGGATCCCCGCATCAGCGCTCGGCGACGCGCCCGCCCACCGATGGCACACGCTAGTCTTCGATGCCCTGGAGAGTCACGTCACCGCAGCATACGTTCCTGACCTGCCGACAGAAGGTGCCCAGCCTTCGCGTATGGGATTACCATCGATCGACGTCTCGCTCACTCCAAGGAACGCGCTATGCGTGACGAACAAGAAACCGCGCATCGGGTGGCCGCCCTGTCGGTCGCACTGCTCGAGACCTGGGACCATACCGACAACCCGGACCCCGAGGAGACATTGTGACCGGCGGACGTTACGTGCCCCGAGCAAGTGCAACTAGCGTGGTCTATCGCGCCACTGCGCTAGGTGAGCGACGCGAGATCCACCGGCTGGGAGTCCCACCACGCTCGGAGCTGCCATCTGATGCCAGCGCAAGCGTCGCGCAAACCACGGCGCCGGTCGCGAGCAAGACAGCGCGCTTTGTCACACGATCGCTCGATCAGCTCGGGACGAGTCCGGACGGATTGGCGACTTGCCCTAGGACTTCGCCTTCTTCGAAGGTTTCGACTTGCCAGCACGGTTGAGGGCGATCGCCTGGCGAACGAGCGCCTTGAAGGCGGACTCGTCAACTGCTTCGCCTTCGTGGATGTCGATTGCTCGGCGTACGTTTCCGTCGAGACTCGAGTTGAAGAGACGGGCCGGATCCTTCAGCGACGCGCCCTTGGCGAAGGTAAGCTTCACGACATTCTTGTAGGATTCGCCAGTGCAGATGATGCCGTCGTGCGACCAAACCGGAGTGCCCATCCACTTCCACTCCTCGACGACGTCCGGGTCGGCTTCCTTGATGAGCTTGCGCACTCTGCTGAGGGTTTCCCCGCGCCAGTCGCCGAGCTCGGCGATTCTTTTCGAGATGAGCTCCGCTGCCGACTGGCCTTGGCCCGCGTCCGACTTTTTCATGCTCTCACCCTAGAGTGGGGATCCGCCGTGGCGCCGGGATCCGCCTAACGTGGTGCTGGAAAAGCCGCGAAGGCGAGGAACCTTCGCCGCGGCCGGCTTCTTTGGGGGCACGTATCACTTCACTTCCATCAAGTAGGAGATCAACCGCTTGATCTTTCCCGCCTGCATGACGAACACATCGCAAAACCTGAGCTGTAGGGGTTGGCCCCCCGTCTTCTGAGCCCGCACTGACCCTTCGGCGACAACGACATCATTCTCCTCTGTCAGTCGTGTGACAGTAATGTCAGGCCTGCCCACGAAGGCCTCGTTCTCAATCTCGTTGTCAAAGGCCTCCTTGCCACGTACATGGAAGGCGCCAGGTATCTCCCACTCAACGTCGTCAGTCAAGCAGGAGAGGATCTGCTCATGGTCGCTTCTCCTGAAGCCATCCATGTACTTGTCCACCGTGTACTTGTTCTCCGACATCTGCTCCTCCAAGTGCGCTCCACCCATACGGATACTACTCTCATTCTCGCGATGCTCGGGTGTCCGCCCGCTTCGGTCTGTCGGCTGCAGTTGCGGGCTGCGACGCCGGCTCGAACAGCTCAATGGGATTGCCGTCCGGGTCTTCCACCTGAACCTGCTTGCCGCCAGGACCGACTTCCATCTCGTTACGAAAGCGCACTCCCTGGTTCTTGAGTTCAGCAATCCGTGTGGACAATTCCTTCACTTGGAGGACCACCCTGTTCCACCCGCCGGGCTCTTGCTGCCGGCCGTCGGGCATCGGCCGAGAGCCCGATGCCCCCGGACCACTCAAGATCAGCTTCAGATCGCCGATTGAAACTTGGCCGAAAGCGGGCAGGTTTTGCATGTCCAGCTTGAAACCAAGCGTCTGAGTATAGAAGGCGATCGAACGGTGAACATCCGTTACCTGATATCTGACGCCCCAAAGCCCCAGGATAAATTGCTGTGCCTTCGTCGATGATGAGTCCATGGTAGTTTGTCCTCCTCGCACAGAAGCGACTCGCTCTTTGCTACGTCCGATGCGTCGGGGATGATCCAACCGTCGACGGACGCTCGGGCCCCGACGCACATCTGCGTTCGTGCAGCCGCAGATGATGCATCAATCGAAGATCACGGTCTCCTGGCCGACTTCTACTTCGCCGTACTTGAGGCCGCCGGCGCGCTCGTACACGTGCAGGACAGCACCGGTAGCGGTCTGTTGTGTGTCGACAAGCCGGAAGCTGCGCCGGGATCGTGCCTTCGCCGAACAGGCGTTTGCCGGTGCCGATAACCACGGGGAACTGCCAGATGCGAAGCGTATCGACAAGATCGTGCTTGAGCAGGGTTTGGAGGAGGTTGCCGCTGCCGTGGACCTGAATCTCGTCGCCTTCCTGTGCCTTGAGCTTCGCGACTTCCTCGGCTACGTCGCCCTTGAGCAGGTGGGAATTGTTCCAGTTGACCGTATCCAGCGTACGCGATGCGACGAACTTCGGCCGGGTGTTGAGGGCCGTAGCGATCTCGTCCGCCGGGTCGGTGGACTTGGGCCAGGAAGCCGCGAACATCTCATAGGTCTTGCGGCCGAGCAGGAAGGCACCGGCTCGCTTGGTCCACTCAGCCATGATTTCGCCAAACTTCTCGTCAAAATAGGGCACCAACCAGCCGCCGTGCCGGAAGCCGCCTTCGCGGTCCTCGTTGGGGCCCCCTGGCGCCTGCATGACGCCGTCCAGAGTCAGGAAGGTTCCCACAACCAGCTTTCTCATGTTCTTGTCGTCCTCCACAAAGGTTTCACGGGCGCCTAACGGATTGCGCACCAGCTGCACGCCCTCAGGCCCGCGCCCGCACCAACCTTCGTTCCACTACGACTGGCCGCCACACCCGCCGTGGCAACGGCCTCATCATGCCCTCACCAACGGAAGAAGCACGCCGATCAGCACGCTCGCACCATCCATCAGGGCGTGCGCAATCGCGAACGGAACCAACCGGCGAAGTCGCAGATACAAGAGCGTTTGGAAGACCGTGTTTGGCACCGACGCCAACAGGCGAAAAGCCATGAACTTCGCATCAAAGGTCAACGGCATGAAGGCATGCTGCAGCGACCAGGCGAACGCTACAAATACGATCGCCAGGCTCGTACTCCGACAAAGAACCTGGAAGCGGGGCACCAGATAGCCGTTATAGGTCATCTGCTCGGTCAGCCCCCAGATGAACGGCCACACCAGCACGCCATATAGAGCGGCCGGCAATGGCAGGGGCCCAAAGAGGTACGGCGGCGTGAGCGTCCCATACAAGAGCCAACCGGCCGCATAGATGCCACCAAGAATGAATACGAGGCTCACAGGGATGAGCGCGAAGCCGAGCAGCGTATCGCGGACGAGACGCGTCCGCTCGAAGCCGACAAGATCGAACAGGCGGATGCCCTCGCGGCGCGTGAGCCGCCACAGCAGCGCCAGGCATCCGGCGTCGATCAATGTCCCGTACACCGGCAGCCATGGCTCAGCGTCATGCCATGGAGTCGGCGATGCTCGCAGGGCGAAGACGGCCGCGACAACGGCTTGCGCTCCCACGGCACAAGCTGCGCGCGCAAACAGCATCAGTGCCGGGCCGCGCCACGTCAGCGTTGCTGCCTCCCGCCGCCGAAGGAGGGCCTCGTGGGAATTCGGGTCCATGAACGGAATCCTAGTTTCCTTGGTGAAGATCTGCACGGGTGGATCTTTCGCGATCCCTGGAAGAGCGCCGACGGTGCATGATGAAGTCCAGCCGGAGCAGATCAAGCCGAGCCACCAAGGCGGCCACAAACACTCCGGAGCGCGTAACCGCACGGTCTGAGCGGTTCTCCCCGCCGGACCGGCGGTGTATCGTGCAGCGACCGACGATCCGTTCATCCGAAGAGGCAACCCATGACCGATCAGACCCCAGACTACGCGGCCGTCGTCGAGCAGCTTCGGCGACTGGCGCGCGGGCCGTTCGAGGTGCCCGAGGAGCTGCGCCGGCTCCGGCACCGGATCGAGCGCGAACGCGAGAAGACCCACCACCAGATGGTCGAGCGCCTGGCGAAGGAGGCGCGGATCGATATCCAGGGCTTCTTCGACGACGCCCGGCGCCGCGGCGCCGCCAAGGGCCGCTACGTGCGGCAGGCGCTCGAGCCGCTGGAGGCTCGGGCGCTGGCCGAGGCCCGGGCCCAGAAGGAGCAGTTCCACAAGGTGCGCTCGGCGTACCAGGAGAGCTTCGCCGCCGGGCTGCCGGCGGCGGCGGCGCTCCCGCCGCAGCTCAAGTTTCGCCGGCCCTTCGCCTCGACCTCCACCGCCACCCGGGGCGACTGCAACGAGATCATCGGCGGCACCAGTCCCGATGCCGGGACTTGGGAGGCCGCGGCCGATCTGGCCGACAACGGCGACGCGGGAGTCTGGCTGTATCCCTACATCTATTCGGACAGCGGCGACTGTGACGACTCCACCGGGGCGGAGACGCTCCAGGACCTGAGCTACGCGATGGCGCCGCCGGCGACCAGCTTCTACGTCTCGAGCGTGCGGGTGGACCTGATCGGCAACGGGCTCGCGAGCGGCGTCCTGGGCGACTTCAAGTGGCCGACCAAGGCCAGCCCGCTCTACGAGCACTCCTTCGTGCAACTGGACGTGTACCTGGCCCAGCAGGTGAACGGCGAGTGGCAGCAGTGGCCGCTGGTGTCGGACCGGCTGTTCTCGGGCAAGGGCGACTACGCCCGTCAGATCCGCTCGGTGCTCTCGGGAGGGCCCTACCCGGCCAGCATCGTGGTGCGGAAGCCGGAGGCTGGAGGGGGCGACCTGGTGTGCCACGTCCAGGTGGTCTGCTCAGCGCTGGCGATCGGGAGCAATGGACGGGTGAAGATCGACTACCGCGCGCCCGATCTGGGAATCTTCGTCGGCGGGGTGGCGCTACTGGGCCAGTACGTCTGACCGGTTCAACTCCCGCAGGAGCAGCAATGGCGCTCGTACCTGCGACGGGCTCTCTCGAAATCACCATCTCCGCTTCGGCGGCGCCGCCCCGCAATCCCGCACGTCACCGCGCAGCCGTTTCAGGCGCCGGCGGCTCCTGGAAGAGGTCCGTGTAGATGAACCGCCACCGTTGCTCGAAGTACAGCATGCCGAACTGATCGACGCCCGGTGAAGGCCCGCTGCAGCGCGGCACGGACACGTCCGCCCAATCTCCGTCGAGCCGAATGACCGCCTCATCGACCATCGGCGAAGCGCTCGATGGGCACGCCTGCGGGGCAGCAACCGCGGCCGGTGCGCCGCGGGAACGGGTACGGTCCCGGGCGACCAGCTGGAGGTCCCCGGGAGCCCCGCGCCGCTCGAACAGCTTCGGCGACAGGACATAGGCGGCCAGCGCATCCCAGTTCTGGCTCGCAAGGTTGAGATAGAAGGCCCGGAGCACGGGACGGATCTGAGCGCGGGCGGAGTCCGGCGCGATGGCGGCGGTGCTCTGGGCGGTCGCCGCCGGCGGCGCGGCCGTCAGCAGCAGGATGAGTGTCAGCGTGAGTCGTGGAGTTTGCATAGGACCTCCCTGGTGGAATCTACACGACCACGCTGTGGACCAAGCTCCGCCGTTCGCAGGGATGTGTCGGGCTGGTGGAAGACCACAGAGGATACGACCCGGCGTTCGTCGCGGCAACGTGTCCGGCCGCGCGGCCATCGGGCCGCGGCATTATTCGACCAATGATGAGCCGGGTCCCATTACACGACGGTATCACGCTCCTGCATGGGCGCGGTCGTCGAGTCGTACCGCCACTTCTGATAGACGAAGAAGAGCGCCATCAGCACCAGGGCAACACCGGCACCGATGAGCGAAGCGACCACGGTCCGCTTCTCCCGAAGCAGTCCCCCGGCGAGCATGGCCACGCCGACCCCGGCCACGATGCTGTTGAGGAAGGCGACCATGCTCGCGGTCGTGGTGATGAGGCCCATGAACGGCCCCATGCGGAGCGCCGGCCAGGATTGGTTCTCGGGCCAGCGGCCTGAAGCGGGAGAGAAGTGCTCGGTCGCCTCCGGGCCGAGCGTCCGATAGTATCGGCGGATCCTGGCGATGCAGTTCAGATACAGCGTTCCCTCGAGGTTGCTGTCCACCAGCCGGACGGCGGTGAACAAGCCGAGGATGAAGAGCGCGGGCAGCACGATGGCGACGAAGGGCACGAACAGCTCGGGCGACCTGGAGGCGAATCCCAGCGCCACCAGCGAGCTGGACAGCGAGAAGAGGTAGAGCGAGGCCCGGGTGCCCACCTCGCTGGTGTTGGCGCTGATCGCGCTCTGGAGCACGTAGTGCTCCGTGGTCAGCGCCGAGATGAAGGCCGATGACGGCTCCTGCTCATTCATGGGACCAAACCTTCGTGTATCGGATGTCGAAGTCGCGCTGCCAGCTCTGGCCTTCCTCGGAGCGCTCCCAGTAGGCGGCGATGGTCCGGTCGTCGTCGCCGAACGTGCCGTGGAACCGTTGAAAGAAGCGGGGCCCCGCCTTTCCCCGGATCGTCCAGACCCGGTCGGCGAGGGTCATCTGATAGACCCGCCGAACGCCCCGGCCGTCCGCGTACAGGTACGTGAACGCTCCGCTCGGGTCATCCACGCCCATCACGGTCACGATCGGGAACGGCGAGTTCTGGCGCCACACCTCGGGTGTGGTGGGAAGAAGCCCCGCGGTGGCATGCTGCAGTAGAAAGGCACCCCCCTCCACCCGGGCGAACTCTGCCCGGCTCCGCATGACCGTCTGGCCCTCTTGGGTGATCTCGAACGTCCACGCGCCTACCAGGGCGTCGAGCGGGCCTGGCTTCCATTGTGGCGTCTGTGTCGGCATTGGGACAATCCCCTGGGAAGTACCTGCAGCCTTTGACACCGCACCTGCAGGATGAAGTACAGCCCGTAGCAGATCAAGCCGAGCGCCGCCGCGGCGAGCAGCCAGGGCCCGGGTCTGCTGCTAGTCAGTAAAGCGTCCAGCCATCGTGAACGATTCGGGTGCTATCGCTTTTTCCAGGGTTGCGTACATTGGGCGCGTGACCCACTCCGCCTCGTTCGTCGCGCCTGAAGAGACCCCGCGCCCGCTGGTCGTCGTGGTGGATGACGAGCCCCTCCTTCGCAAGCTGATGGAAGCGGCGCTCGAGGGCCACTACCGCGTTCTCCTGGCCGAGGATGGTGCCGGAGCCCTGCAGTTGTTCGGCGGGATGGGCGTCGAGAGTATCGCGGCGGTTGTGACCGATATTCGAATGCCCGGCATGGATGGACTCGCGCTCGCGGCGGCCCTCCGAGACCGGGGCATTGAGATTCCCATCCTGTTTGTCTCCGGCTATGCCGTCATCGGACAAGCGCCGGGCCCAACGCTCCCGAAGCCATTCTCGCCGGACAACCTCCTGGCCGCGGTCCAGCAACTGCTCAATAGCACACCTGGTTCAGGGCACGTTCACTAGCCAGGTATCTACAGCCTTCGATACCGCACCTGCAGGACGAAGTACAGCCCGTAGCAGATCAGGCCGAGCGCCGCCGCGGCGAGCAGCCAGCGGCCCCGGCTCATGCCCGAGATCAGCCAGAGCGCCTCCGACCATCCGCTCGCCTCCGACGGGTCGTACTCGACCGTCACCTCCACGAGGGACCAGCCGGCGATCAGCGAGAGGCTGCCGAGGGTCACGTATCCGACCCTTCCACTGACGCTCGTCACGAGTCGCGCGAGTCTCGACCGGCCGGTCTGCAGGAGATGCCGAAACCGGCCCGTGATGCCGAGCCGGAGCTGGAGCACGCCCGCCGTCATGACGATCAGGCCCGCGAGTCCGACGAGCACGCGCCCGACGTGGGGCGTGAGCACGGTGGCGATGACATGCTGCAGGTCGAGCCCGCCGCCGCCTGGCCGTCGGCCGAGCAGCAGGTTGAACGCCGTCCAGGCAAGCAGCGAGTAGCCGATGCCGGTCGCGAAGAACCCCAGTCGCTCGGCGATCGCCTGGAAGCTCTCCCCTTTGCGCTCCGGATCCACGAAGGCGGCCACGAACATCCAGAGCGCGTAGCTCGCGAGCCCCGCGGCCAGCACGGCGAGCATCAGTCGGCCGAACGGCTCGCGCAGCACCAGCTCCACCGCGCCTTCCTGGCCGGTGATCTCCCCGCCCCTTCGCAGGGCGAAGCGCAGGGCCAGCACGCCGACCAGGATGGTCACGATGCCCTTGGCGCCGAAGCCGATGCGGGTCACAACGTCGAGTACCGGGGCAGCGGGGCCGGTGGCGCGCTGGAGGTCGGGGTGGGTCATGAGGGAAGGCCAGGGTAGCCGAGCGGGTGGGCGTTGGTGCCCCGAATAGGCCGGATGCTGGCGGCGCCCGGTGACGCCCGCGTTTGTCGGCTGCATTAGCGGGCTAGGCGGCAGCCGCCCCGCGATGTCTGGGACTCAGTGCCTTCCAGAGCTCGCGAGCGTGCCAAGGACGTACAAGAGCAGCCCCAGACCGGTCAACGCCCGCGCCCCCATCGCGCAGAACCAGCCCTTGGGAGTGAACTCCTCCCTCGGCGCCCACGCGCCCGCCCACCAATTTCGCCACCCCGCCCGAGGCTCAGAACGGAGCAGAACCGCCGCCAAGCCCAGAGCGGCGGCACAGCAAATAAGGGCGAAGCCCGACAGCGCTTAGCTTGCTCATTAAGGTCCCCGGTGTCCGCCGAACGACCTGCGCCTCAGCTGCAAGCGACCCGCGCCGACCTACGTTCCCCACCGCCACTGACGGGTGGCGACACCAGCATTCCGCCCAGTAGTGCTTGTCGGCTGCATGCGCGGGTTAGGCAGCGCCGGCCTGGGGCACTTGGCCCAGACTCCCGTGACTCCCCGTCACGGACCCGGTGTGGTGGAGTCTGGCATCGCCGCCGGCGAGATCAAATAGGTGTATAGGACTCGAAGCTCTTGGTCGGTGAAGTGGCTGAACCGACCTCGCGCCACCCGGCTCATCAACGACAGCTCACGGTTGCCGAGGGCCTTCCCCCTGCGCATCAGCCAGGCAAACGCCTCGAACGAGTACCCTGCGACGATTCGCAGGTCGGGAGCGGTGTCGCCCCCCCGAAGGTCGAGCCCGTGGCATTCGGTGCAGCTGGTCCGTGCGAGGTAACCACCGGGCGCAGTGGAATCTCCATCCTGGGGGTATGTGTCGGTCAGCCGGGCCGCCGTACGTATCAGCTCGGCGGCCGGTCGCAATCTTCCCGCAACAAAGGCGACCCGCGCGATCGGGCCAAGACGCCGCTGCGGAGCCGGCCCGGAATGGGGCGGTACGCTGCGCAAGTAAGCGAGGATCTTGCCGAGATCCTCATCGGTTAACCGGCTGAACATTTCCGATGGCATGCCGATAACACTGGACCCGTCGGGCCGAACTCCCCGACGAATGATGCGGGCGAGGTCGGCATTGGAGTACTTGCGTACGGCGGCGGTCAGGTTGGGGGCAACCAGCCGTGCCAAGAGAAGGTTATCTATGAAGACCCCGCCCTCGATCTCCCTCCCATGACAGCCCCCGGAACAGCCGCGAACCATCGAGAGCCGACGGCCCTCGATTACCGATTGTGAGTCGCTGGGCACTGCAATGCCCACCCGCGGCTCACTGTAGGTTCGGCGTAGGATCCGCTCTGAGAGCAAGTATATGACCGCACCGGCAACGACCAAGAGGAGGGCGGCCGAGAAAAGCCCGATGCGCAACCAGCGCCAGATGCGCTTCAATGGCGGAGTCCCGCGGCTTGGGACGTGGGCCGCTCGACGAGTTCGCGTCTGCCTAACGAATTGCGCATCAGCTGCGGGCCATCACGCTGGCGCCCGCACTATCCTACGTTCCACTGATCGCCATCGGTGATCAGTGCGCGAGCGGAGGTCGGGGCCGACCGGCCCGTCGGCTGCATGCGCGGGTTAGGCTGCGCCGCTCACCGAGCGTTCCCCTTAAAGGTCATCCCGCAGTGCCGCTCAAGTCGCACCGAGTCAGCCGGACTCGGGCGTTGGACGAGTCTCCGAAAGCAGGGTTCGACCGCCCCCTCAGCGAAAATGCCCACCACCGAGGCTGTCTCCCGTCCGGTGTTCTCTACACCGATCCATGTGGCCGCCGGGATGTAGACCAACGTGCCCGCTTCGGCGACCATTCGGCGGGCTCCCAGGGTCACGGTTACCTGCCCTCGATGGAGGAACAAGGCCTCCTCGTGCCATTCGTGCCGGTGCAGCGGGATGGCGGTCCCGGGCGGCATCTCCTCTGTGGCAATGAAGAGCTCCTGAGAGCTCGTGAGGCTCGGTCCGATCTTGAGCAGCATGGTGCGGCCGTCCTGAAACGGTGGCACCCGTTCGCCTTCCGCAGGCCGGAGGATGACACCAGTGTCTGCGCGGTCCGCGACTATCGCCGACTGGCCGAGAGCAGGCGCCCCGTTCCCAGCAGCCACCACGAGGAGTAAGCCGCCGCCCTGCCTCAGGTGCATCCACATCGCGGGCCTCCTTCAAACTGCGATCTACTTGGCGCGGTTTAACGGCTGGCGCATCAGGTGTAGGCGATCATGCTCGCTCGACGTGTGCCATGGCCTCAGTGCCTTTGGCGGCCCTGACAATCAGATCGGCCACCGCGGCGGGCCGGGAGACGTAGATCGCGTGACTCCCGCTCACCTCCACGACTGTCGCACCCGCGCGCTTGGACATGAAGCGTTGGGCGGGGGGTGGGATCATCCGGTCGTCGGTGGCAACCAAGTACCAACTCGGCTTTGACTTCCAGGCCGGCTCGCTGATGGACCCGCTCAGGGCCTCGACGCCCCACGGGACTTGGGAATCTGCCATGAATGCTGCCCGCTCCGGGTCCACATCGCCGGCGAAGGAGGCGGGGAACTTGGCCTTGTCCAGGAGGAGATAGCCGTCTTGAGGCGGGAGGATCGGGGGCACGGGAGCGCCCGGCGGTGGATCCTTGATCAAGGAGGCCACCGACTCCCCCTTGTCCGGCGCAAAGGCGGCAATGTAAACCAGTCCCACGACCCGGGGATCGTTGCCGGCTTCAGTAATCACCGCGCCGCCGTAGGAGTGGCCGACAAGGATCACGGGACCGTCCTGGGCGGCCACAACCCGTCTTACCGCTTGGACGTCATCAGCCAGCGAGGTCGTGGGGTTTTGGACCACGCTGACCGTGACGCCGTCCTTCCGCAGGGATCTATAGACACCTTCCCAACCAGAGCCGTCCACGAAGCCGCCATGGACGAGAACGATGTTCACTGTCTCGAAGTTAGGTATCGCAGGCATGGAGGGCTCCTTCCGGGAGCACTAGCTGAGAGTGGGAATCGGCTATCGGGACTCATCCTAGAAACAAATCGTAACGGGCTGGTCAAGCGACGGGGGGCTGAGGCCGGGATTACACGCCAGGTAGTGGAAAATCGCCTCGCGTGAATCGGCCTCCCGAAGTGTGAGGCCCTCAGTATTGCACCTGAGGGCCATCACCTCGTCATAGTCAGCGGGAACGAAATGGCCGATTTCAATCATCAGTGATTCTCGGCGACACGCCTAACGAAATGCTAATCAGTGCGCTGCGCGGAGCGCTTGGCGGTCAGCGCTAGTCCTGCAAGATGAAGGTGACCTTTAACAGCACCCGATATTCCGTGATCTTGCCCTTCTCGATCACGACCTTCTGACTCTTGATCCATGCACCACTGAGGTTGCGAAGGGTCTTCTCCGCCCGGGCAATACCCTTCTGAATCGCGTCCTCGAAGCTCTTCGACGAAGAGGATTGGATTTCGGTGATCTTGGCGACAGACATAGTGGGCTCCAGGCCAGGACAACTGGCGGCCATGGGGTGGTAGGAGATACAGCTCTCAACCTCAACCTATGCCAACGGTGGACGAACGAAAGACTGGGTTAGGCGGCGGGCGCGTCAATGCAGAAGGGGCGCCACAGCTTGAAGTACCGCCGGATTCAGCAGGATCTCATGGCCCTGGTCTTTCAGCACTGCCAGTTGGACGTGCTTCCCGAGGCTGGCTGCGGCAGCGCGATACGCCTCACTGAGGCTCGGCGGTGCCACGTCATCCTTGCCTCCCACGATCATGCTGATTGTGGCGCGGTCCGCGATGGCGCTGACCTGGTCGATGGGTGAAGGGTTGCGATGGGGCCCTGAAAGCCAGCGAAGCCTGTCTTTTGAAGCATGTGCGCGCGCCACCGCTCCACATCGCACGGGCACGAGACCAGGAGCGCGCCGTCGATCAGCGCAGGGTGGCGTCCCAGAATGTTCGCGGTGATCGCAGCCCCTCCAGAGTGGCCAACCACAACGAGCCGGCGGGCCTGGAAACGTTGGCGGAGTTCGCTGATGGCTGCGGCGAGGGCATCCACATTCTGAGCATTGTAGTTGTCGCCGGTCGCCTGCCCACGCTCGCCCTCCGAGGTGTTGCCCTGCGGATCGGTATAGCCTGGCCGCAGTATCGCAGCGACGATCACGTCGGAGTTCGCGGCCGCGACTTTGGCGGCGAAGGTGTCCTGATAGTCTGGCTTGTTGAACGGTGCATCGCCATGAAGGACGATGACGAGGACAGGCTGGGGGCTTAGCCCGGAGCTCCGATAGACACTCGTCTTGAGCCGATAGGGCCCGCCTTGCACCCAAACCGGTGCAGTCGCGGGCGCTTGCGCATGGACAAAGGAACAGGCAAGGACCACAAGGAGGGCGGCTCCTGCCCGAGCGGAGGACAGCTCCCTGGCGCTTGTCGGCTGCATGCGCGGGTTGGGCCGCGAGCACCCCCCGACAGGATCGAGTTCAGCTAGGCGCAGGCTCATCATTCCAGATGTCCAGAACGCAGAGCCAGTCGGCGTCCAGCCCTCGGCGCCACACGGTGACCGCACGACCGTGACTCGTCACAGGGCGCCCCTCGGGACCCGGCATCGTGACCGCGTTTGTACTCAGCAGATAGGCCATCCGGCCATCGGGCGAGAGGCATGCCTCCGACGTCTTCCAAGTGATCTGAAAGCCCGGAATGGCCAGGGCGCCTTCCACATAGCTCCGCAGCGCGGCCTTCCCGCTGAAGGGAGGCAGTCCTGGTGCAAAGACTCGGGCATCGTCAGACCAGAATGAGAGGATGCGTTCGACATCTTGGCCCTGCGACGACAGAGCTGCCCACTCGGCATCCCGCTCGAGAAGTCGCTGGCGCTCGCGTTGGAGATCCATAGGGACCTCATCTCAAGGGAACTCGTGATGGATAGGTCGCGCCTGCGGCTCGCGGCCTAAAGACACAGAGTCATTTTCCAACGTACTCTGGCCCGCGAGATTGCTGGGAAACACCGCGCTACGGACCACGATAGCGATCAGGCACAGGAAGAAGCTCAGGCGGGTCTCCCGGGTGATGAATCGTCGGGCCAGCACGCCCTCTTCGCGTTTGTCGGCTGCATTAGCGGGTTAGACCCGCGGCCACCACCTCACTGAGGGAGGCTACCCGGTAGCCGCGGCGGCGCAACTCAGGCAATACCTCCCGAAGCGCCTTGACCGTCCGCTCTCCCCGTGCCCCACCGTCGTGGAGGACCACGACCGCGCCGGATCGGGCATGCCGCAGCACAAAGCGAGCGGCGACGGAGGCCGACGGGATCGTCGCATCGAAGGGGTAGACGGACCCCAGCGCACAACCGTACCCATGTCGCCCCATGACCTCGAGCATCGCTCGCGAGTACCACCCCGATCCGGGACGCGCCCACTTTACAGGGCCGTAGGTGGCGAGCACCTGATGCGCCTGGAGGAGATCGGCCTCGAACGCACGAGGGCTCAAACGGATGCTCGGCTGGTCCCGCGTGAAATGATTGCCGAGCTCATGCCCCTCCGCCACGAGCCGGCGCACGAGCCCCTCCTGGCCCTCCACGCGTTCAGCAATCAGGAAGAACGTCGCCCGCGCGCCATGGCGACGCAACTCCGCCAGAATCAGCGGCGTGGTTCGCGCATCGGGGCCATCGTCGATCGTCAGGGCCACGAGCGGCGCGTCAGTAGACACCCGGTACAGGCAACCCGGATACCACCTCGCGAGGCGGTCGATGAGCCACCCGGGGGCGGTCCAGAACGCCGCGCCAGTGGCAACCACGAGCGCCCCCGCCGCTCCCAATCCGACCCGATGAGCCCGTCGCATTCTCTTCGTGTTCGTCTGTCGGCCTAACGAAATGCGCATCAGCTGCAGGCTCTCAAGCCAGCGCCCGCACAAACCTTCGTTCCTTACAGCCTGGGAGGAACTTGCCGCCCACACGGAGCCCCGGCCCCCTCCGGCCTGTCGGCTGCATGCGCGGGTTAGACCGCGAAGTGCGGGTGATCTTCACTTGCGCGTGGCGAGGATAGCCACGCCCGCCGTGATCCGCTCAGGGGCTTCCGACCAGCTTCGCCAGTTCCGCACGTATTGTGTCGACTGCCGGCCGCAGCGCCGGCTCCGGGTCCGACCGCAGTGCGAGGTAGTGCCGGTAGGCCCTGACCGCGCCCGCGGGGTCCCTGGTCATGGCGGCCAGGCGGCCCTCCTCGCGCAAGTGCGCGGCCAGGTAATCGGTGAGGTGGTAGGCGTACGGTCGCCTCCGGACCGCGGCGAGCGCGGCCCGAAGGTCGCCCTGGCGCTCGCGCAAGCGCGCCACCTCCAGGTTCACGAAGTCCTCGAAGCCGCAGGGGCTGATCCCCACCGTGGAGCGGACGTACGCCGGGCTGAGCGTGAACGCCACGGCGGGCCGCCGCGCTGTCCACCGGGCCCGCTCCGGATGATCGTGTCCAGCCGCTCCAGCGCGGCGGTCGCGCCGGCCGCGCCCGTCGCGGCCGCGACCTGCGCCTCGAGCAGCGCGGCGCAGACGGTGTTGGAGGTGAGCGATTGAGGCGAGTCGCCGGGCGCGTGGTCCCGGAGCCGTCCGATGGCCTCGGTGGCGCCACCGACCTCGCCGTGGCTCAGTCGCCAAAGGGTCGCGACGCAGAGGTCGGTGTGCGCGACCGCCCGCTCGTCGCTTCCTCCCGATGCCGGATGTCCCGCCATCCGGCCCAGCTCCTCCGCCGCCCGGTTGCCGCTCACGCGGTCCCCGTCGCCGTACAAGGCGTCGAGGACGCGCTGGTACAGCCCCGCGTGCGGTCCGTACTCGGCGTCATCCGGGCCGGCCGTCTCGGCCAGCGCCGCCGACGGGCGGCCGCGGTTCAGCTCGAAGGCGTGCAGATACGTCTTGCTGCGTTGCAAGTCGGAGCTCCGCCCCGGGACGGTGCGGATGGCGACCGCGGCGGACTCCGCGTCCTCCAGCCCGCGGCCGTCGAGCACCGCGTGGTTCATGATCCGCCACAGGCTCTGCAGGGGGATCTGGCCGTACTGCGCGCGAAGTGCGGCCAGCGCCCGCTCGTCGTGCAGTCCCTCGGCGATGCGCCAGCGGTAGAAGCCCAGCAGCTCGCCGCTCGTGTCACGCGCCAGGTACAGTGCGCCCAGGCGCCGCACCGCCGCGGTATCGTCGTCGATCACCGCGACCTCGAGCAGGTGTCCGAGCGGCGCGGTGCCCGAGTCCAGCGCCACGGACCGGCGGAAGGCCTCGGCCGCCCGCCGCCGGGCTGACGCGATCTGGAGGTACGGACCCTCGTGGAAGTAGATGTCGCCCAGCTCGAACCAGCGGTCCGGCTGGTCGGGAGCGAGGTCGACCGCCCGCTCCCACGCTTGGAGATACTGCGCCAGCGTGGAGGTGGCCGGATGCACCGGGCCCACTTCGGCGATCACGAGGGCGTCGTCGCGAGGGCTTAATCGGTCGCGGCTGGTCCAGGCGCGCTCGAGTCCGCGCCGGGCCGCCCCTGGGGCCACCGTCCACACGGCCGCGTTCGCGAGGCCCAGGCCCGCCAGCGCGAAGGTCGAGTCCTGGTCGAGAGCCTGCCCATAGCGGACCACCGCGTCGGCATAGTCGCCGCGACGCTGCGCCGCCCGGGCCTCGAGGTAAAGCCGCAGCGCAGGGAGTGGCGTGTTGACGAGGCCATCGAGTCCGTGGGAGGCGCCGGTTCCCTCGGTGATGAGCTGCGCGATCAGCCGATCCACGAGCTGCGGGAGGCTGTCCGCGGCGCCTTCGACCTTGGCGTCGGCCCGCGGGCCCCCGCCGCGGACGGGGATCAGCGAGGCGGTGAGCGCCAGGTGATCGGGTGTGCCCACGACGCCCCCGAGCAGGAGCTGACCAGCGCCGAGCCGACGGGCCAGCCCGAGCACGACACGCTCGGGGAGATCGTCGGCGTCGGAGCTCGCGGCCTGCCGCCACGCGGCCATCACCGAATTCGGATCCGCCGCGCGCGCACCGCCCTCGCCCGTCAGCCTGGCAGCCACCAGGTCGACGACGCCTTCGCGCAGGTAGCCCAGCGCCGGAACCGCGCCTTTGACGCGGAAGGGGACGATGGCCACCAGGTTCGGGTCGAGCGTGGCTCGCGGCTCCGGCCACCAGAGGTAGCCTGCCAGGGCGAGCCCGAGCCCCGCGGCCGCGAGGGCGACCGTCCGGCGCCGGCCGTGGAGCGGGGGCCTCGAGGGGGACAGGACGGCCGTCTCGCGAGGTGCCGCCAGCGCCTGGGCAAACTCGGCGGCCGTGCGGAAGCGGTCGGCCGGCACCTTGGCGAGCGCGCGCAGCACGGTCTGCTCCACGCCCTCCGGCACGGTGGCGCGCACGGTTCGAAGCGGCGGCACCGGATCCATCGCGTGGCGCGCCAGCAGCTGCTGGGCGGTGACCCCGACGAACGGTGGCTGGCCCGCGAGCATCTCGTACACCACGCAGCCGAGCGCGTACAAGTCGCTCCGTCCGTCCAGCTCCCTGCTGGCGCCGGCCTGCTCGGGGCTCATGTACGCGGGGGTCCCGAGCGCGAGCCCGGTCTCGGTCAACCGGTCCTCACCCGCGGCGGTGATAGCGCGCGCGACTCCGAAGTCCGCCACGACCGCCTCGTCGCCTTCCAGCAGGATGTTTTCCGGCTTGATATCGCGGTGGATGACGCCGTGCGCATGGGCGTAGCCCAGGGCGCTCAGCACCTGGAGGGCGATCCGCACGGCCTGATCGAGCGGCAGCTGGCCCTCGCGCATGATTCGCTGTCGGAGGGATTCGCCCTCCACGTAGGGCATCGTGTACCAGAGCCGGCCCGCGGCCTCGCCCGAGTCGTGCACGGGGAGGATGTGCGGATGCTGCAGGCGAGCGGCGATCCTGATCTCCTGGAGGAATCGCTCGGGGCCGAGCGAGGCGGCGAGCTCGGGGCGCAGGACCTTGAGCGCGACGGGCCGATCGTGCCGGAGGTCGCGGGCGAGATAGACGGTGGCCATGCCGCCGCGTCCGAGCTCGCGCTCGACGCGGTAGCGATCGGCCAGGGCGGCCGCGAGGAGGTCGGACGTCTCGGGCAACGAGGGGACCGTCGGATGCCGTATCGTGTGAGGATGGGGCGACCGAGCGAACGGGCTGTCTGTCAGCGCAAGATGCCGCGCACGGTGGGTTTCTGCCAGGCTGGGTCGGCTGCGTGCGCTGGTTAGCGCTACAGCGGCGTCAATGCGGCGTGATCGGAGGACGTGTGTCCTCGCCTTCGCGCCGTGAGGGCTCGGTATGACGTGGTGGCGAGCCGAGTTGCTGTAGCAGCCGGGTGTGGGTCTCCCCGAGTTCTGCCAGTTTCGCCCCGATGTAGTCGGAGTTCTGCTCAAGGTTTGCGAGGCGCTCCTCCAAGACTCCCGGATCAGGTAAGACCCGTTCGAGGCGCTGCAGCTTGCGGCGAGTACGCCACCACGCGATCGCGAAGCCGATGGTGCCGATTGCCCCGATCTTAGCCGCTCCAAAGAGCAACCCGAGAGCGAAGCCGCTGAGCTGTGGGTCCATGACGCGTTCCTGTCCAAGGGTGACCGTAACGTACCCGGAGAGTCGCAAGAGGCGATACCTGCGTGTAGACCAACGGCCGGGAGCCAGGCCGCCGGCGCCGGCGGCGATCATGCCGGCGCCCGCACAAACCTCCGCTTCCTTATTGGCGCCGTCGGAGGACTTCGCCCGTCTCACCTCCAGCGCGGAGTGAGTTCGCCACCGGAGTTCACGGGCAGGCGCGCGGCGTCTCGCTCGGGGTCATCTCGGCGCCGGCGATCCGGTCGAACCGGAGGACGTCGGTCACCGAGGCGCCCTGGCGGAAGTGGAGCGTCGCCTTGTCGCCCGAGACGGTGAGGGTGTCGGGCGGGATCGAGCCGGGCCCGCTGGAGGCGTAGTAGAGCACGAGCCCCCGACCGTTCCCGAGCTCCTGGAATCCCCCGCTCTGATGGGACGGCACCGTCTCGCCGGAACCCCGGTCCACACAGAACTCGGTCCACGAGGTGCCGGGGACGAGGCGGAGGACCCCGCCCGCCATGGGGCTCCGGAGCGCCACCGACGTCGCGGGGAGGCTCTGGTCGTTCACTGTCCGGAGCTGCCAGATGCCTTCGACGGGAGACTGCTCAGGGCCGGACTCACCGCAGGACACGACGGCACCAGAAAGCAGTGCGAGGAAGTGGGCTCGATTCATGAGTGATCCTCCTACCTGAACCAGGGAGCTCGCATTGCTCCCGGGTCTGGCGTTTTGAACTGCCGGTCAGCAACGTCCCTGGCGCGTCGGCCTAACGAAATGCGCATCAGCTACAGGCGCTCATCTCACCACCCGCACAAATCAACGCTTCCACTGGCTGGCCTTTCCGAGGGTGACGCCCCAGCTGAGCGTTGGCCCACCCCGGCCTGTCGGCTGCATGCGCCGGTTAGGCGGCGCAGCTCACTGAGCCTGTCCGGCTGCTATTTCGGGGGGAGGGAGCCGGCCCATTTCGCGGCACGGTCTACCCACTTCCCTAACTGTGCATCCTCGACGAGTCCTTTCGCCTCCACCAAGACCCAGGCCTTCATCGGACGCCCCGTCAGATCGAACACTCGTGTGTATGGCTCCGCTAGAGCTCCGCTGGCCTCCTCAGGGCCGAGACGCACGATCAGAGCAGCCCGGTGCACGCCGCAGCACATGTTCCCTTGCAGCATGAAGATGATCCCACCAAACATCTTCCTTTCTGTTACGCCGGTACGCTTGCCTAGGTGGGCTCGAATGCGTGCGGCTAGGTTCTCATCAAATGCCATCGGCCCCGTTGCCCTGATGGAAGAAGATGCCGGTGCGTCCGCCTAACGACCTGACGTTAAGCTGCGGCCTCCGAGCGACCGAAGGGAGCGAGGTGGCCGTCAGCTTCACCTTCCGAGCTCGGCTCATCTCTGCCCCGTCGAGCCTGTTGCGCACGGTCACCGCGCGGCGAGGGCCGAGCGCTCGACTACCTTGCCTCTCAACACCACCAGGTCGATCGCGTCGTAGGCCTCCACCTTTTCCAACGGATTGGCCCGGAGCAGCAGGAGGTTGGCGACCTTGCCCGTCTCCACGGTCCCGTAGAGGCTGTCCAGCCGGAAGGCCCTGGCCGCCTCGATCGTCGCGGCCGCGAGCAGCCGGTCGAGCGGGATCCCGGCGCGTGCGAGTCGCTCCAGCTCCAGGAAACCGTTGAGACCCGGCGGGTTGCCGAAGGTGGGACCGGACGGTGTGTCGCTGCCGAAGATGAGCCGGCCGCCGTGTGCCGCGAGGTACCGGGCGGCCAGCGCCCCGTGGTCGGCCACGCGCCGGAAGATCTCCCGAATCCGCTGGTCGCTGGCCCCTTCGAAGCCGCTCCGCATCTCGATCGCGTACGCCTGTCCGGCAGGCGTCCGGTACCAGGCGATCACGGATCGCGGGAGCACTCGGCCCAGGCGGGGATCGTCGAGAAACGCGGGATCGTACATGGCGCCCAATCCGTCGATCACCCGGAGCGTGGGCATGAATCCGATCCGCCGCGCCGCGACCGTATCGAGCAGCGCCTCGATCGGCGCCGGCAGCGACTCCGCCTGCTCGAACCGGTCCCAGTTCCACATCCCGTGGGCGATCACGTCGACTCGCGCCTCGGTCGCGAAGCGCCAGGCGCCGAGCGAGTTGGCGTGCATCAGGACGGGGAGCTTGCGAGCATGGCTCTCTCGAACCACGTCCCGAATCATCGCGAGCGTGGGCGTGGGCAGGTTCCTCGCGGGACCGAAACCGCGCTCCTCGAACGTCTTGACGCAGATCCCGCCGTCGGCCGCGACCCGGGCCACGGTCGCCTTGGGCGTGTGGTCCTCGGGGCGGAACCGGGCGGGAATGGAGTCCTTCTGGCGCGGATCGTAGAGGAAGTTGGGGAAGATCTCCCAGGCAAGCTTCTTCGGCAGCATCGCCATCGGGTAACCGTTGGCCAGCGCCAGCGCGCCGCCGCAGTCGTAGCTGTCCGGGTGGAGAGGAGCCGCCTTGAACCGATCGAGGAAGGCTCGATCGAAGGCGGCGAGATCGATTACTGTAGTGAACCCCGAGTAGAGATAGCTCCGCGGCAATTGCTCGGCGTAGCTGTCCGCGATCGCCTGGAGGTCGGGCGGGACCGGGAGCGGCAGCCCGGCGAGCATCGCCAGATGGGTGTGGCCATCGATCAAGCCGGGTATCAGCACCCGTCCGGCGCCGGAGACGACCGAATCCCACCGGCCCGCTGGCGGCGTTCCCTGACCCACGGCTCCGATGCGGTCGTTCTCCAGGACGACATAGCCATGGCGCAGCGGGGTCTTCCTCTCGGGGGAGACGATGCTGACGTCCTGGATCAGGATGCGGTGGGGCGCCGGAGGCGCCTGGACCGACAGGGTTGCCAGCAGGGCGAGGAACATGGAATCCAACTTATGATCCGCTGTCCGTCGCATCCACCCGCCGCCCGGCGAATCCCGAGTATCATCGCCTGAAGTGTCCGTCGCTCGCGATCTATGCCGTGCCCGATTCCGCCGGCGCCTACTTCCCGTGGTACGGCGCCTTGGATTCGGCGGGCAAGCGCGATGCCTCGCGTTACTTTCACGTCTGATCACTGGGCTGCGCGCGGACAGGATCCAGTACCGGCAACACGCTCCGTCTTCTCACGTTGTCGAGATTCACAATGCAAGTCACTGGCTCTTCCTGTCGAACCGCGTTGAGACGCTCAACGCGATTCGCGCTTTCTTGGCCGCAACGTCCGCTCCGCATGGCGTGCGGCGCTAACGTAACCAGGGCTTAGAAGGCTGAACCATGGATCGCGTGCGGCCGATATCAACTTTGAAGTGCAACACTGGAGTCTCATCGCGCATAGCATTCCTCGGAGTCCGGTAGCCGAGCCGGTTCCGTGGTCGGCGGCGGTGCAGCGGCGAGGGCGGTAACTTGAGCACCATGGATCTCACCCGACGCGAGCTCTTGGCCAGCATGGGCGGCGTCCTCGCCGCGGCCGCCTGCCGACCGCACGCACCCGCCGCGGCCAGCCCGCTCGGCGATGCCCTCCCGGTTCGCGGCGACTTCGCGATTCCCTCCGGCCAGACCTGGCTCAACAGCGCGTTCATCCATCCCGTCCCGACGGCCGCCGCGAGCGCGGTGCGGAGCTACCTCGAGACCCGGACCTTCCGTGAGCCTCGGCTCCGAAGCGGCGACTCGTTGGCCGCCGAGGTGAAGGCCGAGTTCGCGGCGCTGATCAACGCCAAGCCGGCCGAGGTCAGCCTGGTGCAGAGCACCAGCGCCGCCGAGAACCTCGTCGTGAGCGGGTTGGGGATTCCCGGCGTCAAGGGCGCAGTGGTAACCGATGCGCTTCACTTCGACGGCTCGCTCGTGCTCTACGGCGAGCTCGCCAAACGCGGGTTGGACCTCACCATCGTGCGGCCGCGCGACTGGCGCATCGAGCTCGCCGACATCGAGCGCGCCGTGAGCCGCGACACCCGGCTCGTCGCGATCTCCCTGGTCTCCTGGTACAACGGCTTCCAGCACGACTTGAAGGCCGTGTGCGGCGTGGCGCACGCGAAGGGTGCGTACGTCTACGCCGACGTCATCCAGGCCGCGGGCAATACGCCGATCGACGTCAGGGAGACGGGAGTGGACTTCTGTGCCTGCTCCACCTTCAAGTGGCTGATGGGCGACTTCGGGCTCGGCTTCCTGTACGTGCGGGAGGATCTGCTCGATCGCGTGGTCCACCGCACGCAGATCGGCTACCAGCAGGCCGACGAGGTGTTGCACTATCTGCCTTCGGATCCGCCGGCCGACATGCCGGTCACCTGGAAGTTCCACCCGGATGCGGGCGGACACTTCGAGGTCGGCACGTACGCCCAGGCTGCCGTCAACGCCCTCGCCGTCTCGCTCCCCTGGCTGCGGCGATTGGGCGCCAAGAAGATCCAGGCGTACCGCCGGCCCTTGCTCGAGCGCCTGCACGATGAGATGCCGCGGCTCGGCTTCACCTCGATCACGCCGCGCGAGACACCTTCGCCGCTGATCGCGTTCACCATGGCGGGCGCCGAGCACCGCTTCGCCGAGCGGCTTCGCGCGGCGAAGGTGTCCGTCAGCCTCTACGGCGACCGAATCCGGGTCTCGCCCTCGATCTTCAACGACGAGCGCGATATCGAGACCTTGCTCGACGCGCTCTCCTGAAGACGCTCCGTGTGGATATCGGGTTCCAAACACCACCCGCCGCCAGAAGTCCGGACTCCTGGCGGCGGATCAGCCTTCCTTTCCCATGCACCAACACCACGCCGGGTTCACCCACCCCCGGCTTCGGTAGCGCCGCATAGCGCCGCTCCATAGCTTAATTGTGGCGCGGTCTAAGTGTTGCCCCGCCGCCCGGTTGGGGGAGGCGACGTGCGCGCGACGCGGGTATGCCGTTTTTCCTTCCGTGGGCAAGGGCGCAGTCGGGGAGGATAAGACAGCACTGGACGACTTCACGCGTGGCAACTTCGAGTTCGCGGCGGGCGTCTCGGCGGTAGCCTTCAAGGCGGGTGCGTCGGCGGACCTCATGTATGAGGCCTCGGTCGGCGGCCAGAAGTTCTCGTTCGAGAAGAGCAAGAAGTAGCGGGGCGTCCGCCCGTCGCTTGTCTCCCTGATTCGCCGTGACGCAGTCTCGCCCAACTCGGAGCAGATCGAATGGCTCGAATGATGGAGGCAATGCGGCAAGCAAGAGCGAATGGCGAACTGGAATTCCACGCTGGCACCCGGCCTGATGAGCAACCTGGGTTCTCTCTCCGCACGGTATTCTGGATTCTGGCCAGTGGTGCCTGCTACTACCTGGCGACGCGAATCGCCTGGGTGCTGTCGTTTTCCCGACAGCAAGGTATCCCTTTTCTTTCCTCCGCACGCGGTCCTCGTTTCCATTCTGCTGCTCGTCCCCACCCGGCACTGGTGGGCCTACACGCTGGCCGCCGCTGGCAGTCACTTCTTCGCCACGCAGCAGGCGCATTGGCCGCCTCTCTATGCACTGCAGTGCGAGGCTTTCGATGCCGTGAAGAATGTTTTGACGGCCGCCGGGATTCGCATGTTCATCAAGTCGCCGTTCCATCTCATCAGCCTTCGTGAAGCCATCATCTTTGTCCTGATCGCGGTGATCATCGTTCCGGTTGGGACGGCCTTCTGGGGGGCCGCCTTCACCGTCTCCAATCACTTTGGAACTCACTACTGGGTCGAATGGCGCAACCTCAGCATCTCGAATGGAGTGACGGCGATCGTGCTGGTGCCGGTCATCCTGATTGGCGTCCACCAGCTATTCACAAAAGGGTTCAAAGCCGCACCCAGGCGCATTCTGGAAGCATGCTTCCTTGCCGTGGGCATTCTCGCGGTCGGATACGTCGCCTTCGATCGGTTGCCTGCGGGACCGGACACTTCGCCCGCGCTCCTCTATGCACCCGTTCCCCTGCTCATCTGGGCGGCCCTCCGCTTTGGGCTTGGAGGCATGAGCGCCTCCATGCTGGTCATCACGATCCTGGCGATCTGGGGAACGATGCAGGGACGCGGGCCGTTCCTGACGCAAACCCCCGCGGAAAACGCGCTGGCCCTGCAGTTGTTCCTCCTGATGGCGGCCACTCCGCTGATGTTGCTCGCGGTCGCCATCGATGACGAAAGACGGTCGAAGGAGGCGTTGCGCGTCAGCGAGGAGCGCATGAGCCTGGCGGTGGAGAGCGCGCAGTTGGCGCTGTGGGATTGGGACGTGGCGAACGACAGGGTCTGGATGACGGACGAAGGACGGAAGTTCTTCGGCTTCGAGCCGGGCGAACCCCTTCATTACGCCACCCTGGCCGGACGCGTCCATCCCGACGATCGCGCCGTGCGCGCGACGGCGATCCAGCACGCGCTGGAGACTGGCGGTTCCTATGAGGCGGAGTATCGCATCATCCTGCCCGATGGCTCGGTGCGATGGATCGCCGCGCGCGGCCGCAGCCCAAGCCCCGCCGCAAGTGACGCACCTCCGCGAATACTCGGCGTCTCGATGGACATCACGCGGCAAAAGCAGGCTGGTGCGGAGGCGCAGCTGCAGCGGGAGGAGCTGGCGCATCTTTCCCGCGTGGCCACCCTGAGCGCGCTCTCGGGTTCCCTCGCGCACGAGTTGAGCCAGCCGCTCGGCAGCATCCTCAGCAATGCGCAGGCGGGCCAGCGCTTCATGTCGCAGGACCCGCCCGACCTCGTCGAGCTTCGCGCCATCCTCGCGGACATCGTCAGCGCGGACCGCCGCGCCGGAGAGATCATCGAGCGCCTGCGCACCATGCTGCGCCGCGGCGAGGTCGCGCTCCAGCCGGTGAGTGTGAATGAGAGTCTCGAAGAACTGCTCCGCCTCACCCGCAGCGATCTCATTGCGCGCGGTGTCTCCGTCTCGAATCTCACCGCCGGCGACCTTCCCCCGGCCATGACGGATCGCGTGCAACTCCAGCAGGTCCTCCTCAACCTGATCGTGAACGCGTGCGATGCCATGGAATCGAATCCACCGGAAGACCGCAACCTCACGCTCACGACTTTCATCGCGCAGAACGAGATGCGCATCGGCGTGCTGGACTGCGGAGTCGGTTTGCCGGACGACGTCGAGACCTTGTTTCAGCCGTTCCACACCACCAAGGATGGCGGCCTGGGCATGGGCCTTTCGATCTGCCGCACACTGGTCACCTCGCACGGCGGGAGGCTGTGGGCGGAGCGCAGGGCCGAGCGCGGCGCCGCATTCTATGTCGCGCTGCCTCTGGCCAAGGAGGACGCATCATCGACGCGGCCGCCATCGGCATCGTCGACGAGCCCTTCTCGTGAGGACCTCGCGGGGGTCTGACGATTTGCGACCCTGACGTCGAGGCGCCTCCGCGAGCAGGGCCGCCGCCGGATCTCATGGACCGGCGGCGGTTCTGCGTTACGCCTTGCCAAACCTCCATCCGTCGGCAGCGGACGGACGCGCGGCCCTGACCCGCCGGCGAGCATCTCGGAGCTGTTGACTTCAGCGTGATCCCGTAGCGATGGGGAGTGGCAGGCGCCGGGTAGACGGCGCGCCCGCCGAGGTCGGCTGAGGGTGCCCGACTCTGAGGCTCGTGCCGTCCGGCAACGCGGCCGGCTCGCTCGCGCGCATGACATCCCCGATTTCTTTTGGCGCCGAACGGCGTCAGGACGCCGTGCCGCCGCCTCGCGGCGCCGCACAGTCCCTCACTTGCACCATGATGGCCGTCAGCCCGGTGTCCTGCCCTTGGCATGGACTTCCCCACGGGCGATGAGCGCACCCCGTCCGTCGCCGCGTGGCTGCCACCCAGGTCGGCAACGTGCACCAGCCGTCGCCAGAGGAACCGATGCCGAAGGCCGGACTTCGTCGGAGCGCCGAGCGCCACCCCCGGCCGGCCGATGCAGTAGACGATCGGCCCTCGCCTCGGCCCTGCTCCCAGATGGCGCGCGACCGTGGCTCTCATATCGGAGATCGAGCCCCTCGTGACCGGGCTAGATCCAGAAGGGCTGCATTGCATCTGCCCATGCCCGAGTTTCCGCGTTCAGTTGCGCCCGTCACGCTTTTCTCCACGCACACTATCCGTGACGCCCCTGCGGTGGAGGCCGGCTTTCGGGCGTACCCGATGTACGAGACGGCACGTGTCGGAGCTTTCGCCGACGTCCATCTCCCGGACGGCCGCCTGCAGGTGAGCCGCCGTCTCGCTTGAGCCGACGAAGCGCGCGGACGAGTCGCACCGGGTTGGCATCCTCGGCTTAGCCCGGTGAGGCAGCCCGGCACGAGGCCGTGCCGTTCCAGCGCTCGGCGTAGCTCGCTCGGGCGAATGAACATGCGCCAGTCGCTGGAGTCCCGGCGGCATCATCGCCGTCCACGGCCATTCCTGGAGCAGCATGATCATGATCAGCCGGCTCTGGGCGCCGGTTGATGGTGTCGTACAGGTGGTGCTTCCGGGCTTGGCACACCGCCGTCTCGTACGCCCCAGTCGGCCACGTGTTCCAGCACGTCGGAGCATACACGATGTCGGGGCGTCGGCGAAGGAGCGCTTCCCGTGGCATGGTAGTCGATCGCGAGCCCCTGCCGGCGGCATGCGCCCGCGCGGTGCGAGCGACGCCTCGGAATCGATCACGCCGACCACCGAGCAGCCCAGCGAGCGAACTCCTCGGCCAGGAGTCCCCCGCCGCAGCCGACGTCCAGGACGTATAGGCCCGCCGGCGTCAGCGCCAGCTCTTCCGTGATCACCCGCCGCATGTAGCCGAACGGCGGCGTTGGGCGGCGAGCACGTGCAGAAACCGGCCTCGTCCCACCAGCTGTCGGCCATGCGATCGTATACGCCGTTGTCTACGGGCATGGCCCGCGAGGATTTGGTTCCGGCAGAGCCTCCGGGCGGAGGCGTCCGACGGCCCTGGCTGTCAGCCAAGGATGTGCGGCGTCCCGCGCCGTGACATCGACCGGGTGCGTGCTCGAGGCAGCGTCACGCAGCCGAGCGTCCTCGCCGCCGGGCGATAATCGCCGCGATGGGTCGAGAGGCCCGAGAAAAGCGGGCCACTGGCCTTCCGCATGTGCTTGTGCTCGAAAGTCGGCTTGCGCTGCCTGCGCAATGCGTCGACCGCTCGAGGCCCTCAAGCCGGCACCCGCCACAAACCTACGTTTCTCCGAGCGCTCGAGGACGCGCCGCCCCGAGCGCGAGCCCGGCGCCCGCTCCGGCCTGTCGCGCTGCATCGCGCGCGGTGCGGCGGCTGCCTCGCGTGATGGTTGACTCTCGCGCCGGACGCTGTCCCTCGCTCTTACTCCGCGCGACTCCACGGGAGAGTACGGTTGGCGAAGCTGGTCTCGCCTCGCAGGAGATGATAGAGATACGAGCCGAGGCAGAAGCGGCCCAGCACTAGAGCGCCTAGGGCGACCACAACCGTCCCTCGAGGATCCAGGCAAGGCGAGGCCATCCGGCGAGTAGCGCGAGCCCGGCCCCGCCGAGGATCGTCCCGGCCATCCCCTGGGCAAAGCGGCGCGGCGCTGGTGCCGGGGTGAGCGGGGGAGGTTCCGCGGCGCGGCGATGGTCCGATTGTAGAGCGCGTCAAACGGATTTCGCTGGGGAACCAGGACGTTCCACCAGAGGATGCCCGCCAGGACCAGACACATCGCGGCGGACTGGAGCAGGATGGCCAGCAGGACGATGGCGGCCAGGAGGCGCGGTTGGAACATGAGGCCCGAGTACTGGTACGCACAGCTCGCCGGGGGGGCATCGCCAAAGCCCTGCTGGCGGACGAACTGACGCTTCGCGATTTCGGACATTCGATCCTCCACGCTCCGTTGTCGGCCCCCTCATCGCGCGTGAGAGGCGGGCAGCCGCCCAACGACTGGGGCATCAGCTGCGGGCCTCCAAGCCGGCGCCCGCATCAACCGTAGTGTGCGAGTAGGTCAAGACCGGGCACCCCATTCGTAACGATCGACTGCTCCTAGCGCGGTCTTCGATCCTGATGGAACTCCGACGAGCTGGCCCTCCGTCCGCCACGCTCCACCCAGGATGTGGAGGAGACCGCCAGTTCGCGGCCCGGGGAACTGATGCACGGGAGCGACGCTTCGTCACTGGCTTTCTCCTTTCATCAACTTGCTGTCTGTCTAACGACATGCGCATCAGTTGCGGGCCATCATACCGCCCCGCGCACAAACCTACGTCCCACAGCACGCTTGAGGCGCGCGGTGGCCGAGCGGAGCCTGGCTCCCCCTCCGGCCCGTCGGCTGCATGCGCGGGTTAGGCAGACCGCTCGCGGACCTCTTCGGATGTCAAGCCATACAGCGGCGGCGTCGCGACCCCCAGCATGCCGAGCATGAGGTAGATCTGCCCCCGGTGATGCGCCTCGTGCTCGCACATGGCCCGCAGCCATTTCCAGGTGGTAATCGCGACCCCCGCCGGCGTCTGGCACTTCCGATTGAGGTCCGCATCGGTGAGCGTGGCGATGATGGCCTTGGCCTCGCGGTCGAGTCGATCAAAGTATCCGAGGACGGCTTCATAGCCGTCGGCCAGCTCGCGAGCGCACCCAGGGTAGCGACTGGGACGCCCAGCCACCGTTTCGGCATACATGTACCGCTCAATGGTGGCCAGGTGCCGGACCAGGTCGCCCAGGGTGAAGGCCCCGGATCGGTATGTCCACTCGATCCGCTCCGGAGGAATGCATGCCACCACCCGTCGTGTGCGTCCCCGGAGGCTCTCCCAGTACTCCAAGAATTGTGTCACTGACCGGATTTCCATCTGCGGTGATCCTTGTCGGTTCTGCCTAACGAATGGCGCATCAGCTGCAGGCGATCAAGCCCGCGCCCGCACAAACCTACGCTTCCTTAGTCGCGCCATCGGAGGGTGCCGCCCGCGCGGAGTCCCGCGCCTGTCCGGCCTGTCGGCTGGATGCGCAGGTTAGGCGGCGCCCGCCCTCGATCCGGCCCGAGCACGCGCCAGGGCATGCTCCCTGCCCCACCATGGCCGAACGCGTCCTTTCCCCGGAGGTACCCATGCGTTCAGCCAGACATCTCGGGCCTGCTTTGGCAGTTCTCGCTGCAACAGCTTGCAGCTCCTTCTCCTCAACCCAGCCGAGTCAGCCGACCCCGGCCGTCCGCCGCGGACCAAGCACCGCGGCTACACTGGGGATCCCCCCTGGCCACTTGCCGCCCCCAGGCCAGTGTCGTGTCTGGCTGCCGGGCAACCCGCCCGGGCACCAGCCCCGGTCCCGCAGCTGTGCCGACATTGAGCGTACCGCGCCGGCCGGCAGCTGGATCGTCTACCGCCCCAGCAAGGACCGGAAGGTCGTCCATGTGCGCGTCGTTGATGAGCGGCGCCCCGGGGTGGTCGTACACCTGCGCGTGTACGACGTTGAGCGCGGAACGCTGATTCGGGAAGGCTAACTTCGCCTCGAAGACTCGAACGTCCGTCTTAGGACGGGCAAATCAGCGGCAAGCGACCTGTTGAAAACCTATGGTCCTTGTCGCGGCTGGCAGGCGGACGGCTCAGCGGCGCCTCAGCCTGCCGCGTTTGTCGGCTGGATTCGCGGGTTAGGCAGCCGACGGGTGGCTACCGGCCGTCCCGGTCACGTTGACGTCCGGCGCCGCTCGGGTCGATGTCGAGCACCAGGCCGGGATATCGTCGGTGGGCAGCCAGAGCCAGCCAAGTCACGACCACAATGCATCCGCCGAAGCCCAAAGTCCCCACAACCAGTAGGATCTGCCCACCCAACGAGGTGCTAAGGGGCAAGAGCTGCAGTAACAGGCCAATGAGCACCAGCCCCAAGCCAAAGAGCCGCCATGCACGCAGGCGATGCACCCAGGAGCGGGCGTCGGTGCGGCGGTATTCCCGCCACCACCGAATGCCTAGGCCTCCCAAAGCTACGAGCGTGATCGCTTCGGCGAACCAAACTCTGCTCATTTGATCGGTCTCCACGTGCGTGGCTGCCTACCGAGTGGTGCATCCGCTGCAGGCTCTCCCAAACTTTCGTTCCTTACCGAGGAAACCCTAGCCGGCGGCGGCATATAGGCCGCGTACATGGCCTTAGTCTCAGCGGGCAAGTCTTGGAACGCGCGGACGAAGTGTTCGCTCCGGGTTGAACCGAACCGCCGCGCACCAGCTTGGAGGTACTGTAGCACCTCCTGGACTTCCCGGATCCCGCCTGCAGCCTTCACTTGGCACTTCCCCTTCACTGCCTGGTACATCAAGCGGACGTCGTCGAGCGTTGCTCCGCCCTCGGCGTACGCCGTCGAAGTCTTCACGAAGTGCGCGCCGGTCCCGGCAATCCATTCACAGGCCAGGCGCTTCTCCTCTTGAGTCAAATAGCAGTTCTCGGTGATGACCTTGACGGTCTTCCCCTCTGCCGCCCGGACCACGCCCTCGACATCCCGGATGAACAATTCGGCCTCCCCATTCTTGAGGGCCGGGATGTTCATCACCATGTCGATCTCTTCGGCACCGAGGTCAAGGACCTCCCTTGCTTGGTACGCCTTCATTGAGGGTGTCTCGTTGCCGTGCGGAAAGCCGACCACCGTGCCGACGAGGACCCCAGAGCCTCGCAACTGGTCGGCGGCGAACCGGACATAGTGCGGTTGCACAGTGAGAGTGGCCGTGCCCAGTCTGGCCGCGGTGTTCGCGAAGTGAGCGACTTCTGCGCGGCTGGCATCCGGGCGGACGATCGAGTGATCGAACAGCTTGGCAAAGCTACTGACTTCCATGGCATTAAGACCTTATCGCTTCGAGATCCACCCCGTGGTGGTGCGGCCTAACGACGTGCGCATCAGTTAGGCAACACGTTCCTCGGTGCCCGCCTCAACAGGTTCGACGACTACGGCGGTGCCATAGCAGAGCACCTCAGTAACGCCAGACATGATCTCGGTGGCGTCGTAACGGACCCCGACTACCGCGTTGGCCCCTCGGCGCTGAGCATGGGCCAGCAGAATGTCAAATGCATCCGACCGAGCCCGCTCGCAAAGAGAGGTGAGCATCGTGATATGGCCGCCCAGCAGCGTCTCGAACTTGGCGCCGATGGTGCCGAAGAGCGACCGGGACCGGACCGTCACGCCACGCACGACCCCTAAGGAGTGGACGATGCTATAGCCGTCCAGTGTAAAGGCCGTCGTCGTCATCTCTTCATCCATCAGCGACCTCCGTGTGTTGCCTAACGACTTGCGCATCAGCGGGTCATCATGCCCGTGCCCGCAGTAACCTACGTTCCGCTGTCCGCCACCGGCGGGCAGCGCCCGCACGGGGCCTAGGGCCCGTTCGGCCCGTCGGCTGCATGCGCGGGTTAGGCCGCTCGGGTGCTCGAGCTCTCCTCAACGCCAGCCAGAGAGCCAGCCTACGGCTTTGCCTATCGGCAACCCCCAACCCACAGCTAAGATCGACATCCCGAGCAGCGTCATACTGCCGACCAATAACCAGAACGTCACAGGGCGGACACTTCGGTCCACGCGCCCGTCCTCCACGTCATAGAGCGTCCCTCGAACGATCGCGAGGGCGGCGTAGACCAGGACGACGCCTCCGATCAGAGTCGCGATGATGCGGAGTCCCTCTCGCGCGTCCATAGAGCCTCCGATCTCAGGTGGAGTCGGCCTAACGGCTTGCAAATCAGCTGCAGGCGATCGTCCTCGCGCCCGCACCAATCACTGCTTCCGCTGTTTGGGCCGCTGGAGAGCTTGAGGCCCAGCGGAGCGTCGGCCCTCATCGGCCTGTCGGCTGCATTCGCGGGTTAGACAGTGCCGATGCTGCGCCGACGAGGCGGGCAGATCGCGTCGGAGTAGGAGCAGAAGACACAGCACTCACCAGCGCGCGGGTGCAGCACCGTGTGACACCCTGGACATTCGAAGAAATGCACGCAGGCGTTCTCGGGCATCTCCTCCCGACTCTCTTGACCACATTCAGGGCACCGGAGCGTCGCCTCGTGCGCCACCAATCTCCTCCGGACGGGCATCTGTCTAACGACTGGCTAATCAGCTGCAAACGACCTGTGATAACCTACGGCCCATTGTTGCCGCTGGGAGGCTCGGGCGCGGGCGGCGCCCGGCGGCGCCCGCGTTTGTCGGCTGCATTAGCGGGCACGCAAGGAGGAGGAGGAACGGTCGGTGAGTGGGCATGTTTCGACGCATTGGGTCGGGTGCGGCCTAGCGACTTGCGCATCAGCTGCGGGCGATCATGCCGGCGCCCGCACCAACCTACGTTCCACAGCGCGCTTACGGAGCTTCCCGCCCGCGCGGAGCACCGCGCTCGACCGGCCTGTCGGCTGCATGCGCGGGTTAGGCGCCAGCGCGCAGCGGCACTCCGACGGCGGCGGCCAGTTCCGCCTCTGCAGCTCTCAAGGCTCGGTCCTTACCGTGCTTGTAGTCGCGAAAGGCTTGCCAGAAGCGAATCACCTGGACCGGCCCCCGCTCAGGAATCACGATGGCTAGCGGATTAAACTCGCGATCGCCTGCCCACATCCGAAAGACCTCGGCCTCAAACGGATGTTGCTCGGGCCACCGAGCCCGTTCCGACCAGTTCAGCACGACCGCAACCCGACCGATTCGCGAAAGCCAGTGCTCCTCGATGTACGCCTGCCAGTGCGGGCTGTTGGAGTATACCAAGAGCAGGCGCTTCCCTGACGTTCCCCACCGAGCATAGAACTCACGCTGAAGCCGGCGCCGCTTTCGCCCGTCCAGCCACGCTCCGATCACCAGGAACGGCAAGGCCAAGAGCAGGAGCGGCAGCATGATTGCTAGCAGCACAACGGCCGCAGCTAACCCGACTAGCTTGGTCCACCAACGTTCCTCGGTGGCCAGGACTCCTCCATTCGGAATGCTCGTGCTGAGCGCCTAACAACTGGCGCATCAGCTGCAAGCGACTCGCACGCCCTGCACTATCCTACGTTCCACCGAAGCGCCAGCGGAGGTCCGTGATCGGACGGCGGTCGGCTCGGACGAAGCGGTGGCCGCGGCCTTGTGGGCGATGCGGAGAGCCGAATCCAGCGTGACATGGACGTCTGCCGTTTCAAGGTCTTGACCGTGAAGCGGCGCCACGCCGAGCATCAACATGAAACAGACCCTGGGGCCTCTCATCGCCGCAAACTCCGAGTCGGCTCACGTTGTCGCAGCGAACTCCTGGGCTGACGCCTAACGGATCGCGGTTAAGCTGCGGGCTCCAGCCCGCAGGCGCAACAAGCAGTGGACGACAATCCGCGCCCCGCCAGTGGCGCAACACTCCGCTTCTCTTAAAGCGAGCACGCCCACCAGCTTCAAGCGCTTGTTCGGCCGCACGTGCCTACTTGGTTGCCCCTCTACCGCCTCGCCGTTGCCAAGAACGGACGAATCGCGTTCAGGGTCTCATCGCGATGCGATAGGAAGACCCAGTGACTCGCATTGTGAATCTCTACAACATGCGACGAAGGAGCCTCGCGTCGATACTGATCGATGTCCGCCCGTAGTCCGGGCAACAGTGCACCGAAGTAACGCAAGGCATCGCGCTTGCCCGCCGAATCCAAGGCGCCGTACCACGGGAAGTAGGCGCCGGCGGAATCGGGCACGGCATAGATCGCGAGCGACGGACACGTCAGGCGATGATACGCAGGCGGTGGCAGGTGGCTAAGGAGCCGACTGATGTGCTGTGCCCCAAGAGAGTCGTACCCGATCTCGCCTGCGTAGCGGCCGGCCGAGTCGAATCGCGTCAATGCCCGGGCCTCTGCCTCAGGCAAGCCCCGGACCACGTTCCGCGCATAGTACGCCTCGACCGCGGCGAGTGAAGCGGAGTCTGCCGACGTCATTGGCGGGCGGCGCACGGCCGGTCGCCAGAGTCGCTCCAGCTCTCGCCCGAGCTTCGTATCGCTAACGCTGCGATCGGACGCCGCATCGAGGTACACAAGAGCGTCGCAGCGATCCCCGTAGGTCGCGCAAAAGCCTGTCAGTTCGTCTCCAGCAATGGAATGGCCAATGAGGATCACCCACGAGAGGCGGAGAGAATCCAAGACAGCGCGAAGGTCGCTCACCAAGGTCACCGCGTCGCTGTCTGGCAGCCCGGTCGAGCGACCGAACCCCCGACGAGTGATGCCGTACACGTGATGGCTGTCAGTGAATGCTGGTGCGAAGTCGTCGTAGACATGCGGAGTGTCACCCAGCCCCGCCAAGAACACGAGGGGTCGTCCGCGTCCACCCCAGTCCAACACTTCGACAGCGACGCCGGGAGCGATCGTCACCATCCGCGAAGCGTGTGGAGATGGATCGCGCCATGTGGATGGAGCCCTGCGGTTGTTGGGGTCGGCGCGGCACGCACCGACACACGCAAGGAGGAGGAGCGCTCGGTGAATGGGCAGGCTTCGGCGCATTGGGTCGGGTGCGGCCCTTAGCGAAGATGCAAATCAGCTGCAGGCCCTACATGGCCCGCGCCCACACAAATAGACGGACAGCCGAGTTGCAACAGCATTGCTCAGCCGCGCACGGCCGCTTCGATGGCGGCGACGTCGATCTTCTTCATCGGCATCATCGCCTCGAACGCACGCTTAGCCGCGTCGCCGCCCTTGGCGAGTGCATCGGTCAACACACGCGGGGTGATCTGCCAGCTAACGCCCCATTTGTCCTTGCACCAGCCGCACTGGCTTTCCTGCCCGCCATTGCCGACGATTGCGTTCCAGTAGCGGTCGGTCTCTTTCTGATCGTCGGTCGCGATCTGGAAGGAAAAGGCCTCACTGTGCTTGTAGTGCGGCCCGCCATTGAGGCCGATACAGGGTATGCCCGCGACGGTGAAGTCGACAATCAGGGCATCGCCCGCTTTGCCGTCGGGATAGTCGGCCGGCGCACGATGCACGGCGCCGACGCTGCTTTGCGGAAAGGTTTCCGCGTAGAAGCGCGCGGCCTCTTCGGCATCGTGTTCATACCACAGGCAGATCGTGTTCTTGGCCATCTTGACTAGCTCCTTTTGCCAATCAGTCAGAAAGTGGCGGTCGTGTCCCGCGCGATGGGTAAGGCCCCGGCCAGTAGAGCTGAGATGCGCGGTACTCAGCGGGCGACAGCGGACAGCCGTTAACAGCCTGAGCTATCCGTCCAGAAACCCGCCAATAGTGATGCTCGTGCGTCCGCCTAACGACTTGCGCATCAGCTGCAGGCCCTCATGCCCGCGCTCGCACAAGCTTTCGCTTCGCAGCGTCCCCACGGGACGGTGCCGCCCGGGGGAGGCCAGGACCGCCCCGGCCTGTCGGCTGCATGCGCTGGTTAGGCAGCCGCGGTCGCGACCGGCGCGAGCAGCACGTCGCAGTACTCGAAGCGGTCGTCCCGGCGCAGCCGCTCACCCGTGACCAGCGGCAGCGGACGCGCGAAGAGCGGTCCCGCATACACACAGGTGTGGAACTCACCCCGCTCGCCGCACGGGTCGACAGCCTCCGGCAAGTCCGCCAGGAAGGAGGCGTCAAACTGTCGCCCGGCGAACTCCGGACCCAGCTGGGTCGTGTCGACGCACGTGAGAATCGCCCGGTAGCCAGTGCGAATAAACTGCTGGGCTAACGCCGCCGTGTCCTTACCCCAAAGCGGGAAGACTCCCGTCCAGCCCAGGGAGGCCAGCAGTACCTCACGATAAGCGCGCACGTCAGTGAGAAAGAGATCACCGAAGGCGATGTGGCGCAGCCCGGGCCAGCACGCCTGAGCGGTCCGTAACGCGAGGGCGAAGGCCGCTTCGTAGTCGGTGTTGCTGGCGCCCGCCGGGATGGAGGCCTCAATGAGCGGCAGGCCCAGGGCAGTAGTCTGGGCCTCGAGCACCGCTCGGCGCACGCCATGGATGCTAATGCGGTCGTACTCCCGCGTGACGGTGGTGAGGAGCGCGACGACCCGGTAGCGCGGATCGGCACGGAGCGCCGCCAGGGTCATCGTGCTGTCCTTCCCACCACTCCACGCCAGTACAACGTCGAGCATATCGGGCCTCAGGTCTGCGTTCCTTTGCTGCCCACCGCACCATTGTGCCCGAGCGGAGTCCGGGCGCCTTCCGGCCGGTCGGCTGCATGCGGGTTAGGCCTCACGCCCGCGCGGTGCTGCGGCTGGGGGCTGGCCCGATCCTCGGCAGACATGCGGATGGTCTTAGGAGTGGCTGACCAGCACCTGCCGCACCCACCGATTCCAGAACGGGTAGCTCTCTTCGAGCGCTGCTGCTGGCCACCCAAATCGATCGCAGAGTCCAAGGGCCACCCCGGGGGAGCGGCTCACCCCCACATGACAATGCACCACCAGTCGCTCCGCGTGCCGCCACTCCTCCACGAACGCCACGATTGCCGCAGCGTGAGCGGGCGCAAAGAGCACGTCCGCTGGACTTTCGATCGCCACGATGTCGCTGAAGGCGAGCCGCAAGATCGCAGCAAAGCCGGGGGACAGCTCCGCCGCCGGTGCGGCCGGATCCGTGATCGAGATGCAGATCTCGACACCCTCAGGCTCGTACCTCTCCACTGCTTCACGCGAGAGAATGCGCAGCTCCATGCGCGGCCTCCGACTCCCAGATCCTAGATCGGGGGGTGCTGCCCGCGCCAGGGCACTAGAGCTCTTCGCCGCACCGATCCCGAGGGAGAGGCGATGGTTTCGCGTGCAGGCCTAACGACATGCGCATCAGCTGCAGGCTATCATGCTGGGCCGCAATGCCGCGGGCCAAGAAGACCCCCATCGTCAGCAGGAAAGGCGGCCCGGGCTCCTTGTTCATCGCATCCACGTGATCCTCCTCGCGTGTGCCTAACGAATGGCTGATCAGCTGCAAACGACCTGTGACAACCTACGGTCCGTTGTCGCCGCTGGGAGGCTCGGACGGCTGCATGAGCGGGTTAGGCTCGAACCGCGGCGGTCCCCGACTGTCAGCGTCTCCGCTCCAGATGGCGTTCCCCGGCTGCCAGTACCGCACCGGCCACCCGCTGACGAGCGTGTCGTAGAGTCGCTCCGGCGCATCGACGTGTGCCAGGTCCACCCGCGTGCCTCCGTCCACCGCGGACAACGCCAGCACGAGTACGGCGTCAGGCTCCAGCAGGCTGCTCCAGCTCGCAGCTGCGCCAGCTTGCACGTTTGGCGCGTCTGGGTGAGCGCCAGGATCCGCCCGCTGGATACGGCCTTCAAGGCCTCCACTCGTGCCGCGGGATTGGCGCGATCGCGACCGTCCCGCCACCCGTAACGCCTGGACGGCGCATCGAAGTACATCGCATACACTCAGACCGAGTCGCTGGCCAGTTCAACGGTCTGCTGGACGATCTTGAGCACTGCCACCTCCGCGAGTCCTCCTGCTCGTGTCGAGGCCTAACGAAATGCTAATCAGCTGCAAACGACCTGTGAGAACCTACGATCCTTTGTCGTCCGCGGGAGTGCCGGAGCGAGGGTGGCCGCCCCCACCCGCGTTTGTCGTCTGCATTAGCGGGTTAGGCGGCAGCCCAGCCCGGCACCCGCCGTTCGACCGGCCGCTGTAAGCCCAAGCCAGCCGGTTTTCTGCGCCCGAACCCCCGCCTGAGGCGGCCCAGCAGTCGACTGGTGCTGCCCCCACTTCTCCATGTCCGATTTCCGCGGTGGACGCCGCATTTCTATGTAAGAGGGACCAGTTACCGCTCCGACGGCTCTCCACGCGAGGAAAGGAGTCACCGATGCTCACGACAGCCCAGGGCTTGCCAGCCGCGGCGAACCTCCAGCAGGCGATCCTGTTCGCGCAGCTGCAGCTGCTCCGCCAACTCGAGGCGCAGGGAAGGCAGCGGTAGCCAGTCGGCAGCCGGCGGGGACGGTCACCAGCCGAGTGTATTAGGTTGCGGCATGCCTAACACCCCAAGACCCGACTCGCCCCCGCTGTTCACCCCAAGCACGCTCCCCCAACCCGCTGCGCCCGATCCTGTGGTCGCGTTCATCGAAGACGCGCTGCTCGCCATCGCGAACCGTCAGGATGAGGCGCAGATCCCGGCGCCGTCGGCCTAACGACCTGCGCATCAGCTGCAAGCGACTCGCCTGCCCTGCACTATCCTACGTTCCGCCGCCCGCCATCGGCGGGTGGCGGTCACTGGAGCTGCCTCTGTGGCGCCTGTCGGCTGCATGCGCGTGTTAAGCCGCGCCTTTGGAGCTGCCAGCCCTTAGTGCCTTGGCATGCGAATCTCGCGCGGAGTCAAGCTTTGCTTGCCATGTCGTATTACTACTCGAGCATTCTGGCCGATCGGGAGAGGTCGGAGTACTGGCTCAACGCGCCCGAACATCGCTTCGGCATCTGGTCCGAAGAAGAACATGCCAGTTTCCTGAGGACCTTGCCAAAGTCCGCGGTAGCTGTTGTCACCAGCTGCTGCGCCGATCGCTGCGACTACCGCCTCAAAATCGAGGTTGGCATAGACCTCGTCGGGTAGGCTTGTCCCGTCCAAGTAAATCGCCAGGCATTGCAGCTTGCCGAATTCGCGCAACACTCGGTCATCCGACGTCTGGATGAGCTCGGAACCCTGCGGTGCTCCCGCTATCTCAAGTGCCTCAGCTACAATCCCCACTGCCTCGTCGACATTGGCGAGTTCAATTTCGACATCCGCGTAGGCAATTTCCCCCAGCTCGCTGAGCTGCGAGCCTCCACCAGTGACGCGGCCAATCCCCATCTTCTCAAGTGTGGCCTGAAGCGGATCCTCGTAGCGATCGCCCCGGTCGATTGGCTCGATATGCTCGTAGACGCGAGCGAGAACCAGGTGCGGGAATTCCATGATAGCTCCGGAAGGATGAAGAGCGTCGGCCTAACGATTTGCGCATCAGCTGCAAGCGACTCGCCCGCCTTGCACTATCCTACGTTCCACGACCCGCCATCGGAGTGCTGCCTTCGACTCAACTGCGCGCGAGCGCGCTTGTCGGCTGCATGCGCGGGTTAGGCGGCGCGCTCCGCGAATTCAACCGCAAGAATCGGGGTGCGCGCGGAGGCCAAAGCCACTAAACTGGCCGCAACTCTTTTCGAAGCGACACCATGTGCTCCTACCGCATTCAAGGCATTCCTGATTCGATCGCGACCGTCGCGAGGGATTCGATGAAGGCGCCCCAATACGGCCACCCTGTCCATGCCGAAGTGGCGACCGGATATGGTCCATGCCGTCTCTGCTTGCAGACATTCCGGACCGGGACTGACGAACGGCTGCTCTTCACATATCAGCCGTTCACCGATCCGGCCGCCTTGCCCGCACCTGGGCCGGTGTTCATCCATCGCTCGCGATGTGAGCGCTATGACGGCCCCGAGCTACCGCCGGCGCTCCGCCCGCTTCCGTTGGCCCTCGAGGGCTACGGCGCCGATGGGGTGCTTCTCGTCCAGCGACGAGTCAGTGCGTCACCCTTCGAAGCTGTCGTGGACAGTGTTTTCGAGCGCGCGGAAGTGCAATATGCGCATCTGCGCAATGCCGAAGCCGGCTGCTTCATCGCCCGACTTGATCGACGTTAGTGAGTGAGCTCGTCGCGTCCGCCTAACGAATTGCAAATCAGCTGCAGGCGATCATGCCGGCGGCCGCACAAACCTACGTTCCGTTGTCTTCCAAGGACGCTGCGCCCGAGCGGAGTCTGCGACACACCGGCCCGTCGGCTGCATGCGCGGGTTAGGCCGCTGCGTTCTCGCTCTCCAGGGTGCGCTTAATGACAGCAAGGCCCTGCTCCATCATGGTCGCGACGCCAGGGGCGCTTTCGTGAGGTAGCAGGTCCGCGATCCAGACGAACCGACTGCGACCCTCGCCGTCTGAGAACACCTGGGCTGAGGCGTTGTGGTGCGTCATTCGACCGCCGATAACAGACCACACGAGTCGCCGTGCCTCGTCGTCGATGTCCACGATCAATTCGCGTGCGACGAGTCCGTTCCCGAAGGTGACCACCCGCGCTCCTTCCTCGAGGCGGACGTCGGTCACAAACCCCGGCGCGAGTCGCTGATGGATCGCGCCCACATCCCGAAGCGCGTCCCAGACAGTCTGCGGATCCGCTTGGATCCGCACCTCACGATGGATCGAGGCCATGGTGTGGTTGCACTCCGCTGTTCATGTGGGACTCCGATCCAACCGGCAGCCACATCAGCCACGTTCGCGCTAGCAGGGCTCTGTGCAGCGGTCTAACGACTTGCGCATCACTTGCAAGCGACCCGCCCGCCGCTCACTAACCAACGTTCCTTAGCTCGACACCGGACGGCCGCGTGCATCGCAAGCCGGCCCACACGCGCTTGTCGGCTGCATGCGCGGGTTAGGCGGCGGCCTTGTGAGCATCCGGGGTTGCGCCCTCCTCAGTGGGGGGCGCGACAGGCGGTCACTTCGGGAAGGGCGCGGTATCAAAGTAGATGGCAAGAGCTTCGATCTGGGCATTCCTGACCGTAAACAACTCTGCCACGTCGCTCTGAAAGAGCGTGCCATTCGGCGAGCGGAGTTGGTATCTGGTAAGCGCGCAACCCCTGGCGCCTTCGACAAGGAGGTCGCGCACTTCGAACGACTGGATCGAGGAATAAAAGCGTTTGGTCGCCTCGAGGAAGGGGGCCTTTCCAACTACCTCCTTCACGGGGCTGGTATAGCTGGTGAATTGGAACTTGTCACCGAGGAGTGCTTCCCAGTCTGCTCTACGCGCGAGTCGATCGAAGTAGTCTCTGAGAACTTCTTTAGTGAGCATTGGCCAAGATCTCAATGGGTTCGCATCAAGTAGTGCGGTGGATAGCCTTGGCGCGTATGCCTGGTGCCGGCTGGGTCCGTGTCGGCCGCCCGCCTAACCAATGGCTAATCAGCTGCAATCGACCCTGTGATAACCTATGGTCCATTGTCGCCGCCGGGAGGGGCGGACGCGGGCGGGGTCCGGCTCCGCCCGCGTTTGTCGGCTGCATTAGCGGGTTAGGCGCACCGGCGCAGGCAGGCGACGCAGCAGCGAGGAGCCACCCCACGATGTGGAACTCAAATAGCAGTTAGGTGTTCGTGGTTACGGTGACCGCTTCTCTCGCTCCTCCCCGGTGCTGCCGCGCGGGACTTCATAGTGCAACTCGGCGAATCCGGAGCCAATCGCTACGACCGATATCAGCCGAAGCGGCGGGCTCGTGATGGCGCGCGGCAACAACGGTTTGCCGGTGCCCAGCGTCACCGACCCCACTTGCACGAAGAGCTCGTCGAGCAAGCCCTGGTCATAGAACTGGCCCGCGAGCTCACCGCCACCGACAATCCAGATGTTCTTGCCGCCCGCTGCTTGCACCATGTTCGCGTGTATCGGACGGACGTCCCCCCGCGCCCATCGGATGTCGGCACCGGCCACCGGCGCAAGCGTCCGAGAACTGAAGACCCAAGTGGGCTGATGGTACGGCCACGGCTGCGGTGGTTTCGACTCCGGCGCGACCACGTGTCGCAGCATCCATTCGTAGGTCGCGGACCCCATCGCGATCGCACCGACGCCCTTGATGAACGTTGGATAGCTTGTGGCAGCGATGTCGCCGAGTGGAAAGAGCCACTCTAGCGAGTCATCCACCGTGGCGATAAAACCGTCCAGACTGGCGGCTGTGTAGTATTGAGTCTTCATGGATCCAACGGGCTAGGGTGTCGCTCTCTCGCACCTCGCTCTTCCTTGCGGAGGTCGGACGAACGAGATGTCGGCGTGTCCGCCTAACGGCGGGTTGGGCGGCGCGCGACTTGTGGAATCCGACTATGCCTTGCGTACCGGGTAGCGCAGGTGGGTAACGCCGACGCCCTGGATCACCGTCGGGTTGCCAAGGACGGCTGGCGTGCCGGCGAGGTGGTCGAAGAGTCGAACGCCGGAGCCAAGAAGAACCGCCGCGATGTCGACGGAGATTTCGTCGAGGAGGCCGGCGTTCAGGAGCTGCTGGATGGTGTCAGCGCCGTGGACCCCAACGGACTTCCCGGCGGCGGCGGCTTTGGCTTGGTTCACGGCGCTTTCGATGCCGTCGAGCACGAAGTGTACGGTCGAGTCGGGTCGCGGCCATCCGGCGGGGATGTGGTGGGTAAGTACGAATGCGGGTCCCCAAGCGTGATTTCCGCCCCAGCCTTGGGCGACCTCGAACGTGCGCCGACCGGTGAGCACGGCACCAAGTTCGGACCAGAGACCGCGAAGGTGCTCGGCGCTCGGCGCGGACACCTTGAACGTCATGGGGTCCGACCCTCCGGTATTGAATTCGACCTCGCCCGACTTCATGTACCAGTCGAATACTTCGGCCACGCCATCGTTGAGGTCGGCGACGTAGCCGTCGAGCGACATGGACATGATGGCGACAACCTTCGACATGGCGTGTTCCCTTACAACGCACGCATGGTGATCGCCGGGTCGATCCGGGCTGCACGAAGCGCCGGAAGCCAGCACGCACCGATCCCGATCGCCGCCATCATGACCGCTACCCCTATGAATGTGGTCGGGTCGTACGGCGCGACGCCGAAGAGCAGTCCCTGGATGACGCGGGCGGCGACGAAGGCGCCGGCAATGCCGAGCACCAGGCCGATCGCCACCAACACGCCGCCTTCCCTCAGGATCATCCGCTGGACCCCACCACTGTCGGCCCCGAGGCTCATGCGGATGCCGATCTCGTTGGTCCGGGCACTGACCGAGAAGGCCAGGACGCCGGCGATCCCCACCGCGGCGATGATGACCGCCAGGATGCCGAACAACGAGACCAGCGCGGCATTCAGGCGTCGAGGCGACACACTCTGATCCTTGATCTGCGCCACGGTCATCACGTTCTCGATGGGAGCCGCCGGGGCGATGCCCCGGACCACTCGCGTCGCCGCGGCCGCCAGACCCGCGGCGTCGCTGTCGGCCCGGATCACCAGGACACCGGTGATCGCCAGCTCCTGATCAAACGGCATGAACACCACGGCCGGCGGCTCCGCATCCAGACCGCCATCCTGGGTATTGCCGACCACACCGACGACGGTGCGCCAGTCGCCGCTGAAGGGCGTGAATCGCAGCACGTCGCCGGTCCACGCGATGCGTTTGCCGACCGGGTCCTCGCCGGGAAAGAACTGGCTGGCCAGCGCCTGGTTGATGATCACGACCCTGCCGGCGCCCTCCCGGTCGGTGGCGGCGAACGGGCGTCCCTCGAGCAGCGGAATCCCGGCGGCGCTGAAATACAGTGGGTCGGCGGTGCGATACTCGGCCCGCGGAACGGCCTCACCGACGGACAGCGTCTTGCCCTCGGCCTTGAGCTCCAGCTGGATCTGGCTGTTCCGGAGCGGTATGGTGGACCCGACGCCGACCTCGATGACGCCGTGCAAGGCCTGCACCTCACCCTGCATCCGCTGGTAGCGCTGCTTCGCGTCGACGTCGTCCTCGGTCGTCGCCCGTGCCGGAGCGAAGAGCGGTACTTCCATCGCGAGCACCTGCTCGGTCCTGAGACCAGTGCTCACGTTGGAAAGCTCGATCATCGTCCGGGTGAGCAATCCGGCCCCGGCCAGCAGCATGACGGAGACTGCGATCTGTACGACGACCAGTCCCCGCTGCAGTCGCTGCTTCTTCAGGCTGCCGCTGATCCGGCGCATCCCGGCGGCGATCCAGGAGGCGAAGGTGCCTTCCTTCGGCAGCGAAGCCAGGAGGGAGAGCAGAAGGGCGAGGGCGACCGCCAGCGCGGTCGTGTAGCCCAGCACCACGCCGTCGAGGCGGATTTCGCTGGCGCGCGGGGAGTACCGCTCGGCCAGCGAGGTGAGCAGCCGGACGCCTCCGATCGCGAGGATCACGCCGATGCCGGCCCCCACGAGCGTCAGCGCGAGGTTTTCGACCAGCAGCAACCGCCTCAGCCGGCCCACGCCCGCCCCCAGGGCGGCCCGTATCACCAGCTCGTGCTCCCGCTGTACTCCGCGCATCAGCGTCAGGTTGGCGACGTTGGCGGCCGAGATGATCAGGACGAATGCCGCGGCGGCCATGAGCAGCCAGAGCGTCAACCGGGCCCGTTCGCCCAGCACTTCCTTGAAGGGGATGACCGCGACGCGGTAGTGGGAGCCGGGATCGTACGCGTCCTGGTGATCGCTCTGCATGCGGGCATACACCGCGGCGACCTCGGCCGTGGCCTGCGGCAGGGTGGCGCCGGGTGCGAGCCGGGCGATCATCTCGGTCATGCGATGGGTGCGGCCCTGGACCATCTGGGCGCTGAGGTGGTGCGGGCTGATCACCATGTTGAGCAGCGCATCGGCCCGGTCGGGAAAGTACGGTGCGGCCTGGAGCACCCCGATCACCGTCACCGAACTGCCGTCCAGTCGCACCTGTTTGCCAATGATGCCCGGATCGCCGCCGAAGCGTCGCTGCCAGAAATCCTGCGTGAGTACCATGACAGGCGGAACCCCGGGCCCGTCGTCGCCCGGCCCAGTGAGCCGGCCGAGCACCGGTGAGAGCCCCATGACCTCGAAGAAGTTGCCGGTCACCAGACCCGCGTTGATGCGAACGGCGTCGTCCTTACCCTGCAGCGTCAAGGTGTACGGGGAGAATTCCGCGATGGCGCCCAGCGATCTGGCACCGTTGCGGAAATCGCTGATCTCCGGAACGGAGAATTCGATGTTCGCTCCCCCGGGTCCGTCGACCGAGTGTCGCAGGTAGAGCAGCCGGTCGCCGTCGCGGTGCGGCAGAGGCTTGAGCAGCACGCCGCGGACGACGCTGAAGATCGCGGTGTTGGCCCCGATCCCGAGCGCCAGGGTCACCACGACCACCGTGGTGAAGGCGGGGCTGTGGCGCAGCCCACGCAGGGCGTAGCGGATGTCGGCGACGACGCCTTCGATCCAGGGCAGTCCGCGCTGATCCCGGACCGCCTCGGCGGCCTGGGTGAGGCCTCCGGACATGAGCAGCGCCTGCCGCCGCGCCGCGTCCGGCTGCATGCCACGCCGGATGTTCTCGGCGGTCTCCATGTCGAGATGAGATTGCAGCTCGTCCCGGAGATCGTCGTCCGCCCGGCGTCCGGTGAAGAATCCCGCGACGCGCGCGAGCACGGCACGAAGCTGTCTCATGACACCTCCGGGCGCGGCCCGAGAAAGTCCGCGATCAGGTCGGCGGTCCGATGCCAGTCGCGGGCCTCGCGCGCCAGCTGCTTGCGCCCCGCGGCCGTGAGCGCGTAGTACTTGGCCCGACGGTTGTTCTCGGACTGGCGCCACTCCGCGTGTGACCAGCCCCTCCTGCTCGAGCTTGAGGAGCGCGGGGTACAGCGTGCCATAGTTGAGCGTGAGTCTGTTCTTGCTCGTCTCCTCGATACGGCGAGCGACGCCGTAGCCGTGAAGCGGCCCGAGCACCTCGAGGGTCTTGAGGATCATCAGGGCGAGGGTGCCCTGCTGCACGTCCAGCTTGGCCGCCATGTGGTCTCCTATGGGATACCCATACGACATTACTGCCGAGCGCGTCGATCACGCAATAGGCGACCAAACGAGGGCCTGGGCCAACGCGATACTGTGTTGGGTACCGCGTTTGTCGCCTGCATTAGTATATCCTTGACAATAAAAGTTGTCAATGCTACCATTTCCTCATGCTCGACATCCAAGTCATCGATGATCCGGCGGCGGCGACCGCAGCCTTGGAGCCGACGCGAAGCCGACTCCTCTCCGAACTGGCCGCGCCCGCCTCGGCGGCAACGTTGGCGACACGGGTCGGCCTGGCTCGGCAGAAGGTCAACTACCACCTGCACGCGCTCGAGGCACACGGGCTGGTGCGGCTGGCTGAGGAACGGAAGTGGGGCGGGCTGACCGAACGGCTGCTCGTCGCGACGGCCGCTTCCTACGTCGTCTCGCCGAGTGCCCTGGGCCCGATCGCCGTCGATCCGAATCGGGAAGTCGATCGGCTGTCCGCGAGCTATCTCATTGCTCTGGGCGCGCGGCTTGTCCGCGAAGTGGGCGATCTCGTGCGTCGCGCGAAAGAGACGGGCAAACGCCTGGCGACCCTGTCAGTCGACACCGAAATCCGCTTCCGGTCGCCGACCGACCGCGCCGCATTCACCAAAGAACTCACCGAAGCCATCGCGACACTCGTTTCGAAGTACCACGATGCATCCACCCCCGGCGGCCGCGCGCATCGGCTGGTGGTTGTGGCACACCCTTTACCCCGGCAATCCGAGCCCAAGGAGCCATCATGAGCGTGAAGCAAGAAGCCAACGGTCGCCGTTCCGTCCAGGTCGAATTCGAGGTCACCGGCACGCCGGAGGAAGTCTGGCAGGCCATCGCCACCGGGCCGGGTATTTCGTCCTGGTTCGTGCCGGCTGAGTTCGAGGAGCGCGACGGGAAGCCCGTCGCAGTGAAGTTCAAGTTCGGTCCGGACATGGTGATCAGTGGTGCCGTGACGGCGTGGGATCCGCCGCGGAAGTTTGCCGCGGAGGGCGAAGGCATGGGTGGCTCGCCGCCCATGGCAACCGAGTGGAGCGTTGAAGCGCGCGCGGGCGGGGTGTGCCGAGTCCGCATGGTGAATAGCCTTTTCGCCAGCACGGACGAGTGGGACAACCAGCTGGAAGGTGCCACGTCCGGATGGGCAGGTTTCTTGAACATCCTGCGGCTCTATCTCACGCACTTCCGCGGCCAACGCTCCGCGATCATGCAGATCACGGCTCCCGCCACGGGTACGGACGCGGAGGCCTGGGAAGCGCTGACTTCGGCGTTGGGAGTGAAAGGCTTGAGCGTCGGGCAGCGCTGGACGACGCCCGCTGGTGTCTCACCGCTCGGCGGCGTGGTGGAGTTACTCACCGAGGATCCGTACGACGCCTTGCTGAGGCTCGACAAGCCGGGGCCAGGCATCGCCGCCCTTGGCGCCGTCACCTATCCCGGTGGACAGGGCGTGGTGGCGATGAACTTGTACATGTACGGCGATCAGGCGGCTGCAACCGTCGCCCGCGAAACGCCGCTGTGGCAAGCGTGGTTTCAGGAACGCTTCCCGATGCCGACAGAGCTGAGCAAGAGCGAATGAGAACGCTCAAGATTATCGAACACATGTCGCTCGACGGCGTGATGCAGAACTCTCGCGACGACAACGACTTCCCCTACGGCGACTGGACCGCGTCGTATCGAACGCCCGCTGGCCGAGAGATGGTCATGGCGATTCACGGCGAGCGCTTTGACCTGGTGCTCGGCCGTCGCACCTACGATTTGTGGTCGGGCTTCTGGCCAACGGCGCCGAGCAGTCCGATCGGCGCCCGAATCAACGCCGCCACGAAGTATGTCGCTACCCACCGTCCGGATAGTCTTGCGTGGGGCCCGTTCGAAGCCATTGGACCGAGCGTCGTCGAGGGCCTTCGCCGCATCAAGTCGCAAGACGGCCCGAACCTGATTCTCTCAGGCAGCTCGTCGCTTACATCGACGCTGCTCGAGCATGGGCTTGCCGATGAACTCATCGCGATCGTCTATCCGGTCCTGTTGGGGACGGGGAAGCGCGTGTTCGCGGACAGAACCCCGGCGCAGACATTCGAGTTCGTGAATACTCAAACAACGCCGACCGGCGTCACGCTCACTACATACAAGGTCCTCGGGCCTTTGAAGAAGGCATAGGTCGAGCATGCAGATTCTCCGGTTCTGTTTCGTGACACTCGCCCGGCCGTCACTCGCTGCTCTCGCGCTCCCGCCGCTCGTCATCGCCATGGGCTGCGCTGTCTCGAGTGCCGCGGCACAGACAGATGCGTACCCAAGGATGGCGGCGATCGGTCAATACCAGATGGAAGAAAGCGCTGAAATACAATTGGCGCGAAGTGCTGCTCCCAATTCCATATCTGGCGACGCGACGATCCTGGTTCTGAGACGGCAGGGCTACGAGACAGCCGTTCAAGGCAAGAACGGATTTGTCTGCATGGTGGCTAGAAGTTGGCTGGCTGCGTTTGACTGGCCCGAATTCTGGAACCCGAAGGTGAGAGCCGCCGACTGTATGAACCCTCAGTCTGCTCGTTCGATGGTGCCGATCGTTCTCTTACGCAGCAGGATGGTGATGGCCGGTCGTTCCAAGGCGGAGATGCTATTGGCGGTCAAAGCGGCGTTCGAGAACAAGCAGGTACCGAAGCTCGAAAGCGGCGCGATGGATTACATGATGTCGAAAACGGCCTATCTGACGGACGAGGGCGAGCACGATGGGCCTCATCTGATGTTCCTCACTGCCGGCATGGACGCCAAGGATTGGGGCGCTGGCGCGGCGGGGTCGCCGCTCATCTCGGCGCCCTATTGGTTCTTTTCGTCGAAGGAACCATCGAGTCGAAGGAACCATCGCAAATGAAAGGGCTGCCTCCGATTCTTGTGTTCCTCATCGGTGTGGCGAATTGGTCCGACGGAACGCCTGCGGGCAAGCACAATGATTGATGGAGGCGCCGTTCGGTTGATCCTACAATTCGGTTACTCGTACAGTACGGAGCGCTGCATGCATGTTCGTTTGTTCGGTCTTCTCACGTTCGCCCTGTCGGATCAGTGGAGAACCAGTTCGCGTCGACCGTGCATGAGGGATATGCCACCGGGCGGAGCTTGACTCCGGCCGCGTTTGTCGGCTGCATTAGCGGGTTAGACGGCGTGCTCACGGAGCCACGCGAGCACGTGCCCCGCGTCGGCATCCGGCGGGAACACGGGATAGAAGCAGGCCTCAATGCGCCCAGCACGAATCAGCAGCGATAGGCGCTTGAGGAGCCTCATCCCGCCGGCCTCGAACGTCGGCAACGCCAGCGCCTCCGTTAGCCGGAACTCGGCATCGCTCAGCACTTCGTACGGGAGATGCAGCGGCTGCGCCATCTCCTGTTGATACGCCGTCGGCTGCGTGCTGAGCCCAAACAGCTGGGCCCCGAGGGCGTGCACCTCGGCATGGTGGTCCCGGTAGCTGCAGGCCTGAGGGGTGCAGCCCCGGGCCCCCGGAATGGCGTCCCATGCTGGCGGCCCGGGCTCATCTGGCCGCCCCGTGCGGGGGTAGCAATACAGCACAGTCCACCCGGATCCGAGCGCGTCGAGCTGGACCTCCCGGCCGGCGGTCGAGGGGAGCCTCAGCGGCGGCAGTAGCTGGGGCCCGGCAGGTGGAGCGCCGCGCCGTCGTCCACCGGCACGGGCAGGTCCGCCGGCAACGTGTAGAGATCCTCTCGGGCCATGCACCCGGTCCTCGTCGTGTCCGTCTAACGATTTGCGCATCAGCTGCAGGCCCTCACGCTCGCGCCCGCAGCAACCTTTGGTCCACTGCGCGCTCATGGAGGGTGCCGCCCGCGCGGAACCTCGCGCCTCTCCGGCCCGTCGGCTGCATGCGCGCGTTAGGCCGCACCCTGGGACGAGCGCCAGCCTGCTAGCCGGCCACTTCTGGTGCCGCCAAGACTTCGTAATGACTGACCGTGTCGTCAAACCGCACCAGTGCAGCGCGCGCCGCGGGTTCCACGACCGCTCGCTCCGGCTGGTCACCGGCGAAGGCGTGTACTGCATCCATCGAGTCCCACAGTGTAAGGACCAGAAACTCAATCTCCTCCAGACCCCGGCGCCGCAGCAGATATAAGCCACGGAAGCCCGCCAACTGCTCGAGCTTTGGCCGAACGGACTGTAGTAAGTGTTTCGGGTAGGCTTGGGGCTCGGCTGCCACCGCGTATCCGCGCCACGTTCGTACAACCATTGAACACTCCAAGGACGCTGCTCACAGGGATCTTGGCGCGCACAACCCTTCACTGCTAGGCCAGCCTGCACTCAAGCCCGTCGTGTCGGCCTAACGCCTTGCGCACCAGCTGCGGGCTATCGTGCTCGCGCCCGCACAAACCTACGCTTCTCTTAGCGCTCCACCGGAGGGCCCCGCCCGCGCGGCGCCCTGCGCCCATCCGGCCCGTCGACTGCATGCGCTGGTTAGGGCGCAGCCCCCACAGGACCCGGCCGGTCGGCCCGGCGGGTGGCTTGCGCTCGCCTGGAACCAGCACGGCCGGAGCGCCCAAGAGCGGCTCGGAAACGGCCGAAGCCACAGACGTTCCAGTACTTCGGCCAGGTGAGCCCCCGATGAGGTCCTAGTGAGCCGGCTGGCGTAGTTTGGTTGAGCATCGAAGCTCGCGGGCACCTTCACTCTGTTAGGAAGGACATCACCATGACCCGGCCACTCTACACCCCCAGCACGATGCCAGTGCAGCCCGCGCCGGATCCCCTCTTACTGTTCATTCGTCAGGCCCAAGTGACCATCCTATCTAGGCATGGCTCGAGGCCCGCCATCGAGGATGCCTCGCTTGGTGCCGCTGCGGCCTAACGACATGCGCATCAGCTGCAAGCGACTCGCCTGCCCTGCACCACCCTACGTTCCATTGAACCGCCATAGAAGTTCCGCTTGCGACTGAGCTCGGTTCGGACGCGCTTGTCGGCTGCATGCGCTGGTTAGGCACCGGCTTGAACGGATGCCGGCCGCTCCGTCATGAGGCACCGGGGGGCGGCGCGGTAGGTGCTGGGATCGGCTCAAAGCGGCGGCGGAGCCGGGCACCGAGCCAGGTTGGCACGGTGCAGAGTGCCCCGTAGAAGGCAAAGACCAGTAATCCCAGCGGCAGCAGGTTCGCTGTCGGATTCTGAAGGAAAGCCACTACGGCTTGAGCTCCGAAGGGGGCGAATGCCCAGCGCCATGCACGGTCCGGGGCGAAGAACCCAAGGGCCGCCAGGACCAAGGCGAGCGATGGCAGAAACCATGAGAAGTAGAGCTCGCTGTCCCAGGCCTCACGACGATGCGTGAGTTGGCTGATGGCGAGCCAGCCGATTCCCCCGACGACTCCCGCGATGGTGTAGGCGATCGGGGTCCGCAGGGTCGTCATCGCGAACTCCTCGTGGCATTAGTGCCGTGTGCCTAACGACATGCTAATCAGCTGCAAACGACCTGTGAAAACCTATGGTCCGTTGTCGCGGGGCGGAGGCCGGGACGCGGGCGGAGCTTGGCTACGTCCGCGTTTGTCGGCTGCATTAGCGGGTTAGGCGGCGCTGTGGGCTGTCATGCGTAGCCGATACGTGGCTCCAGCGCGATCGCGCTCCGCGTGAACACCCCGCTGCCTCGCCCGAGCAACTGCCCCGCGGTGTCTACCAACTCGGCGTCGGCCAGAAACAGACGGCCACTGCCATGCAGGAAGCGGCCAATCGCCCGCACTTCCCCACTGGTCACCGGCCGGGCAAAGTGCACCGTGAAGGACACCGTCAGCACGAGTACCTCGCGGACTCGGGAGTTCACCGCAAAGAAGGCCGCATCGTCGAGCGCGCGAAAGTACACCGAGCCGTGGACGGCGTGCGCCGCATGGTAGAACTCGGGACGGATGGCGATCCGGACCTCGGCTTCCCCGTCCGCGATGGCGATCGTGGCTCCGTACCACAACGATACGGGCGCGGCGGCATACAGCCGCTCCAGTTTGCGATGGTGCTCCGGGTCACTCACGGTGCTATCCAATGGGTGCGTCCGCCTAACGAATGGCTAATCAGCTGCAAACGACCCTGTGAAGACCTACGGTCCACTGTTGCCGCTGGGAGCGTCGGACGCGGGCGGCGCCCGGCGTCGCCCGCGTTTGTCGGCTGCATTAGCGGGTTAGGCGGCAGGCTCGACTGAGCGTCGCACGCCCCACCCGACGATCCCTCCGAGTAAGCCCAGCGTCCCAGCGGTGAGAGCGGCGAGCACGGCCATGAAGAGGAAGCGTAGCAACAGCACCGTTGCCCCCGATCGCGTTGCAACACCCAACAGCCATTCCATAACCTGATAGACGGTGCTGCCCACTAGGCCCGTCACGACGCCAGCCAGGCCCCCGGCCCTCAGGGCGCTCGCGACACTTGTGGCGGCTGCAAGCCGGCCGGCCCCGGCGCCTGCCACGACATAGAGGGTATACCTTGTCGAATGCAACGCCTCAGCAGCGACATACCCGCGGCGAAGCGCAAGAGCGCTCAGCAGCTCCTCCACAGCCACGGCTATGCAACAGATCAGCCAGACATACCGCCTCTGCATGCCTACCTCGGAGTAAGTGATGCTGGACTGTCCGCCTAACGACTGGCTAATCAGCTGCAAACGACCCTATGAAGACCTATGGTCCATATCCCCACTGGGAGGCTGGAGCGACGGCGCCGGCGTCGCCCGCGTTTGTCGGCTGCATTAGCGGGTTAGGCCGCAGGCCTGGTGCGATCTTACCCTGCGGCCTCAGGCCTCGACAGCACCCGCCATGCCCACAGGGCCATTCCGCCAGCGACGACAAACACGATCAAGGAGACCACCGCGGGAATAGGATAGCCTCCGATCAGGAGTGGCCACCGCCGGATGGCGCGAATCAGGTGGACGACGGCTACAAGACCGAACAAGAGGCCCGACACCCGCACGTAAGGTCGCATCTCGTTCTCCTCCCTCAGTATCCGTGTTGGTCATCCGTGCTGCGTGCCTGCGGCCTAACGAATGGCTAATCAGCTGCAAACGACCTGTGAGAACCTACGGTCCTTGCCGCCACTAGGGGGCCGGACGCGGGGCGCCCGGCGTCGCCCGCGTTTGTCGGCTGCATTAGCGGGTTAGGCTGTGCCGGGCGGACTACAGTTGCCCCAGAACGGCACTGACGGGTTCCTCGCTGAGCGCACCGTGGAGGGCCTGAGCGCACACCTCGCAGACGCCATGGGTCAGCTGCGGGGGACGAGGCTCAGCAAGCACCGGCAGCGCCGCAATAGCCGCCTCAATCTCCAGCCACCCGTGCGCTGGCACCGCGACGCGCTCGCACCACGCGCAGATGGTCACGAAATGCTCTGAGCGTGGAGGGTATGGCTCCAAGAGCGCCATTGGTTGGCGTTCCTGTTCCCTCAAGGTCCGGACGCGGTAGATCAACCCGCGGTCCGGCCCGGCGGAGATCTCGAGATCTAGGAGTCGGCGCCGATCAGGCGCGTCACAACGAAAACAGAGCCGCACAGGCGCGCCGCCCGCCCGCACGCGCCGGTGCAGCAGGCGGTAAATATGTTGGGTCTCCACATCACTGATGAAATCCCACAATAGGCGACCCAGGATCTGGGCGGGGTCCAGAGGCTCTCCACCGTTGGCCAGGGCGAAGCGGAGCCATTCCTCATTGACAGAGGAGATCTCATCCCGCGCGTTCAGCTCGTAGAGAAGATCCGACACCGACGATTCCGGACAGAGTATAGGCCGTCGTTCACTCCGACGCGTCAGCCCGAGCCGCTGCGCGCCAAGGGGCGCGCCATTCGGGGGCATCCCAGCGCTCCGTAACATAGATCCGTTCGCGGGCCACTTTATCGTCCCGGAACTCGAGCAGTTGAATGCCGTGCTGCCAAGGACCGCCGTGGTAGCTGACCGAGCACTCGACCACGACCAGGTTCTCACCTGCACTCAGCCGTCGCAGCCGAAAGCGTAGGTCGCCTGGGTACTGGCGACGCCACTCTCGGAAGTTGGCGAGGCCTTCGAAGCGCTCTCCCGACTGTGGGAACTCAAGGATCGCGTCTTCGTGGTACATCTCGTGCGCGCGGTCGACGTCCGTGCCCAGGTGCTTCCAGTGCTGCCGCACCCTGTCGAGCAGAATCGATCGTTCGATGGCGACCCTCCCACGCTGGGCGTATCCGATCTAGATCATGCTGCCTAACGAATGGCTAATCAGCTGCAAACGACCTGTGAAAACTTACGGTCCGTTGTCGCCGCGTGGAGGCTCGGACGCGAGCGGCGCCCGATCCCACCCGCGTTTGTCGGCTGCATTTGCGGGTTAGGCGGCCGCGGTTGGGGATACCCGCCCTCGCTTTGCCCGAAGCGAATGCGACCAATAATGCCGAGTGAGACCGCCCAGACGCGAATCAAGGCCCCTATGCCTCGGCAATGGCGGCAATCGAGACCTTCAGACCGGGAACCCGCACAGGCAGTTTGGCGCCTTGGCGAGCCGGAGGGTTAGAGGGAAACCATCGGACCCATTCCTCATTCATGCCTCCAAAATCCTCCTCTTCCGCCAAAATCACCGTCGCACTCACAATCTTCTCAAGCGAGCTGCCGGCCTCTTGTAGGATGGCGGCAATGTTGGTCAGACACTGCCGTGTTTGCTCTTGGATGGTTGCGCCGACCAAACCGCCCGTTGCAGGGTCGGCCGGGGGTGTGCCCGAGACGAACACGAGGCCCGCGGCCTTTACTGCCTGGCTGTAGGTTGCGGGTGGCTTGGCCGCCTTCGATGTTGAGACAATCTGCCGACCCATTGGATCTCCGAAATCAGTGTGGTGAACGGACCAGCCAGACCAGCTCCTCCTGAAGAGAGAGGCGCCCTAGAGGGAAGCCGGGCGGCCGCCTAACGAAATGCAAATCAGCTGCAGGCGACCATCTCACCCGCATAAATCAACGCTTCCACTGCTCGGCCCCGAGGAGGGTGACGCCCGAGCGGAAACCCGGCCACGCCGGCCGTCGGCTGCCCGGTTAGACAGCGCCGGGCGATACCGCCAGATCGTGGAACTTCCCCCAGCCACGGCAGATCTTTCGCCAGGTCACCGCTCCGGCGCTCCACCTGGCCGAGCGTAGTCGAGCTTCCACGCTCCGCAGGTGTCAATCCCTGCGCCCGAGAAGTCAGCTGCGGTCCCACGCTCTTGTGATTCCTGCCCGCGTGCGCCCAGGCGGAAGGAGCGCGGCCGTACATCCGGCCTCTCGGAGAGCATGAGCGTAGTCCCGAATATCGCCGACCTGGCCCGGCGATCTCGCGGACTCGTTGTATAGGTCGGGTCTCCTGTGTTTGACGATCGCCCAGAGGGGCACTGTCGCATGCCACTCAGTCCCGGCGTCCGCCGGCCCGAGAATCACTTGAGCGGCGAAGCCCCAATTGATTCCTTGCACCTGCACTAAGGTTGTCGCGTTCACAAACCATACGACAAAAGGGTTCCCCTCGACCTGGCTCGCAGGCGGTTCCTCCTCCCGGAACGCGAAGTCGCGTCGAAGGTATCCGAAAGCATCACGCGCGACCGTCTTGAATTCGCTGAGCGTAGGAGGATTCGGCATCCCAGATCCCTTGGTCTTGGCGAGCTCCGTTGGCGCTGCCTAACGACAGGCTAATCAGCTGCAAACGACTGTGAAAACCTACCGTCCTTTGTCGCCGCTGGGAGAGCCGGGCGTGGGCGGCGCCCGGCGTCGCCCGCGCTTGTCGGCTGCATTAGCGGGTTAGGCGGCAGCCCCCGCGTGATGCACATGCTTGGCCCAGCCCGAGGACCCCAATGGCGCACACCAGTGCCGGCGGCTCGCCCCCACTGACCGATCCGACCTGATATCCTCGACGTGCGTCCACACGAGGTAGCCGAAGACCCCACTCAGGAGCAGGGCGAACGCCACTCCAGCCCCCGCCACTGCGCCGGCTACTTCCCTCACGCGAGGAGCGACAGTGCAGGTGCGCTAGGCGCCGGCGAGCACCCACATCTCCTTGAACGGGAGCGTGAGGTGCCAGCGCGTTACCGCTCCCTTGGGCAGGCACGCCATGTCGCCGGGTTTCAGCTCAAGCGTGGGCCCGCCCTCAATCTCGATCTGAACTGCGCCCTGCCGCGGCCCGGCTGCCTCGAGCGCCGTCTGCGGCCACCGCGTCAGCGGTGCCGCCTGCTCGCGCGATGCAATCATGCAGCGCCTCGGACCGGACATGGCCATCTGTAGTCGCCAGCAGCGCGAGTGCAGCGACCGAGAACGCGTCCGGAACGGTCGGTCGCACGTCGCGATCGCGGTGTAGCCGACGCACCGGTCGAGCATACATCGCACGGCTCGAAGCAGCAGCCGGCCCGCGCCCGAGCTTGATCGCCATCGACGTTCGTCGCGCTGCCGCACCATCGCGAAGCGTCGACGAGACCACTGCGATCGCATGCTTCGAGATAGGCTTGCGGACGTGGATGTGCGACCGGGCCGCACGACTGAATGACGCTCGGACGGCCCGACCGTGGCGCCGGGATCCGCGAGCTACGACCATGGCCTCTCCCAGGATGTCCTCTCTGCGGTGATGCTCGTCGTGCGCCTAACGAATGGCTAATCAGCTGCAAACGACCTGTGAAAACTTACGGTCCGTTGTCGCCGCGTGGAGGCTCGGACGCGAGCGGCGCCCGATCCCACCCGCGTTTGTCGGCTGCATTAGCGGGTTAGGCGGCTGCCGGAGCAAAGGTCTCGACCACCTCATACATCCCGAGCTCGAACCGCGCGAGCGCGAGGGCCTTCTGCATGTAGGGAGAGGCGGTCGGATTGCTCCGCATCGCGTGGTAGTCCTCGACGCTGCGCCACTGAGCGTACATCACAACCTTGGCTCCGTCGAGGCTGCGGTGGAGGCTCGCGGACACGAAGCCTTTCACGTAGCGCACCGAAGCTTGAGTAGCCTGGCTGAGCAGGTCGACCAGCTCCTGCTGGTTTACGGGCTCGACGGTGAAGACGTTGATAAGCGTAAGGAGCTCGTTGCCCTTGGAAATCGTTGCCATGACCGCTACTCCACTGGTTGCGATGCTCGTTGAGCAGCCGCCTAACTATTAGTAGACGGTAAGCCCCACCCCCGCTCCCCCAAGTACCCACCCTGCCACCACCCCAAATCCTCGCCGCGTCATTCCTCCCGCTCGTCATCACCATGCCACTACACGACGTGCCTCCCCATCCCGAACCGCCTGCCAACCCCCATGATTCCTCGCTGGCGCGGCCCCGGGCGCGCGCCGTCCGGCATACCCGAGCTCCGAGTTGTCACCGCGCCGCTCGCCGCTCACATTCCGGGCGTGACAGCGCCAACCGAATCCCCGACCCCCGCCTTCGTCTTCGACCTCGACGGCACCCTGGTCGACAGCGTCTACCAGCACGTGCTCGCCTGGCGCGAGGCGCTCGAGCGCGAGGGGATCGCGCTCTCCGTCTGGCGCATCCACCGCCGCATCGGGATGAGCGGCGGCCTGTTCGTGAACGCGCTCCTGGGCGAGACGGGCCTGTCGGTAACCCGCGAGCAGACCGCCCGGCTCCAGCAGCACCACGCGGAGGCGTACGCCCGTCTGGTGTCGCAGGTGCGGCCGCTGCCCGGCGCGCGCGAGCTGCTCGCGTATCTCACCCGGGCCGGCGTGCCGTGGGCCATCGCCACCAGCGGCATGCTCGAGAGCGCACGGCCGGCGCTGGAGATGCTGGGCGTCGGCGCCGGCGTCCCGGTCGTCACCCGGGACCAGGTTCGCCGTGCCAAGCCGGATCCCGACCTCTTCCTCGCGGCCGCCGCCAAGCTCGGCGCGCCGATCGAGAACTCGGCCGTGGTCGGCGACAGCGTGTGGGACCTCTTGGCGGCGCGGCGCGCCCGGGCGCTGGGCGTGGGACTGCTGTCCGGCGGCTATGGCGAGGACGAGCTGACGCGGGCTGGAGCGTACCGGGTCTACCAGGATCCCGCCGATCTTCTCCAGCACCTCTACGAGCTGGGGGTGCGACCCGGGGAGTGATCGTCGGAGGGTTCATCGGCCACCCTTGAGAACCGCTGGCGCGTTGGCGACGTTTTTCCAGCATCAACCACCTTCGAGCGACCGCCATGCCCGCACGCCACAGCCCGCCTCTCCCCGCCCTCGCGGCGGGCCTCCTGCTCTCCGCCTCGCTGGCGCTGCTCGGCTGCAAGGCCTCCTCGGCCCGCGCCTCCGAGGCGGCCGCGTTGCCCCCGGAGCCCGCGCCCGTCGGTGTGGCTGCCTCGGCCGACACGGCGGTCTTCGCCGGCGGCTGTTTCTGGGGCGTCGAGGCCGTGTTCGACCACCTCAACGGCGTTTCGACCGCGATCTCGGGGTACGCCGGAGGCAAGGTCCGGTCGCCGTCCTACGAGCTGGTGAGCTCGGGCACGACCGGGCACGCCGAGTCCGTTCTGGTGGTGTACGACCCGTCGCGGATCTCGTACGACCAGCTGCTGCAGGTCTTCTTCGGCGTGGCCCACGACCCGACCCAGCTCAACCGCCAGGGGCCGGACGTCGGGACCCAGTATCGCTCGGCCGTGTTCTACCGGAACGCCGCGCAGCGCGAGGCAGCCGAGCGGTACATCGCCAGGCTCCAGGCCGCGAAAGTCTACCGTGCGCCGATCGTGACCGAGGTGACCGCGCTGGAAGCGTTCAACCCCGCGGAGGACTACCACCAGGACTACCTGGTGCACCATCCCTACCAGCCGTACATCGTGATCAACGACGCACCCAAGCTGGAGGAGCTGCGCCGGCAGTTCCCTGCCCTGTATCGGAAGCCGGGCTGAGGCTCGCTAACGAGGCCGGCGCCGCGGAGCGCTCTGCGGCCGGCGGGCGCTCGACGCCCCCGAGCCCGCCCCGGCCCGGGCGGCCGCGGCCACCGCCTTCGCCGCCGCCCGCGCCCGATCCTCCGCCTTCCGGGCCTTGATCGCCGCGATCCGTTCCGCCAGCGGGACCTCGAGCCGCCCCTCGGGCTTCGCCGAGTAGTCGAAGTCCGGCACCATCACCCGCGGCAGCCGCCGGCCGACCTCGCGCTCGATCCGCCGGAGATCCTGCTCCTCGTCCGGCGCGACGAACGTGAACGCGTCCCCCACCGCCTCGGCCCGGGCGGTGCGTCCGACCCGGTGGATGTAGTCCTCCGGCACCTTCGGCACGTCGAAGTTCACCACGTGGCCCAGCGCCTCGATGTCGATCCCCCGCGCCGCGATGTCCGTCGCCACCAGCACCCGGTACTTCCCGCTCTTGAACCCGGCCAGCGCCTCGGTCCGCTGCGGCTGCGAGCGGTTGCCGTGGATCCGCTCGGCCGAAACCCCGCTCTTCGCCAGCTGCTTCTGCAGCCGGTCGGCCCGGTGCTTGGTGCGGGTGAAGACCAGCACGTCCTGCATGTCTCCCGCGCTGCAGCAGCGCCAGGAACAGCGCCGACTTGAGCTCCTGCGACACCGGGTACACCGCCTGGGTGATGCCGACCGCCGGCGCCGGCCGGCGCTCGAGGTTGATGCGCACCGGCTCGTGCAGCATGTCGCGCGTGAGCGCCAGGATCGGGTCGGGCATCGTGGCGCTGAAGAACAGCGTCTGCCGCTTCGGCGGCAGGTGGCGCAGGATCTTCCGGATCTCGGGCAGGAAGCCCATGTCGAGCATCCGGTCGGCCTCGTCCAGCACCAGGATCTCGAGCCCGGGGAGCTTCCCGTACGGGTGGGTGAAGTGATCCAGCAGCCGGCCCGGCGTCGCGACGATCACGTCGACACCGCTCCGGAACGCGTGCTCCTGCGGCCCCATGCCCACGCCGCCGAACACCGACGCCGCGGTGACCGGCGTGTGCACGGCAAGGTCGTTCAGGTCCTCCACGATCTGGGCCGCGAGCTCTCGGGTCGGCGTGATCACCAGCGCGCGGGTGGTGCCGCGGGGCTTGTCGATCAGCCGGTGGAGGATGGGCAGGACGAACGCGGCGGTCTTGCCGCTCCCGGTCATGGCGCAGGCGAGGACATCCCGCCCGGCCAGGGCCGGCGGGACGGCGTCGGTCTGGATCGGCGTGGGACGCGCGAAGCCCAGCTCCTTCACGCCCTTGAGCAGACTGGGATGCAGCTTGAGTGACGTGAACGGCACGAGGACTCCTTCGATGGACGGGCCGCCGCGCGGGAAGTCGGACGGAACGGCGGAGGCGAGGGCGCGAAGGATAGGGAGGCGGTCGCGCCGCGCACAAGGCGCGGCCTCTGCGAGTCGGGGTCGGCAGCCATGCCCTCTCCGTCCTCTCCGTCCTCTCCGTCCTCTCCGTCCGTCACAAGGCGGCGGGCGGCTACCTTTAGACCAGGCCGGCCGCGCGCCATGCCGCGGCGTTTGCCCCCCGGCGGGACCGGCCGTATGTTGACGATTCAGCCTGCTCGCGAGGCCTTCCATGCCCGTCAATCGATCCGTCGAGTTCACCGGCATCCGGTTCCAGAACCCCTTCCTCCTGTCCTCCGCCCCACCGACCGAATCCGAGAGCAACATCCTCCGGGCCTTCGACGCCGGGTGGGGCGGCGTGGTGACCAAGACGATCGGCCTGCATCCGGTCGTCAACGTGGTCGGGGCGAAGGCCAAGTTCATGCGCACCTCGCCCGAGGACGCCTACGTCTCGATGAAGAAGCGGCCCGGCGCGGCGCTGCACTCGTCGTGGAACTGGGAGCTCATCTCCGACAAGACGATCGACTGGTGGCTGCCCCGCCTCCGCCGGATCAAGGAGGCGTTTCCCGACCGCGTGCTCATCGGGTCCATCATGGCCGGCTCCGGCAACGACAAGGAGCTGCAGAACTGGCAGCGGCTCGCGCGCGATTGCCAGGACGCCGGCGTGGACGGGCTGGAGCTCAACTTCTCCTGCCCCCACATGGACCGGCGCGACATGGGCTCCAACATCGGCAAGGACCAGGGGCTCTGCTCGGTGGTGACCGAGGCGGTGAAGGAGGTGGCCCGGATCCCGGTCTGGTGCAAGCTCACCCCGGCCACCTCGGCCATCGAGGTCGAGGCCGGCGCCTGCTTCCGCGGCGGCGCCGACGCGATCGTCTCGTCCAACACCTTCCCGTCGCTGCCGGTGATCGATCCCGAGACCCTCGAGTTCGAGATCAACGTGGACGGCCTGGTGTCGAGCGGCGGCCTCGGCGGGCCGGCCATCCTGCCGCTCTCGCTGGCGAAGATGTCCCAGATGACGCAGGCGTATCCGGACCGGAGCTTCTCAGGGATAGGCGGGGTCTCGGACTTCGGCCAGGCGCTCTCCTATATCCTGTTGGGCTGCGGCACCGTGCAGGTGTGCACCGCGGCGATGCTCGATCAGGCGGTGGGACCGAACGTGATCAAGCGCCTGCTCGCCGGTCTCGACGCCTTCCTCGAGCGGCACGCGGCCGACGGGTGGACCAGCGTGGAAGACTTCCGTGGCCTCCGCCGCGATCGCATCGTCGCCCAGTCGGAGATCCGGCGACCGGACGCGTCGGAGTACCATGCCGGGCACGAGGTGGCGGAAGGGTACGCGCCGACGACTTGACCACAGAGGCACATCGACCATGAAACTCGACCGCATCATCAAGGGCGGCAACGTCGTCACCCCCGCCGGCAGCTTCATCGGCGACGTCGGCATCGCGGGGGAGAAGATCGCGGCCCTCGGCGCCGACCTCGAGCCGGGCCCGGGCACCGACGTGATCGACGCCGACGGCCACCACGTGCTGCCCGGCGTGCTCGACGTGCACGTCCATCTCGAGCTGCCGTTCTGCGGCACCGTCTCGGCCGACGACTACCGCACCGGCACCCGCGCGGGCGCGCGGGGCGGCGTCACCACCGTGATCGACTTCGCCATCCCCTACGCCGGCGAATCGCTCGGCCAGGCCGCCGACAACTGGCTCCGGAAGGCCGAGGGGAAGTCGCTGATCGACTACACCTTCCACATCTGCATCACCCGCTACGCCGAGCACAAGTCGCAGATCGCGGGGATGGTGGAGCGCGGCTTCACCACCTTCAAGGAGTTCATGATCTACGAGTCGGAGGGATGGCAGTCGGACGATCGCGCGCTCTTCGGCACGCTCGAGCAGATGCGGGAGCACGGCACCATGCTCCTGGTGCACGCGGAGTCGGCGCGCGTGCTCGACGAGCTGATCGCGCGGCATCACACGCCGGAGCTGATGGCGCGCTACGGCGCCCGGCTCCATCCGATGACCCGGCCCAACTTCGTCGAGGCCGAGGCGATCCAGCGGGCGGTCCAGTGGTGCGAGGCGACCGGCGGCCAGCTCTACATCGTGCACATGTCCACCGGCCGAGGGCTCGGACATCGTGCGCGCGGCCCAGGCGCGCGGGGTGCCGGTCCTCGCCGAGACCTGCGCCCAGTATCTCGTGCTGGACGACTCGGTGTTCGAGCGCGAGGAGGGGCACCTCTTCGCCTGCTGTCCGCAGGTCAAGAAGCCGAAGGACGTCGAGCGCCTCTGGCAGGGGCTCCGCGGCGGCGAGGTCTCGGTGGTCTCGACCGACACCTGCACCTTCAGCCGCGAGCAGAAGGCGATGTGGAACGGCGACTGGACCAAGATCCCGATGGGCCTGCCGGGCCTCGAGACCCTGCTGCCGCTGGTCTACACCCGCGGCGTGCTCGGCGGGCGGCTCACGCTGGAGGAGCTGAGCTTGAAGCTCAGCACCAACCCGGCGCGGATCATGGGCCTCTACCCGCGCAAGGGCGCGATCATGGTGGGCGCCGACGCCGACCTCGCGATCATCCATCCCACCGCGACCCGCACGGTCGCGCCGTCCACGATGGAGACCAACGCCGACTGGTCGCCCTATGAAGGATGGGAGCTGGCCGGCTTCGCGCGGACGACGCTCTCGCGGGGCGAGACCATCGTGGACGACTACCGGGTGGTGGGCCGCGAGGGCCGCGGGGTGTGGCTGCCCCGCACGAGCGCGGGGCTCCAGCCGCGGACGGCACCCGCGCCAGCGGCGGCGGACGCGCCGGCCGCCTCGCCGCGCCCGCGCGCCGCGAAGGCCGTGGGCGCGCGGTGACCCGACCCGCCGAGGTCGCCGTCGCGGAGCCGGCGCTCGCCGGCGGGGAGGACCTGGCCGGGAGCCCGCTCTGGAACCCGGACCTGGCCCCCACGCCGCCGGACCGGCGCACCTGGTCCACCTACAACATCGCCGCGCTCTGGATCGGGATGAGCGTGGTGATCACCACGTACACGCTCGCCTCCGGGCTCATGCAGCAGGGGATGAGCTGGTGGCAGGCCATGGTCACCATCCTGCTGGGCAACACCATCGTGCTGGTGCCGATGGTGCTCAACGCCCACGCGGGGACCAAGTACGGCGTGTCCTTTCCGGTGCTTTGCCGCGCGAGCTTCGGTGTCCGCGGCGCCAACCTCCCCGCGATCCTCCGGGCGATCGTCGCCTGCGGCTGGTTCGGGATCCAGACCTGGATCGGCGGGCTCGCGCTCGACGCGCTGGTGCTGGCGGCCTGGCCGGGGTGGGCGGCCGTGCCGGGCCACGTCGCCATCGCGTTCATGGTCTTCTGGCTGATCCAGGTGGCCGTGATCCTCAAGGGGACGGAGGGCATCAAGCTGCTGGAGAGCTGGTCCGCGCCGCTGCTGCTGGGCGGCGGCGCGCTCCTCCTGCTCTGGGCGGTCCGGACCGGCGGCGGGCTCGGTCCGCTGCTCGCCGAGTCGGAGCGGCTCCGCGGCCGCGGCGCGCCGTTCTGGGCGCTGTTCCCGGCCGCGCTCACCGCGAGCGTCGGCTACTGGGCCACGCTGAGCCTCAACATCCCGGACTTCACCCGCTACGCCCGCAGCCAGCGCTCCCAGATGCTGGGCCAGGCGCTGGGCCTGCCGACCACGATGACCGCGTTCGCGTTCATCGGCGTCGCGGTCACCAGCGCCACCATCGTGCGCTTCGGCGAGCCGATCTGGGATCCCGTCGTGCTGATCAGCCGGATCGGAGGCACCGCGACGATCATCTTCGCGGCGCTGGTGGTGCTGGCGGCGCAGCTCACCACCAACATGGCCGCCAACGTGGTCTCGCCGTCCAACGACTTCTCCAACCTGAGCCCGAAGCGGATCAGCTACGTGACGGGCGGTCTGATCACCGCCGTGATCGGCATCCTGATGATGCCCTGGAAGCTCTACTCCGACGCGGCGGCGTACATCTTCACCTGGCTGCTGGGCTACTCGAGCCTGATGGGCGCGCTCGGCGGCATCCTGATCGCGGACTACTGGGTCCTCCGCCGCCAGCGGCTGATCCTCCCGGACCTTTACCGCGAGCAGGGCGCCTACACCTACCGCAATGGCGTGAACCCCCGCGCCGTCGCGGCGTTCGTGATCGCGATCCTGCCGGTCATCCCCGGCTTCGCCCGCGCCGTCGCGACCCCGGGTGGCACCGTGTCCGATCCCAACTTCTTCGATTCTCTCTACGCGTATGCCTGGTTCGTCACCTTCGCGCTGAGCTTCGTCAGCTACCTTGCGCTCATGCGCGGCAAAGCCTGATCCCATGCACGAAGAAAAGCGTTGCTGTACGGGTGTCATGAAAGGATCCCGATGCCAAGGGTAGTGAAATGCGGCCTGATCCAGGCCACCCACGCCTGCTCGACCGCCGAGAAGCTCGACGTCATCCGCGAGGCGAACCTCGCGAAGCACATGCCGCTGATCGAGCGGGCCGGGCGCGAGGGCGTGCAGATCCTCAGCATGCAGGAGATCTTCACCGGCCCGTACTTCTGCGCCGAGCAGACGACGCGGTGGTACGACGCGGTCGAGGCGATCCCGGACGGGCCGACCACGAAGCTCATGCAGGAGGTCGCCCGGCGGTACGAGATGGCGATCGTGGTGCCGCTCTACGAGCAGGACGGCGCGGGCATCTACTACAACACCGCCGCCGTCATCGATGCCGACGGGACCTACCTCGGCAAGTACCGGAAGAACCACATCCCCCACTGCGCGCCGGGGTTCTGGGAGAAGTTCTACTTCCGGCCCGGCAACCTCGGTTATCCGGTGTTCAAGACCCGGTACGCCGACGTCGGGGTCTACATCTGCTACGACCGCCACTTCCCCGAGGGCGCGCGCGAGCTCGGCCTCAACGGCGCCGAGATCGTGTTCAACCCGTCGGCCACGGTGGCCGGGCTCTCCGAGTACCTCTGGCGGCTCGAGCAGCCGGCGCACGCGGTGGCGAACGCCTTCTTCGTCGGGGCGATCAACCGGGTCGGCTACGAGGATCCCTGGCGGATCGGCGAGTTCTACGGCCAGAGCTACTTCTGCAACCCGCGCGGGCAGATGCTCGCTGAGGCCAAGCGCGACCGCGACGAGCTGGTGACGGCGGAGCTGGATCTGGATCAGATCCGCGAGGTGCGGAACGTGTGGCAGTTCTACCGGGATCGGCGCCCGGAGACGTACGTGGGGCTGGCCAAGCTGTAAGGCGGACCGCCCGGCTCAGCGCCCGATATCCTCGTCCCAGAGGGCGGGATGGGCGCGGATGAAGTCCGCCAGAAGCCGCTCGCACTCCGGATCGTCGAGCACCTCCACGCTGACGCCCCGGCTCCGCAACAGGTCCTCCTCCCCCATGAACGTCCGGTTCTCGCCGATCACGACCCGCGGAATCCCGTAGAGCAGAATGGCCCCCGTGCACATCGCGCACGGCGAGAGCGTCGTGTAGATGGTGCATTGCCGATACACGGATGCCGGCTGGCGCCCGGTATTTTCCAGCGCGTCCATTTCGCCGTGCAGCACGACGCTGCCCGACTGCTGGCGGCGATTGTGGCCGCGCCCGAGAATGCGGCCGGCGGAGACGAGGACCGAGCCGATCGGGATGCCGCCCTCGCGAAGGCCCTGCCGGGCTTCGTCCAGGGCGGCCTGCAGGAACGGATCCATGCGCGGAGCTCCACGGCAGAGCCGAAGTCGAGGTGGGCGATCACTTTGCGGCTGCCGAGGAAGAGTAACGACGGCCCAAGCCGTTCAGGCATCGTGAGGTGGATCGGGTCCGCGCGCCGGCAGTGTTCTGGCGCACCGCCCGCCGGCGCTCTCCGACCCATGGTTGGCGCCGAATCCCTTTGACCCGAACCAAGGAGTGAGCACCATGGCCCACGTTCACAAGATCGCCCCCTGCCTGTGGTTCGACAGTCAGGCCGAGGAGGCGGCGCGGTATTACGTCGGAATCTTCAAGAACTCCAAGCTCGGGCGGATCTCCCGCTACGGCGAGGTCGGCCAGGAGACCCACCACCGTCCGCCGGGCTCGGTCATGACGGTCGAATTCGAGCTCGAGGGGCAGCAGTTCACCGCGCTCAACGGTGGACCGGTCTTCACCTTCAACGAGGCCGTCTCGTTCCAGATCGAGTGCGAGACCCAGCAGGAAATCGACTTCTACTGGGACAAGCTGACCGCCGGCGGCGACCCGAGCGCCCAGGTGTGCGGCTGGCTCAAGGACAAGTACGGCCTGTCGTGGCAGGTGGTGCCTCGGATCCTGGCCGACCTGGTCACCGACCAGGACCGCGGCAAGGCCGACCGCGTGATGGAAGCGCTGCTCAAGATGAAGAAGCTCGACATCGCCGAGCTCAAGCGGGCAGCTGCGGCCGAGCCGTCGCGGGTGGGAGCCCGCTGACCTCGGGGGCGCGCTGACCGAATTGTGACACGCGAATGTTCACAGTAGAGACGCCGGGAGGTTGCCGGTCCAGCCCGGACTTCGAATATTGGCGCCTCCCTTTCCCTGAGCAGCTGGAGGCAATATGGCAAAGCAGGTACCCGCGATTCCGAAAGGCTATCACACCGTCACGCCGAACCTCGTCGTGGACGGGGCCGACCGGGCCATCGACTTCTACAAGAAGGCGTTGGGCGCGGAGGAGATCATGCGGTTCCCGGGACCGGACGGGAAGATCATGCACGCGGAGATCCGGATCGGCGACTCGGTCGTGATGCTGAACGACGAGATGCCCGACCACGGGGCCAAGGGCCCGAAGTCGTACGGCGGCACGCCGATCGGCTTCTTCATTTATAGGGAAGACGTGGACGGGGCCTGGAAGCGGGCGGTGGATGCGGGTGCCAGGGTGATCCAACCCCTGGCCGACCAGTTCTGGGGTGACCGCACCGGCTGCGTCGAGGATCCGTTCGGGCACCGCTGGTGGCTGGCGCAGCACATCCAGGATCTGACGCCTGACGAGATTCGCAAGAACGCGGAGAGCTTCTTCTCCCAGATGCAGCCGACGTAACCGCGAAGGTGACCGGTTGAAGACCGGGCGGCGCGCTCTCCGAGCTGATCGGGGAGCGCGCCGCGCCGCTCAGGACGCGCTTCCCTTGTACAGCGTCCCGTACAGCACCAGCCCCCGCCCCACCGCCGTCGCGATCAGCTCGGCCATGTACGCCGGCATGCCGTTGAGCCCCCCGCCCGCTCCCGCTACGGCTTTCCGCGGATCGTCCCCCGGTCGCAGGCCGACGAAGCGCTTCATCAGCCCCGTAGCCGTCGCCTCTTGCACCCAGGGCTTGGTCTCGACCGTTGCCGTCGTCACGTCCGCCCGGGTGATCGCGCCGTCGGGGCCGAACGTGAGCCCCACCTCGAGCGGGCCGTGGGGGGTGTCGACCTGCTGGAACAGGGCGGCGCCAACCGGCTTGCCGTCCTGCCCCTGACCGAGATAGAACTGCACGTCCGGATCTGCCGGGGTGAAGTCGCTCGACTTCCGGATCGCCGCCAGATCCTCCTTGCCGATGCTGACGGTGCGGACGAAATACTGCGTGGCGCCCGCGAGGCTCTGCCGGAGGAAGTCGGCGTGCTTCACCAGCACCACCTTCGGCGTGGGGTGGGCAGCGGCGCCGAGCGCCGCGGCGACCAGGGCCAGCTTGATGACGGTCATGAGGCGGTCCTCGCGGAGCGGCCGGGCAGCACGGCCCGGGCGGTCGAGTACAGGACGATGAGATAGACCAGGGACATGCCCCAGCCGGACAGGATGGTGAGCCAGGCGAAGCCCCCGATGCCGAACCTCATGAGCCACTGGCCCGCGAAGTCGAGCGCTCCAGTGGCGAAGGCCGCGACGATCATGGTGTCGCGCCACCACGCGGGCCAGTCGAGCCCGAGGATGATCACCGTCAGCAGCGCGGCGACGATCGCATAGATCATGATGTGGATGTGGCTGTCCTGGATGAGCAGGTTGGTGTCCACCGTGTGCTGCATCTCCGGCACCTTCCCCAGATCCAGCGGCTGGGTGGTCGAGCGCGACTCCGTCGGCATCTGCATCTCGTTCATGCCCGGCGCCGGCACGTAGGTGGCCTGCACCCGGGTCGGGGTGAGCCCCGACCAGGTCTTCACCATCAGGAAGGCGAACAGGTAGGCGTATCCCAGCACGAGGAGAAAGAGGATCGCGCCGAGCTTCACCGATCGGTTCGCCTGACGCAAGCTGTAGAGACCCATGGCGCGCCCCCTCAGAAGGTGGTGACGAGCTGCAGGGTGTACTGCACGCCCCACTGGCTCGGCTCGCCGCTGGACGTCTCGAAGAACGTCACATCCGAGTGGTTCACGCGGACCTCGCCCCGGAGCTGGAACCGCGGGATGCGGTAGGTCGTGTGCTGGATGTTGGCGAAGATCCCTTCGCGGCCCACGCCCAGCGCGTAGATCGGCGCGATGGTCCACGAGGTGAGCGTCTGCGCCTGTCCGGTGCGGGCGCCGTCCTTGTCGTCCATCACCTCCGCGCGTGCCGCGATCCCGAAGCGCCGGGCGACCTGGCGGTGGACCAGCAGCGTCGCTCCCGACCAGCTCGCATCCCCGCCGTCGGGCAGGTCGTAGTCCTTTGCGTAGTTCGCCTCGCCCGCCACGATCCAGCCGTGACCCGGCTCGAAGGCGTAGTCGGCGTTGAGCAGCAGCCGGTCGTTGGTCGCGTCCGGCTCGCCCTCCGAGCCGTACAGCGCGCTCAGGCCGACGCTCGTGCGCTCGGCCGGCAGCAGGCCCAGCCGGGCGCCGACGGTCTTGCCGTGGTTGGGGTCGAGCGGCGAGTCCCAGCCGTTCGCCACCATCGCCGTGAGGTCCACCCTCCGGCTCAAGGTCCACGTCCCGAACAGGCCGGTGAGCTTGGCCGGCCGGGCCAGCTCGAAGTTGAACGAGGTCGACGGGGTGAGCAGCAGCACCTCGTCGTCGCGCTCGAATCCGACCGGGGCATCGAGCGTGCCGAACGTCAGGTTGAAGTTCGACGCGCCGGGCGGGGTGAAGCTCACCAGCAGGTTGTCGATCTCGATCTCGGTGGCTGGCTCCTCGGCGCCGGTGTCCTCGATCGAGGTCGTGAGCTGCCCGAACACGTAGAGGTTGTCGGTCAGCTCGCGGAAGAGCGACACGGCGACCTTCCCGGCGCCGAACGAGTTGTCGCCGGTCTTGCCGTCGTAGGTGTACTGGCCCACCCCGAAGCCGGTGATCGCCAGCGCGTGCTGGTCTTCGCCGGTGAGAGGCTCGACGTCACCACCCGGCGCGAGGCTCACGGGCTGGTCGGGCTTGCCCTGGGCGGCGGCCCTGGCGGTGGCGCCGGCGAGGCCGAGCATGAGGATCGCGAGGTGGCCGGATCGCACCAGTCCGCGCATGTCGTTGTCTCCCTGGTCTGAGGCCCATGCGTGACCGCGGTGGCGGCACGCGCAGCGCCGACGACGCATCCGTCGGTCGCGGAGATCGCTGCAGTCGTTCGGGCTAGACCAGGCGGGGAGGCGGTGGCTCGGCGGTGGGCGAGAGGTCGAGTGGGGTCGTGACGAGCATGGGGGCCGGCCCGACCCAGCGGGTGGATGGGGCGGCGATGAGCTCCGCGCGCGCCGGCGCCATGGGCGAGAGATCCTGGAGCGGACCGTGCCGGACGGCGCTGGTGTTGGCGGGGTGGCAGTCGGTGCTGCCCAGTATTGCGCCCCCGCGATCCACGCCGGCAATCGCGTGCGCGCCCGCATGGTGTCGCTCCAGCAGGCAGAGTGCGGAGCACCACGCGGCCGGCTGGGCCAGCACGAAGGCGGCCAGGGCGAGGAGGACGAACCCGCGGGAGCGGAGGACGCGAGGCATCGATGGAGAAGCTAACCGGAGGCCAGGCTCAGCGCACCGTCGGCGTCAGCTGGGCGCGCCGCCGTTCGCCCCTGGATCCGCCCGGAGCACGGTGCCGACACGGCGAAGCAGCTCGTCCGGCGTGAACGGCTTCAGCAGGAGCGGACCGAACGCGATCGACTCGGTGTACCCCGAGATGAACAGGATCGGGACGCCGGGTCGCGCCGCCTGAAGGCGCCTGGCGAGCGTCTCGCCACCCATGACGGGCATGCCGAGGTCGGTGACCACGAGGTCCACGCGCTCGAGCGCTCCGACCACGAGCTCGAGGGCCTCGCCGCCATGCCGGGCCTCGTGGACGGTGTAGCCCGCCTCGCGGAGCGTGCGCGCCGCGATCGACCGGACGTTCGGCTCGTCCTCGACGACCACGACCACGCGGCCGTCGCCGCCGGGGATCGCGCCGGCATCGTCCCCGCCTCGCGGCGCCGACGCGGCCGTCACCAGCGGGAGACAGATCGAAAACGTCGCTCCCTGCCCCGGCTGGCTGAGGACCTGAATCGTCCCGCCCATCTGGTGGACCAGGCCGTCCACGACCGAGAGGCCCAGCCCGGAGCCCTGCCCGACCGGCTTGGTCGTGAAGAACGGCTCGAACGCGCGCGCGAGCGTCATCGCGTTCATGCCCACCCCGGTGTCCCGCACCGTGAGGGAGGCGTAGCCGAGGCCTCCCGGGCTCGGCGTCGTCGGGGACGACGGGTCGGCGGCGGTCCACGCCGTACTGATGGTGAGCCGCCCGCCTTCGGGCATCGCGTCGCGCGCGTTCAGCGTGAGGTTGAGGATCACCTGCTCGAGCTGACGCGCGTCCACCCGCACGCAGGCGTTGCCCAGCTCGAGCCGCAGGACCAGCTCATGATGCTCGGCCAACGAGCGGCGGAGCACGGACTCGAGGTCACGGACGACCCCGTCGATGTCCACGTCGTTGATCCGCACCGTCTGCCGGCGCCCATACGCGAGAAGCTGCTGCGTGATCGACGCCGTCCGCTCGGCGGCCTGGCGGATGGCGTTGAGATCCTCGCGCACCGGCGGCGGCAGATCGGGACGGCGGAGAATGAAATCCGCCGCGCCCAGCACGACGAGCATCTGGTTGTTGGCCTCGTGGGCGATGCCGCCCGCCAGCTGGCCGGCGACCCGGAGCCGTTGGGTCTCCTGGTGCCGCTCGGCCGCGAGCTTCTGCTCGGTGATATCCCGCTTGATCGACGCGGCCCCGACGAGGTTCCCGGCTGGATCTCTCAACGGTGACACGCTCAGCGAGATCCAGATCCGCCGCCCGTCCTTGCGGACCCGCTCGACCTCGGAGATCTGGATGGTCTCGCCTCGGCGCAGGCGCTCCAGCACCTCGCGCTCCTGGGCGTGAAACTCGTCGGGGATCAGGGTGAGCACGGAGCGGCCGATCATCTCGTCGGCGGGGTAGCCGAAGATCTCCTCCGCCGCGCGGTTCCAGCTGGTGACGATCCCGTCCAGGGTCTTGCCGATGATCGCGTCGCTCGACGAGTCGACGATCGCGGCGAGGCGGGCCGTGCCGGCGTGCAGCCGCGTCTCGGCTTCGATTCGCGCGTCGAGCGCGACCTGCGCCTCCTCCGCGGCCTCCGCGGCCGCCGAAGTGGATTGCTCGGCTTTGAGAGTCTCCTCTTCCGCGACCGCCATGGCTTCCTCCGCCTCGGAGGCCGCCGTTTCGGCGAGGCGGCGGAGGCGGGCGTTCTCCTGCGCCTGTGCTACCGCCAGCCAGCGCTGCCGGTACACGAATCCGCCCAGCGCGGTGATCCCACTCGTGACCACGAGCACCTGCGCCATGCGGGTGACACCCGCCGCGCCGGCCAGGAGGTCCGGGAACAGGAGATAGCCTGCGGCGCTCAGGACCGTCGCGAGCACACCGGGGCCCCACCCGCCGTAGATCGCCGCGACCGCGACCCCGAGGCTGAAGATCGGCGCCGCCGTCGGGGCGACCGTCGCCTGGATCAGTTTCGTGGCGAGGACGATCACGATCGGAGCAGCGATCGCCACCAGGTAGCGCAGTCGGGACGAAGGTGGCTCGCGCTGGGGCGGCTGTGACGGATCAGTCATCGGCTTCCGTGCGGTGGTTCGGGTGCGTCAGCAATGCTGCGTTCACCATGCCATGGAGGTTACCGGTGCCAGGCTGAATCGGCCACCTGTGCGCGCGAGCCGGGGACGGGGCCGCTCCTGCCGCCCGTCCACGGCCGCACCATGAGGGTCCCGCACCCCGCCGCCGAAGCGCTTACTGGCGCGTGGCGGTGAACATCCCCGTCGCCCGGATCGGGCGGCCCTCGTTCTCGGGATCCGACGCGAGAAACCCTGTCGCGTCGACCTCGAATCGGCCCCGGAGGACGTTATCGGTGGCTGAAGTGATGATGAGATAGCCCGAGTGGCCGCGGAACACCCCGGTGGGGCGGCTGGCGGTGCCGGTCATGACCAGCGCCATGAGGTGATCGGAGCTGTCGTCCTGCCCGCCGATGGCGTAGGTGCCCGGGACCAGCCGCACGCCGTCGGTCCGGGTGAACAGGACCGAGCCGTCCGCACCGTCGGTCCCGAGCGAGAGGGTGAAGACGCCGTCCCGGCCTCCGGTCATGCCGAACCTCGCGGCGCCAGCCGGGCTCATGTGGAGGTCGCCGTGGATCTCCGCCCGGAACGACGACCCCTCGCCGCGCCTGAGCGGGGCGGGCGATCGCGCCCCAGTGGTGAATGCCGCCAGCACGAGAACGATCAGGGAGCTCAACAGCGCCAGGGTCGCCGCGGTCTTCATGGTGTGCCTCCGTTCGTAGCTGTGCCCGAGTCGAGGGGGGCGGCGGCCTCGGGCCGCGCCGTCGCCCAGTTGACGGGACAGTCTACGGGCCGGGGTCATTCGGGAATCACCGCGATCTCTCCAGCCCTAACCGCTTGGCATGCCAACGATTGGACCGGGGGTCCAAATGCAAGCGCCCGTTCCGGCGACGACCGGAACGGGCGGAGGGAAGCGATGCGATCCGCTTACTGCGGGACCTGGTGCTCCCGGCTGCGCGGGACTTGGTGCTCCCGGGTGGTCGCCCGGCGGGCCACCGAGGAGACCAACGCGTAGGCCTCGGTCCAGGCATCGCGGACTTCCCCGGTGAAGCCGTCGCCGAGCCCGCGCTCGAGCGTCCAGAGGAGAGCGGCGCCGACGGAGTCGTACTGGCTGTCGTGCACGCCGTAGTGCATGTGGCGGCGGCCCAGGTCGGCAACCTCGTGGACCAGTTCTTCCGGCTGGTCCAGCATGCGCACGATCTCGGCGAACATCTGCATGACCTTTCGGCCCTGCGACTCCATGTCCGTTCGGGCGAACAGCCGCTCGGCGTCGGGATCCAGCTCGAACAGCTTCGCGTAGAAGAACCCGGCCGACTGCTCGGCCACCGGCTCGAACCGGGACCAGCTCTCGCGAACCAACCGCTCGGTCTCAGGTTTCATTGGGGTGCTCGCGGCTTGCCGTGATGATGGGCGACTCCTAGTATACTGCTTCCAATCTCGCTCGCCCCGATCACCTCGCAATCACCGAGCGCAACGTGTTACGTCTTAACACGTTCGGCAGGTTGTTCGTGGAGCGCGACGGCACCCGTCTCACGGGTCCGGCCGCGCAGCCGCGACGGCTCGCACTGCTCGCGCTGATGGCCGGCTCGGGCGAGCAGGGCATGACCCGCGATCAACTGCTCGGGATGCTCTGGTCCGAGACCGACGAGGAACGGGCCCGAAAGGGCCTCAACCAGGCACTCTACGCCCTTCGTCAGGAGCTGGGTTCCGACGAGGTGTTTCTCGGCATCCGGGACCTCCGGCTCAATCCCGAGCTGGTCACCAGCGACGTCGCCGCGTTCACCGGCGCCATCAAGGCCGGCTATCTGGAGCGGGCGACGGCGGAGTACACCGGCCCCTTTCTGAGCGGATTCCACCTCTCGGAAGCGCCCGAGTTCGAGCGCTGGCTGGAGGAGGCGCGAGCCGGCCTGGCCCGGGACTATACCACCGCGCTCGAGCGCCTGGCCCGGAAGGCGCGGCGAGCGGGGCGACCGCATGGAGTCGGTCGAGTGGTGGCGCAAGCTGGCGGCTCAGGATCCGCTCAATGCCCGGGTGGCGATGGGCCTGATGGAGGCGCTCGTCGCCAACGGAGACCCGACCGCCGCGCTCCAGCACGCCCGAGTGTACGAGGTGCTGCTGCAGCAGGAGCTCGAGGCACCGCCGGACCGGGAGGTGGTGGCGTTCGCCGAGCGGATCCGCCAGCGCGCCACCGCGACGGACGGCGGGGCCACCGCGCCTGCCGCGAGCCCGGCGCGCGCGGCGGCGCCACCGGCTCCGGCCGAGCGTTCGGCGGAGGCCTCGGTGGAGAGCCCTGTTCCGGCACCGGCCGTCCCGGCGGCGGAGCCGCCGCCAGCGGCCGCATCGGCTCCTGAGCCTACCCTCGCAATCCCATCCCCCAGGCCGGAACCGAGCGATCATTCGGCCGACTTGCCCCGGGCCCGCCGGCCGTGGCGCCGCGGCGCCGTAGTTGCCCTCGTTGGTATCGGGCTCGCAGCGGCGGCGGCTGTGTTGCGCAAGGCGCCGCCGCCCGCCATCCAGCTCGGCCGCACCAGCCGGATCACCGCGGAGCCCGGGCTCGAGGTCCACCCCAACCTCTCGCCCGACGGCAAGCTCGTGGCTTATGCCGCGGGCTCGAGCGGGCAGATGCGGATCTACGTCCGTCAGCTCGTCGGCGGCCGCACCATCACCGTGACCGAGGGCCTCGACGGCGATCAGCACTGGCCGCGCTGGTCGCCCGACGGGACCCGGCTCAGCTTCGAGATGGGCGGCGCGATCTACTTGGTCCCCGCCCTCGGCGGAACGCCGAAGCTGCTCGTCAACGCCGAGGGTGTGCCGAGCGATGAGGGCCCGGGGTATCTCGCCTGGTCGCCCGACGGCCGGCGGATCGCGTACGCCGTCGAGCGCGAGATCTACGTGCGGGCGGCGAGTGGCGGGCCCGCCACCCGGATCGCCACGCTCGACCAACCGCACTCCCTCGCCTGGTCTCCCGACGGCTCGCGCCTCGCTTTCGTGCGCGGCAACGCGGCCTTCGTCTACACCCGGAACGCGATCGGCAACATCGCGCCGAGCTCGATCTGGATCATGTCGGCGGCGGGCGGCCCGCCGGAGCGGATCACGGACGCCGCCTCGCTCAACACCAGTCCGGTCTGGCTGCCCGACGGGCGCGGCCTGCTCTTCATCTCCGACCGGGACGGCAGCCGCGACCTCTATCGGGCCGATCTCGACGGCTCCGGCCGGCCATCGGGACCGCCGGCGCGACTCACCACCGGGCTGAGCCTCCACGGCATCGATCTCTCGCGCGACGGCAGAGTGCTCGTCTACGCAGGCTTCACCGAATACGCCAACATCTGGTCGCTGCCGATTCCCGACCGCGCCGTGACGCTGTCCACGGCCGAGGCGCAGCCGCTAACCGCGGGCCACCAGTCGATCGAGGGTATGGCGATCTCGCCCGACGGGCGCTGGCTGGCCTTCGACTCGGACCGCGGCGGAATCCAGGCCATCTACCGCGTACCGCTGGCCGGCGGGGACCCGGAGCCGCTGTCGGCGGATTCGGGCGACGCGTTCATGCCCTCCTGGTCGCCGGACGCTCACGAGATCGCCTACTACGGCTTCCGGCAGGGCCGCCGTCGGCTGTTCGTGATGCCGGTCGATGGCGGGCCGCCGGCTCCCGTCGCCACCGATTCGGGCAACCAGCGATTTCCGGACTGGGCGCCCGACGGGCGCCATCTGGTGTTCCACTCCGATCGCACCGGACGGTTCGAGCTCTACGTCGTCGAGCGGGATGCCGCCGGCCGCTGGAGCGCCCCCCGGCAGCTCACGAGGGACGGCGGCCGGGAGGCGCGCTGGTCGCCCGACGGAAGCGCGATCGTGTACGTGCGCGACGCAGGGCTGTGGGTGATATCGCCCGCCGGCGGCGCCCCGCGGCCGCTGGTCGAGACCGGCGACCGAGCGGGCCAACGGGCGCCGCTGCTGGGCATCTGGGCACGCGATGGACGGACCATCTACTATAAGGCGCTGGACGCCGAGGGGCGCGCCAGCATCTGGTCCATCCCGCCGCAAGGCGGAGAGCCCAGGCTGCTGGTGCGCTTCGACGACCCCGCGCGGCCCTCCTCCCGCCCCGAGTTCGTCACCGACGGCAAGCGCTTTTACTTCACCATCCCGGAACGCGAGAGCGACATCTGGCAAATGGAGCTGAAGACCGTGAGCGGCAAGCACTGACCCCGCCCGCCACTCACGCTCTCCTCAACCCTCTCCGTCCTCTCCGTCCTCTCCGTCCTCTAGAACGACCACGCCGGATCCTTCTCCGCCGTATTCGTCTTGGTGATCCGCGTCTGCGCCCCGCCGCCGGCACCCACGGTGTAGATCTGCGCCACACCGATCCGCGTACTCATGAACGCGATCTTCGATCCGTCCGGGGACCAGGTCGGCTGCCCGTCGTAACCCGGATCCGTGGTGAGGCGGGTGTTCTTGTGCTGGGCGATGTTCCACACGTAGAGGTCGACGTTGAAGCCGTCCAGCATCTGGAAGGCGATCCGCCCGCCGTCGGCAGAGAACTTCGGGCAGGCCATGATCTTGCCGAACGAGGCGACCTTCACCCGGCCGGTGCCGTCGAGATTGATGAGCTGCAGGCTGGCACCGTTGGCGGCCACGAAGAGGATCTTCTTGCCCGTCGGATCGTAGGTCGGGTAGTTCGCCTGCACGCCGGAGCCGCCGATGGTAACGAACTTGACCTGCCCGGTGGCCAGCGTCAGCGTCGCCAGGTACGGTTTGCCAAGCTGCTCGATCGTGAGCAGGATGCGCGACCCGTCGGGCGACCACGTGGGGTAGCGCAGGTTGTAGGGGAACGGGCTGGAGCGGGCCCAGTGCCCGTTGGTGCCGTCCGCGTTGGTGATCCAGATATCGGTGTGGCCCTTGTTGTTGGCGTCGAAGCGCTCGCGCACCATCGCGATCTTGGTGTTGTTGCGCGACCAGGCCGGTTCGCCCGCGTAGGCGGACTTGGTGAGGCCGACGAGACTCCCCCCATACTGGTCCATCTTGAAGATGTCGTAGCCGCCGAGCCGGGCGGAGTTGAAGATGATCCGGCTTCCGCCGGGGTTCGCGATCTGCGCCGTTGATTCGCCGACGGTGCCGAGCGCTGCGTCCTCGCCGGCCGGGGCGAGGGGACTCTCGGTGTCCCCGCAAGCGGCGAACGCCAGGGACAGGGCCACGCCGAGTAGCGGCGGAAGCATCGAGCGGGTCGAGCGAAGGATCGAGTGCATCGTGATCTCCTGGGACCATGGTCCCGGTGCGCGTGAGTTGAGCGAGCGAGCTTGCAGCACGCGCCCAGTCTACGGCCGGCAGTCACGACCGAATCACTTGCCGATCACCGTGGGTAAGGCTTGTTCGCATCGAGATTTGCGGCACGATAGGAAACGGCCCCCGTGCGCTGGAACCGCACCGGGGGCCGTGCCCGTCCTCACCTGCGGGTTCGAGCTGCTACTGACTGGTCCCCGTCGCCTCGGGGCGCCAGCCAACGACCCTCGCGGCGGCCTGCTGGTCGAGGTCGCCGCGCTTGAGCAGGAGCCACTCGTAGTCCCCGCGGGGCGCGGAGATCCGCCGGAGGGCGAGGAAGTCCCCCGCGGCCCACGAGCCGGTCGTGGCGCGATCGGAGATATCGACCTCCCAGGTCCGGCCGTCGTCCATCGTCAGATAGCGGCCGTCGTCGGAGACGGTGGTCACGTCGAAGCCGACCGGGAGACGGTCGGTGCGGAGCACTTCCTGAGCCGTGAGGGAGCGGATCGGCACGACGAACGCGAGCGCGAGCAGGGGTACGACGCGAAGGGTCTGCATGGGGTGGCCTCCACAGGGGGTACCCGGGAGATATTACCGCGTCCGGAGGACGGACGTAATAGGCGGCCGGGCGTGAGGCCGCCACCCTGGCCGAGGGTGCCTGGCCGGACTCTAGCCCGTCCGGCGACGCTGCGGCTGCGGGCGCTCCCCGCCGCCGGCCATCAGGTGCAGCGCCAGCCCCTTCCGCGTGTGCAGGCCCAGCCGGTCGAGCACTCGCTCGAGGTAGTGTCGCACGGTGTGTGCGCTCAACCGCAGCCGCTGGGCGATGGCCGCGTTCGAGAGACCCTCCGCCGCGAGTAGCGCGACCTGGGGCTCGCGACCCCGGAGCCCGAACTGGACCCGCAGCTCCTGGGTGGTCGGGAGCACCGGGTTCGCTCGATGGAGCGTCGCGATGCCGGCGGCGAGCGCGCACCGCAGGGTCACCACGCGCAGCAGAGTCTCGGACGTCTTGGCCGTGCCGGGAGTGTGAGCCGGCCCGGGCTCCACGTCGGGGGATTCCAGCGCCGCCCGCAGCCATCCCGGCTCGTCGCTGGGGAGGCTCAGCAACCCCTCGAGCTCGTCGGCGGGGTCGGCAGGCACACCCTGGCCGGGGACACCGCACACCTCGCGGACCCGCCCCAGACCCTCCGCGAGCCAGGCGTCCCGACTGCCCCACTCGAGGGGGGACATCAGGACTTCGACCGCTCCCACCAGCGCCGCCAGATCCATCGCACCATCCCCAAGGGGTTCAAACCCACTACGCTGTCGGGCCGACGTGAAGTTTCCGTGAATCGCCGTCGCGGGCCTCGCGCGCGGCGAAATCATGGGACGAACGTCCCCTGCGGCGGTCCGCTCCGGCGAGCAGACTGCTCATGTGTTCCCGGCTCCATGCAGGAGAAGTCGACCCGCTCCGCCCAGAGGTGCCCGATGACACCGTCACTCACCAGCCGCCTGTCCATCGCCGGCGTGCTGCTCGCGACCCTCGGTCTGCCCGCCGCCGCGTCGGCGCAGTACCAGTTGCCCACGCTCACCAGCGCGGCCAGGGCGGACAGCCTGCACGAGGCGGCGCTGGTGCTCGTGGCGAAGCACCGTTGGGGCGACGCCGCCCGCCTGCATCGTCGCTCGGCGGAGCTGCGCGATGCCGATGACCCGCTCGGCTTCAGGTGCCTGAAGGACGCCGCGGCTCTGGTGTACGCGACCGGCGATCGGTCGGGTGCCCGGGCCGACATGGCCGCGGCGGCCTCTCAGGCGCTCGCGCGGGGAGACCTGCGGTCGGCGGCGGACGCTTACCTCGACGCGGCGTGGATCGCCCAGGAGCAGAAGAATCCGCGGCAGGTGTGGCAGCTCGGGCATCGGGCCGAGATGCTGGCGGACTCGCCGCTCCTCGGGTTGTCCGATCGCACTGCCATCATGCAGCGGATCGAGCGGGCGCCGGAGGAGATGAAGGTCGCGATGGGGAAGCAACCGTAACTGGTCGGGGGAAGCGGAGCGAAGCGAAGGGGGCATGCCGGGTGGGCTGCCCCCTTCGACTGAGTACTATCGACCGGCCACCACGGACGGAGGGCCGGAAGCGGCCGCTTCCGGCCCTCGGTCTTCGCGATGGCTCGCGCCAGGGCTCAGGGGGCGACGAACGTGGTGTATCTCGCCTCGAAGAGCGCGTGGAACTGGGCGGCGGTGAGGATGTGCCCTTGCTTCTGGGCCTGATCCGCCACGTCGAAACCGAACTGCGCCGCGCGCATCCGCTGGATGGGCGTGCCGTGATGTCCCGGGTCGGTGAACGCGCAATCCCCGACCTCGAAGAAGACCTGGAGGAACTGCTCGACCCGCTTCCGGTTCATCGACGCGCCACGGCTGTGGGTGAGATAGTACGCCGAGAAGGCGTCGGCCATCAGCTCGGTATACCGGGTCAGCTCCGCAGCATCCACGGTGGCTCGGGTCGGAGCCCGGGGGGAGCTCGTCGAAGAAGCCGCGCTCGAACTGGATGTGGTGCCCGAACTCGTGGGAGAAGATGGCCTGAAGGGCGACGTCGTCGAATCCGATCGCCTTGTAGGCGTCCAGAACCCCGTCGCCCATCACGATCTTGTCGGGGATCCCGAGCTCCGGGGCCGAGATGGCGAACGCGTTGAAGGTGAACAGCGGATGATTGCCGCCGTTCACCGTGGGCTCGGTGGCCATCACGTTCTGGACGTCGGCGGCCCAGCTCTGGGCGGTCGCAGCGTCCAGGCCCAGGAAGACCGGAGACCGGTAGGTCGGCACGGTCCGGCTCGGGTCCGCCAGCACGGTGCCGTGCATGGCGAGGACCTGGATGTCAGCCGAGTTGATGTCCCAGAACCGCTTGACGTCCCGCTCCGTCTTGTTCATCCGCTGGTTGTACTCGCCGTTGAAGCCGAAGAATGTGTCGTCGTCCCGGGTCTGGAACAGCAGCGCTTCGTAGGTGGGGACGAGATCGGCGAAACGGTTGATCAGGAGGATGAGGGTCGGCAGGGGGATCTGGAACGCGCGGGTGAGGAAGTACTGGGTGAGCGCGGTATTGTCGTCGCAGGTCGTGGGGACGACGGCGCGCGACGGATCGCGCAGGTCGCTCACCCGGATCCCGGCCGGCAGCTCGCGCAGCTTGGCGCCTCGGGTGAAGCCGGGCTGCTGGCGCTCGGCGGTCTTCATCGACGGGGCGGTCAGATCGTTCGTCTGATCCTGGTCCTGACACGCGGTCGCGACCAGGGTAACGGCGAGACATGCCGTGAATAGAACGTGCCTTCTCATGCGAGGGTCTCCTGCTGGGGGGCGTTGTGGAAGAGATGCATTGAGATGCGGGAGTGCGATGTGGGAGTGCCGGAAGGCGAAGTCATAAGCGCGGCACAGGCGCCTTAGTGTAGACCTGAAAAAAGCAGGTGGCAAGTACGCGGCTTGGATTCAATTCTCGATATGAACTCGCGATGAACCGAGGGTGCAAAGTTCTGCATACATATTCGCACCGCTGAGCCGCCGGCCCGCCACCTCTCACGGCGACAACCGCTCCACCCTCCACCCCCGGCCCCCGCCTTCCCTCACATACCGGATCCGATCGTGCAGCCGGTTCTCCCGACCCTGCCAGAACTCGATCGTGTCCGGCACCACCCGATAGCCGCCCCAGTGCGGCGGCAGCGGCGGCTCGCTGTCCGAGAACCGGTCCTCGACCTCGCGCAGGTCACCCTCGAGCACCGCGCGCGACGGGATGACCTGGCTCTGGTGCGACGCCCAGGCCCCGAGCCGGCTTCCGAGCGGGCGGGTCCTGTAGTACCGATCCGATTCCTCGCGCGACGCCAGCGCGACCCCGCCCGTGATCCGCACCTGCCGCTCCAGCTCGCCCCAGTAGAACACCAGCGCCGCCCTCGGGTTGGCCTCGAGCTCGGCGCCCTTCCGGCTCCGGTAGTCGGTGAAGAAGACGAAGCCGCGCTGGTCGAAGTTCTTGAGCAGCACCACGCGGGCCGAGGGCGCGCCGTCCGCCGTCGCGGTGGCCAGGGTCATCGCGGTGGGCTCGTGAACCTGTGCCTCCTGCGCCTCCGCCAGCCAGCGGGCGAACTCGACGAACGGATCGTGGCTCACATCCGCCTCGTCGAGGCGGGCGCGAGCGTACTCTCTGCGGATATCGGCGATGGACATGGCAGGAACCTTAGCGGGTCGCCGAGAGTCGGACCAGACGGTAGCTTGGTGGCAACCTCCAACATGCGAGCTGTCATGGACAGCGACGACCGTCCGATCGGCCGGGTGCTCACCCGGCGTGAGGCCGTGACCCTGCTGGGGTCCGCCGGCGCGCTCGCCTGGCTCGGCCGCACCCCGTCCCACGCGACGACGCGGGCGATCCGAGCCAGCCCGTGCGTCGTCCGGCCGGCGATGACGCCGGGCCCCTACTACGTGGACGAGAAGCTCGAGCGCTCCGACATCCGGAGCGATCCCACCGACGGCACGGTCAAGTCGGGCGCGCTGCTGCTGGTGACGCTCAACGTCTCCCGGATCGCCAAGGGCGGCTGCGCCCCGCTCGAGGGCGCCCTGGTCGACATCTGGCACTGCGACGCCGAGGGGGTGTACTCCGACGCGGTGGACCCCAAGTACTTCGACACCACCGGGAAGAAGTTCCTCCGGGGGTACCAGCGCACCGACGGGAGCGGCGCCGCGACGTTCACCACGATCTACCCCGGCTGGTACCCCGAGCGGACGCCGCATATCCACTACAAGATCCGCTCGCCGGCATCGGCGGAGCGGGCCTACGAGTTCGTGTCCCAGGTCTACTTCGACGAAGGGCTCAACGACCGGGTCTACGCCCGGCCGCCTTATGCCGCCAAGGGGAAGCGCACGGTCTCCAACCTGACGGACGAGATCTACCGGGACAGCGGCGGCCGCCAGTCCATGCTGGCGGTGACGCCGGCCAAGGAGGGCTACGCCGCCAGCTTCGACGTGGCGCTGGATCTCGGCTGACCCCCGGCGGGACGGGCACATCCGATACCCGCGCGGCCCTGGCGTCGCTGAGGGGACGTCCCCACTATAGGACTTGGTCGGTCGACAGATCGCCTCGCTCCTGACGACGACGACAGCCGGCGTCCTCCCCGGGCGCCGGCCCAATGTCGTTGCACAGAGCCGGCTTCCATCCGCTCACCCGCCTGCCCGCCGCCCAGCGGCCGGGCGCAGTTCAGTTCGGAGCAGCTCATGGCCCCAAGGCCCCCCGCCGCCACCAGTCGTCGCCCCCAGAAGACCCCGCGACCGTCGACGGTCCAGGTACGGCTCCGAATCAACGGCGCCGAGCACGACCTGGAGCTCGATCCGCGCACCACGCTGCTCGACGCGCTGCGCGAGCACCTGCACCTGACCGGCACCAAGAAAGGCTGCGACCACGGGCAGTGCGGCGCCTGCACCGTGCTGGTCAACGGCCGGCGCATCAACTCGTGCCTCACCCTCGCCGTCATGCACGACGCCGACGAGATCGTCACGATCGAAGGACTGGGTCAACCCGGCGCCCTGCATCCGCTGCAGGCCGCCTTCGTCGAGCGCGACGGCTTCCAGTGCGGCTACTGCACCGCCGGCCAGATCTGCTCGGCCGTCGGCATGCTCGACGAGGTGAAGGCCGGCTGGCCCAGCCACGCCACCGCCGACGTGGCGAGCCCGCGCATCGCGCTGACCGACGAGGAGATCCGCGAGCGCATGAGCGGCAACATCTGCCGCTGCGCCGCCTACCCGAACATCGTCGCGGCCATCCGCGACGTCGCCGGAGGAGCCGCCGATGAGAACCTTCACCTATGAGCGGGCGACGGACGCGCGGGCCGCGGTCGCCGCGCGTGTCGCGCGGCGCCGGCGCCAAGTTCATCAGCGGCGGCACCAACCTGCTCGACCTGATGAAGCTCGAGATCGAGCGGCCGACCCACCTGGTCGACATCAGCCGCCTGCCGCTCCGGGCGATCGAGGACCTCCCCGACGGCGGGCTGCGGATCGGCGCACAGGCGGCGAACTCCGACACGGCCGCCGACGCCCGCGTGCGCTCCCGCTACCCGGTCCTGACGCGAGGCGCTGCTGGCCGGCGCGTCGGGCCAGCTCCGCAACAAGGCATCCATCGGCGGCAACCTGCTGCAGCGCACCCGCTGCCCCTACTTCTACGACACGCCTTCGGCCTGCAACAAGCGCGATCCCGGCTCGGGCTGCGCGGCCATCGGCGGGATCAACCGGATCCACGCGATCCTGGGCGCGAGCGACGCCTGCATCGCCACGCATCCGTCGGACATGGCCGTCGCGATGGCCGTCCTCGATGCCCGGATCGAGCTGCTCGGACGCCGACGGGTGCGACCCGCAGCGTCGCGATCGGGGACTTCCATCGCCTGCCGGGCGACACGCCGCACGTCGAGACCGTGCTCCGGCCGGGCGAGATGATCACCGGCGTCGTGTCTGCCGGCGCCGCCGCCGGGCCGCCAGGTCTACCGCAAGGTGCGCGACCGGGCATCCTACGAGTTCGCGCTGGTGTCGGTGGCCGCCATCGTCGCCACGGAGCGTGGCACGATCACCGCGGCCCGCGTGGCGTTCGGCGGCGTGGCGCACAAGCCCTGGCGCTCGCCCGAGGCGGAGGCCGCGCTCGCGGGCCGTCCTGCCACGATGGCCACCTATCGCGCCGCCGCCGACGCGGCCATGGCAGCGCGCGGTCGGCCGCGGCCACAACGACTTCAAGATCGACCTGGCCAAGCGGACGCTCTGCCGCACGCTGGCCCATGCGGCCGGGGGGGCTGAGCCATGGCCACGATCATCGGACAACCCGTCAACCGCGTCGACGGGCCGCTCAAGGTCAGCGGCCGGGCCACCTACGCCGCCGAGCACTGGGACGCCGGCCAGCCGCTCTACGGCTTCATCGTGGGCGCCACGATCGGCAAGGGCCGCATCACCGCGATCGACACCGCCCAGGCCGAGCGGTCGCCGGGCGTGCGCATGGTGATGACGCATCGCAACGCGCCGGCGCAGGGCAAGGCCGACCCGTCGATTCGCTCGGCATACTCGCGCGCCTTTCCGGTGCTCGATGGACCGGACGTGCACCACTACGGCGAGCCCGTGGCGCTCGTCGTCGCCGACACCTACGAGCAGGCGCGCGCGGCGGCGGGCCTCGTGGAGGTGACGTACGCCGCCGAGGCGGGACAGTTCGACTTCGCCGCGCGGCTGGACCAGGCCTACGCGCCGAAGGCGGTGAACGCGGGACTCCCCACCGACAGCGCGGTCGGCGACTTCGACGCGGCCTTCGGCGGCGCCGAGGTCAAGATCGATGCGACCTACACGACGCCCTATCAGCAGTCCCAGCCGATGGAGCCGCACGCCTGTCTGGCGGTGCCGCAACGGCGAGGACCTGACGGTCTACGTCAGCTCGCAGATCGTCGCCGAGGCGCGCACGGCCATCGCCAGCACGCTGCGGATGAAGGAGGAGCGGAATCCGGATCGTCGCGCCGTTCGTCGGCGGCGGATTCGGCTCCAAGCTGGGCATCCACTCCGAGACGATCCTGGCGGCGCTCGCCGCCCGTGAGCTGCAGGAGCCGGTCAAGGTGGTGATGACCCGGCAGCAGATCTTCCACCTCGTCGGCGTGCGGCCGGTGACGAGCCAGCGGGTCCGGTTCGGCGCCGGGCGGGACGGCCGGATGGTCGCCCTGGGCCACGACGTGATCATGCATACGAGCGTGCTGTCGGAGTTCGCCGAGCAGACAGCCACCGCGGCGCGCCCGCTGTACGCCGCGCCCAACCGGCTGACCCGGCATCGGCTCACGGAGCTCGACATGCCCCGGGGCGAGGACGTCCGAGCCCCGGGCGAGGCGCCGGGCCTGTTCGCGGTGGAGTCGGCGATGGACGAGCTGGCGGTCGCGCTGGGGATGGACCCGATCGAGCTCCGCATCCTGAACGAGCCGAAGGTCCACCCCGAGTCGGGCAAGCCGTTCAGCGAGCGCCGGCTGGTCGAGTGCCTGCGCGAAGGCGCGCGGCGGTTCGGCTGGGAGCGGCGGCCCGCGCGGCCCGGCGAGCCTGCGAGACGGCCGGTGGCTGGTCGGCTACGGGGTGGCGGCCGCGGCGCGCATGCAGTTCCAGGCGCCGAGCAAGGCGAGCGTGCGGATGATGCCGGATGGGACGGCCGTGGTCCGCTCGGACATCACCGACATCGGCACCGGCACCTACACGATCGTGGCCCAGGTCGCGGCGGAGACGCTCGACCTTCCGCTCGATCGAGTGCGGGTCGAGATCGGGGACACGAACTACCCGGCCGGAGCGGGCTCCGGCGGCTCGTTCGGCGCCACGAACACGTGCACCGCGGTGTACAACGCGTGCATGGCGCTGCGCAAGAAGCTCAAGGCGGGCAAGATCCCCGCCGAGGGCATGGAGGCGGAGGGCGAGATCATCTCGATGCGGAACGACCCGAACTACAAGAACTACTCGATCCACGCGTATGGCGCGCACTTCGTCGAGATCGGCGTGGACGCGGATACCGCCGAGATCCGGCTCCGGCGGATGCTGGGCGTGTTCTCGCTGGGGCGGGCCTTCAACGCCAAGACGGCGCGCTCTCAGCTCATCGGCGGCATGACCTTCGGCGTCGCCTCGGCGCTGATGGAGGAGGACGTGGTCGACACCCGCACCGGCCTCTTCGTCAACCACGATCTCGCGGGGTACCTGGTGCCGGTGCACGCGGACATCCCCGCGATCGACGCCGTGCTGCTCGACGGCTTCGACGACAAGGCGAACGTGCTCGGCGCCAAGGGGGTCGGCGAGCTGGGGAACTGCGGCGCGAACGCGGCCGTCGCGAACGCGGTGTTCAACGCCACCGGGGTTCGCGTGCGCGACTGCCCGATCACGATCGAGAAGGTGTTGCCGGGATTGCCGCTGCTCGAGGCCTGAGTCGTCGCGCGGTTCCGCCGAGCCGTCCGGGGCCATTCCCGGGCGGCTCGGTTGCGTTCAGGGGGGGCCGCCGCTCTTGCCAAGACCCTTCCAGCGCGTAGGATCTCCGGTCGGCGGTTCGGCTTCGGACCCCAGCCAAGGCGGGTGCCCATGCGCCTCACTCGGTTCCTCGCGATCGTCGCCACGGCCTGCCTGGCGCTGGCGGCCCCCACATCATCCGCGGCGGGCAGACCGACGGTTACCCGACCATCAGCGCCCGCAGCTTCACCGGCGGCAGCGCCACCGTGAGCGTCAAGGGCGCGGTCCAGTTCGACCAGGAGATCGCCATCAACACCCAGGCCAGCATCGGGGATGGCGAGATGACGTGGCTTCAGTTCGGCGTGTCCGGGGCCGACACGCCCAACGCCCTGATCACCTACGGGAACGGCGAGGTCGGCGTCTCCCTCGGCCGAGGGAAGTTCGTCGTGACGACCGGCATCGCCCCTGGTGAACCACCCCAGTGCGCGGGGAGCACCACGGTGAACGGCGCGTCGGTGGCCGGCCACTATACCTGCCCAGGGGTGGTCTCCTACGACGCCGCGAGCGGCAAGATGGGGAAGGTCGACGTCGAGGTCCGCTTCACCGCCAAGTCGTAGGACGATGCGCTGCCCGGTGGCCGGAGGCCTGGGCTAGATTGCTGGCATGCCTCCACTCGTTCGAGCGCTGGGCGCGATCGCCCTGGCGCTCGGCGCGCACGCTGCACGCCTGCCCGCCCAGTCTCCCCCGGCCGCCGCCACCGAGCTCGCCGGCGAGCCGCACACCCTCCAGGTGAACGGCGAGAGCCGCCGCTACTTCCTCTACGTCCCGGCCGGCGTGCACGCCGGGCGGCCGGCGCCGCTGGTGCTGGTGTTCCACGGTGGCGGCGGGCAGGCCACCGGGATCGCGCCGCACACCGGGTTCAGCAGGCTCGCCGAGCGGGAGGGGGTCGTCGTCGCGTATCCGCAGGGCCTGAACGGCCGGTGGAACGACGGCCGGGGCTTCGCGGCCGCGACGCACGACGACGTGGGGTTCGTGCGCGCGCTGCTCGACACGCTCGGTCGCGAGGTCGGCGTCGACCCGCGGCGGGTGTACGCGACCGGGATCTCGAACGGGGCCATGTTCGCCTACCGGCTGGCGTGCGACCTGCCCGGGACGCTCGCCGCCGTCGCGCCGGTGGCGGGCGCGATGCCGGCCGACCTGGCGCCGGCATGCGAGCGAACGGCGCCGGTGAGCGTGATCGCGTTTCAGGGAACGGCGGATCCGCTCATGCCCTACGGCGGCGGAGGGGTGGCGCAGCGGCGGGGGCGGGTGCTCTCGGCGGAGCGGAGCATCGCCTTCTGGGGGACGGTGGCAGGATGCTCCGGGACGCCGACCACGACGGATGAGCCGGATCGGGTGGCGGACGGGACGCGGGTGCGGCGGACGGTGCTCGGAGGGTGCCGGGAGGGGCGGGAGGTCGAGCTCTATACCATAGAAGGGGGCGGGCACACGTGGCCTGGCGGGCCGGCGGCGGCGAGCCGGGTGGGACGGGTGAGCCGGGAGCTCGACGCGACGCAGATGATCTGGGAGTTCTTTGCGAAGCATCCGAGGCCGGAGTGACGATGCGCGGCCTGACGATGGACTACCAGCTTACCCTGGCCGCGATCGCGCGGCGGGCGGAAGCGCTGTACGGCGACCGTCCCGTCGTGAGCCGGCGCGCGGACGGCGCGATCCATCGCTCCACCTGGGCGGACATCCTTCGGCGTGCCTACCGCCTCGCGAGCGTGCTCCGCGAGCTCGGCGTCGCCCCTGGCGACCGCGTCGCCACGCTCTGCTGGAACCACGACCGCCACCTCGAGGCCTACTTCGCCGTGCCGCTGCTCGGCGCGGTGCTGCACACGCTCAACCTGCGGCTGCACCCGGACGAGCTCGCGTACGTCGCGCGACACGCGGAGGACCGGGTCGTGATCGTGGACGCGTCGCTGGTGCCGCTGCTGGAGCGGTTCCGGGGACGGGCGGAAGTCGGTCATGTGATCGTGGTGGGCGACGGCGGCGCGCCGCCGGCCGACATGCTCGACTACGAGTCGCTGCTCGCCGGGGCGATGGACGAGCGGCCCGCGTTCCCCGAGCTCGACGAGCACGCGGCGGCGGCCATGTGCTACACGTCCGGCACCACCGGCCGCTCGAAGGGCGTCGTCTACTCGCACCGGGCGCTCGTGCTCCACTCGATGGCGACCGCGATGGCCGGGAGCTTCGGCATCAGCGCGATCGACAACGTGCTCGCCGTGATCCCGATGTTCCACGCCAACGCCTGGGGACTGCCCTACACGGCGGCGCTCACGGGCGCCGGGCTCGTGTTCCCCGGCCCGCACCTCGACCCCGCCTCGCTGCTCGAGCTCTGCCACCAGGAGCGCGTCACCTTCAGCGCCGGCGTCCCCACCGTCTGGCTCGGCGTGCTGGAGCGGCTCGACGCGTGCCCGGGCGTGTACGACCTGCGCGCGCTCCGCACCATCGTGATCGGCGGCGCGGCGGCGCCCGAGTCGCTGGTGCGCGGGCTGGAGGAGCGGCACGGGATTCGGGTGATGACGTCCTGGGGGATGACGGAGATCGCCCCGGTCGGGACGCTCGGCACGCTCACGCCCGAAGGCGAGGCGCTGCCGCCGGCGGAGCGGCATGCGCTCCGGATGAAGGCCGGCGTGCCTGGCGCGCTGCTCGAGCTGCGGGTGCGGAACGAGGCCGGCGAGGTGCCGTGGGACGGCACCACCATGGGCGAGCTCGAGCTGCGTGGCGCGTATGCGGCGTCGGCCTACTACCGCCCCGACGAAGACGATGGGTGTTTCACCGACGAGGGCTGGTTCCGCACCGGCGACATCGCGACCATCGACCCGCGTGGCTACCTCGAGATCCGCGACCGCACCAAGGACCTGATCAAGTCGGGCGGCGAGTGGATCAGCTCGGTGGCGCTCGAGGGCGCGCTCATGGGTCACCCGGCGGTCGCCGAAGCGGCGGTGGTCGCGGTGCCGCACCCGCGCTGGCTCGAGCGGCCGCTCGCGGCGGTGGTGCTGCGCGAGGGCCGGACGGCGGTGCCGGCGGAGCTGCTGGCGCATCTCGCCGGACGGTTTCCGGACTGGTGGCTCCCCGACGACATCGTGTTCGTGCCGGCCATCCCGCGCACGTCCACCGGCAAATTCCTCAAGTCAGCCCTTCGCGACTCGCTGCGCGGGCACTACGGCGGGAGCTGAGAGGCCCGCGGCGATGAACCCCCTCCTCGACCTCTCGGCGCGGCCGGTGATCGCCCATCGCGGCGCTTCGGCGAGCGCGCCCGAGAACACCCTGCCCGCGTTCGAGCTGGCCGCGCAACAGGGAGCCGACGCCTTCGAGCTGGACGTGCGGCTCACCCGGGACGGCGCGCCGGTGGTGATCCACGATGCCACCCTCGAGCGGACCACCAGCCTCACCGGCCCGGTCCGCGCGCGGACGCTGGCCGAGCTGCGCGCGGCGGACGCGGGGCACTGGTACACGCCGGACGGTGGACGCACCATGCCGTGCCGCGACCACGGCGTCCGGATTCCCACGCTGGCCGAGGTGCTGTGGGCCTTCCCGGCGATGCCGGTGCTGATCGAGGTGAAGGAGCCGGAGGTGCAGCACGCGGTCCACCGGGTGCTGGTGGACGAGAACGCGTGCGAGCGCTGCGTGGTGGCGTCGGAGGACGACGCGGCGCTCACTCTGTTCCGCGACGGCCCGGTTCCCTGCGGCGCGTCGGCGCGAGAGATCGCCGAGCTCTACCGGGCGGTGCTGTTCCGGCGCCGGCTCCCGCAGCCGCGGCTACCGGCTCCTGAGCGTGCCGATCCGCCACCGGGGGCTCCCGGTGCCGACGCGCCGCTTCGTGGCCGCGGCGCGACGGCTGGGATGTCCGGTGCACGTCTGGACCGTAAACGACCCCGCCACCGCCCGGCGCCTGTGGGCGCGGGGGGTGGCGGGGGTGGTGACGAACGAGCCGGATGTCGATGGTCGAGGCCCGCGATACCGCTACTTCTTGAAGGTGAAGTACGCGAGGTTCGTCGCGCACGAATCCCTCTCCCAGATCAGGCCGACGTCTTGCAGCTCAAGGCATAGCTTCCGGGCGTCTTCCAATTGAACTGGTAATACCCACCACCCAAGTTCTGCAGGCCCGACTGGCCGGAGGCGTACTCCTCGATCTGATCCGTAGTGGTCCCGGCCGCGCAGGACTGGTCGCTCACCTTCACGACCACGGTTGCCAGCGTCGTCACCGGGTTCCCGTGGAAGTCCTGCAGCTGCCACTTCAGCGGAATCGCCTGGCCCGCCTTCGAGACGTTCATCGTATTCGGCCTGTCCACAGGTGCCGCGAGTCCGATGAAGCTGAACCGGACCTGCTGGCTCAACGAGTTGCTGCTCGGTTCGAAGCTCGCATTGCCGGCGTAGCAGGCGCTGATGGTGTGGTCGCCGGCCGCCAGGTTCGAGACAATGAAGCTGGCTTGGCCGCTGCCGTCGAGGGAGCTCGGCCCGCCGCCAATCGTGGTGCCGGCGGCGCACGTCCCATCCTTGAGCGTCACGCTACCCTGCGGCGTGGCGACCGCCGGGGTCTCTGGGCTCACCGTCACGTCGAAGGTGACCGGCTGCGCCAGAATCGACGGGTTGACGGACGAAGTGATGGCCGTGGTGGTCGACGCCTTGTTCACTACCTGCGAGACGTTGCCGCTGCTGGGCTCGAAGCTCCCATTGCCGGCGTAGCACGCGGTGACAGTATGGGTTGCCACGCTGAGGCTCGAGAGCGCAAAGCTCGCCTCACCGCTCCCGTTGACGGCAGTCGGCCCGCCGATCGAAGTGCCTCCCACGCATGGCCCGTCCATGAGCTCGACGTTACCCTGCGGTGTCGCCACCGCCGGCGCGTCCGGGGTCACGGTCACGCTGAACGTCACCGTCTGGCTGAATACCGACGGGTTGTGGTTGGACGACACAGCGGTCGACGTGGCGGCCTTGTTCACCACCTGGGACACATTGTCGTCGCTGGGCTCGAAGTTGGAGTTCCCCAGGTAGCACGCGGTGACGGTGTGGGTCGCAACTGCCAGACTGGAGACGTTGAAGCTGACCTCCCCGCTTCCACTCAGCGCGGTCGGCCCACCGAGCACCGACCCGGCGGCACAGGTCCCGTTCTTGAGCGTGACGTTGCCCACCGGCGTAGCCACCGCTGGCGCGTCCGGGGTCACCGTCACGTGGAACGTCACCGACTGGCTGAATACCGACGGATTCGGCGACGATGTGAGAGCAGTGCTGGTCGCGGCCTTGCTCACGGCCTGCGAAACGGACCCGTCGCTCTCGCTGAAGTCTCCGTTGCCATCATAGCAGCCGGTGACCGTGTGGGACCCGGCCGTCAGACTCGACACGTTGAACGTCGCTTGGCCGCTTCCGTTGAGGGTGGTCGGGCCACCGAGGACGGTCCCAGCTGCGCACGTGCCGTTTTTGAGCGTGACATCACCCGCCGGCGTGCCGACACCGGGCGCGACGACAGCCACCGTCACCGTGAAGGTGACTGTCTGGCTGAACACGGAGGGGTTCGCCGAGGAACCCACACCTGTCGTGGTCCCGGCCTTGTTGACAGTCTGGACCAGAGAGGCCTCGCTGGCCGCGAGCACCGGCGTGGTGGACCCGCCGTAGCACGCCCGGATCGTGATCGGGCTCGCCAATGCGGCAAAGGCGGTTGAATAGGTCACCTGGCCGCTGCCGCTCAGGTTCTGCGCGGCCTGAACCTCAGTCGCGTCTGAGCATGCGGTTCCGCCCTTCTTAAACGATACCTGACCCGTAGTCACCGCGACGGCGTTGTTGGTGACTGCGGCGGTAAACGTGACCGACCGGCCGGTCACCGATGGATTCACCGAGGAGGTCAGATCGATATCGGTCGCGGTGTTGTTGACCTGCTGGGTAACGGTCCCCTCGCTCGCAAGGAACGCCGAAGTTCCGTTGTAGCAGCCACGAATGGTGTGCGAGCCGAGCGAGAGCCCGGATGTGGAGAACGTCGCCTGTCCGCTGCCATTCAGGGCCGTGGGGCCGCCCAAGATCGTGCCGTCGGCGCAGGTCCCTTCCCTGAAGGTCACGTTGCCGGCCGTCACTGCCGCGACGGGGCTGACGGTGGTGACCGTTGCCGTGAAGGTTACCGACTCGCCGGAAGCGGACGGGTTCTGGGATGAATTGACGGCCGTAGAAGTCGCAGCGGCTCCGGCCGTGACGGTGAAGGTGGCTGCGCCCCTCTGGGTGGTCCCAGCACACCCTGAAGCGTTGGCGCCGGTGATGTTCAGATTACCACTCTCGCACAGCAATGCAGTCCAGGTACCGACAACTGTCGGGGTAAACGCTGCAGAGAACGCCTGGGCACCACTAGTGCCGTTCGGGAAGTCGGGGGTACGAAGACTCACTGAGACCACGGTGCCCGCCGGATTCCGCCACCGGATCGACGCCGGAGTATTCCCGTTGCCGGCCACGCTGAACGCGGCCACTGCGCAGATTTGGGTTCCGGATGCCACGCTGGTACCAGACGCACCTGTGCAGGCATTCGGGCCGGTACCGCTGGTCGCCCCGCCCGGGAAGAAGGCAAAGCTGGTGAACGTGATTAAGCCGTCGGTAAACACTACCGTCAGGCTCTGCCCAGTCGCCCGGCTGGTGGCCGTCAGCGTGAAGGTCACACCGAGGTCGTTGATGTCCACCACATAGGTGGAATCCCGGAACCCTCCGTCCTCACCGATCCCCACGGTCCAGTTGTGACTATCCAGCGTCGGATCGTCCGTCAGCACGATGTCCACGCTGTCGCCTGGCGTCCACCCCGCGCCCGTAAACCACACCGTGTCCCCCGGCGCGTAATCATCCTTGTCGGTCGTGATCGACAACCCCGCCCCATTGTTCGCCGTGGCGAACGCGATCGGGGGCGCCGCCGGATCGGTCCGGTCGGGACTGATGGGATCATCGCCGCAGTTCGCGATGAACACCACGACCACCAACGCCATCAGGGACCGGACAACGAACGTCACGCCGCGCATACACGCCTCCGCTAGGGACGACAAAGGACTCCGGCATTCAGGAGCAGGACACACCGGGCCCCACACGCGGGGCCCGACGTCTGGTTCTTGGACGTGATATGCCAAATCGCGGATGGAATCCGCGCTATGTCGTCGTCTGGGATTTGCGGAGGAACGGCGCTACGATATGCACTCTCTGAGCCACGGCGGACCGGCCGGGCAACGGCTTGCACAACGGGCGGTTACGTGGGCGGAACAGCGGCGGGGTATCCGGCGGTGCGGCGGGTCCCCTACAGCGAAAGCGCCGCATTCACGCGGCGCTTCCGGGGGTTGCTCGTCCAACGCCTCTGCGTGCCAATTCTCGCAGCGGGCGTCCAATTCTTGTTCGCGGACGCTACGGCTTCTCCACCGGCAGCCGCACCGCGTTCCCCCACTCGGTCCACGACCCGTCGTAGTTCCGCACCTTGTCGAAGCCGAGCAGATAGGTCAGCGCGAACCACGTGTGCGACGAGCGCTCGCCGATCCGGCAGTAGGCGATCGTCTCCTGGTCCTGCTTCAGGCCGTTGTCCTGCTCGTACAGCTTCTTGAGATCCGCCGCCGACTTGAACGTGTGCGAGTCCGGATCCACCGCCTTGGCCCACGGGATGCTCTTCGCGCCGGGGATGTGTCCGCCGCGGAGGCAGCCCTCCTGCGGATACTCGGGCATGTGGGTCTTCTCGCCGCGATACTCCTCGGGGCTCCGCACGTCCACCAGCTGACCCTTCTTCTTCAAGTGCTCGAGCACGTCCTCACGGAACGCGCGGATGCGCGTATCGTTCCGGTCGCCCACGGTGATGTTGCCCGCGGGGTAGCTCGGCACGTCGGTCGAGAGCTTGCGGCCCTCGTCCACCCAGCGCAGCCGGCCACCGTCGAGGATCTTCACGTTGGTGATCCCGAAGAGCTGGAGCACCCAGAGCGCGTAGGTGGCCCACCAGTTGTTCTTGTCGCCGTAGAACACGATGGTGGTGTCGTTGTTGATGCCCTTGGACCGGAGCAGCGCCTGGAGCTTGCCTTTGTCGACGTAGTCGCGGATGACCTGGTCGTTGAGATCGGTCGTCCAGTCGATCTTGACCGCGCCCGGGATGTGGCCCGTGTCGTACAGCAGGATGTCTTCGTTCGACTCCACCAGGCGGACCTTCGGATCGTTCAGGTGCTGCGCCACCCAGTCGGTCGAGACCAGCACCTCGGGGTGCGCATACCCGCGCTGCTCGATCGGCGTCACCGCCGGTGTTGCTTGTGCCGTGCCCATCGGTGTCTCCTTCCGCGTTGACGAAAGCGTCGTCCCGATTCCCCAGAAAAAAGACCGGCCGCGACCTCCCTCGACGGGAGTGCGGCCGGTCGATCTCGATGATGGCTTGAGCTCGCGTGCGACCGCGTCTACCCCCGCACCCGGGCGGGGACGGACGGACAACAGCACATGGTCGCGCGCTCCTGCGGCATCATGGATGGCTCATGTTCGAGATGCCTGATATTACGGGCCTTCCACAGAGGGTGTCAACCTCGGCCGGTCGGGTCCGAGCGGCCCTGCCGGCACCAGGTCTGGAGCTCGCCGTACATGCGAAGCACCTCGTCGCGCGAGCCGCCCAGCACCACCACACCGCACCGGCCCTCCGCGAGCCGGCTCACCTGGTACGGCACCATCCCGCACCCGGTCCGGGGCGAGTAGAAGAAGCGGTCAGCGGCGCGGCGGAAGGCGGCGAACGCGATCGGCCGGAGCTCGAGCGTCCCCGAGACGAACGCCACGCTCTCGGGACCGCCGGCGTCGCGCTGGACGGCGTTGAGCCGCTGCAGGATGGCGAGCGGGTAGGTGGCGCCGTCGACCCGCGGGTGCACCTCGGCCAGCAGGGTGCGCGACGCACCGGTGGCCGGATCGACGTACTCCACGAAATCGAGGCCGAGGAGGCCGGTGTACCCCTCGCCCTGGAGCCAGTGGGCCAGCCGTCCCGCCCAATCGAGCATCGCGTCCGCATGCCGGCCCGCGCTGGGATGGATGTTGCCGCCGTGCACGAACGGCCGCTCCCAGCGCTGGTCGGTGACGCCCACGCAGGTGACGGGGCCGCCGTCCGCCGCGATGTGGAGCTGCACGTGCGGCGACACCGTTGCGGTCACCAAGCTCTCGACCAGATAGACGTGATTGTCCTCGCGCCGGCTCAGCCGGCGGAGGAGTCCATCCGCGTCTTCGCCGCGGCCGCCGACCACGAAGGTCGAGGCGCCCGAGGCACCCATGGCGCCGCGCACGATCGCCTGGCCGGTAGGACGGATATGGCGCTCGACGGCAGCGCGGAGCGCGTCGTAGTCCCCGCGCCGCCGTCCGCCGGCGCGCGGCAGCGTGACGATCTCGCCGTCGGCGACGGGAACGCCGAGCTCGATGGCCTTGGCGCGGATGTGATGCTTCTGGTCGGCGTAGGCGACCAGCGCGGGGTCCGCCGCCGCGACCCGTACCTCGGCATCGGCCGCCACCTCGATGGCCGCCGCGAGCGCGCGCTCGCCGCCGGACGCGGTGTAGGGGTGGAGACAGGCGCCGGCGCCGCCCTGCAGCAGGTCGGCGAGGGCGCGGAGGGCGTCGGCGCTGCCCGCCAGCCGCGCCCACAGGGCGCGGTCCGGCGCCGCGGTCGGGCCGAAGCGTGAGGCGGCGATCACGCGCCCGGCACGCGGACCGAGGCCGAGGCCGGCGAGGAACGAGAGATAGGCGGGATCCACTTCGTCCGGCACGCACACGATGTCCTGCGGACGCGCGAGCACGAGCGCGCGCTCGGCGTGCGCCTGGCCATGCACGAATAGCTGCGCGGCGGAGCCTCCCGCCAGCCACGACGGCAGGTCGATCCTCTGTGGAGCGGCCACTGTTACCAGCTGCTCGACGGAAGCTCCGTCAATGGACTGCGCGCGGGGAGGCGACGCTGGACGCCGTGGTACAGGGCGAGGTGGCGGGTCGTCGCGCGGTCCCACGAATGCGCGCGCTCGGCGTCGGCGCGATTGCGGCGACCGGTCTCGAGCCGGAGCCTGGGGTCGGCCGCGAGGTAGGAGATCGCGTGGGCCAGCTCGCCGGGACGGCGCGGCGCGACCAGCAGTCCGTGGCGGCCGTGTTCGACCAGCTCGGGAATCCCGCCGGCCGTGCTGCCCACGATCGGGAGCCCCGACGCGAGCGCCTCGACGAACGCGGTGCCGAACGACTCGACCCTGGGCGCGAGTGTGAACAGATCCGCCGCGCGGTGGCGCCGGGCGACCTCGGCCTGCTCCAGCCAGCCGGTGAAGCGCACCTGGGCCTCGAGCCCCGCGAGGCGGACCCGATCGCGAAGCGCCTCCTCATAGGGGCCCGTCCCGACGATCTCGAGCTGGTAGCGCCCACGCTCGAGCAGCGCGAGCGCATCGATCAGGTCGTCGAGCCCGTTCCGCTCGACCAGCCGGGCCACCGCGAGGCAACGCACGACGTCGTCAGGGATCCGCCGGAGCGCGACGCGCGGGCGGAAGCGGGCGAGATCCACGCCGCCCTGCACCACCGCGAAGCGAAGCGCGGGATCGGTCCTGCGGGCGAGCCGCCCCAGGCTCTCCGACGGCACGACCACGCGGTCGGCCCGTCGCCAGATCCAGCGCGTGAGCGGATGCAGCAGCCGATGCGCGCGCTGCACGCCGACCTGCTCCGCGTCGAACCCCGGCACGTCGGAGCCGCGGAGCGAGACGATCACCGGCGCGTGGCGGAGGTCGAGCAGCGGCAACATCGCGGCCGTGGGCAGCGAGAAGATGAAGTGGACGACGTCGTAGCGCTCGCCCTCGAGCAGGCGCCGCACCAGCGGCGTCGCCGCCGCGAGATAGTCGACCGCGCCCCGGATCCCCGCCTCGTGCTCCGAGCGCCGGCGACAGGCGACGCGATGCACCGTGAGGAGGCCCTCCTCGTCGGCATCCCCGTCCCAGAAAAGCCGCGGCTCCGAGCCGGCGAGCCCGCCGCCGGTCACGACGTCCACCGTCACGCCGCGAGAGGCCAGGCCTTCGGCCAGCGCCTGGGTGGCCAGACCCGCCCCGCTGCCGCAGGGCGGATACTCATAGTTGAGCAAGAGCACGCGCATGAATCTCGACCGCTCCTCGCGAGTGGAGGATGGGCCAGCCATTGTCCGGGGAGTGCGGGGTGAGGAGGGGCAAGACACAAGCCACCGTGGCCCAGGTCACGGAGTGCAGGGATCGGCTTGGGGAAATCGGTGCAAGCGGGCGGTGGGGCGTCGGTTGGCGATGTTACGAAGGGTCGTGCAGGCGCCTGCGCTGCGTCGATCCGGGACGGACCTTGTAGCGAGGCGGCGACAGCATTCAGCTCTGGAGCAGCGCCTCGATCTCCTTGGCCGCCGCTGCCTGCGCCTTCGCTTCAGCCTGTAACTCGCGCGTCAGCTCCGCCAGCGTCGGCTCGGTCTCTTCGGCGAGCTCGGCGTGCTGCGTCCGGAGCCGCGCGACCGCGGTCATCGCCTCGAGCAGGCGCTGCACCAGCGCGTCGCGCGTGCGCTCGCAACGGCTGAGCGCATCCAGCCGCTCGGGCGAGCCGGTCACGAACCGCTCGCGCTGGCGCTCGAAGCGGCCGAGGTTCTCGTCGAGATCGGCGAGGTCGAGCGCCGCCCTGCACGCCGCCGTCACCAGCTCGTCGAGCGAAGGCGCCAGGTTGCGGTCGTCGCCGGTGCGCGCGATGGTCGCGTAGAGCGCGCCGCTCGTCCGCACCACGTCCGCGAGGAGGCTCCGCGCGGTCCCCGGCGGCAGGCTCACCAGCGCGTCGACCACCTTGCGCTCGAGCGCGGGCGGCAGCGCGGCCACCCGCTTCGGCGGCATCACCAGCGGCGTGCCCGCGTCGCGCCTGGCGCCGAGCAGGACGAGCGATCCCACCAGGGGACTGGTCCACAGGAGCATCGGCATCACCAGGCTACCCGCGACGGCCCCCGCCGTCACTGCGGCGCCGGCGAGCATCCACGCCTTGGGAGGAACGGCGCCCCACGCACCGGCGACGGGCACGGGATACGTCGCCAGCTCGTGGCGCTCCATCGCCTCCGCCAGCCGGGGCACGCCCGCGCGAGACACCCGGAAGACCGGACGCTCGCCCCCGGCGGCCGCGCGCGCGGCATCACCGCCAACGTCCGGCAGCACCAGCTCGAGCCGATCGGCGGCCGCGCGCCGCGCGGCGCCACCCGACGGTCTGCGGAGGAAGACGAGGGTGTCGGCGGTGTCGCCCGAGCCGCCGCACGCCGGGCACAGGCCGAGCGCGAGCGGGTCGGGGCCGCCGCAGAGAAGGCAGGCGGCGCCGGCGTCGGCCAGGAGCGCGTCGGCCGCGCCGGGCCGGGCGAGTGCCTCGTCGAGCGCCGCGGCGGTGGGAAACCGATCTTCGGCGGCGGCCGACGTGGCGCGCGCGACGCCGTCGTCGAGCCAGGCCGGTACCGTGGGCGCCGCGCCCTTCGGCCGGAAGCCGGTGGGCAACGGCGTAGGCGGCAGGTGCGGTGAGGCGCGCTCGGGCAGGCTGCCGGTCAGCGCGTAGTACAGCGTGAGTCCCAGCGCGTAGACGTCGGCGCGGGCGTCGCCCCGCCGGCCGGCAAGCGTCTCGGGTGCGGTGTAGGCCAGCGTGCCGGCGAGCGTCCCGCTCCCGGTCACGCCGAGCTGCCCGTCGAGCTTGGCGGAGCCGAAGTCGGTGAGACGTGCGCGGCCGTCAGGATCGAGCAGGATGTTCTGCGGCTTGACGTCGCGGTGAAGGATGCCGTGCCGGTGCGCCGCGCTGAGCGCGCCAGCCACGTCGCGCCCGAGTCGGACGGCGGCGTCCGCGTCGAGCGGCCCCCGCTCCGTGACCCGCACCTGCAGGTCGGGACCGCGGACGTATTCCATCACGATGAAGCTCCAGGGACCTTCCTCGAGGAAGTCGAAGACTGCGACGATGTTCGCGTGCGAGAGGCCGCGGACCGCCTGGACCTCGCGCCGCATCCGCTCGCGGGCGACCTGGGCCGCGGCGGGCGGCGGGACCAGCAGCTTGAGCGCGACGTCGCTGTCGAGCGACCGATCCCGCGCGAGGTAGACCACCGAGTAGCCGCCGCGTCCGATCTCGCGGACGATCTCGTAGCGGCCCTGGAGCAGCGCGCCGGACGCGAGGTAGCCCGGCGCGGTCACGGCTTGGCGTCGAGGCGGCGGAGCACGTCGAGCGCATTGCTGCGCCAGCCGTCTTCGGCCCGGTAGAGCTGGATGAACTGCTTGAGGTGGGTGCGCGCGAAATCCATCTGGCCGAGGATGTACTCGGACATGCCGGCGTGATAGAGCGCCATGTAGTTGTCCGGCTGATAGCCGACGACGAGCCGCATGATCGGCCCGGCCGACTGATCGTCGCCCGCGTCGGCCACGGGGTGGCCGATCTCGAACACGATCCCGGCCGCGGTGGCCCGGTCGCCCTTGTCCAGCTTGTCGATCACGGCCCGCGCGCGATCGATCTTGCCGGCCAGCGCGTAGCACGCCGCGCTGTACCCGGCACCCTCCACCGTGGTGGGGGCCGGGGCGTACTGCTGGCGGACCTCGACCTCGACGGCGTTGCAGAACGGCTTTATCTGGGCAAACCACTCGCCGGCGGCGCCGCGGAACGGGGCGACCGGCGCGGGCGGCTCACCGCTCCCTCGCGGCGGCAGCGCCGACGGCCGGGTGACCAGAACCAGTCCGCAGAGCGCCACATACCCCCAGCCCGCGGCGTAGAGCGCTCGGTTCATGGGACCTCGCTGATTGGGGAATCGGTCACACGATGGGGCAATGTCCATGCCCCGGCAAGACTGGGGATGTCGCCGCCGGGCAGGATTGCACACGGCCGGTCACGCGGGCCGGCCTGGTCCTCCATCCGGCTGGAGGTCGCGGACCGTGGCGTACATCAGGTTGTCCACCACCCGGCCGTCCTTCACGGCGGCGTTCCGCTGCCGGCCCTCGAACACGTATCCCGCCTTCTCCAGCACGCGGGCGGACGCCTCGTTCCAGGCGAACACATTGGCATAGATCCGATTCAGGCGGTAGCTCGCGAAGGCGTAGTCGGTGAACCGGCGCACGACCGCGCTCATGAGCCCGCGGCCCCAGTACGCCTCGCCCAGCCAGTAGCCGATCTCCGCGGTGAAGCGGGAGACGTCTTCCTGCAGGAACAGTCCGACGCCGCCGCCGGCCTCCCCGTCGACCTCGATCGCGAACTGGGTGACGGGATCGGCGCTCATCACCTTCGCCAGCCACGACTCGGCGTCGGCCACGGTGTAGGGATGGGGGAACCGGTCGCGGACGTTGAGCCAGATCTTCCGGTTGTCGGCGTGCCGCGCCAGCGAGGACTCGTCGCCCGCGCGCCAGCTCCGGATCCGGCACCCGGGGAGGTCGAGCTCCATTCAGCGGGCGCGGGATCCGGAGCTGGCGCGCGGGGCGAGCTCGTCGTGCGCCGCGGGGCGGAACACGAGATCGAACGCCAGGAACAAGGTCTTCGAGAAGGGATAGAACACGAACGGGGCGACGATCATGAGCGCGATGCCGCCGTACTCCAGCAGCTTCCACGGAGGCGAAGGCCAGGTCGCGACCATGACGCCGACGAACACCGCGGCGAAGATCAGCTCCGCGGCGACGATGTTGAACATGTACGAGCCGACCTGGTAGCCCTCCTCGCCGCGCTCGAACTTGAGGCCGCAGACGGGACAGTGAGTGCGCATGCGGAACCAGGAGGTGAACACCTTGGCTTGGCCGCAGTTGGGGCACCGGAGGCGCAGGGCTCGGGCGAACAGTCGGACGGTTCGGGGAGGTCGGGCATGCCTGAATCATAGTCCGGCGGCCCTGGGGTGGAGATGTGGGCATGCTGGCGGCGCGGAACGGCGCGGCGGCCCCTTCGGTCGCTGCAGTGCGTGCCCGGGAGGGGCGCAGGCAAGGCCGGGGCACGGCCGCTCCCTGCGGGGCCACCGCGCCGTTCCCGCGCCTTTGATCCCTACCGAGCTGAGTGAGACCTGCACCGAACTCAGGAGCTCCATATCCGCCGTTCCGGAAGCAGTCCTCTGCGTCCGGAGAACTGCGGGCCGGCGGAACTTCAACCTTCTAGGGGAGTGCGTGACGAACCCGAGGAGCGGCGGAGGCATGGTGGTCCCGCAGGGAGCGTCAGTGCCCCAGCCTTTCCTACGCTCTCCCCACAACACGCACTGCAGCGACCGAAGGGGCCGCCGTGCCTCCACCGCTCCGGCCGCATGTCCACATGCTTACATGCGAAACAGGTAGCTCATCTTGAAGAAGAATCCGTCGTCCGCCCGGTGGAGACCGGTGCGCAGCGGATCGTCGGGGTCGACCGGGTCGCGCAGGGTGCTGCCGTAGCCCGCGAAGAGCACGGTGCCGGGATTCGGCTGGTAGGAGAACAGCAGGTCCCCGCGAAACGATTGGTGGGCGAACGCCGTCGCGCGGACGAAGTCGTCGACCTCGGGATCGAAGATGAGGAGCGGGGCCTCGGTGCGGGTGTGGTCGCGGAGGTCGTCCTGGCGCTCGCTGGCGTACTCGCCGACGACCCGGAGAAAGATCGGGCGGGAGAGCTGGTACTCCACCTTGAGCCGCGGGATGTGCTGGATGTTGACCGTGCTGCCGTCCGGGCGCCGGCCGACCCGCTGGAGCTGGTACGTGCCGCTGAAGCGCAGCTGATCGCTCGGCCGCCAGTCGAGGCCGGCGTTGAACAGCAGGAGGTCGGCCGAGGCCCACTCGAGGAAGTTCTCGTCATGGCCCCAGAGGACGAACGCGTTGCCCGAGAACTGGGCGAACTCCGGAGTCTCGACCTGCAGCACGTAGTCCCGGTTCGGAATCTGAGGCTGGCCGACGAAGGGGACCGTGTCGGCGCCGGTCCCGTCCGCCCGCGGGAGCTCGATGCGGTAGTCGACGTACACCTCGGAGGGGTAGCCGAACCGCTCCACCAGCAGCGACGCCCCCGCGGTCCAGCCGCCGCGGAGCCGCACGTTGGTGTTGAGGTGGATCTTCTCCTCCTGCATGCCGGCCGTGGTGGCGAACTGGCCGTAGCGGTAGAGACCGTCGAGGTTGAGGTCGCCCGTGACGCTTTCGACGAGGCTGCCCGCGGGACCGTACAGGGTCACCCGCGGGTCGAAGTTGGCGTGCGACAGTCCCGGCCGCGGGAAGAAGCCGCTCAGGGCGCGAAAGTCGGGGTCGCTGCCGTTCACCTGTGCACGGAAGCCGAACGTCCGGCCGTTTCGCGCGACGCGGGCGTACCAGAGCGGCGCCGTGGTCGTGACGCCCGTGGTGCGCGTATGGCTCCCCGCGAGCTGCAGGTTCACGCTGTAGAGCTCGCCGAAGAGCAGGCGCGCGTCGAGGCCGCCCACCCGGTTGAAATCACTGCCGACGACGCGATCGGTGTAGACCATGCCCAGCCGCGACTGCGCGCCGACGTCGCGCTGCAGGCGCAGCAGGTTGTACACCGGGTGATCGTGGCCCGACGGGGAGACCGCCGGATCGTCCACAGCGGAGAGCAGCGCGATGTCGGTGCCGAAGCCCTTCCCCGTGACCTTGCCCGCGGCCACCGGCTGGACGATGCGCCGGGTGTAGATCAGCTGGTTCGGGGTGGTGAACTGCTCGATGCCGTCGAGGAAGAACGGGCGCTTCTCGGAGAAGAACAGCTCGTTGCGCGGATCGAACTGGAACTGTCCGGCGTCGGATTCGACCTGCGAGAAATCGGGGTTCGCCGTGGCGTTGAGGTTGAGGTTGTTGGTGATGCCCCACCGCACGCTGCCGCCGAGCTCGGGGCCGCCGCCGGCGTAGCGCCAGCCGTCGGGCCCCGGCGCGCCAATGGTCTTCGAGGTGACCGACGGATTGAACTCGAGCACCAGGCCGCGGCGCAGCTCGGTGAGGCCTACGAGATGGCCGGACTGGGCCAGGAACGAGGCGCTCGCGCGCTTGGCCGGGGCCCACGAGTCCTCCGCGCCCGAGTGCTGCACCTGACGGGTGACGTTGATCCCCCAGCGCTGCTCCTGCGCCGGCTGGAAGCGCAGGCTCTTGAACGGAATTCTGACCTCGACCTCGTAGCCGTAGTCGGTCAACCGCCCCTTCGAGTCGAAGACGAAGTCGGGGCTGAGATCGGCGCTCTCCCGGCGCACCACGGCGTTGTTGAAGCCGTTGCCGCTGGTGGCGCCGGTCTCGACCAGCGCGCCGTCGGACTGGACGCCGAAGGGGTTCACCGCGAAGACCGACGCCTGGCGGCCGTCGTCGAAGGTGCCGAGGAGGATCTGGACGTAGTCGTCGGCGGCGATCTTGTCGCGGTCGGCCAGGGTGGCGTGGACCGCGCCGTGGGCCTCGAAGGCGCGCACCCCGAAGTGGATCGCGGTGGCGGAGTACCAGACCAGCACCTCGGTCGAGTCTCCCGCGGGGATACCGTCCACCGGGCTGAACTGGGAGAAGCCGGTGAGCATCGCGGCCCGGCCCCAGGCGGGCTCGTCGAGCGAGCCGTCGACGGTCAGCTCCGCGTCGAGCCGCGGCGGACGGACGTCGAGCCGGCCCGCGCGGCCGTTGTAGACGGCTTCCGGATCGGTGGTCGTGCCGACCAGCAGCAGCAGGGCGAAGAGCATGAACCTGTCGACGAGGAGGTACCAGGGCCTACGCTGGAGGTGGAGCGGGGGTTTCGGATTGGAATGTCAGACGGGCGGGCGGTCGGGGATGCCGCAGCAGCGGCCGCGATCCCCGCCGCTCATCTGTTCGTCTAGTTCGTCGCGTGCGGCAGGCCGCCCGGCAGGTCCGCCACGACGTAGGCCATCACCGCCATGGCGGCGACACAGCGCGCCAGGTCGGCGGGATCCAGCTTGTCGAGCGTGTCGCCCTCGCTGTGGTGATACCAGAAGTAGCGCGAGCCGTCCACGTCGAGCTCCATCGTCGGCACCCCGGCCTCGCCGAGCGGGGTGATGTCCGCGGCCGGGCTCTCCTCCACCCGCTGCACGCCGGTGGCGTCGATCGACTGGAGCAGGCCGGCCACCTGCTGCACCACGGCGGCCGCGGAGTCGGTAGCGGCGAGCACGTAGCCCTTCGGCTTGAACACGCCGTTGTCCGATTCCATCGCCAGGACGTGCTTGCCGATCTCGCCCGCGTGCGCCGCGGCGTAGGCCAGGCCGCCGCTGCCGCCGTTCTCCTCGTTGGTCCAGAGCACCACGCGCACCGTGCGCCGCGGTCGGAGGTTGAGCCGCTTCATCAGCCGCACCGCCTCCCACGCGGCCACCGCCCCGCCGGCGTCGTCCATCGCGCCCTGGCCCACGTCCCACGAGTCGATGTGACCACCCATCACGACGACCTCGTCCGGCTTCTCGCGTCCGACGATCTCGGCCACCACGTTGCGCGACGGTGAGTCGGGCAGCGTGCGCGCGCCCATCTTGAGGGTGAGCACGATGGGCTCGCCCCGATCCTGGAACCGGTGGAGCATCATGGCGTCCTCGACGCTCAGCGCCGCCGCCGGGATCTTCGCGGCGGTGGAGTCGTAGCGGGTGGCGCCGGTGTGCGGGCTCCGGATGGACGCGGAGGCGACCGAGCGGATGAGGCAGGCCACCGCGCCCGCGCGCGCCGCGGCCGACGGGCCCTCTACCCGAACCTTCCGCGTGGCCACGTACTCGGTGAAGGGCACGTCGAACAGCACGATCTTGCCCTTCGCCTCCGCCGCGCGCCGCTGCAGCTCCTCGAACGAGCCGACCACCAGCACCGGCGCCGTGATCCCGGTCTTCGGCGTGCCCACGCTGCCGCCGAGCCCGAGCATCGCGAGCCGCGCGGCCCGCGGCTTGACCAGCTCGGCCGACTCGGCCCCCCGCACCCAGCGCGTCACCATCACCGGCTCGCCGCGCACGTTCTCGAGCCCATCCGCCTTCATGAAGTCGAGGATCCAGTCGATCGCCGCCTCGAGGCTGGCCGAGCCGCTGAGCCGGTGGCCGAAGGTGTCCACCAGGCGGCCGAGCTTGCGGTAGGAGGAGCTGTCGGCGATGGCGTTCCGGATCAGGCTGTCGGCCGCGACACGGTAGGCGGTGGCGATATCGGCCTGCTGGGCGGAGAGGGCGACGGGCGCGGCGATGACCAGGCTGAGCGCGAGGGTGACGGAAGAGCGAAGGCTCATGGTGTTCATCGGCGAAGAGGTGGTGGTCCGGCAGGCCGGGGTCCGGATCATGACGGTCGAGACGCCGAAGAAGATCCACCGGAAGCCCCGCGGCGCGCCAGTCGAGCGGTGGTGAGGGGACGCTCTGCCGCGGCCGGTACGCCTATATTTCGTCGGGGGCGCTGTCGCGCCCAACGGACTGACTCTCGTTGGAGGCTGCATGTCGAAACGTTTCCTGGGACCGCTCGCCGCGGCCACCCTCTGCTTCACCTCGCTCGCCTCGGCACAGGGCGCGGCCACCAAGGAACCGGAGGCGGACGGCCGGACGCTCTCGCAGTGGGTCGCCGATTTGAAGGCCGTGGCACCGCAGATCCGGAACGCCGCCGCCTACGAGATCTCGGGCATGGGGCCGGCCGCCGCACCGGCGGTGCCAGCCCTGATCGAGGCGCTGGACGACCCCGAGGCGTCGGTGCGCTTCCCGGTGACGGTGGCGCTCGGCGAGATCGGGCCGGCAGCCAAGGCCGCGGTGCCGAAGCTCAAGAAGATGATGGACGAGGAGATCAACGACGAGATCGCCGCGGGGGCGCGCCGGGCGCTGAAGCGGATTCAGCCGGACGCCGTCGTCAGCGGCCAGTAGCCGCACCGAGGGCCTGGTCGAGATCCTCGATCAGGTCCGCCGAGTGCTCCAGCCCGATCGAGAGCCGTAGCAGGCCGGGCGGCGTGCGGCTCTCCGGACCCTCCACCGATGCCCGGTGCTCGATCAGGCTCTCGGTCCCCCCGAGGCTTGTCGCCCGGGTGAACAGCTTGACCCGCCGCGCCACCGCCAGCGCCGCCTCCGCCCCACCCTTCACCTCGACGGACACCATCCCGCCGAACTCGGTCATCTGGCGCGCCGCGACCGCGTGCCCGGGATCGAACGCGAGGCCGGGATAGTGCACGGTCTCGACCGCGCCGTTCGCCGACAGAAACGCCGCCACCGCGGCCGCGTTCTCGCAGTGCCCGCGCATCCGCCAGGGCAGGCTCCGGATCCCTCGCATGAGCAGCCAGCAGTCGAAGGCCGACGGCACCGCCCCGCCCAGCGCCTGCAGGGTGCGGAGTCGCGCGGCCCATTCGTCGTCCGCCGGCGAGACGAGCGCGCCGCCGGTCAGGTCACTGTGGCCGCCGAGATACTTCGTGGTGGAGTGCATCACGAGGTCGCAGCCGAGCGCGAGCGGGCGCTGGAGCACGGGCGTGGCCCAGGTGTTGTCGCACACGCAGCGCCCGCCGGCCGCGTGGGCGATCTCGGCGACGCGGGCGATGTCGGTGACCGCGAGCGTCGGGTTGGACGGGGTCTCGATCCAGATGAGCCGGGTCTCGGGCCGAACCGCCGCGGCGACCGCGTGCAGATCCGTCATGTCCACGAACGTGCTCGCGAGACCCCAGCCGGCCATCACCTCGTGGAGCAGCTTGGCCGTGCCGTAATACACATCCTGCGGAGCGACGACGTGCTCGCCCGGAAGCATCGACTGGAAGACCGCAGCGGTGGCGGCCATGCCCGAGGCGAAGGCGATCGCGGTCTCGCCGCCTTCGAGGGCGGCGAGGGCGTGCTCGAGCTGGCGGCGGGTCGGGTTGTCGCTCCGGGCGTAGATGAAGCCGTGCGGAAGGTTGCCCTCGGCGTCGCGGGCGAAGGTGGTGGTGAGGTAGATCGGCGGATTGACCGCGCCGGTCGCCGGGTCGGGCGCATGGCCGGCGTGCACGGCGATGGTCTCGAGGCGGCGGTGCTCCTCCGGACTCACCGCCGCTCCGGCACGGCGGCGACGCCGGTCTCGAGCAGCGAGCGCAGCAGGTCGCGCACGCCGGCGACGCCGTCCAGCCGGAACCGCGCGCGCGTGGCGCCAGGCCCGACCCGGATGGTGATCGCCTCCGGCGGGAGCGCGGCGAAGAGGTCCTCGTCGGTGCGGTCGTCTCCGATGGCGACAATGGTGGTGGCGGCCTGCCGCTCGGGGCTGAGCGACGGCACGATCCGTCCCTTGTGCACGCCGTAGGGCCGGATCTCGATCACTCGGTTCCCGGCGAGGATCTCCACGGGCTGGTTGCTGAGGACCTGGCTCAGGTGGAGGCGCAGCTCGTTGGCGCGCCGCGCCCCGGTCTCCTGGTCCGCCATCCGGTAGTGCCACGCCAGCGCCGCCGCCTTGACCTCCACCAGCGAGCCTGGGGTCCGCTGGGTGATCTCGCGCAGCATCGCCAGCACGGGCTCGCGCCAGCTTCCCCCAGCTCGGCGGCCGGTACCCATTGGCGGGTCGCGGGGTCGCGCGAGAGGAAGCCATGCTCCGCGTGCAGCCAGATGGGCAGGTCGCCCACCCACTCCTGCAGCACGTTCTGCGGCCGGCCGCTCACGATGTGGACCTCGGTATCGGGGCGGGTGGCCAGCGCCGGAGCAGCTCGAGGACCTCGCGGTCCGGCCGGGCGAGCTCGGGCGTGGGCGTGAACGGGACCAGGGTGCCGTCGTAGTCGAGCAGCAGCAGGAGGGCATCGGTGGTGGCGAGCCGCTGCGCGAGGGCGCGGCGCGCGGCCGCACCGCCGGCGGTCGCCCCCGACCGGGCACCCGCCGGGGTGACCTCCGAGAGCTGCTCGAGAAAGGTGGCCGCCCACCGGTGGACGTCGAAGGTCTCGACCCGGGTGCGCAGCGGCGTCAGCCGGGCGCGGCGCTCCTCGCGCGGCATCGACAGTGCCCGATAGTAGACCTCCGCGGCGCCCTCCACATCGTACGGATTCACCTGGAGCGCCTCGGGCAGCTCCCAGGCCGCCCCGGCGAACTCGCTCAGGACCAGCACGCCGTCGCCGTCGATCCGCGAGGCGATGAACTCCTTGGCCACGAGGTTCATCCCGTCGCGCAGCGGGGTCACCAGCATCACGTCGGCGGCGCGATAGAGCGAGACGAGCTCGGGCTCGGACAGGCTGCGGAAGATGTAGTGCACCGGCACCCACCGGGCGGTGCCGAACGCGCCGTTGATCCGGCCCACGAGCCCGTCCACCAGGGCGCGGAAGTCCTGATACGCACCGACGTTGGTGCGCGTCGGGACGGCCACCTGGACCAGCCGCACCTTCTCCCGCAGCTCCGGATGGGTGTGGAGCATGCGCTCGTAGGACGAGCAGCCGGCGGGGGATGCCCTTGGTGTAGTCGAGCCGATCGACGCCCATCAGGATCCGCACGCTCCCGTCGCCGCGGATCGCCTGGACCTCGCCCTCGACCGCGGGATCGGCCGCGAGCGCCGCGAACGTCTGCGCGTCGACCCCCATCGGGAACACCCCGAGCCGCACCTCCCGGCCAGGCGAGCTGCACCCGGTCGATATCGACCGTAGAGGCCGAGGATGTCGCGTGAGGGACGTGGCGAAGTGGCGGAGGTAGGCCGGCGTGTGGAAGCCGACGAGGTCGGCGCCGAGCATGCCCTGGAGCAGACGGTCGCGGGTGGGCAGCGTCCGGAACAGCTCCTCGGAGGGGAACGGGATGTGGAGGAAGAAGCCGATGCGCGCGCCCGGAAGTCGTTCGCGCAGGAGCGCGGGCAGGAGGAAGAGCTGGTAGTCGTGCACCCAGATCATGTCGTCCGGCCGGTAGTGAGCCGCGACCACGTCGGCGAACGCCTCGTTCGCCTCGACGTAGCCGTCCCAGTCGGCGACCTGGAGCGGGATCTGGTCGAGCAGGTAGTGAAACAGCGGCCAGAGGACGCCGTTCGAGTAGCCCTCGTAGAAGCGGCCCACGAGATCGGCCGAGAGCGGGACGCCGACCAGCCGCATCGCGGCGAGCTCGCGGTCGAGCGCCGCCTGTTGCGCGGGGTCGAGGTCGCTCGCCCCCGCCCAGCCGATCCAGAGCCCGTCGGACTGCTCGTGCGGGCGCATGAGACCGGTCGCGAGCCCGCCGGCGCTCCGCTGCACCTCGACACCACCCTCCGTGGCGCGGACGGTAACGGGCAGCCGGTTGGCGACGATCAGGAGGCGAGACATCCCCGAAAGGTAACCGGCGAGCGGGAGGGGGTTAGACGCCGGGGGCGCCTACCCGGACCTCCCTATCTCGGCCAGTGCTGGTTGTCCCGATTCACATCCGGGAACTCTCTCGCGGGATCGATCTCGATGCTCCGTACGGCCGGCTCCTTGGCCACCCGCACCGTGGTCCGCTTGGCACCCCCCAGCCAGACGTCCACTGGGACGGTAAGGCTGTCGGCCTTGCCGTCGGCGCGGGTCACGACCAGGTGGACGGGCATAGGCGCCTTGCCCAGGTTGTCGATGCTGACCTCCAGCGAGTCGCCTACGGTCGCCACGCTGTCGATGGCCTGGTCGAGCCGCCAGGTCTCGAAGAACCAGGTCCGCCAGAACCACGAGAGGTCCTGACCGCTCACGTCCTCGAAGGTCGCGAAGAAGTCGTAGGGCGTTGGATGCTTGTACTCCCAGCGCCGGGCGTACTCCTGGTACGCCTTGTGGAACAGGTCGCGCCCGAGGACTCCGCGCAACGCCACCAGGGCGGTGGCCGGCTTGTAGTAGCTCGCGACGCCGTAGGCCTGATAGTTAGGGTAGCGGTCGCCATGGTGCATCAGCTCGACCTCGCCCCCGACCTCGGCCAGATCGAGGTAGGGCGTCCGGTTCCGCGCCTCGTCGTCGAACCCCTTGAAGAAGTCGGCCATCGCCTGGGACTGGTCGAACTGCGTCAGCCCCTCGTCCATCCAGGCGAAGCGCTTCTCATCCGAGCCCACGATCATCGGGAACCACATGTGCCCGATCTCGTGGTTGGTGACCTCGTACATGCCGAGGGTGTCCCACTGCCCTCCGATACAGGTCATCATGGGGTATTCCATCCCACCGCACGACGTCGGGCCATCCACCGCCGTCATATGGGGATAGGGATAGGGAAACAGATACTTGGAGAAGAACTCGACCGAGTGCCGGCCGTAGCGGGCGCTCTCGTCCCAGTGGTTGACCCGCTCCTCGGGCCGCCAGAACGCCTGGACCAGCGCCGTGTCCGGCTTGCCGTCGTTGTTCGCGTCGCCCACGGCCGCATTGGTGGCGTCCCACAGGTAGCGCGACGAGGCCGCCCACGCCACGTCCCGGACATTCTCGGCCCGGAACCGCCAGGTGACCTTCCCGTCACGGCCGGCGGTCGTGGAACGCCCCGGCTCGCGATCGACGTCGGTCACCACGTGCACGATGCCGGTCGCGCTCCGGGCGGAGTCGAGCCGCGCGCGCGTCTGCGGGCTGAGCGCCTCGTTGGGGTTCTGCAGGGTCCCCGTGGCCGTCACCAGCCAGCCGGCCGGCAGCGTCAGGCTCACGTCGTAGTTGCCGTACCCCATGTAGAACTCGGCGGTGCCGAGGTACTGGTCGATCTGCCACCCGTTGACGTCGTCATAGACGGCCATCTGCGGGTACCAGTAGTTGATGAAGAAGACCTCGCCGTCCTGGCCCCCGCGAGGTGCGCCGTCAGGCGGGACACGAAGCTCCCAGGCGAAGGCGAAGTCCGCGCTCCCGCCCGGCAACAGCGGCTTGGGCAGCCGCACGCGCATGATGGTCCCGCCCACGTAGTATCCCGGACCCTCGCCGCCCGATGCGGTCAGGTCGGTGCCCTGCGCGGCCACGCGCTTCAGCTCCATCCCTTCGACCGTCCACGGCACGTTGGTGTTGTGGTGCGAGCCGGGAGCGAAAATGTTCTGCAGGAGCTGGACGTACACGGTCTTGAGCGTGTCGGGCGACCGGTTGAAGTAGGTGACCGTGCTCTTGCCGGTGATCCGCTTCGAGACGGGATTGAGCTCCGCGTCGAGCTTGTAGTCGGCCCACTGCTGCCAATACTTCGGTCCGGGCACGCCGGTCCGGGTCCGGGTCCCGCGGTTCACCGCCAGCTCATAGCCCTCGAGCGCGGGCAATGCCGTCGAGCGCGCCGCCGCCGCCGTTGTCCCATTGGTGCTCCGCGTGGACGCGGGGGCCGCCGTGGGGGCAGGCGTGGAGCGGCCGCTGGAGCAGGCCGCGAGAAGAACAAGGACGAAGACGAGACGTGCCATGGACGCTCCAAAAGGGGACGCACGGGCCCTGTGTCGGGCGGCGGATGATGCTCTGACTACGGACGGGAGGCAAGTCTCGGTTTCGCCGGCGCGTGGGGGCACCACCGCAGCACGATCGGCCCCAAGAGCGCCCCGGGAGCCGGCTTGAGCGGCACGGCCGGATAGGCCGGATTGAGTGAAACGAGCGACAGCGCCGATCCGCCGGCCGCCGTTCGGGCCACCCGCTTGACGACGTATCCGTGCTCCGGATGCCGGGCGACCGCGATCATTCCCGGCCGCACGGGCGCATCGAGGTCCAGCAGCACCAGATCCCCGGAGTGAAGCAGCGGCAGCATGCTGTCGCCCACGACGCGCAGGGCCACGTAACGGCTCGACGGGAGATCGGCCGGCAACGCGACCCACGCGTCGCACGGCTCGTCGAGCAGCTCCCGCCCGGAGCCTGCCGCCACGCCCAGCTCCGCGACCGGCGCCGCGTGGACCCGCCGCGCGGCGACCACCATCGGCGCGAGGGGCCCGACGGCCTCAGGCGGGACCCCCTCGGGCGGCCCATCGATCCGCCGGACACCGCGTCCCAGACCCGCGAGCCGGCTCCGCACCCGATCCGCGAACCGCGCCGCGTCGGTCTCGAGCTGGGCGGCGGCCTGCCAGCCATGAAATGCGGCCAGCGCGCGCGCGAGGCGTGGATTGGTCAGCGACTCGGCCTCGGTCGGCAGAGCAGCCTCGATCCGCCGACCGGCCAGCCAGACCGCCGCGTCCCGCTGCCATTCGTGACGATCGATCATGGTGTCTCCCCCACACGGCGCACCGCGGCGAGCCGGGCGGCCGGACGCGGGGCCAGCGACGACCGGTCGAGGAACACGAGCAGCTCCCGGCGCTCGTCGCTCTCGACGTGCTCGAGGTGGGCGAAGGCCGCGAGTTGGAGCCGCTCGCGGAGGCGCTCCATCCGTTTGGCCGCCGTCTTCGGCGCGATGCCCAGCCACGCGGCGATCTCGGCATGAGGAACGAGACGGCTCATCCAGACCACGAGCAGACGCTCCTCGTCGGTGAGCGGGGCCTCGAGAGCGGCGGCGAGGCGCACGAGTGCCGGGGACAGCGACGGTACGTCGGACCGGCCGCTGCTCGAGCGCACGGCGTGCTCCGAGCTCCCGGCCGGGGCCGCATCGTTGGCCTCGGACGGCTCCTTGAGCAGCCGCCGGTCGGCGCGTGCGCGGGCTCGGAGATCGTTGAGCACCCGGTTCCGGAGGCTCCGGGCCAGATAGGCCGGCAGCGAGCGCGGCGCGGGCGCGGCGGACGTGATGAGATGCACCGCCACGTCCGCCAGGCAGTCGTCCACCACGGCGTCGCGCTCGCCAGGATCGACGCCGAGCCGCCGCGCGGCCAGCAGGAGGTCAGGCCGAAACCGGAGGAAGAACTCCCGTAGCGCGCCCTCGTCCTCGCACCGCAGGGCCGCGACCAGCGCCCCATCGCCCATGCCGGGCCGCCGCCCCGCCACCGTTCGCCATCGCGCACGCTGCTGGTCCACGCCACAATCTCCTCCCTCGACCGGACGCCGGATCTCCCGCCCCGCTGCAGGAGAGACACCACCCGGCGACACGGCTCATCCTCCCCGCCCCGCTCGCGAGGCGTGCTCCTCCATCTTCCGCTGCACGAAGCGCCGAAGCTCGTGCTGGACCTCCGCCAGCTCGGCGGCGGGCAGGCCGCGCATCAGCCGCGTCCTGAGCGCCTCGACCCGCGCGGGGCCGAGCCCGGCGCGCTCCGCCGTGCGCAGGAGCTGAAGCAGGTCGGGCTCGGTGTCGGCACGGGCACGCGCCCGGTCGACCTTGGCGACCTCCTCGGCGCTGGGTCTCAGCCGGGACGCCAGGAAGCCGAGGTTGGCAAGCGCGCGGCCGATGGCGGAGGTCTCGGTGTTCTCGAGGCAGGCGACGGCGTTGACCTCGCCGTCGCCGACCCGTTCGGCGGCCCAGCCGGTCGCGGCCGGCTCCGGGTCCTCGGACGCGCGGTAGACCGCGGCTCGGAAGACGATCTCGCGCTCCGTGTGCTGGACCAGCTCGGTGAGGATGCGGCCAGTCGGATACTTCTCGTAGAACAGCTCGACGCGCTCGGCCACCGGCGCGTAGCTCTCGGGATCGAATTCAGGATTGATCTTCGGCATGGCTGTCAGACGGCGAGGGGTGAAAGGTCTCCCTCAATCTACCGAACAAACCCCGAACCCGTAAGCCGCCGCTCCCGTCGCCGACCGGTGTCTCCTCCATGTCCACGGCAACTTCTCACCGGCTTCCAGGAGGCAACATGTGGTGGTACTTCGGCATCGTGCTCGCGGTCATCGTGGCGGCGGCGTACGTGCACTCGCGCCCGACCCGGCGCACCACGATCGTGCTCGAGCGTGACTGAACCGGCCAGCGGTGCAACCACCAAGTGAGGTCGGGCATCTGCACAGTCGTCCGGGGCCCCGGCCCCACCCTAGGGCTTACGTCTCAGGAGACGCAGACATGTCGCACGGATGGTTGCACCGCCTGCGGTCCGGCAGTGTCGGATTCGCATTCCTCGCGGGCCTGTTGTTCGCCGGCCTGCTTCACCTCCCGAACTTCTCCTCCGCCCAGCAGCGGGACACCCGCCCGGCCGCGATCCCCACCGCGGCCGCGCCGGCCCCGCCGGCGGGTGCCGCGGCACTGTCGAGCCTGAGCGAGGCCTTCGCCTCGGTGGCGGAGCACGTGAAGCCCAGCGTCGTCTTCATCAAGTCGGGCAAGACCGAGCGGCAGTCGGACCGTCCGCAGCTCCAGGTGCCGCCTGGCTTCGAGCAGTTCATGCCGCGGATGATGCCGCAGCAGCCGGAGTTCCAGGAAAGCGCGGGCTCGGGCTTCATCGTGAGCAAGGACGGCTACATCCTCACCAACGATCACGTCGTGGACGGCTCGGACCAGGTGACGGTGCGGCTGCTCGACCGGCGGGAGTTCAAGGCCAAGGTGGTCGGCACCGATCCCGGCACCGACCTGGCCGTGCTCAAGATCGACGCGGACAACCTGACCCCGGCCCCGCTGGGTGACAGCGACGGCTCGCGGGTCGGCGAGTGGGTCCTGGCGGTGGGCAACCCGCTGGGCGAGAACCTGACCTTCACGGTCACCTCGGGCATCATCAGCGCCAAAGGCCGCACGCTCGCGCTTCCCAACACCAGCGACCGCAGCATCCAGGACTTCATCCAGACCGACGCGGCGATCAATCCGGGCAACTCCGGCGGCCCGCTCGTGAGCGTGAGCGGCACGGTCATCGGCGTCAACTCGGCCATCGCGAGCCAGACCGGCTTCTACTCGGGCTACGGCTTCGCGATCCCGATCAACCTGGCCCGGCGGGTCATGGACCAGATCATCCAGCACGGCCATGTGGAGCGGGCCGCTCTCGGCGTGACGGTGCGTAACGTGTCGCCCAACGACGCGGCGTACGTCGGGCTGCCGGACGTGCGGGGCGTGGTGGTCGAGGACTTCGGCAGCGAAACGTCGCCGGCGCGGAAGGCGGGTCTGGAGCCGGGCGACATCATCGTGGCGGTGGACGGCAAGCCGGTCGAGTACGTCGGCCAGCTCCAGCAGCAGATCGCCTTCCGGCGCCCGGGCGAGAGCGTGAAGTTGGACGTGGCTCGGAAGGGCGGCGTGCGCAAGACGCTCGCAGTCACGCTTCAGGAGCTGCCGGCCGCGAAGTCGGTCGCGTCGGGCGACAGCTCGGCCGACAACGACAACGGCGGCGACGACACCGCCGCCTCGATCGGGAAGCTCGGGATCACGGTCGCGCCGCTGGACCAGGACGACGTACAGCAGCTCCACCTCCGGCCCGACCAGCGCGGGGCGCTCGTCACCGACGTGAAGGCGGGCGGTCCCGTCCTACGGCGAGCTGGTGGATCCGGATCACGGCGGCCCCGACATCATCACCGAGGTCGAGGGCACGCGGATCCACTCGCCGGCGGATCTCAGGAAGGCGCTGTCGGCGCAGAAGCCGGGCACCATCGTGAGCCTGCGGGTGTACAACGCGCGGGCGGAGACCCGGCGGGTCGAGCGGATCAAGCTCGGCGAATAGCGCGAACGCGGCCTCAGCCCGCGGGGAGGTTCTTGAGAGCTGAGGCCAGCGGCAGCCGGCGAAGGCGGACACCGGTCAACGCGAACACCGCGTTGGCCACCGCCGGCGCCACCGGCGGCACCGGGGGCTCGCCCAGCCCCGAAGGCGGCGCCGCGCTTCGAGCGAAATGCACCTCGACGCGCGGCGCTTCGTTCATCCGCAGCAACCGGTATCCATCGAAGTTGGTCTGACGGACGCGGCCGGCCTCCACGGTGATCTCGCCGTGGAGGGCGGCGCCCAGTCCATCGAATACACCCCCCTGCACCTGCGCCTCCGCCCCGCTGAGGTTCACCACCTGGCCGCAGTCCACGGCCACCACGATGCGGTCGACGCGAACGCCGCCCGCAGCGCGCGACACTTCGACCACGTGCGCGGCGTAGCTGCCGAAGGTGAAGTGGCCGGCGATGCCCCGCGCGCGCCCGGCGGGTAGCCGTGTGCCCCAGCCCGCGCGCTCGGCCGCGAGCCGCAGCACGCCCGCCAGACGCCCCGTGTCGAAGACCGGTCCGCCGTGCCCTTTGTACTCGAGCTGCCGCGGCGCGCCCAGCAGCTCCAGCCGAAGCTCCAGCGGATCGCGGCCGAGCGCGTGCGCCAGCTCGTCGACGAAGCTCTGCACCGCGAACGCGTTCGAGGAATGCAGCGTGGAGCGCCACGCTCCCCCCGGGATCCCGCTCTCGACCAGAGAGTAGGCGAGCCGGACGTTCGGAAGGCACCGCGCCGGGAAGTCGTCGGGGTACATCTCGGAGACGACGGGCGGATTCTTGGACTTGGCGTAGGCGTAGCGCGACGGGTTGGCGAGCCGGTGTTCCCAGGCCATGATCCGGCCGCCGGGGTCCAAGGCGGCGCGCAGCCGGTGCACGCCGCACGGCCGGAAGAAGTCCTGGCGGAAGTCCTCCTCGCGGGTCCACACGACCTGCACCGGTCGCCCGACGGCCTTCGACAGGTAGGCCGCCTCGGCGCCGTAGTCCGACATGAGACGGCGGCCGAATCCGCCGCCCGCGCGCGTCATGTGCACCGTGACGGTCCTGGTGTCGAGGCCGGTCACCTGCGCGACGAGCTCCTGCACGCCGCCCGGGTCCTGCATGGGCCCCCACACCTCGGCGCGATCGGCGCGCACGTCGGCGAGGCAGTTCATCGGCTCCATCGGCGCGTGCGCGAGGAGCGGCACCTCGTAGGTCGCTTCGACGGTACGCGCCGCGCGCGCCAGCGCGCCGTCCACGTCGCCGTCGTTCCGCACCGGCTCACCGGGCCGGTCGATGGCCTGCAGCATCGCCGCCCGGAGTGCGTCCGTGCCGATCGGTGGCCCGGGCACCTCTTCCCAGGCGGCCTCGAGCGCGCGTTGACCCTCCATCGCGGCCCAGGTGCTGTCGGCGACGACCGCGACGCCCTGCCGCAGATGCAGCGGGCTCGGGAGCGGCTCGATCCGCACGATGCGGCGGACCCCGGGCAGGCGCTCCGCGCGCGCGGTATCCACCGAGGCGAGCCGGTGGCCGAACGGCGGGTGCAGCACGCAGGCGTGGAGCATGCCGGGCACGCGGGCGTCGATGCCGTACGTCGCCCGGCCGGTGACGATCGCAGCGTTGTCCACGCCGGCCACCCGGGTGCCGATCAGCCGGAAGTGGGAGGGGTCCTTGAGGACGACGTCGTCGGGAACGGGGATGCGAGCCGCGTCGGCCGCCAGCGCGCCGTACGACAGCCGGCGTCCCGTCGGCGGGTGCACGACCACGCCGGCGTCCACCCGGCAGGCCGAGGGTGCCACACCCCATCGCGTCGCCGCGGCCGCGATGAGCAGGTGGCGCGCCGTGGCGCCGGCCTTTCGCAGCCCGTTCCAGTTCTCGCTCACCGCCGTGCTGCCGCCCGCGCCCTGGTCGCCGTAGCGCGGGTCGAGCCCGGCCTGCACCACCCGCACGCGCTGCCAGGGCACGTCGAGCTCCTCGGCGACCAGCAGCGGCAGGGAGGTCTTCACCCCTTGGCCGATCTCCGGGTTCTTGGACGCGATGGTGACCGTGCCGTCGGCGGCGATCTCGACGAAGGCGCCGAGCGAGCTGCCGGCGGGCGGCGAAGCCGCGGCAGCGCGTCGCGCAGCCGAGCGGGTATCGCGACGGCGACGAGCAGTCCGCCCGCGGCCGTCGCGCTCACCTGCACGAAATCGCGGCGTCGCATCAGGCCTCCTCGCCGGCCGCGCGGTGGATCGCGGCGCGGATCCGCTGATAGGTACCGCAGCGGCACAAGTTGCCCGACATCGCCGCGTCGATCTGCGCGTCCGTCGGCCGCGGTGTCGCGCGCAGCAGCGCCGCCGCGGCCATGATCTGACCCGCCTGGCAGTAGCCGCACTGGGCCACGTCCTCGGCGATCCAGGCGCGCTGCACGGGATGACTCCCGTCGCGCGACAGCCCTTCGATCGTCGTGATCGCCTTGTCGGCCGCCTGGGCGACCGGGATGCCGCAGCTTCGGACGGCGACGCCGGCCAGGTGCACGGTGCAGGCGCCGCAGTGCCCGGCGCCGCAGCCGTACTTGGCCCCGGTCAAGCCGAGCGTGTCGCGCAGAGCCCAGAGCAACGGTGTATCGCCGGGAAGGTCGACCCGGCGGCGGGCGCCGTTGACGGTCAGTGTGAGTACGGCCATGGAGGTGCTCGAGGGTTGGGCGGGACTGCGGCGCGCGCGGAGCGCGGCGCGGGGGCCATCCTTAACCTACGGCCCGGGCGGGCAGCCCGTTTCTGGGAGGCAATGTCGCGGGGATAGAAGGCCGATGGCCCGTGTCCGGATGAAGCCGGCGGCGTCGAGCGCAGGTCGGTCGCGCCGAGGAGGGGCTCGTCGGACCCCGGCCGCGGCGGAGCTCATAGAGCGTCTTGCCAGCGTCGGCGCGAGTACGCCGCGAGCGCGATCCGGTGAGGTCTGTCACCGCCCGCCGGCGGCGCGAGCGCCATCCTGCCAGCGGACATCAACGGCACCTCAGGAGGCAGACGTGGCAGTCAAGAAGAATACGGCGCGATGGTCCGGCAACGGCAAGAAGGGCAATGCCGCGGCCGGCAAGAAGGCGGCGGCATCCGACCGGAAGCTCCAGCGCGACGCGGAGCAGCGCCGCCCGCGGACGGAGAAGGCGCCGTCCAAGAAGGAAAGCGCGGCTCAGATGGGGGCCCGGAAGTATCCCGAGCTTCCCTACCCCAAGCAGCATCAAGCGAAGCCCGGCAGCGAGGCGGCGCTCGAGCCCCGGCCGGCGTACGAGGCGCCCGAGTATCGCGGGTCGGGCAAGCTGGACGGCATGGTGGCCCTGATCACGGGCGGCGACTCCGGGATCGGGCGCGCCGTCGCCGTGCTGTTCGCGCGAGAAGGCGCGGACGTCGCGATCGTCTACCTCAGCGAGGACGAGGACGCGGAGGAGACGCGGGACGCAGTCGAGGCGGAGGGCCGCCGCGCGCTGCTCATCCCGGGCGACGTGACCAGCTCGGCATTCTGCCAGGAGGCGGTCGAGAGTACGGTCCAGGAGTTCGGCCAGCTCGACATCCTGGTGAACAATGCGGCGTTCCAGGAGCACGCGGCGTCGATCGAGGACATCACCGACGAGCAGCTCGACCGGACGTTCCGCACCAACATCTTCGGCTACTTCTACATGGCCCGCGCGGCGGTGCCCCATTTGGGCGAAGGCTCGTCGATCATCAACACCGGCTCGGTGACCGGCTTCGAAGGGAGCAAGGAGCTGCTGGACTACTCCTCCACCAAAGGCGCCATCCACGCCTTCACCAAATCGCTGTCGCAGAACCTGCTGGACCGCGGCATCCGGGTGAACTGCGTGGCGCCGGGACCGGTCTGGACGCCGCTCAACCCGGCGGACCAGGACGCGGAGAAGGTCGCGAAGTTCGGCGGCTCGGCGCCGATGAAGCGGCCGGCGCAGCCGGAGGAAGTGGCCCCGGCCTACGTCTTCCTGGCCGCGCCGGTCTGCTCCAGCTACATCACGGGAGAGATTCTGCCGGTGCTGGGCGGGATCGACGGCGGGTGAGGAGAGCTACTTGATGGAGATCCGCAAGTCGAACGCGGCGCGCTCGTCGCCGGGGATGATGCTCACCACGTAGTCCTGCGTGCGCTCGATCCGCCCGGCGTACAGGCGCTGCCGGTCCGCCAGGCGGGCGAGCTGCACTCCATCGTCCAATCCATAGACGTGCAGTCCCACGGTGGGTGCCCCGCCGAGGACGGCTTCGAGCGTCCAACCGGCCTCGGCGTGCACCAGATAGTCGATCGGCGCGCGCGACGGCGCCGCGCCGGTGAAGATCGCGGCCGAGTCACCCGGGGCGAGCGTGACGCGCCGAGGGATCTGCACGGACAGGGTGTAGCTGGTCGGGGCTTCGGCGGTCACGCGAACGATGTAATCGCCGCTCTGCGGCAGGCGGGCCGACCAGATCTCGGGCTCGGCTCGGGGTGTGGGCAGCTCGGCGCCGCTGGCCGCGAAGAAGACGCGCACCGTGGGCTCCGGCGGCGGATGCTGCCGCTCCTCGACCGGCCAGGCGATGGCGTGCACCAGCATGACCTGGCCCTGATCCGCGCCCAGCACATAGCTCCGCGTGACACCGGCACCGAGGCTGTCGTCGAGAATGCCGGAGGTGGAGCCGGGGGTGAACCGGATGCGGGGCAAGCCGACCGTGTCGATCGCGAGGTGCGCGGCCGCCGCGGTGGGTGTCGCGGGGGCGGGCGAGCCGCCACGAGCGCACCCGCCGACCGCGAGCCCGGAGGCCACGATCGCACCGCGTACCAACGGTCTGGCGAGGAGCATGCCGGCATCCTGTGAGGGATGCCGGTAACATAACCGCGGGACTCGCGCCGGTGCGCCCGGCCGAAAATCACTGCAGCGTGATCGAGCCGTGCTCCACCGGCCACGTGCGGGCATTGGCCTCCGGCCAGATCTGCGCGGCGCAGTATTCGGCCGAGGTGAGGATGCCGCCACCACCCTCGAAGCCCAGGAACGTGCTCCGATCGAGCCCGTCCTCTGCATCGAGCACCCGGAACCACGCGTCCTTTCCCGGCAGCGCTATCGGGTCGGGATCGTTGCTCTGGGTGACTACGCCGCCGATCCACGCCCGGTGATTGACCGGATCGATGGCGAAACAGGTGACGTCACCTTTGTAGGTGAATCCGAACGCCGGCTGGTGCTGCTGGAACCGGCCCGTCACCCGCCCATCGGCCAGACGCTGCGCCGTGAAGGCGAACGTCACCGTGCCGAAGACCGGGTGGACGAACTGCCCGCCTCCCGTCACCGACTCTTGTACACCGCCGGCGGCAGCATCGATCTCGAGTCCATGGGACGCACGGCCCGCCTCGGGCGCCGCGGGCTCCGAACAGGCCGTCGCCACTCCAAGCAGCACCGCCACGATCCAACGATCGCCGGACATACCCGCCTCCTCGAGTGTAAGAAGCGAAAGAGACCAGGGTAGTCCGGGACGAGTCGGCGGTCTTGCATCCATCGCACGTCGGTGGAACCGGAGTTGCGCGGGCGCTGTGCTGGCGGCCCGGACTGGCGCGTCCACCTGACTGACGCACCTGAGGTGGCCCGAGCCAGGAGACCAGGGTGTCTACTCCGAGCGGCCATGTTCCCGTCACGCTGGGCTGCGCTTCCTCGCGCAGCCTGGACCTCGGCCCGGCGACCGTCGTGGAGGCCAGCTTCGCCGCCTTCAGCGTCCTTCCCCGGCACTCGCACGAGCGGGGGTCGGTCGCCGTCATGATGGACGGCTCCTTCGATCTCGAACTCCGCACGACGACCCGCCACTGCGCCCCCACCGCCGTCTTCATCGAGCCGGCCGGCTCCAGCCACACCAATCGGATGGGCACGGCCGGAGCGCGCGTCGTGGTGGTGCAGCCGAACCCGGCCGACCAGGAGTTCTTTCGCCCGTTCGCACACCTGCTCGAAGAGCCCACGCATCGTTACCACGCCGGCGTGACGGCGCGTGCGGCGCAACTGGCCGGCGAGCTGACGGCAGCCGACGATCTCGGTGCGCTCGCCGCCGAAGGGCTCGTGATCGACATGCTGGTCACGCTCGCCCGTCTCCCACCGAGCGGGCGCCGGCCGGCACCGAAGTGGCTCTGGCGAGTGCAGGAGCTCCTGCACGCCCGGTTCGGCGAGACGGTTCGTCTCGCGGATCTGGCGAGCGACGTCGGAGTCCATCCCGCGCACCTCGCGCGGGCGTTCAAGAGTCAGTTCGGGGTGACGGTGGGGACCTACGTGCGGCGGCTGCGGCTGGACTGGGCGGCGAGAGAGCTGGCGCGGTCGGACACGGCGTTGGCGCGGGTGGCGTTGGTCGCCGGCTTCGCGGACCAGAGCCATTTCACCCGCGCGTTTCGCGGCTACACGGGCCTCACCCCGAGCGTATACCGGGCGACCACGCAGGGCTGAGGGCCGCCAGCGGCGCCGAGCGCCACGGCTGCGGCTGCCGCTCCAGTATCACCAGCGCGACGGCATGCGGGTCGGAGCAGACAGCGCCGATCACGCCGAACGCCTGGCGCGTCCCGTCCTTGCGCCGGAAGACCACGCCCGCCACGCGCTCGAGCCCCCGCTCCACCAGCGACAGGACCCGCCCCTGCTCTTCCCGGCTGCCGAATACGCCGAGCGCATCCGCCACCCGCAGAAGCTCGGCGGTCGTGTCGTAGCCGAGCAGGCGCGCGAACGGGCGGTTGGCGACCAGCGGCGTCCCGTTCGGTCGGAAGAGACACAAGCCCACAGGCGCCGCGTCCAACAGCAGCCGGAGCTGGTCCTCGGACTGACGCAGGGCGTCCTCCACCCGGCGGCGGGCGGTCATCGCATCGCGGAGGTCGGCCACCTGCTTCCGCAGGGCCGTGACCTCGTTGATGAGATCCTGTTTCGGGCGGTGTTGATCTCGCATGGCACAGACTAGGACGGCTGGCCGCGCCGGTCTTGCACCGCGCGATCTGCATCCCCCGAACATCCGACCCTCTCCTCGCCCATTCGCCCGATCCCCCGCCGGCCGGAAACTCCCGCATCATACTCTCCGGTTACTCACCATCGGAGCGTTCATGTCTGCATCCTCGACCGACGGCCTGCTGTCCGCCGTCTCCAACGATCTCGCCGCGGCGGTGGACACCGTCGGGCGCTCGGTCGTCGCCATCCACGCCCGGCGCCGGATTCCGGCATCGGGCATCGTCTGGCAGCCGGGCGTCGTCGTCGCGGCGCACCACACCATTCAGCGGGACGACGACATCACCGTCGGCCTGCACGACGGCACCAGCGTCGCCGCGACGCTGGCCGGGCGGGACCCGTCCACCGACCTCGCCGTGCTCCGTCTGGCGGAGGGCGCGAGCGCACCCCCGGTCGCGCCGGCAACCGAGCCGCCTCGCGTCGGGCAGCTCGTGCTCGCGCTCGGACGGCCAGGTGGGTCGGTCACCGCCAGCCTCGGCATCGTCAGCGCGGTCGGAGGCGAGTGGCGCACCTGGCAGGGCGGCACCATCGACCGGTTCGTCCGGCTCGACCTGGCGGTCTACGACGGGTTCTCGGGCGGACCGCTGGTGGACACCGCCGGCCGCGTCATCGGACTCAACACCTCGGGACTGGCGCGGGCCACGGCAGTGACCGTGCCCGCGAGCACGGTCGCGCGGGTCACCGGCCAGCTCCTGGCGCGAGGGCACGTCGCCCGAGGCTGGCTCGGGATCGCGACCCAGCCCGTCCGGCTTCCACCCGCGCTGCAGCGCAGCCTCGGGAGCGAAACGGAGGCGGGGCTCGTCGTGGTGAACGTCGAGCCGGACAGTCCGGCGGACCGCGGCGCGGTGCAGATCGGCGACATCCTGCTCGCGCTCGACGGCCGGCCCGTGAGCGACCCGGGCGACGTGCTCGCCGCGCTCGGCGGCGAGCGGATCGGGCAGGCGATCGGCCTTCGCGTCGCCCGAGGCGGACGCGCGGAGAGCCTGTCGGTCACCGTGGGAGAGCGGCCCCGTGCCCGGGGTTGACGCGCTGCTCGGCGCCGTGCCCGCGCTCGAGCGCGCGGTCGGGGAGGTCGCCGCCAGGCTCGGCCGGGTGACGGTGCACGTCCGCGCGGACGGCCGGAGCGCGGGTGCCGGCGTCGTGTGGCTCCGCGACGGCCTCATCGTCACCAACGCCCACGTGGCCGCCGGGCCGCGGGCCGACGTCGAGCTGCCGGACGGACGGGAGCTGCCCGCTCGGGTGATCGCCCGCGACCCGCGTCGGGATCTCGCCGTGCTGGCGATCGCCACGTCGGATCTCGAGTCCGCCCTCCGGGCCGACGCGCGCGGCCTGCGGCCCGGCGAGCTGCTGGTCGCGCTGGGGCATCCCTTCGGCGTGTCCTACGCGGCGGCGCTCGGCGTGGTGCATCGTGCGCCCAGCGCGATGCGTGGGCCCGCCGGCTGGCTGCACGCCGACATCAGGCTGGCGCCCGGCAACTCCGGCGGGCCGCTGGCCGACAGCTCGGGCCGCGTCGTCGGCATCAACGCGATGATCGTGAGCGGACTCGGCGTCGCCGTGCCGACCCACGTGGTCGAGCGCTTCGTGCGAGAGGCTCTGAGCGACCGGGGTCGAGGCGGAGGGGCGCGCGCCGCGTGATCCGCGTGCTGGTGGTCGCCGAATCGGATCTCGAGCGAGCGGGCCTCGAAGCGCTGCTCGCGAGCCGGGGCCACGTTGCGGTCGGCGGCGGCAGCCCCTCGCTGGCGGACGCGCGCCGGCGGCTGGACGAGACCGCCCCGCAGGTCGTCCTGGCGCTGATCGACCGCGGCGCCGACGTGCCCCGTCTCGCGCTGCCACCCGACTCGGCCGCGCGGGCGCCGGCGCTCGCGATCCTCGGGGACGCGCTGCCCCGCGGATGGGCCGTGCGGGCCGTGCGCGCCGGCGCGCGGGCGGTGCTCCCGCGGACCGCGAGCGCGGACGCGATCGTCGCGGCAGTCGAGGCGGCGGCGGCGGGACTGGTCGTGCTGCCGGCTGACGCGCTGGTGGATGCGCCCCAAGCAACGGCTGCCCATGCCGTAGCCGCGCCCGAGGCGCTGACGGCACGCGAAGCGCAGATTCTCGCGCTGCTGGCGGAAGGACTGGTCAACAAGCAGATCGCGGCCAGACTCGGGATCTCGAGCCACACGGTGAAGACCCATCTGGCCGCGCTATTTCACAAACTGGGCGTTTCGACCCGCGCCGAGGCGGTGGCGGCAGGGGCGAGGGCGGGGGTGATCCTGCTCTGAGCCGCTAGCGGAGCAGGTGGAAGGCGTGGGTCGGCTCGATCGCGCGCGCGGAAGGGGCGGCGCCCATGTCGACCCCCACGGCGCAAGTTATCGCCAATTCATCACTTATATTACAGAATAGCCGCCGTCTATCAACGCAGCCGCAGCCCGGGCCGTCGCTGTATCTTGCGGTCCGGGACCAGCCTGCGGACCGGGAGCCCATAGGAGGATCGTCTTGAACGGCACCAATGCTGAGCGACTCCGCGATCCTATGGGATTGTATCGCCTAGGCTATGCCGCGCCGCTGCTGGAGACCCCCAGCGTCCGATGGGACGGCGCCACCCACACCGAGCAGACCGAGTCGGTGGTCGAGGAAACGCCGGTCGCCATCGTGTACAACGGCATCCCCCACGTCGTCATGATGGCCACGCCGGCCGACCTCGAGGATTTTGCGTTGGGCTTCAGCCTGACCGAAGAGCTCATCGGGTCGCCCGAGGACCTCGAGTCGCTCCAGGTCGTCCGCTACAGCCGAGGGGTCGAGATCCAGGCGCTCGTCGCCGAGCGCTGCGCCACGGGGATCGCGGAGCGGACGCGGCGGCTCACCGGCCGCACCGGCTGCGGGATCTGCGGCGCCGACGGCGTGGACGCGGTGCTCAAGACGCTCCATCCCGTGCGCGCCGACGGGACCATCGCAGTCACGGCCGTTCACCGGGCGTTCGAGGCGCTGGCGGATCGGCAGCCGCTCAACGCCGTCAGCGGCGCGGTCCACGCGGCCGCCTGGGCCCACGCCGACGGCACGCTCGAGCTGGTGCGCGAGGACGTCGGGCGCCACAACGCACTCGACAAGCTGGTCGGCGCGGCGGTGGCGGCCAAACTCGACCCCGCGACCGGGTTCGTGCTGGTCACCAGCCGCGCCAGCTTCGAGATGGTGCAGAAGACCGCGGTTCTCGGCGCCCCGCTCATGGCCGCGATCTCGGGCCCGACCGGCCTCGCCGTGCGGGTCGCGCAGCAGTCGGGGCTGACACTGGTCGGTTTCGCCCGGGGGGCGCGGCTCACCGCCTACACGCACCCGGAGCGGCTGGTTGGCGCGGGCGGTCGCTGACTACTCGTCGATCACCGCCCCGCGATGGGGGACCAGTCGAGTCCATCCAGAATGCCCAGCAGGGCCGTCGCCGTCGGCGGCAGCGGATCCCGGTCCGACACCACCAACCCGACCGTGTGCGCTGCCGGTGGCCCTTCCAGCGGCAGGATGGCGATCCCTTGTGCGCCCGACAACAGCGGCAGAAACCCGTGCGGCAGCACGCTCGACCAATAGCCCGAGCGAACGAGCGTACAGAGCGTAAACACCGAGTTGGTCTCGAGGGCGGGCCTGGCGGTGACGCCCGCCTCGGCGAAGTGCGAGTTCAGGATCCGCCGGTTCTGCATGTCGGGGGTGAGCAGGCAGAGCGGAAGCGAGGCCGCATCCCGCCAAGTCACTCGGGTCCGGCCGGCCAATGGGCCGCCGGCCGGCGTGATCAGCAGGTATCTCTCCTTGAAGAGCGGGATCGTTCGCACGTGCGACAGCGGCTCGTTGTCGAGGTAGGTGATGCCCGCCTCGAGCCTGAACTCGTCCAGACCCGATTGGATGTCGATCGAGGTGGATGAGAGCACCGTCAGCGTCACCCCAGGGTGCCGCCGCGCCAGCGGCGAGGCCAGGATCGGCACCGCCGGCAACGCCGCGGGCACCACGCCGAGACGGAGCCGCCCCTCCAGCGCCTGACGGAGCCGGCTGGCCTCCTGCTCGAGGCTTTCCGCGTCGGCCGTGATCCGCTGGGCCCACGCCAGGACCTGCTCGCCCTCCGCCGTCAATCCCTCGAAGCGTTGTCCCCGCTGCACCACGAGCAGGCCGAGCTGCTCCTCGAGCTGCTTGATGCCGGCGGAGAGTGTCGGCTGGGCGACGTGGCAGGAGGCGGCCGCGCGGGCGAAGTGACGCTCGCGCGCGAGCGCGGTGAGGTATTGCAGATGCCTGAGCAGCATGGCGTTCGGCAATCTTACCGGCGCCGGGCGGGCCCGGCAACGCGGCGAGGGCCGCGGGTGTGCTACTGGCCGCCCGTCCGGCTCAGTCTCGCCGTGTCGAGCCGCAGCAGCTCGGCGGCCGCCGCGTTGATCTTGCCGACGCTCGCCTGCCGCCACGCGGGCGCCGCGGCCGCCCGGAAGAGTCGCTGTCGCAGGTCGCGGACGACTCGTCCATTGGCGTAGCTGTGCGGCACGGATACGTCCTGGCTCACGTTGGACCCGAAGTTGTCGAGCAGATCGTAGACGGTGCTGTCCGCCTCGGCCAGCTCGACCAACTTGGCGCGGTACTCGAGCTGGTCCTGCCGCTCGAGCTTCGGGAACCGGTGGTTGTCGGAGAAGTGCTGCGCCTCGTGCGCGAGGTAGCTCACCCGGAAGTTCTCGCTGCCTAGGTCATACGCGCTACGCACCGCGTACAGTCGGTCGGGTTTGGTCCATCCGCCGGTGTGGTGCCGGTCGCAGGTGGCGAAGCCGGCCCAGCCGAGGCTGGCGAAGTCGTCCATGAAGACCACGGTCACCGGTTGGGTGCCCTCGGGTAGCTTTACGTCGTACGTGGTTGCCCGCTCGGTGTGCCACAGCATGAGCTCGCGGAGCGGGCTGGTCACGCCGAGGAGCAGGTGGTAGCCGCGCGGCTCGATCAGAGCGGTCAGGGCCGGCTCGAGGTCGTCGAGGCTGGCCGCGGCCTGGCCGCGGTTCCGCTGGACCAGGGCGTTCAGGGAATCGAGCAGCCACCGCTCGTTCGCCGCGGCCGGCTGCTCCGCGAGGAGCGAGCGAAGCCAGTATTCGCGATAGGTGTCGAGCACCGCGCCCACGACCGGGTCCGACACCGCCGGTGCGGGCAGGCGGCGGGCGCCCAGCCGCTCGAGCATGCACCGCCGGGTCGGCCGATAGCGCTCGGACAGGCTGGTCGAATCGAGCGCCCGCAGGGCCGCTACGGCCTCGTTGCCACGTGCCTGGAGCGCGCTCGCGAGGGCACTCCGCATGGCGGCGTCCGCGCTGTCGCTCGGCGGCGTGCTGAGAGCGGCCGACTGGGCCGTTGCGGTTCCGGTCCAGAGGACCAGGAGGCTGAGCCAGAATCCTCCACCGGCCATCGATGCCCGCCGAATTGCCCGCCCCGACCAGGGGGCCGGAATCACTCGCATGCGCATGCTCCACAAGATGTCGAAGCGCGGACGCCGGCGCCCTGCCGGCTTGTGACGAGACGCGCATCCGGGCGCGCCGGGCGCGCCTATACTTCGATTGTGATGATGCCTTTCCTTCACGATACGAGGTCTGACCGTGGCTGACGACGCACAGTCCGGCCCGGGCGACGTGCCCGGCGTCGATACCCTTTCGTTCCTGGCGAACGGCTTCTTCCCGACCCACTCGCCCCGGCCCGACTCCACGCTCGCCCCGGCCGTGCACTCCGCGATGGATCGCTGCTGCGACGCCACGGCGCGGGGCGATATCACGGCCATGCGGGCCCAGACGCCAGTCGAGACCGAGCCGGCCCGCATCCGCGGAGGCTCGCACACCGCCGCCGGACTTCCGGCCATCGCGAGCAGCTTCCGGGTCGCCCTGCCCAAGATGGGCCTCCGGAAGACCATGCAGACGTTCCTGGCGGTCAACCAGAAGAACGGCTTCGACTGCCAGAGCTGCGCCTGGCCGTCGCCCGACGGCAAGCGGCACCAGTTCGAGTTCTGCGAGAACGGCGCGAAGGCCATGGCCGACGAGGGCATGAACCGGGTGATCGGAGCCGAGTTCTTCGCCGACTGGTCCGTCGACGCGCTGGCGGCCCAGTCCGATCACTGGCTCAACGCGCAGGGACGGCTGGTCGAGCCGATGCTTCGGCGCGAGGGCTGCGCCCACTACGAGCCGATCTCGTGGGACGAAGCGTTCGACCTCATCGGCTCGGAGCTTCGCCAGCTCGAGTCTCCCAACGGGGCCACCTTCTACACCTCCGGCCGGGCGAGCAACGAGGCCGCATTCCTGTATCAGCTCTTCGCGCGCCAGTTCGGCACCAACAATCTGCCCGACTGCTCGAACATGTGCCACGAGTCGTCGGGCACGGCGCTGATGGAGAGCCTGGGCATCGGCAAGGGCTCGGTCACGCTCAACGACTTCGAGCAGACCGATCTGATCCTCATCGTCGGGCAGAACCCCGGCACCAACCATCCCCGGATGCTGACCTCGCTCGAGCACGCCAAGAAGCACGGCGCGAGGATCATCGCCATCAACCCGCTGCCCGAGCCGGGCTTCCTGCGCTTCAACGACCCGAACCCGGACGAGTACAAGACGCCGCTCCACTTCGCGGCCCATCTGCTCGGCCGGGCGACCCGCTGGCCGACCTGCACCTCCCGGTCCGCATCAACGGTGACATCGCCCTGCTCAAAGGCCTGATGAAGGTGATCCTGGACGAGGACGCGGTGAAGGGCGACGTCATCGATCACGCCTTCATCCGCGACTACACCGACGGCTTCGAGGAGCTGTACGCCGACCTCGAGGCGACGAGCTGGCAGGACATCGTGGACGGGTGCGGCCTCTCGCGCGAGGAGATCGAGCGCGCCGGGCGGATGATCGCCGGGTCGAAGCGGATGATCGCCTGCTGGGCCATGGGCCTCACCCAGCACCGCGACGCGGTGGCCACCATCCGCACGCTGGTGAACCTGCTCCTCCTGGGCGGCCACATCGGCCGGCCGGGCGCCGGGACCTGCTGTGTCCGCGGCCACTCCAACGTCCAGGGCGACCGCACCATGGGCGTCTGGGAGCGGCCGCCGGGGCCGTTCCTCGACGCGCTGGACCGCGAGTTCGGCTTCAAGTCGCCGCGGAATCCGGGACACGACACGGTGGACACGATCGCCGCGATGCACGAGGGCGAGATCGAGATCTTCGTTCGCTGGGCGGCAACTTCCTCTCGGCCACGCCCGACACCGTCTGTACGGCGGAAGCGCTGCGACGGTGTCGGCTCACCGTGCACATCGGCACCAAGCTCAACCGCTCGCACCTGGTGACCGGCCGGCAGTCGCTCATCCTGCCGTGCCTCGGTCGCTCCGAACAGGATCCCGGCGGATTTCTCACGGTCGAGGACGCCATGGGCGTGGTGAGCTCGTCCACCGGCCGGCAGGAGCCGGTGGCGCCCAACCTCCGCAGCGAGGCCGCGATCATCGCCGGGATCGCGAAGGCCACGCTGGGGCGCCACTCGACCGTCGACTGGGACGCGCTTGCGGGCAATTACGGCAAGGTGCGTGACCGGATCGCCCGCGTCATCCGCGGCTTCGAGGATTTCAACAACCGCATCGCCAAGGGGACCTTCTACCTGCCGAACCCTCCGCGCGAGCGCAAGTTCGTCACCTCGACCGGCAAGGCCCACTTCGCGGTCGCCCCGATCTCGGCGCATGACCTCGGGGCCGACCAGTATCTGCTCATGACCATTCGGAGTCACGACCAGTTCAACACCACGATCTACGGCCTGCACGACCGCTACCGCGGGGTGCACGGCGGCCGGCGGGTGCTGTTCATGAATCCGGAGGACCTGGCGGCGCGCGGCTGGTCGAGTGGGCAGCGGGTGGACATCACGAGCCACTTCGAGAACGAGCAGCGCGTGGCGCGGCAGTTCCAGCTGGTGTCCTACTCCATTCCCCGGCGGTGCGTGGCCGTGTACTACCCGGAGGGCAACGTGCTCGTCCCGCTCGGCAGCGTGGCGGCGCAGAGCAACCAGCCGGCGTACAAGTCGGTGCACGTCTCGCTGGAGCGGTCGGGGGATCGCGTGGCGGTCTGAGCCACAAACGCCCGCGGAGAGACCGCGGGCGCGTGTCGAAGGTTGTCTACCTCAGCGGCTCTGGGCGGTATTGCCGAGCCGTGCCCCATCGGCCACCCGCCGGCGCCGCGCGTAGGCGATACCCGTCGCCCCGAGCACCAGCGCGGTCACCAGCGCGGCTACCAGCACGGCTGGTCGCCAGGGCTCGGGCCGCGAGGTCGTGAGCGGGATCCCGACCAGCGGGTCGCCGACGAGGGTGAATGCCGCCCACGACCTGGGCGATGCGCCGCCACGGAGCGCGTCGAGCTTGGCCGCGCGGAGCGCATCTCCGACGGGGAGACCTTTCGCGAGCGCCTGATAGAAGTCTTGAACGAACGCGATGGTGCTCTGATCGCCGATGCGCCATTGGCTCGCGACGACGCTGCGCGCCCCGGCCTGGATCAGCGGCGCCGTGAGCCCCTGGACGCCTTCGCCTTCCACCAGCACGCCGCCCGCCGTGCGGCACCCGGAGAGCACGACCAGGTCCGCGTCGAGCCTGAGCGCGGCCAGATCGCCCGGCCCGACCAGGCCGTTGTCGCCGCCGTCGGGCGCCAGCGCCAGCACCGTGCGGGTCACCGAGCGCTCGTCGACCACGGCGTGGGTGGCGAAGTGGATGACGCGGAAGCGCTCGAGCGGCGTGTGCTTGAGGTACCCGGCGCTGGCCTCACGGCGGAGCCGGACCTCCGCGTCGGTCGAGTAGCGGGCCACGAGCCGTGCTTCGCGACCCGATCCCGCGAGGCGCGGCAACCCCGGCGTGGGGTCGAGTGCGGCCTCGGTTGGCGCCCCGTCGGACGCTGAACCCGCTCCGGCCTCCCCTGCAAAGGTCGGATCGCCGAAGGCGAGCAGCGGCACGGGGCGGTCCGCCGGCGGCACTCTCGGGTGGCGCCAGAGTGTCGCGAGGATGGCCGCGGAGGGGGCGACGCTCACCGCGTATTGCTCGATCAGGTACCGCCCGTCGGGGAGACGCAGCAGATCCCATGGCACCCGGTGCAGGGGCCCATCCGGGATCACGATGAGCCGGGTGACGCCGGCGCCGAGGTCGGCCAACGCCGGATCCAGCAGCACTCTGCCCAAGTCGCGCGCGACCGGACCCAGCTCGTCCCCGTGCTGCAGCAACGCCAGAAATCGCGAGAGCGCCCCGGCGAGCGAATCGGCCGGCGGCATGATGCGCGCGCGAACGGCTGCGGCGCCCTGAGCCGACCGTGTCAGCACGAACAGCGTCGTGGGCGCACCCAGCCCCCCGGTGACGTACTCCAGGATCGCGGTACGTTGATCGGGGATCAGCGCGGCGATGTCGCCCGCCGAAAGCGCCGGCGCCTGCCGTGGCGCTGAAGGTTGGCCGGAGGCGGCCGAAGAGTCCGTGCGGAGCGCCTGCGCCCGCACCAGTCGGTCCATGAGCTCTCGTGCGCGCCGGCGCTCCGCCAGCTCGAACGCACGCGCCGCTTCACCACCGGCGGCGAGCGCGGCCAGCACGCGCGCCACGCTCGCGCGCTGCTCGCTCAGGTTGGCGGGCGACACCTCGTTCTCGCTGCTGACGACCTGAAAGGCGAGCAGTCTGAGCTCGCGATCGGTCAGGGTCGCGCGCCACCGGTCGAGCTCGTCCCACGCCGACGTGGCTTCGCGCTCGGCCGCCCGGAGGTGGCGACCCCGGGCATAGGTATCGGCCAGGCGCAGCCGCGCATCGTAGCGGGAGAGGTGCTGGGTGCCGTCGAGCGTCCCGAGCAGGCGCTTGAACGACCGCTCCGCCGTCGACAGCTCGCCGCGGGCGAGCGCCAACCGTCCCTGGTCGTAGGCCAGCGCCCCGCCCCACTGCGGTCCATCGAGCTTCGGGAGGAGCGCGCGCGCGTCGGTCAGCGCACGGTCGGCCGCGGCCCAATCCCGCTCGCGGATCGCGATCGTGGCGAGCGTCTGATACGCCCCGAACTGGTCCAGCGTCTCCCCGGTTCCCTGATAGAACGCCAGCGCCTCGAGCGTCTGCCGACGGGCCGTGGAGAAGTCGCCCTCGGCGACGGCGACCAGCGGCAGGAACTTGCGCGCGCTCATCGCGCTCGACCGGTCGCCCTGCGCCTCGAACATGGCGACGGCCCGATGCAGGTGCTGCGCGGCCGTGGTGGGGTCGTTGAGCTGCATGGCGACGACCCCGAGACCGGTGTGCGCGCTGGCGACCGCCCAGAGGTTGTGCGACAGCTCGCCTTCGGCGAGCGCGGCGCGCAGAGCCTCCATCGTCTCGCCCAGATCGCCCCGCTTGCGCAAGGAGTTGCCTCGGTTCATCAGCGTGACGGCGAGCCAGCTGTGCTCCCGCGCTTGCCGGAACCGCTGCTCGGCCTCGCGGAACGCGACGAGCGCCGAGTCCTCCTGCCCTCGCCAGTCCAGCACTTTCGCGAGACCCCGAAGCGCCTGTGCCTCGACCCGCGGGTCCCCCGCTCGCCGGGCGAGCTCGACGGCGGCCGCCGCTTCCGCCGTGGCGCCCGGGTCGGCCAGAAGGCCTCGGACCAGGGCGCGGCGCCACCGGCGCTCCGCCTGCAGATCGAGCGCGGATGCGGGGATGAGGGTGCCCGCCGTGTCGAGGGTCGCCATCACCATCGCCATCCCCTCGACGGCGCCGCGGGCGAACGAGCGCCCGATCAGCGCCTCCGCCTCGGCCGCCGGGTCGCCCGCGGCGCGCGCCATCAGTCGCGCGCGCGCGAACTCCTCAGCCGCGGCGTCGCTCTGGCCGCGCTCCTCGAGCGACCAGGCGCGGCCGAGACGGGCGTAGGCCGCATAGGCGTCGGGATGCAGCGAGTCGGCGTCGAACAGCTGGGCGTAGAGCCGTTCGGCGGCGGGATAGTCGTAGCGGAGCCGCGCGAGGGTGGCGAGCCCGAGCCGCCCCGGGCGATCGGTGGAATCCTGATGCAGACGTGCGGACCAGCGCGCCTGGACACGGGCGACGCTATCGCCCTCGACGGCCTGCTGTGCCCGGCGCACGACGAGCCTGGCCGCATCGGTGGTGTCGATGCGAGCCGCGACGAGAACCGAAAGGGCGAGGGAGAGGAGCGGTGCAACCAGGGGCACGCCCCCTGCGAGACGGGTCGCCCATCATACGATGGCGCTGAGCGCGGGGCAACGGCTCCGCCGATGCTCGCTCACGAAAAAGCCCGGCGTGGCGGCCGGGCACTCGAGCGATGCTTGCCGGTCCCCCTGCGCGGCGGAGCTCCCGCGCAGAGGGCCAACTACCGGGTCACAACCTCCGGCACGGTTGGACCGGAAGACTCTGCGCCTTCTGGCTCAGCTCGGCCATGGCCTCTCGGATATCGGGCCGAGCGAAGTAGACCGTGTCGTACCTGAACATGAAGAAGGCGCAGCCGTACGGCTGGGCAAGCAGGGTGCCGCCCCAGGTTTTCAATTGCGAGGCAGTCATCGAAAACTTGTCCTTATAGAAACCCTGCATTCCGTGCTCGCCGCCGCCGGACAGCGCGTTCAGGCCGATGACCAGTGACAATCCAAGGTCCTTCGCGTCACGACTGTTGGTGGCGATGAAGTCGTCGATGGAGCCGAAGCGCGCGTGGTACTGGGCCCAGGCGGCGTCCAGATACTTGTACTGATAGCCCTTCAGATACCACGGCCAACCGCGGATGATGGCGGGCAGATCAGGCCATATCTCCTTGCTGTACCTGGCCATTTCGTCGATGTCCGCCCGCGAGACCTGGTGACCAAACCAGTTCTTGGGATCGCTCGGCTCGTCCATGAGGAAATTGCCCATCAGTGTGCCGTCGGCGATGTAGGACGAGATATCGATGCCCCGAAACCGATCGGTCTTTGCCTTCCACATCGACAGATTGAATCCGTTGCTATCACGGTAGAAGTCGGAATTGCCGGCGAAACTGAGGAGCACCCGGCCGTTGACCCGGCGAGCCGCTTCCAGTTTGGCGATCAGGGTCGGGGGATAGGCGGCCGTCACCAGCCCGGTGAACGCGGGATCGATGCCCGACGGTGGTATGATCGAGGTGGAGCTCTCGTGCTTGGTGTACACGTTCGGGCCGAACGGAATTCCGGCGTGAACGGGCGGGCTGCTCGGTGGAAGTGGGGGAGCCGGTGGCGGGGCGGCGGGCGGCTCCGGTGACGTGGGCGGCGGTTCGGGCGTCGAGGGCGGCTCCGGCGACGTCGGGTCGCCACCCCCGGGAGGTAGTGCTGCATCCCCGCTGCCGCCGCCGCATGCGCCGACGGCAAGCATCAACGTCACCGCCAGCAGGCGGCTCAGTCGAAACGGGTTCAGAGCGTAATCTGGTTGAGCCCTACGTAGGTCCGGCATAGGCCCTTGATCGTCCAGCTGGTGGGGAGGGCGGGCGAGGAGGTCCACCACGGTTGCAACCGAAGTGCAATGATTTGCGCTGGTTTCGCGGGTGTCAAGAGCGGGCGGGCGGTACCACGCGATTTCCAGTCGCGAAAAGCGCTGGTAACGAAAGAAGCGGCAACGAGCCCGACCAGGCTAACTCGTTGCCGCCGTGAGTGAACGATCGAGTTGAATGGCCAGAGAGGGGAATCGAACCCCCGACACGCGGATTTTCAGGGTGTCAGCGGCTGATTCGCTGAGAACCGCGGAGATCGGTTAGGCGCCTTCGAGCAACGACTTACGGTTCCCCACGGAGTCGCCCCGTACCGGCGAGAACCCTCTAGGAATGAGGAGTTCAGGTACGACTCAGGTACTAGATCCGGTAAGAGGAGTGCGGTCAATCTGCACCGCGTAGTACTGCCCGTTTGCCCGGCGCTTAGGTGAGCAAGCGGGTCACAACCACCGTGACGTTGTCGCTGCCGCCGTCTGTCAGTGCCGCATTGATCAGCGAGGCGCATGCCCCTTTGGCCGACTCCGCCTTCGTCATCAATTCGGCGATCTGGGCCTCGGCCACGTGCTTGGTGAGCCCGTCGGTGCAGAGCAGCAGGGTGTCGCCGGGCTCTAGGTCCAGGGACGAGATCTCGGGCCAGATCTCGCTCTCCTTGTTGCCCACCGCCTGGGACAGGACGTGGCTCAGCGGCGACCGTTCGGCAGCCGCGGCGGGGAGCACGCCCTGGTCGATCATTTGTTGGGCCATCGTCTGGTCCTTGGTGACTTGCGTGATGGTGGGTGTGCGCAGGTGGTAACAGCGGCTGTCGCCGATCTGGACGACGTAGGCCCGAGGCCAGAGCACGAGGACCATGGTGAGCGTCGTGGCCATCCCCTGCAGGCTGGTGCTCGCCGCCGCCTCGTTCCGCACAGCGGCGTGGCTCCACTGCACCGAAAGCGTCAGGTCGTGCAGGAGTGCGCGCTGACCCTCTTGGTCCAGGTTGGAGAAGAAGAGTGAGGAGCCGGCGACGTACCGTACGATCGTGTCAAGCGTTCGGCTGCTCGCCTCCTCGCCACCCTTGCCGCCACCCACGCCGTCGGCCACGAGGAGCAGCAGCGCGCTCGCGCCCCGAGTGAATCCCAGCCGGCCCTCGATTGGGATGCTGGTCTCCTCGATCTCGACGACCCGCCGGAGTCCCGCGATGAGGTACTGGTCCTCATTCGTTTGTCGAACTTTGCCAATATCGGTTGCGCCAGCGGCGTCGACGCGCGCGCTCTCGAAGACTAGCGTGGGAACCTCCCGTTCTGCAGCAGCTCGAAATCCTCTTGATCGCGCCATAATGTGTACTGGTGCGCGACGGCCCTGCTGCATGCTCCCGAATGTTAAAGGTCAGCGCCCTTAGTATCGAGTCCGGCAGATTGTATTGGGGATCTATAGGTGCTAGGTGTCGAAAGGGCCACCATCCCCAGGTGGCCCCTTCGTGAGTTAGGTCGCCTTCAGGTTGCGAAGAGTGACCAGAGAGGGAATTGAACCCCCGCCACGCGGATTTTCAGCACGGATATCTGGCTTTGCAACCACTTGCAGCGTGGCCGCTTAGCTTGCGGGAAGTGCGAGTTGTTATCCTCTTGATACCCCGCTGCCCTAGCCTCTTGATTGGGGAAGCCCCCAAAGGGGAGCTACCCGAGTTAGCCTTCCCCCCACTCTTGCCTGTCGAGTGAGGCGAGTCCCGAGTCCTTTCCCAACGTGTAGGGGCTATCGGGCGACATCGCCCCTGTTAGCGAGACTGACTTTTCAAGTTCCCCACGACGGCAGGGGCGTGGTCGGCGGAATTGGCCGCTTGGCAAGAATGGATTGGATACGTCACCGCCGGACGGGACATGAGATCGTCAGTGCGATCAGGGGATCCAGGCGAAGCACCCGCATCGCCCGGGCTTGTCGGCTGCATGCGCGGGTGAGGCTGCAGCCGGCGAGAAGCCTAGTCCGGGCAAGCTCGGCGCGCCCACCGCACCAGGGCGGTCCCAACGACGATCCCGATCAGTCCTCCAAGTACCCACCCGGGGCGCACAGGCGCTCCAGTCAGATACCCGCGCCCTCCCACTGCGAGCGCGAGCAGACCGAGCAGAGTCAGCAACCATCCCGCGGTGCGGTGCAGGGGACCGAATCGAAAGAGCATTGCTGTCTCGCCCGAAGGTTGGCTACTGTCAGCCTCACGAAATGCGCATCAGCTGCGGGCGATCATGCCCGCCCGCACGAACGTACGTTCCGTTGGCCGCCGTCGGGGGGCAGCGCCCGAGCGGAACGCGAGGCCGAGCGGCCCGTCGGCTGCATGCGCGGGTTAGGCGGCCAGCGCTCAGGGGGTACCCTTGCCGCGCCGCTTTGGAGCCTTCCCGGCCCCTTCCTTCACTGCTGCTGCTAGATCACGCGCGGCGGCGCCCAGAGCCGGCACGTCCGGCTGTCGGCCACTCATCTTCCCTGTCCGCAGGTCTATGCTCAGCGCGCGGCACATCTCAGTGCCACGTAACGTGCGGAACTGCTCCTGAAAGGCGTGGGGATCATCCTCGTGAATCGCTGTAAGCAGGCTCCAGGTCCGCAGCCGTAGATCGTCTAGGGCGCTCTTCAACTCCGAGAGTCCGGGTGTGCTCCGATCCCCGCTCCGTACTCGGCCTTCGAGAGTGTCGAGCATTGCGTTCAGGTTCGACACGTGCTCCGACCAAGCAGCCTCACTCATACTGCCCCCTTAGTTCAGCGCGAGACGATTGCAGAGACGCTCTTTGCTAACCCACCAACCGATGCTCGTGGCCGCCTAACGGATGGCTAATCAGCTGCAAACGACCTGTGACAACCTACGGTCCTTTGTCGCCGCGGGGAGGGCTGGACGCGGGCGGCGCCCAACGTCGACCGCGTTTGTCGGCTGCATGAGCGGGGTGGACAGCTACCGGCGCCCTAACTGGCCGTCACTCACTGAGTGAGGTTAAGGGGATCACTTTCTCAAATGGTTCGTAAACAAAGGTGAAGCTCTCGGGGGTCAGCAGCCATCGGCGTGCCAGGAGTGCCAGCACGGTTCGGCGCGCCGCCTCACGAAAGCTCGGAAGTATGTCCACGTGGTCCAGTTCCGCATCCAATTCTGCAATGAGTTCCCGGAACCGCCCCTGATCAGCATCTGGTACGCTCCCCAGCGCTGCCTCGACATTGATCCAGGCGCTCAGATAGGGGTCGCTATCGAGTAAAAGCGGCAGCGCCGGCCGCCGGTCACGTGCGCTCAGCTGAGACAGCCGCTGTACGAAGCGACGTGCGACGCCGGCCTCAGCCCACGCGATTTCCCAGCTCACCTTGCCCCCTCACACTTGGTGCAGCTGTCTAACGGATTGCAAATCAGCTGCAAACGAACGCAACTGGGTCCAACCGAATACTCGGCCGATTCCGCGTGAAATGATTCCCGAGTTCATGTCCCTCGGCCACGAGCCTGCACACCAACTCCTGCTGTCCCGCGACGCGTTCAGCAATCAGAAAGAATGTTGCGCGCGCGCCGTGACGACGCAGTTCGGCCAGTATGAGGGGTGTTGTGCTCGGGTCAGGGCCATCGTCGATCGTCAGCGCGAGGAGCGGCGCTCTGGTCGACACTCGGTATAGGCAGCCCGAAAACCATCTTGCGATTCGGTCGATGAGCCACGCTGGGGCAGTCCAGAGCCCCGCGGCTGCGGCAACTGCGAACACTCCCGCCAGTCCAAGTCCAATCCGCGACCTTCGCATGTTGATGATGCTTGTCTGTCGGTCTAACGACTTGCGCATCAGGCAGCGGCTACGCGACGATCTCACACCGTGGAAGCGCCGCCTGGAGCGCCTGGAGCCCGGCCACGGTGAGCGGGGACACCCCGTCACCTCGAGCCAGCGCAAACTGCGGATCAGTCGCAGCTCTACCAGCCCGTGGTCAGTGATCTGGGAGCTCTCCCCCAAGTCGAGCACCTCGAGCGGGAAGGTGACGAGATAGCACAGCCCACTGTCGGTGACCTGCGAGGGGCCTTCCCGGTACAGCCGCCGGAGCGCGTTCAGCCGACCGAGCGCCGCGAGCTTGCGATCGTCCGGCCGGACCACCAGCACGGCGGCCGTATCCGTGATGAGCGCGTCGATGTCCGCCACGGACTCCACGCGCCTCGCGCTCGGGTCCGATCCTCCCTCGATCAACCTGCCTCCACTCCCACGGCGGAGCTGCCAACCCTCGGTGGACTCCAGTCGCTGCCTAACGACTTGCGTATCAGCTGCAGGCCCTCAAGCCCGCGCCCGCACAAACCAATGCTTCCTTAGTGGGCCTCAGCGGAGGCGTCGCCCGAGCGGAGCCCGGTGCCCGTCCAGCCTGTCGGCTGCATGCGCGGGTTAGGCCGCTCCCCCAAATGGCGGGCGAATCGCAGCCATCCCACGAACCCCAACAAGAGACTGGTTAGCAGAATCAATCCGGCCACCATCAAGGGCAGGCCCGGTTGCCTGTCGTACAGTGACGCGGCGAGCGCTAATTCAACCACGGCGTTCAAAATCAACAGCGCGTAGCCCGCACCTTGCCGCGAGTCGGTGTGGCCACTGTACAGCGCGAGCCCAGCCCAGAACAGGCTGAGACGTATCAACGCGACGAGTGCGCCAGCTTGCAGAGCTGTTGAGCCTAGGGACCCCTGAGGGGGGCCCGTCGTCTGGCGGCTTCTACCGCAAGGAGTCCGAGGCTGACCACGACGACGAGCACCGTTGCGTACGTCACTCCACCCGCCGGCGGGAGTCCAGCACCGCCAATCTCGCGGGCACTCTAATTGGTGCCTTCAGGCATATCTTGGTCAAAAAATGGATTGCCTTTGCTGTACGGACAATACACTTGAGTGAACATGTCGCCAGCTTTAGGATTTAGCCAGTTATCCATCCATTCAGAAACAGTTTGCATCCACGTGCAAGGTATTACTCCTGCACCAATCATACGTTGCACAGCCATATTGTATGCATCCAACGATTCGGAGCCGGAAGTATCCATCACTCCGAAAACTTCAAAACCTTCCTGCAAAGCTTGCTGTGCGCTGAACGACATACACATGCTCGTCCACAGACCGGTAAGTACAAGTTGTTTTCGTCCCGTACTTTTTATTGCCTGAACAAATTCTGGCTCGTCAAAAGCATTGAATGAGGGATGCTTGCGGACTATTACAAAAACATCCGGAAACATTTCAGTGATTTCAGAAATCATCGGTCCGTTTGTTTGTGGACTTATAACGGTTAGTACAACCGGAATATCCAATATCGAAGCACCTTTTGCCAATGCCAGCACATTATTTTTTACATATGCCGGCTTGTGCGACATGATTCCATTGAACAGATTTGATTGGTGGTCAATGAGCGACAGTACGCTCTTGCTTGCCTGAAGTGATGTTTTCATTGTCTTCTTTGTCCCCCCTTCGCCTATCATCCCCAGGTATCCCTATAAGCCTTCTGCTCAATAATATTCGGCTGCTTCACAAACCGTGTCGTCTCGTGACCAGAATGGCGTGTCCCGTGCTGTAGTCCCGGTGCTTGACCGGAACCCGTGCGTCCTCGGGCGAGCTGGCCGACACCGAGACGCGAGCGTAGTAACCGGATTTCGGTGCGTACGAGTTGGTGGCCCGAGCAAAGGCCTGGCCAGGGGGTCGCGAGGATGCTTGGGGAGAAAAATCGGTCGATGGTGCCTTCAGAAAAAAATCACAATGCTTGCGAGATTGTTTCGCCTTGATGGTCATCCGTGACTTCGAGCGCTCACCTTGCGGATCGGAGGTATCTTCTCACCGGCTCCGCGACAGTACTGCTGTTTATGGGCATGTCGCGCTGCGTGCAATAGGACGTCTGTAACCATTCCTGCAAGCTCTTGTTTCCCCTGCTGGAGTTGCAGCTACCGCAGCAAATGGCCAGACCCTCCTCCTTCAGGCCTTCCTCCCAATAGAAGGGCCGCTTCTCGTGCAGATGCTCGATGGTCGGCATGTCCTTACGTGAAGCGTGGGAGAATTGCTTGCCACAGTACACGCAGCGCGTGTCTCGTGCCCTTATCCTCTGCTCTGTGTTCGCAGGAATGCCGAAACGATTCATCGCGATGCTCGTTGGCGGACGCTCTGGGAAAGCCGACCGGCATGAGGCGATCGAAGACCGAAGACCGCGGTGAACGATGTGTCCACGCCCGGGCAAGTCTCTTCAGGACGAAATAGTGTGGTGCCCTGCTCAATCTTGGTGAGCAGTTCTTACCGTGCCTGGGTCATCTCTCTAGCCTCTTACCCGGACGGCTCTAGGATCTCTTGTCGCTCAGAGACGGCGATAACAGATCCGGCGCCGTGTGGCACGTTAAGGCGGCGACCTGCGTAGTTACCAGTAGTAGCCTGTTTGCCGACATCGAAAACCCGACGATGAGATCATCGCATGATGCCCAAATCGACATCTTCGACGGCGACATCCATCGACGCAACACAACGCAAACTGATCGTCGGCATCGTCATAACGACGCTGATGGCGTGGGCCATCGTGATCGCCGACTTGGCGAGCGGCGGCCGGCCTGATCCGCCGACGCTGCGCGCCGCAGCTACTCTGCTCGATGGCTCCTGGCGATTCCATACCGGCGATGACCCACACTGGGCGGACGCCAATACAGACGATAGCGGTTGGGAGACTGTCGATATGACCGCCTTGCCGGGCAGCCACGACGGCGACGTGGGTCTGCCCGATTACGTAGGCGGGTGGATGGCGCACGGTCATCCCAGCTATCACGGCTACGCCTGGTACCGGCGCGCGGTGACGGTGCCGGCCGGACGCGCGTCGTGGGACATCCTCGGGCCGACCCTCGTCCAGGACGGCTACGAACTCTATTGGAACGGCCAACGGCTAGGCGGGTCGGGCATGCTCGGCCCAGCCCCGCGCGTCGTCGGCACGCGGCCGCTGCGGTTCGCCCTTCCCGCCGATGCGGCGGGCACCCGTGGCGTGCTCGCTGTCCGCACATACATGCTTCCCAGTTCCGGGGTCAGCGCAGACGGCGGCGGCATGCACAGCGCGCCCATACTGGCTCCGCGGCCGATAAGCGATGCGCTCCACCGCGTGCAATGGGAGCGAACCATCGCCGGTTACATCGTCGATGTGATCGAGCCGATCGCCATGTTGGCACTCATCGGCTTGGCACTCGGGTGCCGGTCTTGCAGCAGCCACAAGGGTTTCTGGATCTTTGCCAGCATCGCGCTTGCGCTTACCGCAGCCAGGCGCCTCAGCAATGCGATCGTCTCATGGACCGATCTGGTAGATCTGACTACCTATGCGTGGCTGGCGTCAGTGATGTGGGTGCCAGCAGGGGCCGCCTGGACGTTGGCCTGGAACCGCTGGTGCCTACGTCCGTGGCGAAGCATCGATGTGTCGGCTGTGGTATTGGCGGTCGCCGGGATTTTCGGCGCCGTGATCCATTCGGCGAGTGTGACAAGTGGCAGCCGGCTCGGGTCGATCGCACTGTTTGTCGTGATAGGCGCGCGCATTGTCCGCAGCGGACCAATGCAGATCCTGGCGCTCGCCACGTTAGCCTCGATTATGGCCGGGCTATTCGGCGGCGAGCTGCTCGATACGATCGGCGTGCGGGGCATCTGGTTTCCGTTCGGCATCGGCGTGTCGCGGACGCAGTACGTTTACGCGATCGCCATCCCGCTCCTGGCCTTTTTGATCGTGCCGAACCTTGCTTTCAAAGAGAACGCATCGATAAGCGATGCGGCGATGTTGCGCCAGTTGATCTCGCGGTATCGTGGTGTTAGTGACCACGATGGACATTGAGGCAGCTGCTCCGCGGACGGCGTACCGTGGACGGTGCCGGCGACGGGGCCCGCCTCCGCCGGCCTGTCGGCTGCACGCGCGCATTGGGCGGCGACGCCGGGAGATGTGATCACGCGAGCAGTTCATCCCGTATCGGCACCCTGCAGAACTTCGCGCCGTCGTAGTTCCAGACGAAATAGCACGCCGCTAACGAGGTAAGGTCTTCCACGTTCACCTGACGATTGAGGCGGAACGTCTTGATCCTTGTGCCCGCCTTGCTCGAGTTGCGGACATGGCTCCCTGCCCTTCTCTCCCACTGCTCCTGGTCGAAGACCCGTACCGCCCCGTCGAGATAGATGACCAGCTCCTCGGAGGGGTCGTAGATCGCGTGCAGATAGCGACTTCCACGAACGCGTATTTCATCTCGTTTAGGGAGTTCCTCCAGCGTCAGGTGGAGCTCGCCATCTCGAGGAGACCAGACGTAATCCGTGAATTCTGCGGATCGGGAGAGCCTGCCTGGGAGCCACCTGCCAAACTGTTCTTCGGAGAGACCTACAAGCTGCGTGAGGTCCAAATTTCGGCCGTACAGCCACATGCGATACTCTACACCGGGGAACGTTGAGCTGGGCCGATGCATCAAGGGATCAAGACGTACCGAAACCGCATCGCACAAGCCGCGCCGGACGACTGTCTTCATGAACCAATAGGCAGCATTCTGTCCGTTGACTGCCGGCACAGGGGCAAAGGCATGGCCACGTCGTACCAAAGCCAAGCCGTCTACTTCGAACTCACTCAGTGGAACGAGCAAGGAGGTTCAGCCGCAGCTCGTCTATCGTTTGCTGGATGCACTGACTCACTATGCACAAACGTGCCTGGCGGTCCTGGTCGCCTGGGGATCGCTCGCCATGGAAAAAGAGGAACTGCTGGTCCGACTTCAGTTCGGACACAGTCTGAGCATCCACACCCGAGAGCATCTGTTCGAGCTCCTGCGCCAGGTAATGGTTGCTGTCGTCGGCGATCTCCTCCATCGAAAACATGACTCCCGAGGGGTCGCTTGCGGCATGTGCTAGAATGGGCGTATTGACCAGGCCTTCGTCCGTGATCACCAGAATGAGCCTCCATCAACTCAGGGGCTGTCGATTGCCGGTGCCGCTGTCTAACGACTGGCGCATCAGCTGCAGGCGCGAGTCAGACAACGGCATTGGGAACCCGGTACCGCAAGCCGAGGAGCCCGCTTGGATACCTCTGCACGTGCTCGAGATCGAGGCGCGTCAGCGCTGCTCCTGGTTTCAGAAGTCGGATGCCGCCCCCCAGCAGGACCGGTACGATGAGCACCTCCACGAGGTCCACCTGCTTGGCCTCGAGTAGGCTCCGGAACAGGCTACCGCCTCCAAACAGCCAAATCTCCCGGCCGGGCGAAGCGCGGAGTGCAGCCACGCGCGCACCGGCGTCGACGCTCACGACCGTCACGCCGGCGTGTTCCTCCGGCGGCAGCGTGCGTGAAAACACGTAGACCTGCCAGCCTGGCGGCCAGGCGGGCGCACCCGGTTGGCGGGTGAGTTCATAGGTGCGCCGCCCCAAGAGCACGGTGTCGACGGACTCGTACAGCTTCGCGAAGTCCACGGCGGGATCGTGGATGATCCAATCCACCTCGCCGCGGGTCCCCGCGATGTACCCGTCAACGCTCGCGGCGACTCGGTAAAGGACTCGACGCATCTGCCTTCCAGTTCCGGATATAGCGGCTGTCTAACTGGTATTAGACTGCGACCACCGCAGCCTAAGTCGGCGACTCCGGTGCCGCACGCCTCACGGAGCGCTGTATTTCCCTGGCCGTGCCCATCGACTTCGAACCGCCTCCAGTTTCACGACCACCGTGCCTCCGGGGCTCGCGCCACAATCGCTAAGGTACAGTTTGGGTACAATGGGGAGTCGTGCGGCGGGCTAACTGCAATGGCCAGAGAGGGAATCGAACCCCCGACACGCGGATTTTCAGTTCTTCAAATCGAAAAATACGGGACTACACCGGACTGTCCAGGTGTTGTCGTTGCGGGACTTACACAACAGTGTGTTGTCCCCAGTAGTCTGCAGTTGTCTGGTGTTCGGACACAGGTTTGGTCACAGGTGCCCCCCTTCAATTCCAGAAGTTCCCGGCCGTGGAATAGGCCGGGTCATGAGGGCGCGAGCTTATACCGCTGGAAGATGCGGGTGGGAGTCCCCCCGTTCAAAAAATAAAAATTCTGGCGTGAGGGAAATGTCGTCCCCGCCTCGCCTGAGCGGGCAAACTCCGGCAAGGAACCGGGCACCGAGGCTCGAACAGTGGCCGACTCCCAACAAGTTGTCGAAAATGCCTGCCCAGGCTGGAGGACTCTTAATCACTAGGTTGCCCTCCCACCCACGCTCCATTCGAGCCTGCCTTGCCGCCTGTCCCAAAGTCCACTATCCACGCCACCTACCAGACCCTTACTACTATTGGGCCAGGCTGTCCATCCACCCCATCGTGGGTGGCAGCGTCGCGCGCGGGCGTTCCCGCGGTCCTCGGGCAAGTCAGAAGGAGGGACTAATGCCACGAAAAGCAATCAAGAAAGCGGTAGCGAGGCGGAAAGTGAAGCGGGCGGTCGCGAAGCGGGCCGAGCGCGCGTTGAAGAAGCGTGCGCTGAAGAGCGCGGTCGCAAAGCGCGCGCTGAAGAAGCGTGCGCTGAAGAGGGCGGTCGCGAAGCGCGCGCTGAAGAAGCGTGCGCTGAAGAGGGCGGTCGCGAAGCGTGCGCTGAAGAAGCGTGCGCTGAAGAGGGCGGTCGCGAAGCGTGCGCTGAAGAAGCGTGCGCTGAAGAAGCGTGCGCTGAAGAGGGCGCTTGTGAAGCGCGCGGTCCGGCGAGCCGTTCTAGCTCGCGCGGTCGAGGGGGCGATGGGAGAAGAGTAGACCGAGTACGGCAGTACCGGGCGCGTGGCGTTCCGGCTTCGCGCCCGACTACTGCTTCGGCCGTGTTAGCTATGGCCTTGTCGCTGACGTTGAGGGAAGGCGTCGCTGCTGACCCCGATGAGCTAGGTGGTATCCCCACCTCGCTCGATCGCTGGTCGAGCGGGGTGGCAGAGAACATGAGTGTCATCGTGCGAAAGGCGTTTCAAGCGAGCGCTTCGCGTGGGTCAAACGTCCCAGGTGCCGCCTAACCAGCGCATGCAGCCGACAAGCGCTACTGGGCGAAGTTTAGTCAACCGCCACCCGCCGATGGCGGGCGGTGGAACGTAAGGTTGATGTATGAGCGAGCGAGTCGCTTGCAGCTGATGCGCAAGTCGTTAGATGGCGCCCACGCACTCATGTCGGGACAGATGAGACTACGTACCGTGGGACCCGATAGCCCCGGCCAGTGTGAGCCGGGACTATCGGACGACCGACCGCGAGATCCACGTCTCTGTTACTGTCCCGAGCTCTCACCCAGGGCGACGAGAAGCTCGTCCAGCTGATCGAACGTCTCGACCATTGCATCGGCTGCTCCGGTGCCGGCAGCGTCGAGCGCTTCCTTCGAAGGATAGCTCTCGTGCAGGACCACCAGCGTCTTGCCGCCCTTTTCCTCGAAGGTCACCGTGGTGACAGGCCCGCCCTCGCCACCTTCCTCATTGGTCCACGCGAGGCGCGAATACGGCTTCACTTCGACATACGTGCCGAAAAACGCGGCAGGCTCGGGGCCACCGTGGTCGAATACCAATCGGTACTTGCCTCCGACACGAGCATCCACCTCGCAGGACAGCAGGGTCATTCCCATCGACTTGGGCACCCACCAACGCTTGAGCAGCTCGGCCTTGGTAAATGCCTCGAACACGATGCGCGCCGGGCCGTTGATGGTCCGCGTGACAACCACCTCGCGGTCCGACTTCCGTTCCACCGTGGTGCGGTTCTTCACGGGGCCGGGCTTACTTTCGATTCTTGCGTTCATCGCTCTTCTCCTTTCGTGTCAGTTCCTCGACAACCTTGTCCAACTCGTCGAAGCGTTCGTCCCAGCGCTGGCGGTACCTCTCGAGCCACGCCGTCTCTTCCTCCAATCGGCGCGGGCCCAGCTGGCACGTCCGCACGCGCCCGATCTTCTTCGTGGTGACGAGCCCCGCCTGCTCCAGAACGCCGACGTGCTTCTTCATGCCCGTGAGCGTCATGTGGAACTTCTCGGCAAGGTCCGTGATCGAAGCGTCGGCTCGTCCGAGCTGCTCCAGAACGCCACGCCGCGTGGCGTCCGAGAGCGCGGCGAACGAAGTATCAAGTCGGGTCGTCATATACTGAACCATATGGTTCAGTATTTAACGCAAGCGTTCGCGGCATGCAAGGGGTGGCCGCGAAGAACGATGCGTCCTACGATCTCAGCAGAGCGCGCGCATCCGTGACCGGTCAGACCACCATCGCTGCCTCTACTGCGGCTACCCCTATGACGCCGCCTCCTTCCGAGAAGTCTGGCGCTTGGCCAAGGATCTCATTGTGATCCTCGGCCTGCCTGCCCTGCTGCTTTCGGCGGGTGCCTGGTATTACTGGGAGACAATATTCCCTGTCTACCGGGCACCGTCCGAGGACGCCGTCTTTGACGTCGCGACCGAAATCCACACCCCGCCCGGCGATCCGGGCGAAATGGACAAAGGTCGGTCAAAGGTGGAGAGTCGAGCGGTGGGCTAAGTGCAATGGCCAGAGAGGGAATCGAACCCCCGACACGCGGATTTTCAGGGCGTCAGGGGCTTATCCACTGAGACCTGCGGAGAACCGTTAGGCACTTTCCAGCAAGGCCTTACGGTCCGCAGCATCGTCGCCCAGCGCCGGCCAGACCCCTCCAGGAATGCGGAGTTCAGGTACTGCTCAGGTACTAGATCGGTGAAGGAATGGTAACATTGGCTAAAACGTGTACCGCGCCCCGAGCTGCATCCGCCAGCGGGTGGCCTCGTGATCACGAATGTTGGGATCCTGAGTGTCGAACGCGTAGATCCCGCGGCCGTTCGCCGCGTCATAGCCGACCAGCCTCAGGATCCGAGTATCCTCGATGAACCGCCGGACCCCCCAGTCACCATCGATGAGGTTCAGGACGTTGAAGAGGTCCGCGATCAGCTCGATCGACTGCCCGCTCGTGGTGGGGATGACCTTCGAGAACCGCGCGTTCATGACCGACACCCACGGGTCTCGGCAGCTGTTTCGCCGCAGCAGTTGCCCCCGCTGTTCCCGCAGACACGGCCGGCTCTCGATGTAACTGTCCAGCGCCTCCCACTGGCCCGGGTCCTCCAGCGTGATGTCGGCCGCGTCCCGGGGCACGTATATGGGGTCGTTGAACGTCGGCTGCCCAAACGCGGTAAGCCCGTCCGCATTGGCATCACCGGTGATGCGGTAGGTGTATGGGGCACCCGAGAACCCGTTGTAGAACAGGGAGAGCCGGAACCGGTACGGAAGATCGAGGGCCCCGACCAGCGTGATCTTGTGGGGCACGCTGTACATCGAAACCGCCAGCCGCCTCTGGTCCAGGGTGCCATCCAGGATGTTGACCCTGCCGATGTTCAAGGACGCCAAGTCCGCCGCCGCCGACAGGCGGTCCTTGCTGTCGGTGTAGGTGTAGGCCACACCGAGCTCCGCGCCCCCGGCGAAGCGCTTCTGGAGCTGGGCGGTAGCCACGTAGGAGCGGTCCCCACTCGAGTTGCGCACCTCGATCACCGGCCCGAAGACGGCGCTCTGCCTGTTGGGCGTGGCGGCGCCGGTGGCCGGATCGAGCGCGCCGTACAGCTGCCGGCCACCCTCCCCGTCGGCCGCGCCGGTCGGCACCAAGTTTACGTCGTTTAGGTAGATCTGGTTCATCCCGCGCACGTATAGCAGGTCCACTGTCCCCACCATTCCCCAGGGCAGCCGGAGGTCGGTGCCGAGCGCCACGCGGAAGTTTCGGGGGAACAGGAACGAAGGGTCGAAGTAGGTCACATCGGCCACGACCGGGATGGCGCCACTCCCGCAGCTGCGGGGCTGGTTGTCGGGGTCGAGGCTAAACGCGGGAACGTCCGGGCCTTCGCAAGAGAGATTGGACGCGTTGAGTCCGGTGCCGCCGTATACCGAGCTGATCCAGTGGATGCCGGCCGTCCGGAGAACACCCCCACCCCACCCCGGAGGAATCCCTTGCCGCCGACGTCGTAGCTGAAGCCGACCCGGGGTGCCCAGAGGGTGTTGCCGCTTGGTGTGAGCGAGTTGTCGATCCCCAGCTCTGACTGAAGTAGCGGATTTCTCACCGGGCTGGAGGTCACGAACGGCACGTCCATCCGCAGGCCAGCCGTCAGGGTGAGACTGGGGGTCGCGGCCCACCGATCCTGGACGTAAAGCCCGATCTGGTTGATTCCCAGATCCGCCTCCGAGCCCTCCGGCTGGAGCGGGTTCGGGACGCTTCCCAAGTAGACCTCCGGCAATCCGGCCTGCAGGGAGTCCAGGCTGGCGAACTCCCAGTGCCCCAGCGGCTGGATGCGGGTAAGCCGCCGGGTACGGATCAGCTCGTTGTGGGTACCGAACGTGAGCTGATGCTGGCCCTGAAACCACGACAGGTTGTCGGTCAGCTCCCAGACGTCCTGGTTGGAGAAGTTCACGGTGCAGCTAAAGCCGTCTCCCGCCACCAGGAAGCTTTCGTCGGCGTGGACCACGACCTCGGAATAGGGGCTCGATGACAGGCAGCGCTCCTCCTCACGCACCCGGAGATAGGCCAGGTTGAGCTCATTCGAGAGGCGGCTTCCGCGCGCCATCGTCCAGGTGAGCCGGGTAGCGTTGACCGTGCCCGGGCCCTGACTCCCGTTGGAGGAGAGCGCGTAGGCCTCGTAGGGCGTCCGATCGCCCGGGTATTCCGGGTTCCCGTGGCCGTAGTTGTGGGACAGCTCCAGCCGGTTGTTCACCGCGGGCAGCAGCGTCACCTTGGCGAAGAGATTCCCGCTCGGCTGGCGCACGGGCGCCGCGGCGAAGCTTCCCGCTTCAACGCCGTACGTGTTCCGGAGAATTTCCTGGAACCGCACCGCGCTGGCGTAGCGGATTCCCACGCCAGCCGAGTCGGCGCCGCCGGTGGTGTCGCTGCCGATGCTGGGTGTCCCCTGCGGGATGACGTCTCGCTGCAGTCCGAGATCCAGAAAGAACGCGGCGCGGTCACGCACGATCGGTCCGCCCAGGGTGAAGGCGAACTCCTTGGTGCTGAAGTCCTCCGCCCGGAGGCCGGTCGAGTCCCGCCCCGTCAGCGCCTTGTCCTCGAAGTAGCCGGAGAGCGACCCCGCCCAGCGATTCGAGCCCGAGTGGGTCACCGCGTTCACCAGCCCACCGGCGAAGGTGCCAAAGCGCACGTCGAACGGCGCGGAGAGGATCTGCAGCTCGCGCAGCGCCTCGACCGAGAGGGTGCGCACCCCGCTGCTCGCGGCCGGCGTACCGAAGCCGCCGCCCCCCGCGAATCCAATGAGATCAAGGTTGGTGGCACCGTCGATCTGGAAGCCGTTGAGCCGGTCCGACTGCCCGGCGATGGACGCACCGCCCGACGGCGTCAGCACGGCCTGCGGGGAGAGGTAGACTAGTTGGGAAAAGTCCCTGCTCCGGATCGGCATTCGCGAGATCAGTGAGTCGCCGATGGTCTGCGCGGGCCCGCTGCGCGCCGGGTTCACCAGCGGGTCGACCGCCGCGGAGACTGCGATCTCAGGCAGCTCGACGAACGCTGCCGTCAGGGAGAGATCGGCTCGGCGCCGCTCGCCCAACGAGAGCAGGATCACCGGTCCCTGCCCCGGCGAGAACCCGATGGCCCGGACCTCGAGGAGGTAGGGGCCGCCGACCGACAGATACTCGAAGACGTAGCTGCCGCGGGCACGGGTAGCGGTCTGCCATCGCTCGCCGGTATCCGTGTTGGTCACCGTGACGACGGCATCCTCGAGCGCTGTGGAATCGGAACCCGTCACCGTCCCGAACAGCGCTGCGGTGGTGACTCCCTGGGCGGCGAGGCCACCGACCGCCAATGGCCATGCCGCCGCAACGAAAACGAGCGTAGTTCTGAGAGTGTTCATGAGACCTCTCCCTGCAGTGCCCACTCGAAGGGCTACGGCAAGGCGGCAGCTCGGCCACCGCTCTCAACGTGAGGCTCATGGGCTGTAACCGACCTCTGATCTGTGGATGTTGCTGCGAACCTAAGTCCAGCTGCACGAGGCCGCGTCAACTCGTTGCTCACTTGCCCCGCTCGCCGATCAGATCGGCCAGGTCCGCCCGCACCTGCTCGACCTCGGGTTTGACTGACGGCTCGGGATCGGGCCGCAGCGCGAGGTAATCCTGGTAGGCTCGGATGGCCTCCGCACGCTCGCCCACCAACGCGGCGAGGCGGCCTTCCTCGCGCAAGAAGGTGGACATGAGCTTCGGGGCGAGCCCGTAGCCCGCCGCGCGCCGGCGCACCGCCTGGAGCGCCCGAGGGAGATCCCCCTGCGCTTCCCAAAGATGTGCAAGGACCAGGTTCACTCCTGGAACCGACTGCCCACAACAGACCTCGAAGATGAAGGTCCGGGCGAGGGAGTCGAGCCGTTCGGTCCGCATCCGGACGTCCGGCCGATGGAGCGCCGCGGCTTGCAGCGCCTCGGCAACGCCGGCGCAGAGGGCGGCGTAGCGGGCGAACTCTGCTGGATCGGCCGAGGCGAGTCCGGGTACGGTGGTGGCGCGGAGCCTCCGGATCGCCATGTCGGAACCCTGGGTCTCACCGCGCGCGAGGCGCCACTGAGCCACGACGCAGAGAGCGTGGTATTGCTCTCGTGCTTCGTCTCCGCGCATTGCACCTGCCTCGGCAAAGGGCCTGAGCCGGCGGACGGCCTCGATGGCGGCGCTGGTGTCCCCGCCCCAATAGAGGGCGTCTAAGACCTGCAACCGAAGCACTTGCCTGGACGGCGCATGCCGCTCGTCGAGATGGCGGTACGCTTCCTTCGGTCGGCCGGCGTTCAGCGCCGTTCCGCGCCCAACGAACCCGGCGACGTCTGGGTTCTTGCGCCTCAATCGACGAAACTCCTCGGTTCTCGCGCGCGCGCCGTCGCTGGCGGCGATTCCGGTCCAGGAGGTGAACATGCCAATAATGCTGAAGACCCCGTCGGGAAGATCGGGCCTGGCCCAGAATGCACGCCGTGCCGAGTCGCCCAGGCTGACGGCCAGGTGCCATTGGAGATACCGGTCGGTCGAATCCACCGCCAAGCCTAGCGCGACGAGCCTGCGGACCTCCGCGGTATCTCCTGCGATCTGAGCTAGTTCGACCATGTGACCCAGTGGCTCGGCCAACACCGGAGACTGCTTGGGGAGCATGGAATCGCTGGTGCTGCTGGAGTCGATCTGCCAGCCTCGACGGAAGGCCTCGCCCGCACGCCGCAGCGGGTCGCTCATGCCGGCCAGCAGGCCCCAGTGGAAGTACGAGTCCCCTAGACCGTACCACACTTCAGGGCGTCCCGGGTAGGCGGAGGCGGCGGCATGCCACTTCTGAAACATGTCAGGAGCGCCGGACCACTGCCCGATGCTGACCTCCAGCAGCGCGCGGTCGCCCTGGCCCAGACGATCGCGGCCGGCCACAGCGAGTCTCAGTCCCCGCGCCTGCGCATCCTCACCTCCACTGAGAAGCCAACCCGCCGCGTGCGCCAACTCCATCCCTGCCAGGGCGAATGTGGAGTCCAGTTGGGTAGCCTCGTTGAACCGCTGGACCGCTTCCTCCAACCGCCCCTTCCTGAAGGCCGCCTGGCCGGCCAGGTAAGCGCGGATGGCGGGGAGCGACGTGCTGGTAAGGCTGCTGAGCCGCTGGGATTGGACCGCGGCTCCGAGCGCCAACAGTTGGCCCGTGAGCCGGTCGACGAGATACGGCAGGCTGTCGTAGCGTCCGTCCACGGTCGCCTGCAGCTGTGTCCTGCCGGTGGTTACGTCGAGCACGGCGGCGCTGAGCACCAGCCGCTCGGATGTGCCGATCACGCTGCCGGTCAAAAGCCGGCCCGCCCCGAGCCGGCGTGCCAGGCGCAGAACCTCCGCTTCCGGCAAGTCGGCTCTTCCTTCGGCGGCGGCGCGCCAAAGCCGCATGGTTGAGCGAGGGTCCACCGACCGCGGGCCTGCCTCTCCGTTGAGCTTCGCCGCGAAAAGGTCGACCATGCCTTCGTGGAGGTAAGCGAGCGAGGAGTCGCTGCTCGCGATCCGGAACGGAACCACGGCCACCAGGCCGGTATCCGGGTGGATGGCTGGCGTCGACCACCGCTGCAGGCCGAGAGCTGCCGCGACTACGGCAACGGCGATCCCTCCCGCGATGGCGACCCGGCGCCGCGGGATGCCGCGGACGGCAGCTGAGGGCTTTGCATCGCTTGGGCCGGCCGCATTCAGCGCCGCAACGAACTCGTCGGTCGTTGCGAACCGGTCGGCCGGCACCTTGGCGAGCGCGACTTCGATCGCCCGCTCGACTGCCGGGGACACGGTTTCCCGAACGGTGCGGAGAGTGGGAACCGGGGAGCTCAGTCGCCTGGCCATGATCGCTTGTGCGGTCGGACCAGTGAACGGCGGCTCGCCTGCGAGCATCTCGTAGAGCACACATCCCAAGGAATAGATGTCGCTCCGCGCGTCCGCAGGACTCCCCACTGCCTGCTCCGGACTCATATACGAGGGCGTTCCCAGAGCCAGGCCCGTCTGGGTGAGCCGCTCGCCCCCGGCCAGGTCCAGCGCCCGGGCGATGCCGAAATCGGCTACAACGGCGCGCTCGCCTTCGAGCAGGATATTCTCCGGCTTGACGTCTCGGTGGACGATGCCCTGCCTGTGGGCGTATCCCAGTGCGTCCGCCACCTGCCTGGTGATGTCCAGTGCGCTGTCCATCCGCAGCTGAACCTCCCGCCGCAGGCGGTCCCGGAGCGACTCTCCGCGGACGTACGGCATGGTGTACCAGAGCTGGCCGGCCGCACCGCCGGAGTCGAAGACTGGAAGAATGTGCGGATGCTGCAGGCGGGAGGTGAGTCGGATCTCCCGGAGAAAGCGCTCGGGGCCCAGTGTCGCCGCGAGCTCGGGATGGAGAACTTTGAGGGCGACCAGCCGGTCGTGTCGGAGGTCACGGGCGCAGTAGACCGTGGCCATGCCGCCACGCCCGAGTTCCTGCTCGAGCACGTAGCGATCGCGGAGGGCCTGGGCCAGCGGTGGGACTACTGCGGTCACGGAACGGCCAGGTAGGAGTGTCTGCAATGTGCCTGCCGCGCCGTGGGAACGCTAGTAAGCCACGTCGTAACCTTCGCTTATCGGGGGAGCATTAGATTGGGCAAGCGATTGGGTGCGAGGGATTTACTTAGAATGGCCAGAGAGGGAATCGAACCCCCGACACGCGGATTTTCAGTCCGCTGCTCTACCAACTGAGCTACCTGGCCTGAACAACTTACGAAACCTGACCCCTCCCCTGATTCCGTGCTATTCCGTGATTGCGCCGAGATGGGCCGCCAGCGCGTCCGCCGCCTGCCGCTTGAACGCGTGGGTGACGTGGCTGTACACGTCCGCCGTCACCGCCATCGAGCTGTGCCCCAACACCTCCTGCACGACCTTCATGGGCACCCCGGCCTCCAGGAGCATCGTCGCGGCGCTGTGGCGCGCATCGTAGAGCCGCACCTGCGGCAGACCGAGCCGCCGGAGTAGCGGACGCCAAAAGTACTTATACAGCCCGTCGCCTCGCAACGGATTCCCACGCGCATCGGCGAACACCAAGCCGTTGTCCTCGATAGCCCTGCCTCGGCGATCACCTTCTCGACGGCCTGCCGGTCGTGGTGCCGCACGAGCGTGTCCACCGCCGGCCCTACGAGCGGCACCACCCGGCGACCCGCTGCGGTCTTCACGTCCTCCACGCACATACGCAGCGCCGTTCTTCGGGCGGCGAAGCTTCCGCACGACCCGTAGCTGCCCGTGGTCGAGGTTCACGTCGGCCCATTTGAGCGCCAGCGCCTCGGACGGCCTGACGCCGGTCAGGAATAACGTCGCCCACAACGCGCCATGCGGGTCGTCGCGGGTCGCGTCCAAGATCGCGTTCACCTGCGCCCCGCTCAACACCTGCATCTCGCGCCGCTCCAACTTGGGCACGAGTCCGTGGCCCGCCGCCGGGTTGGTGGGGATCAGGCCGTCGCTCACCGCCTGATTGAGCGCCCGGCGCAGCACGGCCCGCGCATAGCCCACGGTCCTCGGCGCGAGCCCGTCGCGGGTGAGACCGGCCAGCATCTCGCGCACGTCCGGCGGCGTCAGGTGCGTCAAGCGCCGGGTGCCGAGCGCGGGCTTGAGATAGCGCCGGGTCGTCTGCTGAGTTTCAACTCGTCTCGTTACCGTCTCTTACAGGAGATGGAAGCCTTCGCCGCCTCGGTTCCCAGCGGCGCTTTGGTCTTGGATGCCGGGGCTGGTCAAGCTCCCTACAAGAGCCTCTTTCAGCACACCCAATATGAGTCGGCTGACTTTGAGAAAGTCAACAAGGCGTATGCACCTTCCACGTATGTCTGCGATTTGCAGAGCATTCCCGTCGAAGATGGTCGTTTCGATTTCATCATCTTCAATCAGGTGTTGGAGCATGTGCCGGAACCGCAGCGCGTCCTGGCCGAGTTGTATCGAGTGCTGAAACCAGGTGGGAGGATGATCTATAGCGGGCCTCTATTCTATGAAGAGCACGAGCAGCCATATGATTTCTACCGATATACCCAGTTCGGTTTACGGTACTTGTTCAGCTCCGCCGGATTCATCATCGATCGTCTCGATTGGCTCGAAGGATACCTTGGCACGGTAGGGTATCAGTTGAACACCATGGCGCGCTACCTGCCCGCCAAACCGCGCGATCTTGGGGAGGGTCTTATCGGATACGGATTGGCGGCCCTGATAGGCCCATTGAGGATCGCGATTTGCTCTCTGTTCGATTCTCTTTAACAGACTGGAAACACGCATCAAGTTCGAGCAGCGGGGGTATCCCAAGAACTACATCGCCGGCTCTACCAACTGAGCTACCTGGCCTGAGGGGTGGGTAATATAGAAACGGGCCTGGTTGGGGCCAAGGCCGCGACCGGGGACCGCAAACCGATTCGGGACAGGTGGCGTTAGTCCTACGCCCTGACTCCTGGAGCCTCGATGTTGCGTCCCGGACTGCTGTTTCTCTGCGCCCTTGGCGCCGTCCTGCCTGCCACCGTGGCGGTCGAGTCGGCCAGCCGGGTGCCGGCACGGTGGCCGGCGGACCGCCAGGCGCGCCCCGCCCCCACGTGGAAGAACGAAAGCTGGCTGAACTCGGACCATCCCCTGTCGCTGGAGGAGCTCCGCGGCCGGGTGGTGCTGCTCAATTTCTGGGTCTTCACCTGCTATAACTGCACCAACACGGTGCCGTCGCTGGTGGACTTCGACCGCAAGTACCGCGGCCGGGGACTGACCATCATCGGCATCCACACGCCCGAGTTCCCGCCCTACGCCGGCGAGCACGACCGGGGCAACGTCCAGCGCGCGCTCAAGCAGTACGATATCAGGTATCCCAACGCGCAGGACAACGACTCCCGGACCTGGAACCTGTACGGGATCCGCTACTGGCCGAGCTTCGTGTTGATCGACAAGAAGGGCAACATCCGGTACGAAGGCTACGGCGAGTTTCACCTGAACGACGGGAGCTACCGTACGTGGGACGGGCGCATCCGGGAGCTGCTGGCCGAATGAGCGGATCAAGGCGAGAGCTGGTGGCGGTGAGCGCGGGGAGGCAGCGTGCAGGCCGGCGTGCAGTCGGCCCTGGCCTTGCGCTGCTGGCCGCCGCGGCGCTCGCGTGCTCGGGACGCGCCGCTCCTCCCGGACCGGTCCACCTCACCACCGCCGCGGTCGGCGCGAACACGCGCCTGACCCTCGTCGCCGAGCCCGGTGTCATGGTGAACGCGCGCGTGGCCCCCGCGCTCGAGCTGGCCGACGGCACCGTGCTCCGCTTCGGGAGCGCGCGCCTCACACCGGACTCCGCCTACTTCGCGGAGCCGCCCAGCGCACTCCTCGCCGGGCGCCACGGCCGGGTCCACGGGAGACTTCGCGCCAGCGTGTGCCGGGTGGACGAGCGGCTGTGCCAGGCGGTCGCGCTCGATCTCTGAGACTGGGCGGCGCCCCTAGGCCCGCGCCGCCGGCTCCCGCATATTGGTCGCATGTCGACCCAGGCGTTTCCCAATCTCACCGTCCTCGATCATCCGCTCATCCAGCACAAGCTCTCGATCCTGCGGGACCGCGAGACCAGTACGCGCGACTTCAAGCAACTCGTGAGCGAGATCGCCACCTTGATGGCCTACGAGGCGACCAAGGACCTGGCGACGGAGCCGGTGGAGATCGACACGCCACTGGAGCGCATGACCGGGCGCCAGGTCTCGGGCAAGAAGCTGACCCTCGTGCCGATCCTGCGGGCGGGGCTGGGCATGGTGGAGGGGATCGCGCAGCTGATCCCGTCGGCGCGGGTCGGCCACATCGGGCTGTATCGCGACCACGACACGCTCAAGCCGGTGGACTACTACTTCAAGATTCCCGCGGCCGAGGTGGAGCGGGACTTCTACCTGCTCGATCCGATGCTGGCGACGGGCGGATCGGCCGTCGCCGCCGTGGGCGCGCTCAAGGACGCCGGCGCGCGGCGGATCCGCTTCCTCTCGATCGTGGCCGCCCCGCCCGGGGTGCAGCGGATGCTGGAGGCCCACCCCGACGTGCATATTTTCACCGCCGCGCTCGACCGCGAGCTCAACGACATCGGGTATATCCTGCCCGGCCTCGGCGATGCGGGCGACCGGCTGTTCGGCACCCGGCACGGCTGACCTTCACTTTTCATCGCGGATCGCTACGTGACCGGAATCCGATTGACGTTCTGGGGAGCCGCGGGCCAGGTGACGGGATCGATGCACCTGCTCGAGGCCGCCGGGGGACGGTTCCTGCTCGACGCCGGGCTGTTTCAGGGGCATCGCGCCCAGGCCCAGGAGCTCAACGCGCGCCTGCCGTTCGATCCGCGCCGGCTCGACGGCATCGTGCTGAGTCATGCCCACATCGACCACAGCGGCCGGCTCCCGCTGCTCCTTCGCCACGGTTTCCACGCTCCGATCTACACCAGCCCCGCCACGCGTGACCTGTGCGCGGTGATGCTCCCGGATGCCGCCCACATCCAGGAACAGGACTACGAGTACCTCGTGCGGCGCGGCAAGGCCGGCCCGGACAGCGAGCCGCTGTACACGCTCCCCGACGCGGTGGCGGTGCAGGAGCTGATGGTGGGTGTGCCGTACCGGCGGATCACCCACCTGCGGAAGCACCTCGCCCTCGAGTTCGTCGAGGCGGGGCATATCCTGGGGTCCGCCTCGGTCGACCTGCGGATCACGGAAGGCGTCAACCACCGGATCGTGTTCTCCGGCGACATCGGCCGGAGCGGACTGCCGATCATCCGCGATCCGGAGCCGCCTTCGGGCCCCGTGGACACGCTGATCGTCGAGTCCACCTACGCCGACCGGGACCACGAGTCGGTGGCCGGCGCCGAGGACCGCCTGGGCGAGGCGGTCCGGCGCACCGCGGCCCGGGGCGGCCGGGTGCTCATCCCGGCGTTCGCACTGGGTCGGGTGCAGGAGCTGGTCTACGCCCTGCATGCACTCCACCGTGCCGGCAGGATTCCCGACGTGCCGATCTACATCGACAGCCCGCTGGCGGTGGACACGACCACCGTGTTCCGGATGCACCCTGAAGTGTTTGACGAGCGGGAGCAGCTGGTCGCGGACAATGTCGCGATGTTCGATTTTTCCCTGGTGCGGTACACGCGGAACGTGGCGGAGTCGAAGGCGCTGAACGAGCTGCGCGGTCCGGCGATCATCATCGCCGCGAGCGGCATGGCGGAGTCGGGCCGCATCCTGCACCACCTGGCGCACGGTATCGGCGACCATCGCAACCTGGTGCTGTTCGTCGGCTTCCAGGCGGATCACACGCTCGGCCGCCGGATCCAGAGCGGCGACGAGGTCGTCCGCATCCTCGGCCAGGACTATCCCCGCCGCGCCGAGGTTGAGACCATCGGCGGCTACTCGGCCCACGCCGACCGCAACGAGCTCCGGGCCTGGGTGCGCCGACTGGGCGGCCCCATCCGGCGCGCGTTCGTGGTGCACGGTGAGGCCCAGGCCCTCGGCGCCATGGCCACGATCCTCCGCGAGGAGGGCATCCGCGAGGTCATCCTGCCGAAGCACGGCGAAGCCTTCGATCTCTGACCGGAGCCCGTCGCGCCGTGCTTCGCGTCCTGCGCCGGGCACTGATGCTCGCCCTGCTCGCCGGCGCCATCGTCTACACGGTCTCGCTGGTCATGGTGCTGGTGGTGAGCCAGCAGGACCAGCGGGAGCCGGTCGACGCCATCGTCGTGCTGGGAGCGGCTCAGTACAACGGACGCCCTTCGCCGGTGCTGCGCGCCCGCCTGGACCATGCCCTCGAGCTCTACCGTGAGGGCCACGCGCCGGTGGTGATCGTGACCGGTGGCGTGGGCCGCGGTGATACCATCAGCGAAGCCGCCGTAGGCCGGCGCTACCTGGTGGCGCACGGGGTGCCCGCGAGCGCCGTCGTCGTCCAGAGCGAGGGACGCAACACCAGCGCGTCCATGAACGGGGTCGGGCAGTGGGTCCGCGACCGCCAGCTCACCCGGGTCCTCCTCGTCAGCGACCCCTTTCACATGTTTCGCCTTCGCCTCGAGGCCCGCCGCACCGCCTTGGACGCATACACCTCACCCACCGAGAGCAGCCCTATCTCCCACAACCCCGTCCTCGAGCTCCGCTATCTCCTGGCCGAAGCGTTCAAGATCCCTGTCGCCTGGGCACGGAGCTGGTAACCTCCCATGACCCTCCTCTCCTCCGAGCGGCTGTACACGGGCCGCATCGTCAACCTCGACCGCGATGCCGTCGGCTTCCCCGACGGCTCGATCGGCCAGCTCGAGATGGTGCGCCACCCGGGGGCGTCGGCCGTGGTGCCCTTCGTGGACGACCCGGACGACCCCGACCCCCGGGTGCTGCTCATCCGGCAGTTCCGGCACGCGGCGGACGGTTTCATCTGGGAGGTGCCGGCGGGACGGCTCGACCCGGGCGAGTCCCCCGAGGATTGCGCGCGGCGCGAGCTCGAGGAGGAGACCGGCCTTCTGGCGGGCGCGATCGAGCGGCTCACGACGATCTACACGACGCCGGGCTTCACCGACGAGCGGATTCACCTGTTCCTCGCCCGGGGCCTCGAGACCGGCGCCGAGCAGCGCGAGGCGGACGAGTTCATGGAAGTGCACCTGCTGCGGTGGTCGCGGGTGGGCACGCTGATCCGGTCGGGGGAGATCCAGGATGCGAAGACTTTGACGGCACTCATGTTCGTTCAATGTTTTAGGCGACACCCCTGAGCGGCGGGATGACAGCGGGCCGTCATCCCGCCTACAATTCGGCATGCCCACCCAGACATACGATGCGCTCCTGCGCTCTCTCGCGAAGGGAGCGCTCGCGCCGGTCTACTACCTGTACGGCCCTCAGGACATCCTGAAGGACGAGGCCGTCCAGGCGATCCTGGACCGGGCGCTGGATCCGGGCTTACGCGACTTCAACCTCGATCAGCGCGCGGCCGGGCAGCTCGACGCCGAGTCCATCTTCGCCCTGTGCACCACGTTGCCGATGATGGCGGACCGCCGCGTCGTGGTGATACGCGAGCTCGAGGGCTGGAAGCGGAAGCCCAAGGTCCGTGCCGCATTCCTCAAGTACCTTGAACGCCCGGCTCCGGAGACCGTGGTCGTACTTGTGCAGGGATCGGCGGAGGAGGAAGCGGATAAGGACCTGGTGCGCGGCGCATACGCGGTGGCGTGCGAGCCGCTCCCGACCGAGCGGGCCCGCAGGTGGCTGCTCCGCCGGGCGGGCGCACTGGGTGTCACGCTGGAGGACGCGGCGGCCGATCACCTGCTCGAAGTGACCGACGGCGACCTGGGCGCCGTGGCCGCGGAGTTGCAGAAGCTCGGTTCCCTGCCGGCGGGCACCTCGCTCTCGGTCGAGCAGGTCGGCGAACTGGTCGGTGTCCGCCGGGGCGAGACCATCTACGACTGGCGCAATGCGGTGCTGGACGGCGAGCCCGGCAAGGCTGCCGCGATGATCGCGTCGCTGCTGGACCAGCCCGGTGTCACCGCGGTCCGGCTGGTCACGCTGCTGGGCACATCCCTGGTCGGCGTGGGGCTCGCGCGCAGCCAATACGACCGAAAGGTCCGGGGCGGCAGTCTCCAGCAGCAGATGTTCGAGAAGATCCGCGCCCTCCGGCTCTTCGGCCTGCCCGAGTGGAAGGCCGAGAGCGCCCGCTGGGCAGGCTGGGCGGCGAGCTGGCCGGCGGCCCGAATCCGCGAAGGGTTGCGGGCAGCGCGCGACGCCGATCAGGCGCTCAAGAGCACGACCGTCTCCGACGAGCGCGGGATCCTGACCGATCTCGTACTTCGGCTGACCGTCGCGCAGGTGGAGGCTGCATGAAGCTGGGGACCATCGGATGGCTCGCGGGCCTGGCGCTGGCCGTCGGCGCTCCGCTCGCCACGCGCGGCGCGGCCGCCCAGACCGATCCGCGGCTGCTGGCTGCCGTGCGTGAGGCCCAGGAGGGTCGCGGCGACTCCGCCCGGGTGGCAGTGGACCGCCTCCTCGCGGCCACGCCGCCATCCGATACACTCTACCCGCAGATCCTCTACACCCAGGCGATGGTCGCAGGCACCGCGGGCGACATGCGCCGGCTGCTGCAGCGCGTGGCGGTCGAGTATGCCACGTCGAGCTGGACGGACGACGCGCTCCTGCGGCTGGTCCAGATGGACTACGCCACGCGCAACTACGACGGCGCCGCGCGGAACCTCGAGCGGCTCCGAGTCGACTTCCCGTCCACGCCGCTCATGCCTCAGGCCGCGTACTGGGCCGGGCGCACCTACTTCGACGCGAACAACCCGGCCGCCGCCTGCCGCTGGCTCGCCGATGGCATGGCCCAGGCCAGGGACGATGTCGAGCTCCAGAACCAGCTCGGCTTCCTCTACCAGCGCTGCGACCTGCAGGGGGATTCGACCGGCCCGCGGACGGCATCCGACAGCACCCGGCCCGACACGTCCACCAAGGTCGCGGGAGCGCCGACGGCCGACTCCACCCGCACGGCACCAGCCCCGGCCCCCGCGGCCTCGGCACCGTCGGCCCGTACCGTCTACCGCGTGCAGATCGCCGCGATCGCCAGCCGCAAGAGCGCCGACGATGCTGCCAAGAAAGCGCGCGCGCTGGGTGTGACCGTGGTGACCGTGCAGGACAAGGGGCTCTACAAGGTCCGCGTGGGCGAGTATCGCACCCGCGAGGCGGCGCAGACCGCCGCGGCCAGCCTCAAGGCCCGGCTCGGCGGGAGTCCATTCGTCGTCTCGGAGCCCTGAACGGCGGCGATGCCAGGGCGCGCGCTGCTGTTCGCCGGCGGCGTCGCCATCGGCGTCGCCATCGCGGGGTGCGGGTCTGCGCCGCACCCGCCGATGCCAGCCCCCACGCCGCCGGCGGCCGCCTGCCGGCTCGCCAGCGACAGCGTGGGGCCAGCTCGGTCGGTATCGGCCGTGTTCGAGGACTCGGGCGACGCGCGCCGCGCTCGACGGGCCGCGTCGGTCGAACCGCCGGTCCGCCTCGATTGCGAGGGCCGGCCGTCGCCGGGCCTGGCGGTCGCCTGGTCGCGGGACACCTCCGGACGATTCTGGACGCTCGAGCTCGAACCCGCGGCGGCGGGAGCGGCCGCGCGGTGGACGGCCGGCACGGTGGCCGCGACCTGGCGGGCCGACTCCGAGGCCGCGGTCGCGCTCCGGTGGGAGGGCGTGCAGTCACTGGTCCCGCTCGACGACCGCCGACTGACCGTCGGGTTCGCCTCGCCGCACCTCGAGCTCCCCGCTCTGTTCGCCGACCCGACCCTCGGTGTCGCGCAGGATGACGCGCGGCCGGCCGTCGAGCCGATAGCCGCGGCCACGGACTTGCGTGACGCAGTGGACCGCGGACCGGACCTCATCGCCGCCAGCGATCCGGAGCTGCTCGACTACGCGCGCCAACGGCCCGGCCTCACCACCCGGGCGCTTCCCTGGAGCCGGAGCTATCTGCTCGTGCTGCCCGGACACGCTCCACCCGACATGGGCATTCCCTCCGATACGTCCGCCTTCAGAGCAGGACTCGCGCGCGACGCGGTGCAGGTCGAGGCGCGCGCCTCCGAGGCTCCCGCATGGTGGGATGCCCGGGCCGCGTGTCCTTCGCGCGGCGCCGCAGGCCCGACTCGCCCGGCGGCCAGCGTCATCGTCTATCCGGCGGCCGATCGCGTCGCGCGTGGGCTCGCCGAGCGGCTCGTCGCCCTGGCCTCGCGGCCCGAGGTGACGGCCCGCGGCTACTCGGCGGACAGTCTGGCGCTTGCGCTGCGCGCGGGCGCCGCGCGTGCGTTCGTGATCCCGGTGCCCACCCGCGCCCTCGTCCCCTGCCGGGAAACGGCCGCGTGGCCCGACTCGGCCACGGTGGTTCCCCTGATCGAGACCCGCGCGCAGGCCGTGCTTCGGCGCGGGGCGCCGGCGCTGGTGGCCGAGTGGGACGGCACGCTCCGCGTCGAGGTCCCGTGAGCTTCCGCGCGCGTGCGTTCGTCGCGCTGGCGCTGGCCGCCCTGATGCCGCTTGGACTGCTGGCTTACGGCGTGCGCCGGGAGCTATCCCGCCGGCTGAGCGACGAAAACCTTCGACGCGGCGAGGCGGCGGTGAGTGCGCTGCGGGACGGCCTCTCGCGCGAGAGCGACGCGGTGGCGGCCCGCCTCGCCACGTTGGCCGCCGAGCTCCGGCGCGACAACCGGCTGCGCCTGGCGGTGGTCGGCGGCGACGCCTCGACCCGCCGTGCCGTCCTGGACCTGGCCGTCGGCACGATGCGCACTGCGGGACTCGACCTGCTGCGGATCCAGGACAGCACCGGCCGCATCCTGAGCTCGGGGCACTTCCGGAACGAGTTCGATCGGGTGGAGCCCGAGCTGCCCCGAATGCTCGCCGCCTCCGCGGACTCGGCGGTGCTGGTGCGCGCGCGCACCGCCGATTCGGCCATCGTCGTGCTCGCGCGTCTCGAGTCGGTCCCGGTGGCCGACGAGCGCCTCACGATCACGGGCGGGGTCGCGATCGGGTCCGTGCTCCGTCGCGAGCTCGCTCGAGATCCGGAGCTGTCCGTCGCGATCCGCTACCCCGGGCAGGGAGCGGACCCGGTCCCGGGTGCCGTGGGCACAATTGCGCTGCCCTTCCTCGATCTGGCCGGAGCGAGCGGCGCGCCGGCGCCGGCGGGATCGCCCGGCAACGCGGAAGTGATCGTGGCGCGCTCGTCCCGCACGCTGGGGGAGCTGCAGCGGGGCCTCGACCGCTGGTTCCTGGCGACGCTCGGCGCCACGGTCGCGCTCGCGCTTGCCGCGGCGGCCTGGCTGGCCGCGCGCATCAGCCGCCCGCTCACCGCGCTCGCGGCGCAGACCGCCGCCATCGACCTCGACCGGCTCGATCAGAGCTTCGCGAGCGATCGGGACGACGAGATCGGCGCGCTCTCCTCCGTCATGGCTGCGATGACCGAGCGTCTGCGCGTGAGCGCGGCGCGGCTGCGCGAGGCGGAGCGCCGATTGGCGACGGGCGACCTGGCGCGGCAGGTCAATCACGACGTGAAGAACGGACTGGTGCCGATCCGAAACGTGCTGCGTCACCTCACGCAGGTCGCGCGCGAGGATCCCGCGTCGCTGGCCGGGGTGTTCGAGGAGCGGCGAGGCACGCTCGAGTCGAGCCTCACGTACCTCGACACCCTGGCCCGCAACTACGCGCGGCTCACGCCGGCCGTGCAGCGGGTCTCGTGCGACGTCACCGAGGTGGTCGAGCAGGTAGTCCGCGGGACCGCGGCCGGGCAGGCGACCCTGCACGCGGTTCCCGATCCCTCGCGCCCGCGGGTGCCGGCGGATCCGCTGGTGCTGCGCCGGATCCTGGAAAACCTGGTGGGCAACGCGGTGGACAGCGTGGCCGGCCGGAGTGACGGCGAGGTGACCGTCAGCACCGAGCGGGTGGGCGACGAGGATGGCACGCGTCGGGTCCGCGTCACCGTCGCGGACACGGGGCCGGGCATGAGCCGAGCCGAGCTGGACCGCGCGTTCGACGACTTCCACACGACCAAGGAGGGCGGAACCGGCCTCGGCCTGTCGATCGTGCGTCGACTGGTGCTCGACCTCGGCGGCGCGCTCCGGATCGAGACCGCGCCCGGCGCGGGGACTCGCGCGGTGGTCGAGCTGCCCGCCGACGGCGGGCCGGTCGGCGGGGAGGCGCGCTCGGGATGACGCTCGTGCTGGTGGTGGATGACGTACCCGCGCTGGCCGAGCAGTACGCCTACGACCTCAAGCGGCTCGGCGGCCACGACGTGCGCGTGGCGCCCGACGGCCGGACGGCGCTCGACCGGATCGCGTCCGAACCGGTGGACTGCGTGATCCTCGACCTGGAGATGCCGGGCATGGACGGATTCGACGTGCTGCGCGCCCTGGCGCGAGGCGGGTCCGAGGTCCCGGTCATCGTCTACACCGGCACCGGCGATTACGACCGCTGCATTCAGGCGGTCCGTCTCGGCGCCTACGGCTTCGTGGACAAGGCCGAGCCGGTGGAGCGGGTCGTGCGGGAGATCGAGCTGGCGCTCGAGCGGCGCCGGCTGCAGGCGGAAGTGCGCTCGCTCCGGCAGCGGCTGGACGGCGAGAGCTCGCTCGTGGGCAGCAGTGCCGCGATCGAGCGGCTCCGCCAGCAGATCGCCCGCGTAGCGCCAGTCCCCAGCACGGTGCTGATCCTGGGCGAAAGCGGGACGGGCAAGGAGCTGGTCGCCCGCGAGCTGCATCGGCTCGGCCCGCGGCCGGGGGAACCGTTCATCGCCATCAACTGCGCCGCGCTACCCGAACAGCTGATCGAGAGCGAGCTGTTCGGGCACGAGCGGGGGGCGTTCACCGGCGCGAGCGCGACTCGGCGCGGCGCGTTCGAGGCCTCGGAGCGCGGAACCCTCTTCCTCGACGAGATCGGCGAGCTTCCGCTCCCCGCGCAGGCGAAGCTCCTGCGCGTGCTGGAGGAGCGTCGCGTCACCCGGCTCGGGGCCACCCGGTCCATCGGGGTGGACGCCCGAGTCGTCGCGGCCACCAACCGTGACCTCGAAGCCGAGACTCGAGCGGGGCGTTTCCGGGAGGATCTCTTCTATCGGATCAACGTGCACCAGATCGCGGTACCGCCGCTCCGCGACCGCCGCAGCGACGTCCCCGAGATCGCTGAGCGGTTCGCGGCGGCCATCTGCGAGCGGTTCGGCGTCCGGTCCAAGCGCCTCGCGCCCGACACGCTCGACGCGTTGATGCGCTACGACTGGTCGCGGAACAACGTCCGCGAGCTCAGGAACGTCATCGAGCGGATGATCATCGCGACCGACGGCGACGTCATCGGGCCCGAGCAGGTGCCGGCGGACATCCGCGGGGACGCTGCGACGGCGGCCGAAGGCGCGAACACCTTCCAGGCGCTCAAGGCGGAAGCCGAGCGCCGGATTCTGATCACCGCGCTCGAGCGGAATGAGTGGCACGTGACCCGGACTGCCGAGGCGTTGGGACTGGCCGACCACGCGAGCCTGCTGAAAATCATGCGGAGGCACAATATCCGGCGACCCTGAAGGCCGTGTCCGACCGGACACGAGGCACCATCTTTGAACGTGTCCGCCCGGACACGCAGAGTCGAAGTTCCAGCCTGGGTGTATCGCCTAATAACCTGCAAATCAAAGACTTATGTGGCTCCGGCCAGCTTGGCCGCGCAGTTGCCTTTCCTCCCGGTGCCCGAAGTCTACCGCGCCCCGGCGCACCACTCAGGAGGAAACATGTCCCGCCCCACCGCACGCCTCAGCGTCCTCACCACCGCCATCCTGCTCCCGCTCGTCGCGGCCTGTTGGGATGGGGACAAAGGGTCTCCCTCCACATCCGCGACCGCCTCGGGTACGACCACCGAGACCACCGGCGCGGCGACTTCGTCCACCTCCCCTTCGTCGGCCACTACGGAAGGATCCGTCCGGTCGATCGCCGTCCCCGCCGTCGTGCCCAGCTACGCCGACGCCGACCGCGCGTTCCACCTCGGCCGCTACGAGGAGGCGGCCGGCATGTTCGAGGCCTACACCGAGAGCGAGCCGGAGAACGCGTGGGGCCAGTACATGCTCGGCCTCGCGAACTGGAAGATCGGCCAGCACACCCGCGCGCTGGAGGCGTTCGACGCTGCGCTCCGACTCGATCCGTCGCATCGGAAGAGCCTGCTCAACTCCGCACGCGTGCTGCTCGAGACCAGCCGGCCGCAGGACGCGCTCGAGCGGATCGAGCGGGCGCTGGCGATCGAGCCGCTGTCGGCTGAAGGGCTGCGGCTCAAGGGTCGGGCCCACCACGAGCTCGGCCAGTTCACCGAGGCGATCGATGCCTACGAGCGGGCGTTGGCAGTCGACGATCGTGACGTGTGGGCGATGAACAACCTCGGCTACCTGTACATCCAGCAGGGCCGGAGCGATGCCGCGCTGCTGCCGCTGGCCCGCGCGGTGGAGCTCCGCGGCAACGTGCCGGTCTTCCAGAACAATTTCGCCACCGCGCTCGAGCGCTCGGGGCACTTCGTGACCGCCCGCGAGGCCTATCAGGCCGCCCTGCAGGCCGACAGCACGTACGAGAAGGCGGCCGTTGGCCTGGCGCGGGTGAGCGCGAACGGCGCCGTGTCGGACACCTCGTCGGTGGATGTCGCGGCGCTCTCGCGGGAGTTCCAGGCGGAGATCGAACAGTGGCGGACGCGGGCCGTGACGGCGGATTCGACGACGCCGGCCGACTCGATCCCGCCGATGGTGCGGGACAGCTCGGCGCAGTAGCTCGGCCGGCGACATGCCGGGCGTCGGGCACGCAGTCTGGTGCCGGCGCCCGGCGTGGCGCGCCCAGCGATTCCTACAACAGACCCGATACCGGGTTCGGCCGACCCTCGTCGAACCGCGACGGGCGCAGACAGGAGACGTCCAGCGTCGAGGCCTTCCCGTCGCAGATGATCTCCGCCAGCAGCTGCCCCAGCGCCGGCGCGTGCATCACCCCGTGCCCGGACGAGCCGTTGATGCAGTAGAGGTTCGGGCAGGCCGCCACGGCGCCCAGGATGGCGTGCTTGTCGGGCGACATCTCGTACAGCCCGGCCCAGCTCCCGGCCCGGTCGATCGTCGCGCGGCGGAGAATCGGGATCCGGGCATGCGCCATCGCGACCACGGCGTCGATCCAGGCGGGGTCGACGCTGATGTCGAGTGGTCGGCCCGGCTCACCGGGTGTCGGCCACAACAGGAGCACCCGGCCGTCGCGGACACGCAGGTGGAAGCCGTCGCCGGCCCAGATCGTCATCGGCATGTCGGCGGGCAGCAGATCGCACGGCGTGGTGGGAGCGATCTGTCGGCGGAGCGGTGTCACCGGCAGAGCGACGCCGGCGAGCGCCGCGACGCTCGCGGCCCACGGACCGGCGGCGTTGACCACGGCGTCGACCTCGACCGGTCCGCTGGACGTCTCGAGGGTTTCGATCCGTCCGCCGGCGCCGCGCCGTATGCCGGTCACATCGACGCCCCATCGGGCGCGCACGCCGCGCCGCCCGGCCGCGGCGAGATAGCCCTCGAGCAGTTTCAGCGGGCGAAGGAAGCCGTCGCTCGGGCAGAAGGCGCCGCCGACGATCCCCTCGAGCCGGATCGCCGGATTGAGCCGGGCAATGTCGTCGGGCGTGACCCCGACGGCCTCGTGCAGCCCCTCGGCGTGCTGGACCTCCCGGGCGGCGCGAAGCGTCTCCAGCTCGGCCTCGCTGCCCGCGAGCCACAGATATCCGGCGGGCAGGTAGCCCGGGTCGACGCCGGTCTCGTCTTCGAACCCAAGCAGCTTGGCTCGTGCCAGGAGCGAGAGCCGCACGTTCACCGACGTGGCGTACTGCGCCCGGTAGCCGCCCGTCGCGCGGCCGGTGCTGCCCGCGCCGGGGCCCTCCGCGCGGTCGAGGACGATGACGTCGCGCTGGCCGCGCGCGGCGAGATGATGCGCCACGCTCGCCCCCATTACCCCGCCGCCGATGACCGCCACCGCCGCGCGGGTCACCCGGCCGTCCAGCTCATGCGGTGAAGACGTGCTCGGGGTGCCTGAAGCTCTTGAACTCGAGGGCGTTGCCGCTGAGATCGAGGAGGAACATCGTCGCCTGCTCGCCCGGCTGGCCCGGGTAGCGGATGCGGGGCTCGAGGATGAACGGCAGGCCCGCAGTCCGGATGCGACCGGCGACAGCCTCGAACTCGTCCCATCCCAGCAAGGCGCCGAAATGGGGCATTGGCACGAGCAGGTCCTCGACTTTGCCGGTGTTCTGGGTCGGGGTCACGGTCCCGGTGGTGTGCGCGGAGATCTGGTTGCCGAAGAAGTCGAAATCGACCCAGGTCTCGGTGCTGCGGCCTTCGCGGCAGCCGAGGATGTCGCCGTAGAACCGGCGGGTGGAGGCGAGGTCGCGGACGAAGAACGCGAAGTGGAACGGTTGCGGCACGAGGGCGCTCGGAAGTGGGGACCACGCAACTTGCGGTCGGCGGGTCGTCCAGCGGAAGCCCCGGCCGGCAATGGAGGTGTGCCGCGCCTCGGACGTATATTTGGTGGCGTATGCCCCCCCTGCCTGCCCGCACGTTCGCGTGGCCCCCGTGAGCCGCGAGGCTTCCGACGCGCCGACCCCGCCGATGCTGAAGCACTGGCGCGAGGTGAAGGCGCAGCATCCACAGACCATCCTGTTTTACCGTGTCGGCGACTTCTACGAGATGTTCCACGAGGACGCCGAGCTGGCGGCCCGGGTCCTCGAGATCACGCTGACGTCGCGGGGTGATGGCGTGCCGCTGGCCGGCGTGCCGGTGAAGGCGGCAGCCGAGTACCTGCGGCAACTCATCGGCGCCGGGTACCGGGTCGCCATCTGCGAGCAGGTCGAGGATCCGAAGCTGGCCCGGGGGCTGGTGCGCCGCGAAGTCGTGGAGACGGTGACGCCGGGGGCGATGCTGCAGGAGGGCTGGCTCGCCGGGGGCAAGAACAACTTCCTGGTTGCGCTGTGCGCGGTGGACGAGCGGATGGGCCTCGCGGCGATCGACCTCAGCACCGGCGAGTTCGTGCTGGAGACCCTGGAAGGCGGCGGCGCGGCCGAAGCGCTGGGCCGACTCGCGCCGGCGGAAGTGGTCGTCCCGGAGGATCTGCCGCTCGCCGGCGAGGGGGTCCTGCGCACGGTGCGCGAGCGCTGGGAGTTCGATCCCGACCTCGCGAAGGAGGAGCTGGCGCGGCGGTTCGCGCTCGCGAGCCTCGACGGGCTCGGCGTCGGCCCGGAGGACGCGCCGGCGCTCGGCGCCGCGGGCGCGCTGCTGCGATACCTGACGGAGCTGCAGCCGTCCGGGCTGCCGCACCTGGCGCGGCCGACCGTGCGGCACAACGACGGGTTCCTCTGGATCGACGAGATGACCCGGCGGAACCTCGAGCTGGTCGAGCCGCTCCGCGCGGGGGCCCGCGGCTGCACCCTGCTGGAGACGATCGACGCCACCGTGACCCCGATGGGCGGCCGCCTGCTCCGGCAGTGGCTGCTCTCGCCGCTGCGGGATCCGGCGGCCATCGCCTACCGGCTGGACGCGGTCGACGTCGCGGTGCAGGACGGCCGCGGTCGGGGCCGGCTCCGGGAGGCGCTGGACGGCGTGCGGGACGTGGAGCGATTGGCCGGTCGCGCCGCGGCGGGACGCGCCACCCCGCGCGAGCTCGGCGCCCTGCGCGACTCCTTCCTCCGGCTCCCCGATGTCGCCGAGGCGCTCAGCGCGCTCGCCGCCTCGACGCTCCCGCGCGGTGGCCGGGCGGCCGCCCTGGCGGACGCGCTCGACGAGCTCGACCTGCTGGCGGAGCTCGCCGCGGAGCTCGCCGGCGCGCTCGAGGAGCGGCCGCCTGTCACGCTCACCGACGGCGGCGTGATCCGCCAGGGCTACGACGCCGAGCTCGACGAGCTGCGAGGGCTGCGGGACGGCGGCCGGCAGTACATCGCCTCGCTCCAGCAGCGCGAGCGCGAGCGCACCGGGATCTCGTCGCTCAAGGTCGGCTTCAACAAGGTGTTCGGCTACTACCTCGAGATCACCAACGCGCACGCGGCCAGAGTCCCCTCCGACTACGAGCGTCGGCAGACGCTGGCGGGGGCCGAACGGTACGTGACGCCCGAGCTCAAGGACTACGAGGCTCGCGTGCTCGGCGCCGAGGAGCGGATGGCGGCGCGCGAGGCGGAGCTGTTCGGCGCCCTCCGGGCGGCCGTGGGCCAGGCGATCGCGCGGGTGCAGCGGACGGCCCGGGTGCTCGCGCGGCTCGACGTGTGGGCGGCGCTCGCGGACCGCGCCGTAAGCGGGCGCTACGTGCGGCCGCAGGTGCACGAGGGATATGACCTGGTACTCCGCGAGAGCCGCCATCCGGTGATCGAGCGGATGATGGCGCGCGAGCAGTTCATCCCCAACGATGCGCGGTTCACCGAGGCCGAGCGCGTCGCGCTGGTCACCGGCCCGAACATGGCCGGCAAGTCCACGATTCTCCGTCAGATCGGGCTCTGCGTGGTGCTGGCGCAAATGGGCGCGTTCGTGCCGGCGGCGGACGCGGCGATCGGCGTGGTGGACCGGCTCTTCACCCGGGTGGGCGCCAGCGACAACCTCGCGCAGGGACAATCGACCTTCATGGTCGAGATGAGCGAGACGAGCGCCATCCTCCACAACGCCGGGCGCCGGAGCCTCGTGCTGCTGGACGAGATCGGTCGCGGCACCTCCACGTACGACGGCGTGGCGATCGCCTGGGCGGTCACCGAGCACCTGCACGACCGGGTCGGGTGCAAGACGATGTTCGCCACCCACTACCACGAGCTCATGCAGCTGCCGGAGCGACTCCAGCATGCTCGGAATTACAACGTCGCGGTGCGGGAGACGGGGGACACCGTGATTTTCCTGCATCGGCTCGAGCCGGGCGGGACCGATCGGTCGTACGGCATTCACGTGGGCCAGCTCGCGGGATTGCCGGACGCAGTCGTCCAGCGGGCGCGCGAGATCCTGACCACGCTCGAAGGCGAGCATCGGATGGTGCCGGGTGCCGCCCCCGACGCCGCGCGCGATCCGGGGCAGCTCGGGCTCTTCGTCGACGCGCTGCCTCCCGATCCGATGGTGGAGGAGCTGCGCTTGATCGACGTGAATGCGCTCACACCGCTCGAGGCGCTGAACCGGCTGGCCGACCTCAAGCGCCGAGCCGAGGATCGTCGGTGAGGTGGGCCGTCGCGGGGGTGGCGCTCGCGGGGGCGGCGCTCGCGGGGGCGCTGGCCGGGGCGTGCGGCCGCGAGGACGACGGCACCTTTCGGATCTCCACCAACGTCCCGGTCCCGCCCAGCAGCGACGCCGATCAGTCTCCGGTGGCCATCAATCCGGTGTCACCGGTGGACTATCCGGTTACGCTGCTCGAGCAGGGCATCGAGGGCCGCGTGCTCCTCCGGCTCTACGCGGATTCGACCGGCGCGCTTGCGCCCGACTCCACGCGGGTGGCCGAGTCGAGCGGGTATCCGGCGCTCGACTCCGCTGCGGTGGCCGGCGCGGCGGCGCTGCGCTTCGCTCCCGCCCGACGGCACGGGCGGCCGGTCGCCGGCGCCTTCCTCCAGCCGATCCACTTCCGGAATCCCCGGACCTTGAGCGCGCCATGACACCTCCGCACCTCCGGCCGTACGACTCCGTCCTCGAGACCATCGGCTGGACGCCGCTCATCCGGCTCGGCCGGATCGGCGCGGGCCTCCGCACCCCCATCTACGGCAAGGCGGAATACGCCAACCCGGGTGGCTCGGTGAAGGACCGGATCGGGCTCGCCATCATCGAGGACGCGGAGCGGCGGGGCGAGCTCCGGCCGGGCGGCACCATCGTCGAGGGGACCAGCGGCAACACCGGCGTCGGGCTGGCGATTGCCGCGTGCATCAAGGGCTACCGCTGCATCTTCACGATGCCGGACAAGATGTCGATGGAGAAGGTGCGGCTGCTCAAGGCCTACGGGGCCGAGGTGGTGGTCACGCCGACCGCCGTGCCGCCGGACCATCCCGACCACTACGTGATGAAGGCCAAGCAGATCGTGCGCGAGACGCCCGGCGCGATCCTGGCCAATCAGTTCTACAATCAGGTGAATCCCGAGGCGCACTTCGCCACCATGGGGCCGGAGATCTGGCAGCAGACCGAAGGACGGGTCACCCATTTCGTGGCCGGCGCGGGGACGGGCGGGACCGTAAGCGGCGCGGGGAAGTACCTCAAGGAGAAGAACCCCAAGATCCGGGTCATCGCCGGCGACCCCGTGGGGTCGCTCTACACCCACTACCACCACACCAGAACCATGGGCGACGGCCACCCGTATAAGGTGGAGGGGATCGGGGGCGACAAGATCCCCACCACCGTGTGGTTCGACTGGATCGACGAGTTCCGCCAAGCGTCGGACAAGACCTCCTTCATGATGGCCCGCCGGCTCGCCCGTGAGGAAGGACTCCTCCTCGGCGGCTCGGCGGGGCTCAACGTGGCGCTGGCCGTCGACCTGGCACGCGAGCTCAACGACGCCGACGCGCTGATCGTCACCATCCTGTGCGACACCGGGGAGCGCTACCTCTCCAAGCAGTTCAACGACGCGTGGATGCAGGAGAACCAGATGCTCGAGACCCCGCGGACTACGGTCCAGGAGCTGCTCGAGCGCCGGCCGGCCAACGCGCCGGCGGTGGTGAGCGTGGCACCCGCCGCGGCCGTCCGGCAGGCCCTCACCCTCATGAACACGTGGGGCGTGAGCCAGATCCCGGTGCTCGAGAACGGGCAGTCCGTGGGGGGACTGATCGAGGGCACGCTGATGACCCGCGCGCTCGCCCAGCCGGCGCTGCTCGATCGCCCGGTGAGCGAGGTGATGGATCCGCCGTTTCCCGAGGTCGAAGCCACCACGCCGACCGACCGCGTGGGAGCGATGCTCACGCGGGAGAACCCGGCGGCTCTGGTGCGCCGGGAGGGGAAGCTGGTCGGGATCGTGAGCCGGTACGACGTGCTGCAGCAGCTGATAGGGTCACGGTAGGCGGCGGCCCCCTTTTTCCCGGACGAGTTCATGCGTGTAACCGTGCTCACCGGCGGGACCTCCGCCGAGCGGGACGTCGCCATCGCGTCGGCGGTTCAGGTCATCGCGGCGCTGCGGAGCGGGGGTCATGACGTGGCGGTGGTGGATACGGCCCGCGGCTACATCCCCCTGGCCGACGAGGCGTCGCTGCTTTCGGGCTCGGTGGGGACGGCGCCGCCGTCGATCGACGAGCTCCACGTGCTCGAGCAAGGGCTCCTGCTTTCGGGCCTGGGCAACCTGGCCGTGGTCCGGAACGCGGACGTGCTGTTTCTGGCACTGCACGGAGGCCGGGGTGAGGATGGGACGCTGCAGACCCTGCTGGAGATGGTGGGGGTCCCCTACACCGGCAGCGGACGGCTGGGGAGCGCCATGGCGATGGACAAGGATGTGTCAAAGCGCCTCTTCCGGATGGCGGGGGTGCCGACGGCCGATTGGGTGATGGCCCCCGCAGACGTCGGCCGGGTCGGGCGCGATTATGGGTGGCCGGTGGTGGTGAAGCCGTCCAAACAGGGCTCCACCGTAGGGTTGACGGTGGTCAAAGAGGCCCGGGCGTATGACGAGGCCGTGGCATTGGCCCGCCGTTACGACGACGAGGTCATGATCGAGCGGTTCGTGCCGGGGCGGGAGCTGACCGTGGGCGTGCTCGACGGGCGGGCACTCGCGGTGGGGGAGATCATCCCACGGCACGAGATTTTCGACTACGAGTGCAAGTACACGCCCGGCATGTCCCAGGAGATCTTTCCGGCCGACCTTCCCGCCCCCGTGGCGGGCGAATGCGGCCGGCTGGGCCTATTGGCGCACCACGCGCTCAAGCTGGGCGGCTATTCCCGAGTCGATTTTCGCTTGACACCGGCCGGGGAACTCTTCTGTTTAGAGGTGAACACCCTGCCGGGCATGACGGCCACGAGTCTGCTCCCCCAGTCGGCGCGCGCGGCAGGGATCGAGTTTCCGGACCTGTGCGAACGGATCTGTCGGACCGCCCGCCTGAGCCGCCTGAAGGAACCGTCCTAGGAGTCGTGGGGTCTCAGCGTACAAGGCGTGGCGTGATGAACCTTTCTCCTTCCAACCGATTGACCCCCTGGGTGGGGCGGCTCATCATCGCGAACGCGGTGGTGCTGCTCCTGCTCATGACGGTCTTCACCTCCCCGGCGCTGCAGGAGGCGCTCCGCTTCGCGCCGGGCGAGGCGCTCCGCCGGCCGTGGACCTTCGTGACCTACATGTTCGTCCACGCGGGGCTGCTGCACCTGCTGGGCAACATGCTGATGCTGTTCGTCTTCGGTCCCGCGGTCGAGCACCGGTTGGGCGGCCGGGCGTTCCTGCTCTACTACCTCTACTGCGGCATCGGCGCGGCGGTGCTGAGTCTGGTCCTGTCGGGCATCATGCCGACCGCGCCCATCGTGGGCGCGTCGGGCGCGGTGCTGGGCGTCGGCGTCGCCTTCGCGCTGCTCTGGCCGGACGCCGAGCTCCTGGTGTTTCCCCTCCCGATGCCGGTGAAGGCTCGGACCTTCATCCTCGTGCTCATCGGCCTCGACATCATCTTCTCCCAGCTCACGCCCGACGACGGCGTCGCCCACCTGGCGCACGTGGGCGGCGCGGGCTTCGGGTATCTGTTCTTCCGGCTCCAGGCGCTCTCGCGCCGGCATCCGCATCCTCCGCCCCGCGCCGTCGAGCGCGTGGTGATGGTCCAGTCCGGCGCCGCGGAGCCCGATCAGCACCGCACGCCGCCGGCGCCGATCCGGCCGCGCCGACGGGCCGACGCCGATCCAGTGGCGGCGGAGGTCGATCGGGTGCTCGACAAGATCAGCGAGCAGGGAATGAACAGCCTCACCGCCGCCGAGCGCCGGTTCCTCGACGAAGTTTCGCGGCAGAAGAAGCAGGAGCATTAGCCTTGCGTCTTTAGTTCGCCTTTCGTATTGTGCGCCGTGCTGATCAATCTTCTTCCCGATTTCCTCGCGGTGCTCGATGCCAGCGACCGGGAGGAGGCGTATCGGCAGTACCGGGAATCCCACCGACCGATCCTCGACGCCTACTGGCGCAACTACGTGCTCGACCCCGACAGCCCGCACGCCGGCGAAATCGTCACCGCCGCGCTGCGGGCTGATCGCAGTGACCTGTTCACCCTGGCGCACAACATCGATCTCGTGCCGCTCGCCGAGGAAGCGATCACGCGCGCGGAAGAAGTGCTGCAGGTGGACCGACCGACCGACACCTACCTGATGGTCGGGCTCGGCGGCGCCAACGCGGGCGAGCTCGTGGTCGGCGGACGAGGTGTCGCGTTCATCTGCCTCGAGCACTTCACCGGACGCGTCAATCCCGAGACCTACGGCATGGGCCTGCCGCCCGACCTGATCCCGCTGTGGATCGGGCACGAGCTGGCCCACACGGTGCGCTACACGTCCGCCACCAGCGTCAGCGACATGCGGCGGCTGGTGACGGAAGCCGGCGGCTACTACGACTACTGGTCCACCGGAAGCCGCGCGTCGCTCCGCGAGCTCCTGGTCAACGAGGGGTTGGCCGTGCATGCGGCGCAGGCCGTGGCGCCGGGCTTCGATTCGGCGGACTACTTCGGCTATCCCCGTCGGCAGTATCACCGCCTGCGGGAGATGGAGGCGTTTCTCCGCCGGGTCGTCGAGCCCGACCTGGAGCAGAGTGGGCTCGGGCTGCGGCTCCGCTACCTGTCGGGCGGCATGAGCCCGACCGCGCGGCTGGTGAGCGGTCGCGTCCTGCCGGAGCGCTCCGGCTATTACCTGGGCTATCGGATGACGGAGGCGCTGGTCGCGGAGCGCGGGCTGGCGGAGGCGTTACGGGCGCCGGCGCTCGCGTTCCAGGCGGCCGAGGACCTGGCACGGGGGATCCAGACGGCGTAGCCGCCCGGTCCGGCGGCTACTTGCCGATGCAGAAGCTGGCGAACACCCGATCGAGGATCTCCTCGATGTCGACCGCCCCGATGAGCTCATCGAGGGCGGTCGTCGCATCTCGGACGTGGTGCGCCACCAGCACCGCGTCGCCCGCGCCGAGGAGCTGGGCGCGCGCGTCGGCGAGCGCGCTCTGCGCCCGTGCCAGCGCCGTGCGGTGGCGCGCGCGGGTCAGCGCGGGCTCCAGATCGGCGAGGGCGATCCGATCGCCGAACAGTCGCGCCGCCGCGGTGCGGCGCAGCTCGTCGAGCCCGTTGCCCGTCACCGCGGATACCGGCAGCCCGCCATCGCTCGCGCCTGACATCGCCCCGTCATCGAGATCGGACTTCGTGCGCACGACCAGCGCCCGCTCGCGTGGCGCGAGGTCGGCGTCGTCCGCGGCGGGCGCCGGGCCCGTCTCGACGCAGAGCAACACGAGGTCCGCCGCGGACACGTAGCGTCGGCTCACCTCGACCCCGAGCCGATCGATCCGATCGGGTGCCTCCCAAAGCCCGGCCGTGTCCACCAGCCGGATCGGCCATCCCAGAAAATCGGTGTGGGCCTCGACCGCGTCCCGCGTCGTGCCCGGCACCTCGGTCACCAGCGCGCGATCGGTGCCCAGCAGCGCGTTGAACAAGGACGATTTCCCCGCGTTCGGACGGCCGGCCAGGACCAGCAGGGCCCCCTCCCGCAGCCGCTCGGCGGCGGGCGCGGATGCGAGCAGCCGATCGATCCGCCCGGCCACCGCGGCGAGCTCCGTCGCCACTCGGCTGGTCGGCACCGGCCCGTCGTCTTCCTCGGGAAAGTCGATCGCGTACGCCAGCAGGCCCTCGACGTCGAGCAACGCCTGGCGCAGCTCGGCCACCCGACGGGAGAGACCGCCGTCGAGCTGGCCGAGCGCCGCCCTGGCCTGCGCCGCCGCAGTGGCGTCGATGAGGTCGCCGACGGCTTCTGCCTGGACCAGGTCGAGCTTGCCGTGCATCACCGCGCGGCGGGTGAACTCGCCCGCCGCCGCGGGGCGCGCACCGGCGGCGTGGAGCGCGGCCAGCACCCGGGCGGGCGCGAGCAGCCCGCCGTGACACGAGAGCTCGACGAGATCCTCGCCGGTATAGCTGTGGGGAGCCGGGAACACGGTGTAGAGGCCGCGGTCGATGGGCTCGCCATCGGGGCCGTGAAAGGCGGCGAGCGTGGCTTGGCGAGGCGGGTGGGGCCGGAAGCCGTCGATAACCCGCGCCGCGACCGCAAAGGCCCCGGTGCCGCTGAGACGCACCACGGCGACGGCCGAGCGTCCCGGCGGCGTCGCGAGGGCGGCGATCGGGTCGGAGAGCATCGGGGGACGAAGCGCCTCAGCCCTTCCGCTTGCCCCCGGCCTTCCCCGCCACCGCCGCCGCCGGCTTGGTGCTGACCGTCGCCGTGCCCGCTTTCCGCAGCCGTTCGCGGGCCAGCATCCACTGCTGGGGTATGCTCGCGATGTTGCTGACCGCGTAGTACAGGTTGAGCCCCGAGGCGAAGTTGAGGAACAGGAACGTCATCATGATGGGCATGACGTAGAGCATCATCTTCATCTGCGGGTTCGGCTCCATGCCGACCTGTCCCACCTTGCTCAGCCCCCACATCGACGCGCCCATGATCACCGGGATGATGTAGAGCGGGTCGGGCCGGGAAAGGTCCGGCAGCCAGAGGAACGACGCACCGCGCAGCTCGATGGTGTTCTGGAACACGAAGAACAGCGCGAACAGCACCGGCATCGGCAGCAGCATCGGCCAGCAGCCGCCCAGCGGGTTCACGTTGTACTCCTTGTACAGCTTGAACATCTCCTGCTGCAGCTTCTGCGGGTCGTTCTTGTGGCGCTCCTGGATCTCCTTCATCAGAGGCTGCACGGCCTGCAGCTGCATGTTGGCCCGCATGGCCTTCTGGTTGAGCGGCCAGAGCAGCACGCGGACGAGGATGCCGAAGAAGACCAGCACGAGACCGTAGGCCAGGTGGAGGTGCTCGTGCATCCAGACCAGGAGCCACCGCACGCCGACCGCTACCGGCCGGATGATCGTGCGGAAGCCGGGCCAGCCGTACGGGTTGACGTCGTCGAACCCGCGGCCGAGGCGGCCGAGTCGGTCGTACTCCATCGGCCCGGCGTAGGTGGTGTAGCTGAAGTCCCCGCTCGGCGGCAGCGGCAGGCTCAGCTGGACGTCGGCCTCGGTAGGCCGCTTCTCGGTCGTCGGCCGCCCCCGAATGGCGGCGCCGCCGATGCGACCGCCGGTGCTGTCATAGGCCAGGATGCCGGTGACGAAGTACTTGGACTTTATCGCCGCCCAGTCGAGCGGACCGCTCACCGTCTTGGTCTCGCCCGGCTTGAGGCCGCCCAGGTCGATGCGCTCCGCGTCGCTGTGCCGGGTCACCACGGCCAGCGCGTGGTGATTCTCCTCGATGTTGGCCTCGGTATTGGCCAAAGTCGGCCCCATGCCCACCAGGAGCGTCCCGCCATTGGGGCCCACGCCGGTGATCCGTCCCGCGACCGCGATGCGGTAGTCGTCCGGCACGAAGGTGTAGGTCATGTCCACGTTCACCGCTCCGCGCGAGGCGCTGAGGCGGAGCGGCGTGGGGCCGTTGACGTGGAGCGCCTTGGTGGATGCCGAGAACGCCCAGTCGTCCAGCTGGATGGTATCGCGCCCGAGCACCAGGGTGAGCGCGAGGAGCCGGCTGTCCGGCGGCAGGATCTGCGCGGCCCCGCCGCTATCCTGCGGGGCCATCGAGCGGTGCCGCAGCAGCCGCGCCTGGACCAGCCGTCCACCCGCGGTGCTGACGCCATAGGTGTAGAGCGGCGAGGTGACCTGCACCGTATCGATGCCGGTGGCAGCGGGGCCCGCGGTCGGGGCGCGCGATCCGGTATCCCGCGCGGCGCGCAGGCTGTCGACGCCCGCCGCGGGAGCCGCGGGGCTCGCGGGCGCGGGGGACGACGGGGTGGTCGCAGTGCTGTCCGCGGCGCCGGGCGCCGGACGCGGCGGGCGCTTGATGAAAATCGCGGGCGCGATGGCGATCACCATCATCAGGAGAATCGCCCAAACGGTACGACGGTCCATGAGCTCAGTTCACGGGGTCAGGGGACGGGGTCGAAGCCGCCCGGATGGAACGGATGACAGCGAGCGAGTCGACGGACGGCGAGCCAGGCGCCGCGCAACACGCCGTACCGGGTGACGGCCTCGAGCGCGTACTGGGAGCAGGACGGATGAAAGCGGCAGCTGGGTGGCAGCGCCGGGGACAGGAAGCGTCGGTAGCCGCGGATCAGCGAGACGAGCAGCTGGCGGGGATACTCCCTGGCCGCGCGCAAGCCGAGATCGGTCACCCGGCCCCCAACACCGTGCGTCGCCAGGTCAGCAGGTCCCGCTGCAGTTCCTCGAACGCGGCGGCGTAGGCTTCACGGCGCGCCCGGATGACGAGGTCGCACGCGGGCTGATGCGGCTGCAACTCGCGCCGCCAGAGCTCGCGGAGCCGGCGGCGCAGACGGTTGCGGGCCACGGCGGTCGACTGAAACTTCGGAACGATCAGTCCCATCCGCGCGTGGCCCGTCGTGTTGTCCATCCAGATCATGTCCAGATGCTCGAAGCGGCGGCGCCGTCCCTGGCTGAGGCACCGGCGAATATCCGACGCGCGCGCGAGCCGATGGGCTCGCGGGAGGCGCGCCGAGGGCGTCAGGAACCCCCGTGCTTCGACGGCAACGAGACGGTGAGCTGCTTGCGGCCCTTCTTGCGGCGGCGAGAAAGGACCGCGCGCCCCCAGCGTGTGGCCATGCGGGCGCGGAAGCCGTGCTTGTTGATCCGGCGCTTGTTGCGCGGCCGATACGACGGTTTCATGGCGAGCGTTCCTCCCAAAGTGAGCCCGGGAAGCTAGTTAGGGAGCAGGTCGAGGTCAAGCAGGAGGGGGAGTGACCGAACAGGACAAAGATGACGAACGGGACGGAGGGAAAAGCCGCTTCACGAAGTTCGTCGTTCTCCGTCGTCTCCGTCCTCTCCCTCTCACCTTCACCATGGCGACAGCATGGGCGACAGCATGCTCGCACTCTCGCGTGCGAGAATTTCCGCGCTGTCAAGAGCGCTGTCACGCGCGTTGATGCCTGGTTGACTTTTCCACACCCGTTCCGTAACATCTCTCGCCCTTGATCAATCCCCCACCGTTTTCGAGCATCGATGCAGCTGTCCGCCAAAGACGCCTGGAAGCGAATCCTCGATGAGGCGCATCGCGAGCTTCCTGATCACACGATCCGGACCTGGCTAGAGCCTACCGAGGCGATCGCCCTCGACGAGGGTCGCCTCATCGTGGGCGCGCCGGATCAGTTCGCGGTGGAATGGAACGAGACCAAGCACGCGACGCTGCTGTCTCGACTCGCCGAGCCGGTCGTGGGCCAGCCGACGTCGGTCGTGTTCCGCGTGCAGGAAGACCGGCAGAAGCGGCCGCAGATGGATTTCTTCGTCGCGCCCCACGTGCCCGCGGTGGTGGCCACTCCGGCCAATCCGAGCACGCAGCCGCTCAACGAGCGCTACACCTTCGACACCTTCGTCATCGGCAAATCCAACGAGCTCGCCGCCGCGGCCGCCCACGCGGCCGCCGAATCGCCAGGCAAGACCTACAATCCGCTCTTCATCTACGGCGCCACGGGGCTGGGCAAGACCCACCTCATGCAGGCGATCGCCCACACGGTCTGCCAGCGCCAGCCCGACACGCGCGTCCTCTACGTGGGCGCCGAGCAGTTCATCAACGAAGTCATCGAGAGCATCCACAGCCGGACGATGCCGGAGTTCCGGCGCCGCTACCGGGCCGATGTCGACCTCTTCCTGGTGGACGACGTGCATTTCCTGGAAGGCAAGGAAATGACGCAGGAGGAGTTCTTCCATACGTTTAACGCGCTGTACGAGGGCAACAAGCAGATCGTTCTGACCTCCGACCGGCCGCCCAAGGAGATCCCCGGCCTCGAGGCGCGGCTGGTCAGCCGGTTCGAGTGGGGCATGGTGGCCGACATCGGCCAGCCCGACCTGGAGCACCGGATCGCCATCCTGCGGAAGAAGCAGGAGCAGGACCACCTCGAGCTCACCATCCCGGACGACGTGCTGGGGTTCATCGCCGAGCACGTGCGCTCGAACGTGCGCGAGCTCGAAGGCTGCATCATCAAGCTGCTGCTCTTCGCCTCGCTCAAGCACAAGGAAGTCTCGATCGAGCTGGCCCGCGAGGCGCTGAGCGACAAGATCCGTCCCGGCGAGGACGGCCTGGCGGCGCCGCGGGCGTTGCCGTCGATCAACAAGGTGCAGGAAGTCGTGGCCCGGCGCTGGGGCGTGACGCCCGAGGGTCTCCGCTCGAAGGCGCGGATCAAGACGCTGACCGTGCCGCGGCAGATCGCGATGTATCTCGCGCGCGAGCTGCTCGAGATGCAGCTGGTCGAGATCGGCCAGGCATTCGGCGGGCGCGATCACTCCACGGTGATTCACAGCGTGGACAAGGTGAGCCGTCAAATGTCGCGCGATCGCACCTTCCGCGAACGCGTGGAGCACGCACGCCAGGAGTTGTCCGCACAATGATCCCCGCGCGGCACGCGCGGTGTGGGAACTCTGGATCGTGGTGGAGAGAACCTCGCGTCCGTCCCCACGGCCCACAGGGTATCGACAGGTGTACGGGAGAGTAACTAGGGCAGCACGGTGGCGTTACGGGGGCGGCCCACATTTCCAGAGCCTCTACTACTGCTACTAAGTATTATAAACTGGAAGAGTAGTACTGCTTTTTCCCCCTCGAGGAGTCGGATGAAGCTCACGATCACGCGAGAGCAACTCCAGGAAGGGCTGGTCGCGGTGGCCGCCAGCGTGCCGGCCAAGACGACGCTGCCCATCCTGTCCAACATCCTGCTCGAGGCGACGAAGGACGGCATTCGCCTCTCGGGAACCGACCTCGACATCTCGGTGAGCACCACCGTGTCGGCGTCGGTGGACCAGGAGGGCTCGATCACGCTCCCGGCCCGCAAGCTGGTCGAGATCGTGCGCGAGCTGCCCAGCGCCGCCATCCGGCTCACGGCCTCGGGGGAGCAGCGAGTGACCATCGAGTGCGGTCGCTCCAAGTTCCGGCTGCTCGGCCTGCCGCGCGAGGAGTTCCCGGCGTTTCCGACCGTCAAGTTCGAGGGCGGCTGGCGCACCTCGTCGAAGGACCTGCAGAAGCTCATCGCGCACGTGGCCTTCGCGGCCAGCACGGAGGAGAGCCGACCCATCCTCAACGGCGTGCTCTGGGAACTCCGGCCCGAGCGCATGCGCATGGTGGCGACCAATGGGCACCGGCTGGCCCGCATGGACGTCCCCACGCCGCCCTCCGGGAGCTCCGCGCAGGCCGACCTGATCGTCCCGCCCAAGGCGCTCGAGCAGATCCGCCGCCTTTTCCGGGCCGACGAGGAGGTCGAGATCGCCCGGAGCGAGAACCATCTCGGGTTCCGGTCGGCGTCCACCCAGATCTATACCCGGCTCATCGAAGGCCCGTACCCGAACTACGAGCAGGTGATCCCGCGGGAGAACGACAAGTCGGCCACGGCCGACAAGGCCGCATTCGCCTCGGCGCTCCGCCGGATGAGCATCGTCGCCAGCGACCAGACCCACCGGATCCGGATGGCCTTCGCCAACGGCTCCTGCAAGCTCTCGGTGCAGACGCCGGACCTGGGCGAGGCGCAGGAGGAAATCACGGTCAGCTACGACGGCGACCCCCTGGAGATCGGCTTCAATGCGTCGTACCTGCTCGAGATCCTCAAGTACATCCCGACGGATGAGGTCCGGCTGACCTTCAAGGCACCGGAGCGGGCCGCCACCTGCGAGCCGGTGGGATGGAACGACCCCTCGAGCTACCTCACCCTGGTGATGCCGCTCCGCCTGGTCGACTGACCGTTTCGCCCACCCCACACTGTGACGGCGCCCCCGGCCTTGCCGGCGGGCACCGTTTAGCTTTCGGTTCCGGGGCTCGTCCCCGATCCAGCGAGACGGAACGCCCAAGCACGGAACGCCAAGCGTGGAGGAGATATGCCGAGAGATTTCGATGCATTCGACCTCGAGCCTGACGGCCGAGGGCGTGAAGGTTCTGATGGGCTGGGGCTGGCGCTGCTGGCGCTCGCGGTAGGCGCGGGGTCGGCGATGCTGTTCGCTCCGGTCGAAGGCGCGCGGACCCGGCAGGTGGTCCAGGGCCGCCTGCGCGATCTGCGGGGTGGCGCGGAGGGAGCGCTCGAGCGGGTGCAGCGCGAGCTGGGGCGACGGGAGGCGCGGCGCAAGCAGGAGCGGCGGACCTCGGCCCTGATCGGCCTCGCGATCGGCGCGGGACTCGCCGCGCTGCTGGTGCCCGAGAGCGGGAGCGACACGCGGCGGCGGATCTCCAGAACCATCCGCCGCCGCCGCGAGCATCTCGAGCAGGCGACCGAGCGGGTCGTGCACGAGCCTCAGCCCGATCCCGAGCCCGTGGCCTGAGCGACCTACTCCGGCGCAGCGGGGGGAAGCGTCTCCACGGGAGCGCGCAGGGAATCCAGCAGTGAATCCACGCCCGGCGTCCACTGAATCGTGTCGCCGGGCAGAATCACCGGCTCTTCTTCCACCCGCGGCACCTCGACCGGCTCGCCGCGCATGCGCCGGAGGATCAGGTCCTGGCGCCGGCGCATCCGGTTGGGTCGGTACGCGGGGTTGGAGCCCAGGGGGAACGGGAGCGTCGCCGCGAGCGCGGCGGCCTGGGTATCGGTGAGCCGGCGCGCGGAGGTCCGAAAGTAGCGCCGGCTCGCCGCCTCCACGCCCCAGATGTCGGGGCCAAGCTCGGCGATGTTGAGGTACAGCTCCAGAATCCTCGGCTTGCCCAGGACGGTCTCGAGTCGGTACGCGGTCACCGCCTCCTTCAACTTCCGCAGTGGATTCCGCGAGGGCGAGAGGTACAGGTTCTTCGCCACCTGCTGGGTGATCGTGCTGGCGCCACGGATCGCGTCCCGACGACTCCAGCCGTGTCCCACCATCCGCCACAATTCGTCCCGGTCGCGCACCGAATCCCACGCGAACCGCGTGCGCCGATAGCCCAGGGCACGCCGGACCTCGGTGTAGTCGATTCCGCCGTGCGACCAGAATCGGGCGTCCTCGCCGGTGAGGACGGCCTCGCGCAGACTGGGAGCGATGGAGTCGAGCGGGACGGGATGGTAGCGGCGGGCGGCCGACGGCGTGCCGCGCATCGCCATGAATGCCGTCTCGGCCGGCCAGTGCGTACGGTACCAGAGCGGCGGGGGCCAGACGGCGAGGAGCCAGGCGACCAGCGCCGCCGACGGCAGCAGGATAGCGGTCAGGAGCCGGCGGGTCCGACGATTCAGCGTGCGGGGCTCGCGCTGATGGAATAGCTGCCGGACTGTTTGACCGGCACCGTCTGGCCCACGGTGGGCACGGTGATTGTCATGTCGCCCGCCTCGTTTCCCTGCGCGGAGACGAGGACGCCATCGAGCCCAAGCTGGTGCGAGCCGCGGCGCGTCCCCTTGGAGGCCATCTGCAGCTCCTGGTCGGCCTGGGATCGGGTGCCTGTCCGGTCGTACGAGCCCGAGCTCTCCAGCACGATCGCCTTCCGCATGCCTGGCGCGTCACTGGCCGTCGCATGGTAAGTGATCACCGCCCGCTCGCTGCCGGGAAAGGCGTCCGCGGTGAGCCGGTACTCGGTCGTGTCGGTCCACTCCATCCCTTCCCGTACGCCGCCGGCCGGCAGCGCGGGGAACAGGAGCCGAAGCCGGCCGGTGAGCTCGTCGGGGAGCGTCCCGGTGCGATCGGGCGTGAGCACGCCCAGGCCGCCGGTCGGGTTGAGCGGCGCGGTCCAGCGGGTGCCCTGCGCCGCAGCCAGCGAATCGGGCGAGGCGGGCTGGCCGTTCTCGAGCGCCTGCAGCGAGTCGAGCACGATCGTCACCTGATACGGCGCCTGGGGAGCAGTCTCCGTCACCGTGACGTGCAGGAAGGCGATCCGGTCGCGGACCTGCTCCTGCGTGGCGCCGCCGGGATACTGCAGGCTCAGGCTGTCGTGCCGCTCGAGCCGGTAGGCAGCGTTGCGCACCGGGTGATAGGTGACGGCCGGGCCATGGCCGGGCGTGGTCGGCGCCGGGGACTCCGCGTCGCCGGGCTTGGGCGCCGGTGTCGGCGTGGGGTTGCTGGTGCTGGTCGAGCCGCCGCACGCCGCGAGCAGCACGGTCGTCAACAGGAGGTCCAGTCGCGCGCGGCGGGTCATGGCAGGGTGGTGACCTTGGTCGTCTGAGTGATCGTGATCGGCAGCGGCTCGTTGCTGAACGAGCCCGCGATGGTGAGCACCGACTGGAGCTGCCAGTCGCCTCCGAGATAGACGCCGTCGGAGCTGACGAAGTACGTCCCGTCCCCCGTGCCCTTGCCTTCGATGCGCGCGGGCCCGTTCGGCGTCGGCTGGGTGCCCGCCACCGTGGACTGGTACTCGCTCGTGATGCGCATCGCCTTCTTGGAGTTGCGCGTGTCCTTATCGACCACCCGGTAGGCCGTGATCCGCTTGATCACGACGCTGTCGGTGCCGTCCGTCGTGGTCTTGCTACTGGTGTCGGCCCACTGCTCGCCCTTCTTCGTGCCCTTCTTGACCCAAGGGAAGAAGTCCGTGAGGAAACCCTGCACCCGGGCCGTGGCCTCGGAGACGTTCACGGCCTCGAGGTCCGACAGCTTGCCGTTGGACGCCAGGAAGGCGTGGAACTCCGAGCCCTTGGCGCTGTCGAACACCGCGGCCGGGACCGGCGTCGCGCTGTCGCCGAACATCGAGTCCACGACGATGCGGACGCTCTTGCCGCCCGTGCTGTCGGTGAGCGTGAGGGTGACGAAGCTCGACGTGGTAAACGAGATGCTCTGCTTGCCTTTGCCGGCCGCGCTCGCGTCGATTTCCTGGGTGACGGTCTGATCGACGCGGTACTTGGCGGTGACCGGCGCGGACGACGGGACGGCGGCCGCAAGCGCGGCGGTGCAAACGACGAAGCGAATGAGCATGGGGTCTCCCTCGTGGGTCCGGAAGCTGGACGGCCTTCCGAACCAGGTCCGGAAGGCCGCCCGCTGGTCGAGCCGTAAGCCGAGTTCTGTTCCCGGCGCTCGCGCGCCCGGGATGGTCATCTGTCTGGGATGGCCGTCGCCGGCCACCTCGAGCAGCCTACCCGCGGCTTCTCCTGTCGGTGTGGGTCACACCTCGCCGCTTATTTGGCCTTGCTCCGACTGGGGGTTACCGTGCCACCGCTGTTGCCAGCGGCGCGGTGGGCTCTTACCCCACCGTTTCACCCTTACCCGGCGGTTGCCCGCCGGGCGGTCTGTTCTCTGTGGCCCTGTCCGTCGCCTTTCGGCGCCCAGGCGTTACCTGGCAGTCTACCCGCTGGAGCTCGGACTTTCCTCGGACGCCTCGCGGCGCCCGCGACCATCACGCTCGGCCAGCGGGGGGAATATAGCAGAGGGGCGGGCAGGCGGGCAGGCGGTGGGCGGGAGGCGGTTAGGCGGTCCGCGCCCGACTTACCCCGCCTCCCCCAACCGTGCCAGCCCCTGCTGAGCCTGGCGGACGAACGGCTGGAGGGCGGGGTCGGCGGACCGCCACTGGCTGAGCACGTCCTCGTACTGCTGCCGTGCCTCGTTGCGGCGGCCGAGCTGCTCGAAGGCGGCGGCGCGCAGCAGGCGAACCCGCCCGATCATGCCCCAGCGGGAGTCGAATCCGGCCGTGCGAAAGGCGGTGGGCTCGAAGTCCTGCAGGGTGCGGAGCGTCGCCTGGTAGTCACCCAACAGGAAGTAGGCCTGGGCCGCCAGCGGGCGGCGGTAGGTGGCGTACATGTACTTCTTCGACGGCGTTGTGTCGGGCTCCGCCAGGGCGCGGCGCGCCGCCGCCGAGTCGCCGCGGCTCAGCGCGAGCAGGGCGCGGACTTCCTTGGTGAGGGACTCCCCGCTCAGCGCGCGATACTCGTCGAGTGCACTGCTGTCCGCCGCGGGGCCGGTAAAGAGCCCGATCGCGGCCGACGCGCCGCTGTGGGCGATGTGCACCCGCTCGTCGCCCGGCGCCATCCGGACCGCTTCGGCGGCGCTCTGCCAGACCTGCCGCAGCGACGCGGTCGGCACCCCGGTCGCGCCGTAGAGCTCGCTCAGGGCCATCCGGCGCCACGCCTCGTTGGACATCCCCTCGCCGCGGCCCGGCACCGGGATCACCTCGCGGCGCACCTGGTCGGCGAGGTCGATGGTCTTGGCCGCGCTCGCGAGGTCGCCCTGATAGGCGAACACATTGGCCGCGGCGGCGATATCCGCCACGACCGTGGGCGTGCCGCGATACGGCCGGAAGTCCTGCGGGGCCACGGTGTCGAGCGCGGTGCGAAGCTCCTTGGCGGCGCGGTCCACTTCGCCGGACGCGAACCGGATTCGGGCCTCGACGAACGGAAGCTCCGGATGCACCGGCGCCGTCTGACGGAAGCGATCCACCTCGGCGAGTGCCCCGCCGTAGTTCCCCGACGCGATGTAGGCGTCGACCATGGCACCGTGCGCCCGCACGGTGGTCGGCTGGCTGGCCACCCAGCTCCGGGCCGTGGCCAGCGCCTCGGCGCGCGCCCGGCGCACCGCCGCGCCGGTGGTCGCGCTGTCCAGCAGGGCCCGTCCGTCGGGCGCCTCGGCCACCGCGAACGAATCCGGGGCCACCAGAGCGAAGGAGGGGTGCACCGCCGCCGCGCTGCCCAGCATGAACTGCACGTGCTCGTACGCCAGCGCGTAGTCCGGATCGAGCGCCAGCGTGCGCTTGAAGGCGCGGATCGCCTGGGTCCAGTAGGGCGCCGCGTTCGTGCCCGTCGTGTCGTGGAACCAGGCCTCGCCCAGGCCGTACCACGCGTCCGCGTCCGTCTGGTCGCGCACCAGGAGCTGCTGGTAGCCCGAGCGCGCGGCGGCGTACTCGCCGCCGAGCAGGGCGCGGTAGGCGTTGATGACGGTCCGATCGTGCGCCGGCAGGTTGGCGGAGTAGGCGGTGGCGCGCACGATGGCGGCGTCCGCGGTCGAATCCACGGTGCCGACGATCCAGCCGCGCGTGAGGGCGAGCTTGTAGTACGCGAGCCCGAACGTGGTGTCGATCCGAATGGCCCGCTGTAGGTCGCGCTCGGCCCCGGCGAGGTCCCAGCGGTTGAGCTGCTCCACCCCGGCGAGATAGGCGCGATACGCCTCGAGCGAGGCCGTGGTCGACCGGGCGAGACCGATGCGCACCTCGTTCGGCGCGCCCGAGAGGTCCAGCAGCGTGGCGGCGAGGTTGTCGAACATCGGTCGGACGTCCGTGCCGGATCGATCGTCGACCCGGGCCACGTCCACCCGGTTGCCGCTGGCCACGTCGTACACCCGCGCCGTGAGGTGGAGCGAGTCGCCCGCCTGGGCGAAGTCGCCCAGGACCACGGTCCAGACGCCGGCCTCCCGCGCCAGGCGCCGGGCCATGTCGAGACCGACGTCGTCGCTCGACCGCAGCCGATGCTTGGCGAGGAGATCGTGCACCCGCTCGTGGTCCACGACCGTGAGGTCGTTCCACTGGCTCAGGTTGAGGCCGAGCATGCTGACGCTGCCGTCGCGCAGCCAGTCGACGGCGCGGTCGTCCCGCAGGTTGTCGAACGGCAGCACCAGGATCGAGTGGCGCGGGTTGACCCCCGCCGCCGGCCCCGGCTCGCGGCGGAGCAGGCCCGCCCCGATGGCCGCCGCCGCGACCGCCACGCCGGCCGCGGCCAGGAGCCGCCGGCGTCGCCCACGCGACCGGGGGGCCGGTCGCTCCTCGGTCAGCGCGTGGCGGAACTCCTCGCCCGTCTGCCAGCGGTCCCCAGGCTGCTTCTCGAGCGCGCGCATGATGGCGGCCGCGAGCGGCCGCGGCGTCTCGGGCCGAACCCGCTCGATCGGGACCGGGCGCTCGGCGATGTGCTTGGAGACCACGACGCGGTTCGGCCCCACGAACGGGGGCGCGCCGGCCAGCATCTCGTAGGCCACCACGCCGAGCGCGTAGACGTCGCTTCGGCCGTCGATCTCCTCGCCCGCGGCCTGCTCGGGGCTCATGTAGGCCGGCGTGCCCACGGCCACCCCCTGGCCCGTGCTGCTGTTTCCGCTCTCGGCCGCCATGGCCCGGGCGATGCCGAAGTCGGCCAGCATCGCGCGGCCGGTCGCCTGGTCCAGCAGCACGTTCTCCGGCTTCACGTCCCGGTGCACGACGCCCGCGCGTCCGGCGGCGTCGAGCGCGGCCGCCATGTCGTCTACGATGCGGGCCACGGTCGCCGGATCCAGCCGCCGCTCGCGGATGAGCCGCTGGCGGAGGCTCTCGCCCTCGACTTCGTCCATCACATAGTAGAGGAGACCGTCCACGTTGCCGGCCGCGTGGACCGCCACGACGTTCGGGTGCCGGAGCCGCGCGATGGTGCGCGCCTCGGCGAGGAAGCGCCGGCCGATCGACTGGTGCGCGGCGAGCTCGGGGTGCACCGCCTTGATGGCGACTCGGCGGTCGAGCGTGGTGTCGATCGCGAGGAAGACGACGCCCATCCCGCCGCGACCGAGCTCGCGCTCGAGCCGGTACTGCGGTTCCAGGACGGCCTGGAGCGCGTTGAACAGATCGAGGGTCGGAGTCGTCATCGTCCAACCGGCCAAGGAGAGCGGAACCGAGAATATACCTCGCCGGAGCCCTCGTTGGATGTGTCGCCCATCGAAAAGGTTGCTCGCCGCAAAGTTTGGGGATGTTTCGGGTTGAACCCATGTTGACGTCGGACGCCTATCCTCTTGCACCATCTCCCCGGAGGCGTCCTGTGCCCCATGCTGCTGATCCCGCCGCCACCACCGTCGCCGCCGTCCTCATGCCGGGCGAGCGGCCCCGGGTCGACGCCGCCGGCAGCGGCCTGTTCGCCGTGCTCCATCGCGACTCCATTCCCGAGGCGGTGCGGGCGGTGCGGGAGCGGCCGGTGGATGCGGTGCTGGTTTCCGTCCACCGCTGCGGCCCCGACCAGATGGACGTGCTGGGGCATCTCGTGCGGGAGTTCCCGGCGATTCCGACGGTCGCGCTGGTCTCGCAGCACGACCCGGGGGCCATCGAGATGCTGCTGCGCCTCGGCGCGTCCGGGGTGCGTCAGGTCGTGGACGTTACCTCGCCGGCGGGATGGAGCCGGCTCCGGCAGGTGGTGGGGCAGCCAGCCACCCGCGCCGTCGCCCGGATCCAGGGCCCCATCCTGGGCTCGATCGCCGAGGCGCCGCCGGATGCGCGAATGTTCGTGGAGGCCATGATCCGACTCGCGCCCGACGTGCCGACCGTCACCGCCCTCGCGGCGCAGCTCTCGGTGCGGCCGAGCACGCTGATGTCGCGGTTCGCGCGGGCCGGACTGCCGTCGCCCAAGAACTACCTCGCGGCCATCCGGCTGCTGCACGCGGCCTTTCTCTTCGAGACGGCGGGGCTCTCGGTTGCGGATGTGGCCTATCGGCTGGAGTACAGCTCGCCGCAGAGCTTTGGGCGGCACCTCAGGGCGATGCTGGGGCTGACGGCGCTGGAGTTCCGGCGCCGGTTCCCGTTCCCGGTGGCGTTGGAGCGGTTCGTCGCGCTGATGATGGAGCCGTATCGCGAGATCTGGCGGGGATTCCATCCGCTGGCGGCCGGGAGCTGGGAGAGCGGGCGTGCGGCCGGGCGGCATTGAGGCCAGGGACCCCCGGTGGAGCGGTGCGCCGCTGGTCACTTCTCCAGCAGCCGCCCGTGCCGCGCCAACACGTCGCGCACCCCGTCGTGCGGCAACGCCGGCACCCGATACCAGTTCGCGCCGGTCATGGTGCGCGCGCCGAGCATGGCGTTGATGATGGCCTCCTCGGTGGCCTGAACCGCCGCCTCGTACACCGGGTCGATCACGTCGTCACTCAGCATCAGCACCGATGCCACGCCCTTCTCCCCCGGCGTCCCGGTCGGCGTGGTGGAGAACGCGAGGAACAAGTCCCCCGATCCGGCCCCGGCGATGCCGCCCATCCGTCCGACCCCGAGCGCGGCGCGCCGGGCGATCCGGCGAAGCTGGTGCGGCAGCAGCGGCGCGTCGGTCGCCAGCACCACGATGATCGAGCCGTGCTCGGTCTCCCGCGCGCTGGACGCCGCTCCGGTGACCGTCGCGCACCGATCACCGACGAGAGTGGAATCGAGGGCTTCACGCGTGTCGTAACACGGCTCGGGCACCGGGAGCTCGCGCGCCACCGGAATGCCCGCGATCCGGAGCTGCTGCCGCAATCCGAAGTTGCATTGCACCAGCGCGCCCACCGTGAAGCCCCCCTGCCGCGCCGGCAGCCGACGGCTCGCCGTGCCGATGCCTCCCTTGAAGCCGAGGCATTGCATACCGGTGCCTCCGCCGACGTTGCCCTCGGGCACGGGCCCACCGGCGGCGGCCGTCAGGGCCGCGAACACATCGTCCTTCTTCACGTGGAAGCCGAAGATGTCGTTCAAGTCGCCGTCCCACGTCTCCGCCACGACGGGCAGGCAGCAGTGCAGCGCGTCCGGCAACCGGGCGGCGCCCCACTCGATCAGCGCGTCGCGCACGGTGCCGACGCTGTTCGTGTTGGTGATGGCGATGGGGTAGAACAGCAGCCCGTAGTCGTCGATCCACGCCGTGCCGGTCATCTCGCCGTTGCCGTTGAGGCTGAACCACCCGGCGAACACCGGCGAGAGATCGTCCCGCCCGCGGGGGAAGATGGCGGTAACGCCGGTGCGCACGGGTCCCTTGCCGGGAACGAGCCTGCCGGAGCCGCGGATCAGCGTCGCATGTCCGACCGTCACGCCCCGCACGTCGGTGATCGCGTCGAGTGGCCCGGGCGTGCCGTCGAGCGGGATGCCGAGGTCGCGGGCCCGCGCGGGCGCCTGCGGGGTCTGCGGGCCGGGGGCCGGCAGCGAGCGCCGCTGCGCGGTGAGGGGCGGCGCGGACAGGAGCACACAGGCCACCGCCACAGCCAGGCGGCGCATCACGGGGTGGCCGGCGAGCGGAACACGAAGTACACCGCCCCCACGATACACCAGCGCAGCCCGATAGATCGTGTCGGTCTTAATCGTGCCTCCCGGGACGGAGCTCGGCGTCGACGACGCGGCCGGCGCCGGCCACGATCGCGGGGATTGCGGCCACGTCCGCGTCCGTGGTCCGGAAGTTCACGATGCAGGACCGCAGGAGGAAGCGGTCATCGACCACGGCGTTGGTGACGAACACTTGCCCGCCGATCTTGAGTCGGGCGAGCAGGGTCTCGTTCAGCGTGTTGAGATACGGCTCCGCGGCCGCCGCGCCGCGCAGATCGTGGGGCACATACCGAAACGTCGTGATGCTGAGCCCGAGTGTGGCCGCCTCGAGCTCGGGGTGGTCGGCGACGCGCCGATAGAGGGTGTCGGCCAGACGGCAGTCGTCTCCGATCATCCGCACGTAGCCTTCGCGTCCGGCCTGCTGCATGGTGAGCCAGATCTTGAGGGCGCGGAAACCGCGGCTGTTCTGCGGGCCGAGCTCGTAGTAGTTGATCGGTGGCTCCTCGCCCTCGGTCTCGAACCGGTAGTATGCGGGCGTGTAGCCGAAGGCCTCGGCCAGCCGATGAGGCTCCCGCACCAGCGAGCAGCCCGCCTCGATGGGCGCGTACAGCCACTTGTGCGGATCCACCGCCAGCGAATCGGCCAGGGCGAGTGCGTGGAGGTCGGCCGGGGCCTCGGGGAGCACGGCCGCGGGCGCGCCGTACGCGCCGTCCACGTGGAACCAGAGCCGGTACTCCCGGCAGATGTCGGCCAGCTCGCGGATCGGATCCACGGCGCCGGTGCTCACGCTGCCCGCAGTGCCCACGACCATGATCGGGCGATCGCCGCGGGCAACGTCCTCCCGAATCCGCTCGCGCAGCACGTCGGCGCGCATCCGCTGGGCCGGATCGGTGGGGATCCACCGGATCGCGTCGGTGCCCAGGCCGAACAGGTCGCACGCCTTCTGGATCCAGGTATGGGTGCCCGCGGAAGCGTAGACCCGGAGCGGCGAGCGGTCCCGTCCGATCCCGTCGCTTCTCGCCGCTTCGCCGAGCATGGCGCGCCGGCCCGCCAGGAAGCAGACGAAGTTGGCCATGTTGCCGCCGCTTACCAGCAGGCCACCCGTATCGGTCGGATAGCCCACCAGCTCAGCCACCCAGCGGACCGTCTGGGCCTCGATTTCCGAGGCCACCGGGGAGAGCTCCCACCCGCCGACGTTGGGGTTCACGCTGGCCGCGAGCAGCTCGGCGAGCGCGCCGACCGGCGCGGCCGACGAGGTGATGTATCCCATGAAGCGGGGGTGGCCGTTGAAGAGGGAGTGCTCGAACAGCAGCCGGGCGGCGCCGGGGAGGAGCTCTCCCGGTGCCGTGCCGGTTCGGGGCAGCGGCCCCCCGCCCAGCAGCTGTCGGATCTGGGCCGGCGTCTCGCCGGTGGTCAGGGGTCGATCACGCAGCGTGCCGAGAAACTCGGCGATCCGGTCGACCAGGTCGTGGCCGAGCCGGCGGAACTCGTCCGGCGCCATCTCCAGCGGGGTCACGCGCTCGGCCATACCGCCTCCATGCAGGCAGGTTCCACCGGTCCTTGGCGGCCTCGTCGTCGCGAAGCGACGGTGGATGTCATGAACGTACGTCCTTTCGCGGCGCTGGCTTCCTGGAAGCTGCGCAGGAAGCGTCAGGTTCCCAGCGCCCCCGCTTTGGCCAGGCGCGTGATCTCGGCGCCGGCCCGATAGGCGAGCGCCTGGATGGTACAGGTCGGCTGACCCCGGCCCCCCGTCACGAAGCTGCTGCCGTCGACCAGAAAGAGATTGGGAACATCGTGGGCTCGGTGGGAGCGATCAACCACCGAGCGGGCCGGATCGCGTCCCATCCGGCAGGTGCCCAGCAGGTGGACGGCGGGATAGTAGGTCTCCAGAGGAGAACCCCGCCGCAGCGAGCTCCTTCGCGACGACCCCGCCGGCCGCTCCGGCCCCGACGACGACGAAATCCGCGGTCGAGGCGCTCACCTTCGGGTCAGCGCCATCCCATCCGCTCGCGCAGGCTGGTGACGTGGGCCACGTGATGGTCACCGTGCCAGGCGTAGAGCGCGAACAGCTCGTCGAGCGGCATCAGCCGGCCGTGCTCGGGATGACGCAGCTGGCGGGCGCCGTCGGCTGGGCCGAGCCGAGCGAGGAGCGGCACCCAGCGAGCATGCAGTGCCTCCAGCAGCGCGAGCGAGACGCTCACCGGAAGGGTCCGGGCGTCGGGCAGCTCGGCCCAGCGGGCCTCCTCGTACGGCTTGATCGTCGGGGTGTCCTCGGTCAGCGCCAGCCGGAAGCGGGTGTAGGCGTTCAGATGGCTGTCGGGGACGTGATGAACGACCTGCCGAATGGTCCACCCGCCCGGCCGATAGGGTGTGTCGAGTTGTGCGTCGTCGAGCCCCGCCACGGCGGCGCGGAGCCGGGCCGGCGCCGCGGCGATGCGGGCGACGCAGTCGGCGCGGCGAGCGTCGGTCATCTGGCCATCGTAGGAGAACGGGCCGATCGGATAGCGGAGGTCCGTCACCGGATTCTCACCCGCTCGAGGGTCAGGAGTCGGAGGCGCGCTCGCCGTGCGAGGCACGCTCGGCTGCGACCTCGCCGCGGAACTCGAAGTGAGCCTCGTCGAGAGGGCGGTCGGGCATGGGTGCGTCGCCCATCTGGTGCAGCAGCACGTTGGCCAGCACGGCCTCCGCGATCCGCGATGCCGGCTCCCAGCGCCCTGGGGTCAGGCCGGGATACAGGTGAGCGAACTCGGGTCGAAGTCGAGCTTCGCGCATGGCCCAAATCTAGCCCCGGAGCCCAGCGGGTGCGTCGCGCGCAACCCTTTTCATCGGTCCCGCATCCAAGCGATTGAAGGACAGTGAACTCTGCAGTACCCGGTTCCCGGGGTCGCGGCCAGGCAGTACGGCTCCGGGAGCCACCTCTCCTCCTTCAGCGTCCCGCCCGCGTCGTCACCTCCGCCGAATTCACGCCGCGCTGCTTGATCAGGGCGTAGAGGGGCTCGATCTCCGCCGGCACCCCCGCCGTCACGTTCTCAGCCCCGGCCTCGGTCGTGAGGATGGTGTCCTCCAGCCGGATGTGGATCTTGCGGTCGGGAAACTCCAGGATCGGCTCGACGTTGAAGACCGTGCCGGCCACAAACGGCTTTTTGGTGGTTGACCCGAAGATCTGCCCCACGTCGTGGACCGAGATCCCGACGAAGTGCCCGATGTACCGCTGGCTGGCCTCGAATTCCTTGGCATAGCCGTGCCGCGCGTACACCGCGGCGGCCACCTCCTTGAGCGCCTCCAGCGTCGCGCCCGGCTTGACGGCAGCGATGATGGCGTTCCGCGCCTCCAGCACGCAACGATACATCTTCTCCTGCTCGGCCGTGAACTTGCCGGACACCGGCCAGGTCCGGGTGATGTCCGAGGTGTAGTAGCCGAAGTCGGAGCCGTAGTCCATGTAGACCAGCTCGCCAGCCCGCATCTGCCGGCGGTTGTCCATGTAGTGGACGACCGGCGCGAGCGGGCCGGAGGGCACAATCGGCGGGAACCCATCGCCCCGGGCGCCGAGCCGCGTGTTCACGTACTGCGCCGCGGCGGCCAGCTCGTACTCGTACATCCCGGGCCGGGTGCCCTTCATCGCTTCGGCCACCGCGGCAGCACCGATCCGCCCGCTTTCCCGCACCCGCTCGACCTCGTAGGCCGTCTTCACCCAGCGCAGCTCGTCGAGCTTGGGGCTCACATCCACGACTTGCAGGTGCGGCACGACCGCCCGGATCCGGTCGATGGCCAGCGAGCTGGCCGGAGCATGCCCCAGCACCGGGTGGTCCATCGCGATCGCGTTGGCGGCGCGGGCCTCGCCGCGCGCATGGAGCAGGTCGTCAGGCGGCGAGAGCTGAACGTAGAGCTTCTCGACCCGCTCGTCCCACGCGGCGAAGGAGAGGAGGGTGAAGAAGCTCTCCATCGGCTGCACGGACAGGCCGTAAGTGGCGACCGGATCCGCGACGTCGCGCAGGTCGGGCGTGGGATTGGGTGGCCCGAACTTCGGCCGCTTGAGCGCGAATACCGCCGCCTTCTTGGTCAGCCCGTTCAACACCAGCACGAGGCCGGGCTCCTCGAGGCCGGTGAGGTAGTACAGGTCGGGCGACTGGCGGAAGCGTACCGGATACGGATGCTCGTCCGCGCCAAGGATCACCGCCACGCCGTCGCCGATTCCAGCCAGGAGCCGGTCGCGGCGCGCTGCGAACTCGGCCTTGTCGAACGCCGCCTGCGCAGAAAGCCGCATAGGAGCTAGCGCGACACCAAGGCAAAGCACCAGACCCAGACGGCGACGGCCCGGCAGTGCAGTCCGTGACATAAGGTGGGTCCTCACTGTGTAAGCGGCCAGAGGAGGGCGGTTTGTGCCCCCCTTTGACGGGCCGACCGCCGAAAGGGTTTCGAGCCGGTACCACGATCCGGCCATCGCGTCCACGGTGGGCCGTCCGATCGACGTCTGCTACGAGGTGACCGCCACCGGCGATCGCGCGACTGGCGGCGCGTGCGACCAGTCCACCGACGCCGGCCAGACGGCGGGGTACATTCGACAATCCGAGCTCGGTCTTCAACGGCGCGGACCACTTCGTGGACATCAACGCCCCGAGGTGTGGTACACCGACGCGCTCGGGCGGAATGGACAGACGAGCCCGTTCGCCGGGTCCATCCGGCAGCGCCTGTCGAAGATGGACAACAAGATCGGGGTGGATGCGGGCGGGCCGGTGATCGGCAACAACCGGAACTACGCGGGCGCGGGCGTACACGCGCCGAACTGATCCCTCGCGCCTAGACCCGGCGCTCCGTGCAGTGCATGTCCCGGATGCCCCCGGGCGCGAGGTGGATCTTGGTGAAGACCTGGGTCAGGGTGACGGCGCGGAAGGCGCAGAGCAATATCGGCCGGCGCACGCGGAACAGAACGACGCATTCGCGCCGGCTGCACTGCACCGCACTGGCGCGCGAGTCGAGCGACCCGATCCGCATGGCCAGCACGCGCGGCCACTCATCGTCGTCGCTGGCCTCGCGCACCCAGCGGGTCGAGTCCTCCGCCGGCACATCGGTGTAGCCGTTCTCCCGGACGAACTCCTCGGCGCAGCGTCGCGCCATCTCCTCCATGCCCTCACGCAGGTCCCGCTGGAGCAGGCACCGCTGCGGGTCATCGCGCAGCCAGGGTGCTGGGGTATGCGCCGTCCGGCTCCGCGCCGGAGCGCCGCACGCCAGGCTGCCGCTGAGCAGCACCACGGACCACCACCGCATCAAGCCTCCGCGTGATGCCCAAAATCTGATAAACGATTCCGACCTGCGCCAGCTAGTTCCTCCCGGCCAGGGACGGCCACACTTGTTGCAGAGTGCGTCGCGGCTGTCGGGCGACGTAGATCGTGAGGGCGCGTTCCTCCGCGACACTCCATGGACTGCGGACGCGCCCCGCCTCCAGTACTGAGCTGAACCACGGCTCGAGGTCGCGTCGCCCCGCGCCGATGGTGACCACCACGTCGCCTGGAAGCTCGCCCGGCCCGAAGAACCAGAAGCTGCCGGTCGGGCTCACCACGCGCGGGAGTCCGTAGCGCGGCCCGAAGAAGTCCAGCGCCCCCGCCTCGCCATAGTTCGCCGCCACCAGCACCGTGCGCCCGCGATCCTCCGGCGGCAGGGCGCGATAGACGTCCGCCACCGCGCGCACCTGCTGTTCCCAGCCGATCATGTCCGCGTAGTCCTGCGGCAGTTGTTCCGCCTCCCCGGTGTTGGTGCGGAGGGCGGCGGTGGCGCCGATCGCGCGGGCATACGCCGCCATCGCGGGCGGCGGCAGGATCGGCACGCCGATCGGAAGCAGCGTCGCCATCGTCAGGACCAGCGCGCCGGCCGTACCCCAGCGGAGGAGCGGGCCGTAGCGCGCGTGGCTCACGCGCTCGAGCAACACTCCGCCCGCGCCGAGCAGAATCGGATAGACGGGACCGATGTAGTACGGCTTGCCGTGCAACGTGATCACGATGAGGAACGCGTAGACGCACGTCCAGCCGACGACCCGAAACGACCGGAGGGCCGGGTCGAAAATCAGCGCCGCCAGCCCCGCGAGCCCGACCAGCGTGGCCGGACCCCACAGCAGCTGCCCGACCAGAAAACCGAGCGGCGTCACCCGCTCGAGTTGCGACTGCCGAAGATCGGCCATCTGGGCCAGTACGGGGAAGTCGAGCCGGAGCTGCCCCACCAGGCTCGGGCTCCCGAGCGCGAGCGCGATCAGCGCGGCCGCCCAAGGCCACGGCGTCCCGAGCCACGCACGCCGCGAGGAGGTGAGCAGCGCGAGCGCCAACGCGGCGCCGAGGAAGGCCGCGCTGAACTTGGCGAGGAGGCCGAAGCCGAGCGCGCCGCCCAGCACCATCCACCAGGCCGGGGCCGGCTCCCGGCAGAGGCGGACCAGGGCGTAGAGCGCGACGGTCCATGCGAGCTGGTCGAGCACCACTGGCTGAAAGAGATTGGCCGAGCGGAGGAACAGCGGGCTGGCGAGCACGCCGAGCGCGGCGAGAACCTGAGCCCAGCGGCCGCCGCCGAGCTCCCGGGCGGTCAGGGCCGCGAGGATCAGCAATAGGGTGCCGGCCAATGCGGGAACCAGACGCAGGGCCGGGAGGGAGTCACCCAGGGCCGCTCGGACCGCGTTGGCGAGCAGCGCGATGGCCGGCGGGAAATCCATCGTCCAGAGCCGCAGGTGCCGGCCCATCGCGAGGTAGAGCAGCTCGTCCCGGTGAAAGCCGTACGGGGTGACGGCGTTCACCGTCAGGTGCAGGCCGAGCTTGAGCGCGGCGAGCGCCGCGACCGGGCGCCAGACTGTCAGGCGAGCGAGATCCCTTCCTTGAGCACCCACACCTTGGTGGCGAAGAACAGCCGGATCATCGTCGCGTGATCGTTGGCCGCGACCAGCACGACCAGTGATTGGCCATCGGTGCCGCGGGTCGGGCGCACGTTCTGCTTGAGGCGCATCCGCCCTTGCACCGAGCCGAACCAGGCGGGCAGCCGGCTCCGCTCGTCGCCCCGGATCACGTCCCTCGACCGCTCGCCCGTGGGATCGGCCAGCGCCACCAGACAGTAGCGTCGTCCACGCGCTTCGCCCTTGGTGGCGAGGGCGAACGTCAGGGAGCGGTCGGTGAGCTCGGCCCACACCTTGACGTTGGGCGTCGTCCGCGGCCGCACCTCGAGGCGCTCGCTACGCGCCTTCGGAATCCGCACCATGAATTCCCACGTATTGCGGCTGGGAAAGTTGCCGTCCGTCACCCAATAGCCCTGTTCGACTCCGGTGACGGCCTGGCCCGCGAAGGTCCAGGTGGCGGGCCGCGAATCTCGAGGTTCCACCGTCACGCGGTTCAGCTGGTAGCGCTTGCGCGATGCCATGGGCTGCCTCCTGGTGGTCGTCAACCGGCGGGTCGCCAGGCCGCAACGGCGAGGGCGCTGGCGCGGGTCATCCACACGAGGTCCGGCAGAAACGGGAATACGTCGGCCGATGCTGGTGTCGCGGCGCGCACTCGCGGCGCGCACTGGAAGAATAGCGACGTCAGGCCGCGACGAGCGCCGCCTTCACCTGCTCCGCCTGCCACAGATGTCGGTGCTGGTGGCGCGGCAGGATGGTGAGACAGGCGAAGGCGTTGTAGCGGATCCGCGCGTCGAACGGCGAGATGATCCACAGCCGTCCCAACGGCAGGCCGTCCGCCTCGGCCACGACGGCCGTCTGCTCCCGCTGCCAGCGGGCGAACTCCGCCACGGCGTCCGCGGCCGGCTGGGTCGCGCGGGGCTCGAACGCTGGCGTGGTGCGCACCCGCTGTCGCACCGGCGGCCCGGCCATTCGCCACAGGAGCCAGCCGATCGGATCGCGCCGATAGCGGGCGGGTGCGCCTTCGCGCATTCCGCGGCCGCGCAGCAGCGCGTCGCGCAAGCGCGGCAGACAGGCGGCGGAGGTCAGGTTGAGGTGAGTGACGCACTCGGCGATGGACCAGCGCGACGGCTCGGGCCGCCGGGACCACGCGTCCGCCGACACCCCGGCCACGAGCCGATGGAGACGCGTCTCGGCTCGGCCGAAGTCGTCCACGATCGCCTGCAGCTGAGGATGCATCCACCTCCAAGATCCGCGCGAGCGGCCTCCGGACGCAATACGCCGCGGCCGCCGCGCGTGGCCGAGCACCATCCGATGAGCATGTCCGCGCGCGTGTTGGGCCGACGGGACCTGTTGCGGGAACTCGGCGTGCTGGCGGGCGGCTTCCTCGCGGCACCGCTCGTCGGCGGGTGTGCCGGCCGTCCGCCCGAGCGACTCAGCGTGACGCCGGCCGCCGGTTCCGGCCGACCGGTGCCTCCCGGCCTGCACGTCCTCGGGCTGGCAGGCGAGCGTGACGGGGTGCTCTACGTGCCTTCGGGAGTCCACGCGCGGAGCCCGCTGATCCTCATGCTCCACGGCGCGGGTGGCAGCGGCCGACGCACGACGCGCCTGCTGACGGCGGCCGCCGACGCGACAGGATGCATCCTGCTCGCGCCGGACAGCCGGGGCCGGACGTGGGACGCCGTGACCGGCGGGTTCGGCCCCGACGTCCGCTTCATCGAGCGGGCACTGACATCGGCGTTCGCCCGCCGGAGCCTCGACGCGGGTCGAGTCGCCCTGGCCGGGTTCTCCGATGGCGCCACCTACGCCCTCGCGCTCGGCCGGGCGAACGGCGAGCTGTTCTCCGACGTGCTGGCCTTCTCGCCGGGCTATCTGGTCCCCGCGCACCGCGCCGGGCATCCCCGGATCTACGTCTCCCACGGGTGGCACGACCCGATCCTGCCGATCGACGCCTGCAGCCGGGTACTCGTTCCGTTACTCCGCCGTGACGGCTACGATGTACTGTACCGCGAGTTCGACGGCCGGCATGAGGTCCCGCCCGCGGTGGCGCGGGAGGCGGTGGACTGGTTCCTCGCGTCCTCCCCACCCCGCGCCACGACCCTTCCGCAGTAGCTTTCCCTGGCATTGCCCGTCGCCGCCCCGCCGCCGATTCCGGCCGCGACCGTTTGAACCTCTGGCACGTTCAATACGTATTGAACGTACCAAACGCCCCCGCGCCGGGGGTCGACCGCATCCGGGAGCCGCATGGACACCGCCACGACCCAGTTCACCGACCGCATGGGCCTCCTGTTCGAGGCCGAGGGCCAGCCGCCGATCGCGGGGCGCATCTTCGGCTATCTGCTGCTGAGCGACGACCCCTGCTCGCTGGACCAGCTTGCCGGCGCCCTTCGCGTCAGCAAGGCGAGTGTCAGCACCAACGCCCGGATGCTGGCCGAGAAGGGGATGCTCGAGCGAGTGTGCCGCCCATTCGACCGGCACGACTACTACGGCGTCGCGCCCGACCTCTTCAACCGGACCATGGCCGAGCGGATGCGCCGGTGGCAGCGCTTCACCGAGACGGTGGGTGCGGCGCGGAGAACGCTGCCCATCCGGAGCGAGCGGGTCCGCGCCCGGCTGCGGGGCTACGAGAAGGCGTACGCCTACATGGTCGAGGCCATCGGCGAGGCGGTGGAGCAATGGGAGCGTCGAGGCCGCGGGCGGCCGGACGGCGGCCAGTCTGGCGCACGGAGGCAAACGGTGAGGAACGATCACCTGGCGGGCGCGCTCCTGGGCGGGAGCGCGCTGCTCGGAGCGTGCGTCGGCACGCCGCGAGTGTCGGGCGTGCCCGGCGCCTCCCCCGCTCCGCAGGTGGCCTGGACGCCGCCGTCGGACGCCGTCCGCAAGGTCACGGCGGCCGACACCAGCGCCATGGCCCAGGTGCCCGCCGACCTCGGCGACCGGATCCGCCGGCTCACGCTCGCCGAGATCGTCGATATCGGACTCCGCAACAACGCGAGCACCCGGCTGGCCTGGGCCAATGCGCAGGCGGCCGCCGCGGCGTACGGCTCCCAGCGTGGCGAATGGCTCCCGACGGTGGACGGCGACGTCACCGGGTCGCGCATCAAGACGGTCGCGAGCCAGGGCCGCACGGCGGTCCAGCAGTCCGTGCTCGCGCCCAGCGTGACCCTGTCCTACCTGGTGTTCGACTTCGGTGGGCGGACGGGGCGGGTCGAAGGCGCACGACAGAGCCTGCTGGCCGCGGGGTTCACCCACAACGCCGCGATCCTGGACGTGGTGCTGCAGATCCAGGTCGCCTACTTCCAGTATGTCGCCAACCGCTTCCTGCTCGGCGCGCAGCAGACCACGCTCGCCGAGGCGCGTACCAATCTTGAGGCGGCGGAGGAGCGGCGACGGGTCGGGCTCGCGACGATCGCGGACGTGCTGCAGGCCCGGACCGCGGCCAGCCAGGCGCAGCTCGACCTTCAATCCATCGAGGGCAACCTGCAGACGACCCGTGGGGCGCTGGCGCTCGCGCTCGGTCTCCCAGCGAATCTGCCGTACGACGTGGACTCCACGGCGGGGGGCACGCCGGTCGGGGCCCTGGCCGACAGCGTGGATGCGCTGATCGCGTCGGCGCTGCGCGGGCGGCCCGACCTGGCCGCCGCACGCTCGGAGGCGGAGGCGGCGCGCGCCGGCATCGGCGAGGCGCGGGCCAACCTGCTGCCGTCGCTCAACCTGAGCGCGACCGGTGGGCGGACCTACGCCACCACGATTCCCAATGGCGCCAACAGCTACAACCTGTCGCTCGGCCTGAGCATCCCGATCTTCAACGGGTTTTCCCGCCAGTACGACCTTCGCGCCGCGGAGTACCAAGCCCAGGCGGCCTCGGCGCGGAGCGAGACCATCCGGCAGCAGGTCGTCTATCAGGTGTTCAGCTCGTACTACGCGCTGCAGACCGCGACCCGCCGGGTCGCCACCTCCGGGGACCTGCTCGCGAGCGCCCAGCAGTCGAATGAGGTCGCGCTGGCGCGCTACAAGGCGGGCGTCGGCAGCGTACTCGATCTGCTGGCATCCCAGAGCGCGCTCGCCAACGCACGCGCACAGCGGGTGGACGCGCGGCTCTCCTGGAGCGTCCTGCTGGCCCAGCTGGCGCACGACGCCGGCGTTCTCGATCCCAAGGGCGGGACGTCGCTCCGCCTGAACCCCGATACCACGACCGCGCCATCCCGATGACCTTTTCTCGCGCCCTGCTCGCGCTCTCGCTGGTTCCCGTCCTCTTCGTCGCCTGCGCGAAGAAGGACCCGCCCAAGCAGCCGCCGGTGCCGGTCATGGTCGGTGCCGCCGAGCGGCGCGCGGTGCCCTACGAGCTCGCGGCTACGGGCACCGTCGAGCCGATCCAGACCGTCGCGATCCAGGCGCAAACGAGCGGACCGATCGTGCGGATCGCGTTCCGCGAGGGACAGGACGTGAAGAAGGGGCAGGTGTTGTTCGAGCTCGATCCGCGGCCGTTCCAGGCGGCGCTCAAGCAGGCCGAGGGCCTCCTGGCGCGCGACCACGCGACGGCGTCGAACGCGGCGGAGCAGGCCAAGCGGTACTCGGCGCTCGCGGAGAAGGAGTACGTGACCGCCGAACAGTACGACGCGGCGCGGAGCGACGCCGCCGCGGCCACGGCGACGGTGGCCGCGAGCCAGGCCGCGGTGGATCAGGCCCGGCTCAACCTGCAGTACGCGACGATTCGGGCGCCGATCTCGGGCCGCACCGGGAGCCTCCGGGTGCGGGAGGGAAACCTGGTCCGCTCGACCGACTCGAACCCGCTGGTTACCATCAACCAGATCCAACCGATCCTCGTGCGCTTCGCCGTACCGGCGGCCAACCTGGGCGCGATCCAGCGCTACCGCGCCAACCAGGTCGCCGTCATCGCGTCCCCGACCGGCGGCAACTCCACCAGCGAGGGCACGCTCGCGTTCGTGGACAACGCGGTGGATACGACCACCGGGACGATTCTGCTCAAGGGCATGTTTCCCCAACACTGACGGCGTGCTCTGGCCGGGCGAGTTCGTCAACGTCCGGCTTCGCCTGTTCGTCGACCAGAACGCGCTGGTGGTCCCCGCCTCGGCCGTGGTCTCGGGGCAGCAAGGCAGCTTCGTGTTCGTCATCCAGCCCGACAGCTCCGCGGTCACCCGCCCCGTCAAGGTGGACCGGACGGCGGGCGACATCAGCATCGTGAGTGGCGACGTCAAGGCAGGTGACCGCGTCGTCACCGACGGCCAGCTTCGGCTGCGGCAGGGCTCCAAGGTGCAAATCAAGGTCCGGGCCGACAGCGCCCGGGCGGGGGTGTCATGAACTTCACCGGCCTCTTCATCCGCCGTCCGGTCATGACCACGCTGGTCATGGCCGGCATTCTCATTTTCGGGCTCGTGGCCTACCGCCAGCTCCCGGTGAGTGACCTGCCGGCGGTGGATTATCCCACCATCTCGGTCAGCGCGAACCTCTCGGGCGCGAGCCCCGAGACCATGGCGTCGGCGGTCGCGACGCCGCTCGAGAAGCAGTTCTCGACCATCCCCGGCATCGACGCGATGACGTCGACCAGCGGCCAGGGGAGCACCCAGATCTCGCTGCAGTTCGATCTGAGCCGCAACATCGACGCGGCCGCGCAGGACGTGCAGGCCGCCATCTCGCAGGCGCAGCGCCAGCTCCCGCAGGACATGCTGCCGCCGAGCTTCCGGAAGGTGGACCCGTCCTCGTCGCCGATCGTGTACTACGCGCTCAGGTCGAACACGATGCCGTTGTCGCAGCTCGACGAGTACGCCGAGACGTTCCTGGCCCAGCGGCTGTCCACCGTGGACGGTGTGGCGCAGGTGCAGGTGTACGGCTCGCAGAAGTACGCGGTGCGCATCCAGCTCGACCCGCAACAGCTCTCGGCGCGGAGCATCGGGATCGACGAGGTGGCCACGGCGGTGCAGAACGGCAACGTGAACGTGCCCACCGGCATCCTCTGGGGCACCGACAAGGCCGTATGCGGTCGAGAGCCAGGGCCAGCTCACCGACGCCGCCGGGTTCGCCTCGCTCGTCGTGGCGTACCGGGACGGCGCGCCGGTGCGCCTGGGCGATCTCGGCAACGTGGTGGACAGCGTGCAGGACACGAAGCAGGCGAGCTGGTTCAACGGGCAGCGCGCCATCGTGCTCGCCATCCAGCGCCAGCCCGGCACGAACACCGTCGAGGTGGCCCAGCGGGTCAAGGACGAGGTCGAGCAGCTGCGGCCCCAGCTCCCGGCCTCGGTGGAGATGGCCACGCTCTACGACCGCTCGGAGACGGTGAAGGCCTCGGTGGCGGACGTGAAGTTCACCTTGTTCCTCGCGCTCTGCCTGGTGGTGATGGTGATCTTCCTCTTCCTCCGGAACGTCCGGGCGACGACCATTCCCGCCCTGGCGCTCCCGATGTCGCTGGTGGGCACCTTCGCCGTCATGTACCTGCTCGGGTACAGCCTCGACAACCTCTCGCTGATGGCGCTGACGCTCGCGGTCGGCTTCGTCGTGGACGACGCGATCGTGGTGCTCGAGAACGTGGTGCGCCACCTCGAGCACGGCGAGTCGGTCATGGACGCCGCGATCAACGGCAGCCGGGAGATCAGCTTCACCGTCATCTCGATGACGTTGTCGCTGGTGGCCGTGTTCATCCCCGTGCTGCTGCTGGGCGGGCTCATCGGCCGGCTGTTCCAGGAGTTCGCGGTCACCATCGCCGTCGCGATCCTGGTGTCGGGGTTCGTGTCGCTGACGCTCACCCCGATGCTGTGCAGCCGGTGGCTCCGTCCCGAGGAGAAGAACGCCGAGCACGGCCGGTTCTACCGGGCCACCGAGCGCGCCTGGGAGGCCTCGCTCGCGGGGTACGAGCGGAGCCTGGGGTGGGTGATGAACCACCGCGGGCTGGCGATGCTGTTCAGCCTGGGCATCCTGGTCGGCACCGTCGTGCTGGGGCGGATCGTCCCGAAGGGGTTCATTCCCAGCGAGGACACCGGCCAGCTCAACGGCACGACCGAGACGGCGGAGGGGACGAGCTACGACGCGATGGTCCAGCACCAGCGCGCGGCGGCGGCCATCGTGCAGGAAGACCCCAACGTCGACGGCTTCATGTCGTCGGTGGGGGCCGGCGGCCGGAGCAACTCGGTCAATCAGGGCCGGCTGTTCATCCACCTGAAGGAGCGCGGCCAGCGGCCGCTCGACGCCGACGCGGTCGCGCAGTCGCTCACGCGGAAGCTGGCCGCGGTGCCCGGACTTCGGGTGTTCATCACCAACCCGCCGGTGATCAACATCGGCGGCCGCTCCGCCAAGAGCCTGTACCAGTTCACCCTGCAGAGCTCGGACATGGACGCGCTGTACGACGGCGCGGCCAAGCTCGAGCAGCGGCTGCACGACGTGCCCGGGCTCACGGACGTGACGTCGGACCTCCAGATCAAGAATCCCCAGGTGCAGGTCACCGTCGACCGCGACCGCGCGTCGGCGCTCGGCATCGACGTCGAACCAGATCGAGAACGCGCTCTACAACGCGTACGGTGCGCGGCAGGTGAGCACCATCTACACGCCGAACGATCAGTACTGGGTGGTGATGGAGCTGCTCCCGCAGTACCAGCGCGACCTGTCGGCCATGAACCTGCTGCACCTCACCGGCCGCGACGGGGTCTCGGTGCCGCTCGGCAGCCTGGCCAGGGTGACCGAGGGCGTGGGCCCGCTCACCGTGAACCACTCCGGCCAGCTGCCGTCGGTCACGCTCTCGTTCAACCTGCAGCCGGGCACCTCGATCGGCACGGCGGTCGACGGCGGTGGAGGCGGCCGCCCGCGAGGTGCTCCCGTCGACCGTCAGCACCAGCTTCTCGGGCACCGCGGCGGCGTTCCAGGACGCGCAGCAGGGGCTGGTGGTGCTGCTCATCCTCGCCATCGTGGTGATCTACCTCGTGCTCGGCATCCTGTACGAGAGCTTCGTGCACCCGCTCACGATCCTGTCGGGGCTGCCGTTCGCCGGGTTCGGCGCGCTCCTGGCGCTGGTGATCTTCCAGCAGGACCTCAGCATCTATGCGTTCGTCGGGATCATCATGCTCATCGGCATCGTGAAGAAGAACGCGATCATGATGATCGACTTCGCGATCGAGGCCGAGCGGAACCATGGGAAGACCGCGCGGGAATCGATCCTCGAGGCGGCGAGCGTGCGGTTCCGACCGATCATGATGACGACGATGGCGGCGCTGGTCGGTACCCTGCCGATCGCGCTCGGCCACGGGGCCGGCGCGGAGTCGCGGCGGCCGCTCGGCATCGCGGTCGTCGGCGGGCTCGCCTTCTCGCAGATCATCACGCTGTACATCACGCCGGTGATCTACACCTACCTGGACGCGCTGCAGCAGCGGTTCGGGCGGCGGGAGCACGCGAAGGAGCGGGAACGGGAGCGCGCCCCGGAGCTGGCGCCGGACGCGGCGGCGCGGGTGCGGACGGCGGCGAGCTGACCGGCTGGGTCGGCGGGCGGCAGAACCGCCGCCCGTCAGAGCCCGTACAGCGTCTCGTACTTCTCGCGCAAGATCCTGACCAGGGGGCGATGGTCGGGCGGGGAGCCGGTGACTACCTCGATCAGGCGGGCGGACGGATGGCGGCCGCCCTGCCGGTACACCCGCCGTCCAAGCCACTGCACCAACGCCGCGAACTCCCCCCGCGCGAAGTGCTCGCCGAGGTCGCCCAGCTCGAGCTCGGCGCAGGCGTAGAGCTGGGCGGCGAAGACGTCGCCCAGCGTGTAGGTCGGGAAGTAGCCGATCATGCCGTCGGCCCAGTGTCCATCCTGCAGGCACCCTTCCGCGTCGGTGCGCGGTACCACCCCCAGCGCCGCGCGACAGGCGGCGTTCCAGGCCTCCGGCAGGTCGGCCACCGCGAGCGCCCCCGAGATCAGCGCACGCTCGAGGTCGAACCGGATCATCACGTGCAGGTTATAGGTCACCTCGTCCGCCTGCACCCGGATGTGCGACGGCGTCACGCGGTTCACCGCGAAGTGGAACTCCTCCAGCGGCACGTCGCCCAGGCTCTCGGGGAAGAGCTCGCGCGCACGGGGGTAGAAGTGCTCCCAGAATCTGCGGTCCCGCCCCACCCGATTCTCCCAGAACCGCGCCTGCGCCTCGTCCATGCCGACCGACGCCGTGTCGCCGAACGGAGTGCCGTAGTGCTCGGGCTCCAGGCCCTGCTCGTACAGCCCGTGGCCGACCTCGTGCAGGATGGTGAACAGGCCGCCGGCGAAGTCGCGGTCGTCGAAGCGGAGGCTGATCCGACAGTCGCCCGAGCCGACGGCGGTGCACGAGGGATGGACGCCGAGGTCCATGCGACCCCGCCCGAAGTCGAATCCGACGGCGGCCGCCACGGTCTCCCCGAAGCGGCGCTGCCGGTCGCGGGGGAAGTGCCGTCGGAGCACGGACGGGTCGGGCCGGCGGGGCGCGGCGTCGATGCGGCCGAGCAGCGGCACGAGCTCCCGCTTGAGGGCGTCGAACAGCCGCGCCGCCACCGCGCTCCGAAGTCCGGGCTCGTAGTCCTCCAGCAGCGCGTCGTAGCGCTCGCCGTCGTAGCCCACGCACTCCGCCTCGTCCTGCTTGAGCCGGACGATCCGCTCGAGCCAGGGCCGGAACCGCTCGAAGTCCGCGGCGCCGCGGGCGGAGGCCCACGCCTTCTGGGCCAGCGTGGTCGTGCGGGCGACCTCCTCGACCAGCTTCCGGGGCAGCCGGACGAACCGGTCGTACTCCCGCCGCAGCTCCCGCACGTTGACGGCGGCGGGCGCACCGGGATCGGCCAGCAGCTCGGACCCCTCGACGGCCGCGAGCAGCTCGCCGAGCCGCGGGTCGGTGCCGCGATCGTGCAGCAGTCCGGCCACGAGCGCGAGCTGCTCGCTCCGGCTCTCGACCCCGCCGGGCGGCATGTAGGTCTCCTCGTCCCACTCGAGCAGCGCTTCGACCGTGGTGAGGAGGCTCTCCTCGCGCACGTGCCGCATCAGCTCCTCGTAGGCTTGGTCCGCGCGCATGATCTCTCGGGGTGAGCGGTGGGCACCGGCGTCGTTGCGCCGGGGAGGTCCGGGAGTAACATACACATGAGCTTCCTACCGAGCCTGCGGCCCCACGGAGTGCGTCATGCTCACCCCCGCCGAAGAGCAGGGTCTGGCCGGGCTGGCCGTCGCCAGTCGGGTCCAGCACGCGCTCTATCGCCTGGCGCCGACGGAGCTGGCGGGACTGATCGAGCGGCTCCGCGCGGAGGCGCTGGCTCAGCAGGTCATCTACCTCCATGAAGGCACGATCGAGCCGATCCGGATCCTGCCCGCCCCGATCACGGTGCTGCCGGACCAGGTCGCCTACCTGCATCACGTCACCCTGACCATTCAGCAGGCGCTCAAGCGCCTGCCGGCGCTCTACCTCCACGACTTCACCGTGCGCGAGATCCTGCGCCTCCCCGACGCCGAGGAGCGCTGGCTCCGCGAGTGCTGGGGACCGAGCCAGGAGGCGCACAACCCGGTCTTCGGGCGGCTCGACGCACTGATCGACTTCACCAGCCCGATGTGGCGCGACACGCTGCGGTTCGTCGAGCCGAACCTGATGGGCATCGGCGGGCTCCACATGGTGCCGACCTGCGAGCGGCTGATCGCCGACATCGTGGTGCCGGTGCTCCGCGAGGGCGACCTGGAGCTCGAGCTCTCGGTCGGCGCCGACATGCGCGAGCTGCTCACCCGCGCGCTGCTCGAGCACATGGCCGCGATCGGCAGCGGGCCGCAGATCTGCTTCGTCGAGCCCAAGTACGCGGGGAACGGCCCGGACGAGCAGGCGCAGCTCGCCCGGTATCTACGCGACCGGCACGGGCTGACCGTGATGCACGCCGACCCGTCGGAGCTCGAGCTGCGGGACGGCGCGGTATGGCACCAGGACGAGCGGGTCGACCTGGCCTACCGGGACTACGGCGTGGTCGACCTGCTCGAGCTCGAGGCAGAGGGCGTGGACGTCGAGCCGATGCGGGTGCTGCTGCGGGAGAACCGGGTGATCTCGTCGATCGCGGCGGACCTCGACCAGAAAGCCTGCTGGGAGGTGCTGACCGATCCGCGGCTCTGCCAGCAGTACTTCACCGCCGAGGAGCGCCAGCTGTTCCAGCGCCACATCCTGTGGACCCGCGTGCTGTCCGATCGCCGCACGGCGCTGCCCGACGGGCGAACCGGCAACCTGCTGGAGTTCGTGCGCACCCACCACGAGGCGCTGGTGCTCAAGCCGAACCGGGCCTACGGCGGCGACGGCATCGTGATCGGCCCGGCAGTGACGCGCGACGAGTGGGAGTCCGCGATGGGCGCCGCGCTGGCGGACGAGGAGGACCGCTGGGTGGTCCAGCAGCTCGCGTCGATCCCGGTGCGCGAGTTTCCCGTCATCGGCCCCGACGGCGAGGTACACGTCGAGCCGTTCTACACGGTGATGGGCTTCGCGGCCGACGAGGACGGTGTCGCCATCCTCGCCCGGGCGTCACAGAAGCAGGTCGTCAACGTGGCGCAGCATGGCGGGCTCTGCGGCGTGCTGGTGAGTCACTCCCGGCCCGCCATCGGCGCGGCCGGCGCGGGCAACGGCGCGGCGTAGCCGCCTTCCCGGCGCGCCGGACGGCGTCCCACCTGCAGCGCCAGGACCGCGGCGAGTCCAGCCGAATTCCTCTTCCAGCGGCACGATGAGCACGCTGGGCGTCGCGCGGATCCCCGCTCCCGCGAGGAGCGCGAGGAAGGTGACGCCGAGGACGATCCAGGCGTAAGTGGGGCCGGCGGGGCATCATGTCAATCTACCGGACAGCGGAATGGGCGTCAGTTTCCGGTCGTCCGATCGGGATCGTTTTCGCATGTCGCGGTACCGAACAGGGCCCGCGCACCCTTGATCGTCAACTAAGTCATTCTGGGACAATCCCTTAAAGATCTGGCACCCAGGTTGCCTCCTAGCCGGGTGCAGCAGTGTTCCCGTTCCCTTCGACTAGGGCACCCCGGCCGCGAGGCCGGTCCGCAAAGCCAAGGGTCTCTCGAAGACAGCCTGGCCGTCGAAGGGGCTGAGGCCGGCGCCGCGCCGGCTCACCCTCGTGCAGTCGAAGGAGTGTCCCATGTCCCGGTTCCGCTTCGCCACCGCGCTGATCGCGGTCCTCGCTCTCACCGCCTGCAACGAGTCGGACAGTACCGGCCCCAGCAGCCCCACGCATGACACCCCGGTCCCCGACGGTCCGCGCAACCCGGGGCCCGGCGGCAGCTCGGGCGGCGGCGACGACCACGAATCCGACGACAATCCGGGCGACACGACCACGACCAACCCGGCCGACACCACCGGCGCGGGCGACCCTGTCACGAACGGCATCTGGACCAATCCGGACAGCACGACGATCCAGCCGGTGGATCCGACCACCTACGATCCGACGGAGAGCGGCACGGCCGGCACCTCCGGCACCAGCACCGCGCGTCATCTTCAAGACCAGCGGCAGCGGCCTGTACGGCGTCGGCACCTGCGGCCCGAACGGGATGTGGACCGACCCGGCCGGCAACGTCTTCGGCCCGAACAACCCGAACTGCATCGACTACGGGAGCAGCGGAACCGGCAACAACGGCAAGGGCACGTGCACCACGTCGCCGACCGGGCAGCCCGGACTGTGGCTGAACCCCGGCGGCCAAGCGACGCACCCGTTCCACTCCAAGTGCGCCCGCACCGGGCCGACGACCTCGGCGCTCGCGCTGAGCTTCGCGCCGCAGGCGCAGATCTTCGACGCCAACGACGGCAGCGGCAACCGGCTGATGAACTTCTACTCGGGTGGCGTGGTGGTGGCCCAGCTGCTCTACGACGGGACCTCGAATACCACGACGGGCGCCGGCCTGCTGCTCGGGAGCGACAACGCGTCACCGGCCAACCCCTGGAGCGTGTTCTTCGGCCAGCCCGCGCTCAGCTACACCTCGGGGCTCGAGAACGGCGACCTGATCGACGCGATGACGTCCGGCGGCGTCGAGGTCGTGGCCTGCAACACCGCGATCGGGTGCTCGCTGGTGACGCTGGACCTGACGCTGATTCCGTAACGCCGCGGTTACCGGATGCGATCGGGGCACGCCGCGAGGCGTGCCCCTTTCGCGTTGTGGCGAGAAGCTACTTGACGGCCCGCCGCGGGGCCGCGCCGTAGACCTCGGAATCGACCCACTGCAGCAGCGCCTGGTCGAGCTCGTCGACCGGCATGCCGGCGATCTGCTCCATCACCGGTCGGCGCTTGCCTTCGTTCATGAGGTACCACATCGCCGGCATCGCGATCTCCCCGCGACGCTCGTTGGCGGGGTGGGCATCGTAGGATACGAAATGGAACTCGCGACCGCGGTGGATCAGACGGCGCTGCTCGAACTTATAACTGGTCACGGCGGGCTCTCAATCGGGGACCAAGGCGCGGCGGTCTGCCGGGCAGGTGAAATCTAGTCGGGGTCGGCCCTCCGCCGCCGAGTCCGCCTGCCGCGCCTCAGGGCCACACCGGGCGGCAGACGAGCGCCGATCCCGCGAGCGGTGCCGGCAGCCGCACGGCGCCCGCCGTGTGCAGGCAGAACTCGGGCGTGGGCCCGAGGGTCATCTGGCGACCCCAGAGCGCCCCGTCCTCGGCTTCGATGAGGTCGCCCAGCAGGGTGAACAGCGCGCCGTAGCTCATTCCCGAGGGCTTGGCGAACCAGGTGGCGGCGCGAGGCGGGTCGCGCTGCACGCCGAGGCGCAGCGAGTAGAGGCCGGCCGTGCCGCCCTCCGCGGCGGCGGCGGCGGCGTCGTGGGCATGCTGCCGCGAGGCCGTGACCGCCGCCGCGTTGAGCGGATCGAGTGCGGCGGAGCCATCGAGCAGGTACCAGTCCTCGTAGGCCGGCCCGCCGTCACCCGCCCACGACGCACCGGTGAGCGACACGCAGCGCGAGCCGAGGAAGCCCGCCGATGGCGCCGCCTGGAGGGCCGCGTGGAACCGACGCTGGAGTCCTTCATAGTCGGCCGCGGACACGCCGGCCCGCGGCCAGTGCCAGAAGACGTAGGCGAGCATCGCCACTCCTATCGCATCGATTCGGTCGCGGGCGGCTGATGCCCGAACGTGACCTCGGTGACGTAGCCGTCGGCGTGCACCGTTGCCTCGAGCAGGCGGCGGGCGCTCTCCTCGGCATGCCGGGCGAGCTCGACCTCGCCCGCCGACTGCACCAGCTGCCGCCGCGCCAGCGTGAAGATCGTGTCGCGGTCGGCAGGCCGGAACGGATTCCACAGGCCCCGCTGTTCGTCGTACGTCTTGAGCTCGGTGATCTCCACTCCCATTACGGCCGGAGGCGGCAGGGTGATTCGGATCCGGCGGCCCGGGTGATCCACGGTCACCTCGGTGCCGCGGTCGAGGTCGAAGCCGGTCAGGACCTTGCCCGTCACCACCACGAGCGAGCGCTTGGTCGAGCCCAGCCGGCTGTTCTGGTAGATGACGACGTCGCGCAGTGTGGTCTCGCTGGTCACCAGCCGAGCGACCGCGCGCGTCTGCTCGACCACGACGGCCTGACTGACCTTGGTCTCGCCGGCGAGATGGCGGAGCGGCGCGGTGCTCCGCGCGACGCCGCGCCCGACCAGCACCGCGACGGCGAAGAGCAGCACCGAGAGCGCGAGCGGCCAGACCGGCCGGCGGGGCGACCTATCGGCCACGGTGCGCCATCTCGGCCTCGACCTCGCCGATCTCGCGGGGCGCGCGGCTCAGCCACTCGACGCCGGTGGCGGTGATGACGTAGTCGTCCTCGATCCGGATGCCGATGTCGTGATAGCGCCGCACCGCCGGGCGCACCTTGGCGATCATCGCGCGGTTCTTGGGCGTGTCCGGCAGGATGTCGAGCAGCCGCGTGCTCACGTAAACGCCGGGCTCGATGGTGAACACGTCCCCCGGGGCGAAGGTCCCGCTGTCCTTCCAGGGCCGCGGCGGATCGTGCACCTCCAGTCCGATGCCGTGACCCAGTCCGTGGGCCATGTAGAGGAAGGCCTGGGTGCAGCGGACCGGCTCCGCCTGGCACTGGTCGGCCCAGGGCGGGTCGAAGGTGGCGTCCACGCCCTCGGTCAGGCCGAGGCGGGCCACGCCCCGCGCGATGACGACTCGGGCTGAATCCCGCCACGCCAAGTACGCCGCGCCCGGCGCCGCGACCCGCTCCGCCGCCGCCTGGGCGTCGCGCACGAGCTGGTAGATCGTTCGCTGGTCCGCCGTGAACCGGCCGTCGACCGGGATCGTGCGCGTCACGTCCGCCGCGTACCCCGCCCATCCGGCGCCGACGTCCATCACGACCACGTCGCCGGCCTCCATCCGGCGGGTGTTCGCCTCGTAGTGGTATTGGGTGGAGTTCGGGCCCGACCCGATGATCGAGCCGAACGCCGGCCCGTCCGCTCCCGTGCGGCGAAACGCCGACGCGAACAGCGCGTCGACCTGATACTCGTACATCCCCGGGCGCACGGTGCGCATCGCGTCCCGCTGAGCGGCCACCGTCACGTCGATGGCGCGGCGCAGCAGGGCCAGCTCGGCCGGGCTCTTCCGGGCGCGCAGGCTGTCGACGATCGGATGCGCGTCGCGGTCGTCGACGCGCGGGTGTCCGTCGAGGAAGGCGCGCAGGAAGCTGGCACCCCGCGTGAGCGAATCGCTCTCGCTGTAGTCGGCGCCGCTGAAATCGCGCAGGTTGTAGAACGGAAGGCCGCTGTTCGCGAGGCTGTCGAGCGTCGGCGCCAGCGCCGCGATCGATCGCGCGGACAGACCGGTCCGGCGGGCGACGGTGGCCGAGTCGGGCGGGAAGCCGTCGTACAGCGCGCGCCGCGGGTCGCGGGCCTTGGTGTAGAGCGTGCCGGTCGCGCGGCCACCGCGCACCACCAGCACGAGCGCCGCGTCCGGCTCGAGGAAGCCGGTCAGGTAGCGGAATGCCGGAAGCTGGTCCGGGCGCGAGACGCCCGTCGGCGCGGGCGCACCGAACGCGATCACGATCCCGCTGCCGATGCGTGCCGCGAGCGAGTCGCGGCGCGCGGCGTACTCTGCGGCGCCGATATCCTGCGCGGCCAGGAGGGTCGGAACGGCCAGCAGGGTCAGGGTGGCGGTCAGCGTGCGCACGCGGCTCTCACTCCGTCACCTCCATCGGCACGGCGGGACTCGGGTCGAATCCCGAATCTATCGGGGCGGCGGCCGAAGGGGTGAAGGCCCTCTCGCTCTTCGCGATCACCACGGTGGCGACCGCGTTGCCGATGAGGTTCGTGATGGCGCGCGCCTCGCTCATGAACCGGTCCACGCCGAGCACCAGCGCCACCCCTTCGACCGGCACCACCCGCATCGCGGACAGGGTGCTGGCGAGCACGATGAAGCCCGAGCCCGTCACGCCCGCCGCGCCCTTCGAGGTGACCATCAGCACGCCCAACAGTCCGAGCTGTTGGGTGAGCGAGAGGTGCACGCCGTACGCCTGCGCGATGAACAGGGCGGCCATCGAGAGGTAGATCGACGTGCCGTCGAGGTTGAACGAGTAGCCCGCCGGTACCACGAGGCTGACCACCGGTCGCGCGCACCCCAGCCGCTCGAGCTTGTCGAGCATGCGCGGAAGCACGGCCTCGCTCGAGCTGGTGCCGAGCACGATCAGGATCTCGTCCTTGATGTAGGCCAGCAGCCGGAGCAGGCTGAAGCCCCAGAACCGCGCGATCAGATTCAGGGCGACGAAAATGAAGAGCGCCATGGTCCCGTACACGCATGCCATGAGCCGTCCCAGCGTCACCAGCGAGCTCACGCCGAAGGTGCCGACCGTGTACGCCATCGCGCCGAAGGCGCCGATCGGCGCGACGACCATCACCAGGCTCACGATGCGGAAGAACACCTGCATCAGCCGCTCGAGCATCCGCGCCACCGGCCGGCCCGCGCGTCCCAGCGAGGCGAGGGCAGCCCCGAACAGGACCGAGAAGAAAACCACCTGCAGGATCTCACCCTGGGCGAACGCGCCCACGACGCTCGACGGCACGATGTGGGTGATGAAGTCCACGAAGCGGAGCTGCTCGCCCTGGGTGGCGAACTGGCTCACGTCGCCCGTGGCCAGACGGGAGGCGTCGATCCCTTCGCCTGGCCGGACCAGGTTCACCACCACCAGGCCGATCGCCAGGGCAAACGTGGTGACGATCTCGAAGTAGATCAGGGCCTTGAGGCCGACCCGCCCGACCCGCTTCAGGTCGGTGGTGTGGGCCACGCCGTTCACTATGGTGAGGAAGATGATCGGCGCGATCACCATCCGGACCAGGTTCACGAACGTGTCGCCCAGCGGCTTCAGTGCGCGCCCGGCCGACGGCCACAGCACACCGACGAGAACGCCCAGCGCGATGGCCATCAGCACGCGCACCGTGAGGTTGTTCCCCAGCCGGCCGAGCCGGGAGGGCCGTGGCGGCTGGCTCACCAGTTCAGGCGCGGCAGTGCCGCCTCGATCTCGCCGCGATACGGCTCCTCCCACGGCGGGAGTTTGAGCGCGCGGCCCAGCTGGTCGGACGGCTCGTCCACCGCGAAGCCCGGTGCGGTGGTCGCCACCTCGAACAGGACGCCGCCCGGCTCCCGGAAGTAGATCGACTGGAAGTAGGTCCGGTCGCGCACCTCGGTGACTTGGCTACCGCGCCGGAGGAGCCGTGCTCGGAGCTCCAGCTGCTCCTCCGGGCTCCCGATCGCGAAGGCCACGTGGTGGACGGTGCCGAGACCGTTTCGCCCTGCCGGAGCGCCCGGGGCTTCGAGGAGATCCACCCGGTGCCCGGGCCCGTGTCCCCCGCAGGCGAGCCGCGTGCGGCCCGGCGTCTCGTTCACGACCTCGAACCCGAGCAGCTCCGTCATGAGCTCGATCGTCGCGGCCCGGTCGCGGAGCAGCAGCGTCACGCCGTGCAGTCCACGAACGGCCATGGCCGGCGCCACACCCCCGCCGGTCCACGGCGGCCGGGGATCGTCGGGGGAGGACACGAGCTCGATCACGAGCCCGGAGGGGTCACGGACGACCAGCGGGCACTCGGCGAAGCGCGGCGCGCCATCCTCGGGCGCGAAGCCCGCCGCGGCGAGCCGGTCACGCCAGGCGTCGAGCGCGCCCGCCGGCACCGAGAACGCCGTCGCGGCGATCTGTCCCGCGCCGTGCTCGCCGACCGGGACGCCCCATCCGTGGTACGGGAAGGTGGTCCAGATCGTCCCGGGCGCGCCCGTCTCGGTCGCGTAGTAGAAGTGGTAGACGTTATGGTTGTCGAAATTGACGGTGCGTTTGACGAGGTGGAGGCCGAGCAGTCGCTCGCAGAAATCAAGGTCGGGTTGGGCCTCATCCACGGTGGCGGTCACGTGATGCAGGCCTAGAAGAGTAGTGGGAGGGCTCATCGCGTTACGGGCTCGAGCAGCAGGTCCTGGAAGTCGAAGCTGAAATCCACCGAGGGCGACGTCGGGGCCAGCTTGACCTGATCGATGGTCCCGTCGGGGTTCAGCGCGAAGGTCACGTACGCGTCGGCGCGCAGCTCGCGGTCGCGCCAGCGGGCGACGAAGGTGTCGTGCTGCCAGTGGCGCAGATCGCCCACCATGGACGGCGTGCGCGTCGGACGGATGACGAGCCCGCCCCGCTCTTCGGTGATCGTCACGTCGCCGTACCAGGCATCGCGATAGGTCCCGGCGTACCGGGCGGGCGCCAGCGAGGGCCCAGAGGTCGAGTCCCGCGCCGCCTCCGCCTCGGCTGCCAGCTTGGCCAGCCGGTCCCGGTTCTGCTGGCGCACTTTGGTGTAGATCCCGATGTAGTCCGGCGCCTTCACGCCGAGGTAGTGGTCCAGCACGCGATAGGCGATCGCGTTGAACGCCAGGCCGGACTCCTGGTTGGTGAGCACCACGACGCCGAGCCGAAGCTCGGGCAGCATGGCGACGCGGGACAGGTACCCGGGAAGTCCGCCCGTGTGCGTCAGCATCAGCTTCCCCCGATAGTCGCGCGTCTCCAGCCCCAAGGCGTAACCATAGAAGTTGGGGCGGAGGTGCGGCAGCTCGGGCGGCGGGTCGCCGATCGGCTCGGGCGTGACCTCGCGCCAGAGCTGGCGCGTCTCTGCGGGCGAGAACAGCCGGGACCCATCGGCCACCCGCCCCGAATCGAGCTGCACCATCACCCACTTCGCCATGTCCTCCGCGCCCGACACGATGCCGGCGGCCGGATTAGCGTTGTCACTCAGGAAGGGTGCGACCGGCCGCACGCTGTCGTCCACCTCGGCGTGCGGCGTGGCGACGTTGCCGGGCTCACCCGCGGCAGAGTGGCGCACGTCGCTGTGCGTCATGCCCAGCCGCTGCAGGATGCGGGTGTCGACGAATTCCTCCCACGACTGGCCCGAGACCGCCTCGATCACTTCACCGGCCACGAGGTAGAGCACGTTGTCGTAGGCGTACGCCGTGCGGAACGACCTGGCCGGACGGATGAATCGGAGGCGCCGCGCGATCTCCTCCCGGCCGTAGGTCGTCGGCGGCCACCAGAGCAGGTCGCCCGCGCCGAGCCCGAAGCCGCTGCGGTGGACCAGGAGGTCGCGGACGGTGAGCTCACGGGTCACATAGGGATCGTACAGCGCGAACCAGGGGAGATAGCGGATGACCGGCGCGTCCCACTCGACCTTGCCCTCGTCCACCAGCATGGCGAGAGCCGTGGCGGTGAACACCTTGGTGTTCGACGCGATGCCGAACCGGGTCTGGGCGTCGACCGGGGTCGGCTCGCCCAGGCGGCGGACGCCGTAGCCCCGAGCCAGGACGACCTTGTCGTCCTTCACGATCGCGATGGCGGCGCCTGGAACCGTGAAGGTCTCGAGCACGCGGGCGACGTAGGCGTCGAAGCCCGGCGGAGGCGCCGGACGCTTCTGGGCATGGGCGACGAGGGGGAGACACGCGAAGCACAGCAGCGCGGCTGGACCACGGAGCAGCCGGGGCCGAATGATCATGGCCGAAAACGTGTCGCTGGCCGGGACGGACCGCAAGCCGGCGGCGCCGCTCCTGAGGAGGGAGAAACGGGGTCATCACGGCGTACGGCGACGCCGGACGCCGGGTTTCCGTATACTTTCTGCAGTCTCCGCCAAACTGTTTCCGAGGAGCGCCGGTGGCCCAGGGAAGCGACGACTGGCTTCGAGTGACCTATCTCGTCCGTGCCGCGGCCGCCGACGTCGCGGCCCGCGCCGAGGCGCTCATGCTCGAGCAGACCGTCGAGCTGCCGCGCGCCGTGGCGGCTCGCGATCCCTGGGTCGCCGCGCATGTGCTCGGCCGGGTCGAGCGCATCGATCCGGCGGGCGAGGGCACCCATCGGGTGACCATCGCCCAGCCTCTCGCCACCGCCGCCGCCGACCCCGCCCAATTGCTGAACGTGCTGTTCGGCAATTCGTCCCTCCAGCCCGACGTCGTGCTGGCGGACGTCGAGCTGCCGGCCGCCGCGTTCGACTGGCTCCCCGGGCCGCGCGCCGGCATCGACGGGCTGCGGGCGATCACGGGCGTGTCCGGCCGGCCCCTGCTGGCCACCGCCCTCAAGCCGATGGGCCTGCGTCCGGCGCAGCTGGCGGCGCTGTGCGCGACCTTCGCCCGGGCGGGCCTCGACATCGTCAAGGACGATCACGGGCTCGCCGACCATCCGTTCTGCCCCTTCGAGGCGCGGGTCGAGGCCTGTCTGCGCGCGGTCGAGGACGCGGCTCGCGAGACAGGCCGGCGGGCGCTGTACGTCCCCAACCTGATGGGCTCGCCGGGGCGAGTGCGGCAGCAGCTCGCCTTCGCCCGCCGGGCCGGCGTGCGCGCGGTGATGCTCTCGCCGATGGTGAGCGGGCTGCCGTCGCTGGCGGAGCTGGCCGGGCTCGCCGACGGCCTCCCGATCATGGCCCATCCCGCCTTCGGCGGGGTGCTGCGCGCGCTGGAGCCGGTGCTGTTCGGCAAGCTGTTCCGGTGGTTCGGCGCGGACGCGGTCATCTATCCCCACGCCGGAGGGCGGTTCAGCTACAGCCTCGAGACCTGCGCCGCGCTCGCGACGGAGCTGCGCCGGCCGCATCCCCGCGTGCGGCCGGCCTTGCCCGCGCCGGCCGGCGGTATCAAGGCGGAGCGGGTGGCCGAGCTGCTGGAGTTCTACGGTCCCGACTGCATCCTGCTGATCGGCGGCAGCCTGTACGAGGCTGGCGATGCGCTCTTCGAGCGGACGCGGCAGGTGGTCGAGCGGCTGGCGCGGGCCGCCTCCGCGGAGTCGCTCCGATGACCGATCATGTCCGCCAGACCGAGCCGTTCCGCTGGGAAGGGATCGCGGTGAAGCCGTACAAGGCCGAAGCCTCGCACTTCTCCGGCATCACCCGGCAGACGCTGTTCGAGGGAGGTGACGGCCTCGGCTGCCAGCTGCGGTATTTCGAGGTCGCTCCAGGCGGCTGGTCCTCGCTCGAGCGGCACCATCATGCCCATGCGGTCATGGTCGTCCGAGGCGTCGCCCGGGTGTTGGTCGGCGACCGGCTGGTGGACGCGCGGACCCACGACCTGGTACGCGTCCCCCCGCTCACCTGGCATCAGTTCCAAGCGCTGGGCGACGAGCCGCTCGGTTTCCTCTGCATGGTCGATTGCGACCGGGACGTTCCCGAGCGACCGGACGCGGAAGCGCTGGCGGCGCTGCGCCGCGACCGGGCGATCGCCGCGTTCATTCGGGTCTGACCGAAGCGGCCGCCACCTCCGCTCCACCCTGGTGCGAGACCCGCCACACGCGGCCGCGCTGATCGTCGGTGATGTAGATCGATCCGTCCCTCCCCACCGCGATCCCGGCCGGCCGGTGTTCCGCGAGTCCAGGTTCCTTCCGCGCGCCGGCGAATCCGTCGGCGAACACCTGGTAATCGCCCGAGGGCTTCCCGCCGGCGAACGGCTGGACGATGACGTTGTAGCCCGCCTGTGGCTCGGGCGCGCGGTTCCACGAGCCGTGGAACGCGATGAACGCCGCCCCGCCATAGGGCGCCGGGAGGCCCGACGCGGAGTCGAACGCCAGCGCGAGCGGTGCCCAGTGCGCCGGGTAGGCGGCGATCGGGCCGCGCTTCTTGGCGCAGCGACCCACCTGCTTCCCGTCACCGCCGTACTCCGGGGCGAGCACCAGCTTCGACTGCGCCTGATCGTAGTAGCAGTACGGCCAGCCGTAGTCCCCGCCCTGCTCGACCAGCAGCAGCTCCTCGGCCGGGAGCTCCGCGCTCTGCTTCCAGTCGAACAGCTTGGGCCAGTTCTCGGCGAGCTGATCCCGGCCGTGCTGCGTCGCGTACAGGCGCCCGTCGTGGGGTCCGATGGCCAGCCCATCCGCGTTGCGGATGCCGGTCGCGAAGCGGGCGGACGAAGTCACCCGCTGGCCGGTCCGGAGCGCGCTGAAGCGCCAGATGCCGGCGCGCCGCTCCAGCTCGCGGCAAGGATCGAGGCCTCGCGATCCCGGCGACCGATCCTTCGCCTGACACGCGTTCGTGGCCGAGCCCATGTTCACGAACAGATTCCCTCGACCGTCCACGGCGATCGGATGCATCGTGTGGCCGCCGCGCACGGGGAGGCCGGTGACGATGACCTCGGGTTTGCCCGTGGGCACCAGGTCGCCACCCGCGAGACGGTAGCGGACGATGCTCGAGTCCTGCTCGACGTAGAGCGCGTCGCCCTGGAGGGCGATGCCGGTACCGCCGTGGCTTCCCGATTCGCTGGTGGCGCCGAAGCGCCGGAGGATGTCGGCACGGCCGTCGTGGTTGGTGTCGCGCAGGGCGACGAGGAAGCCGCCGGGGGGCGCCCACGGGTCGAGTCGTACCGCGAGCGCCAGGTGTTGACGTAGACATCCCCGTTGGCCGCGGTCACGACATGGCGCGCCCCGCCGAGACTGTCGGCGAAGACGGTCGCCGAGAATCCGGAAGGCAGCGTGAGCGTGCCGGGCGCTCGGGCGTCGGAGGCGACGGCCTTCGTGGAGGCGGTGTCGGACGTCCCGGGCATCGGGCGTTCCCGCCCGCTGCAGGCGACGAGCATCGCGGCGACGAGGAAAAGACGGGGGATGGCCATTGGTCGCTCGGCTGGCTGGTGAGGGACGGCACGGGTAGCGTGACGGCCTCCAGGATCGGTCTCGCAGTGGCGACCGGCGGTGACTCGGGTCACGTCCGGGTGTCGAAGGCGCGTCTCACGAGGGACTCCGGCGGAGATAGACCCAGGTGCACGTGCCGCGGCCCTTCGACGCCCAGCGACCCCGCGTCCGGTGGATCAACGACAGCCGGGTCACCGCGGCGCTGCTGGTTCGCCCGTTCGCCGAGACCAGCGTGATCTCGCCCGACGACTCGTCCAGCGCTGAGGCGAGAAACCGCCAGGTGCCCCCGCTGTCTAATTCTCTCCGGTAGCTTGTGCCGGCCGGCGTGTCGTAGCGGGCCGTCAGGCTCAGGTCGTAAGTCCAGTCGGCGGACAGGCACAGTGCCCCCTCCAGCAGGAACGCCCGGAGCCCTGCGTCGGGCTCCGAGTCGTCCCCCACCTCCGCGGGCAGCACGCTGCCGTTGAAGCCCACCAACTCGTACCGCCCCACCATTCGTTCGACGGTCCCGCCCATCGTCAGGGGGCGACCGCGATGCTGTGCACCGCCCCGGGAAGCTGCCCGAGGAGTGTCGTGGCGCCAGTGGCCAGATCGATCGTGTAGACCTCGGAGCCGGCGTCGGTCGAGAGCGTGGCGTAGGCCGTCCCGTCCGTATCGATGTCGAAGCCAGAGCAGAGATACACGTTGAACCCGAAGCCGCCGACGGTCGTGAGCTCGCCCGTCCCCGGCGCCACCCGCACCAGCGCATTGGCGGTGGCGTCCACGGCATACAACGTCGAGCTGCCGTCGTAGGCCGCGCCGGAGATCGCCGGATTGCCGCCCGCGTTGGGATCGCCGGTGGCGAAGGCCAGGTCCGGGTCGGCCGACGCGACCGCGCCGCTCGACGGATCGAGGCTCAGGTTCTGGTTGCCTTCGACGCTCACCAGCCGCAGCCGATCGTCGGCGGCATTGTAGGCGAGGCCGAAGTGCTCGCCGTTCACCGCCGGGCTGAACCCGCCGCCGACGGCCGTGGCCGCGCCGCTCAGCGTATCGATGGTGTAGACCCGGCTGTCGCTTCCCACCCCGTAGAGCGCGCCGTTCGCCCGGAAATCGATGCCGAGCATCGCGGCTCCGGCCGGCATGCCGGAGATCGCGACGTTGCGCGCGATCGCGCCCGGATTGCCGCTCCCGAACTGCACGAGGCTGTTGTTGCAGGTGAGGCCGAAGATCACGCGGCCCTGCATCACCGGCGCCGGAATCGGATCCGGGTCCGGGCCGGGTCCGGTGGTCGTGTCGCCGCCGCTGTCACCGCCGCACGCGCCGAGCAGCGCCGCGGTCAGCAGGGCGAGAAAGGTCGTGACCGGTCGGGTCGTGATGGACGGCATGTGGTGCTCCTTCTGGCTGGTGTTGGTCGGGTTGCCGATCTGGGCGCAACACTAGCCCGTGGAGTTCACCACGATCTCAACAGGATCTCATCCCTCCGGGATAGATTTCGGCAGGCTTCGAGGAGCGAGCGAGCATGGATCTCACCGGCGTCCACCACCTTACGGCCGTTTCGGCCACCATCCGCGAGAACTATCGCTTCTACACTCAGGCGCTCGGCATGCGTCTGGTGAAGCGCAGCGTCAATCAGGACGACGTGAGCGCGTACCATCTGTTCTACGCCGATGCCGTCGGGTCGCCCGGAACGGACCTCACGTTCTTCGACTGGAAGATGCCGCGCGAGCGTCGCGGCACCCACAGCATCATCCGGACCCATCTCCGCGTCCGCGGACCGGCGACGCTCGAGTGGTGGGCTCGCCGCTTTCGCGAGCTGCGCGTGTCCGCGCGCGAGACGGTCGAGCGCGACGGCAGGCTGACCCTCGACTTCGAGGATCCCGAGGGCCAGCGGCTCGCGCTCATCGATGACGGCGGCAACGGCGATCAGCCCGTGCCCTGGGACCGGAGCCCGGTGCCCGCCGAGCACCAGATCCGGGGGCTTGGTCCGATCGTGATGGGAGTGCCGGCCCTTCGCGGGACCGAGGCGCTGCTCAAGCAGGTGATGGGCCTGCGCCCGGTGCGGGAGTATCGATCGGGCGACAACGCCGCGCACAGCGTACACGTGTTCGAGATGGGTGGCGGTGGTCCCTCCGCCGAGTTGCATGTCGCCGTCCAGCCCGACGTCACGCCGGGCCGGCTTGGTGCCGGCGGCGTGCACCACGTCGCCTTCCGCACGCCGAACGAAGCGGAGTACCACGCCTGGAAGGCGCGGCTCGACGAGCACGGCGTCCCCAACAGCGGCGAGGTGGACCGGTACTACTTCCGCAGTCTTTACTTCAGGGAGCCGAACGGCATCCTGTTCGAGATCGCCACCGACGGCCCGGGGTTCGCGGTGGACGAGGATACGGCCACCCTGGGCGAGCACGTGGCGCTGCCGCCGTTCCTCGAGTCCCGGCGGGACTCGATCCTCGCGGGGCTCGAGCCGATCTCCTAGGCCAGGTGGCCGCGGCCGGCCCGTCCGGCCGCGGCGCTCACCCCTGCCCTCGCACGCCGCGCCACGCGCGCTCGACCAGCGCGCGCACGTTGGCCTTCCAATCCTCATCGAGCGCCGGATCCCTCCAGACCGGCACCGACTTCCGGACGTCCTGGAGCGTGACGCTGTCCTGGACCTGATCCAGCGTCCGCCCCTGCAGCGCCATCGCCTCCACGCGTGACGTGGCCGCCTCCAGCATCGCGCGCACCTGGCGGACGTAGCGGAAGTCGCGCATGACCGGTCCGTGCCCCGGTACGATGGCCTTCATCGGGAGGGCTTCGAGTCGCTGGAGCACGTCGATCCACGGCACCGGCCACGAAGCGCCCACGAACGGCAGCGGCGACTGGACCACGATGTCACCGGTGAACAGCACCGAGTCCTGCGGCAGGTAGATCGTCACGTCGTGCGGGCTGTTGGCGCGGCCCCGGTCCTGGAGCTCGATCCGGCGGCCGCCGAGCCAGAGCGTGAGAGCGCCGTCGAAGACCAGGTTGGGGGGCACCACCTCGAGTGAGCTGAGCTCGGCGAGCTCCGACTTCCGCTGACCGATGGCCTGGGCATGGTGCCGCTTCTCCTCGGCCGTGAGGACCCGGCCGGTCGTGTCCTTTCCACTGGCCAGCTCCTGCTCGAGCATCGTCAGCGCCGCGCGTCGAGCGGAGCCGTTCGCGGTGGACATGCGGGCCCACCAGTCGGCGTTGAGCGCGACGTAGTCTCGGGTCTGCCGCTCGCTCACGATGGTGAGACCCGGAAAGGCCTCCCGGTAGGCGATCCCCCCGTTGTTGTGATCGAAATGCCAGTGCGTGTAGAGCAGATAGCGGACCGGCTTGTCCGTCACCGTGCGGATGAGCGCGATGTCGGCCCGCGCGCGCGACGGCAGATAGGTCGCGTCCACCACCAGGACGCCGTCGTCGGTGACCACGACGCCCGTGTTGCCGTGCGGCCATTGGTCGGTGGCGTCGTCGTGCAGGATCGCGAAGATGCCGTCGGCCACGCGCTCGAGGCGCGCACCGGCGTCCTTGGTCTGGCCGGCGGCGGGAGGCGCGGCGCCGGTGGCGACCGTGAGGAGTGCGAGGAGGCGAGCGGCGCGGGGTACGGGGTGCGAGCGCATCCCGTGACGATAAAGCGGACGTCTCAAGTCCGATTGGACATTTCGGCCTGGGCGCGGCGCTCGCGATGGGCCGGTCCCGGCGGCAGGCCGGCCAGGGCACGGCATTCCCGCACGAGGTGCGACTGATCGCAGAAGCCGGACTCCGCGGCGAGCCGCGCCCAGGCGGGCCGGGCCGCGCCGTCGGCCAGCGCCATCGCGTGATTGAGGCGGGTGAACCGGGCGTAGGTCTTGAGCGAGATCGCGGTCTCGGCGCGGACCGTGCGCCGTAGCTGGCGGAGCGACACGCCCATACGGCGCGCCACCACATCGACGCGCATCCTCCCGGTCGTCTGCCGCACGAGATCGAACGCATGCGCTGGAGTCTCGGGCGCCTCAGCCGCGCGGCGCCGGAGCCCGTCCAGGACGGCACCGGCGAGCAGGGCACAGGCCTCGTCGGCGGTGCGGGTGGCCGACAGATCCTCCAGCAGGCGCGGGCCTCCGGGGAGCGCGTGCGAGACGTCGTCCTCGCGGTCGAGGTGTGCCGAGGGGTCGAGGTCCAGCAGCGGCCGTCCCCACTCGAGCTTCAGCTTCACGGCGGCGATCTCGTCGCGGGCGTGAAACCGGAAGAGGAAGGGCCGGGTCTTGGGGCCGATGACCACCAGCCGCGGCTCCATCGCCTGCCCGTCGGCCGCCCGCCGGCAGCGGAACGCCAGGTTGATCGCCGGATCGGGGAGCACGCGGTGCAGGCCTCCCTCGGACGGTGTCGTTTCGGGAGGCGCCTCGTGCGTCCACACCGCTTCGGCAAGCCGAGCCAGGGAGGCGCCCGGCCGGTGCTCGCGGTACCCGCCGAGCTGGTGTCGCAACCCCTGGGTGAGTGGTGCGATGGCCATAGGTCTCCCTACGCACGAGCGCGTTGGTGGGCTTCAGCTTGGCGCCTTGCGCCAGTGTCGGGTGAGAAGGAAGGCGAGGTGCCGGCGTCTCACGGACAGACAGGCACACCACCCCTTCAGGAGTCGACACCATGAAGTCCACCTCCCTCGCACTGCTGAGCTTGGCCGCGCTACCGCTCGCGCTGGGCGCCTACGTCCACGGCCGGATCGGCGAGGCGGCGCCTCCGACGATCACCGTGACCGCGCACGACTACCAGCTCGAGATGCCGGATACGCTGCCGGCCGGTGCCACCACGCTCCGGCTGGTGAACCAGGGCAAGGAGTTCCACCACATCTGGATCGCGCGGCTTGCCGGCGACAAGACGGTAGACGACGTGCTGGCGGCACTGAAGACCCGCGGCCCGCTCCCCTCCTGGATCCAGGACGCCGGTGGGCCGAACGCCCCGCGCCCCGAGGGCGGCGAAGCGAGCGCGACGGTCATGCTGACGGCGGGCAACTACATCGTCGCCTGTCTGATCCCGGGTCCCGACGGCGTTCCCCACCTGATGAAGGGGATGGTGCGTGCGCTCACCGTCGTGCCGAGCGAGTCGCCCGCGGCGGCGCCCGCGGCCGACGTGGTGATGAGCCTGCGCGACTACAACTTCTTCCTGTCGCGGCCGCTCACCGCGGGCAAGCACGTGATCGAGGTGCGCAACGAGGGCACCCAGTGGCACGAGTTCGAGCTGGTGCAGCTCGCGCCCGGCAAGACCCCGCAGGACGTGATCGCATTCGTCGAGCATGGGGTCGGCAGCCCGCCCGGACTTCCGCTGGGCGGGGTCAGCCCCCTGGCCGTGGGCGCCACGTCCTACATGCACGTGGATCTCGCGCCGGGCCGCTACGGGCTGATCTGCTTCCTGCCGGATCGCAAGGACGGCAAGCAGCACTTCGAGCACGGGATGACCCAGGAGTTCGTGGTCGGGGCGAGCCTGGCTGACAAGTAGGACCCGCTGACGTTCGACGAGGGTCATGACGCGAGTCATGGCCCTTCGTCGTTTGAGCTCGAGGTCCACGGTGGGGCCGGGGGCGGGGCTCGCTCCGGTCGCTGCAGGCCGCCGTTGAACGACCGTCTCGGGAAGAGATCGCTCGGCCTGACGCTCCCTCTGCGAGCCCCGCCCCCGGCCCCACCTACTGCTCCACTCCTAACGTCATTACATCGCCGACCGCCCGACCGCCCCGGCGGAGCGCCGAGCGTCAGGCCTACCTCCTCACGCTGGACGGGCGGCTGACCCAACCGCCACCTCGCGCCACGCCGAGGGCTTCGCGGTGGATGTGAGCGTGGACGACGGGAACCTGCCAACCCGCTCACGCGCCGACACTGGATCGCCTTCCGCCGCTGGGTCGTGGCCAACGAGGCCGGGGTCTTCCGCCTCATCGGCACCCCGGGCCGGTCGTGGGACTGGCCCCACATCGAGTACGTGGATGGTCCGCCGGGCTTCCGCTCGATCGAGGAGCTCCTGGCGACGGCGCGCTGGTGCCGTCGCTCGGGTGCGACCGACTGCACCGCCGGCCCTCTCGCCGCCGCGGAACGGACCGAAAGCACCCGCTTGGAGCGCTGAGACGGCCGCGCTGGCGCCTCGGGGCGGGCAGTTCGATACTTCCCCGCATGACGCTGCCCGAAGCCGAACGTCACCTGTCTCTCGCGGTCGAAGCGGTCGTCTCCCGCTTCGGGTCTATGGTTCGCCAGGTGGGCCGGCGGTACCGGCTGGACGAGTCCGATCTGGACGAGGTGATGCAGGAGGTCCGGATTCGGCTCTGGCGGGCCCAGGGGACGAGTGAGCAGATCGGCGAGGTGTCCACGTCTTACGTATACCGGACGGCGAGTTCGGCGGCCCTGGACGTCATCCGCCGCCGCCGCTCCCGCCGGGCCGAGCACCACCAGTCGCTCGACGACGAGGACGCAGCGGTGGCGCTCGCGGAGCCGAGTCCGGGTCCCCACGGGCAGCTCGAGGGCTCGGAGGTGGCACAGCAAGTCGCCCGGGCGATCGAGACGATCCCCGCCTCCCGCCGCCCGGCCGTGAAGATGTACCTGACCGGCCACCCCCGCGAAGAGATCGCCGAGCTGATGGGATGGACGGAAGGAAAGACCCGAAACCTGCTGTACCGCGGTCTCGCCGACCTGCGGGAAAAGCTGAGCGAAATGGGCGTGGGCTGGGAACGCGCCGAGGAGGCTTCGTGAGCGATGAACGTCTGCGGGACCTGTACGCCGCTGCCGTGAAGGCGGGCGTCACCACGCCGGGTGGATCGCACCCGAGCCCGGAGGCCATCGCCGAGCTGGTCAACCGGACGGGGGCGGAGGACGCGCGGCTGGCGACGCTGGATCACGTCATGAGCTGCGCCGACTGTCGTCGAGACTTCGATCTCCTCCGTACCGTCGAGCGGGCCGGCGGCGCCGCGCGGCCGGCGGCCCGGCGCTCGTGGATCCTGCCCACGGCGCTCGCCGCGACGCTGCTGGTCGCGGTCGGTCTCGGCCGAAGCCTCAGGACCCCCGCGGAGGACACCACCCGCGGCGGTCACGACTCGCCGGTCGTCCTCGTGGCGCCCGGCGCGGAAGCCGCGGCCGGCGATCCGCTGGTGTTCGCCTGGCATCCCGTCGTCGGGGCGCGCCGCTACGAGCTCGAGCTGCTCGATGCCGGCGGGAGCGTCGCCGCCTCGGCGGCCACCACCGACACCACCGCGTCGCCCAGCGCGACGCCGAGCCTCCCACCCGGCGAGTATCGGTGGTGGGTCCGCGCCACCACCGCGGACGCGCGCTCGGTCCGCTCCGCGCTGCGCCCGCTCCGCCTCACCGCTCGCTAGCCCGCCGCGGCGCTCAGGAGCGCCCGGCGTAGAGCAAGCCCGCCAGGGCCGCCGTCAACGCCGGCACTGCGTGGCTCATCCCGTTGTCCAACACGATCACGACGCGATCCTCGTCAGGCATGCGCCAGAACCCCGTCGTGAAGCCGTTGATGGTCCCGCCGTGCTGGATCACGGTCACCGGCCGTCCGCCGAGGGTCTGGGTGCCGACGAACACACCGTAACCGTACGCGCCCAGCGGGAGCCCTGTCTGCATGTGCGGCGCGATCATCGCCGCGGCCGTCGAGCTGTCCCGGAACACCCGCCCGCCTCGGAGCAGCTCGGCCCAGCGCAGCAGATCATGCGCGCTCGAGCGCAGCATTCCGGCGGAAAACACCGAGGTGGGATCGATGAACGGGGCATTCTGCACGCCGTCGGGCGTGCGGAGGTAGCCCGCCGCGCGACGCTCCACCACATCGGCAGGATCGTCGAACCCGGTGTCTCCCAGTCCGAGCGGGACCAGCAGGTGCTCGCGGAGCGCCTTGGCGTAGGTGGTGCCCGTGACGCGCTCGACGATGGCGCCCAGCACCACGTAGCCGGAATTCGAGTAATTCCACTTCGAGCCCGGGGTGAACTCCAGCGGGAGCGAGTCGAACAGCGCCAGCAGCTCGCCGGTCGTATGGCTGCGGGAGGCCTGGTCCTCGTAGAACCGCGGGAGGTGTGGATAGTCGGGCAGCCCGGAGCTGTGGGTCAGCAGATGCTCGAGCGTGATCTGCTCGCCCTGCGGACGCGGGTAGTCCGGGAGGTAATCGGCGACGTGCCCGTCGAGCTGCAGCTTGCCCTGCTCGACGAGCCGCAGCACCAGCGCGGCCGTGAACTGCTTGGTGGTGGAGGCGATGCGGAAACGGGTCGCGACCGTGTTGGGCACGTGCCACTCGCGGTTGGCGTCGCCGAACGCGTGCTCGTAGACCACGGCGCCGCGATCGGCGACGAGCACCACGCCGCTGAACTCGCCGCGGCCGACATACACTCGGACCAAGGAGTCGAGCCGGGCCGGCAGAGCCCGGGCCGGCCGGGGGGCGACGGAAGCCTGCGGGGCCAGCATGAGCGCCAGGGTGCAGAACAAGGCGGGAGCCACAGGGTCTCCGGTGGGTGGGGGGAGCTCGCACCGCATGTGAGGTAGGCGACGCGCGAGCCCTCGCTCGCTGACACGCGGCGCGAACCGCCTCAGCGCGGCGCCTGCTCCACCCGGCGACGGCGCATCGCCAGCGCGATGACGAGCCCCACGACGACTCCGCCCAGCCATGCCCACGGCCGGAGGGGCGACGGCTCGCGGAGCGGTATCCGGACCAGCGGATCGCCCACCACCGTGAATCCCGCCCATTCACTCGCCGGCGCCCCGCGGCGCACGGCCGCCAGCTTCGCGTCGCGCAACGCGTCGGCCACCGGCTCGCCGCGCGAGAGGGCGTCGTAGAGGTCGTGCACCAGGCGGACCGTGCTCCGGTCGCTGATCCGCCACTGGGTGGCGATGACCGACCGCGCGCCGGCTTCCAGCAGCGGGGACGTCAGTCCCTGCAATCCTTCGCCCGTCACCATCACGCCACCCGCCGTGCGGCAGGCCGACAGCACGACCAGGTCCGCTCGGAGCTTGAGCGCCGACAGGTCGGCGGGTGACAGGAAGCCATCCTCACCCGCGCCGGCCGCCAGCGCGAGAGAGGTGCGCGCGAGCGAGCTCTCGTCCACCAGCGCGTGGGTGGCGAGGTGGATCACCCGAAAGCGGTCGACCGGCGCGTGCTTGAGCCAGGCCTCGCTGGCATCGCCGCGAAGCCGGATCTCCGACTCCGGCGCGTAGCGCGCCACGTCGCGGGCTTCGTCGCCGCTCGCCGCGAGGCGCGGGAGACCCCCGGCGGCGTCGAAGGCGCCGCGAAAGAGCTCGGCCTCGCGGGTGGCACCCCCCCGGAGCGCTCCTGCGGGAAGGCCGGGTCGCCCAGGGCGAGGAGGCGTGGGACACTGGTGGTGTCGGCCGGCCGTCGCAGCACGGTGGCGACCGCAGCCGACGGCGCGAGCCCGATCGCCCAGCGCTCGAGCGCGAGCGCATCGTTCGGCAGCCGGAGCGCGTCGAACGCCACGTGGTGCAGCGGTCCATCCGGAACGATGACGAGACGGGTCACGCCGGCCGGCACCGTCGCGGCCGCCGGCCCGAGCACCGTCGTGCCGAGGCTTCGCGCCAGGGCCTCGGCCGGCTGCCCGCTCTCCAGCAGGGCCGCGAACCGCTCGATCGGCATCGCCAGCGAATCCGCCGAAGGCAGCAGCCGCGCGTCGACACCCCGCCGCGTCACGATGAACAGGGTCGTGGGCGCACCCTCGCTGCCCGCGACGTACTCCAGCAGCGCGGTCCGGTCGTCGGGGATCGCCGCGGCGATCTCCTCGGCGGTCGCCGGCCGGTCTCGGTGGGCCGTCGTGGCCGTGCTCGTCTCGCTGAGTGCGTCGGCCTGGGTCAGCCGGTCGGCCAGCGAGCGTGCCCGCCGGCGCTCGGCGAGCGTGAACGCCGCCGCGGCGCGGCCCCCTCGGGCCAGCGCGGCGATGACGCTGGAGGCCGGCCCCTGCGGATCGTACTCGCCGAGGGCGGTGGCGGCGAAGGCGTACCGCCGGAGCTCCGCGGCCACCAGGCCGGCCCGCCAGTGCTCGAGGTCATCGCCGGCGTCCGTCAGCTCGCGCTGCGCGCGGTCCAGGTCGCCGGCCGCCGCGTACGCCTGGGCCAGCCGCGAGCGGACGGTGTAGCGGATGAGCTGGTCGTCGGAGGCCGTTCGGCCGAGAAAGTCGGAGAAGAGGCGGACCGCGTCGGCGGCGTCGCCTTTGGCCAGCGCGAGGCGACCGCGATCGTACGCGATGTCGTCCCGCATGTCGTCCACGCTGCGCGCGTGGGCCGCCGAATCCGCGGTGGCGAGTTGTCGCGCCGCCTCGTCCCAGTCGCCCTGGCGAATGGCCACCCGGGCCAGCCGCTGGCGCGTGAGCACGACGTCCTCGAAGTAGTCGCCCCGCTGCGCCATCGCGAGGGCTTCGAGGAAGGTGGCGCGCGCGCCATCGAGATCGCCCGCCGCCGCCTGCACCTCACCCGTGTTCTGCCGGGCGATCATGCTGCCCTCGGTGAGGCCGAGCGAGTCGTTGATGGCGGCCGCGCGAGCGAACTGGTCGGCCGCCGTCGTGAGGTCGCCCACGCGCAGCGCCAGCATGCCCAGTCCGCCGTAGGCGTTGCTCAGTCGCTGGAGGTTCCGGGAGATTCTGGCGCCCGCCATCGTCTGCTCGAGGGCCATCCGGGCCTCGCCCAGGCGGCCGTACGCCTGGAGAATGTCGCTCCGGCGCGATTCGATGCGCGCGAGGCCCCCGTGCTCGTGGGTCGCGCGCAGCAGCGCGGCGGCTCGGTCCATGGTCGCGAGCGCGCTGTCGTCGTGGCTGCGAAGGCTCTGCAGCAGACCGGCCGCCTCGAGACAATGCCCGGTCAACTGCCGCTCACCCGGCCCGCTGCGCCATCGCGGTGCCTTCGCGGACGAGCGCCGAGCCGTCGTGCTCGCCTCGAACGCCCTGGTACAGACCACGACGGCAGAGATACTCGGCGCGGTCACGGCTGTCGCCGGCCGGCAGCAGCGCCCGCACGGAGTCGAGCGTAGCGTAGAGGGCGGTCGGGTTGCCGCTCCGCGTATTGGTGAAGCCAATGAGCGCGGCTACCTGCGCCGGTCGATCGTCCAGCCGCCGCGCCTCCGTGATGGCGACCTTCAGCAGCGAGTCGGCGCCGCGGACTTCGCCCCGGGCGTTGGCCACCCGGTAGAGCCCGAGGCGGGCCTGCACCGTCCAGCCGTCCGAGCGATCGCCGGCGCGGGCCAGCAGACCCCTGAGTAGCTGCTCGGCGCGCTCGAAGTCATAGGTCTGCCGGGCGATCGTGGCGAGACCGAGCACCGCCGCCCGGTCGGTGCTGTCGCGTGCGAGCGCCGCGCGCCAGCGGGTCGACACCTGCTCCAGGCTGTCGTCCTGCAGGCCGCGCTCGGCGGCGCGCACCACGCGCTCGGGATCGGGCTCGACCTGCGCGGACGCGGAGGCCTGGGTGGCGGCGAGGGCGGCCAGGCCGAACAGGAAGGTCAGACGTGACATCGGGGCGGCGGGTGAGAGTCCCGCAAGGTATCAGCGGCGTCTGCCGCGGAACAAGGTCAGTCCTCGGTGTGGATCAGCGATCCGATCAGTGCACCCAGCGCGGCCGGGGGTGCCACGAAGACCACGGCCGCCCGGCCCACCTCGTCCGCGCCGCAGGACGTGTCGGGATCGCTGCAGAACAGGGCCAGGAACGCACCCGTCACGGCCACGCCGACGATACCGCCGATCAGCAGTCCGGTGCCGGCGTGCGAGCGCGTGCCGTGGCGAGCGGGATCGATCGCGGTCGAAGCGAGCGTCCGCGGAGCCGGCCCATCCTGGGCGAGCTCCGGCTGCCATGATGTCAGGCGGCTCGGGGAAAGGATCGGAGCCTGACCCTGCGACAGGACCGGCCGCGAGCGCGAACAGTGAAAGGACGGTGAGGGCGAATCCTCGGCAGAGCGACATGGAGCGCCTCCGGCAGGGGAGGCGCCAACATGCCAGGTCGCCGTGACCCGGGCGTGACCAGGCCGGCTCGCCAGCCCGCTAGCTGGCGAGCGGCACCACGTACTGCAGCTTGCCCGTCGGGGCGTTGGGGATCCCGTTGACGAACTCGAATTCGACCTGCCAGTCCTCCCCCATCGCCGTCTCGACCGAGGTACGGAGCCGCTTGTGCTGCGCCGGCGAGGGCGGCCGGCGGACGTCGAGCAGGAAGCGGAGCTGGCGGCCGGGCTCTTCGCGCACCTGGAACCGACGAACCCAGTCGTGCGCGTCCACCCGGCCGAACAGGCTGGTGATGTAGGGCGTCGTGATGATGGCGCCGTTGGGGCGCCGGAGCGCGTGCGCCGTCCTGCCCTGCACGCGCGTCAGCAGGCCGAGCCCGCGGCCGCACTCGCAGGTCCCCTCGATCCGGGCGGCCATGTCGCCCATGCGGTAGCGGATGAGCGGCATCGAGGTGAGGCCCAGGCTGGTGACGACGAGCTCGCCGACCTGCCCTGGCGCGGCCGGCGTGCCGTCCGGCGCGAGCACCTCGATCACGAACCCGTCGTCGTTCGTGTGCAGGACGTTCCGTCGCCGCGGACACGACCAGGCCAGCACGCCGAATTCGTTGGTGACGAACACGTCCACCGCCGGCGCCTGGAACGCCTGCTCGGCCAGCTCGAGGCACCGGTCGGTGACTTCCATGGCCGTACAGAACACCGCGCGGGGCGGCGTCACCTTGGCCCCGGTGGTCACGACGTGATCGGCCAGCGCCTCGATCGCGCCGGCGTAGCCGGTGAGGATCGGCGGGTTGATCGCCTGGACTCGCTTGAGCACCTGCTCGGGCGGTGTGTCGGAACCTACCCGCTCGATCCGGGGCAGCATGCCCATGCGGCGAAGCAGTGAGATGGGTCCCGCCCGATCGGGCTTGTCCACGATGGCCACGTTGATCTGCTCGTCGCGCGCGCCGCAGCCGTAGGCTTGATACACCCGCCACCACCGCGCCGAGTAATCGGCCTCCTCGAGCTTGGAGCGGAGGAAGCGCCCCGGCGTGCCGGTCGAGCCCGAGGTCTGCACGGCGACCAGCCCCTCGCGCTCCACCGTGAGGAAGGCGTCGAGGCCCTGTTCGGCGATGAGGGCCTTGTCCAGCAGCGGCAGCCGCTCGAGATCGCTTGGCTCGAACGTCCGGGGATCGGTGACGCCCGCCTCCCGCAGCGCCCGCGCGTAGTACGGCGACGCCGCGGCGCGCGCCAGCACCGTCCGCAGCCGGCTCCGCCGCCGCGCCGCAAGCTCGTCGGCCGACAGCCACTGCTCCTTGTCGAGCCGCCGCATGGCGCCGAGCAGGTTGCCGATCGTCGCGAGCGGACCGGTGCTGGTGATGAGCGGCACGGACATGCGTTCCAGTTCCTCGATGGTGGTGGAGGTCAGCCGCTCGCCGTCACGGCAGGTTGTCGACCGTCAACCCGCTGGGCACCGAGGCCGGCACCAGGGCACGCATGTCCCTCGCCGCGGGATCCGTGAGCGACTTGAGGAACTCGGTGATGTCGTCCACCGTCTGGGCTGTCATCGGGAGCTTGTTGAGCCGCGAATCGCGCGTCAGCAGAATGTCGGACGCAGTCGGCTGGAGCGTGCCCTGCAGCGCCGGCTCGAGCTGGGCCGGGTTGTAGTTCCGAAGCTTGACGTCCGACGCGGTGTAGTGGTCCACCCACCCGCGTAGCGTGACGATCGCGCCGTCATGGCCGTAGGGGGCGGTGAGCTCGACATTGCGCAACGGCGCCGTCCGGAACCGGTACTTGTCCTTGATGTTGTGGCTCTCCCGCATCCGGCCGAAGTCGTCGTGGCCGCGTGGGGCCGTCGCCGAAGCCCGGGCCCACCTGCGGCACCGCGACGTTGTGGAACTTCTGGTCGGTGAGCAGCGGGCCGGCGTGACACTGCGAGCACTTCGCCGTGGTCAGGAATGCCTTGGCCCCGCGGAGCTGCTGCTCGGTGAGCGCATCGTCGTTGCCGGCGAGCAACTGGTCCCACGGCGTGTTGGTGAAGCTGAAGACGTCGGTGATCCACCCGCCGACCGCGTTGCCCGCGTGGACGAAATCCATGTTGGCGAAGACTTGGCCCGGGTAGGCCGCCTCGAACATGGTGCGGTACTGCGGGATCGTGCCCAGGCGCTGCATCAGGAAGGCCCAGGTCCGCCGCGGCAGGCTGTCGGGTACGGCCGCCAGCTCGTTCCCCGACGTGCCGCGCATCTCGACCCGCGAGAGCACGGGGAACATCGGCAGCGCCGAGACCGGGCCGAATTCGAGCACGGCGCGCTGGGCCGTGGTCAGCTGGACGGTGGGGGTGCGAACGACGCCGATGGAGTTCTTGAAGACGCGCCCGTCCCAGGTGAGGAAGGTCATGGGCGACAGATTGAAGAGCGCTGGCGCGCTCCGATGAACGAACGTGCCCTGCGGGTGCACGCGCGCCGGGCCGAGACCGCTGCCGCCCTGGCCGATGGCCACGCTGCGGCCGTCGACCGTCGCGAGCTTCGCCAGGTGGCAAGTCATGCACGAGATGTCCCGATTGCCGCTGAGGATCTTGTCGAAGGCGAGCGCCCGGCCGAGCAGCGAGAGCTCGCGCCGAACCGGCGCGGGCCGCTGCAATCCGGTGATGCCCTGCCCGGCGGCGAGCGTGCGGACCTCGGCAGCCAGCGCGGCGACCTCCGCGGTCGCCGCCTGGATCTGCGGCGTCTCGGCTGGAGATGTCTGCGACGGAGCCGTAGTGTCGTTGCTGCAGCCAGCAAGCCACAGCGTGGCGCATGCGCTGAGCGCGGCAGCCAGGTTCCTGCGGGTCATTCGGTCGCCTCGGCGTGAGGTCGCTCAAGCTGCGCCACCGCACCGACACACGACGTGCGTGCCGGATCGAGCGCTACTGCAGTCTGGAGCGGGAGATGGTCGTTGGCGGGGTCGGCCAAGGCACCGGAGGTGATGACGAGCTCCCGGTCGCGCTGGCAGGCCCACCGCAGAGCGGGAAAGTGCGACTCTCGTGCCAATCTTCACGCTGCCATGGCTTGCATGTCGACCACTGCCGAGGGTTCACTGCGGGTGCAGCGAAGTGCACTTGCGAGAGGGAATCCAGGCGATTGATTGCACTGGTCGGACGGACCGATGACCGGTCCGACTCGACCCTGGTCACCTGCCACGAGTGCGTATGCGCGCCGCACAGCCGTTCCTGGATGCCCGCGATTGTCTCCTGGCTCACCGCGAGCGCTATCAGGATGCCTGCCGCGATTTCCGCTGGCCGGTGCTCGACCGATTCAACTGGGCCCTGGACTGGTTCGACCACTACGCAACCGACAACAACCGGCTCGCGCTCTGGCTGATTCACGACGAGGCGCCCGAGGTCCGGCGCTCGTTCGCGGAGCTCAGCGCGCGCAGCAATCGCGCCGCCAACCTGCTCCGCCGCCTGGGCGCCCGGCGCGGAGACCGTCTGCTGCTCATGCTTCCGAATGTGGCGCCGCTGTGGGAGACGCTGCTGGCCGCCATGAAGCTCGGTGTCGTCCTCGTGCCGACGACCCCGCAGCTCAGCCGCATCGACCTTGCGGACCGGATGGCGCGGGGCGAGGTGCGGCACGTCGTCACCGACGCCGAGGGCGCGGCGAAGCTCCATGACCTGCCCGGCCGCTACACTCGGCTCCTGGTCGGAGCCGAAAGGGTGGACTGGACGCCGTTCGAAGCCGCCGACGCGGAGTCCGACGCCTTCGTGCCCGATGCCCTGACCCGCGCGACCGATCCCCTGCTCCTCTACTTCACCTCCGGCACCACCGCGCGGCCGAAGCTCGTCGTCCACACACACCAGAGCTATCCCGTCGGTCATCTGTCGACGATGTACTGGATCGGACTCCGCGAGGGCGACCTGCACTGGAACATCAGCTCTCCCGGCTGGGCCAAGCATGCCTGGAGCAGCACGTTCGCGCCCTGGAACGCGGGAGCGGCGGTGTTCGGCTGGCACTACGCCCGCTTCGATCCGCGCCGCACGCTCGAGACTCTGGTCCGCTGCCGCATCACGACGCTCTGCGCGCCGCCGACGGTGTGGCGCATGCTGGTGGGGGAGGAGCTGAGCGCGTATCCCGTGGCGCTCCGCGAGGTGGTGGGCGCCGGCGAGCCGCTCAATCCCGAGGTGATCGAGCGGGTCCGGCAGGCGTGGGGCCTCACCATCCGCGACGGCTACGGGCAGACGGAGACCACGGCCCAGGCGGGCAATTCCCCCGGGCAGACGGTCAAGCCGGGATCGATGGGCCGACCGCTGCCCGGGTACCGTATCGCGCTGCTGGACGAGCGCGGCCAGGATGCCGATGAGGGCGAGATCGCGCTGCCCCTCGATCCAGCGCCGCTCGGGCTGATGGCGGGATACCTCGATGAGGTCGGACGCGAGACCGATGCGCTGCTGGGAGGGTACTACCGCACCGGCGACATCGCGCGGCGGGACGAGGACGGCTACATCACCTATGTCGGGCGCACCGATGATGTCTTCAAGAGCTCGGATTACCGGGTCAGTCCGTTCGAGCTCGAGAGCGCGCTGGTGGAACACCCCGCCATCGCCGAGGCGGCGGTGGTGCCGAGTCCGGATGCGCTGCGGTTGAGCGTGCCGAAGGCCTTCGTCGTCGTACGCGGAGAGGTGGTGGCCTCGCGCGAGCTGGCGCTGACGCTGTTCCGCTTCGTGCGAGGCCGGCTGCCGCGCTACAAACGGATCAGGTGCATCGAGTTCGCGGAGCTGCCGAAGACGATCTCGGGGAAGATCCGGCGGGTGGAGCTTCGGGCCCTGGAGGTACAGCGCCGCTCGGAGGGGGCGCGCGGCGAGCTGGAATTCTGGGACCGGGAGTTTCCGGAACTGCGAGAGGCCGAAGGAAGCGCCGAGTGAGGCGGCTGTTAGGCGGCAAGGCGCGTCAGCCCGAGTAGTCCCCGGCCTTGAGGCCTAATTCAGCGGTAGTAGTTAGCACTACAACGCTGCGTCCGTCCTTGGCCAGAACCTTCCCTCCGCCTTGCTCCCGATCCACCACGGCCAGCACGCCGACCACCCGGCCTCCCGCGCCCTCCACCGCAGCGATCGCTCGCTGAGCCGAGCCCCCCGAGGTGATCACGTCCTCGACCACCACCACCTCGTCGCCGGGTTTGAAGTTCCCCTCGATCAGCTGCGCCGTCCCGTGATCCTTGGCCTCCTTCCGGACGCTGAAGGCGTCGATCACCAGGTCCGTTCCCCAGCTGGCAGCCGCGATCGCGTAGGCCACGGGGTCCGCGCCCATGGTGAGCCCGCCGATCGCGCGCGGTCGCCACCCTGCCGTCGTGATCGCCGCCAGTCCCATACGCCCGATGAGCACCTGGCCCTCGGCGCTCATCGTCGTCAGCCGGCAGTCTATGTAAAAGGAGGAGCGTTGCCCTGAGGCGAGCACGAAGTCCCCGCGACGCACCGACCGCTCGAGCAGGAGCCGACGGAGCTGGTCGGCGTCGCTCACTCCCCGCCCTTGCCGAACAGCGAGGCCAGGAAGCCTCGCTTTCCCCCGCCCTGCCGGACGGCCGTGCACAACTCTGCCGCGAATTCGTCCACGGTTTTGGAACGCTTGGTCAGGTCCCGATCCAGCCCGTGCATGACGGCCGTCTCCAGCGGTGCGGGAAACCGGAGGCCCTTGACGGCCTGATTCAGTGCGACGGGCGGCTGCGTGAGTAGTTGCTGAAACAACTCCCTGGGGCTCTTGCCGGTGAACGGCAATTCCTGGCTCAGCATGTAGTAAGCGATCGTTGCCAGGCTGTAGACGTCGGCCTGCTCGCTCACCAGCTCGCCGCTCAGCGTCTCCGGGGCCACATACTGCAGCGTCCCCACGAAGAACCCAGCCCGTGTGAGTCGCTCCTCGGGGTTCAGCTCGGCGTCACGCGCGATCCCGAAGTCCAATAGCTTGGCGGTCTGGGTGGCCGGGTCGTACATGATGTTGGCGGGCTTGAGGTCCCGATGGATGATGCCGGCCTTGTGCGCGCTGCTCAGCGCCGCCCCCAGCTGCTCCACGATCGTGGCCACCAGCGCCGGCGCCAGCTTGCCCGACCGGTTGATGAATTCCGCCAGCGGTTCGCCTTGCGCCCACTCGAGCGCCAGGTAGTGCAATCCGTCCGTGGCGCCGTAGTCGTAGGTTTGGACGATGTTGGGATGCTTGACGCGGGCGCCGTACTCGGCTTCGCGCAGAAAGCGCTTCACCGCGATCGGGTCCTGCGCCAGACGCGGTCGCAGGAGCTTCACGGCGGCGCGCCCGCGCTCGGGATGCTCGGCGCGATACACAGTGGCGGTGCCGCCCTCGCCGATGTATTCCGCGAGGTGGTAACCGGCCACCGTCCGTCCAACCATGTTGTCGGTGCTCATGGATCCGCCAAGCTACCGAGAATCGGACCCGCCAGCAAGCCGCGTGCTTGACGCGTCTCGTTCGCCGACCTTAACGTTCCGCCGACCCCGCACGCCCGCGGGTGTGGCAGCCTTCACCGGGGGTCCTGCATGCGTCGTCTCGTGATGTCCGCCTTGGTCGGCGCGAGTGCGTTCGGCTGCGGCAGTTGGAGCCGCGTTGGGAGCGGCGGGGACGAGCCGACACCCTCCGAGACGTTCACCCGCACCCTCAACGGCACCCAGTACTATCAGAAGCTCGGCCGCCTGGCCGCCGACGACCCGCTGCCGTTCGTCGGCACTGTCGCGTTTGCCGCGGGGCCCGCCGACAGCGTCATCGGCGTGCTGGGCCTTTCCCTGGAGAACCGCGCGCTCGCGTTCCAGCGCGAGGGCAACGTATTCGTGGCGCGCTATCGGGTGAGCCTCTCGTTCAAGCGCGAGGGCGCGCCGTCGGTGGATGTGGCGCGTGAGGAGATCGTTCGCGTTCCGACCTTCCAGGAAACGCTCCGGGCCGACGAGAGTATCCTGTTCCAGCAGGTGCTGCGCCTCGTGCCGGGCAAGTACATGGTCGGCGTCACCGTGCGCGACGGGGGCTCGACGTCGGAGAGCCGCGCGCAGTCCGAGTTCACGGCGCCGAGCTTCGGCGCGGGGAGCGTGAGCGCGCCGATCCTCGCGTACCAGGCGACGGGGCGGGGGAACTTGGCCGACCCGCTCAACCTCGTGCTCAACCCGCGCGGCTCCGTCGGCTACGGGAGCGATACGCTGCTCGCGTACATCGAAGGCTACCGCTATACCAAGCCGACTACCGTCCCGTTCAAGGTCGTGGACGAGCAGGGGCACGTCATTCACCAGGACGAGCTGCGCTTCCGTGGCGGCCATGAGGTCGAGAGCCAGGTCATCCGGCTCTCGCCGGACAGCGTGGCGCTCGGCGAGCTCCAGCTGGCGGTCGGGGAAGGGAACGCCGAGCGCAAGGTCTCCGCGCTCGTGTCGTTCACCCAGGCGTGGGTGGTGACCAACTTCGACGAGATGCTCGACCTGCTGCGCTACTTCGGTCACGACAACGAGGTGAGCGCGATGCGAAAGGCGCCCGAGTCGGAGCGGGCGCGGATGTGGCGGGAGTTCTATGTGGCCACGGACCCCAATACCGTGACGCCCGAGAACGAGGCGCTCAATCAGTACTTCGGCCGCATCGCGCAGGCCAACCAGCGCTTCACCGACGAGGGCGTCCCCGGCTGGCGGACCGATCGGGGCGAGGTCTACATCAACCTCGGTCCCCCCGACGAGTCGATCGAGAACACCCCCGGCACCACGGCCAACCGGGTGCTCCGCTGGGCGTATCTCAACCTCCGGCTGGAGCTCTACTTCCAGGACGAGAGCGGGTTCGGCCGCCTCAAGCTGCTGCCCAGCAGCCGGGCGGAGTATGAGCGGATTCTGAACCGGATCAGACGGCAGGGGTAAAGGAAGGACCGAGAGGTTCCGCCCGTCATTCCCGCTGTATCTTTCGGCAATGCCCAACCACACCCCCCCGCAGCTGTTCCTCATCGACGGCTACGCCCTGATCTATCGCGCCTTCTTCGCGATGATCTCGCGGCCGTTGCGGACCACCAAAGGTGAGAACACCTCGGCCGCGTGGGGCGTAGTCAACTTCCTGCTGCGGCTGCGCGAGAAGTACCGGCCCGACTATGTCGCGTGGGTCAACGACGCGGGGACCTCCTTCCGCGAGCAGCGCTATCCCGAGTACAAGTCCACCCGCGAGAAGCTCGACGACTCGCTGCAGGCGGATTTCGATCGCGCCGTCGAGCGGATCGGCGCGTTGCTGGAGGGCTTCCGGATCCCCCTCGTGGCCATTCGCGGCTACGAAGCCGACGACGTCATCGCTACCCTGGCCCAGGCCGGCGCCGCGCGCGGGCTCCAAGCGGTGATCGTGTCGGGCGACAAGGACTTCTATCAGCTCATCAGTCCGGGCATCACCCTGCTCAACCCGGGCCGCGGCGGTCCCGCCGCGGTCGACGAGGTCTGGGTCGACCAATCCAACGCGGCGGAGCGCCTGGGCGTCCCGCCCCATCAGGTGGTCGACTTCCTGGCCCTCGTTGGCGATACGTCGGACAACATCCCGGGGGTGAAAGGCATCGGCGAGAAGGGCGCGCAGAAGCTGCTGGCGGAGTATGGCGATCTCGAGACGATCCTCGGGCGTGCGGCCGAAGTGAGCGCCAAGCGCACCCGCGAAGCACTGCTCGCGCAGGCCGACGCCGCGCGGCTCTCGAAGGAGCTGGTCACCATCAGGCGCGACGTCCCGGTCGAGCTCGACGTGGCCGACTTCGTGCTGCAGGAGCCGGATCGCGAGACGCTGCTGCGCCTGTTGACCGAGCTGGAGTTCTTCTCGCTGGCCAAGCGGCTGGGCGGGCAGGGCGGGGCGGGGGGCGGCGGGGCGGCCGCGACGAATGAGAGCGACGGTCGTGCGGCGACCGTGGGGTCCTACGGTGGCTCCGCACTGGATGCCGCGCCTGACGTCCGGTCCACGGACGCCGCCCCCGCGACGGCGACCGCCACGCTGCCCGCCACCGCCGACGACTGGCTCGCCCTCGACGAGCAGCCCGCGCTCGAGGTCACCGTCGTGGACGACCCGGACGACCTGCCGGCGCTGCTGGAGCGACTTCGCGCGGCGCCGCTCGTGGCGCTCGACGCGGAGACCGACTCGCTCCAGCCGCACGATGCGGAGCTGGTGGGACTCTCGCTCGCCGCCAGTCCCACCGAGGTCTGGTACCTGCCGTTCGGCCACCGGCCGCCCGCCGGCGAACTGGCCGCGCCCGCGCCGGTGAAGAATCTGCCGCCGATCGGCGATTTCGCGATGGCGCCGCTGTTCGCGCTGCTCGAGGATCCTGCCGTGCCCAAGGCCGGGCACAACATCAAGTACGACTGGCAGGTGCTCCGCCGTGCGGGGGTCGAGCTCGCCGGGGTGGCGTTCGATTCGATGCTCGCGAGCTTCGTCCTCGATCCCGGCCGCCGCTCCCACGCCATCGACACGCTCTGCCTTGAGCACTTCGGCCGGCCGCTGCAGACCTACGCCGACGTCACCGGCCGGGGCAAGGCCCAGATCCCGTTCGCCGAGGTGCCGGTGAGCGGCGCGGCGTCGTACTGCGGCGCCGATAGCGCGACCGTCCTCGCGCTGCACGACCACTTCGCGCCGGCGCTGCGCGACCTCGCCGTGGAGCCGCTGCTCCGCGACATCGAGCTGCCGCTGGTCCGCGTGCTGACCGACATGGAGTGGGACGGGATCTCCATCGATCCCCAGGTCTTCGCCCGGCTGAGCACGGAGCTTGGCGCCGACCTCGCTCGGCTGGAGCGCGAGATCGCGGCCGTGGCCGGGGAGGTGCTCAACCTCAATTCGCCCCGGCAGCTCGCCCTGATCCTGTTCGAGAAGCAGCAGCTCCCGGTCCTCAAACGCACCAAGTCCGGCCCGAGCACCGACGCGGACGTGCTCGAGCAGCTGGCCGCGATGGGCCACGCGCTGCCGCGGCTGATCCTGGAGTACCGCGAGCTGCAGAAGCTCAAGAGCACCTACGTGGACACGCTGCCTGCCACCGTCAACCGCCACACCGGCCGCATCCACACCAGCTTCAATCAGACCGGCGCCGCCACCGGCCGGCTCAGCTCGTCCGATCCGAACCTGCAGAACATCCCGATCCGGACGCCGCGCGGCGAGGCGATTCGCCGCGGCTTCGTGCCGCGGGCCGGGTGGCAGTTCCTGGTGGCCGACTATTCGCAGATCGAGCTGCGCCTGATGGCGCATCTCTCGGGCGACCCGGCCTTCATCGACGCCTTTCGCCAGGGCGGAGACATCCACCGGCAGACCGCGGCGCTGATCTTCAATCTGCCGGTCGAGCAGGTGACGCCCGAGATGCGCGCCCGCGCCAAGACGATCAACTTCGCCACCATCTACGGGCAGGGACCGTTCGCGCTGAGCCGGCAGCTCGGCATCTCGCAGGACGACGCGAAGACCTTCATCGCGCGCTATTTCGAGCGCTTCGCCGGGGTGCGCGCCTTTCTCGACCGCATGATCCGGCTGGCCCGGGAACAGGGCTACGTGGAGACCCTGTTCAAGCGCCGCCGATACATCCCCGAGATCAAGGACCGCAATTTCAACATGCGGGCCTACGGCGAGCGGAACGCGCAGAACTCGCCCCTGCAGGGTTCCGCGGCCGACCTGATCAAGCTGGCCATGATCCGGATCCACGCCGCCATCGCCGAGCGGAAGCTGCAGAGCCGGATGCTGCTGCAGGTGCACGACGAGCTGGTCTTCGAGGTGCCGCCCGAGGAGCTCGACCCGATGGCCGGGCTCGTCCGCGAGCACATGGAGCAGGTGGTGGAGCTGCAGGTGCCGCTGGTGGTGGACATCGGGGTGGGGCCCACCTGGCTGGACGCCAAGCGGTGACCGGCACAGCGCGGTTCGTCTGCAGCGACCCGGACGCGGGCGACTTCGAGTTCGCCGACGTCGAGGCCGTGCTCGACGCGCTCGAGGCGGCGCTCGTCCAGCCCGCGACCCCGCTGTTCGACGCGGCGCGGCAGAGCTGGCAGCCCGCCGGCCTGCACCCCGAGATTCGCGCCGCGTGGGAGGCGCGGCTCCGGTTCCGGCCGCCGTCGGCGACCGGCCTGGCCCTGCCCGAGCTGCCCTCGGTGACCGCGCTCGTTCGCAGCTTGCCGGAGGAGCCCGCCGAGCACGACCGTCGGCGGGACGCCTTCGCTCGGCGTCCGCGCGTCCGAGCCGGACGGCGAGGGTGCGCCGCGTTACGCCGCGCTGGGCGTGGTGTGGGCGCTGGTGCTGCTGACGTTGGTCGGGTGGGTGGTGGTGGTGTTCGCCGCACGGCTCGCCGAGTTCGCCGCGGGCGCCGTGGGCGTGACCGGTCGCAAGTAGTCCCGCCGCGTTACTCCTGCAGCTCGGGCATCTCCGATGACGGCCGGTCCTTGGGCCGGATCCGCCGCACGCCCGGCCACCAGTTCCACCGCCCCATCGCCTGCATGAAGGCGGGCACGAGCACCATCCGGATCACCGTGGCGTCGAGCAGGACGGCCACGGCCAGCCCGAAGCCCATGAGCTGCATCGCCAGCACCCGCGCGAACGCGAAAATCCCGAACACCAGGATCATGATGAGCGCGGCGGAAGTGATCACCGAGGCGGTCGCGCTGAGACCTTCCATCGTGGCCTCGGTGTTCCGACCGCTGCGGTCGAACGCCTCCTTGATGCGGCTCAGCAGGAATACCTCGTAGTCCATGCTGAGCCCGAACACCACGGCGAAGACCAGGACCGGCACCGCCACGAAGATCGCGGACGTCGGGCCGTCGAGACCGAAGAGCTGCGAGCCCACCCCATGCTGGAAGACCAGCACGAGCAGCCCGAACGTCGCGCTCACCGACAGCGTGTTCATGATGATCGCCTTGATCGGCACCAGCACCGACCGGAACGCCAGGGCCAGCATCACCGCCGTCGCCCCCAGGATGAGCACGACGAGCAAAGGGAAGCGCGCGAGCAGATCTTCCTGGAAGTCGAGCGCCGCCGCGGAATAACCGCCCACGGTGATGGTCATGCCCTTCGTGCCCCGCAGCTCGGACCGGGCGAGCCGCCGGGCGCGCGTCACCACGTCGGTCGCGGTGGTGAGCGAGGTGGTGTCGGCGAGGATGACGTCGAGCAGGGTGAGCCGCCGGTCGGTGCTGAGATACGCGTCGAGAAAGTCTGCGTACTTGGCGCGCGCCGCAGGGAGGTCGCTGTAGAGCACCGAGTAGGCCAGCAGGCTTCCCTTCGTCTGCACGTCGACCAAGCTTCGCACCTCGCGGACCCTGGGGTCGGCCTTGAGCGAGTCGCTCAGCGTCATGAGCCCACGGAGGGAGGTGGCTTCGACCGCGGTCCGGCCTTCGGGCAGCTGCACCAGCACGCGCACCGGCTGGATGAATCCGGCGACGCCCATCGCCGAGAGCACATCGAGGCCCTCGCCGGCCTCCGTCCCGGCCGGCCACCAGTGGCGCGACGGCAGGCCGATCTTGATGAAGCAGACCGGCAGCGTCAGGATCCCGATGACCGCGCCACCGTAGGCCATGGCGCGGTACGGATGGCGGCTCAGCGTTCGCGCCCACTTCTCCCACACCTGCGGAGCGTGGTACCAGGTGAGCCGGCTCGCGAGCCAGCGTGGCCGGTCGATGTCGCGGCCGAGCACGGCGAGCAGGGCGGGGAGCAGCGTGATGCAGAGGAGGACCGCGACGCCCACGACCACGAGCCCACCGATGCCGACGCTCCGGGTCTCGATCAGCGGCGTTAGCAGCAGGGCGCCGAATCCGACCACGACCGTGAGTCCCGATGTGATCACCGCGCGGCCCGCGGTGGACAGGGTGTTGACGGCCGCGATCTGCCGCCGTGCTCCGCGAGCCAGCTCCTCCCGGAAGCGGGTCACGATCAGCAGGGAATAGTCGATCCCGACGCCCAGTCCGATCATCGTCGTCATGTTCAGCACGAACACCGACATCGGCGTGTGACGGGCGAGTATGCCGATGATCGCCAGCGAGACGGCGATCGCCAGGACCCCGACGATGAGCGGAAGCGCGGCGGCCACCAGCGCGCCGAAGGCCAGCACCAGAATGATCAGCGTGAGCGGCAGGAGACGCTTCTCGCCCTCCGCGCTGTCCCGGGCCACCACCGTGCGCACGTCGAGGTCGAGCGGCGCTCGGCCGGTCACCAGCGCGCGGTACCGCGTACCGCCGGGCACTTGCGCCATCGCCGCCTGCACCAGCTTCCTGGCCGGCACCACCAGCGCGCCGGCGCTGTCGCTCCGGCCGACCTCGAGCGCGACGATGACGAAGGTCGACCGACGGTCCCGGCTGAGGAAGGTGGTATCTCCGGTGGAGGGGTAGGAGACGAGGCCTCGGACGTAGGGCTGCCGCCCCAGGACTGCGAGGAGGCTATCCAGCGCGGCGCGAGGTGCGGGTTGCTCGAATGAGGCGGGGGCTTCCAGGGTGACCGCGAAAAATTCCCCGATCGGTCGGCTGAAGCGCCGGGTCAGCAGGTCTTCGGTTCTGGATGCCTCGGTGGGCCGATCGCTGCCCCCCCGGATGTTGAGGAGGGACGTGGTGGCCGGGGCCCGCACCATCGCGACCGCGCCGATGACCGCCCACACCCCCAGCACCGCCCAGCGCCACCGCACCAGCCGCCGGGCAAATCGGTCCATCAAGCTCAGAAAGGCCTCCCGGGCATCCGGCGGTCGAAGTGGCAAAATGGTAGACGGCCCGGGGTTCCGGCGCCAGCGGCGGGTACCGCTAGCGGCCGGAGCCGAGTGACCTGCATATTGTGATCATGCGGCGCCACCTCCTGCCCCTGGCCACCCTCGGCCTCCTGCTCCTCGTCCTGGCCGACCGGGTGTCGGAGGCACTGCGACGATACCGGGCGGCCTCCGAGCCGGTCGCGAGCGAGACCCGGAGCGCCACCCCGGATATCGGCCGTCGCTCCGCCGAAGCAGGCGCTTCGACCATCCGGCGAGGGGCCGAGGCCGCCGCCGGCGAGGCGCGGCGGGCTCGGCTGGCGGCGCGCGAGGCGCTGAGCCGGGAGGCCGGCTCGACCTATCTCGATTCGCTGATTCTCAGCACCGATTCCGTGGTCCGCCGCTGGCCGGACCGGTGGGGCTCCCCGATCCGGGTGGCGATCGTGGAGGGAGGGCCGGCCGACTGGTCTCCCCGGATGGCCGGCTACGTGCGGACCTCGCTCGAGCGCTGGGAGGGGCTCGGGATCGGCGTCCGATTCGCGATCGTCCCCGATACCAGCAAGGCAGACATTCTGGTCCGCTGGATCGATCATTTCGACTTCGACCGCGCGGGGCAGACGGATCTCACTTGGGACCAGTCGGGCCGGGTGCGCCGGGCGCTGGTGTCCCTGGCCCTTCGCACTAACACCGGCGTGGTCCTGCCGGACGATGCGCTGCTCTCGGTGGCGGTGCACGAGACCGGCCACGCCATCGGCCTGCCGCATTCCGCGGATTCCAACGACGTGATGTTCCCCGCTACGCGCACCGGCGTCCTGTCCGACCGCGACCGCCGCACCGCCGCCGTGCTCTACCGACTTCCCCCCGGTCCCGTCCGCGAGACGGCCGAGGAGTCGCGATAGGCGTCCAATCCTCCGAATCACCTCGATGGCGAAGTCGGCCGCCCGAGGCCCTCGAACGGAAACCGCTCGTCCCAGTTGTCGTCCGGCGTATGGTAGCGGCCCCGCAGCACCGACCGGAGGCGGGCGGACGTTGTGGCGCTGAGGCCTTCGTACGGGCCGTCGCCCGGCACGAAGAACACGGCCGGTACGCTCCGGCGGAAGAGGATCTCCACGGGCCCCACTGCGCGAAGGTGGTGTCCAGCCCGGGCCCGTTATGCGGACGGTGTGCCCGTGGGCACGATCGTTGCCTGAGTGAGCGGCAGCTCCTGCAGGTAGCCCGCGAGGGTGACGGGCGAAAGGCCCAGGCGGCGGCAGTCGGCGTCGAGCTGCGAACGAAGCCGCGGCGCGAGGGGTCAGGGCATCGACGACGGAGGCGGTGCGGCCGCCCGCCGGGACCGGCTCCCCGGGGCCCGGCCGACCGCAGGCGAGCCCGGCCACGACGGCAGGAATCAACCATGAACGTAGGCTGGAGAGTTGCATGGGCGCGAGCACGTGGCGGTCGACCTTTTGTGGTGGAGTACTGGCCGTGACCCTCGGTGCTATCCCAGCGCAGGGCCAATCGTTCTCCCAAGTCGACGCCGCGGTCCGGGACGGAATGCGGAAAGGGATCTATCCGGGCGCCGTGGTGGTCATCGGCCGACGCGACTCGCTGCTCTACGCCCGTGGGTATGGCAATTTCACCTGGAGCCCGTCCTCGCCGGTCCCGACGCCCGACTCGACGATCTGGGACATCGCCTCGATCACCAAGATCGTGAGCACGACCAGCACGGCCATGCGGATGGTCGACCAGGGAAAGCTCGACCTCGACGCCCCCGTGCGCCGCTATCTGCCCCGCTTCTCCGGCGGTCTCAAGAACCAGGTGACCGTGCGCATGCTGCTCGATCACACGAGCGGCCTGAAGAGCTACGTCCCGTTCTACGTGAAGGCGCGTGGGAGCCGCGCGCGCTCGATCGATCTGCTGTACGCCCAGCCGTTGCTCCGCGTTCCCGGCGACAGCGCCGAGTACAGCGACCTGAACGCCCTGTTCCTGGGCCTGATTCTCGAGAAGGTCGGCGGCGGGCCCTTGGATCAGCTCGCCAGCCGGGAGGTGTTCCGTCCTCTCGGCCTGACCCAGACCATGTATCGCCCCCGCTCTTCGCTGAAGCGGCGCATCGCACCGAGCGGGATCTGGCGCGGTCAGCCGGTGCCGGGTGACGTGAACGACCAGAACGCGGTCGCCATGGGCGGCGTAGCGGGGCACGCTGGGGTGTTTTCGACCGGGATGGATCTGGCTCGCTACGCGCAGGTGTGGCTGCGCGACGGGATGGGTCCCAACGGCCAATGGGTGACGCCGGCGACCGTGCGCCGGTTTCTGGTCAGGGGTCCGCGGTCCGGCTCGCGCCTCCTGGGCTGGGACACGCCCGAGGCCAGGCCCGATGAGCCCAGCGTGTTCGGCACCCTCATCAGCGAGGCGACGTACGGCCACACGGGCTTCACGGGGACCGAGCTTTGGATCGATCCCGCGCGCGACCTTTTCCTCGTGTTTCTGACCAACCGGGCCTTCGACCCGAGAGTCCGCGAGTCGTTGAAGGAGCTCAAGGTCGTCCGTGCGGCCGTGAGCGACGCCACCGTTCGACTCGTCCCGCACGGATGTACCCAGGAGCTCGTGGCCGGCTGCTAGTCCTGCCTCGCCGCCCCGGCCCGAGGGCAGGCTGTTAACTTTGAGTCATGACGGACACCATCCCCGGCGCCACCGCGCCAGCCCCCGACACGGTCCGAAAGGCGCTTCGCGCCGTGAAGGACCCGGAGCTAAACCTCAACATCATCGACATCGGGTTGGTCTACGACGTCGAGGTGTCGGGGGCGGGTGACGTCCACGTTCGGATGACCCTGACCAGTCCCGGCTGCCCGGCCGGTACCGAGATCATCGACGATGTGAAGCGGGTGGTTACGGACTTGGAAGGGGTGCAGGCGGTGGAGGTCGAACTCGTCTGGGAGCCCTACTGGACGCCGGACAAGATGGATCCGCGGGTGCGGGCCTTCCTCGGCTTCTGATAGCGACAGCATAACGCCATCGAGCGGCCACAAATTAGACAATAAAATCTCAACTCATTACTCCGCACGTCTTACTTGACAGGCCCTGAAGCCGGCCCAGCCCCTTCCGATGCCTTGGTCGGCTCCTTTACAGCAGCAAGCAACTCCGGCCCCAGCTCCTCGAGCTGCCATCGCCGGAGCCCTGGTACCGCCGCCAGGGCGTCCCGACTCGTCGGGTTGACCCTCGCGATCGCCTCCAAGGTCCCGTTCGGACACAGGACCCCGGGAGCCAGATCCAGCCGGACAGCCAGCAAGTTCCGAGTAGCCTTGAGCCGCTCGAGGCGTGCCTCGAACGCCGGGTCGTACGCCCGCCGTGGAGGGCGCTCGACCCGGGGGAGGTCCCGGTCTGGGATCTCCTGCCCCCGCTTCACCGCCGCCAGGATCTCCCGGCCCCGCCGCTCGGCTTGGTCGCCGCCGATTCCCGGAATCGTCTTGAGGGCGGCCAGGTCTGCCGGTGCCTGGCGCGCCATGAGCAGCATTGGCTCGTTGTTCAGGACCCGGAACGTCGCCCGGTCGGACCGCTGGGCCACTCCCTCCCGCCATTCGAACAGTTCCCGCAGGATGGCGAGCTCCCGCCCCTTGAGCGCCTTGGCCCCTTTGAGCCTGAGGTAGGCCGGCTCGCCATCCGGGGGGCTCCACCGGGTGTCGTTGAGGAGGCCGAATTCCTCCTCGGCCCAAGTCAGCCGTCCGCGGGCCTCGAGCTGCGCCTTGAGGATGTCGCGTAGCTCGGGCAGATGGCGGGTGTCCGACGCCGCGTACGCGAGCATCTCGGGGGAGAGGGGCCGCGCGGACCAGTCGGCCCGCTGAAACCGCTTGTCGAGCCGGACGTCGAGGTACTTCTCGAGCAGTGCGGCCAGGCCGACACCGGGCTCGTTCAGGAGCTGGGCGGCGATCCGCGTGTCGAAGATGTTGTTGGCTCGGTACCCGTACTCCCGATCGAGCAGGCGCAGGTCGTAGTCCGCGTCATGAAACACGATCTCGACCGCCGGGTCGGCCAGGACCTCGGCCAGCGGTGCCAGACTGGCCACGGCCAGCGGGTCCACCACCGCGGTCTCGTCGCGGGAGCTTATTTGCAGGAGGTACACCCGATCGGTGTAGCGATGGAAGCTCGCCGCTTCGGTGTCCACCGCGAGCAGCGGGGCCGTCCGAAGCCGTGCGAACAGCGCCTCCAGGTCTGGCTGCGAGCGGACGAGCGGGACGGGCGGCGTCACTCGGACCGCGACACCAGCTCCAGCCCGGCCGCGATCTCGTCGAGCGCCTTGGAGAGCGCCTTGAAGAACTCCGCGTCGGGTTGCGGGGTGCCGCCCATGGCCGCGTCCATCTGCAGCTTCCGGGCGAGCTTGGCGGCGTGGCGGATGTAGTCGGTGGCGGGTTTCATAGGGCGATGGAGCAGGCGGAGGCACGCAGGGTCGGAGAGGCGATCTCCGGGTGGTCGCCGGAAGTGTAGCCCGGCGACCCGATTTTCGCTCGCCGGCGGTTCCTCTCCGTCGTCTCCGCCCTGTTCGTCTATCTTGTACTCACCATGCTTCATCCTTCCGAGATCGACCTCACGGTGTACCCCGATGAGTGCGACGCCTTCGGCCATCTCAATCAGGCGTCCTTCCTGAGCCTGTTCGAGCGCGCGCGATGGGAGATGCTCGCCCGCGGGCCCGGCATGGACGTCTTCACCCGGGCGGGCGCCTGGCCGGCGGTCCGAAAGACCGTCATCGACTATCACGCGGCTGCCTTTCCGGGTGACGTGCTGCGGTTCCATCAGGCGGTCACCCACCGGGGACGGACCAGCTTCACCATGCGCCAGACCGCCAGGCGGGTGAAGGACGACGTGCTCATCGCCACCGCCGAGTTCGTGTTCGTGTGCATCAACGGCGAGGGGCGCCCGATTCCGGTGCCGGACGATTTCGGGGAGTTCATGAGCCCCCGTGCGGCCGGCGCGACCGGGGACACGCACCGGCTCACCGTCAACGGGGTGAGTCTGGCCGTCGAGATCCGCGGCGAAGGCCCGGCGATCCTCTTCGTGCACGGCTATCCCTTCGATCGGACCATCTGGCGTGACCAGATCGATGCGCTGGAGGGCTATCGGCGGATTGCCCCGGATTTGCGGGGGATGGGGCAGTCCGACGCCCCGGACCTGGGGTACGGAATGAGCATCTATGCGGACGACCTGGCGGCGTTGCTCGATACGCTTGGGCGTGGATCACGTGGTGCTCTGCGGCCTGTCGATGGGCGGCTACATCAGCTTCGAGTTCCTCCGACGCTGGCGCCAGCGGGTGCGCGCCCTCATCCTGGTCGACACCCGCGCGGAGGCCGACGGCGTCGAGGCGCGGCGCGCTCGCGACGCGGCGGCCGCGATCGCTCGCGAGGGCGGTGCCGAAGCCATCGCGGACGCGATGCTCCCCAAGCTGTTGGCGTCCGCGACCACCGAGCGCGCCCCCGAAGTGGTCGACCGCGTCCGCCGAATCATCGCGGCCACGCCGGTCGCCGGGATCGCCGGGGCGCTCGCCTCGATGCGGGATCGGCACGACAGCACCGGACTCCTGCCGACGCTCGCGGGGTTGCCCACCCTCGTCATCGTCGGCGAGGAGGACGCGGTCACGCCCCCGGACGCCGCCCGCCGCATGGCCGCGGCGATTCCGGGCGCGCGGCTGGTCGTCATCCCGAACGCCGGCCACGTACCGACCGTGGAGCGCCCGGGCGAGACGACCGGAGCGATCCTCGAGTTCCTCCGGGTGGTGGGCTGAAACCTTTTGCCTGCGACCCGCGTTCTAGGATCAGCGGCGCGACGCTCCCATGCGTCCCCGTTGATGGTCCTTCCATGTTTTTGGCTCCGGGGTCGCGGCCAAGCAGTTCGATCCCGGGGCTCCTCTCCTTGGCTGGGCTCAGAGTGCAGGACATAGCTGGACGGATGGGTGCCACGAGGATGAAGCGCTCGCCGCAGCACCGTTGAAGGGTGGGATGCAAGCGAAGGAGGGGCTCCGAATCGGGAGCCCCTCCTTTGTCATGGCACCTGGTCGACGCCCCTGCGTCAGCGCTGCGGCCGCCCCGGCGGGGTGTCGCTGTTGAAGACCTCTTTGTTCTTCTCGACGAACGACGTCATGTTCGCGGGCACGTCTTCCTCCGGGAAGATGGCTGTCACCGGACACTCCGGCTCGCATGCGCCGCAATCGATGCACTCGTCGGGATGAATGTAGAGCTGATCCTCTCCCTCGTAGATGCAGTCCACCGGGCAGACGTCGACGCAGGCGCGGTCCTTCACGCCGATGCAGGCCTCAACGATCACATACGTCATCGCGTCGACTCCTTCGGAGATGGTCCAAGTGCATCATGCGCGCCGGACCGGGACGCGCATCGAGTAGGTATACGAAGGTGAATGGGGTGGCGCAAGGGGGCGTGATATCTTCCCTGCGATGCTTCGCCGCTCTCGATTGGCGCTCGCGCTGGTCGCCTCGATCTGCGCCGGCGCGGCGCCGAGGCTAGGCGCCCAGAACTGCCGGCCGCCGCGCACCGCGCTCGTGCTGTCGGGCGGTGGCGCCAAGGGAATCGCCCACATCGGTGTGCTTCGGGTGCTCGACAGCCTGGGCATCCGCCCCGACCTCGTGGTGGGCACCAGCATGGGCGCCGTGGTGGGCGCGCTCTACGCCAGCGGCTATTCCGGCCGCGAGCTCGATTCGCTCGGCCGCGTCGTGCCCCTCGCGGCCCTCTTCCGCACCTACCAGCCGCTCGCCCCCCGCTCGCTCGGTGTGCTGCAGCCATTGGTGCTGTGGGAGCAAGGGAGTCGCGGCTTCGCCCTCCAGAGTGCCTCGGTGGTGGAGGCGGAGGCCAACGCCCTGGTCAACGCCGCCTTGCTGCGCGGGAACCTCCTCGCCCGGGGCGATTTCGATTCGCTTCCCATTCCCTTCCGCGCGGTCGCGACCGATCTGGCCCGCCGCGAGCCCGTCGTGCTGAACTCGGGCGATCTCGCGCAGGCGGTGCGTGCCAGCGCGGCGGTGCCCCTGCTCTTTGCCCCCGAGCCGCGCGACGGCCGCGTTCTTACCGACGGCGGGCTCTCGGCCAACATTCCCGTGGCGGTCGCCCGGGCCGAAGGGGCGGAGCGCGTGATCGTCGTGGACGCGACCGAGCACCCGCCGGATTCGGTCGCGGGATACTCGCCGCTCCTGGTCGCGGACCGGATGGTGCAGTTCCTCTTTCAGCAGCCGCCGGCGCAATTGCGTCGCGGCGACCTCCTCATCCGCCCGGACGTGGACGGCTTCGCCAGTCTGAATTTCTCCCACGGCCACATCGAGCAGCTCCTGGCGCGCGGCGCGTCGGCCGCCGATTCGATCCTCCCCCGACTCGGCTGTCCCGGTCGGGGACCGAATCTCGCGCCCTGGAGGCTGCCGACCCGAATCGCGCGGGTAACGATCGCCGGTGCCAACGCGTCGGAGCGGCTGGCCCTGCGCCGCCTGCTCGGCCTTGGCCATGCCGACGGCGATACGCTCGACTACTCCCTTGTGCTCCAGCGGATGCGGGCTCTCGGCAGCAGCTCGGAGGCGTACGAGTCCGTGTGGCTGGGGCCGAGCGGCACGGGGGATTCGGTCGCCCTCGATCTGGTGCTCCGCCGCGCCGCCCGCCGAGTCGCGGGGCTCGGACTCGCCTACGACAACGAGCTGGGCGGTCGCATGTGGGTCGGCGTGGTGGATCGCCGATTTCTCGATCTGGCGCTCGAGGGGAGTGCCGCGGTGTTCATCGGCGAGCTCCGGCGCGAACTCTACCTCGGATTTCGTCGCCACTTTCAAGTCCGACGGCAGCTCCTCAATCCGACGGTCACTGTACGGCTGGCGAACGAGGATATCCGGCGCTTCGACAGCGACGGAGACGAGATCGGGCAAGCGTTCATTCGCGAAGGCAGGCTGTTCGTCGGGATCGAGCGAACCCTGAGGAGGGATTGGCAACTGGCGATCGGCGCCGTGGGGCATGCCTGGGACGAGCCGGGCCGGTCCAACCGGTCGACGCTCGGCGCTCTCGCTCGAGTGACGGGCGCCAGTCGGCAGCGCGGGCGCGTGTTACAGGCCGAGGCCGCTTGGACCGGGATGTACCGTCGGGTCGCGCTGGAAGGCACGGCGCTCGCCAGACTGGGTGTCGTGCGGGCGGAACCGCGAGTGCGCCTCGGTTGGGGCGAGGGCCTCCCGCTGCAGCTGGGGTTCCCTCTCGGTGGGGACGACGGCTTTCCAGGCTACCACCTGGGCGAACGACGCGGCGAGCGCGAAGCGATGCTGGGGATCCTGTTCACGGTACCCGTGCGAGGCCCGCTGGTCGCCCGTCTCGAGCTCGCCACCGGCGGCACCGACGCGACCGACGCGCGCTTCACCGACGGCGGGTGGACTGCCGGGGCGCGCATCGGTCTGGGAGCCGAGACGCCGGTCGGACCCGTGCGATTCGAGTACGGCCTGGCGCTCCAAGGGCGCGACGCGCTGTTCGTCCGGCTCGGTCGCTGGTTCTAGGGGAAAAAGACAACGCTCCCCGGGCAGAGCCGGGAAGCGCACTGCGTTGACGGCTGCTGGCGAGACTACAGCAGGCCGGTGAGCGGCGTCGCGTAGCTGGTGTTCCGGTCCTCGGGCGGGCCATAGCGGCCTTCCGGGCCGTGCAGCCGGTGCCATTCTTCGCGGAGACAGAACGGATCGAGTCCCTGGGGCCGGTCCACCGCGAGCACCCCATCGAGGTGGTCGATCTCGTGCTGGATCAGCTCAGCCCGGTCGCCCTCGAGGTCCACTTCGTGCCATTCACCCTTGGTGTCCTGGTACTTCACCCGGACCCGGTGCGCTCGTGAGACGCGGACGAGCAGGTTGGGGAAGGAAAAGCAGTCGTCCCAGACCTCGAAATCCTCGCTGCCGATGTCCACGATTTCGGGGTTGATCAGCGCCCACGGCTGGTCCATCTCACAGTAGACCATCCGCACCGGCGCGCCGATCTGCGGGGCGGCGATGGCCCGGCCACTTCCGAACCGCGACTGCCAGTCCCGCAGGGTTTCCCGCATGTCGTCCAGGATCACGCGGACTGCGGTCGAGCGGGGCTTCGTAATCGGCTCGCATTTGGCTCGAAGGATGGGGTCGCCAAGCAACCGGATGCGGTGGATGGTCATCGAGCGGGGGCCTTTCCCTGGGTGCCTGGCAGGAGAGCAGTTCGACAGACGAAGATTGAATATGGGATTGGGCCGTGATCCCGGCCAGCCGCGTGTGGCTCAATCCTCGGGGTCAAAAATAGTAGCTAATGCGACTACTAAGCAGATGCCCTTTCCCGCCCATCCTGTACCTCCCTGCGGTTCTCGGGTTCAGACCGGTCTGCTGCTGCAGCCTCGCCATTTCGAGCCAGCTAAACCAATGCAGCAAAAGGTATTAACAGTTGACACCAAGCTCTTGGTGTAAATTGACAATCCCGACTTAATTACTTAACATTCGTGCGTAATGGGTGCCACGCTTCCCCTCGCTTATTCCGGTGACGCTCCGCCGACTGGCCACAAGGGCCAGCGCGGAGCCGTGCTCCTGCAGTTGAAGCGCGAGCACCGGCTTACCGCTAAGGAGCTGGCCGCCCGTCTGGGGGTCTCGCTCAACACGGTGCGCCACCATCTGAAGGAGCTGGAAGCGGAGGCGCTGGTCGAGTACGAGCGCGAGCACCGCGGCGTGGGCGCCCCGGTGTTCGCCTATCGGCTGAGCGCTTCGGGCGAGGCACTGTTCCCCCGCCGCTACGAGGAGGCGCTCACTGCCTTGCTCGACCAGGTGGTCGAGCTTCAGGGACGCGAGGCTGCGGTCGGACTGCTGGAGTCCTATTTTGCCGGCCTGGCGCGGCGGGTTCGGGGAGAGTTGACCGAGTCCGGCCCCCAAGAGCGGCTCCAGGTGCTCGGTCGGGTGTTGTCGGAAGCCGGATACATGCCCGAGGTCACTGTCGGCCCGACTGAAAGCACGCTGCGGGAGCACAACTGTGCCATTCCTTCGGTCGCGGAGCGGTTCCCCGAGATCTGCGCGGCCGAGGCGCGGTTCCTCGCCGACGTGCTGGGCGCCGAAGTGAGCCGAAGCAGCCACATGCTGAACGGCTGCAGCGTCTGCGAATACCATGTGCGGTTCAAGACCGCCCAGGAGAACTCATGAGCTCGTCCGTCGAGAGCCTGGTTACCAAGGAATACAAGTACGGCTTCGTGACCGACATCGAATCCGATGTCGCGCCCAAGGGGCTGAACGAGGACATCGTCCGCCTCATCTCGGCCAAGAAGCAGGAGCCCGAGTGGCTGCTCGAGTGGCGGCTCAAGGCATTCCGCGGTTGGCAGAAGATGACCGAGCCGCATCACTGGCCGAACGTCACCTACACGCCGGTGGACTACCAGTCCATCCGCTACTATTCCGCGCCCCGTACCAGCAAGCCGTTCGGGAGCCTCGACGAGGTCGATCCCAAGCTGCTGGAGGCGTACACCAAGCTGGGGATCCCGCTCAGCGAGCAGAAGCTGCTCGCCGGCGTGGCGGTGGACGCCATCTTCGACAGCGTCTCCGTCGGGACCACCTACAAGGCCAAGCTCGCCGAGCAGGGGATCATCTTCTGCTCGTTCGGGGAGGCCGTGCGCGAGCATCCCGACCTGGTCCGGAAATACCTCGGCTCGGTCGTGCCGGCCAGCGACAACTTCTTCGCCGCCCTCAACGCCGCTGTGTTCAGCGATGGGTCGTTCGTGTACATCCCAAAGGGTGTGCGGTGCCCCATGGATTTGTCCACGTACTTCCGCATCAACAGCGCGGAGACGGGCCAGTTCGAGCGCACGCTGATCGTGGCCGACGAGGGCGCCTCGGTGAGCTACCTCGAGGGCTGCACCGCGCCCAAGCGCGACGAGAACCAGCTCCACGCGGCCGTGGTCGAGCTCATCGCCCTGGAAGGTGCCACCATCAAGTATTCCACGGTCCAGAACTGGTACGCCGGCGACGAAGAGGGGCGGGGCGGGATCTACAACTTCGTGACCAAGCGCGGCAAGTGCGCCGGGGCCAACTCGAAGATCAGCTGGACCCAGGTCGAGACCGGATCGGCCATCACCTGGAAGTATCCGAGCGTCATCCTGCAGGGCGACAACTCGGTGGGCGAGTTCTACTCGGTGGCCGTGGTGAACGGCAAGCAGCAGGCCGACACCGGCACCAAGATGATCCACACCGGTCGCAACACCCGCAGCACGATCGTGTCGAAGGGCATCTCGGCCGGCCGGGGGCAGAACAGCTACCGCGGTCTGGTCAAGGTCCTGCCGAAGGCGGAGCACGCGCGGAATTACACCCAGTGTGACTCGATGCTCATCGGGAACCGCTGTGGCGCGCACACGTTCCCCTACATCGACGTGCAGAACTCGTCCTCCTCCACGGAGCACGAGGCCTCCACGTCCAAGATCGGCGAAGACCAGATCTTCTACCTGAAGCAGCGGGGCCTCAACACCGAGAACGCGATCTCCATGATCGTGAACGGCTTCTGCAAGGAAGTGTTCAAGGAGCTGCCCATGGAGTTCGCGGTCGAGGCGCAGAAGCTGCTCGGGATCAGCCTCGAAGGCAGCGTCGGCTAAACACGGGAGACGAACACGGTGCTGGAGATCAGAGACCTCCGCGCGAGCGCGGGCGACAAGGAGATCCTCAAGGGCATCGACCTGACGGTCAATGCCGGCGAGGTCCACGCGGTCATGGGGCCGAACGGCTCGGGCAAGAGCACGCTGGCGCAGGTGCTCGCCGGCCACCCGGCATACGAGGTGACCGCCGGCTCCGTCCGCTACCGCGGCCAGGACCTGCTCGACCTGGAGCCGGAGGAGCGGGCGCAGGCTGGGGTGTTTCTCGCCTTCCAGTATCCGGTCGAGATTCCGGGCATCACCAACGCCTACTTCCTCCGCGCGGCGTACAACGAGATCCGCAAGGCCCGCGGCGAAGAGGAGATCGACTCGATGGACTTTCTCGACCTCCTCGAGCAGAAGCTCAAGCTCGTCGAGTGGGAGCCGGCGATCATGAGCCGCGCCGTCAACTCCGGCTTCTCGGGCGGTGAGAAGAAGCGCAACGAGATCCTCCAGATGGCCGTTCTCGACCCCACGCTGGCCATCCTCGACGAGACCGACTCCGGCCTCGACATCGACGCGCTCCGCATCGTGGCCGCAGGGGTCAACAAGCTGCGCCGGCCCGACAACGCCACCATCGTCGTCACCCACTATCAGCGGCTGCTCAACTACATCGTGCCCGACTACGTGCACGTGCTGTCCAACGGCCGGATCGTGAAGTCCGGAGGGAAGGAGCTGGCGGTCGAGCTCGAGGCGCGCGGCTACGAGTGGCTCGAGGACGCGGCGGTGGGAGCCGCTTCATGACCGAAGCGTTCGTGCAGGAGTTCGAGGCGCGGGCCGGTACTGCGACCGCCGAGGCCCCGGACTGGTTGGAGCCGATCCGGCGGAACGCTATGGAGCGCTTCGCGCGGACGGGATTCCCCGCCTTCCGTGACGAGGAATGGCGCTTCACCCCGATCGGGCCGATCGCCCAGGGAACGTGGCGGCCGGCGCCCGCCGGCGCGGCCATCGAGTTGAGGCGGGAGCAGCTCGCGCCGTTCGTGTTCGGGCACGCCGGCTGGACGACGCTGGTGTTCGTGAACGGCGTGTACAGCGAAGCCCTGAGCGCCCTTGGGCCCCTCCCGGCCGGCGTCCGGGTGAGCAGCCTCGCCGACGCCCTTCGGGTGGACGGTACGACGCTCCGCCATCATCTGACCCGCCATGCGCCCGTGGAGGGATCGCCCTTCACCGCCCTCAACACCGCCTTCCTGGGCGAGGGCGGCGTGGTGCAGGTCGGGGCGGGCGTGGACCTGGCGACGCCGGTGCACCTGCTCTTCGTCACCACGGCGGAGGCCGGCGGCACAGTGGCCCATCCGCGCAACCTCGTCGTGGTGGAGCGGGGCGCGCGCGTCTCCGTCATCGAGAGCTACGTGACGCTCGCCCCCGGCCAGAGCTACTGGACCAACCCGGTGACCGAAGTGTCGGTGGCGGCCGGCGCGTGGCTCGAGCATACGCGGATCCAGCGGGAGAGCGAGAGCGCCTATCACGTGGGGATCACCCACGTCGATCAGCAGCGCGACAGCCACTACCGCTCGTTCACCCTCGCCATGGGCTCGGCGCTGGCCCGGCACAATCTGCACGTCCGGTTGAACGACGAGAACATCGAGACCCTGATGTACGGGCTGTACCTCACCCGCGGTGATCAGGTGGTGGACAATCACACCGCCATCTACCACGACCAGCCCAACTGCCGGAGCTGGGAGGTCTACAAGGGCATCCTCGACGGTCGGTCGCGCGCCGTGTTCAACGGCAAGGTGTTCGTGAAGCCCGAGGCGCAGAAGACGGACGCCAAGCAGACCAACCGTAACCTGTTGCTGAGCGACGGGGCCCGGGTGGACACCAAGCCGCAGCTCGAGATCTTCGCCGACGACGTGAAGTGCACCCATGGCGCCACGGTCGGGCGGCTGGACGACGTCGCCCGGTTCTACGCCAGGAGCCGAGGCATTCCGGCGGCGGCCGCGGAGCGTCTGCTGACCTACGCCTTTGCCGCGGAGGTCGTCGACGAGGTGGCCCTCGCCCCGGTGCGCGAGGAGCTGGACCGCCTGGTGCACGATCGCCTGGGTGGTCTCTGAGCCGCCCATGACCGCCACCGCCACCCCCGCGCTCGACGTCGAGCGGCTGCGGAAGGACTTCCCCATCCTGTCGCAGCGGGTGCGCGGCAAGCCGCTGGTCTATCTCGACAACGCCGCCACCGCCCAGAAGCCCCGCGCCGTCATCGACGCCGTCACCCGCTTCTACGCCGCCGAGAACGCCAATATCCATCGCGGCGTGCACTATCTCAGCGAACGCGCGACCGTGGCGTACGACGCGGTCCGCCAGCAGGTGGCGCGGTTCGTCAACGCGGCGTCCCCAGCCGAGATCGTCTTCACGCGCGGGACGACCGAGGGGATCAACCTCGTGGCCCAGAGTTGGGGCCGGACGCAGCTTCGCCCGGGCGACGAGATCCTCATCACTGGCATGGAGCACCACTCCAACATCGTCCCCTGGCAGCTCGTGGCGGCGCAGACGGGCGCGGTCGTCCGCGCCGTCCCGCTCACCGACGTCGGCGAGCTCGATCTGGCCGCCTTCGACCGGCTGCTGACCGACCGGACCCGCCTGCTCGCCGTCGTCCACCTCTCCAACGCGCTGGGCACGATCAACCCGGTGCGCTGGATGGTGTCGCGCGCCCGGGAGCGCGGCATCGTCACCCTGGTGGATGGCGCGCAGTCGGCGCCCCACCTGCCGGTGGACGTCCAGGCGCTCGACTGCGACTTCTTCGCCTTCTCCGGACACAAGGTCTTCGGCCCCACCGGGGTCGGCGTGCTGTACGGACGCGCGGCCCTGCTCGAGGCGATGCCGCCGTGGCAGGGTGGGGGCGACATGATCGAGACGGTCACGTTGGAGCGGAGCACGTTCGCGCCTCCGCCCGCCCGGTTCGAGGCCGGGACGCCCATGATCGCGCAGGTGATCGGGCTTGGGGCGGCACTGGCGTACGTGGAGGCGATCGGCCGGCCGGCCATCGGCGTCTGGGAGGAGGAGCTGCTCGGCTACGCGACGGAGCGGGTGCGCGAGATCGAGGGCATCCGGCTCGTCGGCACGGCGCGGGAGAAGGCCAGCGTGCTGTCGTTCGTGGTAGACGGCGTGCATCCACACGACGTCGGCGCCGTGCTCGACGACGAAGGCATCGCGATCCGCGCCGGCCATCACTGCGCGCAGCCCGTGATGCAGCGCTTCGGGGTCCCCGCCACCGCGCGTGCGTCCTTCGCGCTCTACAACACGCGGGACGAAGTGGACACCCTCGTCCGCGGGCTGACCCGCGTCCGGAGCGTCTTCGCCTGATGTCGAGTCTGAGCGAGCTGTACCAGAACGTCATCCTGGAACACAACCGGTCGCCGCGGAACTATCGGGCGATTCCGGACGCCGACGGGAAGGCCGACGGGCACAACCCGCTCTGCGGCGACCATGTGACGGTCTGGGTCCGTCTCGACGGCGACGTGATCGGCGACGTCAGCTTCCAGGGTGCCGGGTGCGCCATCTCCAAGGCGTCCGCCTCCCTCATGACCGGCGCCGTGAAGGGCAAGAGCCGGGCGGAGGTGGAGGGGCTGTTCGACCGGTTTCACCAACTGGTCACCGGGACGTTGCCTGCAGGCCAGTCGGAAACTCTCGGCAAGCTCGCCGTGTTCTCCGGAGTATCGCAGTTTCCGATCCGGGTGAAATGCGCGAGCCTGTCGTGGCATACCTTGAAGGCGGCGCTCGAACGGGGCGGTCAGGCGTAGTTCGCAGGCATCGCCCGGTCGGCGCCCAACCACGGAACGTTCACACCAAAGGAGTAGCCGGAATGCCGTACAACCCCGCCCTCGTCGCTCCGATGCGCGAGGAGATGACCCGCATGGGTGCCCGCGAGCTGACCAACGTGGCCGACGTCGACACCGCGCTCGGCGACCAGAAGGGGACCATGCTCGTCTTCGTCAATTCGGTTTGCGGCTGCGCGGCGGGGAACGCCCGGCCCGCCCTGCGGCTCGCGCTTCAGCACGGCGTGAAGCCGCAGCAGGTGGTGACCGTGTTCGCGGGGCAGGATCTGGACGCCACCGCGCGGGCGCGCCAGTACTTCGCTGAGTATCAGCCCAGCAGTCCCTCCGTGGCGTTGCTGCGCGACGGTGACGTCGTTCACTTCGTCCATCGGCACCAGATCGAGGGTCGCACCCCGCAGTCCATCGCCGCGGATCTCACCGCCGCGTTCGACCGCCACTTCGGCGCGACGGTCTGAGCGCCGGATGTCGGGTCACGTGTTTCACCCAGGCCACCAGGAGCTGCACGGCATCACCGTGGTGCTGGAGACGCGCGGATCGAAGACCTACGTGGGCCGCTTCGACAGCGAGGACGAGCGAGGCATGCACCTGCACGACGTGAGCGTGCACGACGCATCGACGGCGAGCGTGTCGAAGGAGGATTTTCTTCGCCGGTGCGACAAGTTTGGCATCCGGCCGGAGCATCGCGATCTGCTGGTCCCGTCGAGCGACGTCGCGAGACTGCGCCGGCTGGTCGACGCGTTCGGCGGGTGAGCGGCGGGTGTGAGCCTACTGCGGCCACACCTGGTCTTCGAACTCGTCGAGAAGGGTGATGGCGTCGACCGGACACGCGCGCGCGGCGTCGAGTATCATCTCGTCGTCCGCGCCTTCCGGATCGACCACGAGCGATACGTGATCGTCGCCGAGGTGGAACACTTCGGGCGCGATGCCGACGCACTCTCCGTAGCCCGAGCAGAGGCTGCGGTCGATCTTGATCCGGTATGGCATAGGCGCAGGTGGGTGGGGCGACGGCGCTAACATAGGACGCCGTGCACCCGGCTGCCAGGGGTTTCTTCGTATGCCCGAGCGGTATGATGTGATCGTCGTCGGGGCGGGCCACGCCGGCGCGGAAGCGGCCGCGCTCGCGGCGCGCGCCGGTGCCCGCACGATTCTCCTCACGCAGAATCTCGAAACCATCGGCCAGATGTCGTGCAATCCGGCCATCGGCGGCATCGCCAAGGGCACGGTCGTGCGCGAAGTCGACGCGCTCGGCGGGGTCATGGGCCGGGCGACCGACCGGGCCAGGATCCAGTTCCGTATGCTCAACCGGTCGAAGGGTCCCGCGGTCTGGTCGCCCCGGGCGCAATGCGATCGGGCGCTCTATCGCGGAGCCGTACGTTCCATTTTGGAACGCCAGTCGAACCTGGAATTCGCCCAGGGTACTGTGCGCGAGCTACTAGTCCACGCTGGCGAGGTCCGCGGTGTGTGCACCGTGGACGGCAGGACTTTCGAGGCGAGGGCGACTGTCCTTACAGCCGGAACCTTCCTCCGCGGCCGGATCCACGTTGGTCTCGACATGATGGTCCCAGCGGGCCGGGCCGGCGAAGGACCGGCCATCGAGCTCGCGCGAGGCGCTCGAGGACTTGGGACTCTCCGATCGGTCGATTCAAGACCGGCACGCCTCCGAGGATCGATGGCCGCTCCGTGGACCTGGAGCGTCTGGCCCGGCAGGAGGGTGATGCCGGGCCGTTCTGGTTCTCCTTTCATGAGCGGGCGCCGCACCCGCGACAGCTCCCTTGCTGGCTTACCCGATCGGGCGAGGGCCTTCGGGACATCATCCGAGCCCACCTGCACAGCTCGGCGCTCTATGGAGGAGCCATCAGCGGCCGCGGCCCGAGGTACTGTCCGTCGATCGAGGACAAAATCGTGAAGTTCCCGGATGCCTCCAGCCACCAGGTGTTCCTCGAGCCAGAAGGTCTGGATACCTCCGAGATGTACGTCAACGGCCTCTCGACGTCGCTTCCGCCCGAGGTACAGATCGAGTTCCTGCGAACGCTCCCCGGCCTGGAGCAGGTTCGGATGACACGCCCGGGGTACGCCATCGAGTACGACTTCTTCCCTCCCACGCAGCTCAAGCCAACGCTCGAGATCCGGAATGTTCCGGGCTTGTTCCTGGCTGGGCAGGTGAACGGAACCACCGGATACGAGGAGGCCGCCGCGCAAGGCGCGGTCGCCGGCCTCAATGCGGCGGCGCGTGCCCTCGAGCTCGACGAGGCTGTCCTGCCCCGTGATCGCTCGTTCATCGGCGTGCTGGTCGACGACCTCGTGCACCGCGGCGTCGACGAGCCGTACCGTCTATTCACCTCCCGTTCCGAATTCCGCCTGCTCCTTCGTCAGGACAACGCCCTTCGCCGACTGCTGCCGGTGGCGGAGCGCCTCTCCCTGCTCGCGGACGCCGAGCTTCGGGCCGCTCACGAACGCCTGCAGCGGGAGGATGAGCTGCTGGAGGCCGCCCAAGCCACGAGCCTGGAGGCGCCGGCCGCGAACGCTGTGCTCGAGCGGAACGGGTCATCCGCCATCGAGGGGCGCGAGCGGATCGGGGTCCTGGCACGCCGGCCCAACGTGCCCCTTGGCGAGCTGCTTGCCGCTGCTGATCTGGATGCAGACGCCGATGACTTGAGTTGGGCCGACATAGAGCTCAAGTATGCCGGCTATCTCAGCCGCGAACGCGCGGCCGCGGAGAGACTGAGCCAGATGGATGCGTTCGCCCTTCCGAGCGGGCTCGAGTATCGCGGCTTGAACACGCTCTCGTACGAGGCCCGCGAAAAGCTGAGTGCCGCGAGACCGGGGTCGTTGGGGCAGGCCGGTAGAATCCCCGGCATCTCCCCAAGCGATCTTCAGTGCCTCGTGCTCGAGGTCTTGAAGCGCCGGGCGTAGGACCGGTTTCACGTGAAACACTGCAGTTGTTTGCAGGCTACGTTTCACGTGAAACACCTCCAACTGTTGCTGTCGGATCGTCACCCCCTATATTGTACGAGCCGCTCGCTCAGCCCCCCGCCGTGCGGCCCAACGACACAATTTGTTGTGTAAGTCGTTGCCAATCAAGCACTTACAGGCAAAGCAGCCATCATGGCCCATATCGTTGCCATCGCCAATCAGAAGGGCGGGGTCGGCAAAACTACGACCGCCGTCAACCTCGCGGCGTCTCTGGCCATCGCGGAACGACGCACCCTCCTCCTCGACGCCGACCCCCAAGGAAACGCCACCAGCGGGCTTGGCATTGCCAAGCACGAGCTCCAACTGTCGCTCTACGATGCCCTGGTCGAACAACGGGCGCCGCAGGAAATCGTCCTGCCGTGCCCGGACTCGAGCACCTCTCGGTGCTACCCGCGACGCAGGACCTGGTGGGCGCGGAGCTGCAGCTGGTCGACCGGAGCAACCGGGAATCCGCGTTGCGCGCCGTGCTCGATCCCTTGCAGGATGACTTCGACTACGTCGTGGTCGATTGTCCGCCGTCGCTGGGACTGCTGACGCTCAACGTGCTGGCGGCCGCGAACACCGTGCTGATTCCGATCCAGTGTGAGTACTACGGACTCGAGGGGATCTCTCAGTTGTTGAATACCATCCGCCTCGTGCAGCAGAACTTCAACAGTGGCCTCGCCATCAATGGCGTGCTGCTCACGATGTACGACTCGCGGCTCAACCTCTGCCGCCAGGTGGCCGACGATGCGAAGGAATATTTCGGCGCGAAGATGTTCGTGACGCCGATCCCGCGAAACGTGCGCCTGGCCGAAGCGCCGAGCTTCGGCAAGCCGATCCTGCTGTACGACGTGCAGTCGGTCGGCGCCAAGAGCTATCTGTCCGTCGCGCAGGAGCTGATGGCCCGCGTCGAGACCGCTGGCGTGAGCGAGACACCCGAGGCCCTCCCCGAGGTAGCCACATGAGCGAGACGAAACGGCTGGGTCGTGGGCTCGAAGCGCTGCTCGGCCCGGTATCCCGGGAGCAGGCCGAGACGTCGGGCGCGTTGCGCGAGGTGCCGATGGCGACGGTGAAGCCCAATCCATACCAGCCGCGCACGCGCATGGATGAAGCACCGCTCGACGAGCTGGTGGCGTCCATGCAGGCGTCCGGACTGCTTCAGCCGATCGTCGTACGGCCCAAGGCCAACGGGTACGAGCTGATCGCGGGCGAGCGGCGGTTGCGGGCGGCTACCCGGCTCGGGTGGACCAAGATTCCGGCCGTGGTCAAGGACGTCGACGATCAGACGCTGCTGACGCTCGCGCTGATCGAGAATCTCCAGCGCGACGACCTCTCACCCATCGACGAGGCCGCGGGGTACCAGCGGCTCACCGACGAGTTTCATCTCCCGCAGGGCGAGATCGCGCGCCTGGTCGGGCGCAACCGGGCGACCATCGCGAACCTGCTTCGGCTGCTGCAGCTCCCCGCCGAAGTCCGGACGCTGGTACACGAGGGCAAGCTCTCGGAAGGTCACGGTCGCGCGCTGCTCGGTCTGGCCGAGGCCGAGGCGATGATCGCGCTGGCAAACCAGGCCGTGGAGGAAGGGTGGTCGGTGCGGGAAATGGAGGCCCGGGTCCGCGGCGACGTCCCCGCGTCCTCGCCGTCACCGACCCAGGCGCCACGCCGCGCCCGCCCCACCGCCCGCACCGTCACCGCCGACGTGAGGCGAGTCGAAGACGCGCTGCGCAAGCACCTCGGCACCGACGTGCGGGTCACCACCCGTCGCCGCGGCCGCGGGTTTCTCACCGTCAGCTACTACAACAACGACGATCTCGCCCGCCTGCTCGAGCTGATCCTCGGTCGCCCGTTCCAGGGATGAGCCGCGCGCCTCGCGCGGTGACGATCGTCGTCCAGCCGGACGGCGCCGTCCGGTCGCAGACGTACCGGGTTCCAGTGTGGATGCTGAGGGCCGGTCTCGGCTTCATGGGCGCCGCGGCCGTGGCGGCCGTGGTGGTCGCCGCCCTGTATGGACCTCTGCTCAGGGCCGCCGCGCGGGTTCCCGGACTCGAGCGGAAGGTGGCCAAGCTGGAGGCAGACAACTCCAAGGTCCGCCAATTGAGCGCAGCTCTCGACAGCGTCGAGTCACGGTACGCACAGGTGCGTCAAATGATCGGCGGCGACATCGTCAGGGACCCGCTTACCATGGGCGCGGCGCTTCCCGTCGCCCCGGTGGTGCTCGCTCGGGTGTCCGACGCACCCCGCGGCCCGTCCGTCGGCCTGTCGCTCCCTCGCCATTGGCCGCTGGACGAGCCCGGATTCATCACCCGCGGACAGGTCGAGGCGGGCACCGCCGACGAGGCTCACCCCGGCCTCGACATCGCCGTGTCGGTGGGCAGCGTGGTCCGTGCCGCCGGCGGCGGGATGGTACGCCAATTGGGCGAAGACCCCGAGTACGGCTTCTTCGTCCTGCTCGATCATCCGGACGACTACCAGACCATGTACGGTCACCTCTCCCGCATCCTGGTCGAGCCGGGCGCCTCGGTCGCGCCGGGGCAAGTGATCGGACTGTCGGGAAACAGCGGCCGCTCGACCGCGCCGCACCTGCATTTCGAGATCCGTCAGAAGGGCGTGTCGCTCGATCCGCGAACCATGGTCAAGGAGGGAAGCTGATGGGCCTCTTCAACAACCCGGCGAGGGATGAGCAGGGCAACGAGCTCCGTCGCCGGCGCACCGACCAGATCCCGTTCTCGATCATCGCGAGCGACATGACGGTCATCGGAGATCTGGAGACCGAGGGGGTGGTACGGGTGGAGGGCCGGGTCCGAGGGACCGTCCGCGTCGGGGCCCAGGTGCTCGTGGCCGCCGGTGCCGTGATCGAGGGTGACCTGCACACCCAGGAGGCGGTCGTGGCGGGCCAGGTGAGCGGCGCCATCTTCGCGCGGGAGCGGGTCGAGCTCCAGGCGACGGCGGTAGTCGCCGGCGACATTCACACCCCCCGGATTGCGATCGTCGAAGGAGCCAAAGTGAGCGGTGAAGTCAAAATGGACGTCAACGCTGCGCCCTCGATGGTCCCGGATTCCCACAAGAGTTGATAAACCGGCCTAAGTTGTGGAAAATCAGCAACTTTGTAGCGAAATCCAAGGTCAAAGTGACCGAAGTGCCCACTAACTGGCTCTATGCTGTCGCACTGATGGCGCTCATGTCCTGTGCCCAACGGACGGCGCCGGGCGGCATACGCGTCGGGTTGATTACGCCGGGCAGTATCGCGGACGCCGCCTGGAACTCCGGGGCGTATGCCGGTCTCCAGCGGATCCACGACTCGCTGGGTCTGGCGATCAGTCACGTCGAAGCCCGAACGCCCGCCGAGCAGGACGAGGCGCTTCGGACCTATGCCGCGCAGGGGTATCAGCTGGTCTTTGCCCATGGCTTCGAGTTCCAGGGACCCGCCGAGCGAGTGTCGGCACAGTATCCGAAGACTGTCTTCATCGTGACGTCCGGCTCGCGTGCGCGGGGCAATGTGTCGCCGCTGATCTTCAAGCTCGAGGACGCGAGCTACCTGGCGGGGATGGTCGCGGGCGGCCTCACCCGGAGCAACACCTTGGGCTTCGTCGGCGGCATCGAGCTGCCGCCGATCAAGGCCGCCTATGAGGGGTGGGTCAACGGCGCGAAGGCGGTGAACCCCAAGGTGCAGAGCCGCGAGATCTACCTCAACAGCTTCGACGACGCGGCGGCGGGGCGCGAGGCGGCCCTGGCCCTGATCCGGATCGGGGCCGACATGTTCCACCACAACGCCGACGCGGCGGCGCTCGGCGTGTTCCAGGCGGCGAAGGAGTCCCGCGGCGTCTACGTCTTCGGGGCGAACGCGGACCAGTCATCGCTCGCGCCGGACCGGGTGCCGGGCAGCGCGGTCATCGACCTGCCGCACGCGTTGCTCCTGGTCGCACGGGAGGTGAAGGCCGGCACCTTCACACCCAAGGTCGAATCGTTCGGCCTCGCCAGCGGCGTGGTGCGCTATGAGGCGAATCCGGCGCTCGACACGCTCGTCCCGGCGGCACTCAAGGCGCGGGTGAAGGCCGCGGCGGACTCGATCGCGGCGGGGACGCTGGTGCCGGCTCCCCGCCCGGCGTCGATGCAGGCGATCCACCCCGGCCCCGCCGTCCGCTCACTACAGAGACACAGAGGAACGGGGACGGCGGGTGACATACGCTCGACGCTCGCCGGATATCGGTGGTGAACGGCCAGGCCGGCAACGACGTCGGCGCCGTGCCGCTCGCGGAGATGGCTCGATATCTGGACGAGTACCTGCGCATTCGCGAGGTCCCGGACGAGCGTAACGCGGTCAACGGCCTCCAGGTCGAGAACCAGGGACTGGTGGGAGGCATCGTGGCCGCCGTCGATGCCTCGCAGGCCACCATCGACGGCGTGATCGCCGAGGGCCCGGGGCGCGGGGGTGCGGCGCCGCTCCTGCTCGTGCACCACGGACTGTTCTGGGACGGCAACCTCCCGCTGACGGGCCGGCGCTATCGCCGGGTCGCGGCGCTGCTCGAGCACGATGTCCCGCTCTACTCCGCCCACATTCCGCTCGACCTCCACCCGACCGTGGGGAACAACGTGGTCCTCGCCGAGCGGCTCGGCCTCGCGGTCGAGGGCTGGTTCGGCGACTACAAGGGTGTGCCGATCGGCGTCTGGGGGCACGTGCCGGCCCGCCTGGCTCCGCGCGACGCCCTCCTGGCCGAAGTGAACCACGCACTGGGCACGCCCAGTCCGGGTGCCATGCTCATCGCCGGTGGACCCGAGCGGGTCGCCCGCGTCGGCGTCATCACCGGCGGGGCGGGGAACATGATCGGCGCGGCGCACGACGCGGGGCTCGACACCTTCATCACCGGCGAAGGCGCCCACTACACCTACTTCGACGCGATCGAGTGGGGGCTCAACGTGGTGTTCGCCGGTCACTACGCCACGGAGACGCTGGGCGTGCAGGCGCTGGCCTCGCACCTCGCGGAGCGCTTCGACCTCGAGTGGGAATTCCACGACCATCCGACCGGCCTGTGACCGCGCCGCCTGCCCTCACGCTCCGCGGCATTCGCAAGCGCTTCGGCTCCGTGCACGCACTGCGCGGAGCCGATTTCACGCTGATGCCGGGCGAGCTGCACGCGCTCCTGGGCGAGAACGGCGCAGGTAAGACGACCCTGATGCACGTCGCGTACGGTCTGGTGCGCCCGGACGCGGGCCAGATCGCGATCGATGGCGTCGTGCAGTCCATCCCGTCGCCGCGCGCCGCGCGCCGCCATGGAATCGGCATGGTACACCAGCACTTCACCTCGGTGCCGGCGTTGAGCGTCGCGGAGAACGTCGCGCTGGCGGCCGGATGGGACGTCCGGCCGGGGCCGCTGCGCGAGCGGGTGCGCGCGTTGGCGGAGCGGGTCGGGCTGCCGCTGGAGCCGGACCTTCCGGCCGGCCGGCTGTCGATCGCCCTCAAGCAGCGGCTGGAGATCGTCAAGGCGCTGGCCTCGGACGCCCGGATCCTCCTGCTCGACGAGCCCACGGCGGTGCTGGCGCCGGCGGAGGCGGACGAGCTGCTCCACGTCATCGGGGAGTTCACGGCGCGCGGCGGCGCCGCGGTGCTGATCACGCACAAGCTGGACGAGGCGCTCGCCGCCGCCGGCCAGATCACGGTCCTCCGGGCGGGCGCGGTCGTCGTCGACAGCCCCGCCGCGGGCCAGAGCGAGGCGACGCTCGCCCGCGCGATGGTGGGCCAGGGCGACGCGGCCGGCGAGTCCATCGAGCGAGGCCCGGGCCACCGCCACCGCGATCTGGCCGGGCAGCCCACTCGTCCGGCTCGAGGACCTCGAAGTCCCGCGCGAGAGTGGGTACGGGATCGCCATCCGGCGGGCGAGTCTGAGCATCCGGCCGGGTGAGATCGTCGGCATCGCCGCGGTGGAGGGGAACGGCCAGCGCGAGCTGCTTCGGGCGGTCGCTGGACGACTGCAGCCGCTGCGCGGGCGGCGCGATGTGGTCGGCCCAGTCGGCTTCATCCCCGAGGATCGCACGACGGAAGGGTTGATCCCCGAGCTCACGCTCACCCAGAACGTCGTGCTCGGCTCGCGCACGGACGATCCGTGGCTACGACGGGGCCGGCTCGACTGGAAGGTCGCGCGGGGGCGGACGGCGGGGCTGCTTCGGAGTACGGCGTCGTCGCCGACGGGCCGGACGCGCCCGCCGCGGCCTTGAGCGGGGGCAATCAGCAGAAGGTGGTCCTCGCCCGTGAGCTCGCCCGGGCGCCACGCGTGATCGTGGCGGAGAATCCCACGCGCGGGCTGGACATCCGGGCGACCGACGCGATCCACGCCAGGCTGCGAGCGGCCGCGGCCGCCGGCGCTGCCATCCTCCTCTACTCGAGTGACCTGGACGAAGTGCTCGCCCTCGCCCACCGCGTGCTGGTGGCGGCCCGAGGTGTCCTGCTCGACGTGCCGGGCGACGCCTCGCGCGCGCAGATCGGCGAGCTGATGGTGACCGGTGGCCGCTAGGGCACCGGTGCTGGCGGTCCTGCTCGGGCTCGCCGTGCTCGCCGTCGGCCTGCAGCTCGCCGGCTACGACGCGCCGGCCGCGTTGGCGGCGCTCTGGCAGGGCGCATTCGGGTCGTGGTACGCCTTCACTTCGGCAACGCTAGTCCGCTCGGTGCCGCTGATCGTGATCGGCCTGGGGATCGCGCTCGCGTTCCGGGCCGGCGCGCTCAACATCGGCGCGGAAGGGCAGTTCTATGCCGGTGCGATCGCGGCGACCTGGGTCGGACTCCACGTTGCCGGCCGCGTCCCCGCGATCGCGATCCCCGCGGTTCTGGCCGCCGCCGTGTTGGCCGGCGCGGCGTGGGTCGCGGTGCCGGTGTGGCTCCGGCATCGATTCGGCGTGCTCGAGGTGATCAGCACCCTGCTGCTCAACTTCGTCGCCGAATCGCTGGTGAGCCTGATGGTCCAGGGTCCGCTGCAGGAATCCCAGCACATCTATCCACAGAGCGATCCCATCGTCGAGGCCGCGCGCCTGCCCCTCCTCCCGGGCACGCGGCTGCATGCGGGACTCGCCCTGGCGCTCGTGGCCGCTCTCGCCCTGTGGTACGTGTTCGCGCGGACCCTCTGGGGGTTCCAGCTGCGTGCGGTGGGTGCGGGCCCGCGCGCCGCCGAGATCAGCGGACGGATCGACGCTCGCCGGGTGGGCGCGGTGGCATTGCTCGTGTCGGGCGCACTGGCCGGGTTGGCCGGCGGGATCGAGGTGAGCGGCGTGTCCTACGCCTTGTTCCAGAATCTCTCGCCGGGGTACGGCTTCACCGGGATCGCGGTGGCGCTGCTCGCCAGGCTGCACCCCGCCGCGGTAGTGGTGACTGGCGTGCTGTTCGGCGCGCTCGAGGCCGGCGCCGGCGCCATGCAGCGCGACGCCGGCGTGCCGGCCGTGGCGGTGTACGTCGTCGAGGCGGTGGTGATCGTGGTCGTGCTGCTGGCCGAGGCGGGGACGCGCCGGGCGATCGCGTCGCGGGTGGCCGCGTGAGCGACACCGTGGTGCTCATCGGGGGCTTCCTGGCCGCGGGGGTCCGCGTGGCGACGCCGCTCCTGCTGGCGGCGACCGGGGAGACCGTCACGGAGCGCGCGGGAGTCATCAACCTCGGGCTCGAAGGGCTGATGCTCGCCGGCGCGCTGGCGGCGACCCTGGGCGCGACCGCCGCAGGGCCGTGGACCGGACTGGCGGTCGCGGTGCTCACGGGGATGGTGCTGGCGGCCGGGTTCGCCGCGGTGGCGATCGGCGCCCGAGCCGACCAGATCATCGCGGGCACCGCGCTCACGCTGGGCGCAGTCGGGCTCACGGGCACGATCTATCGCCAAGCCTACGGCACCGGCGGCGCCGGGCTGGCGCTGCCCACGCTCCTCCCGATGCCGATACCCGGCCTGGCGCGGATCCCGGTGGTAGGTCCGGCGCTGTTCGATCAGCCGGTGCCGACCTACCTCGCGCTGCTCGTGCTGCCGCTGGTCTGGTGGGTGCTGTTCCGTACGCGAGCGGGCCTCATGCTGCGGGCGACCGGCGAGTCCGCCGCGATGGCACGCGCCGTCGGCGTGCGCACACGTCTGGTGCGCACCGCGGCCACGATCGTGGGTGGCGGCTTCGCGGGGCTCGCGGGGGCGACACTCGTGCTGGCGCAGGTGGGCACGTTCGCGGAGCGGATGACGGCCGGTCGCGGGTACGTAGCGATCGCGATCGTGGTGCTCGGGCGATGGCATCCGTTCGGCGTCGCCGTGGCGTCGCTGCTCTTCGGCGCGGCGACGGCGCTGCAATACGTCTTCCAGTCCCTGGGACTGGCGGTGCCGTATCAACTGTTCCTGATGCTGCCGTACGTGCTGACACTGCTGGCGCTGGCCGGCGCCGTGGGTCGCGTGCGCGCGCCAGCGGATCTCGGCAAGCCGTAGGGCCGGTCTCCTGATCAGCCGATGCCGAGGACGCCCAGCACGTCGATCAGCCCCCGCACCCGGGCGATCGGCGCGCCAGGCAGTCGCTCCGGCGGGGCCGGGGCCGGCTCGATCAGGACGGCGCGCAGCCCGGCGCTCGCCGCGCCGGCGGCATCCCAGGCGTTCCCGCTGACGAACACGATCTCGGCCGCATCCAATCCGAGTGCCGCCGTGGCCATCGCGTAGACCTGCGGGGCGGGCTTGTAGACGCCGAGCGGCTGCACCGAGATCACGTCGTCGAGCAGCGCGGCCAGGCCGGCGTGGGACAACGCGTCCGCCAGCATGTCCGGGTCGCCGTTGGAGAGCACCGCGGTGCGAACGCCGGCCGCGCGGAGCCGCGTGAGCAGCTCGGCCGCGCCGGGTAACGGTCCGAGCTCGCGGAAGGACCGGGCGAGTGCGGCCTCCACGTCCGGGACCGCGAGCTCGAGCGCCTCGATGGCGTAGGCGAGCGCCTCGCGGGTCACGGTGGTGAAATCCGCGTGCCGGCCCATCAAGGAGCGCAGCCAGGTGTACTCGAGCTGCTTCCGGCGCCACAGCGCGAGCAGCGGGGCCGCCGCGTCGCCGAGTGCGGCCGCGTGCGGTGCGACGGCAGTCTCCAGGTCGAGCAGCGTGCCATACGCGTCAAACAAGCCCGCGCGCACGCCGCCGACGGTCATCCCGCTACCGTCGCGCGTCCCCCGGCGAGCGCCGCGCGCGCGTTCACGATCGCCGCGCGGGTGCGCTCCTTGAGTGCGGGGACATCGGCCGGGGTGAGCCCGGTCGTCTCGATAGGATCGAGCACCTCCACGACGGCGGTCGAGCGGCCGAAGCGCCAGTCGTGCTTCCGGAGCGCGGTGGAGGTACCGTGGACGGCGAGCGGGAGGATGGGCACACCGGCGTCGATGGCCAGACGGAACGCGCCGTCCTTGAACGGCAGGAGGTCGGCCGTGGTGGACCGCGTGCCTTCGGGGAAGATCATGACCGACACCCGGTTCGCCAGCGCCTCACGGCACTTGGCGATGGCCTCGACCGCGCTGGGGCCGAAGCCGCGCTTGATGGGAATGTCGCCCGCGAGCTGCATCATCCAGCCGAGCACGGGAACGCGGAACAGCTCGGCCTTGGACAGCCACTTCATCTCCCAAGGGAGGTGGCTGATCAACAGGATATCGACGAAGGATTCGTGGTTCGACACGACCACGTATGGGCGCCGGGGATCCGCCGGCATCGTGCCGGCGCAGCGGAACCGCCATAGCGGGTTGAGGGCGGCCACGACGACCGGAATTTGCCGGAACAGATAGCCGACGGCGTAGCGCCCGCGATCGAACGGCGCGGTGACCAGCCGCAGCACCGCCATCAAGGGGAACCAGACCAGGACGCAGGTGACGAGCACGAGCCAGGCCCAGATCGACAGCACGGTTTGCCACAAGCGCGACATGACTCTCCCGGGTCGCGGCCTGCCGGTGTGCTGGCGCACAGCCCCGGAGGCCGCCGTCGCGTAACCTTACCGCCAGCCGGGACGAGCGGACAAGGGCGGTTCCCTCTCACAACAGAGCCACAGCATGGTCACTCGCACCAACGAGGACTCAGCGCCGGGCGCGGCCTTTCGGCCGGACGTGCCGGCTCCCGTGGCGTCCGGGGCGGACGAAGGCGGAACGGTCGAGCAGCCCGATCTCCGGAAGCTCGGCGACGCGCTGCGCGACCGAGTCGAGGTGCGCTCGGTTGCGATCACCGGGCTCTTCGTGCTTGCCGTGTTCTACACGCTGTACTTCGCCCGCGCCTTCTTCCTGCCGATCGTACTGGCGGTGCTGCTGGATTTCCTGCTGAGTCCCATCATCCGTCTACTCAAGCGCGTCCGTATCCCGGAGCCCCTCGGTGCCGCGCTGGTCGTCCTGACGCTGCTCGGCGGTCTGGGGGCGGCCGCCTACTCGCTCGCCGAGCCCGCCCGGGAGTGGGTGGCCAAGGCGCCGCAGAGCATCAACCGGGTCCAGTCGCGCCTCCAGGAGCTGCGGAAGCCGGTGGAACAGGTGACTCGGACGGCCGAGCAAGTCGAAGCTGCCACCGAGGTGAGCAAGAGTGGACCGCAGGAGGTCGTCGTGCGCGGGCCCCGGCTGAGCGAGCGGCTGTTGGGCAACACGCAGTCTCTGCTCACCGGCACGATGGAGACCATCATCCTGCTGTACTTCCTGCTCGCCGCCGGCGACCTGTTCCTGCAGAAGCTGATCAAGGTGCTGCCGCAGCTCAAGGACAAGAAGAAGGCGGTGACCATCGCGCGCGAGACCGAAGCCTCGATCTCGACGTACTTGTTCACGGTCGCCGTCGTCAACGTCGGGTTGGGCGTGGTGGTGACGCTGGTGATGCTGCTGATCAAGATGCCGAACGCCGTGCTGTGGGGAGCGCTGGCGGCGCTGGCGGAATTCATCCCCTACCTCGGTGCGACGGCCATGCTCGCCACGCTGGCGATGGCGGGCTTGATCACCTTCCCCGACGTGGGCCACGCGCTCCTCGTGCCGGGCGCGTATCTGGCCGTCAATCTCCTCCAGGCGAACTTCATCACCCCCGCGGTGCTCGGGCGGCGCCTCACGCTCAATCCCGTGGCGATCTTGATCGGGCTCGTGTTCTGGTGGTGGATCTGGGGCGTGGGCGGCGCGTTCATCGCGGTGCCGCTGCTGGCCACGTTCAAGATCTTCTGTGACCACATCGAGTCGCTCGCGCCGATCGGGGAGTTCCTGGGCAATTGAGCGAGTGGAGCGGACGGTGGACCGGCTGACCTCACACGAAAGCGCCCGCCTGGGCAGCCTGCCCACGCGGGTCGATTGCGCGCGGGTACGGCTGCACCGCGCCTCGCGCCGCGGCCTCCCCGGCCTGGCGCGGCGTGTAGTGCTGTGGCTCAGCCGCGGCCGCGCCGTGGCGCTCGGCAACCACGTCTTCCTGCCCGACCGCTGCGCGGGCGATCTCGCGGTCCTCGCGCACGAGCTCACCCACTGCGGCCAGTACCAGGCATGGGGGCCGTGGCGCTACTTCACCCGCGGCGCGGTCGCGCAGCTTCGCGAGCTGGCCCATCGCGCCTTCGGCGTGGGCCAGAGTCCGTACGTCTATCGACTGGAGCACGGCAAGCCGTTCGAGGCGTACGGGATGGAGCAACAGGGGCAGATCGTCGAAGACTCGTTCCGGGGCGATCGCGCTGCCCTCGCCGTCTCGCCATTCCGCCCGCCCCCCGATCTCGGCTAGGCTCGGTGCGGCGGAATCACCCGCAGCACGGTCAGGAGGCGCCGTCGGCCTGATCGATATGGACGTGGTGCTCGGTGGTCTCGGGCAGCCGGTCTTCCCACAGGGCGAGCACGTTGCCGTCCGGATCGGCGACCATCGCCATGATGCCCCACGACTGCTGGGTCGGCTCGGTCACGAAACGGACGCCGCGCTCGTGCAGCTCCCCGCAGTAATGCAGCAGCTCCGGCACGAAGAGGGTGATGCCGGTATGCCGTCCGACCAGGGTACGAGCGTCCTGGTGCACCGCCGGGTGGATCCCGATGCGAGTCCCTTCGCCGAAGAACTCGGCGCCGAACGTGCCCTGCTTGCCGAGCGGCAGCGCCAGCTTGTCGCGATAGAACTCGATCGCGCGAGGCAGGTCGTGCACGAAGATGGCGATGCTGTAGACCGACGGCGCGGGAGCGGTCACTGGAGGAGCCCGGAGAGAGCATGGACGAGCACGACGGCGAGCGCGATGGCGCCGGCCGTCAGGAGGAGCAGACCCAGTACCACCAGCGCCAGGACCCACCGACTGGATCGGCGCACCTCGGCGGGGCGCTGGAGATACCCATCCAGCAGCGCCAGGTTGCGGATGTTGGCCTTGAAGCCGATGTCGAACAGATCGCCCAGGATGGGCACCTCGCCGACCAGGGTGTCGAGCGCCACGTTCCAGCCCATGCGGGCCAGCAGCGAGCGTGGCACTCCGAAGCGATAGGCCTCGACGATGATATAGAGGGAAAGGACGCCGCCGATCAGGTCGCCGATGCCCGGGACGAGGCCGATGAGCTGATCGATGCCGAGCCGGAACCGTGTCCCCGGCACCGGAATGGAGTTGTCGAGCAGCCAGCCGACGCGACGCATGCGATCGAGCCGCTGCTGGGGAATGGTGCCGACCTCGGGAACCACGGCCGGACTGGCGTGAGATGGGATCATACGGGAAAGCTACCACGCCGCGCCGGGCACCCGGTACGGTGCGGGCCGCGCACCGCACCGAGGCCCTCCGACCGCCTTACGGCGCGGCCGGTGGCGGGCTCCCACTCCCGCCATCTTGCACGAACCTCCACCTGCCGTTGGGCTGCTGCTTCCACACCGTCAGATACTTGCCGAAGAACGACAGCGGCTGACCGTTGTCGAGCGTGCTGAAGACGAATCGGCCGACCGTGAAGCCCAGGTCGCCGAGCGGCCCCACGTCCGCGTCGAGCGGCGTCCAGCTCAAGGGAGACGATGGCTGGAGGACGGGGTGCACCTCGCCGGGGGCGAGGGGCCGGCGGGCTCAGGGGAACAGGCGGCGGATCAGATACAGCAGGGCGCTCAGGGCGACCGACACGATCAGCATGCTCACGAGCGGGATGTACACTCGAACCGAGTCGCGCTCGATCCGGATATCGCCCGGCAGCCGGCCGAACCAGCCGAGCGCGCCCGACCAGACCAGCAGGCCGAGGATCACCAGCCCGATGCCGAGCGCCACGAGGAGCGGTCCAGGCGAGCCGGACGTCATTCGACCAACCCCATGCGCACGGCATGGATGTAGTCGGTGTAGGGTGGCGGGCCGCCGGCCTCGCGGATCGCCGCGGCGATCTGCCCCCGGTGATAGGACGCGTGGAGCGCGACGTGGGTCAGGATGTCGGCGACGGTACTGGTCCAGAACTCGCCCTTGCTGTTGCGGTAGCCGACGCTCTCGCGGAGTTCTTCCTCGTCGAGCGAGGCCAACAACCGCATCCAGTCGCCCTGGAGCTCGGTCAGCTCGGCGGCACAGGCATCGAGGTCGAGATCGGGCCAGACGGCCATCGTGGGCGGCTCCTCGCGGATCCGCGCGAGCCAGACCCGCTCGGCTCCGATGATGTGCGCCATCCACGCGCGCGCCTTCTCGGGCGCGGGGCCGGCGCGGAGCGCAACCAGCGCCGCGGTGTTGGCCCACCCGTCGTGCTCCAGCAGCCGTCGTATCCGCGCCAGCTCGTCGCTCATGCTTCGGGCTCCTCCCGGTGCGTGGACGCGAGCGCCGCGCGCACGTTGCGTCGCATGCCGCGCAGGCCGGGGCGCTCGAACGGCGTCCCGCCGTAGCGCCGGAGGAACTCCTCGTCGTCCATCGTGTCGAACAACGTCACGTCCGCCCCCGCGAGCGGCCGGACGGGAAGCAGCTCGGCAACCGCGGTCGTCGTCGCGAAGCGGTGATTCCACGGGCAGACGTCGTTGCAGACGTCGCACCCAAAGGCCCAGCCGTCCAGACGCGCGGCGAGCTCGGTCGGGATGGCGCCCTTCTGCTCGATCGTGAGATACGAGATGCACCGGGTCGCGTCCAGCACATGGGGCTCGACCAGCGCCCCCGTGGGGCAGGCCTCGAGACAGCGGGTGCAGCTGCCGCAGTGGTCGATGGTCATCGGCGCGTCCACGGGCAGCGGGAGATCGGTGAAGATCGTGCCGATGAAGAAAAACGAGCCGACGCCCGGCCGGATGAGCATCGTGTTCTTGCCGATCCAGCCGAGGCCGGCGTTGTAGGCCAGCGCCCGCTCGGGCACCGGGCCGTCGTCGACGTAGGAGTGCACCACCCGGGCGCCGCGCTCGAGCAGGAACTCGCCCAGCCGATCGACTCGCGCCCGGGTGACCCGATGGTAGTCCTGGCCGCGGGCGTACTTGGCGACGCGCGGCGCCTCCAGGTCCGCCGCGGTGTCCGGCGCGTAGTAATTCTCCAGCACGACGACCACGGCCAACGCCTCCGGCACGTTGATGCGCGGATTCTTCCGACGCTTCGCCTGGCGGTGCAGGTAGCGCATGGTGCCGGCATAGCCTTTGGCCAGCCAGGCATCGAGCCGGTCGGCGTGCGGGGGCGGGCCCGGGTCGGTGATGCCGCACGCGAGAAATCCGAGCTCGGCGGCCCGCGCCTTGAGCTCAGCGGCCAGGGTCACGGCGTGGCGGCGGGGATCCCGATCGGGGGGAGCGTCGGGGCGCGCGGCTGCGTCTCCCCGGTGATCAATCGGGCTCCGCGGCTGTAGGTGATGTAGGACCATGCCCATTGCAGCAGCACCAGCACCCGGTTCCGGAAGCCGATCAGGAAGAAGATGTGGACGAAGATCCAGATCAGCCACGCCAGGAACCCGCCGAAGTGCAGGCGCCAGATGTCGGCGACGGCCTGCCCGCGGCCGATCACCGCGAGCTGGCCCTTGTCCCAGTAGCTGAAGGCGCGTCGCGGCCGGCCGGCGAGGTCGCCGACGATGGTCCGCGCGGCGTATTCGCCCATCTGGATCGCGACCGGGCAGATGCCGGGCAACGGGCCGCCGGGCTGATTATCGAAATTGGCCGCGTCGCCGAGGACGAACACCTCGGGATGGCCCGGGATGGTGCAGTCCGGCTCCACGATCGCGCGGCCCATGCGGTCGAGCGGCGCGTGCAGATCACGCAGCACCGGGCTCGCGGTGTTGCCGGCCGCCCAGATGACGGTCTGCGTGGGGATGGTCCAGCCGGCCGCGATGACCGAACCCGGCCGGATGTCGGTCACCATGGTCTCGGTCCGTACCTCGACGCCCAGGCGCCGGAGCTTCTGCTTGGCCTGCGCGCTCAAGCTCTCCGGATACGTGGGCAGCAGCCGAGGCCCGCCCTCGAGCAGCATCACCGTGGCTTCCGCCGGATCGATATGGCGGAAATCGCGGCGGAGGGCGTAACGCCGGATCTCGGCCACGGCCCCCGCCATCTCGACGCCGGTGGGGCCACCTCCCACGATCACGAACGTGAGATACGCATGCCGGCGGACCGGATCGGTCTCCCGCTCCGCACGCTCGAACGCGAGCAGGACGCGGCGGCGGATCTCGAGCGCGTCCTCGAGGCTCTTGAGGCCAGGCGCCAAGGGCTCCCACTCGTCATGTCCGAAATACGAGTGATGCGCGCCGGTCGCGACGATCAGGTAGTCGTACGTCTGGCTGACGCCGTCGGTGAAGCGGACCTGGCGTCGCTCGACGTCCACGCTTCCCACTTCGGCGAGCAGCACCTCGGTGTTCTTCGACCGGCGGAGGATGGAGCGGATGGGCGACGCGATGTCGCTCGGATTGAGCCCCGCGGTGGCCACCTGGTACAGCATCGGCTGGAACAGGTGGTGGTTGCGGCGGTCCACCAGGGTCACGCGCACGGGCGCGTCACGGAGGGCCCTGGCCGCATACAGTCCGGCGAAGCCGCCTCCCAGCACGAGCACGTGCGGCAGGTCCCCAGTGGATTGCGCTCCGGTCACTCGGTCTCCCTCACGGCTGTCGTCCGGGCCTCAGAGGCCCATCGTCTCCCGCCGCCAGCGCGCGAAGCGGATGACGTCGTCGGGCGGCGGCACCGCGGCCTCATCGGCGTACGCCGTGAGCATACGCCAGCGGAGGTATTCCCGGTCCGGAACCGGCAGGAACGGGGGCCGCGCCCACCAGCGCCGCCGCCGGAACGCCCACGCCGTCCTGAGCAGGTCGAGTGCCAGGCGTGGATCGACGAGCCCCCGCCCCACGAGCACGACGGTGAGCGACGTCCAGGTGGTGGGTGCGGCCATGGGCGAAGTATAGACGCGGGACCGCCGTCCTGACCATCGAGCCTCTATATTGTCCGTCATGCCCGTCGCCGCCCCGGCGCCGCCCCGGGATTACCGCGCGGAGTTTCCGATCTTCCGTCGCGCGATCTACCTCAACAGCTGCTCCCTCGGGGCGCTGTCGACGCGGTCACGCGCCAAGGTCAACGAATGTCTCGACCTCTGGGAAAATCTCGGGGCCGCCGCGTGGTACCAGATCTGGTGGGGGGCGCTGGCCGAGCTGCGGGCGCGCTACGCGCGCCTGATCGGGGCGGTCGCCGGGTCGGTCGCGCTGCATCCGAACATCTCGACCGCGCTCACCGCCGTGGCCGAGTCGCTCGACTACGCGCGCCGTCCCAAGGTGGTGGTGACGAGCCTCGATTTCCCGACACTTTCGTACCAGTGGCTGGCACGTGCCGTCGACGGCGTCGAGGTCGTCGTGGTGGACAGCCCCGACGGCATCGGCGTCCCGGTCGAGGCGCTCGCCCGCGCGATCGATGAGCGCACGGCGATCGTCGCGACGAGCCACGTGTTCTTCACCAGCGGGGCCATCCAGGACGTGCGCGCGCTGGCCGACGCCGCGCACCGGAAGGGTGCGCTGCTGCTGGTGGACGGGTACCAGGCCGCCGGCCAGCTCCCCGTCGACGTGCGGGATCTCGACGTGGACTTCTACTGCAGCGGCGGACTCAAGTGGCTGCTGGGTGGCACCGGGGTGGCGTTTCTCTACGCGCGGCCCGACCTCTGGTCCACGCTGGTGCCGCGGGCGAGCGGCTGGTTTGCCCACCGTGAGCAATTCCGGTTCGATCCACGGCGGCTCGAGCTGCACGAGGATGCGCGCCGGCTCGAGGCCGGAACGCCGGCGATCCTGCCGGTCTACGCACAGCTCGGCGGCTTGGATATCCTCGAGGAGCTCGGACCGGCCGAGATCCGCCGCCGCACGATGGCGCTGACCGAAGATCTGATCGACCAGGCCTGCGCGGCGGGACTGCGACCGAAGGTGGCTCCCGACCCCGAGACGCGCTCGGCGATCGTCATGCTCCCGAGCCCGGACCCGGCCGGCGCGGTCCGCCGCCTGGCGGACGCCGGCATCGTCGCCGACCACCGGCCCGGCCACGTGCGCGTCTCCCCCTACTTCTACAACGTCCCGGACGACCACCGGGCCGCGATCGAGCGACTGACCTCGTGACCAACGATCCCTATCGGCACCTCGCGGACAACAAGGTTCCCACCGAGGACGAGCAGCTGCTCGAGAGCCGGCCGCCGCAGCGCCCGGAGCAGCTGTTCCAGAAATCGGACTCGTGGCGGGTACTCCGGATCATGGGCGAGTTCGTGTGGGGCTTCGACCACCTCGCCGACGTGGTCGACGGCGTCACGATCTTCGGGTCGGCGCGGACGCTCCCCGGCGACCCCTACTACGTGAAAGCGGTGCAGACGGCCATGCTGCTGGCGCAGGCGGGCATCCCGGTGCTCACCGGCGGCGGTCCGGGCATCATGGAGGCGGCCAACCGGGGGGCGATCGAGGCCGGCGGCCTCTCGATCGGCTGCAACATCGAGCTTCCCTTCGAGCAGGGCTCGAACGCGTACCTGAGCCGCAGCCTCAACTTCAAGTTCTTCTTCGTGCGCAAGACGATGTTCGTGAAGTACGCGACCGCGTTCATCGTCTTCCCCGGCGGCTACGGCACGCTCGACGAGCTGTTCGAGGCGCTCACGCTGATCCAGACCGGCAAAGTGAAGCATTTTCCGGTGATATTGTTCGGCAGCGCGTACTGGGCGGGGCTGGTCGACTGGCTCACCCGCACCGTCGCCGAGGAACGCAAGATCAATCCGACCGACCTGCTGCTGTTCCGGGTGACCGACGACCCCGTCGAGGCGACCCGTATCGTGATCGAGGCCCGCGCGGAGAAGCCGGTCGACCCGGTGGCCCGGATGACGGCCGACCACGTCCGCCCCGCCCCGAGAGGATGAGCGCATGACCAGACCGTCCGCCCAGTACCTGCGCGGCCAGCGGATCGACCCCCAGGCCATCAGCGGCCAGGAGACGGTGGCCGGGCTGATCGACAACGCGTTCCTCGCGTACAACGCGGGGCGGCTGCGCGAAGGCTGTCAGCTCTTCACCCAGCGCATGCTCGAGCCCGACACCACCGTCGGCATGACGCTCACGGGCGCCATGACGCCGGCCGGCATCGGCATGAGCTGCCTGATCCCGCTCATGGAGGCGGGGTTCGTGGACTGGGTCATCTCCACCGGCGCGAATCTCTACCACGACGCCCACTTCGCGCTCGGCCTGTCGATGCACCGCGGCACGCCCAACGCCGACGACGTGGAGCTCCGCGACAAGGGCGTGGTCCGGATCTACGACATCTTCTTCGACTACAGCGTGCTGCTCTCGACCGACAAGTTCGTGCGCGAGGTGAGCGCGCGCCCCGAGTTCCAGCGGCCGATGAGCACCGCGGAATACCATTACCTGCTCGGCGGCTATGTGCGGGAGCGCGAGCAGGCGCTCGGCCTCTCGCGCCGGTCGGTCCTGGCGGCGGCGCACGAGCTCGAGGTGCCGCTCTACACCAGCTCGCCGGGCGACAGCTCGATCGGGATGAACGTGGCCGAGCAGGCGCTCGCCGGCAGCCAGCTCCGGTTCGACGTGAGCGCGGATGTGAACGAGACGGCGAGCATCGTGCTCGAGGCCAAGCGCACGGGCGGGAAGAGCGGCGTGCTCATCGTCGGCGGCGGCAGCCCCAAGAACTTCATGCTCCAGACCGAGCCGCAGATTCAGGAGGTGCTCGGCATCGACGAGCGGGGCCACGACTACTTCCTCCAGATGACCGATGCGCGGCCGGACACGGGCGGGCTCTCGGGCGCCACGCCCGCGGAAGCGGTGAGCTGGGGGAAGATCGATCCCGACCAGCTGCCCGGGACCGTGGTGGTCTACGCCGACAACTCGATCGCGCTGCCGCTGCTCACGGCGTATGCCAAGGCCAAGCGGGCGGCGCGACCGCTCAAGCGGCTCTACGGGAAGCGACAGGCCATGATGGACCGCTTGGTCGAGGAGTATCGGGCCGCGCTCGCGTTCCGGGACGAGCGCGCCGAGGAGTCGCTCGCGCACATGCACCCGGGCGCCGGGGGGGCCGAGACGGCGGCGCGGCGGTGAGCCCGCCGCGCACGCCTCCGGCGACCCCGCCGAGCCGAGCCTATAGCTGGTACGCGCTCGGCCTCCTCGCCTTCATCAACCTCCTCAACTACATCGACCGCAACGTCATCTACGCGCTGTTCGAGCCGATCAAGCGCGACCTCGCCCTGAGCGACTCGCAGCTCGGCTGGCTCGGCTCCGCGTACATCTTCGTCTTCTCCCTCGCGGCGCTGCCGTTCGGCGTGCTGAGCGATCTCCGGTCCCGGCGCGCGGTCATCGCGGGCGGCGTGACCGTCTGGAGCGCGTTCACCTTCCTGAGCGGCCTGGTCAACAGCTTCGGACAACTGTTCACCTGCCGGGCGCTCGTGGGCGTGGGGGAAGCGGCCTACGGGCCCGCGGCCGCCTCCCTGGTGGCCGACTATTTCCCGGCGCGCGGACGCGCGGTAGCGCTGGGCATCCTCTCCTCCGGCATCGCGCTCGGCGGCGTGCTCGGCTTGCTCCTGGGCGGACAGCTCGAGGGTGTATACGGCTGGCGGGTGGCGTTCATGACGGTCGGCGTGCCGGGGTTCATCATGGCGCTCCTCGTCTCCCGCCTGGTCGATCCGACCCGGGAGCCGGCCCGCCTCACGGTGCGCTCGTTTCTCCGCGACTTCGAGATCGGCGTCCTGCCGCTGCTCAGGAACTTGTGGCCGCTGCTCGCCGGGGTCGCGATCGGCGGCGTGGCGGCCTACCGGCTCGACAAGTACTACGGCGTCGACTCCAAGATCGATCTGGCGGTCTTCAGCGGCGCGGTCGGGCTCGGCCTCGCGCTCACCATTCTCCGGTGGGTCCGGCGCACGCCTTCGGACGACGGCGACGACACGCCGTTCGGCAGCGGGATCAGCGGTGCGTTCGACGACATCGTTCGCGCGCTCCGGATCGTGCTGCACACCCCGACGCTGGTGTACGTGTTCACGGCGGGCGCCATGATCTCGTTCGGCTTGAACGGCATCGTGGGATGGGGACCGACGTTCGTCTCGCGCGAGCTGAACCTGAACGCGGCCGAGGCGGCGAGCCTGCTCGGCAAGTGGGGACTGATCGCGGGCACTGCGGGCACGCTGTTCGGCGGCGTGCTGGCCGACTGGCTGCGCCGCCGCTATGAGACGGCGCGCGTCATCGTCGTGGCGGCCGGGCTGCTCATCGGCGGACCGCTCGCGCTCTGGCTGCTCACGATCCGCGACCCGACCCTGTTCCAGGCCGTGTTCGTGGTAGCGTTCTTCTGTCTCTCGTGGTACAACGGCCCCATGACGGCGGTCATCTTCGACGTGGTGCCGGCCCGGATCAGCGCCACCGTCGCCGGTGCGTACCTGCTCTTCATCCACGTGGCGGGCGACGCGATCGCCCTGCCGTTGGTGGGCACGCTGAGCGATCGGTTCGGGCTGGACCGCGCGGTCCTCTTGCTGCCGGCGGTGGTGATCATCGGCGGGATCACGGTGCTGGGCGCCAGGCGCACCGTGGGGCGGGACATGCACCGGCAGGGCGTCGAGCGCGTGACCGCCTAGCGAATGCTCCGGAACACCAGTTCCATCAACTCGTCGTACATCGCCTCGGAGCGCTCGGGGTCGTCGGACCGGATCGCCTCGGCGGCACAGTGGCGCAGGTGGTTGTGCAGCAGCGAGCGGCTCACGCCGCGCATCGCTTCCTGAACCGACGAGACCTGCATCAACACATCGGCGCAGTAGCGCTCCTCCTCGACCATCTTCTGCAGCCCGCGCACCTGGCCTTCGATCCGGCGGAGCCGGGTGAGCACCGCGCGCTTGATCTCCGGGTCGACCGCGACGGCGTGGGTGCCGTCGCCGGGACGCGCGCAGGCGCAGGACGCAATGGGCTCGCTCATGAACGGTCTCCCGGGGCAAAGCGGCGGAGCCGCAGACTGTTGGATACGACGCTGACGGAGCTGACCGCCATCGCGGCCGCGGCCATGGCCGGGGTCAGCCGGACACCGAGGGCGGGATACAGCACGCCGGCGGCCACCGGAATGCCGATGACGTTGTAGACGAAGGCCCAGAACAGGTTCTGGCGGATGACGCGCATGGTTCGCCGGGCCAAGCGGATCGCGGTGACGACGCCGAGCGGATCGCCGCGCATGAGGGTGATCGCCCCGGCCTCGATCGCCACGTCGGTGCCGGTACCCATCGCGACCCCGACGTCGGCCTGCGCCAGCGCGGGGGCGTCGTTCAGCCCGTCGCCGACCATCGCGACCACGCGGCCTTCGTCCTGGAGCCGGCGGATCTCGACCAGCTTCCGGTCCGGCGGCACCTCGGCGAGCACGCGAGTGATCCCGACTTCGCGGGCCACGCTCTCGGCCGTACGCTGGTCGTCGCCCGACAACATGACCGTCTCGAGGCCCAGCGCTCGGAGCTGCGCGACGGCCGCGCGGCTCGTCGGCTTGATCGGATCGGCCACCGCGATGATTCCCGCCGGCCGGCCGTCCACCGCCACATGCATCGGCGTCCAGCCTCGTGCCGCCGCCGCGCCCGCGCGCTCCGCCAGCGGCGTGGGATCGATCCCCAGCTCGCGCAGCAACAGGGCATTGCCGACCACCACCGTGTGTCCGCCCACGCTCCCCAGCACCCCGCGGCCCGTACGGCTCTCGAAGCCGGCGACCGGCGCGGTGCGCGCGCCCTGTCGGTCCGCCTCGGCGACGATCGCCTCGGCCAGCGGATGCTCGCTCGACCGCTCGACCGCCGCCGCGAGCGCGAGCAGGGCGCTCTCATCCACGACCGTCGACCGGTCGGCGTCACCAGCGAGCGCGATCTCACGCACGGCGGGATGACCCTCGGTGATGGTGCCGGTCTTGTCGAACACCACCGTGTCGATCTCCTGGCTTCGCTCGAGCGGCGCGCCGCCCTTGATCAGCACGCCCAGCTCGGCGCCCCGGCCGGTCGACACCATGACGGCGGTGGGCACCGCCAGGCCCATGGCGCATGGGCAGGCGATGATCAGTACGGTGACCGCGGAGACCAGCGCATGCAGGTACGCCGGCTCGGGGCCGACGTCGAACCAGACCACGAAGGTGACGATGGCGAGCGACAACACCACCGGGACGAACACGGCGGAGATCCGGTCGGCCAGCCGCTGAATCGGCGCCTTGCTGCCCTGGGCCAGTTGCACCAGACGGATGATACGAGAGAGGACGGTATCCGCGCCGGTCCGCTCCACCCGGAACCGGAGCGTGCCGTTCCGGTTGAGCGTCGCGCCGATGACGGGGTCTCCCGGGGCCTTGGTGACGGGGGTCGGCTCGCCCGTCAGCATCGACTCGTCCACGTTGCTCCGGCCGTCGAGCACCACACCGTCGGCGGGGATGGCTTCGCCGGGCCGGACGACGACCTCGTCGCCGACGCGAAGGGCCGAGAGCGGAATCTCGAGCTCGCGGCCGGCGCGGAGCACGCGGGCCGTGGATGATCGGAGCCCGATGAGCCGACGGATGGCGCCCGTGGTTCGCCCCTTCGCCCGGGCCTCGAGCAGGTTGCCGAGGAGCACGAGCGCTACGATCCAGGCGACGGCGTCGTAGTAGACGTGCGGCTCGATGCCGTGCGCGGCGAACCAGCCGGCGAACAGGGTGACCGCCGTGCTGTAGACGAACGCCGCGCCGGTTCCGACGGCGATCAGCGTGTTCATGTCGGCCCCATGATGCCGGAACGCCGACCAGGCGCGGGTATAGAAGTGGCGGCCGGCCCACCCCACGACCGGGATCGTGAGCGCGAGCAGCAGGTACCGCGTACGAGTCCCTCCGGCGGCGTGGCCCATGCCGAACAGCATCGTGACCAGTCCGACCAGGGCGCTCACGACGAATTTCCGCGCGAGGTCGCGCACCTCGTGCGCCCGCGCCTCGTCCTGGGCGTCGAGGACGGCTTCGGTCGATTCCTCGGGCAGCGGCAGCTCGGCGCCGTAGCCAGTGCCACGGATCGACTCGACCAGCCGCTCGGGCGACGTGACGGCGGGATCGTAGTCCACCGTCGCCGCCCCCGTCATCAGGTTCACGTTGGCCGATGCGACACCCGCCGACTGCTCCAGGGATCGCTGCACCCGCCCGCTGCAGGCGGCGCAGGTCATGCCGGTAACCGGGATGGTGCACGATTCCGTCGGTGTGGAGAGGGTCTGCGTCATGGCTGTCGCTCCTGCTCGACGATGATCGTTCCGCGCACCATGCCCATGCCGCAGGTGAACTCATGGGTGCCAGGCGACGGGGTGAAGGTCACCGGCGTCGTGCGGTGAGCCGGCAGATAGGTACGGATCCCGAAGTCCGGGATCACGACTTCCTCGGTGCAGGTATTGTCCTCGGAACGGTGGAAGTCGAGCCGCACCGGTGCGCCGGCGCGCACGCGAATGACGGACGGCGTGTACCCGCCCTTCACCTCTACGCCGATCCGCTGAACGCCCCCGGGCTCGACGTTGGCCCGCACCGCCTGACCACGACCCGCGACGAAGAAGTACCAGTTGACCCAGGCGACGCCGGCCAGTCCCGCGAGCGTGACGACGACCTCCGCGGTGGTCATGCCGCCGCCGTGGCCCGGTACCCTGCCTCGGCTACCGCGGCCTCGATTCGGGCCGGGTCGATCGCGCTTTCATCGTAGCGGACGTCGGCCCGTCCGATCCGGATCGCGTCGATCGCGACGCCCGGAAGCTGGGCCAGCGCACGGTTCACGGCGTTCAGGCAGTGCCCGCAGCTCATGCCTTCGATGTGCAGCGTAAGGGACCGCATGGGATCTCCGAAGAGGGCGTAGACATCACATTGACATTAGATAGGGGTAGGGGGTATGTCAACTGCCGACCCTATCGCAGTTTCCAGGCGGTCGTCTGCTGTGAGCAGCCTGCAATGGAGGCGGGCAGGACGCCACGAGCGCGGTGAGCACGCGCGCTACAACGCCAGAGTCGTCCGTCGAAGTTGTTCACTGATAAAGGGATACGTTGACGCACCGGTCGGCACGCCTCCTGCCCCCTTCCCGGGCATGTCGTCCGACCCTCCCCAATCTGCCGACCCGTCGACCCCCGCCCCGCTGGGCGAGCCGCTCGTGCCGCTGTTGTCGGCCGAGCAGGGGCTGGGGGACCCGGACGCGCTCGCCACGTGGCACGCGGCACTCTCCAATGGCATCTCCTCCGAGGTTCCCCACGACCTGCTCGGCCTGTGGCTCTATCCGTCCCACGGCGGATCGGTGCTGCTTGGTCCGGAGGCCCTCGCCCAGGACGAGCTGGTGGTTCCGCTGCCCGCCCCGCAGGTGCAGCCGTCGCAAGTGAGCGTGCTCGAGGACATCATCCGGGACGCGGGCTATCGATCGGCGGTCGTGTTCCCGATCCGCTCCGGCCGGCGTGACGCGGGGCTGATGCTGGTCGCCGACCTGCGCCCCGACCGGTACGGGGAAGCGGAGCGCATGGTGCTCGAGCTGGTGGCTCAGCGACTCGCACCGGTCTTTGGACGGATGGCCCGGCAGTGGAACGCGACTGGCGGGGCCTCACCTCAGGTGACCCGCCTCGCCGCGCTGGTCGACGCCATCGCGTTGGCTGGGTCGCATCTCGGCGCGCCGCAGCTTTACGTCGCCGAGCTCGGCCGCGCCCTCGAGCCGCTGCTGCCGCACGACCAGCTCGAGCTGGTCGTGGCGGACGCTTCGGGTGCCCGCACCTACCGCCTGGGCCAGCATGTCGGCGGCCCGCTGTGGAGCGACCCGTCCCTGGTGCTCGAGCGGGGACTTCTGGATCTCGAGTCCATGTTCGGCGACCGACCCACCCTCCTCATCGGCGACACGTATCACGAGCAGGGGTGGCCGCGAGGATACTTCACGGTCGAAGAGCCTACCGGCGCCGAACTCCGGTCGATCGTCGGGGCGAGGGTGCACGGGCCTCAGCGCCTCTCGGCGTTTCTGATCGCCGGGAGCGTCGGTGCCGAGCAGTATGGGGAAGACGACGCGGCGCTGCTTGCCCGCGTAGCGGGGCTCATCGCGGCACACGCCGCGGTCCTGGTGTCGGCCGCGACTCCCGCTCCCGCCGTACCCGCGGCGTCAGCGCCCTCGGAAGGACCGAGCCTGCTCGACGCGGTTGAGCTGCTGGCGACGGGCACCGAGTTCGCGGCGACGACCCGCCGGGTGGCCGACCTGGCCGCGCGGCTCCTGCCGTTCGACGAGCTTCGCTTCGCCATCCGGCTGAGCGAGGGCGACCGCGTGGTGCTGCTCGAGCCGGGCGAGAGCCGGCCGCTGCCGGATCTGCCGCTCATCCCGGTCGCCGGCACTACCCTCGCGGCGGTGCTGCAGGCCGAGATCCCCCATTCGTTCGTCCTGGTGAGTGGCGAGGCGCGGCTGATCGTGCCGCTCCGCGTGGCGGGGCGGGTGCACGGGGCGCTCGTGCTCACCGCCCAGCACCCCGCGATCCTGCGCGAGGTGCACATCCGCCCGGCGCAGCAGCTGGCCGACGTGGTCGCCAGCCATCTCGAGCTGCTGCGCCGGACCGCGCTTCTCCCGCCGCCTTACCTGCCTGGCTGGAAGAAGGTACGCTGAGAGGTCAGGCGGCCTCCCTCACCCGCGGCTCGACGGCAGACATCCGGACACCGGCGAGTCGCCGCACCGCAAAGGCAACCAGCAGGAGCAGCCCAAACATGCACACCACGATCGGGCCGGTCGGCAGGTCGTAGTGGAACGACACCAGTAGCCCTGCGGCCGATGCCAGCGCGCCCGCGAGCCAGGAGACGAGCGCCAACGGGCCGTAGCGGCGGGTGAACTGAAAGGCGATGGCCGCGGGCACGACCAGGAAGGAGAACACCAGCAGCACGCCGGCGATCGGGACCGAGAACGTGATCACGATACCGAACGACAGGTAGAACAGGAAATCCCACCACCGGATTCGCCAGCCGTTCGCCAGCGCGGTCTCGGGCTGGAAGGAGATAGTCAGGAACCGGCGCCTGAGGACCCAGTGCAGCAGGCCGATCACCGCGTACACGCCCGCGAGCCGGGCGATGACCGGCCAGGTGACCCAGAGCAGACTCCCGACCAGGATGTCCTTGATCGCCTCACCGCCTCGCGGCGTCCGGTCCGCCACCAGGATCGCGGCCGCCGACGCCACGACGTACACGATGCCGATGATCGCTTCCTGCGGCACCAGGCCTTTCTCTTCGGTCCGCGTGAGGGCGAAGACCACGGCGCCGATGCTGGTGAAGCCGAGCGCGTAGAGAAAGGCGGCGGGCGAGTCGGGCTGACGGCCCGCCAGGATGGCGACAGCGGAGCCCAGCGCCGCCATCTGGGCGAGCGACAGGTCGACGAAGATGACCTCGCGCGCGATGACGTGGAGGCCGAGGTAGGAATGAATCGCGACGATGACGAGGCACGCCACCAGCGGCGGCAGAAACAGGCTGAGATCCATCAGGAAGCCCCTCCCTTGAATGCGGCCGCCAACCCGTTCACCCACGAGTTCATCAGATCGAAGTAGGTGTTGACGCCCGGGGCGCCGTTGGTGTTTTCCGGCACGATGACCGCCTGCGCGCCCGTACGCTCGGCGACCTGGCGGATCTGGTTACGATCGAAATAGTTCGAGGCGAACAGCACGGGAATCTTCCGCTGCTTCATCAGGGCGATCACCTCCTGCACGTGCCCTGGCGTCGGCGGGATGCCGGGCTTGGCCTCGATGTACTCGACGCAGGTGACTTTGTAGCGGTTGCTGAAGTAGGCCCACTCCTTGTGGTAGCAGGCGATCTCCTTGCCGCGGAACACCTGGGCCGTCTTCATCCACCCACCGAGCCGGTCGAGCAGCGGCTTGCCCTGGTACTGCTTCTGGGCGAGGAAGTCGTAGAGCTTGTCGCTCTTGAGCAGGTCGTACGCGACGGGCGCGGTCAGCACGGTGACCAGGTCCTTGCCGATCGTCGCCTCGAGCACCCGGCGCTCGAAATCCTGCTCACGCTGGCTGAAGTACGCGGCGTCGCCGGGCGAGACCCGCCGGAGCCCGGTCAGGATGTTCCGGGCGATGATGATGCCGTTGACGGGGTCGGTGTGGATGTGCGGATTCCCGTCGGCGTGGATGTCGCCCTCGGACCGGCTGAGCGACGTCGGCACCTCGAGCAGCTGGATGCCGGTGTACGCCGTCACGTAGCCCGGCCCCCCCTCGGAGACCTTGCGGTTGCCGGCCCGGTCGAGTCAGCGGCGGCACCCAGAGCTCGAGGTCGAGGCCGGTCGTGACGAACAGGTCGGCGTCCCGCAGCACCGCCACGAAGCTGGGCTTGGGCTGCACGAAGTGGGGATCCTCGTCACCCTGGGCGATGGAGGTGACCGTACCGTGGTCGCCGACGATCTCGCGGGCGATGGCGCCGTAGGTCGTGAGACTGGTGACGATCTTGAGCGGCGGTGCCGGGTCGGCGGCGGCCGGCGAGGCGAGCCAGGCGGTCGAGAGCAGCAGTGCGATGAGGGTCCGGAATCGTGTCATGTCAGTAGGTCTCGTGTTTGTGCGGGCCCATCGCCCAGACGGCCTGAAGCGAGAGCATGTTGTGGCTGCCTTCGAGGTCCGTATCCTTGTGCTCGCCCTCGAGGCGGAGGTAGACGAACTCGCTCTGCCACCAGGTGACAGACGGAGTCAGGCGCCATTCGGTGTCGTCGGGCCCGCGGGGAGCCTCGACCCAGTCGTAGCGGGTGCCGAGCACCCAGCGCCGGGTGAGCTTGGCGTTGAGGTCGAGGAAGCTGCCGTAGCGGTTCGTCGTGGCGCCGGCCTCGTCGGCGTGGAGCCGATAGCCTTCCGCGCGGAAGGTGATCTCGCGGCGGGTGCCGGCCTCGGGCGGCCGGTACGTGATGCGGAAGTCGAGACCCGCCAGCCGGCTCCGCAGGTCGACGTCGTCGTTGTTGCCGCCGGTGCCCGTGAACCCGAGCTGGGCGTAGGTGGACCGGCTGAGCTGCCAGAAATTCTGCAGCCGGAAGAGGACGGTGGGCTCGTGCGCCCCGGCGTAGAGCGGATCGCTCTCCGCCGTGGTGCCCTGCAACCAGAGCTCGTGCGTGCCGCCGGCGATCGAGATCGGGAGCGTGGTGTAGAGCGAGAGGCCGACGCCGCTCAAGCCTTCCGCCCCGAGGTAGCGCTGGTAGACCAGCGGATACTCGGTCTCGGGCAGCGCGTGCAGGTGCCAGCGGTTGAGGTCGCCGAGCTGCTGGCGGAACTTCCCGACATCCACCCGCAACCGCCCGGGCAGGCCGGTCCAGTAGATGTACCCCTCCTCCACGCCGACTTCTTCGTCCTCGAACGTCAGGAAGATCTTCGTGCTCGAGTACGGGTCGAGTGCGGATTGCAGGGCCACCTCGAACTCCCGTGCCTCGCCGTTGACTTCCTTCTGTCCTTCGCTGGCCACGAGGCGGACGTCGCCGGTGGCGCTGATCTCGGGATTGAGGGCGGACGCGTTGCGCTGCTTGCCGACGAACTCGGTCTCCTTGGGCTTGGTCGTGTCCGCGGCTGCCCCGCTGCTCGGGGACGGGGCGGCGCCCTCGGCCGCCGCGGCGGCGGCGGCGGCGCGGATCGCGGCGAAGTCGTCCGACGTGTCAGCCACGCCGGGCGCCGGCGCGGCCGGTGGCGCCGCGCCCGGCGCCGGCGCACAGCGGGCTGCGCGCATGACCTCCAGCCGCCGGGTGAGCGACTCCAACGTGGCGACCAGGCTGTCGGTGCGCGGCTCGCCGCTCCGACCGGGTGTCGCCACGGCGGGGCCGGTGGGGCAGTTCCCGGCTTCGATGGAATCGAGCCGCGCGGTCAGCGCCTGGAGCGCGCGTGCGACCGAATCCGCGGTGGCGCGAGGAACCTGAGCCTGAGCGGACGTCGCGCCCCCGAGCCAGGCGAGGACGAGAAGGCACACCGTGCGGACACGGACGTGCATGGGATCTCCGAATGTGTGAGGAGCGCACGCCCGGGGTGGGCGCGCGATCGATCAGACGCTTCGGAGCGTGGGCGGGGCTCGGGAGCTGGTGGTGCGGTGAGAGGTGGCGTGCGGCTCGCGCGCATCGGGGGCGGGCTGAGCACGATACACCAAGCCCTGCTCCCCGACCGACATGCCGGCCGGCACGGGAGCGCAGGGCGCGAACATGGCGGCCTGGCAGAACGCGCAGGTCGCCTCGTTGTGCACCGGCGCCGGGAGGGATTCCCGGGGGGCGCTAATGCTGGGAATGGTTAGCGGTTGAGCGACCGGAAGGGGGTGGTCCGTGCCTCCGGCCCGACCCAGGACGACGGCGAGGGCCAGGACCAGCAGCCGGAAACCACGGCCAAGCGGCATCTCCCGAAAGGTGGGGAGGTGGCGGCTCCGGTTCAAGCCCTCACGCCGCCGGACCCTTCATTTCCGCGCACCGGTCGCCTCCTGCCGTTCACTCGGCCGCATCCTCGGTCAGCAGCTCGTGGAACTCGGTCTCGCCGGTGGCCAGCATGCGTCGGAGGTATGGGCGACAAAGCCCGCACTGGGCGCCGCATCCGGTCGCGGACATCAGCCCGGCGAGCCCCCAGCCACGGGCACGAGCCAGCGGCAGCAGGTCCGCGAACGGCACCCGCCGGCAGACGCACATCGAGACGACGACGGGCGACACGCCTACGGGTTGGTCGGACGGATGTCGAGCTCGCTCACCAGGGCGCGGCCGGGGAGCTGCGCGGCATGGAGGATGGAGGCGGCGACGTCCTCGGGGAGGAGAATGCGCTCGGGGTTGGATGTGAGCATCGGCTGATCGCGAAGCATGCCGGTGTCCACCGATCCCGGGCAGATGGTGATCGACCCGGATGCCTTCCTTCCTCAGCTCCAGCATGAGCGAGCGCCCGAAGCCGAGCACGGCGTGCTTCGAGGCCGAGTACGCGGTGCCGCCGACGAATCCATTGCGCCCGGCGAGACTGGCCACGTTGATGATGGTCCCCTCGCGCCGCCGCCGCATGCCGGGCACGACGGCGCGGGTGACGAGATAGAGGCTCCGCAGGTTCGTCGCCATCGTCACGTCCCAGTCCTCGAGCGTCAGCTCGCCGAAGGGCCGCGCGATCAGCACGCCGGCGTTGTTGACGAGCAGCCCGATCTCGCCCAGCGCACCGCTCACGGCCGCCACGGCGCGCTCGACCTGCTCGGGGTCGCCGACATCGGCCGCGGCGCCCGCCGCAGCGATCCCCTCGCGCTCGAGCTCCGCCACTATCGCCTCCACGTTGGCGGCAGTGCGGGCGCACACGCCCACGCGATAGCCGGCGCGCCCCAGCGCGAAGGCCGTGGCGCGGCCGATCCCATGCGTAGCGCCGGTGACGAGCGCGGTGACTCCGGTCGGCATCGCGGGAATCTAACGGCCTACCGCCGGAGCGCCGCGATCTCCGCGTCGAGCGCATCGAGCCGCCGGAGCAGCTCGGCGTGGCGCGCCGCGTCGCTGTCGGGGTCGCGGCCGCGGAGGTACATCGTGCCGTTGGGGTAGAGCAGGGCCGTCTCGACCTCGTTCAGCGAGTCGAAGCCGCGCTCGTGGGCCTTGGCCGTGAGCTCGCCGGCGTTGATACGCAGCCGCCGGAGCTCCGGCTCGATGAGGCGGCCGTCCTCGATCAGGCACACGTCCCGCTCGGAGGGGGACATCTGGTCCATCGAGGGACCGCGATAGTGCTTTCGTACAAGCACCGCGTTGACGCCGAGCAGGGCCGCCGCGCCGACCACGCCGCCGAGCAGGGAGGTGTCGTTCCCGATGATGGCGTTCTGCACCGTATTCGACAGGATGAGCAGGACGACCAAGTCGAACGGGTTGAGCTGCGCCAGCACCCGCTTGCCGACGGCTCTGAGCGCCAGCACCAGCAGCAGGTACACCGCGACAGGCCGGATCACCTTCTCCAGGAGCGAAATGGGAAAGCGTTCGGTGTCGGGTGCGCCGAACTGGATGAGGTTGTGCCAAAGCGTGGGCAGGTTGGTCCACAGCGTGGGCCAGTCTAGATGGGGCATCGGAGCCTCTCCGGCGATTAGCTTCCTGCACATGGCCATGCCACTCGGGCACCCGATAGTACGATCCAACCGTGGCGGTCGGAAGCCCGCGCCGCCCGACCCGGGGTGGCGCGTGCGCGTCCAGGCGCTCCGCCACGTGCCGCGACTGCTGCGGCTGGTCTGGCGCACCGAGCCCCGGTACGTCGCCGGCATCCTCGCCCTCCGGATCGCGCGCTCGCTCGTTCCGCTCGCGGTGCTGTGGATCGGCAAGCTGATCGTGGACGAGGTGGTACGGGCGGTGGGCTCGGCCGCCGGCCATGGCGCGGTCGATTGGGCCCGCCTGGGGGAGCTGCTGGCGCTCGAGCTCGCGATCGCGCTGGTGGGCGAGGGCCTGGCGCGACTCTCCGCGCTGCTCGAGAGCCTGCTGGGAGACCTGTTCGCCAACGAGACCAGCGTCGAGCTCATGCGCCACGCGGCGACGCTCGACCTCGAGCAGTTCGAGAACGCCGAGCTGTACGACAAGCTGGAGCGCGCCCGCCGGCAGACGGTGGGGCGGATCGGGTTGTTCACCCTGCTGCTGGCGTCGGTGCAGGACGTCATCACGCTCGCTACCCTGGCCGCCGCGCTCGCGGTGTACGTGCCGTGGCTCCTGGTGCTGCTGGTGATCGCCGTGTTGCCCTCGCTGCTCGGCGAGACCCACTTCGCCTCGCTGGGATACTCGTTGCTCTACTCCTGGACGCCGGAGCGGCGCCAGCTCGACTACCTTCGCTACATCGGCGCGAGCGACGTCTCGGCCAAAGAGCTCAAGCTCTTCGGGCTGTCGGACTTCCTGGTCGACCGCTACGACCGCTTGAGCCGCGATTTCTACGAGGCCAACAAGCGGCTCGCGGTGCGGCGAAGCCTGGTCTCGACCGTGCTCGCGGGCCTCGGGACGCTCGGCTACTACGGCGCCTACGCGGTGATCATCTATCTCACGGTGGTCGGGCACCGCTCGGCGGCGGGCCCGTTCACCATCGGCGTGCTGACCTTCCTGGCCGGCTCCTTCCGCCAGAGCCGTGACCTGATCCAGCGGGTGCTCCTCTCGCTGTCGCAGGTGTACGAGCAAAGCCTCTACCTCGACGACCTGTTCTCCTTCCTCGAGCTGGAGCCCGGCATCCGGCGCAATCCGGAGGGGCGCAAGGTGCCGGTCCCGATCCGCACCGGCTTCGTGTTCGAGAACGTGGGGTTCCGCTATCCCGGGTCCGATCGGTGGGCGGTGCGCGGGCTCGACTTCTCGCTGCCCGCTGGTGAGCGGCTCGCGCTGGTCGGGGAGAATGGCGCGGGCAAGACCACGCTCGTGAAGCTCTTAGCGCGGCTCTACGACCCGACCGAGGGCCGGATCCTGCTCGACGGGGTGGACCTGCGCGAGTACGACGTGGAGAGCCTGCGCCGGAACGTCGGCGTGATCTTCCAGGATTTCGTGCGCTACGACTTCATTCTGAAGGACAACATCGCCGTCGGCAACATCGCCGCGCGGGACGACGAGCCACGGATCGAGACGGCCGCCCAGCGCAGCCTGGCCGACACGGTCGCGGCGCGGCTGGCCGGACGGTACGACCAGATGCTGGGCCGGCGGTTCGAGGACGGCGTCGAGCTCTCGGGCGGCGAGTGGCAGAAAGTGGCGCTCGCCCGCGCCTACATGCGGGATGCCCAGCTGCTCATCCTCGACGAGCCGACGGCCGCGCTCGACGCGCGGGCGGAATACGAGGTGTTTCTCCGCTTCTCGGAGCTGACCGCCGGCCGGATGGCGGTGCTCATCTCCCACCGGTTCAGCACCGTCCGCATGGCGGACCGGATCCTAGTGCTCCGGGACGGCGAGCTGGTGGAGCACGGGACCCACGAGGCCCTAGTGGCGCAGGGCGGTCTGTACGCGGAACTGTTCCAGCTCCAGGCCGCGGGGTACCGCTAGCCCAGATCCCGCGGTAACGTACGACCTTCCGACTGACCAGACCGATCGGCCCCCGACCCCCGGAAACCTGTCTTGGACCAGGAGCTCCAGCAGTCACCGGCGCTGCTGATCGACGCGCATGTCCACCTGCACGACTGCTACGAGCCCAGCCGCTTCCTCGACCATGCGGCCGGCAACTTCGAGCAGGCGGCGCGGGAGCATGGGTGGGACCGAATGCCCGGCGCCCTCCTGCTCACCGAGTCCGCCGGCGTCGATTGGTTCGGCCGGCTGGCCGCCGTGGCGACCGGTCAGGCCACCCTGCCGCTGGGGTCCTGGACGCTCGAGTCCACCCCGGACCCCAGCGCGCTGGCGGCCAGGAGCGGCGGGCGGCGTCTCCTGCTCATTGCCGGCCGCCAGATCGTGGTCCGCGAGGGTCTTGAGGTGCTCCTGTTGGCGACGCGTGCGAGCCTGCCGGATGGCCTCCCCATCCGCGAGGCGCTGGCCGCTGGTGAGCAGCTCGGGGCCTTGCGGGTGATCCCCTGGGGCGCGGGCAAGTGGCTCTTCGGTCGCGGTCGCCTGCTCGACGAGCTCATCGACGCGGCCCGGCCCGGCGACGGGTTCTTCCTAGGCGACGGCGCCGGTCGGCCTTTCTTCTGGACCTCCCCCGCGCACTTCGCGCGCGCCGCCAAGCGCGGCGTCCGCGTGCTTCCCGGCACCGACCCCTTGCCGTTCCCCGATCAGGTGAGCCGTCCGGGACGCTACGGCTTCCGGCTCGACCAGCCGGGCGATCTCTCCCGGCCCTCCGAGGCGATCGCCGCCGCGCTGCGGCGTCCGGACGCGCGGCTCACGCCGTATGGCCGGTTGGAGCAGCTCGGCCCGTTCATTCGAAACCAGATCGCCATGCAGCGGCGGAAGCGTCGCGCCCCGGCACGATGAACCGGGACCTCACCGCCCTGGCCGGCCGGGCCTGGGACGTGGCCGTGGTGGGAGGCGGGATCTACGGCATCTGCGCCGTGCGCGAGGCGGCCCGTCGAGGGCTCACCGCCTGCCTGATCGATCGCGGTGACTTCGTGGGCGCCACGTCGTCGAACAGCCTCAAGGTGATGCACGGCGGGCTCCGCTATCTCCAGCACGCCGACTTCGGCCGGATGCGCGAGTCGATCCGCGAGCGGCGGCAGATGCTGCGATTCGCGCCGCATCTCATTCGCCCGCTGCCGTTTATGCTGCCGACGTACGGTCACGGGCTCAGGGGTAAGAAAGTGATGCGGCTGGCGCTCGCGCTCAACGATCTCGTCGGGTTCGATCGCAGCGCGGGGGCGCTTCCCACCCACCGGATCCCGCGGGGCGGCGTGATCGGACGCGACGCGGCACGAGAGCTCGTCCCCGCGCTCGAGGTGCCCGGTATCACCGGCGCCGCGATCTGGTACGACTGCCTGGTGGAGGACACCGAGCGGCTCGCCTTCGCGTTCCTGCACGCCGCCGCCGCCGGGGGGGCCGGATGCGCGAACTACGTCGAGGCCACCGGCGTGCTGCGCCGCGACGGGCAGGTGCGCGGTCTCGAGGCGCGCGACCGGCTGAGCGGAGACCGTTTCGAGATCCAGGCCCGGACCGTGGTGAACACGACCGGCCCCTGGGTGGATGCCCTTGCACCGGCCGCCCCCGACGCTCTCGGTGGGCGGCGGTTCCACCACTCGAAGGCGCTGAACCTGGTCACGCGGCAGCTCATCCCGGCGCGCGCCGTCGGCTTCACCGTGCCGACCGGTTTCAGCGACTCGGATGCGCTGATCGACAAGGGGTCGCGGATCTTTTTCGTGGTGCCCTGGAAGCAGTACTCACTGATCGGCACCCGCCACCTCCCCTATCGTGGCGGCCCCGACGAGTTTGCCATCACCGAGGAAGATGTCGCCCGCTTCCTCGCCGAGATCAACGTCGCGTATCCGGCCGCAGCGCTCGAACGCGAGGACGTGCTGGCGGTGCTGGGCGGGATGCTGCCGGAGGTTCCCCGCGCGGCGTCGGACGAGGTACAGCTGCTCAAGCACTCGCACGTCGACGACCACGCAACCGAAGGGACGATCGGCATGGTGTCGACGGTCGGCGTCAAGTGGACCACGTCGCGGCGGGCGGCGGAGCAGGCGCTCGACCTGGTTGAGGCGCGGCTGCGCCCTGGCCGTGAGCCCAGCCGCGCGCCGGAGGAGCCACTGCCCGGTGGCCGGATGGACGACGTGGAACGCTTCGTTCGCGACGGGGTGGCGGCCCGGCCGGAGGGCGTCAGCGAGGAGGGGATGCGCCACCTGCTCACGAGCTACGGCACCGATTGCGGCGAAGTGCTCGCGCACGTCCGGAAGCGCCCCGTACTCGGCCGTCCCGTCGGGGCGCGCTCTCCGGTCGTTGCCGCCGAGGTGCTGCACGGCGTCCACCGCGAGATGGCGCATCACCTTGATGACGTCGTGCTTCGGCGAACAGCACTGGCGGCTGGGGGCCACCCGGGCCGGGAAGCGCTTTGCCGCTGCGCCGAGCTTATGGGTGAGGCGCTCTGCTGGAGCCGCGAGCGGCTCGCGGAGGAGCTCGACCGCACGGAGTGCGCGCTCCGGCTGAGGTTCGCCACGGATGCAACGGAAGGACCCCGCGCGTGAGCGCCACCACCTCCCCGCCGGACCGCCAGCGTCCGTGGCAGCTCCGCTTGTTCGAGAAGACCCTCAAGAAGAAACAGAAGCTCGATCTGCTCCAGCGCCTGCTCGGACCGGTCCGACCCAAGGATGATCTGCTGCTGCTCACCAACGGCGACAACAACGGCGCGATGAACGAGGTCCCTCCGGCAGGGCGGAGGGCATCGCGCTGGGGCAAGTGCGAGGAGTGCCGGGGACGAGGGGACGGCCCGCCGCCCGGGACGCCGGGGTCACGCCCGTGGCTTACCTTCGTGCGCAGTTGGACTTACCCCAACACGGAGGCGGGCGATGCGCGGCACCATTGCGGTGACCCTGGCTCTTCTCTCCTTCACGGTGAGTGCGGGGCAGGCCCAGCGGCTGAGTCCACGTCCCTCAGAGAGGCCGGCCGGCCCCGCCCCCAGCCTGGCCAAATCGGCCATCCACGTCCCGACGGCCCCGTCCCCCAGCCCCACGCTCCTGGTTCTGGGCGGCATCGCGGGTGGAGCCGTCGGGGTGTTCACCGGTGCAATCGTGGGCGGGCGGCTCACCGAGCATGACTGCGAGGACTGCGGCCTCGTCGGTGCTGCTCATGGGGCGGTGGCCGGTGGTAGCGCGCTCCTGCCGCTGGGGGTCCACCTCGCCAACCGGGGGCGCGGCAACCTCGGCCGGTCGTTGCTCGCCTCGCTGGCGGTCGGTGCCATTGGCTGGGGAGCCACGCTGGCGACCAACAAGGGGGAGCTGATGCTGGCCGTCCCGGTGCTTCAGGTCGCCACCTCCGTGATCATCGAGCGCGCCACGTCGCGATGACGGCCTCGATTTGACAACCGCTGGCAAGCGCTCCACCTTGAGAATTCAACTCTCGCAAGGAGGTGGAGGCCATGAAGGTCTATGGCTCCGACGCCATCCGGAACGTGGCGTTCGTCGGCCACGGCGGAAGTGGCAAGACGTCGCTGGTGGATGCTCTCGCCTGGGTGTCCGGTTCCAGTCGACGTCACGGCAGCATCAAAGACGGAACGACCCTCACCGATTACTCCCCCGACGAAATCGCCAGGCAGCACTCGATCAACCTCGCGCTCGGCCATGCCGAGTGGATGGATACCAAGCTCAACCTCATCGACACCCCGGGCTACCTCGACTATTTCGGCGAAGTCGTCACCGGCCTGCACGCCGCTGATGCCGCCGTGGTCGTGGTGAGCGGCACCAGCGGGGTCGAGGTTGGGACCGAAAAGGCCTGGGAAGTCCTCGACCAGCTGCACCTGCCCCGCGTCCTGTTCGTCTCCCTCATGGACAAGGAGCACGCGGACTTCGAGCGGGTCTTCACCGACGTGAAGACCCATTTGACGCCGAAAGTGGTCCCGGTGGAGATCCCCATCGGCGACGGCCCCGCCTTCCACGGGATCATCAACCTGTTCTCGGGACACTGTCACCTCTACAAGAAGGGCGCGGTGAAGGGCGAGAACGAGGTCGTGCCCATCCCGCCGGAGTACGAGGAGCGCTACCGGGAGTACAGCGAACACCTGACCGAGGCCGTCGCCTCCACCGACGACGATCTGATCGAGCGGTATCTCGCCGGGGAAGAGATCCCCCGCGAGCAGTTCATCGGGGCGGTGAAGAAGGCGATGCTGGCCGGGCAGATCGTCCCCCTCTTCTGCGGCAGCTCGACCCAGACGTACGGCCTCCGCACCCTGCTCAGGAAGATGGTCGAGCTGTTTCCCTCGCCTGCCGAGCGCCCGGCGCCGGTCGAGGCGCCGCTGGTGGGGCGGGTGTTCAAGACCATGTCGGAGCCGCACGTGGGCGACGTGACCCTGTTCCGCCTCCACACTGGCGAGCTCCGGAACGGCGACGAGGTCTGGAACGCCGAGCACGAGACGCCGGAGAAGCTCAACCACCTGTCGATCCAGCAGGGGAAAGAGCGGATCGAGGTCGAGCGCCTCGCCGGCGGCGACATCGGCTCCGTCGCCAAGCTCAAGGACACCCACACGGGGGACACCTTCTGCCGGCGCGAGGCGCCGGTCAGGCTGCCGCCCATCCCGCTGCCGGACTCCGAGGCCACCTCGGCCGTGGTGGTGAAGCAGCGCGGCGAAGAGGACAAGCTGGCCGCCGGGCTCCACAAACTGCACGAGGAGGATCCCACCTTCCACTTCGAGTACAGCTCGGAACTGGGGCAGACGCTCATCCACGGGATGGGCGAACGGCACTTCGAGACCATCCTCCAGCGGCTGGAGCGCAAGTTCGGCGTGCACGCCGAGCTCGCGCGGCCGCGCGTCGCCTACCGGGAGACGATCAAGGGGAAGGCCGAGGGGCAGGGCAAGCACAAGAAGCAGAGCGGCGGGCGCGGCCAGTATGGTGACTGCTGGATCCGGATGGCACCTCGTCCGCGCGGTGCGGGCTACGAGTTCGTGGATGATATCGTGGGCGGCGTGATACCTAACAAGTTCATCCCGGCGGTCGACCGCGGGGTACAGGAGTCGGCGGAGCGTGGCGTCGTGGCCGGCTATCCGATGGTGGATTTCCGGGTGGAATGCTTCGACGGCTCGTATCACGACGTGGACTCGAACGAGATGTCGTTCAAGATGGCCGGCATCCTGGCCTTCCGGAACGTGGCGCCCAAGGCGCGGCCGGTACTGCTCGAGCCGCTGGTCGAAGTGACGGCGTGGGCGCCCGATGACATGCTCGGCGACGTCATGGGCGACCTGAGCTCCCGCCGGGGGCAGATCCTCGGGACGGAACAGGACGGACGCCTCACCAAGGTCCGGGCGATCGTGCCCGAGGCGGAGCTCTACAAGTACTCCACCACGCTCCACTCCATTACCCACGGCCGCGGCACCCACCGGGAGAAGTTCCACGGGTACGCCGAGGCGCCGCCCGACGTGGCGGCGAAGGTGGCGGCGGAGAACCAGAAGGAGCACGCGGTGGCGTCCTGAAGGCGGGACGGGCGGCGGGCGGGTGGTGATGCGGCGGTCACGGTGATGGCAAAGGGGTCATGGCGCAATGCCCATGACCCCTTCTCCAATCAGCCTCCGGCGAGGAACTCGCCGCACTCTTCGGCTGCTTCGCCCTCGAACGTCCAAACGCTTCGAGCAGCACGCGCCGGTGGCGGCTCGCCGTTGGAGGAGCACCATGCGCTGCTCCCTCGGACGGCTTGATCTAGGTACATTGCGCACTCCCGTCATCCTCCTGGAGCTCGCGTGCCCCGACGCCCAGTCGACGGTGCCCTTCTGTTTGCCCTGTCGCTGGGACTTGGTCTCGGCGCGTGCACCCGCGGCCCGGCCGGCCCTTGTCCGCGCTGCGGCACGGTCGTCATCGCCGCGACCGGCGACCCTGCCCAGCTGTTGCCGCCGCTCGCGAGCGAGACCGTGGCTCGCGACATCGGCGATCAGGTGTACGAGCGCCTAGCCGATCTCGCTTCCGGGGCTCCCCCCATCGACAGCAGCGCGTACCGTCCCGCACTCGCGACCCGGTGGGAGCGGGTGGACTCGCTCGCGTGGCGGTTCCACTTGCGGCCGGGTGCCCGGTGGCAGGACGGGCGTCCCGTCACCGCCGAGGACGTACGGTTCTCCTTCGAAGCCTTCGCCGATTCGGCGATCTCCGCGCCCGCTCGTCCCTACCTGGCGCATCGGCTGACCGTGGTGCCGGAAGATGCGGCGACTTTCGTAATCCGGTTCGCCGAGCCATCCGCCGAGCAGCTCTACGACGCCACGTACCACGTACGCGTCATTCCCAGCCACATCTGGGGAAGCATTCCCATGGACCGCTGGTTCTCGGATACGGCCGTGGCGCATCTCGTCGGCAGCGGTCCGTACCGCGTGGCCCAGTGGAGGCGCGGCGAGTACGTGCGCCTGGTGGCCGATAGTGGCGTCGGGGCTCCGGCCATCCGTCAGATCGTCTGGCGGTTCACGACCGACCCGGACGCGGCCCTCAACCTGGTGCTGAGCCACGAGGCTGACCTGCTGGAGACCGCGGGCGGGCCGAACCGGGTCGCCCGCGTGACGCGCGACTCCACGCTCAGGGTCATACCCTATGCGTCGGCGACGTACGGCTTCCTCGGCTTCCAGATCAGGGGCGGGTCGGGCAATCGGGCGCATCCGGTCCTGGGCGATGCGGCTACCCGTCGCGCGCTGGCACATGCCGTTGACCGCCAGACGCTGGCCCGCGCAACGTTTGGCCAGGACGCGAAGGCCCCGCCGGGCCCGATGTCACAACTGCTCTGGATCTGGAACGACAGCATCCTCAGCCCGGGGTTCGACACCGTAGAGGCCGATCGCGAACTGGATGCGGCCGGGTGGCGGCGCCCCGATCCCGAGCGGCCGCGGCGGCGGGGCGACCGCGACTTGGCCTTCGACATCCTGGTGCCCGGCACCAGCCCGACGCGGCGGCAACTGGCCGTAGCCCTGCAAGCGATGTGGCGGGCGGTCGGAGCGGCGGTCACCGTGACCGCCGTGGACTTCCCGGTCTTTCAGGAACGGCTTGAGCACGGCCAGTTCGACGCCTACCTCGGCGCATGGCTGGACGAGCCCAGCCCGCGCGGCTTGGCCGACCAGTGGACCCGGGCCGGATGGGGCGTACTCAACTACGGGCGTTACGCCAACCCGGCATTCGACGCGCTGTTCCGGCGCGCGGCAGGGGCACGCGACGCGGCCGAGGCGAGGCGCCTGTACCGTGAGGCGATGGACACGCTGAACGCGGACGCGCCGGCGCTCTTCCTCTACGCCCCGGCGAATCTGGCAGTGGTGTCACGCCGGCTCGGCGGTGTCTCCGTCGATCCGTACTCCTGGCTCAGCGGCCTGCGCACGTGGAGGGCGGGCGCGCCACAGTAGCCGGAGATCTCGGCCGGACGCCCCCTCCAGCCGCGGCAACCCGGCCACAGGTGAGGCCGCGGGCCCTCATGCTGTGGATGCCGCTAGTGTATTGATCGTATACGTGCCGTGCGGCTGTACTATCCGCCGAAGCGACAAAGCGATAGTAGGATTGCCGACCTGCTGATTCTTGCGTGACCAATTATTGAACACGGCGTCGAGCCAGGGGCATGGACCTTGCCCCTGTCCACCACGCACACTGTTCCGCGCACCGGCATCCCCGAATCACGGTGGCTCGGGAATGTTCGGCGGCTCTTCACGGAGTCGCGGTATCGTCGCACGGCAAGGACCCTCAACCCCGGAGTACCGCATGTCGAGCTGGACACGGAAGGCCTCCGTACTCGTCCTCGGGCTGGTACTCGCGGCGGGTGTGGGATGCGCCTCAGAAGAGAGTCTGAGTCCGTCGGTCGGGCAGCCCTCGCAGTCGCTTGTCAGCACCATCGGCGGGACGGTCGCCGGCACAATGAAGGCGCTCGACGAGCTCCACCTGCTCTCTTGCTCGACCCAGCCCTACGCCGTCACGACCAAGGTGATCGGGCCGCAAGGTGGCATCGTGACGGTCGGCACTCACCGCCTCGTGATTCCCGCCGGCGCGCTGGACCGGTCCGTGACCATCAAGGCCGAGCAGGTGCCCGGCAACGTCAACTCGGTCCGCTTCAGCCCCGAGGGCCTGCAGTTCGCCCGGCCGGCGTCGCTCGAGCTCAGCTACAGCAACTGCTCGCCGCTCATGATCAGCAAGCGCGTGGTTTACACCGACGAGAACCTCAGGATCCTTGACCTTCTCCCGTCACTCGACCTGCTGCGCTTCAAGACGGTCACGGGCGTGATCAAGCACTTCTCGAGGTACGCTGTCGCATGGTAGCTGCAGCATGGTAATGGCAACGTGAGCCGGCAGCCCGGCTCTTCATCCGCCGCGCGGTCGTCCTTCGCTGACGGGGCCGATCGCGCGGCGGAGCTCTTATCGGAGGCCGTCGGGCACGAGCGCGCCGGTGCCGTCGGGGCGGCGGTCGACGGCTACCGGAGCGCCATGGAGGCCGCCGAGCGATCGGGGGACCGCCGGACCCAAGCCGAAGCCTTGCGGCGGCTGTCGGTGCAGCATCACCACCGCGGCGAGCGCGATGCCGCCCGCGAGCTGTCGGAGCGGAGCTATGCGATCGCCACCGCGATCGGCGACGACGTGCTCGCCGGCGAGGCGCTGAACGTGCTTGGCGGCTTCTCCTTCGAGAGCGGGGCCATGGATGAGGCCCGGACCCGCTATCTCCAGGCCCTGGCGCTGGGCGGTACCGATTCCCGGCTCCGGGGACGGATCGAGCAGAATCTCGGCATCCTGGCGAACATCCACGGGGACCATGCGGAGGCGTTGATCCATTATCGTCGCTCGCTGGCGGCGTTCGAGGGCTCCGGCGAGGACAAGGGCCGTGCCATCGCCTATCACAACCTGGGGATGGTCAGCTCCGACCGGCAGCTCTGGGAGGATGCGGACCGCTATTTCCGCGAGAGCCTCGAGATCACGCGCGCCGTCGGGGACGTTCACCTCGAAGGACTCTGCCTGCTTAATCATGCCGAGGTGCACGTGGCCCGCCAGCGCTTTGAGGAGGCGCGCGGCAACGCAGAGGCAGCGCTCGCCATCTTTGACCGGATGGGCGCGCGGCTCGACAAGGCCGACGTCTACAAGGTGCTCGGCGTGGTGTACCGCGAAACCGGGCGCCACGCCCTCGCCGAGTCACGACTCAGGGCGGCGATCGAGCAGGCGGTGTCCACCGGTTCGGTGCTGAGCGAGGCGGAGGCCTCGAGGGAGCTGGCCCGGCTCTACCAGATGATGGGCCGCAACCAGGAGGCGCTGCGGCTCCTTGGCGCCGCCCACCGCCTGTTCTCCAGACTCGACGCCCGGGTCGACCTCGTGGACGTGGCGTCCAAGGTCAGCCGGCTCGAAGACACGTATCTGGGGGTGGTCCGGGAGTGGGGGCAATCGATCGAATCGGCCGACAGCTATACCTTCGGCCACTGCGAGCGGGTGGCGACTTATTCGACCGCGGTGGCGCGGGAATTGGGCAGTGACGAAGGGCAGCTCACGGCGATCAGGCTGGGCGCGTACCTGCACGACGTCGGCAAGGTCCGCGTTCCCCACGAGATCCTGAACAAGCCGGGGAAGCTGACGGATGAGGAGTTCGAGGTCATCAAGCACCACCCGGTGTGGGGCCTCGAGCTCCTGGCCACGATCGAGTTCCCCTGGGACATCAAGCCGATGATCCGGTCACACCACGAGAAATACGACGGCACCGGATACCCCGACCGCCTGCGGGGCGACGAGATTCCGCTCTCCGCCCAGATCGTGTGCATCGCGGACGTCTACGATGCGATGACCACCAGCCGGAGCTACCGGGCCGCGATGCCCCGGGACGAAGCGATGGGGCGGATGGAGAAGTCCAGCCATTGGTGGCGTCCGGACGTCTACCGCGCCTTCATGCGTTCAATGGAGCAGGCTTCAGAAGCAGCCTAGGGCCGCCCACCGCAGCGGGGGCCCGCGGAGCTTTCTCTCGTCAAGCGGTCTTCCGGGGCTTCGCGCGCCTCCGTGGCTTCTGTATCGCCATGACCCCCTCTTCCCGCGGCTGCCGGTAGACGTACCGCTCGCCCCTGAAGTTCCGGACCACCACTTCCTCATCGGTCATGCTCATCACGTACTCCGGGAGCAGCGGGATCTTCCCGCCGCCGCCCGGCGCGTCGATGACGAAGTGCGGATTGGCCAGGCCGCTGGTCCAGCCGCGAAGCGCCTCCATGATCTCGGAGCCCGGTCTGGACCGTGGTCCGGAAGTGCTCGGCGCCCGCCACCTGGTCGGCCATGTAGATGTAGTAGGGCCGGACCCGGGCCATGAGCAGCCGCTGCATCAACCGCTTCATGACCTCGGGGCTCGTCGTTCACGCCCTTGAGCAGCACCGTCTGGCAGCCGAGCGGGATGCCGGCGTCGGCCAGCATGCCGAGCGCCGGCCACCGCGGCGGGCGTGAGCTCGTCGGGGTGGTTGAAGTGGGTGTTGATGAAGAGCGGGTGGATACTTCCGGAGCATCGTCGTACAGCTCGGGCGTGATCCGCTCGGGCAGGTGGCACGGCACCCGGCTCCCGATCCGGATGATCTCGAGGTGCGGGATGGCCCGGAGCCGGGTGAGGATGGCCTCGAGCCGCCGGTCGTTGAGGAGCAGCGGATCGCCGCCGTCATGATGACGTCACGGATCTCGGTGTGCTCCTCGAGGTACTGGAACGCGCTCTCGAACTGCGACATCGGGATCTTCTCGGGATCGCCCACCTTCCGCCGCCGGGTGCAGAAGCGGCAGTAGCTGGCGCAGACCGGGGAGACCAGGAACAGCGCCCGGTCGGGATAGCGGTGCGTGATGTTGGGCACCGGGCTGTCGGCGTCCTCGTTGAGCGAGTCGACGATGCCGTCCACCGACGTCGAGCTCCTCGACCGTCGGCACGTACTGCCGCCAGATCGGGTCGTCGGGCGACTTGATGAGGTCCACCATTGCCGGCGAGATCCGGAACTCGAAGTTCTCCGCCGCCTGGCGCAGACGGTCCAGGTCGGGGAAGTGCTCGGGGCCGAACTTGGCCGCGAGCATCTCGAGCGACGCGATCGAGTTCTCTTCGCAGGACTTCCTGCCAGGTCTCCATGACGCTACCCGTCCTCCTTAAGGCCGAACCGCAGGGCGAGATACTTCACGTAGACGACCTGATCGTCGCCCGGGGCGTAGAAATCCGGGATGCGCGACACGGCCGCGGTACCCGCGGCGCCTCGTAGAAGGCGCGGGTCGGGGCGTAGTCCGGCGCGGCCGGCCGTCTCCACGACGATCAGCCGGGCGCGCGCCCGCGAGGCGCTGCTCCATGGCGCGCAAGCAGAGCGGTGCCGATGCCCGCGCCCGTGGTGCGCGGGGTCGACCGCCATCCAGTAGAGATCGAAGGTGCCGAGCGTGCAGGGCGTCGGTCCCCAGCAGATCCAGCCGGCCAGGCGGCCGTCGTGCTCGGCACCGAGCGCGAGATAGTCCGGCGAGCCGGCGGATGCCGGCCCGCGACCGCGCCGTCGAACACCTCGAGCGCGATCGGGATCTCGTCCTCGCGGAACACGCCGACCGCACGGCTGATCTCCTCGATGCGGCCGCGGTCGGCCGCGGTGAGGTGTCGGAGCAGCGGCAGGGTGATCGTGCCGCTCACGCGGCTGACACCCCGCTGACCAGGGCCGCCGCGGCGCTGTGGCTCTGCGAGCGCATGAGCGCCTCGTCCACGATCTGCATGACGAGGTCGTCGTAGCTCCAGCCGAAGGCGCGGCCCATCCGGGCGAGACCGGCGTTGCTCGACAGGTCGGGGCACGGGGTTCACCTCGAGGACGTAGGGCTGGCCCTCCTCGTCTGACCCGGAGGTCCACCCGGCCGTAGCCCTCGGCGCCGGACATGCGAGTCCAGGCCTGCGCGCGCCACCTCGCCGATCCGCTTGGCCAGGTCGGCCGGGATGTCAGCCGGGCAGACGGGCTGGGTGCCCTCGTCCTCCGGCGCTGCCCGGGATCCACTTGGCGGCGTAGCTCACGATGGGCCAGCGCCCGTCGGGCATCCCGTCGAACCGGATCTCGGCGATCGGCAGCATCCGCCGGCCGACGAAGCCGACGTTGAACTCGCGGCCGCGGCACGTACTCCTGGACCAGCACCTCCTCGAACTGCTCGAGCATGAGCGCGACCCGCTTCTTGAGCGCGCGCTTGGAGGTGCAGACCGCTCCGTTGTCGATGCCGACGCTGGCGTCCTCGGCCGAGGGCTTCACGATGGCCGGCAGCGGGAAGCTCCGCCGGCGATCTTGTTGGCCTGCGCCAGGGTGAATGCCGGGACCGGCAGGCCGGCCGCCGCGAGCAGCGTGTTGGCGACGTGCTTCCGGTGGCAGACGGTCGTGGGCCAGGTGCGGCAGCCGGTGAAGGGCACGCCGGTCAGCTCGAGCGTTCCGACGACCAGGTCCTCGTACTTGGCGTGGCCGTTGATGCCCTCGCAGAGGTTGAAGACCAGGTCGGCCCGGCGAGCGCGGCTGAGCCAGCGGAAGTCGCCCAGGCGGACGGGCAGGAGCTCGACCTCGTGACCCGCCGCCGCAGGACGTCCCGCACCTCGTGGACGTTGCCCACGACCGCGGCCACGTCCTGCGGGCTCCACTCGTCGCTGCCGGCATCGAACAGGATCGCTACTCGCATCACGCCACCTCCGCCAGGAGTGAACGGCCGCTGATCCGGCGCCACGCGATGTCGGCGACCGTGCGGATCAGGTCGTCGTAGCTCATCCCGGCGGCCCGTGCGGCCTTCGGGAAGCAGGAATTGTCCCGCGGGTCGGGCAGAATGCCCGGCAGCGGGTTCAATTCGACGACCATGGGGCGATCGGCGGCGTCGCAGCGGATGTCGATGCGGCACCAGTCGCGGCAGTCGAGCGCGTGGTAGGCCGCCAAGGCAGCGGCGCGGACGTCCTCGGCCAGCGACTCGGGAATGCGGGCCGGGCAGTCGAAAATCTCCAGCGGGTGCGTCGGCGAGTCCCACAGCCACTTCGCTTCGTAGCCGTAGATCGGCGGCGCGCCCGTGGGCAGCGTTTCAAAGTCCATGCCCACGATGGGCAGGCAGCGTGCCTCGTCGCCATTGCCGAGCACCGCGACGGTGAACTCGGGGCCGGGCAGGTAGGTCTCGATGAGCACCGGCTCGGCGTAGGTGGCGAGCAGCTTCGAGACCTGCTTGACCAGCTGGCTCCGCGTCTTGCAGAGACTCCGCACGCTCACGCCCTTGCCCGAGCCCTCGAAGGCCGGCTTCACGAAGAGCGGGAAGGGGAGCTGGACGTTCCGCGCGTCGGCCGGGCTCTTGGCGAGGACGAAGGGCGCGGTGGGCACGCCGTGGTACGACATGATCTCCTTGGCGCGGCCCTTGTCGAGCGCGAGGCCGAGGGTCAGCGGGTCGGAGGCGTGGCACGGGACGCCGAGGAACTCGCAGATGGCCGGGACGTGTCCCTCGCGGTTCGGGCCGTAGAGCCCCTCGGCGATGTTGAACACGAAGTCGGGCTGGATCAGCGCGAGCCGCGCGGGGAAGCTGGCGTTGGCCTCGAGCCGATACGACCTGGCCGACGGTAGCGAGCGCGCGCTCCGACCGCATCGATGGTGGCGGGCTCGTCCCACTCGGCGTAGAGATCGGGTTGAGGGAGATCGTCGCGGAGGGCCCGACTGTTCGGATCGTCGGAGGAGGGGGAGTCGGGCGTGGCCCCGGCTGCTGCATCCGCCGGCGCACTCGGGCTTGAGATTGAAGGCGAGTCCGATCCGAACTGCCAAAGGATCTCCTCTACAAAAAAGGCCGTCCACGAGAGACGAGCCGCGACGAGTTAGGTACTTCGACGAAACTAAGGTAAGAAAAAGAGTTCGGGTGCACAATAGTTTTTGCCAGGATTCGTGCCACGAGTTTTCGCGGATCGGATGCGAGCGCGAGGAGCGAGGCGGCCCGCGCGGCGGAGCGCCGAGGCGAAGGATGCATGCGCGCGGTCCTCGAGGGAGCGAGCGTGTGCACGTCGTCACCCCGAGGGAGCGGATGCGACCGAGGGACCTCGCTCGGGAATGGGTCGGGCCATTCCGGCGCGAGATCCCTCGCTGTACTCGGGATGACGGGCCTCGCCACGGCTCGCGGCCATCCCTCGACTCTCTCAAAACGCATCACACCTTGTGAAATCCCACCCGTCCCGCTTCGCTCCCGTCGCTCGCGCGGATAGATCTCGAAGTCGTCGAACAGCGCGGGCGCCTCGCGCTGGAGGACGCGGAGACAGGCCACGGCCATCCGCCGGATCTCGAGCTCCGCGCCCTCGCCGAGGCGGAGCTCGAGCATGGTCCGCCACGCCCGCACGTTCGCGCTGGCCACGATCTTCACCTCGGTGGCGTTGGGGAGGACGCTCCGCGCCGCCTCGCGCGCCAGCTTCCGCCGGTGGACCTTGTCCTCGACCCATTCGTAGCGTGCCATCAGGTGGCCCACCGCGGCCACGTACGCTGTCTGGGCCGCCTCGACCTGCGCCGTCCATTCCGCCTCGAGCCGAGGGTCGCCGATGACGGCGGGCGGCATGACGAAGGCGGCGTGGCTCTCGTCCACGTAGCGCTGGGAGAGCTGGGAGTAGCCCCACCCCGCGCGGTGGCGCACGAGCTCGTGGCTGCAGCTCCGCGATATCCCCTCGATCAGCATCACGTAGGTCGAATGCTCGAAGACCGAGCCGTGGCCCTGCCTGAGGATGTTCCGGAGGTACTCGGCCGTCGTGCGCCCGGCGGGATTGTGCTGGCTCATGTAGCACAGGCGGCCGGCGAACTCGGCGATGCGCTCGCCGTCGGTCGACTCCCCCTTCCACTCGACCGGCAGGTGCGCCGGCTCGAGGAACTGGGGACGGGCGATGAGGGTGACGCGGGGCTCGCGAAGGATGTCCATGGCGTGGTGGAATCAGGGTTGAGGCGGAGTGCCGTCGGCCAGCTCCAGCCGGCTCTGGGCGTACCCCCCGAGTTGCTCGATGCGGCGCAGCCCGCGCGCGATATCGTCCGGGAGCGTGACCGCGTGCGCGCCGGCCTTCAGGCGGCTGATCGGCGGACCGGCGGCGGGGTCCGGAAGAATAACGCCGGGATTCAGAATCCCGAGGGGATCGAACGCGCGCTTCACCCGCGCGAAGAGCGCGATCACGTCGTCGCCGTAGATCCGCGAGAGCAGGCTCGCGCGGAGCCGGCCGTCGCCGTGCTCGCCCGACGGGGTGCCGCCGAGCCGCACCAGCGCGTCGGTGACGTCCTCGAGCAGCGCGGCCACCGCCGCCTCCCAGCCCGGACGGGCCAGCTCGGGCAGCAGGTTGACGTGGACGTGGCCGTCGCCCGCGTGGCCGAAGATGACGACCGCGAGCCCGCGCGCCGCGGCGGCCTCGCGCACGGCGCGGACGTACTCGCCCATCCGCTCGACGGGCACGCAGCCATCCTCGATCACCTGAAGCGAGCGACGGCTCTCCGGGAGCCCCGCGAGGATCGGGCTCGCCGCGTGCCGCAGCGCCCAGAGCCGGTCCGCCGCGGCCGCCGTCAGCCCGGTATCCACCCCGGCCGCCCACGAGGCGACCGCCGCCGCCGCGTCGTCGACCGCCGCGCGCGCCGCGGCCTGGTCGTCGCGCTCGATCTCCACCAGCAGCACGGCTTCGGGACCGGCCTCGCCCACGAGCTCGAGGAAGGTGCGGTCGAGCAGCTCGACCGCGGACGGCTCGTGCGCCAGCAGCGCCGTCACGGCGTCGGCGAGCACGTCGAGACTCCGGAGCGCGACCCGCAGGCCGGCGCGCGCGGCGGGTCGCGCGTCGAGCCGCCACTCGGCCGCCGTGACGAAGCCGAGCGTGCCCTCCGCGCCGATCACGAGATCGAGCAGATCGCCGGAGGCGAGCCAGGCGTCGAGCGCATAGCCCGACGCGTTCTTCCGGGTGCGGGGGAACCGCTCGCGCACGAGCTCGGCCGCGGCCAGGATGGCCGGCGCGGCGTCCGCCTCGAATCGCTCCACGGTGCGGGAGCGCGGCCGCGCCGGCTGGCCCCGCCGGAGCTCGACGATCTCCCCGTCGGCCGTGACCAGCTCGAGCGCCTCCACCCAGGGGCGGACGCTGCCGTAGCGCACGGTGCGCGCGCCGGCGGCGTTGGTCGAAAGCACCCCGCCGAGCGTGGCCCAACGCCCGCTCGAGGGATCGGGCGGCAGCCGCAGGCCCGCGCGCTCGGCGGCGGCATTCAGGTCGGCCACCGTGACGCTCGCGCCCGCCCGCGCCCGGCGCGCGGGACCGTCCACGTCGACCCGCCGGGGCAACGCCGTCAGATCCACCACGAGCCCATCGCCCACGTTGCCGCCGCCCATGGCACTCCCCGCGCCGCGCGCCACCAACGGCACGCGATGCGCTGACGCCCAGTGCGCCAGCGACGCGAGATCCTCGCGGTCGAGCGGCACGCAGACCGCAGCCGGCAGGATCCGGAAGATCCCGGCGCCCTCGGCATAGGCGGCACGCGCGCGATGGTCGGTTCGGTAGAGGCCCCGGATCGGCGGGGGAGGCAGCATGGGCCAAAGGTAACTATCTTGTTCCCGTATGTCGGACATCCCGCGCGCGCAGCTGATCCACATCGACGTGGACCGCCGCCTCGGCCACGAGTGGGACGAGTGGGACGGGAAGCCACTCCCCAACAGCGGGAACTACGACTCCGCCCCGACGCTGTTCTTCGGCTGGTCCGCGATGGCCCTCCTAGTCGGGCTCGGCATCGTCTCCCTCGCGCTCTATCTCTTCGCTCCCCGTCTGGCCGACCTCCATCCGGCACTCCCCCGAATGCTCTGGATCGGGCTCGGCTTCGTCGCCGTGGTCCTCTGGCTCTGGTGGGGCGTCGTCTTCCTTTCCTATGTGACGGGACGCGCGCTGCTTCCCGAGCGGCTCGCCGAGCGCGGGCCGTTCCTCCGGCTGATGCGGCTGACGTCGCGGGTGGCGGACCGGTTCGGCCGCCGCGACTGGGTCGAGAACGCGTCGGTCAAGGTGTACAACGCGCTGGCCTTGCTCCGGGGGCGGAAAGTCGGGCGGGGCGAGCTGCTGTTGCTGATCCCGCGCTGCCTCTCGAAGGACACCCTGGACGGTGTCCTCGGCATTGCGGGCAAGTACGGCGTGCCGGTGTTCGTGGCGACCCGCGGCCAGCTGGCCCGGCGGGTCATCCGCGAGCGCCGGCCTCGCGCGGTGGTGGCAGTGGCCTGTGAGCGGGACATGGTGAGCGGGCTGCATGACGTCGCGGGCAAGATCCCGGTGCTCGGGCTCACGATGACGCTGCCATCGGGGCCGTGCAAGGATGCGATGCTGAACCTGGGGCAGCTCGAGGACTGGGTGAGGGCCTACGTGGCGTGAAGCCGGGCGAGGATCGTCGTCGCGGCGGGATGCAGTGCGGGCGGTTCGTCAGGGGGGCGTCGGTGCCGGGGCGGGTTCCTCCGGTGCACCGGCGCCCTCATCCATTGGGACCTGCTCCGCGTCCGGCTCTTCGGACGGTTCCGGCGCGCGGCTCCGCGGTCGACTGGCGGAGGCGGTCCGCCGTAGCGCTTGACCAGGTCCTGGAGGGCCGCGCGCACCTTGATCGCGACCGGATGGTTGCGCGGAACCTGCCGATCGAGCTCGCGCTCGGGCAGCGAGGGATCCTCCACGGGCCGGTAGACCGTCTCGACGAACAGCTTGCTGCTGCCGGGACGGGTGGGATCGGCCCACCCGCGCACGCGCACGACCTTCGGGCCGATCGGCCGGTGTTTGGTCTGCTTGCCCGTGGTCGGATCGAACCAGCCTGTCTCCAGCCAGGCGTCGCGCAGGCTCAGCCGGGTCGCCGGAATCGAGTCCGCCCGAAGCGCCTCCGCGAAGAGCCGGGCGGCATCGGCGGCGGGGAGCCGCACCTCGGTGGTGGCCGACTGCGGCACCGGCTGAAAAGGCGGGCGCGTCGTGTCGGGCTGGCAGGCCGTCACGGCGGCGATTCCCACCAGCGCCCACGGGAAGCGCATCCCGTCAGTCCTTATGGGGCGGCGTGCCCGGCGCGTGCGTGTGCCCAGAGGGCTTGGCCGTGTCGGCCGACGATGCGGCGGCCGGAGCGGGATCGGCGGCCGCGGCCGGCGCCGCATGGTCGTGATCGTCGTCGTGCCCCTCGGCCTCCTCACCCTCGCCGCCGTGGTGATGATGGCCCTCCGCCCGCTCGTGCATCTCCGACTGCAGGACCTCCGTCGGGATGCCGGCGGCGTGGTCGAACACGAGCTTGCCGCCGAAGACCGCCGTCGAGAGCAGTGTGCCAAGCCCGACGAGCGACAGGACCAGGGCCGCGGTACGCTCGCCGCTTCCCATGCGGCGCTCCCGCACGATCCGCCACAGCGCCACGACCGCGAACACGGCCAGGGTGATGAGCGCGAGCCGCTCGTGGGTTTCCATCGCCCGGTGCACCGCCTCGCCGTGGGCGATGTGCTCCTCGGCCTCGAGCCCCGAGACCACGGCCAGCACGCCCCCGACCGCGCCGACGACCAGCGTCCAGAATCCCGCCACGCGGAGCGCCGGGCGGCGCAGCCCGGCCAGGTCGAACAGCACGGCTACCAGCAACAGCGCCGCGGGCAGGTCGTTGAGGGCGGCGTGCAGCCGGGGCCAGTCGTAGCCGAGCATCGGGTCTCCTCAGAGTCCTAGATCGATGGGATGCGGAGGATCGGACGCATAATCATAAAACCCCCGTCCCGATTTTCGGCCATGGAGCCCGGCCGCGACCATGCGGCGGAGCAGCGGGGGCGGCGCGAAGCGGGCCTCGCGGTACTCGTCGAACATGATCTCCGCGATCCGCACCGCCGTGTCCAGGCCGATGAAGTCGAGCAGGGTCAACGGGCCCATCGGGTGGCCGCAGCCTAGCTGCATGCCGCGATCGATGTCCGTCGCGGAGCCCACGCCCTGCTCCAGTGCGCGGGCCGCGTCGAGGAGATAGGGCACCAGCAGACGGTTCACGACGAAGCCCGATCGGTCCCGCGCCACGATCGGCTCCTTGCCGAGCCGCCGGACAAAGGACAGCGCGCGCTCGACGACGTCACGCGAGGTGCCCACCGCGCGCACGACCTCGACCAGCGGCATGAGCGGCACGGGGTTGAAGAAGTGGAGGCCGATGAAGCGGTCCGGCCGGCCGGTGGACGCGGCCATGTCGCCGATGGACAGGCTGGAAGTGTTCGACGAGAAGATCGTCCCGGCCGGGCACTGGGGATCGAGCGCGCGCCAGAGTCCGGTCTTGAGCGCCAGGTCCTCGGTGACGGCCTCGATGATGAGATCGCACGCGGCGAGGTCCTCGAGCCGGGTGGTGAATGTGAGGCGCTGGAGCGCGGCGTCGCGCGTCCCGGCGTCGAGCTTGGCCTTCTCGACCAGCTTCCCGAGCGACCTGACGATCGCCTCCTCGCCCCGGGCGAGCAGCCCCTCCTCGACGTCGCGCACGACGGTGGGAAAGCCCGCGGTCGCGGCCGCCTGGGCGATGCCGCTTCCCATGAGCCCGCAGCCCAGGACGCCGACGCGGGAGATGTCGGGCATGGCAGGATCTCCGCGAGAGAGGAACGCCGGCCGGTTCTGCGGCTAGCGGAGCGAGCGGCGGATCTCGTCGGCGAGCAGGCCGAAGAGACCCGGCGTGCGGCGGGGCGGTGGCAGGTCCGCGTGCGGGCCACGTTGCTCGAGCTGGTCGAGCGCGCGCTCCAGCCCGAGCTGGATGCGCGCGAGCATGGGACGGTATTGCCGGGCCACCCCGTACCCCACGCCCAGCGCGACGGGGATCGGGAGGAGCGCTACCGGCAGGAGCGCGCCGAGCACCACCATGATCCCCGCGCTCGCCATGCCGGCTCCAGCCACCGCGGCGCCTCCGCCCACGTACCCCGCTCGGGCCCGCCGCGTCTCGGCACTCAGGGCGACATGGCACCAGCCGGCCTCGAGCGCCAAGACGGTGGCGGACACCGTTTCTGCCCGCGCGAGCATCATGGCCGCGGCACCGCGGCTGAACGCCGCCGTGGATCGGCGGACCGCCGCCGCCATGCCGCCCAGCGGCTCCCAAGTGACGCGTCCGGGCTGTCGCCGCTGCACGCAGAACAGCTCCTTGTCCTCCATCCAGTCGTTCAGCGCGGCCTCGACCCCCGCCACCGTCCCCGGCACCACGCGCTGGGCGGCCACCTGTCCCGGGCCAGCCACCCGCTCCCAGGCCCCCGACGGCGCGGCCGGCACCACGCGGGTCCGCTCCTCGAGCAGCGCCTGCTGCAGGTAGCGCCCGGGGATCCCGACCTCGTGCCCCAGCGCCAGTACCTGCTCGGGCGTCAGCTCCTCGGCGATGTCGCGGTCGGCGGTCTGCAGCTCGGCGGCTCGCTGGATGATCCGCTCGAGCGCGGCCCGATCGATCCGGGCCGGCGTGCCCTCGCCCATGCTACTCCTGCGAAGGCGTCCGGGCCGCGCCGAGGCGAAGCTGGGACATCAGGGTGGAGAGATCGGCGGCGGAAAGCGCGGCGCCGGGCGCCTCGCCCTCGTCGGGCTTGGGCACCGCGGGCCGCGCCTGCGCCTGGAGGAACGGCTTGAACAGCTCGATCGGGATGGGGAAGATCGTGGTCGAGTTGTTCTCGGCCGCGATCTCGGTGACCGTCTGGAGGTAGCGGAGCTGGATGGCGCTCGGCTCCGGCGCGAGCGTGCGGGCCGCCTGCGCCAGCGTCTCGGACGCCTGCAGCTCGCCCTGGGCCGCGATCACCTTGGCCCGGCGCTCGCGCTCCGCTTCGGCCTGCCGCGCCATCGCGCGCTTCATCTGGTCGGGCAGATCGACGTCCTTCACCTCGACCGCCGACACCTCGATGCCCCAGGGGTCGGTGCGCTCGTCGATGATCTTCTTGAGCACGGCGTTGATCTTCTCGCGATCGGAGAGCAGCTCGTCGAGCTCCACCTCGCCCAGCACGGAGCGGAGCGTGGTCTGCGCCAGCTGGCTCGTGGCATAGAGGTAGTCCTCGATCTCGATGATCGCCTTCGCCGGGTCGCGTGACCCGCATGTACAGCACCGCGTTCACCTTGACCGAGACGTTGTCGCGGGTGATCACGTCCTGCGGCGGGAATGTCCAGCGCCACGATCCGGAGCGAGACCCGCTTCTGCGCGGCGAAGCCGGCGGGCAGGAAGATGAGGCCCGGCCCTTTCGTCCCCCAGTAGCGCCCCAGGAAGAACGACACACCGCGCTCGTACTGGCGCACCACGCGCAGGCTCACGAACGAGTAGACGACGGCTCCCAGCAGCAGCGGCAGCAGCAGCTCCATACGCGACTCCTCAGGCGGGGAAGGCTTCGACCACCACCGCGACCCCCTGTCCGCCGCCGATGCAGGCGGCGCCCAGGCCGTACCGTCCGCCCGCGACGGCGGAGCGCGTGGAGCAGGTGGAGGGTGATGCGGGCGCCGCTCGCCCCCAGCGGGTGGCCGAGGGCGACGGCGCCGCCATCGACGTTGGTGCGCTCGCGATCGAGACCGAGCTCCTGCTCGACGGCCAGGTACTGGGCGGCGAAGGCCTCGTTGATCTCGACGAGGTCCATGTCATCCAGCCCCAGGCCGGCCCGGTCGAGCGCGCGCCGCGACGCGGGGACCGGCCCGATGCCCATGACCGTGGGGTCGACACCCGCCACGCCCCACCCGATCAGCCGGCCGATCGGGCGCAGGCCGTGCTCCCGGGCGAAGGTCTCGTCCGCCAGCACGAGCGCGGCAGCCCCGTCGCAGATGCCCGACGCGTTGCCCGCCGTCACCACGCCGTCCTTCCGGAAGTAGGGTGGCAGCTTCGCCAGCCCCTCACGGCGTCGTATCCGGCCGCATGTGCTCGTCGGCCGCCCAGGCCACGTCCTTCCGGGTCTTTCGGTCCTTCACCGTCACCGGGACGATCTCGTCGGCCATCGCGCCCGCGTCCCACGCGGCCTTGGCGCCGGCTTGGCTCCGCGCGGCGTAGCAGTCCACCGCTTCACGCCGGATGCGGTAGCGCTCCGCGAGCCGCTCGGCGGTCTCCGCCATGGAGAGGTCGCAGTACGCGTCACGCAGCGCTTCCCAGAGCGGGTCCTCGAGCGGCGGCGGCGGACCCAGTCGGAAGCCCCAGCGGGCGCCGCGCACCACGTGCGGCGCCTGGCTCATCGACTCGGTGCCTCCGGCCAGCACCAGGCGCGACTCGCCCAGCCGGATCTGCTGGCCGGCCTGCATGACGGCCTCGAACCCCGAGCCGCACAGCCGGTTCACCGTGAGCGCGGGGGTCTCGATCGGAAGGCCGGCGCGGAGGCCGACGTGCCGGGCGAGGTAAGGGGCATCGGCCGAGGTCTGCAGGACGTTGCCGAAGACGACGTGGTCGACCGCGGTCCGCTCGACGCCGGCCCGGTCCAGCGCGGCGCCGGCGACCGCGGCGCCGAGGTCGGTGGCGGAGAGGTCCTTCAAGGCGCCGCCGAACGCGCCGAAGCCGGTCCGCACGCCCGAAAGGAAGAGGACGCCGGGGTCGCGTGGGGAGGACATGATGCCCGAAATATACCCCTAGATCACGGTGCCGCTCATGACCACCCCGCCCTTCGGAATGATCACGATCCCGTCCCGGATGTAGAAGTTGGGGCCGTCCAGGAAGGCGGGCTTGCCTTCGGGCGTGATCCGCACGTCGTCGCCGATCCGGGCGTTCTTGTCCACGATAGTCCCCTCGATCCAGGTGCCGTGGCCGATGCCCATCGTCGGCGCCCCCTGCAGCGGCACCCGATCGGGACTGTCGTAGTAGTCCTGTCCCATGACGAGTGCATGGCGGATCGTCGCCCCCGACTGGATCCGGCTCCGCACACCGACGACGGAATGCTCGATCAGGGCATCGTTGATGATGCAGCCGTCGGCGAGGATCGAGCGCTCGATCCGGCTCTTGATGATCTTGGTGGCGGGCAGGTAGCGGGCGTGGGTGTAGATCGGCGCGCTCGCGTCGTAGAAGTTGAATTGCGGCATCGGCTCGCACAGGTCCAGGTTGGCCTCGTAGAACGCCCGGATGGTCCCGATGTCCTCCCAATAGCCCTCGTGGCGGAACGCGTGCACCCTGCGGGTCTCGATCAGCCTCGGAATGACGTGCTTGCCGAAATCCACCTCGCTGCCCGCCAGCGCGTCCGCCATGCGTGTCGCGGTTGAAGACGTAGATGCCCATCGACGCCGGCAACTGGTCGGGATAGCCCCGGAGGGTCGCCTGGACCGCCGGGTCGGTCGGCTTCTCGACGAACCGGGTGATCCGGCCGTCGTCACCGACCTCCATGATGCCGAAGCCGCCGGCCAGGTCCGCGCCGACCGGCGTGGTCGCGACGGTGACCTCCGCGCCGCTCGCCACGTGCTGCTCGAGGATCGTATGATAGTCCATCCGGTAGAGCTGGTCGCCCGACAGGATCAGCACCAGGTCATGACCGTACGAATCGATGTGCATCAGGTTCTGCCGTACGGCGTCGGCCGTGCCCTGGTACCAGTCGATGCGGTCGATGCGCTGCTCGGCCGCGAGGATCTCCACGAACCCGGGAGAGAAATTGTCGAACCGGTAGCTTTCCTGGATGTGGCGATGGAGCGAGCCGCTGTTGAACTGCGTCAGCAGGAAGATCCGGCGCAGACCGGAGTTGAGGCAGTTGCTGATGGGGATGTCGACGAGGCGATACTTGCCGGCCAGCGGCACGGCGGGCTTGGCGCGATCTTTCGTCAGCGGGAAGAGGCGGGTGCCGGCCCCGCCGCCCATGATGACCGCGACGACGTCGTGCGGGCGCAGGCTGGAGTACCACGACATGAGGACACCTCACCGAAGCGGAGTATCGGCACGCGGGGCGTGAGGCTGGAGCCGGGCGCGGCTTAGCGCTCGTCCAGCGCGGCTCCGCAGTTCACGCAGTGGCGCCAGCCGGGCTCGACCTCGTGGTGGCAGCGCGGGCACTCCGGCGGCGACTGGCGCTGGCCGCAGTGGGGACAGAAGCGCACCTGACGATCGGCCGGGAGACTGTCGCCGCAGTACAGGCACCGCGGCCCCGCTCGCTCCACCGCGGCCTCCGGCTCGGGCTCGGGCTCCGGCTCGAGGTCGGCGAGATCCTCGTCGAGGGCCACGTCGAGCGGCGCGTCCAGGGCGGGATCGAGCCCGGCGAGCTCCGGCGGCATCGGCGCCGGGGGCGCGTAGGCCAGCTCGGGATCCGCCTCGGGCCGGAGCGCACGGGCCAGCGGCTCCGAACGGAGGGAGACCACCACGTGCTCGACCCGGTGAAGGACGCCGAGGTCGGGGTTGGGGCTTCGGAGCTCTTCCTCGAAGCGGGCGCGCGCCTCCTCGGGCTCGGTGCGGACCAGCGCGCCCTCGCCGGCGCAGAGCCGCAGCAGCACCAGCTCGTAGTCCTCGCTGCTCTCCAGATGGAGGGCGCGGCGGTTGCTGCGATAGGGAACGATGGACTGGTGGATGTCCTCGAGCGGAATCGGCCGGTGCAGCAGCGCCGGATCGCTCCCGGCCAGGTTGGCGACGAGGCGGCGGAAGAAGCGCTCGAGATCGGTCACGCAGGCCTCGGGGAAAGTCGGTCGGCTTCGCAGGTTAGAGGTCGCCCTGAACAGTGTCAAGGAAGGAGCCGTATGCGTCGCGCCGGCCCAGGGAACCTGTCACCCACCCGCCGATTCGCACGAGGCCCAGCTCTTCGCGGCCCGAATCCGACGATACCTACAACCGACCACGCTTGGCCTGGAAGGGGTCATCGGCTGGTCGCTCGGCGATGGCCTAGCCCTCGCTGAGGGCGAAGGGCTCCTCGCCGGCGACCCGCTCCTCCAGCGCCGCGAACGCGGCATCGGGATCGTACGTCAGGTAGAGTCCCTTGGCGCGCTTGCGGTCGAGCCACTCGCCGAAGCCGGACGGCACGGTCCCGTCGGACGTGAGCTGCTCCTTGGCCGCCTTCACCGCCAGGTCGTTGGCGTACTCGTTCTTCGCGTGTCCCTTGTGACCGCGCACCCAGGTCCACTGGACGTCGTGCAGCCGCGAGCTCGTCACCAGCTGCTTCCAGAGCTCGAGGTTCTCGATCGCGCCCTTCCTTCCGCTTCCAGCCGCGCACGGACCATCCAGCGACCCACTCCCGCATCCCCCGCACGAGATACTGGGAGTCGGACACGATGAGCACCCTGAGCCGGGCGCCCTTCCTGGCCAGGAGCCGCAGCGCTTCAGCCGCGCTGGCGAGCGCCATGCGATTGTTGGTCGTCGCGGGAGAACTGAGGTAGAAGTCGCGCCGCTCGATCCGCCCGGCACCGGTCCGCGCTTCGATCAACCCGCCGCCGCCGCCCGGATTGTCGCCCTCGCGACCGTTGCCGAGACAGCTCTCGTCGAGGTGGAGGATGGCGATGCCGCTCACCCGACGACCTGGAAGCTGTCGATCTGATCCAAGCGGAACGTGAACTCTTCGCCGGTCATGGGCAGGCGGCCCACCAGCACGTCGTGACGATCCTCCGTGGTCACCCGGATCGCGAGGACGACGTACTCCGTACCGCGACGCGACAGGGCGACGCGCTGGCCCCGGCGGGCGGCATTCTCCAACTGATCCATGCGATCGGCGGTCCAGCGGACGGGTGACATGGACGACAGTCCCGGGTGGGTCGCGACTCAGCGGGGCGAGATCGCGCGGAGGGCCGCGATCACGAGAGCCGGCGCACCACCCGCACATGCCCGGCAGGTCCCGCGGTGAGCCGGCCGATGACCGCAGCCGCCGGCGTCTCGGCCTCGCGCAACGCGACGAGGAGCGAGGCCACGTTCTCCGGGGGGACCGCGAGCAGCAACCCACCCGACGTCTGCGCGTCCACGCACAGGAGGCGCTCGACCGGCGTCACGTCGTCGGCCCACTCCACCAGCTCGGCGGCCGCGAGGTTCCGCTGCGTGCCCCCGGGGACGATGCCGCGGGTGGCGAGGCTCACCGCGTGCGGCAGGACCGGCAGCGCCTCGTAGGCGATCTCCGCGCCGACCTTGCTCGCCGCCAGCATGTTGCCCAGATGGCCGAGGAGGCCGAATCCGGTCACGTCGGTCGCCGCGCTCACACCAACCGCGAGCGCGGCCCGCGCGGCGCCCTCGTTCAGCGTGATCATCGACCGGACGGCATCCGCCATCCCGGCCTCGATCAACGCGTCGCGCTTGAGCGCGGTGGCAAGGATGCCCGTTCCGAGTGGCTTGGTCAGCACGAGCACGTCGCCCGCGCAGGCTCCGGCGTTGGTGAGCGCGCGGTCGGGATGTACCTCGCCGATGACCACCAGTCCGAACAGCGGCTCGACCACATCGACCGAGTGGCCGCCGAGCATGAGACAGCGCGCGCGCTCGGTGACCTCGACCGCCCCGGCGAGCACCTCGCCCAGGACCTCGAACGGCACCGTGTCGCGAGGCCAGCCGACCAGGTTGAGGGCGAAGAGCGGCGTGCCTCCCATCGCGTAGACGTCGCTCAGCGCGTTCGCGGCGGCGATGGCGCCCCACGCCCGCGGATTGTCGACGATCGGGGTGAAGAAATCGGTGGTGGCGACGAGCGCGCGGTCATCGCTCAGACGGAAGACCGCGGCATCGTCGCGCGTGGCGGCATCCACGAGCACGCGGGGATCCACCACGCTCGGGAGGTGGCGCAGGACCTCGGTCAGCTCCACGGAGCCGAGCTTGCAGGCACACCCCGCGCCGTGTGAGAGCGCGGTGAGACGCAGCTTGGGCTTGGATGCGGTGGTGCTGGTGGTATCCGTCATGATCGTGTCGGCCGAGGCATGGACCCTCATTGTCGCCCGGAAGTTACACCCGCCCGGGGACCAGGGGCACCGGCCGCGCGATCCTTCAACCCGCGGGCGCGGGCGGTCCTTCCGCCAAGTGCAGGACCCTGAGCGCGATCAGCGCCCGCTCCTGCTGCGCCGTCCCCCCGAACGCCCCGTCGGCGCGCTGGCGCGCCGCGAGCGCGGGCGCCGCCCGGCGCGCGACCTGTCGCGCCGTCGCCAGGTCGGCGGCCAGCAACGCCTCGAGCGTGGCGAAGAGATCCGCCTTGGGCCAGAGGCCCTCGGCATCCTGATGCGCGGCGAGCAGGTCGACGAGGGTCTCGACGGTAGAGCGATAGGCGGCGCCGCCTGCCGCGAGCGCGTGCAGACCGGCCACCATCACGTCCGGCGCGAAGAATCCGGTCCAGCTCGTCCACTGCGCCGCCAGGAGGCGCAGGCTCTCCAAGTGCTGCTCGACCGCCGGCCGGTCGCCGTGCCCCGCGCGGAGCGCCAGGCGCAGCCCGAGGCAGCTGATGGCGAACCGCGCCGCCGGCTCCGAGCGGAAGACCTTGCCGTTGGGAAACGTGATCGGCGTCAGCCGCTGTTCCGGGGCGGCCGGCGCGAAGAAGCCCTGCACGTAGTGCTCGCAGACGTGCTGCTGGTGCCTGGCCTTGTCGCACCCCTCGCCATACGCGCCGGGACGGCCCTGCCGCTGAAGCAGCCACGCGCCGATCCGCTTGATCGCCGGGTCGTACGTCGGAAGCCCGAGGTCCAGCAGCTCGTGGCCGCGCCAGATGGTCGGCACCGCGCCGCCGGCCACGCTCCCGTCGGGCCGGAGCTCGGCCGTCAGCGCCGCGGCCAGCTCGGCGGCCAGCCCGCGATCGGCGGGATCGGGTGTCCCCAGCGCCTTGCGGGCGAGGATCCCGGGTCGGCTCCGCAGCGTGGCGAAGTAGCGCGTCACCCGCTCGAGCGCGGTGGGACTCACGGGGCGAGCACCCGAGAGAGCAACGCTCCGGCCACGACAACCCGCCCGACGCGCGCCGCGCCGGCCAGCGTGCGCACCGGCCACTCCACCAGGGCGCCGACGAGGAGGAACACCAGCCAGGCGGCGCCCGCACCGAGGCTCCCGAGCCAGAGCGCCCCGAACAGCGTCAGCAGGAGCGCCTCGCCGACGACCCACCACCACCCATCGTGCCGCCGCGGGCGGGCCGACGACCGCGCGAGCCTGCGCTCCCCCACCATCCACACCAGCAGCCACGCCGCGACCGCGGCCCAGGCCAGGGCGATTCTGCCGAGCGCCACGCGCCTACCAGGCCTTTCGAATCGAGTCGGCGGAGAACAGGACGCCGCGCACCATCACGCGGTCGATCGCCAGCGCATTGCGGATGTCGTCGAGCGGGTTCCGCGTGAGCACGACGAGGTCCGCCGCCTTGCCGGGCGCGAGCAGGCCGAGGGAGTCGACCCCGAGCAGCAGGGCCCCGTTCCGAGTCGCGTCCTGCAGGACGTCGCGGGCCGAGAAGCCGGCGGCCTGCAGAAGCTCGAGCTCACGGTGCTCGCTGTACCCCGGAATGAGGAGCTGGTTCGACGCATCCGTGCCGGTCGCGATCCGGCCGCCGGCCGCGGCGAACATCCGGACGAAGCGGTCCTGCACTGGCCGGGCGGCGCGAAACGCCGGGTAGTCCGCCGCGGTCCAACCGGCCCGCTTCACCATGTCGGGAACATTCCACCGCCGCTGCTCCGCGTCGGGCACCGCCCGGAGCATCGTATCCTGGAGCACCGCGGGATCGTCGAGCCGGCTGAACGTCTCGTGCAGGACCAACGTCGGCACCAACATCGTCTTCCGATCGGCGAGCTCGGTGGCCACCCGGGCGAGCGCCGACGAATCGAGGCCGGCCCAGCTCCGCTCGAAGGCGGTCCAGCCGGCGAAGAAGCCGCGGTAGTGCGCGGCCTGGAGCGACGAGGCGTCGGGCAGCGCCGCCTCGGGCACGCCGCTCAGGTGCTCGATCGAGGCGATGCCCAGGCGCGCCGCGGTGACCGCGTCGGTCAGGCCCAGATGGCCGGTCACCTTCAGGTTGAAGGTGGCCGCCTCGTCCACCACGGCCTTGAGCAGCGCGGGATCCACGCGGGTGTACACCTTCACGGCGTCCACGCCGTCGTTGACCAGGCGATCGACCGCCTTCCGGGCGTCCCGCGGGCTGTTCGCGCCGATGGCGTCGGGATACGTGGTGGGGAGGCCGTCGATCATCGCGCCCACGCTGTAGATCCGCGGGCCGGCGACGCTGCCGAGATTGACCTGCTTGCGCAAGCGAAGGATGCCCTCGAGGTCCCCGTGCAGGTCGCGCACGGTGGTCACGCCCCAGGCGAGATAGCGCGGCAGCGCCCAGGGCGAGACATGGGCGTGGGCGTCGATCAGGCCCGGGATGATCCAGCGATGGGCGACGTCCACCTCGACGGTGCGCGCCGGCAGCGTGAATCCGGCCCGCGTGCCTACCGACTCGATGCGGCCGCGGCGCACCACGATGGCCGCGTCGGGCAGCGCCGGGCCCCCGCTGCCGTCGATCAACGTCGCCCCCACCAGCGCGATGCCGTCCGGCGGCGCCCGGCGGCAGCTCGTGCCGAGGCCGATCGCCAGCAACAGCGACGCGGTGGCGGACGCGGAAACGACGGATAATCGCATGCGTTGTCGGGAAAGGATGGTGGAAGGTGGGCGGGTGGTGGGGGCCATGGCAAGATCCTCATGGGCTCCCGTTATACTTGGGCGATGGCGGACCTCGAACTGGGCGCCCTACCGGGCGCGAGCGATCGCCGGCTCGCCTCGCCACGGGCGCTCTCTCTTGGCGAGTACGGCCTGATCGGCGACATGCGCACCGCGGCGCTGGTCGGGACTCGACGGCGGGATCGACTGGTGCTGCCTGCCGCGCTTCGACAGCGGGAGCGTCTTCGCCGCGCTGCTCGACCCCGAGCGCGGGGGCACCTGGGCCATCCGGCCGCAGGGCGAGTGGACCTCGACCCAGCGGTACCTGCCACGCACCAACATCCTCGAGACGACCTTCCGGACGCCAGATGGCGTCGTCGTGCTCACCGACTTCATGCCGGTGGCCGAGGACGGCCGCCCGTCCGGACCGCACCCCGAGATCCACCGCCAGATGCGCTGCACCCGCGGGCGCGTGCCGATGCAGATGATCTTCATGCCGCGGTTCGAGTACGGCGCGCGCACCACCCGGCTGGAGCTCCTCCGCGCGGGCCTCTTCGCGACCGACCGGACGGACCAGGTGCTCACCCTGTCGAGCGCCATGCCGTTCGACTGGACCGTCGAGCAGTCCACCGCCACGACCCGGTTCCTGCTGGAGAAGGGGGAGGAGCGCTGGCTCGTGCTGCGGTACGATGACGACGACATCCATCCGGTCGATCGCTACGAGAGCAGCCTCAAGCTCGACATCACCGCGGCGTTCTGGGCCCGGTGGGCGGCGGGGGTGCGCTACAGCGGACCGTTCCGGGGCATGGTCAAGCGCTCGGCGCTGGCACTCAAGCTCCTCACGCACGCGGAAACCGGCGCCATCATCGCGGCGCCGACGACGTCGTTGCCGGAGACGATCGGCGGCGCGCGCAACTGGGACTACCGGTTCGTGTGGCTCCGCGACGCGGCGTTCACGCTGGCCGCGCTCGACGCCGTCGGCCACCGGCGCGAAGCCGATGCCTTCATGCGCTTCCTGAAGAAGGTCTGCCGGCACGAGGGCGGCGGTCACCTGCAGATCATGTATGGCATCGACGGACGGCGCGACCTGGTCGAGCGCCAGCTCGACCATTTGAGCGGCTACCAGGGCTCACGCCCGGTCCGGGTCGGGAACGGCGCCGCGGGACAGCTCCAGCTCGATGTCTACGGCGAGGTGCTGGAGACCGCCGACATCTGGCGGCGCAACCACGAGATGACCGAAGGCACCTGGCGCGTGCTGCGGGGCCTGGTGGACTGGGTAGCTAAGAACTGGCACCTGCCCGACTCCAGCATCTGGGAGGTAAGGGGCGAGGTCCGGCAGTACGTGTTCAGCAAGGTGATGAGCTGGGTCGCGCTCGACCGCGGCATCCGGATGGCCGAGGAACTGGGCCTGGAATCGAACGCCGGCGAGTGGCGCGTCGAGCGCGACACGCTGCATGCCGAGATCATGGAACGGGGCTGGAGCGAGCGGCACCAGTCGTTCACCCAGGCGTACGACGACGATGCGCTCGACGCCGCGGCGCTGGCGATCCCGATGGTGCGGTTCCTTCCGTGGAACCACCCGCGGGTCAACGGGACGGTCCAGGCGATCGCCCGCGAGCTCACCAGCGCCGACGGTGAGCTGGTGTACCGCTATAAGCATTCGGATGGATTGGAAGGCGAGGAGGGCGCGTTCTCGATCTGCACCTTCTGGCTGGCCCAGGCGCTGACGATGATCGGCGAGCGCGAGCGGGCGGAGCGGGTGTTCCGCCGGATGCTGCGCCACGCCAATCATGTCGGGCTCTACTCCGAGGAGATCGATCCGCAGACCGGCGACTTCCTCGGCAACTTTCCGCAGGCGTTCACCCACATCGCGTTGATCAACTGCGCGGCCGCGCTGGCCCGCACCGACGGAAAGGGCTAGGCGGACTCAGCGTCGCCGGCCGCGCTTGGCCTTCCGCGTCGACTTCCGGGCGGTCCGGCGGGCCTTCCGGGCCCCGCGCTTGGCCGTCCGGCCGGCCTTCCGGCCCCGCGCTTGGCCTTCCGGCCGGCCTTCTTGGCCGAGCGCTTCGCCGCCTTCTTGGCCGGACGGCGCGCCGTCTTCTTGGCGGATTTCTTCGCCGCCTTCCTGGCGGTCTTCTTGGCGGTCCTCTTCGCGGCCTTCTTGGCGGTCTTCTTGCCCGACTTCTTCGCGGCCTTTCGGGTGGCTTTGCGCGCCGTCTTCCGCGGCGTCGCGGCCGGCCTCGGTGAGGTGCTGGAGCGAGTGGCTGACGGGGTCGCTGTGTCGGGTGTCTGGGCGGCCGGAGCAGGAGCGGAGGCCGGGGGATATTCGATCGGGAGCGGATCCATCCAGCCGGACCCGGACCAGCCCATCTCCATATAATGAAGCTCGGCCATCATGGCTCCCTCCCATCGCGGATGCGGCGTGACCCGCCGCCGGCGTGACGAATGAACTCGAATTAGAGATATAACTTGCACATCTTCGCACCTTCTGCAAGGCTCGAACTACGCAATCGCCCGCCTGCTGGCGCGACCCTGGCCCGCGCGGCTCGCCGGCCCGCGCCGTCTCAAGCCCGTGCCGGCTCCAGTCACATAAGTCCTTGAAATTGCTAGCCTTAGCTGCCAACATCCGGCCCAGCACACGCGCCGCGGGTCACCCCGGTACCGCCCGGATCGCGCGCCAGCTCCGCCACCGTTCGGGGACCGATGCGACCGCGCCCGCCGTGCGCTATAATTAGCCGCAGCGCTCCCCCTCATCTCTGGACACAACCGCCGGTGATATCTCTCCGACCCGAAACGGATCGCCGTGCGCTCCGTCGTCCGGTAGGGCTGGCCCTCGCCCTGGTGACGGGCGCGGCGCTCGCTGCTGACGGTTGCCCCATCCGCCGTCGCGCAGACCGCCAGCGAAGTGCAGGTCACGCCCGAGACCATGACGCTCGGCGTCGGCCAACGGCAGCCGATCTTCGCGACGGCGTACGACCGCCAGGGCAACATCATCCCCACCGCCAAGTTCACCTTCTGGAGCTCGGATACCGCGATCGCCCGGGTGTCCCGCGAGGGAAGCGTCACGGGTGTGGCCCCCGGGCTCGCCAAGGTGGAGGCGCGGGTGCAGGGGCGCCGGGCCTCCCTGGCCGTGCTGATCACCGGCGCCGCGGGCGCCAATGGCGGCACGTCCGTCGGGACGGTGCTCACGCTCGAGCCGGCGACCGCCATGGTCCTGCCCGGCGAGACCGTCCGCCTCACGCCCCAGGGGCTGCGCGAGGATGGCTCGGCCGTTCCGGTGGGACGGGTGATCTGGAAGTCGCTGAAGCCGGAAGTCGCGGGGGTGGACACCGCCGGCGTCGTCATCGGCGTCGCGGCGGGCAGGAGCATCGTGCAGGCCACCACCTCGACCGGACTGATGGCGACCGTGCCGGTCGAAGTCGAAGCCGCCGAGATCGCGCTGGTCGGCGGAAGCGAGGTCCTCGGGCCCGAAGAAGCGGAGACGCTCTCGGTCGCGGTGCCCTCGCAGGGCAACCGTCCGCTCGCGGGCGACATGCAGTGGCGCTCGGCCGACACCAACGTCGCCGTCGTCGGACCGAGTGGCATCGTGGTGACCCGGAAGCCCGGCCGCACGGAGATCGTCGTTGCCGCGTACGGCCAGGAACGGCGCATCGGATTGCTGGTCCATCGGCTGCCGCAGACGCTGGTGGTCACACCCAAGCCAACGGCCGAGCCGCTTCCGATCCCGCTCCGCGCGACACGGGTCTTTACCGCGGTGGCCGAAGCGGCAGACTCGACCCCGGTGCCCGAGGCGCGGATCGTGTGGGAGGTGGCCGACACCTCGATCGCCACCTTCAATCACGCGACCGGGACACTCATGGCCCGCGACACCGGCACCACGACGCTCACCGCGCGGCTACGGGGGTTCGAGCCGGTCATCTGGCGGTTCCAGGTCGTGCCGGGCGTGCTCGGGCTCGACCGCACCCGGATCGGGCTCCGGCCCGGAGAGCAGACGACGCTCGCCGCCAACCTGCTCGACGACGCGGGCAAGGTCATGAGCCCGGCGGCGGTCGAGTGGCGAAGCGACCATCCCGAGGTCGTGACGGTCACGCGCGGCGAGGTGCGCGCCATGAGCCCCGGTCACGCGAGCCTCTCCGCCACGAGCACGTGGGGGTCGGCCGCCACCGCGGACGTGTTCGTGACTGCGGACCTGCTGGTGGCCTCCAACCGGAGCGGCGCCTTCGGGCTCTACCAGCTCAGGTCCGACAGCCCTGACACCCTGCTCCCGGTGCTCGTCGACGGCGGCGGCAACGTCCAGGGTGTCCGCTCGCCGGACCGGACCAGAATCGCGTACAGCTCGTCGCGCGGGGGCAGCGCCGACGTGTACGTGATGGATGCCGACGGCAAGAACCCGCGCCGGGTCACCGCCGATCCCGGCAGCGAGGGCGAGCCGGTCTGGACGCCCGACGGCGCCCGGCTCGTCTACACTGCCTCGCCGAGCGGTGGCGTGCCCCAGCTCGTGAGCGTGCGGGCGGACGGCGCCGACTCGCGGCCGCTGACCGCGTCGCCCGGCGGCAACCGCTCGGCGGCCGTGTCGGCCGACGGGCGCCGGGTGGCGTTCGTCTCGCTGCGTGACGGCAACCCGGAGATCTACGAGACCGACATCAACGGCGGGGCGGCGCGGCGGATCACCAAGACGTCCGACAAGGAATCGAGCCCGCGCTACCTGCCCAATGGCGACCTGATCTTCATCGTGGACAAGGGCAGCAAGGCCCGGCTCATGCGGCTGCCGGCCGGCGGCACGGCGGCGACCCAGGTGGCGGAGATCGATCAGCCGGTCGTGGCGCTCGACGTCTCCCGCGACGGAGAGCGCGTGGCCTACGTGGCAGGCAAGCTGGCGGAAGCGGGCAAGGGCAAGTCGCAGCTCTCGCTCCGGATCCAGCCTCTGGTCGCGAACGCGAAGCCGATGCTGGTGCCCCTTCGACCGGGCGAGCAGGTGGTGAGCCCGTCGTTCTGAGCGACGCCCTCCGATGAGGGCGCTCGCCCTCGACGCCATCGGTGGCCTCGACCACCTGGCGGTTCGCGACCTGCCCCGACCGGAGATCGAGCGGCCGGACGACGTGCGGGTGCGGATCCACGCGGCGGCGCTCAACCGACTCGACCTGTTCGTGGCCGATGGCCTGCCGGGCGTGCACTATTCCTTTCCCCACATCGTAGGCTCGGACGGCGCCGGGGTCGTCGAGGCCGTCGGGCCCGCGGTATCGCGGGTCCGCCTGGGCGACCGGGTGATGATCAACCCCGGTCTCTCGTGCGGCCGATGCCCGGCGTGCGCCGAGGGTGAGGAGTCCCTCTGCGCGACCTTCCACGTGGTGGGCGAGCACCGCGCCGGCACGGCCGCCGAGTATGTGGTCGTGCCCGCGGAGAACCTGGCCCCGGTCCCCGACCGGATGCCGTGGGCGCAGGCGGCCGCGTTCACGCTCGCGACCTTGACGGCCTGGCGGATGCTGACCACGCGCGCCCGCCTGCGCCCGGACGAGACGGTGCTGATCTGGGGGATAGGCGGCGGCGTCGCGCTCGCCGCGCTCCAGGTCGTCGGCCAGCTCGGCGGGCGCGCGATCGTCACCAGCGGCTCCGACGCCAAGCTGGAGGTCGCCCGGCGATTGGGCGCGGCCGCGGCCATCAACCACGCGAGTGGCGACGTGATCGCGGACGTGCGCCGGCTCACGGGCGGCCGCGGCGCCGACATCGTGTTCGACAGCGTGGGTCAGGCGCGGTGGCAGGATTCGCTGCGGGCGCTCCGGCGGGGCGGCCGGCTGGTGATCTGCGGCGCCACGACCGGCCCGATGATCGCGCTCGACCTCCGCCGGCTGTTCTGGCACCAGTGGAGCATTCTGGGCTCGACGCTCGGCAGCCGCCGTGAGTACGCGGAGATCGTCGCGCTTGCGCATGAGGGACGGCTCTGGCCCGTGGTCGACGCCACGGTCCCGCTCGACGACGGCCCCGCCGCGTACGCGCGGCTCGAGCGTGGGGACCAGATGGGCAAACTCGTGATCGAGGTGGCGACGTGAACGAACTCTGGGAGCGACTCCGCATGGGTGCCGAGCAGATCGGCACCGTGGTCCCCGCGCTGCTCGGCGCGGCGGTGATCCTGCTGACCGGCTATTTCCTGGCGCGGCAGATTCAGCGGTGGGCGGACGATACGCTCAAGCGGCTCGACTTCAACCGGGTGGCCGCGGCCGGAGGTCTTGACGAGGTGGTCGGGCGCACCGGCTCGCGCCTGGACCCGGTGCGCGCGCTGGGCAAGCTGATCTTCTGGCTGGTCATGCTGGTGGTCATCCTGCTGGCCAGCACCGCGCTCGGATTGGAGAGCATCAATCAGATGTTCGGGATGATGCTCGGCTTCATCCCCACGCTCATCGCCGGGATCGTCATCGTGATCCTCGGGATGATCCTGGGCGAGTTCGTGCGGGGGCTCATCCTCGCTTCGGCGGGCACAGTGTCGGGCGTGCCGACCGTCGCCAAGATGGCGAAAGGCGCCGTGGTGGTGATCGCCGTGTTCATGGCGCTGCAGCAGGTGGGGGTCGCCGAGGAGATCGTCACGGCCGCGTTCACGCTGACGCTGGGCGCGGTGGCGCTGGCCGTGGGGCTGGCGTTCGGGTTGGGCAACCGCGATCTCGCGGGCGAGATCACCCGCCGGTGGTACGAGGAGGGCCGGCGGCGCGACCGGCGGCGCACCGATCGCCAGGGACCCAACACGCCGCCGGGTGACGAGCCGCCCATTCTGGACTAGCCGGACGTTTACTGCAGCTTGAACCGACCTACGGTGCGCCGGCCGTCGCTCTCCTTGATCGAGCCGTAGACCGCGCCGCCGGGGCCGAAGCCCGCCAGCGTCGCGCCCTTCGGAAACTCGACCACCCGCTGCCACCCCTTGCGGCTGAACACGTCGTAGATGAGCGGCGCGTCTTCCTGCGCCCGCGGCCGCTGCAGCCAGACTTCCCCGTTCGGACGCGCGAGCCCGAAGTCGAACGGGGGCTTCGTGTCGGCGAACGGATACGTGATCGCCAGGTCCTGCGGCATGCCGAACTGCTTCCCCTGCTCACGCACCTGCGCCAGGACCCGATCCCGATCGGCCTGGGTGACGGGCACCTTGGCGTACTGCCGCGGCGCGCCCCGGGTCCACCGGCCGTCCGGCGAGCGCCAGTCCACCCGATTCTGGTGCCCCCGCGCGAGCCACGCCGTTCCGTCCGGCAGCACGCCGAAAAAATCGTTGGGCGCGAACACCTTGGCCGCCTGCTGGGTCTGTTCACCGAACACCGCGTCCCCGTACTCGGGCGAGGCGAGGTTCGCCACGGTGTCCACCTTGCCCGTCCGAAGCCCGATGCGCAGCACCGCCACGCTGTCCGGCCGGACCAGGTGGCCCGGCTCCGCGCCCCCGATCACCGCTTGGTAATCGATCTTGTAGCCGTTGCCGAGCGTGTCGTAGACCAGGACCGGCGCGCCACCGGCGACCTCGACGATCGGCAGCACACCGAGCGACTTGCCTGCTTCGTTCCAGAGCGTGGTGCGCTGGCCGCTGAAGTCCACCAGCGCGATCGTGTCCCCCCGCAGGTGCGCTACCCAGCCGGGGAATCGGTACTGCTCCGCCGGCGCGTTCTTGATCAGCGAATCCATCCGGGTACCGAGCGTGTCCACCTTGCCCGTCTGGAGGTCGGCGACGAGGAACTGCTTCGCGCGGGTGTCGGCGAAGGCCACGCGTCCGTCGCGCAGCTCCACGACGTTGCTCAGCTGGGCAAAGCCCGCCGGCAACTTTTTCTCCAGCGTGAGCCCGCCCTGGCTCTCGGCGGGGGTGCACGCGAGGGTGAGCAGCGCGAGCGTGCAGAACCACTGGGCCAACTTCATGCGGTCACTCCTGGGGTAGATGGAAGCGCAGCAGGCGGACGCCCTCGCGGGACGGCTCCGCGACCAGCACGGCATCGGGCGCCACGGCGATGATACGCCCCCGGCCCGGGACGCGGATCTCCTCCCGAAGCCGGCCCTGCCGGTCCACGCGATGATACCGTCGGCTCGAGTCGACCGGTGCGCGGCTCTTCTCCAGCCACACCTCGCCGTCCGGCGCGGTCAGCCCGGCCTCGAAGGGAGGCTTCACCGGAGCGAACGGCAATTGCTCCGCGGTCCCGCGGAGCTCCGGCGGAAAGCGCCGAAGGAACAGCTCGCGGTCGTAGCGGGTCACCTCGAGCACCCGGTCGGGCAGCGGCTGGCCGCGGATCCATTTCCCCGAGGGATCGCGCCAGTCGACCCGATTGTCGTACACCCGTCCCACCCACACCGAGCCGTCCGGCAGCGCACCCCATTGGTCGGCGCCGCTGAACACGCGGCGCTCGAACCGGCGGCCGGCACCGCTCTCGACCTCGGCGATGTCGAGCGGCGCCAGCCGCGCGACCGTGTCGGCCGCGCCGGCAGCCGATCCGCTCCGCAGCACGGCGGCTGAATCCCGGTTGCCGCGGCCGTCGGCGGCGGGCCGCGGCGCGATCTCGAAGTAGAAGTGTCCCGCGCCGTCCAGCGCCCGCGGCAGCACACCGCGCACCGCGTCCGACACGCCCTCCGCTCCGGCAAAGCGGCCGCCGAGCGTCCAGCGCGAGGTGCGCCGCAGGCCCCAGTCGCCCACGTACAGCGTGTCGCCGCCGCGGAACAGGGTCGCCGGGTTGCGCAGCTCTTTGGGCCCGCCCAAGGGCGTGACCGCGTGAGTCGCGCCGTCGGCGATCACCACCCGCTCGTCCGGCACGGCGAGGAGCGCCCATCGGTTGCCCCCGAGCCACGCGCCGGCCGTCACTTCGGAGAGGGTCGTGGGGATGGTATCGGCGTCGGGGCCGAGCGTCACGACGGGCGCCGCCGGCGGCTTTCCGCCGCACGCCGACACCAGCAGCGCGGCAGTGAAGGCCGCATGAGGGAGGGCCCGCATGCGGGGAATGTAATGGAGCGAGGGTCGGGCGAGCGTTTACTGGAGCAGCTCCTCGAACAGCGCGAGCGCACGGGGGTCGCCGCTCTGCCCGAGCCAGAACAGGGCGGTCTTCCGCACCTCGGCGCGCGGACTCGTGCGGGCGATGTGAATCAGCGCGGGCACGCCTTCGTCCTCCGGCCGCTGGGAGAGGGCGAAGACGGCCTGCTTCCGGACCTCGAGATCGCCTCCCTGGTCGTTCGCCAGCGAGTCGAGGCCGCGCATCGCGGCCGCGCCGGCCGCTTGACCGAGCCAGAAGATGGCGTGCTGCCGGGTCTCGAGCGGCAGGTCCGGTCGCCGGGCCAGCCGCAGGAGATCGGGCCACACGACCGCGCTGTCGGCCAGCGTCGCGGCCGTCACCAGCTCCTCCGCATCGGTAGGGCTCGCCTCGGCCAGGGCGAGCAGGTCCGCCGCCGCCTGGCGCGCCGGCAGCGTGCCCAGATCGGTCGTGCCCGACGCGGTGGGGCGCCAGTGGCCGCCGACATAGGTGTTTGCGTCCGACACCCGGCCGCCGCGCACTCGAAGCGACACCCGCACTGGCCCGGGCGCGCAGTCGCTCTGCCACTCGTCGCTGCGGTCGTCGTTCATGATCGTGATGCCGTGCCCGCTGGCGCAGACGCCCGGCCGGGCCGCGAAGCTGAAACGGAGGCTGCCGTCGCCGACCGATGCGACGCGCTGGACCAGCGTCTGTGCCGAGAGCGCGGTGGGGAGCGCGAGCAGCGCGCCGAAGGCCGTACTGGTGATCTGCCGACGCATGGGGCCTCCGCTCACGGCTGCTCGATGATGTCCTGGAGGGCCTTCGCCGCCCGCGGATCGTCGCTCTGGCCCAGCCAGAAGAGCGCCTTCTTCCGGAGCTCGGGATCGGCGTCCTTGCGCGCGATCTCCAGCAGCTTGTCCAACGCTGCGGGCTCGTCGCGCTGCGAGTAGACGAAGATCAGCTGCTCGCGCATGGCGCGGTCGGGCATCGAGGAGTAGAGACTCGCGAGATCGGTCATCGAGGCGCCGCTCTGCCCGGCCCAGAACAGGGCCTTCTTCCGCAGCTCGATCGGCTGATTCCCGTCCCGCGCGATCCCGAGCAGCCAGCGCTCGTTCTGCGTGCCGCCGGCCTGGGAGATCGAGAACAGGACCTTGTCGCGGAGCGACTCGTCCTTGAGCCGGCCGTAGAGCGCGCGCAGGAATGCGTCGTTCTCCGGCCCGCCGGTCTGGCCGATCCAGAAGATCGCCTTCTCGCGGAGATCGGTGGACAGATCGGCCCGCTCGGCGTAGGCCCGGAGGGCCTGAGCCGCCCGATCGCCGCCGTGCTGCGAGAGCGCGAACAACGCCTTCTCCTGGATGCCCGGATCCTTCGAGCTGCGAAGAATGGAGTCGAGCGCTCCCACCGCGCGCTCGGTGCCAACCTGCGACAGCCAGAACACGGCCTGCTCGCGCACCTCCCGGTCGGGGTCCGAGCGCACCGCTTGCAGCAGGATGTCCTCGGTGCCTGCCGCGTCCTGCTGGGCGATCAGGAAGACCGCCTTCCGCCGGAGGCAGGCCGACGCCGCATCGCGCCGCGCCAGCACCCGCTGGAGGATGGGCCGCGCCCGCTCGTCGTCCATCTGCTGCAGAGCGTTGAGGGCCGCGAGCTTGGTGTCCGCCTCGTCGTCGCCGCAGCGGTCGTCCTCGTCCCCGTCACCGGGGCTCGGCGGTGTGGGTGGCGTCGGCGGCGTCGGCGGTGTGGGTGGGGTCGGCGACGTGGGCGGCACCGGGGGGACGGGGACGGCTCACCGCTTCCGCAGCCTGGGTGACGCGCGCGACGGCATCGGGATCGCCGCGGCGCGCAAGCTCCCCCTCGATGCGGCTGGTGAGGGCCCGGGCATCGCCCTGGGTGGCCGCCTTCGGGTAGCGCGTCCGTTGGGTGTCGAGCGCCTGAAGCGCTGTGCGTAGCTGCCCTGTCCCGCCGCTGCGATACAGGGCGAAAGCGCGCCAGTAGTAAGCGTCGGCGGCATAGCCCGAGCGGGGGAATCGGGTGGGTACCCGGGCGAAGAGGTCGGCGGCGAGACTGTAGTCGCGCCGGTCGAGCGCCTCGCGTGCCGCCCGATAGAGCGAGTCGGCCGGGTCGCCCTGCAACCAGGGGGCGGGCGGCACCGCCGAGTCGAGCGGAACCGCGGTTTGGGCCGCGGCAACCGGCCCCTGCGACACGGCTGGTGCCGACCGCCATTCCCGGCCCAGCATGAGGAAGCCGGCGAGCGCCAGGCCGAACGACATCCGATCGATCACAGATCACCTCGGGTTGGGGTCGTGCCGGCTGGCACGACGGTCCGGAGCCGGGAGAGCACCCCGCCTCGCTCCATGCCTTCGCGGATCAGCTCGCGGTCTCCCGCCGACGCCTCGGGCGAGAGCTGCGCGATCTCCGCGAGGACCAGCTCCAGGTCCTGCAGCAGCACGCGGGTCCTCCGGTCCTGGCCCGCCGGCGAGTCGAGCAACAGCCGGTTCGTGGACAGGAGCTGTCGGGCCGTACCCGACGCGACCCGCTCCTGCCCGCCGCTGCGCAGCGACGTACGGAAGAGCGTGAGGAACGCCTCCGACTGCCCGAGGTGCTCGAGCGTCGCCACGCGGTAGGCCGTCTCGTTCACCCGGGGCGCCGCACCGGTACCGGCCACGGATGTCGGCGCGGGAAGGACGTTGGGGCTCGACAGGCGGCCGATGCCGATGCCCAGCGCCAGGACCGCCGCCGCGGCCATGGCCCAGGGTAGCCAGCGGCGGGCTGCGGGCCGGCGGGCCCGCTCCAGCCGCCGCTCGGCCTGGATGGCGCGCCACATCGCCTCACGCGGCGGCTCCGGCGGCGTGTGATACGCCCTGGCCGCCTCCCGCAGCGTCGGATCGAGCTCCTCGTCGTCCATGTCAGTCCCTCGCGAAATCGGCGAGCGCCTCGCGCAGTCGCGCGCGGGCCCGGAACAGCTGCGCCTTCGACGTGCCGGGCTGCACGCCCAGCGTCGCGGCGATCTCCTCGTGCGTGTACCCCTCCACGTCGTGCATGACGAACACCGTGCGATACCCATCGGGCAGACGGTCGATGGCCTGGGTCATCCGCACCTTGAGGTCGGGTTCGGCCTCGACCGGCCGGATCCCGATCGCGGGCGCGTCGTCCAACGCCACCTCCCGCTCCCGCGCCCGCCGGAGCGAGCGCAGCCCGTTGAGCGTGACCGAGATCGCGATGGAGCACAGCCAGGTGGACAACGCGCTCTCGCCCCGGAAGTCGCCCAGCCGCCGGAAGGCGCGGATGAACGCCTCCTGGGTGTAGTCCTGCGCCCGATCTGGGTCGTCCACCATCCGGTAGACCAGCCGGTACACGCGGTCCACGTGCGCGTCGTACAGCGCCCGCTCGGCACGGGGGTCACCCGCCAGCACTCGGCCGATCAGTTCACGGTCGTTCACGGGCTCCGGCGTGTGAGGGTCACCCTGTCGAACCGCCCCTCTGACACGGGGGCGGCGAAAACAGTTGCGCGAGGCCGCGGGGCCGAGGCAGGCAACCCTGAGAGCCCCATCGGCATCTCAGCAGTACGCGGCCGGCTGCTCGGTCGATCCAGGATGCTCGGCAACAGGAAAGGACGGGGCAGGTCCATGGTACAGCTCTCGAGACAGGATTCGGGGACAATTTACGTGGTGCTCGACGGGGAGCGGCCGATCGGCCGGGTGGTGGCGCCGGTGGGCGAGCCGGCCCTGGGCCTCGGCGCGGGGACGGTCCTGCTCCAGCGAAACCGCGAGCCCGCGACCAACCGCTGAAACGATTCGGGGCCGCCGGCGGTAGTGGAGGCGATTGGTCACGCTTCCTCAAACCCCGGTGGCCCCTTCATGCTGAGATTCCGGACCCTTGCCGTTTCCCTCCTGCCCGCGGCCTATGCCTGCGGCGGCGGGCGCGCACCCGAAACCACGGCGGCACCCACCGGGGCAACGACCCCGGCGATCACCCCGGCCGACCTGAAGATCCGCAGCTCGATCTTCGCGGATGACTCCATGCAAGGCCGCCGAGCGGGCACGCCGGGCAACGTCCGGGGGAACGCCTACATCGCCGCGGAGCTCAAACGGTTGGGCGTCCGGCCCGCCGGGGACAGCGGAGGCTACCTCCAGCACGTCCCGCTCGCCAGCTACTCGGTCGACACCACGAAGTCCAACCTCCGCGCCGGCAGCGCGACCCTCAGCGTATTCCGGGACTTTTTTCCGTATCAGCCGACGTTCGCCGTCCCCGTACGGCCGATCGATGGCGCCCAGGTGGTCTACATCGGCGCCTTGGCCGATTCGGCGTCGCTCCCCACCGGCGAAGCCCTCCATGGCAAGGTGGTGGTGTTCCGCAGCTCGGGCAGCGGCACCTCGCTGCACGCGCCCGACCTGAGCCCGCAGGGTCGGCTGGGGCAGATCGCCGGCATCGTGGTCACTCAGATCGATCCGCTGCTGGGCCAGTTCGCCGACTTCCTGAAAGGGCCGCGGCTCGAGCTCGAGGAGAAACTTGACGTCCCGCCGGGCGCCACCCAGCCGCGCATGCTCTTCGTTCCCACGGCGTCGGTCGAGAAGCTGTTCGGCAAGCCGGTCGACGCGCTCCGGCCCGGCGATGCCGGCCCCACGCTCCAGGGTGACATCGCGACCAACCGGGTCGAGCTGCCCGCCACCAACGTGGTGGGCGTCATCGACGGCTCCGATCCCGCGCTGCGTGGCCAGTACGTGGCGCTCGGCGCGCACAACGACGCGATCGGCATCGTGCCGGGGGTGGATCACGACAGCCTGCGGGCCTACAACACCGTCATCCGCCCGCGCGGCGCGAACGACCCGCCTCGAACGCCGACGGCGGAGGAGGCGGCCAGGATCCGCGCCATGGTGGACAGCGCGCACCGCGTGCGCCCGGCGCGGCTGGATTCGATCGTGAACGGTGCGGACGACGACGGCTCGGGGTCGATGGGCCTGCTGGAGATCGCCGAATCCGTGGCCCGGGGCGGGGCGAGACCCAAGCGGTCCCTGCTCTTCGTCTGGCACAGCGGCGAGGAGTCGGGACTCCAGGGAAGTCGCTGGTTCACCGACCATCCGACCGTGCCGCGCGACTCGATCGTCGCCCAGATCAACATCGACATGATCGGCCGGGGCGATGTGAGCGACCTGGCCGGAGGCGGCCCGGGCTACCTCGAGGTGCTCGGCTCCCGCCGGCTCTCGACCGAGCTCGGTGACCTGGTGGAGCAGGTGAACGCCGACGGCAAGTACGGCTTCAAGTTCAACTATGCGTACGACGCGAACGGCCACCCGGACCAGTACTACTGCCGGAGCGACCATGCCAACTACGCCCGCTACGGCATTCCGATCGTGTTCTTCAGCTCGGGCAGCCACCGCGACTACCACCAGGTGACCGACGAGGTCGAGTACCTCGACTTCGGCAAGTACGCCACGGTCGTGCGCTTCGTCGCCGCGCTGACCAACCGCGTCGCCGATCTGGACCACCGGCTCGTGGTGGACAAGCCAAAGCCGGATCCGGAGGCGCCGTGTAAGCAGTGAGAGGACGGAGAGGACGGAGAGGGACGGCCGCTTGAGAGGGGGCAGTCTCTCTCAGCGTTTTTCCACCTCTCCGTCCTCTCCGTCCTCTCCGCCCTCTTCGTCTCTTAACCCGTTGCTAAACCCCAACTTCCACCCAACACCCACCGTTGCATTCGGCATCGCTTCCGGGGTATATTTGGGGGTCTCGGCTCTCCCTCCGGGACGGCACGCTTCCCCTAGCCCGCGACCCACATGACCGCACCGAATTCGCGCGAACGTATTCTGCCCCGGCTCATCGAAGAGGAGATGCAGCAGTCGTTCATCAACTACTCGATGAGCGTCATCGTGTCGCGGGCATTGCCCGACGTCCGCGATGGCCTGAAGCCGGTGCATCGCCGGATCCTGTACGCCATGAACGAGCTGGGCCTCGTCCCCGGCCGGCCCTACAAGAAGTCGGCGACCGTGGTGGGCGACGTGCTCGGCAAGTACCACCCGCACGGTGACGGCTCGGTGTACGATGCGCTCGTCCGCATGGTGCAGGACTTCTCCCTCCGGTATCCGCTGGTGGACGGGCAGGGGAACTTCGGCTCGGTGGACGGCGATCCGGCGGCCGCCTACCGCTACACCGAGGCCCGGCTCACCCGGGTCGCGGTGGCCATGCTGGAGGACATCGACAAGAACACGGTCAACTTCCAGCCCAACTTCGACGACCGGCTCCAGGAGCCGACCGTCCTCCCGGCCAAGGTCCCGAACCTGCTGGTGAACGGCTCGTCGGGCATCGCCGTCGGCATGGCCACCAACATCCCGCCCCACAACCTGCGCGAGGTAGCCAAGGCGATCGAGCTCCTGATCGACACTCCCGAGGCCAGCATCACCGAGCTCCGGAAGGTCATCAAGGGGCCCGACTTCCCGACCGGCGCGTACATCTACGGCCGGGAGGGGATCAAGGAAGCCTACGAGACCGGCCGCGGCCGCGTGGTCATGCGCGCCCGGGCGCAGATCGAGGAGAAGGAGTCGTCCGGCAAGTCGCAGATCGTGATCACCGAGATCCCCTACCAGGTCAACAAGGAAAACCTGGTCAAGAACATCGCCGAGCTGGCGACCGACAAGAAGATCGAGGGCATCAGCGGCGTCAACGACGAGTCGGACAAGGAGGGGATGCGGATCGTCGTCGAGCTCAAGCGCGACGCCATCCCCAACGTCGTGCTGAACCAGCTCTACAAGCACACCGCCATGCAGTCCACTTTCGGCGTGATCATGCTGGCGCTCGACAAGGGCGCCCCCAAGATCATGAACCTGAAGGAGCTGCTCGAGCGGTACATCGAGCACCGGCACGAGATCATCGTCCGCCGGACCCAGTTCGACCTCAACGCGGCCGAGGCCCGGGAGCACATCCTCGAGGGCCTCAAGATCGCGGTCGACAACATCGACGAGGTCATCAAGATCATCCGCGGCTCGGCGGACACGCCGCAGGCGGATGCAAGGCTCCGGAAGCGGTTCGGGCTGAGCGAGAAGCAGACCGACGCCATCCTCAACATGCGGCTGGCCAAGCTCACCGGGCTCGAGATCGACAAGCTCGAGGCCGAGCTCAAGGAGGTCCGGGCCACGATCAAGGACCTGAAGAGCATCCTGGCGTCCAAGCCCAAGCGGATGAGCATCCTCAAGGAGGAGATGGCTGAGGTGGTCGAGCAGTTCGGCGACGACCGCCGGACCGAGATCCTGAGCGACCAGGGCGAGTTCACGGTCGAGGACCTGATCGCCGAGGAGGACATGGTCATCACCATCTCCCACTCGGGCTACATCAAGCGGATCCCGATCACCACCTACAAGCGCCAGCGGCGCGGGGGACGGGGCCTCAACGGCGCGGACCTCAAGGCCGACGACTGGGTGGAGCACCTGTTCATCGCCAGCACGCATGACTACCTGCTCTTCTTCACCAACGCGGGCCAGCTCTACTGGCTCAAGGTGCACGAGATCCCGCAGGCGGGGCGCGCGGCGCGGGGCAAGCCGGTGGTCAACTGCATCGCCATCAAGCCCGACGAGCAGATCGCGGCGCTGGTGCCGGTGCGCGAGTTCGCCGATGACAAGTGCCTCATCTTCGCCACCCGCCTGGGCACGGTGAAGAAGACGCTGCTGTCGGCCTACGGGAACGTGCGGACCAACGGCATCTGCGCCATCAACATCGAGAAGGGCGACGAGCTGATCGACGTCCAGGTGTGCGACCAGAACAGCGACATCGTCCTGGCCACCAAGGACGGCATGAGCATCCGATTCCACCAGGGCGACGTGCGCGAGATGGGCCGCGCCACGACCGGCGTCAAGGGCATCGAGCTCGAGAAGCGCGACGAGGTCATCGGCATGGTGGTCGTCCGGCGTGACGCCACCCTGCTGGTGGTGAGCGAGAAGGGCTTCGGCAAGCGCTCCGAGCTCACCGACTACCGGGTACAGAAGCGGGGTGGCAAGGGCATCATCACCCTGAAGAAGACCGACAAGACCGGCTCCATCGTTGCCCTGAAGGAAGTCATCCCGGACGACGAGCTGATGATGATCACCCGGCACGGAGTGATCATCCGGCTGCCGGTGGACGGCATCCGGGTCATCGGGCGCAACACCCAGGGCGTCAAAGTAATGAACCTCGACGCCGGCGACGCGGTCGTGGACGTGGCCCGGGTGGTCAAGGAGGACGAAGGGGGGACCGAGGAAGCGGCCGGCGATGAGGTGACGCCGACGGTCGCCGAGGGCGAGTGACGCGACGGGGGGTTGCCTCCTCGGGCCGGCCCCCGCATTTAGCAGGACGCCTATGCCGCTGACCGCTGCGACCCGCTCCGCGGGTACCCCGGCCCCCACGATCTCCCTCGAGACCCTTCGAGCCGCGGCGCGCGTGCTCGAGGGCGTCGCGGTCCGCACCCCGCTGCTGGACGTGCCCGACCTGAGCGCCCGCGTCGGCGGGCCCGTCGCCCTCAAGTGCGAGCTGCTCCAGCCCATCGGTGCCTTCAAGATCCGGGGCGCCTACCACGCACTGTCGCGGCTGGTGGCCCGAGGCGGCGCCAGCGGGGTGGTCACCTCCTCGAGCGGCAACCACGGACAGGCGCTGGCCTACGCCGCTCGGCGGTTCGGTCTCCGCGCCGTGGTGGTGATGCCGGAGTCGACGCCGCAGGTGAAGGTCGACGGCGTTCGGAAGCACGGTGGGGAGGTCATCCTCGCCGGTGCCACCCGATCGGCCGAGCAGGGCGCGCGCGCAGAGGCGATCGCGCGGGACGAAGGGCTCGCGATGATCCCGCCCTTCGACCATCCGGACGTCATCGCGGGGCAGGGCACGATCGGCCTCGAGATCCTCGAGCAGCGGCCCGACGTCCGCACCATCCTCGTCCCGGTGAGCGGGGGCGGCCTTATCGCCGGCATCTCGGCCGCGGTGGCCGCGCTGGCGCCCGAGGTTCGGGTGATCGGCGTCGAGCCGGCCGGGGCGGCCAAGCTCAGCGCGGCGCTGGCCGCCGGCGCACCGACGACGCTCGACCGGACCGAGAGCATGGCGGACGGACTGCTGTCGCGCTCGGTCGGCGCCCTGACCTTCGCCATCCTCCGCCGGGTCGTGCGCGAGGCGGTGACCGTGAGTGAGGACGAGATCGCCGCCGCGGTCCGATACCTCCACGGCCAGACCGAGCTCCGGCCCGAGCCCTCCGGCGCCGTCGCGGTCGCGGCGCTGCTGGCCGGCCGGGTCACCGTCGAGGCGCCCGCAGTGGCGGTCGTGAGCGGCGGCAACGTGGACCCCGAACTCTACCAACGTCTGGTACGCTGAATGACGCTCTCCCCGAAGATTCTCGTGGCGGATGACGACCAGGCCCTGTCCCGCACGTTGTCGTGGATCCTCAAGGAGAACGGCTACGAGGTGCAGACCGTCCCCGGCGGCGAGCACCTGTTCGATCACCTGCAGGCCGAGCCGTTCGACCTGCTGCTGCTCGACATCATGATGCCCAAGGTGGACGGCCTGCAGCTGCTGCAGCGGGTCAAGTCGGACCCGCGGTTCAAGGACCTGCCGGTGCTGATGATCTCCTCCATGCCGCCCGAGGAGGCCACCGTCCGCTCCCTCGGCCTGGGCGCGGCGGACTTCATTCCCAAGCCGTTCCGGGTGCGCGAGCTCTTGGCGCGGGTGAAGGCCCATCTGCGGGTAGGCCGGGAGCTCCACCAGGCGCGGGCGGAGGCGCGCTCCCGCTCCGAGATGCTCGACATCATGCAGGAGGTGACGGCCTCGCTCAAGCCCGAGGAGATCTTCCAGATCCTCGTCCGGCGCGTGGCGCACGGGCTGAACATCTCCCGCTGCTCGATCGTCATCGCCGGGCCGGACGACGAGATGGGGACGGTGGTGGCCGCCTTCGAGAACCCGATGCTGCACAACCACTCGGTCGAGCTCGCCAAGTATCCCGAGATCCGCCGCGCGCTCGTCACCGACGAGGTGGTGCTGATCCGGGACGCCACCACCGATCCGCTGTACGAGAACGTCCGCCGCGAATGGGACACCGACACCCAACCGGTCCAGACCCGCTCGGCGATCGCGCTCCGGTTCTCCCTACGCGGCCAGCCGGCCGGCGTCTTCTTCCTCCGCACGACGACCGAGGACGCCCCGCTCAACGAACAGGACGTCGAGTTCGCGGAACAGGTGATCAACGCGGCCGTGGCCTCGCTCGAGAAGGCCTACGACCTCGAGAACGCGGTCATGGGCCAGGAGCAGCTGCGCCATCTGGCGGAGACCGACCCGCTCACCAACTGCTTCAACCGCCGGGCGCTGATGCAGAAGCTCGAGCAGGAGATGGACCGCGCGGCCCGCTACGCCACGATGTTGACCGGTATGATGATCGACATCGACAACTTCAAGCAGATCAACGACACCCACGGCCACCTCGTGGGTGACAAGGTGCTCAAGCAGCTGGCCAGCCTGCTCAAGCGCGAGCAGCGGTCGGTCGACATCGTGGCCCGCTACGGGGGCGAGGAGTTCGTGGTCCTGCTACCCGAAACGACGTCGGCCGAGTCGCGCAACTTCGCCGAGCGGATCCTGCGCCGCGTGGCGACGCACGACTTCGGCGAGACCGGCAAGCCGGTGCGGGTGACGATCAGCGTGGGCATCGCCTCGTACCCGAACGAGCGGGTGACGGACGGCGAATCCCTGCTCAAGCTCGCCGACAACCACCTCTACCGCGCCAAGAACGACGGCCGGAACCGATTCCGCGATTGAGCACGCGCCGGTGTCCCCGCTGCCACACCACCTATTCACCGCCCGCGCGCTACTGCGTCAAGGACGGGTCTCCGCTGGTTGACGCCGAGCCCACCGCGTCGTTCGCGCCGCCGAACGCCCAGCCCGCGCCGGACCGTCCGCCCATCCCGGTCGACGGCGTGTACACCGAGGAGTTCGTGGTGTCGCCGGAGGAGGTCGACCGCTGCGCCACGCTGAGCGGCAAGCTGCTCGACGGGCGCTACCAGGTGGGCCACCGCCTCGGCGAGGGCGGGATGTCCTACGTCTATCGGGCGCAGGACGTCGAGACGGGCGGCGCGGTGGCGGTCAAGATCCTGCTGCCGAGGCTCTCGCGCGACCCGGCCGCGGTCGAGCGCCTGCGGCGCGAGGCGACGATCGCCACCCGCCTGAGCCATCCGAACGTCTGTCCCATCCTGCGGATGGGCGAGGCGGACCGGATGATCTACCTCGTGATGCCCTACCTCGAGGGGGAGCCGCTCAGCGAGCACGAGACCCGGCGCGGTCCGTTCCCCGTCCCGGAAGGCGTGCCGCTCCTGGCCCAGATCTGCCGCGGCCTCCAGCACGCGCACGAGCTCCAGATCATCCACCGCGACTTAAAGCCCGAGAACGTCATGCTGGTGCCGGACGGCGCCGGTGAGGCGGGCGAGCCACGGTTCCGCGCGGTGGTGATGGATTTCGGCTTGGCCAAGGAGCGGCGCGCCGGCGCCGAGGTGGCCAAGCTGACCGCGACCGGCATCGTGCTCGGCACGCCCGAGTTCATGAGCCCCGAGCAGATCCGTGGCAAGCCGCTCGACGGTCGGAGCGACGTGTACGCCATCGGCATCCTCGCCTTCGAGCTGTTCGCCGGGCAGCTCCCATTCGCCGGAAAGTCGGCGCAGGAGACGATGATCGCACGGCTCCGCGGCTCGCCGGCCAAGCTCCGGGACGTCCGCCCCGAGCTCTCGCCCAAGCTGGAGGCCGTAATCCAGCGCTGCCTCGCGATCGACGCCGCCGAGCGGTACCAGTCGATGGAGGAGCTGGCGCACGCATTCGAGAGCGTGGTCGCCACGGGGGTGTTCGGCAGACTGTTCCGCAAGTAGCGTCGGCGTCTGCTCGAAGGCCCCTCGGCGCCGCCGAGGGGCTTTTTCACGCCTGCCAGTCCGTACTAGTACGGAGGGGCACTCCGGTGGGATGCGTATTGTCCCGCCTGCCGGCGGGATGTAGCCTTGGGGGTGCGCCAGGACCTTTCATTCCATGTCGTTGGGGTCAGCCATCATACGGCGGCGGTGGGAATTCGCGAGCAGTTCGCGTTCACCACCCGGGAGATGGCTGAGCTGCTGGCGCACGAGCAGGCGGCCGGCCGGTCCGCACTCCTGTTGTCTACCTGTAACCGTTGCGAGCTGTATTGGTCGGGAGCGTACGACTATGAGTCCTGGTTCCGGGACTTGGCGCGCGCGCGCGGCCTGACGCTGTCCGGCGAGCTCGCCCGCCTCGATGGCGCGGATGCCGTGCGCCATCTGTTCACCGTGACCGCCGGCCTCGACTCCCAGATCCTGGGTGAGACCGAGATCCTGGGTCAGGTGCGGCGCGCCTACGATGCGGCCCGCGCCGCCGGCACCACGACCCGCGAGATGGACGCGATCTTCTCGGCCGCGCTCGCGACCGGCCGTCGAGTGCGCCACGAGACCATGCTGGGCCGTCACCCGTCGTCGGTCAGCTCGGCCGCGGTCTCACTGGTGCTCACCGAGTGGACCGAAGGCTTCCGTGACCGGCCGGTGGTCGTGCTCGGCGCCGGCGAGGCAGCGGAAGGGGTGCTTCGCTCGCTGCACCTTCACGGGGCGGCAAACGTCGCGCTGGTCAACCGGAACCCCGAGCGCGCCGCGACGCTGGCCGCCGCATGGGGCGCCGCGCCGCATGGCTGGGAACGGCTTCCCGAGCTGGCCGCCGCGGCCGACCTGCTCATCGTCGCAACCGCAGCCGCGCGGGCGGTCGTGTCAGCGGCGGAGCTCTCCGCCGCGATGGCCGGCCGCCTCGACCGACCCCTCGTGACGATCGACCTCTCGGTGCCCCGCAACGTGCAGCCCGAGGCCCGCGCGATCCCCGGCATCCGCCTCTTCGACCTGGACGATCTCCAGCGCCTGTGCTGCCCCGCCGCTGGAATGCCTGCGGCCGCGCTGCGCGACGCCGAGCGGCTGCTGGAGGAGGAAATCGCCCGCCTGGAGCTGGCCCTCCGCGCCCGGGCCGTGGCTCCGCGCCTGGCCGAGCTGCATCGTCACGGCGCGCAGATCGCCGAGCAGGAGGCGGCCTGGGCGCTCGAACAGCTGAGCGAGTTGTCCGAGCGGGACCAACAGGTCGTGCGGGAGATGGCGGAGCGTCTGGTGCGGCGGGTCCTCTATCCGGTGAGCCGGTCGCTGCGCGAGGAGCGTACGACGCCGGAGCAGGAGCGGATCAAGCTGGAGGCGGAGGCGCTTCCCGAGTCGTCCTAGCGTTCGCCGTCGCCGGCTCCCACCGCAACACCCACCGGATTCACAATCTGCCGACATTGCGGGTTCACGCACCCCGGGCACCGGGTACGATAGAGCGGTCCATACGGCCGCCCGGCCGCGAGATGATCGCGGACGACGTCCGCCAGCGCGTCGAGGAACCGCGGCCGATCGTTGAGGGCGGGTGTCCGCTTGTAGTGGGTGATCCCCGCGCGGTGGGCCACCTCGCCGTACTCCCGATCCAGCTCCGATAGCGTCTCGATGTGGTCGCTCGTGAACGCGATGGGAACCACCAGCACGTGCTTCTGCCCGCGCGCGCCCAGTCGCTCGATGACCCGCTCGGTGCTGGGGCCGAGCCAGCGCACGGGCCCGACCTCCGACTGGTAGGCCAGCAGGTAGGGGTTCGGCAGGCCCAGCCGCTCGGTCACCGCCTGCACGCTCGCGCCGATCTCCTGGGGATACGCGTCGCCGCGGTCGATCACGTCGAGCGGAAGCGAGTGCGCGCTGAAGAGGAGAAGCACCCGGTCTCGGTCGGCGGGATCGAACTGCTCGAGCCCGTCGCGCACGGTCTCCGCCATGGCCGCCACGAACCCGTCGTGCACGGGCCAGCGGTCGATGATGCTCCACTCGAACGCCTTCGTCAGCCCAGTCCGCTCGGCGGCCCGCCAGAGCTCGTTGAGGCTCGACCCGGTCGTGCTGCAGGAGAACTGGGGGTACTGGGTGAAGGCCACCGCGCGCTCCACGCCGTCCTCGGCCATCGCGCGAAGGGCGTCCTCGCTCTTGGGCCTGACGTAGCGGAAGGCGACGTAGAAGCCGTGGGGGGCGGTATCGGGGGCGATGCGGTCGAGCCGCTCGACCATGCCGCGCCCCTGGGCCTGGGTGTACCGGAGGATCGGAGACCCGCCGCCGATCTGGTCGTACAGGCCGCGGACCTTGGGTGCCCGCCGGCGGGCGATGAACGGGCCGAGCCAACGCTGGAAGGGGAGCTGGATAATCTCGCGGTCGTTGAACAGCTCCAGCAGAAACGGCTCGACCTCGTCGAGCGTCGCCGGTCCGCCGAGGTTCATCATCACGATGCCGGTCTTCACCTTGCCCATGCGACCAATATAAACCCCGACCCCGCGCCAGTTCCCGGGCCGCCGCTCAGGGAATCAGCCCCTCCTCCAGCGCGATCTTGGTGAGCCCCGCCACCGTGTAGACGTCGAGCTTTCGCATGAGGCTCTCGCGGTGACTCTCCACCGTGCGATGGCTGATCCCGAGCTCCTGGGCGATCTCCTTGTTGGTGCGGCCGCCGGCCACGCCGATCAGCACCTGCCGCTCCCGGCTCGTCAGGGTGGCGAGCGTTCCGGATCGCTCGCCGCCGAGCTCGCCGCGGACGACCGCGCCCAGTTGGCGCGCGATCGGCGGGCTGAAGAACGACTCGCCCCGGCATACCGCACGGATGGCGCTGCCGAGCTCGGCGGCGGCACTGTCCTTGAGCAGGTAGCCGTGCACGCCGGCACGAAGACTCTCCAGCACATACTCGGTGTTGTCGTGCATGCTGAGGATCAGGATCCGCGTGTCGGGGCACCGGCGCCGCAGCTCGGTGGCGGTTTGCAGGCCGGACACCCCGGGCATCGAGATGTCGAGCACCGCGACGTCCGGCTCCAGCTCCAGCGCCAGGGCCAGCGCCTCCGCGCCGTTCGACGCCTCGCCGACGACGGTGAACCCGGGCTCGGTCTCGAGCACGTGGCGGATGCCGGTGCGCACGATCGCGTGGTCGTCGGCGACGAGGACCCGGATGAGCGGCGCGCTCACGTGACCCCGGCGGCGTCGACCGGCACCAGCACCTCGAGCGAAGCACCCGCGCCCCGGGTACCGCCGAAGCGTACGCTCCCGCCGAGCGCGCTGATGCGCTCGCGCATGCCTGCCAGGCCCATGTGCCCGGCACGCTCGAGCCGTTCGGGCGTGGCGTCCGGAGGGCCGCGCCCGTCGTCCCGCACCAGCAGGCGCACACCGGCCGGCTCGACCGACAGGGCGACCTCGACACTGGCCGCCGCGGCGTGCCGCCGCACGTTGGACAGCCCTTCCTGAAGGGCGCGGAATAGGGCCAGCTCGGCCTCCTTCGAGAGTGAGGGAAGGGCCACCGGGGCCGCGAAGGCGCTCCGGATGTCGCTCCGTGCTCCGAAGTCGGCCACCAGCGACCGGAGCGCGGGAAGCAGGCCCAGGTCGTCGAGCAACGACGGCCGCAGATCGTTGGTGACGCTGCGGATGCTGCGGATGCCGGTGTCGATGAGCTCGAGGGCGTGATCGAGCCGCTCGCCCTGCTCGGGGGCGACGCCGTCGCGGAGGAGGCCCAGCTCTATCTTCACCGCCGAAAACACTTGTGCCGTCTCGTCGTGCAGCTCGCGCGAGAGCCGGCGGCGCTCCTCCTCGTGCTGCTCGATCATGCGGGCGGACAGCCGTGCCAGCTCCACCGAGCGCGCCTGCAAGCGGCTGTACAGGTCGGCGTTCTCGAGGGCCGCACCGACCTGCTGTCCAAGCGCCACGAGAAACCGATCGTCGAGCGCGGTAAACGGATCGCGCGCATCGCCCACGAGCACGAGCGCGCCCATGACCTGGTCCCCCTGCAGCAGCGGCAGGACGGCTGCGTAGGGAAAGGCCGCCGCACCGGGCTCGCGCCACGCCGCGGTGACCTGGGGACGGCCGGTGTCCAGCGCGCGCGTCAGCACCGCGGTGGCGTCGGCATCGATCTGGTGCGGCTCGCGGCGCTCGCACACGCCAGCGCCGCGCACCAGACGCGGCCGGCCGTTCTCGTACATGTAGAGTGCGCTCCCGCGGACGGCCGGCAACGTCAGCGGGCGGGCCAGAAGCGCCGCCAGCACGTCCTGCTCGCGGCCCGCATGCTGGAGGTCGCCCGAGAGCGCGGAAAGGGCGCTCAACCCGCGACGGAGGTCGTCCAGCACCAGCAGCAGGATCCCGGCGCCCACCGCCAGCGTCAGGAGAATGTCGAGGTAGTATCCCCAGGGCGCCCACGCGCCGCGCGCCCGGAGAAACGGATAGTCGAGATGATGCAGCCCCCAGAGCCCGAAGGCGACCGTCAGCAGCATCGCTCCACTCGACGCCACGCGGGCGCGGTACCGGAGGAAGACCCAGCCGGTCCAGAGGGTAGCCAGGCTCAGGAACAGCACGGCAGGGCCCGCGGCCCAGAGGAAGTGATCGAGCTTGTAAATGGCGACGTAGGACCAGACGGGCGGAAACAGAATGACCGCGAGATACCAGGGCCGCCACCGGATGCGCTGGGAGAAGACGAGCGCGGCATAAAGCAGCGCCAAGGCCGTCCACCCGGTCACCACCTGATGCCAGTAGAGCCAGATCCGCTGCCCGCTCAGGATGAAGCTGGTGATGGCCCCCACCCGCAGGAGATACAGACCCCACGCCACCGCCCACCAGGCGAAGTAGGGCTTTCGATACCGCTCGAACAGGAACCCGCACAGCAGCCCCAGCGCCGCCGTGATGGCAGCCTGAAGCAACGCGGCGTCGAGCTCGATATCGGTGGTAGGAGGTAGCGGGCCTTGGATCACAGCCGAAACAAACGGCAGGGGGGAAGGGGGCGCAACGGGAGCCCCGCCCCCGCCTTCGCCGTGGACCCCGAACGCCAAAGGGGACACCGACCCGGTGTCCCCTTCGTGCCGCCGAGCGACGGCCGAGCTCAATACCAGCCGATCGGCTTCTCGTCGAGGTTGATGAAGACCTGCTTGGTCTCGAGATACTCCTCCACCCCCCAGTGCCCGAGCTCGCGCCCGAACCCCGATGCCTTGTAGCCGCCCCACGGCGCCTCGACGAAGGTGGGCTGCATGTGGTTGACCCACACGATCCCCGCCTCGAGCGATTTCACCACCCGGAACGCCTTGAAGATGTCGCGCGTCCACACCGCGGCGGCGAGACCGTACGGCGTGGCGTTGGCGATGCGGATCGCGTCGGCCTCGTCCTTGAACGGGATCACGCTCATGACCGGGCCGAAGATCTCCTCCTGGGCGATCTTGGCCGAGTTGTCGACGTCGTAGAAGATGGTGGGCTCGACGTACCAGCCCTTCTCGAACTGCTTCGGCGTCCCGCCGCCGGCGGCCACCTTGGCCTCGCCCGCGTCCCACCTTGAGGTACCCGGCGACGCGGTCCCGCTGCTCCGCGCTCACCAGGGGACCCATCTTGGTGTCGCGCTCGATCCCGGGACCGAGCCGGATGGTCTTGGCCTTGGCTGCGGCGGCGTCCACGAACTTCCGGTAGATGTCCTGCTGCACCAGCACGCGGCTCCCGGCCGAGCAGACCTCGCCCTGGTTGATGAAGGTGCCGAAGAGGGCGCCGTCGACGGCGTTCTCGAAGTCGGCGTCGCTGAAGAAGATGTTAGGCGACTTCCCGCCCAGCTCCAGCGATACCCGCTTGAGCTGATCGGCCGCGTTCCGCATGATCAGCTTCCCGACCTCGGCGCTGCCCGTAAAGGCGATCTTCCGCACGTCGCGGTGGGTGACGAGGGGCGCGCCCGCGCCGGGACCGTCACCGGTGATCACGTTGACCACGCCGGGCGGAAGGCCGACCGCCTCGAAGTCCTCGGCCAGCTTGAGCAGGGTGAGCGGCGTCTGCTCGGCCGGCTTGATGACCACGGTGCAGCCGGCCGCGATGGCCGGCGCGATCTTCCAGGCGGCCATCAGCAGCGGGTAGTTCCACGGGATGATCTGGCCGGCGACTCCCACGGGCTCGCGCATGGCGAAGGCGACGGCATCCGCCGGGACCGGCAGCACTTCGCCGTTGATCTTGGTGGCGAGCCCGCCGTAGTACTCGTAGCAGGTGGCGGCGTCGTCCATGTCGTACTCCGACTCGACGATGGGCTTGCCCGAGTTCAGCGTCTCGATCTCCGCCAGCTCGGCGCGACGGGCGCGAATCCGCTCGGCCAGCCGGAAGAGCACGCGCCCGCGCTCCTGCGCGCTCACGCCTTTCCAGCCGCCCTCGTAGAACGCCCGGTGCGCGGCCTTCACCGCCCGATCCACGTCCTCGGGGCCGCCCGCGGGCACGGTGGCGATGACCCCTTCGGTGGACGGATCGTACACGTCGAACGTCTTGCCGGTCTTCGCATCGACGAACTTGCCGTCGATGTACATCTGGTACGGAGTGACCTCGGACTTCCGGGCCTTGCCCCGTGCCGTGGCCGTGCTGGTCATTTGCGTCCTCCGCTCAATCGCTGAGTAGGGCTCTCGGGTGCCGGAATGGCTCTCTAGTCAATTTACCACGAAGGCACGAAGGGCACGAAGCACGACGAAGCGTGGGGCTTCGCGGTCCTCCGTGCCCTGCGTGCCTTCGCGGTGACAACGAACATCGGCTCGACGTCGCTCAGGCCGCGACCGTCTCCCGCGATGGCCGGATCCGCACCTTCGGCACCTCGCCTCGCGCCGTGTCGTCCCGGACGTGCCACGGCATGCCTTCCCGCGAGAGCCGCTCGAGGAACGGATCGGGATCCAACTCCTCGGGCGAGCGCACGCCCGGGCCGTTCCAGCGGCCGTCGTGAATCAGGCGCGCCGCGATCACGGGCGGAATCCCCGTCTGGTAGGCCGTCGCCTGCACGCCGAGCTCGGTGAAGACGGCTTCGTGATCGGCGACGTTGTAGATGTAGAAGGTGCGCGGCTCGCCGTCCTTGAGCCCGCGGGCCAGGGTGCCGACGCAGGTCTTGCCCCGCATTCTCCCCGCCAGATCCTTGGGATCCGGCAGCAGCGAAACGACCACGTCCCGAGGCACGACCGAGGTGTCGCCCACCCGGATCCGATCCTTCTTCGACAGACCCAGCCGCTGCATGACCCGCAGCGTCTCGATGGTCACGTCGTCCATGCAGAGCTTGAAGTCCACCAGCCGCGCCGACGGGAAGTACTTCGGCAGCGTGCGCGACTCCTCGTGGTCCACGTAATAGCAGTTGAGCACGCCCAGCTCGGGGAAATCGAACGGCTCGAACCCCGTGAGCGGCGGCTCGAGGTGGTAGCGCCCGTCGCGGTACGACACCGCCCGACAGAGGCACTCGTCGATGAAGACCCACGGGCTGAAAGTCGCCACGAAGCCGTCGTGCCCCTGGCACACGGAGTTGTCGCCGTCCCGCACGCGGAGCTCGGTGACCTCGTCGAGCAGGTGCTTGGCGGCATAGGCGGCGTAGATGTTGGTGGTGCCGGGGTCGGCGCCCATGCCCAGCAGGGCGATCCGGCCGGCGGCCTTGAACTCGGCGTCGAGCGCGAACTGGTCATCCAGCTTGGGGATGCCGTCGTCGTCGGTCCCGCCACTGGCCAGATCGATGTAATGACAGCCGGCCGCGAGGCAGGCGCGCATCACTTCGAGATTGGTGGCGGGCAGAGCCGCGTTCAGGAGAATGGTGGTGCCGGTCTGGCGAATGGCGTCGGCTACGGCCGTGCGATCACCGGCGTCGAGCCGGCGGGAGGATACACGGGGATCACACAGACGGTCCGCAAGGAGGGAGGCGCGGGCGGACACCGCGTCGGCGATGACGAGCTGCTCGAGCATCGCGTCCTGCACGAATTTGAGGGCGGACACGGTCCCCACCGCGCCGGCGCCCAACATCAGGACTTTCACAAACTCCTCGTTTCATTGTTGGCGCGGCACTCGGTCTGGTTGCAGTCGACCCGGACTAGGTCGGCGCTGCGCCCTCGCCCCCGCCGCTGATGGGGGCTCACAGCTCAAGGAGAAGGTCAGCTGTGAGAGTGGACCCTCCGCTTGGTCGGAGGATGCAAACACGCCCTCCCCCGGTGGGGGCGGCGTATAGCCACTATAGCTCCGGCCCCCCACGGGCTGTCCAGCCCCCCGTCGGTGCCCGGGTCGTTCGTCACATCTGGTCCCACCGGACATACGGCAGCTAAGTACGCGGCTGGGTGGGGGTTGCCCTAAGTAATGCAGTCGCCGCGAATAATTATGACCGGTTCGAGGAGCATCGCGAGTCGCGGTCCTCTGGGGTTGAGGTCCGACGGCCGCTCAATCCGCTCCTTCCTCCCGCATCAGCCGCGCCCACACCACGATGACCACGACCGATAACGCGAAGATGATCGCGGCTGCCGCGTTGACCTCCGGGGTGATGCCCCGCCTCAGCAGCCCCCAGATCTGGAGCGGCAGCGTGTTCTGCCGCCCGATCAGGAAAAACGTGACCGCGATCTCGTCCAGGCTCAGCGTGAACACCAGGAGCCCCGCGCCGAGCACCGCGGTCCGGATGCTCGGGAACGTGACGTACCGGAAGGTCTGCCACTCGTTGGCGTAGAGATCCTGGCTCGCCTCTTCCTGCGCGCGGTCCAGCCGCTGCAGGCGGGCGTAGACCTGGGTGACCACCACCGATGTGAGCGCCGCCGCGTGACCGAGCACCACGGGCCAGCCCGGCACGAGAGGGAAGCCGCTCGACAGGCTGAGCCCGATGAAGCTGAAGAACGTGAGCAGCGAGACGCCGGTGATGATGCCCGGCAGGATGAGCGGCAGCAGCACCAGCCGCCGGAAGGCCGTCTTCCCCGGGAAGTCCGATCGGTCGAGCACGAACGCGCCCGGCACGCCGACGACCAGGGCGATCGCCACGGCCAGGAGGGCGAGCTTGACGCTCGCGAGCGCCGCGTCGAGCATGCCGCGATCGTGCGCCAGCGCCACGAACCACTTGAGGGTGCCGAGCTGCAGCGGCCAGGCGATGATCGGCGAGTCGTGGAAGGCGTAGACGATCACGACCCCGAGCGGCAGGTAGATGAACGCGAAGACCAGGCCGCCGGTGAGCCAGAGGAGGGCGGACAGACGGTCGGGCGGTCGGGAGGTCGGGCGATCGACCGTCGCGAGCGCGCTCACTTGCCACTCCCGGGAACGGCCACCGCCTGTCCGGCCGGCGGAGCGACCGCCTGCGCGCCCGCCCGCCCGGTCTGCCCGCCGTAGTTCATCGCCGTCTCGACCCGATTGGCCAGCCAGAGCAGGAACAGCGTCAGCAGCAGCACGATCACCGATACGGCGGCGCCGAGCGGCCAGTTGTAGGCGACGCCGAACAGGCTCCACACGAGATTGGAGACCATGAGCGCGCTGTCGTTTCCGCCGAGGAGCTGCGGCGCCAGGAAGTCGCCCATGCTGAGCACGAAGGCGAAGGTGCACCCGGCGAGCACGCCCGGGAGCGACAGCGGCAGCACGATCCGGCGGAACGTCTGCCACCGGCTCGCGTAGAGGTCCTGGCTGGCCTCCTTCAGCGCCGGCGGGATCGCCTCGAGCACGGCGTAGATCGGCATCAGCGTGAATGGCGTGTAGATGTGCGTCAGCGCGAGGATGACCGCCCACCGGCTGTACAGCAGAAACGTCAGCGGCTGGTCGATCAGGCCGCTGGCCTCGAGAAGACCGTTCAGGATCCCCGTCTGGCCGAGGATGATCTTCCACGCGTAGGCGCGCACGAGGTAGCTCACCCAGAGCGGGATGATCACCGCCATGTACATGAGCTGCTTGTGGCGGGTGACCTTGAACGCCAGCAGGTAGGCCAGGGGATAGGCGAGCAGCAGGGAAAACAGGGTCACCCGGGCCGCGATGCCGGCCGAGAACAGGATGGTGCTGGGGTAGAGATCGGTGCCGAACAGCCGCTGGTAGTTCTCCAGCGTCAGCTCGTGGGTGATCGCGCCGCCGCGGAGCCGCCAGAAGGAATGGACCAGCAGCAGCACGTACGGGATGAACAGCAGCGCCGTGACGAATCCGACCGGCAGGCGCCGCGGCGACGGCGGTCCGGAGCGCCGGCCGCGCGCGGATCGCGTCCAGGACGCTCGGTCGCTCAGTCGGCGACACAGCGCCCCTGGTCCACCGGCCAGGCGAGGGTCGACCGTGGCGCCGTTGGTGGCCGGCGTGCCCGACGGCACGTTCGCCACCAGCCGCCGGCCGCCGGGCAGCGCGACGTGCACCCGCAGCGCCGAGCCGGCGTAAACGGCGTCGGCCACGGTGCCGGTGACGGTGTTGTAGCCGGCCGGCACGGCCCCGTCCGTCAGGTCGATCGCCTCGGGCCGCACGGTGAGCCAGGCCTCGCTGCCCGGCGCGAGCGCGACGTCGCTCAGGCCCCGGAGCGTCGTGCCCTCCAATCGTGAGCGTGGCCATCCCAGCCGCCGCTCTCGACCACGGTGCCGTGGAGCAGATTGGTCTCGCCGATGAAGTCGGCGACGTAGCGCGACGCCGGCCGGTCGTACAGGTCGCGCGGCGTGCCCACCTGCGCGATCCGACCCTGCTGCATCAGCACGATCCGGTCGCTCATCGTGAGCGCCTCCTCCTGATCGTGCGTCACGTACACGAAGGTGATGCCCAGGTGCGGTCTGCAGGTGCTTGAGCTCGAGCTGCATCTCCTTCCGCAGCTTGAGATCGAGTGCGCCGAGCGGCTCGTCCAGCAGCAGCACGCGGGGGCGGTTGACCAGCGCGCGCGCCAGCGCCACCCGCTGCTGCTGCCCGCCGCTGAGCTGCCGGGGCGACCGCGCACCCAGCTGATCCAGCTTCACCATCGGCGAGCGCCTTGGTGACCCGCTCCTCGCGCTCGGCCGTGGGCACCCGGCGCATCCGGAGGCCGTAGGCGATGTTGTCCCGCACGCTCATGTGCGGGAACAGCGCGTAGTGCTGGAAGACGGTGTTGATGTCGCGCTTGAACGGGGGCAGCGCGGCGATGGGCGAGCCGGCCATCAGGATCTCGCCCGACGTCGGCGGCTCGAAGCCCGCGATCATGCGGAGCGTCGTCGTCTTGCCCGAGCCCGACGCGCCGAGCAGCGTCAGGAACTCGCCCGCGGCGATGTCGAGCGACAGATCATCCACGGCGGCGAAGTCGCCGAACCGCTTGGTCAGCCGGCGGAGCTCGAGGATCGGCAGGCGATACGTCTCGTGGCGCCGGGGGAGCTTGTCGAGGTCGAGCGATGATGGCTGGGAGGTCGACATGGCGCCGGGCGAGGAAGGAGACGCGGTGGGCGAGACGAGCCCGCCCACCGCGGAGTGACCTACTTGGCGGCCTTCACCTCGTTCCAGATCTCCTGGTACTTCTCGCGCCGCGGGCTCCACTGCCAGAAGTTGACCTTGGTACCGTAGTCCGCGATGTCCCGCTGGCTCGCGGCCTGCTCCGGGCTCATGTAGCTCTTGGCCGCGGGGTTCGCGACGATGTAGGCCGTCACGTCGTACAGCAGCTTCTGGGTGAACGGCTGCGCCGTGTACTCGAGCCAGGCGTAGGCGGCGTCGAGGTTCTTGGCGCCCTTGGTCAGCACCCAGTGGTCGGCCCAGGCGGTGGTGCCCTCCTTGGGGATCGTCTCGGCCGCGGGGAACTTGGCTTGGCGGAGCTGGTTGGTCATGAGCGGCCAGCCCTCGCCCATCACCACTTCACCGCCCTGGAAGAGCTGGGTCATGTCGCCCGCGGTGACCCAGTACTTCCGGACGTTGGGCCTGAGCTCGAGCATCTTGGCCTTGACCTTGGCCAGGTCCTCGTCGCTCAGGTTGTAGAGCTTGCTCGGATCGTTCGGGTCGTCGAGGCCGAGGTACTGCGCCACCATGTAGAGTGTGGCGATGTCGTCCTGCAGGGACAGCTTGCTCCGATACTTCTTGTCCCAGAGCACGCCCCACGAATCCGGCGCCTTGGTGATCTTGGTGCTGTCGTAGATCAGCGGATTCGGCCCGAACGCCCACGGCACGCCGAAGACGGTGGTGTCCTTGCGCGCCACCTTCAGGTTCCGGAAGCCTTCACTCAGGTCGCTGTAGCTCGGGATGCGCGACACGTCGAGCGGTGGAGGCGAGCCCCGCGTCGATGATGGCGGTGGCCGCGTCGCTCGATGGTGAGATCGAGGTCGATGGTCTCGGCGCCGCCCGCGCGGAGCTTGGCGACGAGATCGTCGCTCGAGCCCATGTAGGTGGCGTTCACCTTGACGCCGCACGCATCCTCGAACGGCTTGGCGAAGAGGGTGTCGGTGTAGCCTTCCCACACCATGAAGTTGAGCTCACCGCCGATCGGCTTGGGACAGAGCTGCGCCAGGTAGGTCTTGGCGTCGGCCCGCGCGTCGCTGGTGGGTGTGATGGTGATCTTCTGCGCCTTGGCCGCCGGACCGGCCGCACGGCTTCTCACCCCCGCCGCATCCCGCTGGCGGCGAGCGCCGCGAGCGCCAGGGCGAGGGGTCCGGACAACCTCGAACGTCGCCAGGTCATGGACGACACTCCTTGAGGATGTAAAGCTGGGACTGGAGGGAGGGACCCTCGGCTACAATCCTACATCCGAATCGAACGGCGGAGAAGGAAGCCGGGGTGGCGGACCGGGAGACCCCGCCGTTACTTCTTATCGGCGGCGCACACGCGCCGTCCCCAGCTTTCTCGAGGCTGCCATGCCGGGCGTCATCCGCCTGCAGACCGAAATCCCCGGCCCCCGGAGCCGGGCGCTCCTCGCTCGCCGCGCCAAGGCCGTCCCTCGCGGCGTGCCGGCCGTGACCCCCATCGCCGTCGTTCACGCCGAAGGCGCCGTCCTCACGGACGCGGACGGGAACCGGCTCATCGACTTCGGCGGCGGCATCGGCGTCGTCAACACCGGTCACCGCCACCCCGGAGTGGTCGAGGCGGTCCGCGCCCAGCTCGACCGATTCGCCCACGTCTGCTTCCCCGTCTCCACCTACGAGCCCTACGTCGAGCTGGCCGAGCGGCTCAACCGGCTCACGCCGGGGACGCACGAGAAGCGGACGTTCTTCGTCAACAGCGGCGCGGAGGCGGTGGAGAACGCGGTCAAGGTGGCGCGGTTCTTCACCGGCCGTCAGGCCGTGATCTGCTTCGAGCACGGCTTCCACGGGCGCACCAACCTGGCCATGGCGCTCACCGCCAAGGTGATGCCGTACAAGAAGGGATTCGGGCCGTTCGCGCCCGAGGTGTACCGCATACCCTACCCCTACTGCTACCGTTGCGCCGAAGGGCCGCGGAGGCGGCCGATGCTGCATGGCCGACGCCGCGCGGCTGGAGCACATCTTCGCCGCGACGGTGGACCCGGGGTCGGTGGCGGCCATCATCATGGAGCTGGAGCTGGGCGAGGGCGGCTTCGTGCCGGCGCCGGTCGAGTACGTGCAGACCATCACCGCGTTCGCCAAGCAGCACGGCATCCTGTTCATCGCGGACGAGATTCAGACCGGATTCGGCCGCACCGGCCGGATGTTCGCCTGCGAGCACTACGGGCTGGTGCCGGACCTCATCACCACCGCGAAGTCGCTTGCCGGCGGGTTGCCACTCGCGGCCGTCACCGGCCGGGCCGACGTGATGGAGGCGCCGCATGTCGGTGGACTCGGCGGCACCTACGGGGGCAACCCCCTCGCCTGCGCGGCCGCGATCGCCGTCATCGACGCGATGGAGGCCGAGCGCATCCCGGCCCGCGCCCAGCGCACCGGCGACCGGGTCAAGGCCCGGTTTCAGCAGTGGGCCGAGCAGTTCGCCTGCATCGGGGACGTCCGGGGCCTGGGCGGCCATGGTCGGGATGGAGCTGGTGACCGACCGGGAGAGCCGGACGCCCGACAAGGCGCTGGCCGGCCGGCTCGCGGCGGCGGCGCTCGAGCGCGGCCTCGTCCTCCTCACCTCGGGCACCTTCGGCAACACGATCCGCGTGCTCGCGCCACTCACGGCGGAGGACGCGGATCATCGACGAGGGCCTCGACGTGATGGCGGCGGCGCTGGAGGCCGCAGTGGGGCGGGCGCCGGCGTCTGGCGTGACCCTGGACCGCGGGCGGCTCGCCGCGCTCCTCGCCGACGAGGAGCAGCGCTTCCGCGAGACGCATCCCCGGTCCCTCGCGCTGGCCGAGCGGGCCACGGGCTCGCTGCTCGGCGGCGTGCCGATGCACTGGATGGTGCGGTGGCCCGGCGGTTTCCCGCTCTTCGCGGTGTCGGCGGAGGGCGCGCTACCTCACCGACGTGGACGGGCATCGCTACCTCGACCTCTGCCTGGGCGACACCGGCGCGATGACCGGACACGCACCCGCCGCGACGGTCGACGCGGTCCGGGCCCAGGCCGGCCGCGGCTTCACCTTCATGCTCCCGACCGAGGACGCCGTCTGGGTCGGAGAAGAGCTGGCGCGTCGCTTCGGCCTTCCCTTCTGGCAGTTCGCCCTCACCGCCACCGACGCCAACCGCTTCGCCATCCGGCTCGCCCGCGAGATCACCGGGCGCTCGAAGATCCTGGTGTTCAACTGGTGTTACCACGGCACGGTGGACGAGACGTTCGTCACCCTGCGCGACGGCCGCGCCGTGGCCCGCGACGGCAACATCGGCCCACCGGTGGATCCCGCCCTGACGACGCGCGTGGTCGAATTCAACGATCTCGAGGCGCTGGAGGCGGCGCCTGGCGCATGGCGACGTCGCCTGCGTGCTGGCGGAGCCCGCCCTCACCAACGTGGGCATCGTGCATCCGGAGCCCGGCTTCCACGCGGCGATGCGCGAGCTCACGCGGCGCGCGGGGACGCTCCTCGTCATCGACGAGACCCACACGATCTGCGCCGGGCCCGGCGGCTACACCAGGGCGCACGGCCTCGATCCGGACATGCTCACGCTGGGGAAGCCGGTCGGCGGCGGAGTGCCGGCGGCGGTCTACGGGTTCAGCGCGGCGGTCGGCCGAGCGCGTCCGAGCCCGAAGCCGGCCCGACACGGCGGACACCGGCGGGATCGGCGGCACGCTCGCCGCCAACGCGCTGGCCACCGCGGCCATGCGAGCGACCCTCGAGCACGTGCTCACGGACGCAGAGCTTCCGGCGCACGATCCCGCTCGCCGAGCGCTTCGCCGCCGGCGTCGAGGCCGTGATCGCGGAGGAAGGTCTGCCCTGGATCGTGAAGCGACTCGGCTGCCGGGCCGAATATTGGTTTCGTCCGACGCCGCCGCGGAACGGCGGCGAGGCCGCGGCGGCGGTCGACCCCGAGCTCGAGCGATACATGCACTTGGCGGCGCTCAACCGGGGCATCCTGCTCACGCCGTTCCACAACATGGCGCTGCTCGCTCCCGCGGTGACCGAGGGCGACGTGGATCGGCACACCGAGGTGTTCCGGGACAGCGTGCGCGCGGGGAGACTGTACCGCTGATCGAGCGCTGCCTCTGGACCGAGGCGTCACCCGCCGCGGCACGGGTCGCCACCGCGCTGCCGGCGCGCACGGACGTGGCCATCATCGGCGGCGGCTATACCGGGCTCGCCGCTGCCCGCGTACTGGCCCGGAGCGGGGCGGACGTCACGGTGCTGGAGCAGCACACGATCGGGTGGGGCGCCAGCAGCCGGAACGGGGGGTTCGTCCTCCCCGGGTACAAGCCCGACATCGAAGCGCTCGCGCGACGGCTCGGCATCGGCGAAGCGCGGCGGCTGTTCGCGCTGAGCCTGGAGGCCGTGGAGGCGCTCGAAGGGCTGATCGCCGAGGAAGCGATCGAGTGCGAGTACCGCCGGTGCGGCACGATCGTGCTGGCGGCGAAGCCGGGCCACCTGGCGGGCCTGGAGCGCAGCCGTCGCTTCCTTCGCCACGAGCTGGGGCACGAGACCGCGGTTCTCACCCGGTCCGAGCTCGGCGCGGAGCTGGGCTCGACGCGCTATCACGGCGGCCTCCTCGACCCGTTCGCGGGTGCAGTTCAGCCCGCGGCGCTGGTGCAGGGCCTGGCGCGCGCGGCCGAGCGGGCCGGTGCCCGGGTGGTGGAGCAGGCGGAGGTACGGCATGTGAGGCGGACGGGCGGGGAGTGGATCGTCACCTGCGCCGCGGGCGCCGCCCGGGCGAAGGACGTCCTCGTCGCCACCAACGGCTACACCGGCGCCGCGATGCCGGCGCTCCGACGGCGGGTCGTGCCGGTGGGCAGCTACCTGATCGCGACCGAGCCGCTCGCGCCGGCGCTGGCGGAGCGGCTCATTCCACGCCGGCGCGTGCTGAGCGACACCAAGAACCTGCTCTACTACTTCCGGCTCTCGCCCGACGGCCGGATGGTCTTCGGGGGGCGGGCAGCGTTCACGCCGACCCCGGTGGCACGGAGCGCGGAGATCCTGGCCCGCGGCATGGTCGAGGTGTTCCCGGAGCTGGCCGACATGCCGCTCGAGTATGCCTGGGGCGGACAGGTGGCGTTCACTCTCGATCAGATGCCCCACGCGGGCCGGCTCGACGGGGCGCACTACGCGCTGGGCTACGGCGGGCACGGCGTCGCGATGGCCACCTGGCTCGGCGCGCGGATGGGCGAGGCGCTGGCGGGGCGGGCGACGCTCCCGCGGCTCACGACGCCGTTCCGGCCGGTGCCGCTGTACGAAGGGACGCCGTGGTTCCTTCCCTTGATCGGAGGGTATTATAGGGTCCGGGACTGGCTGACCTAGAAGGACGGAGACGACGGAGAGGACGGAGAAGACGGAGAGGGAAAGCCGCTCCCGAGCAGGTTTGTCCCTCTCCGTCCTCTCCGTCGTCTCCGTCCCCTCCGTCTTCATCCAAAGGAGCGCCGATTAATTGCGATTGCCGAATGCCGAAGTGCTGCAGCACACCACCCGCTACCTGGAGCTGGTCGGCGGGAGGGAGATGTCGACCGAAGAGAAGCAAGCGTTCATCCGGGAGACCGTCGACAGCTACGAGCGGTACTACAACCGCGGGTTCATCACCTACCGGAAGTCGGTCACCCAGGCCGGCCAGTTCGCGGCGCTCGAGTGGAGCGGGCAGGGCTCGACCCTGCACGACCTGCTGGACCGTGAGTACATCGACTGCCTGGGCGGCTATGGCATCTTCAGCGCGGGCGTCAATCACCCCACCATCGTGAAGGCGGTGACCGACCAGCTCGGGCGCATGGCGCTCAACAGCCAGGAGCTGCTCGAGCCGTGGCGGGCGGCGCTGGCGAAAGTGCTGGCCGAAGTGACGCCAGGCGAGCTGCAGAACTCGTTCTTCATCAACAACGGCACCGACGCGATCGAAGGCGCCATCAAGCTCGCCCGCCTGTACACCAAGCGGCACACGTTCATCTCCACGCTCGGCGGCTTCCACGGCAAGTCGATGGGCTCCCTCTCGCTCATGGGCAAGGCCTCGTTCCGGGAGCCGTTCCAGAGCGGACTGCAGGATGTCCGCTTCGTGCCCTACGGCGACGCCGGGGCGCTCGAGGACGAGCTGGCCCGCTGCGACGCGGTCGGCACCCACGTGGCCGGCGTGGTGCTGGAGCCGGTGCAGGGTGAGGCCGGCGGCGTGGTGCCGCCGGACGACTACCTCCCGCGCGCGCGCGCGGCGTGCACGAAGTACGGTGCGCTGCTCATCGCGGACGAGATCCAGACGGGGATGGGCCGGACCGGACGGCTGTGGGGTGTGGACCACTGGGACGTCGTGCCCGACATCATGTGCCTCGGCAAGTCGCTCGGCGGCGGCGTGATGCCGCTTTCCGCCTTCATCGCCAATCCCACGGTGTGGGAGGTGATGATCCCGAACCCGATCATCCACTCGACCACGTTCGGCGGCAACCCGCTGGCCTGCGCGGCGGGCCTCGCCGCGATCCAGGTGACGCTCGCGGAAGACCTGCCGGGGCAGGCCGCCGCCAAGGGCGAGTTCCTGCTGCGCGAGCTAGCAGGCCTTCAGCGCAAGTATCCCCAAGTCCTCGCCGGCGCGCACGGCAAGGGGCTGCTCATCGGCATGGAGTTCCCGGTCCAGGAGATCGGCTGGCAGGTGGCGGCGGGCCTGTTCAAGCGCGGCGTGCTGGTGGCGGGCACCTACAGCAAGGCCCAGGTCATCCGGATCGAGCCCGCGCTCGGCATCCCGACGGCGATGCTGCAGGAGATGCTCAACCGCTTGGAGGACACGTTCAAGGAAGTGGCACGCGGGCTGGACTGAGCGACGGAGCTGGCCTGACTGTCGGAGCTAGCATTTCCTTAGATGCGCAGCTGTGCGGGTTTTCTGGAGATGCTGTAACGAACACCCACCAACACCCCCGGTCTCGGTCAGGAGCGGCGCCACTGTCGAATACCGTGCCCGCCGTTCGACACATAAGGGAGCCCTGGCCCGTCAGGGAGCACCACCCACCCTATCCACCGGAGCGTTACGATGCTGCTGATTCGCGAGGTATTTCACTGCCGGCCCGGCAAGGTCCGCCCCCTAGTCGAGAAGTTTCAGGCGATGAACCGCATCATGGCCAACGCCGGCCAGGGCAACATGCGCCTGATGACCGACTTCAGCGGCGAGCGCTACTGGACCCTGGTCGCCGAGTTCGAGACACCCGGCATGGCCGAGTTCGAGAAGATGATGCAGGGCGCAGGGGATGAGCGAGGCGGACACGAAAGAGTTCGAGCGCCTCATGGAGGGGTATCATGACCTGATCGACAGCGGGCACCGGGAGATCTACCGGCTGGAGCCGGCCACGAAAGAGTGATCGGCTACCATCGTCCGCGCGGCCGCTGGGGCGCTCAGGATCAGCTAGCGACCGTGAGGCCACGTCGCTTGTCGTGGCAGCATGGTCCCCGAGTTCCACTTCGGTAGGTACGCACCGAGCGGCAGTGCCAGCGAAACGGTGCTGCCCCACGTCGTAGTTCGGATTCAGCAGATAATCGAGCGGTCTGATTCACCTGCACCGCATCGGGCAGTCGAAGGTGAAACGCGGAGGGTTCAGGGGCCGCACACGTGGTCCGAGTACACTCCTTCGCTCGAGCCGTGAGCCGGTCGGGCCGATCCCCTCGTTGGTATTACTCCGTGGTGCTCCTCCTCCGCCGTCTCACCGTAGTCCTTCGACCAGCTGACCGTCACGCCTCCCCACACCTTTAGTCCTCGTCGAGGTTGGTCGGTGACGTGGATCTTGGTCGAGGTCATCGCCGTTGATGACGAAGTGAAGGGAGGGAGTAATCGAAAAGACGCCTGCCGCCAGCGGCAGCCCGGCGGACAGATCGACGTGAGTCAGCCCGTTGTCCACGAAGTTGAAGAAGTCGGCTTGCGGATTGCCGAACGCATCCAAGTCGGCATCCTGGCCCTCGGAGAAGCCCGCGAGCGCGCCGAGGGCAAGGCCAACCTTCTCGCCGAGCTGCAGCGTGTGAGAGACCGAGCCCTCGATGTAGGCCCCATCGACCTTGTCGACGTCGTAGTAGACGGACAACTTGGGGCTCAACAGCACGTCGAGCGCCGCCTTGCCGTAGACCTCGACCGTGTTGAAGTCCGAGGTGAGCCCCGCGTCGTTCGGGTAGATATAAGCCGTCACGCCGCCGGTCAGGGTCAGCTTCTCGCCGAGGGGAAAGCTGATTTCGGCCCAGGGGTCGAACTCCGCGAAGTTGAACGACGACAGCCCGCCGCTCTCGCTGATGTCATCATCCGGATCATCGTACTTGCCGAGATCGATGTTGGCCCAGCCGCCCACGGTCACGGACGCGTTGCCCGCGGGGAACGTGACGTAGAGGTCGGGCTGGAGCACCGGCTTGTTGGTGAGACTCAGGCCACGCCACACGTAGGAGCTGTACAGGCTGGCGTCAGCACCAATGGCCTGCGCTCCGGCCGGCACTGCGCCCGCCAGCGCACCGGTCATGACGAGAACAGTTCCCAGAACGTTCGCTCGCTTCATTGTCTCTCCCGCCGAAGAAGTGAAAGGGACCGCGTGGCAACGGTGTTGCAACAAAAAACCCGCCGAACTGGTCGAGCGGGCCGGGAACTTCCCCACCAAGCGTGCACCCGAAACGGCTCGACATCCTACGTGAATGCGTGGTAATTGGCGGCGCGATTGTAGTTGCGATTGCGGGTGCTAGTGCCGATGGGGTGCATGGACCCAATGTATCTGCCGGCCCCGGAGCGTCAAGGCGCAGCGATGAGGGAGGCGAACTCCGGGTGCTCTCGTAGGGGCGCCCACAGCGGGTCGCTCGCCAGCTCGGCCGGCGTGATCCAGCTCGGGAACGTCAGCAGCGGACGCAGCGTGGCCACCGCCTGGTCGAGCTGCCCGGTCAAGAGGTAGATCTGCGCCAGGTAGGTCTGGAGGAACGGCCCCGATGCCGCGTCGGCCGTGAGTGGTAGAAGCTCGACGGCCCGGCGCCCGGCCCGCACCGCGTCCGCGGCGCGACCCGCCCGCGCGCAGGCGAGACCGAAGTGCGCCAGACGCTTGGCATCGTCCGGCTGCGCCCGAAGCTGCGGCTCGAGCCAGCGGCGCGCGGAGTCGGCGTAGGTACGCTCGAGCTCGGGCTGGGCGCGGTAGTGCGCGGCCTCCGCCTTGAACAGGTAGTACGCCCCGGTGTCGGCCTCGAAGGCGTCGGCGCGCACCGCGTCGGCGGCGGGGAAGAAGATGCTGTCCGCCGAGATTACCGAGGCGGAGATGGCGTCGGCGGTCATCAGCGCGCGGGCCAGCCGGCCGGTGCTCACCCGGCTCATGGCCTGGCCGATGACGGCGCGGGCCCGCTGGCGGTCGCCCTTCCACATCAGGTACAGCATCGCCTTGTAGCCGTACGGCTTGGCCCAGTCGGGCGCGAGCTGGATGGTGCGGTCGAGCTGCTGTTCGGCCTCGGGGTACCGCCGGAGCGTCAGGTAGGTGTCGCCCAGGTCGAAGGCGCGCTGCTGCGAGACCGGATCCACCTCGATCGCCTCGCGGAACCGCGCCACCGCGGCGTCCCAGCGACCGCGTCGGCGCTCGGCGTAGCCGATCGCCCCCAGCACGTCGCTGTTGCTCGGCTGGAGCCGGCGCGCGGCCTCGAACTCGCGCAGGGCGCGATCGTAGTCGAGGTAGCCCCAGTAGTAGTAGTACCCGAGCGCGACCCGCGCCTCGGCGAGATCGGGGGCGATCCGGACCGCGGCGTCCGCCGCCCGCTTGACCCGCGCCAGGCGCGCGGGCGAGTGATCGTAGTAGAACCAGTACATCGCGGCCTCGGCGCGGGCGAGCTTGGCGAGCGCCGCCGCGAAGGTCGAGTCGAGCGCCACCGCGCGCTCGTACAGGTCGATCGCCGCCAGCACATCCGACCGCTCGTTGCCCCGGCTCACGTATTCGTTGCCGCGGAGGTAGAAGTCGTACGCCTCGGGGATGCGGGTGCCGACCGCCGCCAGCGCCGCCCGCTCCGGCGCCCGGAGCGCCACGTCCAGCGCCACCGTCACCCGCTCCGCGATCTCCGACTGCAGCCGGAACACCTCCCCCAGCGCCGCCTCGTACGTCGCCGCCCACAGGTGGCTGTCGTCCCCCACCCGGATCAGCTGCGGCGTCACCCGCAGCCGCCCCACGCCCCCGCGGTCCCGCGCCCAGCGCACGCTCCCCTCCAGCACGTAGTCCGCCCCCAGCTCGGCCCCGATCGCCCGCACCGACTGGGTGCTGCTCCGGTACTGGTCGGCGCTGGTCCGGCTGATCACCCGCAGGCCCGAGAGCCCGGCCAGCCGGCTGGTGATCTCCTCGGTCAGCCCGTCGGCGAAGTACTGGTCCCCCGGCGGGCCCAGGTTCTTGAACGGCAGCACCGCCACCACCCGCGGGCCCGCGCTCCGCTCGACCGCGGCGCGGTCCGCGAGATAGCGCCTGGCACCGGCGACGCCAGCGCCGAGCAGCAGGAGGAGCCCAATGACCGCGACCACGATGCGCGCGCCACGGAGCGGACGTCGGTCCCGTGCCGTGGCGGCTCGACCGGCGGGTGCGCTGGGGGATGCGAGGACGGTCGACCGCTCCGCCTCGACCAGCGCCGCGGCGAACTCGTCGATGGTGTCGTAGCGCGCGTCCCGAGCGCGCTCGAGCGCGCGCAGCAGCACCCGCTCGACCGCGATCGGCACGTCCGGCCGGCGATCGGTGATCGGCGGCGCGGGCTCGGTGAGCTTCTGGGCGAAGATGGCTCGGGCGTTCGGGCCGGAGTAGGGCGGAGCGCCGACCAGGGTCTCGTACACCACGGAGGCCAGCTCGTACTGATCGCTTCGGCCGTCGAGGATCTCGTCGCCGGCGGACTGCTCCGGGCTCATGTAGACCGGGGTGCCGACCGCCACGCCGGTCTCGGTCAACCGTCCGCTGGCCGCGCCGTCGAGGGCGTAGGCGATGCCGAAGTCGGCCAGGATGGCGTGGCCCATCGGCGAGAACACGATGTTCTCGGGCTTGAGATCGCGGTGGAGCACCCCCAGCGCGTGCGCGTAGCTCAACGCCGACGCCACCTCCCGCCCCACCTGCACCGCCGCCCCCACGCTCAGCCGCCCCGGCCCCCGCAGCCGGTCCCGCAACGACCCCGTCTCCACGTACGGCATCACGTAGTACAGCCGCCCCGCCGCACTCCCCGAGTCGAACAGCGGCAGGATGTGCGGATGGTGCAGCCGCGCCTGGGTCCGGATCTCCCGCTGGAACCGCTCCACCCCCAGCGCCGCCCCCAGCGCCGAGTGCAGCACCTTCAGCGCCACCCGCCGCCCGTGCCGCAGGTCCTGGGCGAGATACACCGTGGCGCTGGCCCCCCGCCCCAGCTCCTCCTCCAGCAGGTAGCGGTCGGCCAGCGCGTCGGCGAGACGCTCGTCGGTCATCGGGTCGATCGGGAGATGGGAATGGGGTCGAATCTACGGGGCTGTCCTCGACCATACCACCGCTCGGGTGGATCGATGGCCCGCCACGCCGGGTGCAATTGCCTGCGCGAGTAGTGCAATCCTGCCCACACGCGTTCAAACGATCCGACCATTGTGATCCACGCAGTTGCGGCCGCCGCCTCCGAGTGACAGCTTGGACGACGCACCTCCCCACATCCAAGGATGCGGCGTGGACTCCAAGTCTACGTTCGTCAAACGATTCGGTGACCTGATCGCGCTCCTGCGCGTCGATCCGGGAAACGACGCGGCCCAGGACCTCGCCCTGACGGCCGCCGCGGCCGCGGTCGAATCCGACCCGGTCGAGGTCGAGGCCGGCGTCGAATGGAGCCAGATCCCCGACGAGCTCACGCTCAAGGGGCGGCTGCTCGCGCGGCAGGTCGAAGCGATCCGCGTCGCGGCGGGGGCCGAGCCCCACGAGCTGCTGGCGCTCGCCCGCGCGCTGTCCCACGATCACGTCCCGCTGCCCTCTTCTCCCAACATCGCGGTCGCGATGGTGGAACAGCTGACTCCGCCCCCGTCGGCGCCGCCGCCCTCGCCCGCGACCCAGCAGCCGCGAAGTGCCGCTCAGCCGCGCCGGGCCTCGGAGCGGCGCACCTGGCAGGAGCGTCGCCGTCCCGGCCGCGCCCACTATCCGGGCATCGACCGCCGTCGCGGTGCGGACCGGCGCAGCACGGGCGAGCGCCGACTGTACCTGGTCAAGGGGCAGCAGGCCGAGATCGAGCACCTGCACGACGTGCTCACGCGGAGCGCGCGCAACCTGGCCTGGGAGGCACTCCTGGCGTCGGCGGTGTCGCTGGTCCGCCTGGTGCCGAAGGTGCCGGCCGCCGACCGTCGGACCGTCGGCATCCAGGTGCGTCGTGCCATCCCCCGACAGGCGGTCGAAGCGATCGTGGACCTGGCGGAGCGCGACACCGCGCTTCGCGAGGGCGCCGCCGAAGTGCTTCGCTGGGTCGGGTTGGATGCGGCCGAGGTGATTCTGGATCGTCTCGTCCAGGGCGAGGCGGCTGGCGTGCGATCGTTCTACTACGACGTCGTCGGCGGGATGCCAGGCGCCTACCCGCTGGTGACGGCCCTGCTGGCGAGCCACCACCCGCGCGAAGTCCGCCACGCCGCCGCGCTGCTGGGCCGGCTGGGACAGCCGGCGGCCGTTTCCGAGTTGACGTCACTGCTGACGCACGATGACGAGAGCGTGCGGGTAGCCGGTGTCCGCGCCATCGGCGAGCTCCACGATGGCCCCGCGGCCGAACCCCTCCGCCGGGCGATGCATCACCCGGACGGCCGCACCCGCGCGGCCGCGGCCGAGGCCATCGCCACGTGGCGCGGGGGCGCGCTAGCCCTGCTGCTGATCGGCGCCCTCGATACCGAGCGCGATCGCGATGCCTGGCCCGCGCTGCTCACCGCGCTCGGCCGTCTCGGCACGGGCGAGAGCAGCGCCGCGCTCGGCGGCATCGCCCTCAGCCGCCGAAGCCTGCTCCGCCGCCAGGGGTACTCCACCGGCCAGCGCCTCGCGGCCGTCGAGGCGCTCGGGCTGTCCGACTCACCCGCGGCGCTCGCGACGCTGCAGCGGCTGAGCCACGAGGCGGAGGGTGTCGTGCGCTACGCCGCCGAGCGGGTCCTCCAGGCGGAGCGCCAGCGCGCCGGGTAGATCACCGGTGTACGTCGAAGCCTTCGATGTGCACGTCGAGGTTGTGATTCACCCGCAGGCCCACCGTGCCGTTCACGTCGGCGGGCTTGGCGTCCATCGTGTAGACCGACTCCCCGTTCACCTTGAAGACGACCTTGCTCGGGTCCTGCTTGGCGTCGACTTCCAGCAGGTTCGTGGCCGATCCCTGGCCGGCGGGCTTCTTCACGGCGGCGGACTCGACCCACCCCTTGGTCACGTCGGTGGTCTTGTCGCCTTCGCGCCGCTTGACCAGATACTTGCCGTCCTGCCTGATGAGGAAATACGTGTACTTCTGACCGGCCCCGTTGAGCGCCTGGCCGCCGAAGAAGAGACCGTAACCCTCGGGATGGGTCGACGGCTTGGTCTGGGTGAACGTGGCGAGGGTGTGGAACGGCCCGGTGCCGGCGTGCTTGTCCTGGTAGAGGATGATGGCGGGTCCGAGGGTGACGTGGATGCCCTGGCCCATCGGCACGACCTTGACGTTCGCGTTGCCCGCGTTGCCGTCGGTACGGACGGTCCAACCGGCCGGGACGCTGCCGCCGCCGGCCACGGCGTGGTCGGGATCAGCGTGCTCTTGAGTAGCCTGATGACCCGACTCCTGAGCGGCGAGTGGTGCGGAGCCTACCGCAAAGAGCAGGGTGGGGAGGGCCAGCAGGCCGGGAGCCATGGTGACGCGCATAACGGGATACCCCTGTTGAGTGAAGTGAACGGGTTGCGGAGCGTGGCCGGCTCGAATAACCTACGGCCCTGCCATACCCCAGCACTGGAGACGCGTGATGTACTGGATCGGAGTCCTGCTGGCCACCATCGGGGCCACGCTCATCCTGGGCGCGCTGGCCTTCGTCTCGACGCTCATTGGCGGGCTCATCAACGGCATGATCATCCTCGTGAGCGGTCCGCTGATCGACCGCCTGCTGGAGCGCCGGCACCGGACGGCGGGCCGCTAGCTCACTCCTCCCCTCCGCCCGAGCCCGGCTCGGGCGTGGTGGCCGACCGCATCGCCGCCTCGTAGTTGATCTTGAGGCTGCCGAACAGCTCCCGCAGTCCCCGCACCTTCATCTGCAATCCGCCGCCGCGCCGGGTCATGGTGCTCATGATCCCGGCGGTCTCCGACAGCCCCGTCAGGCTCAACGCCCCCGATTCCCCTTTGATCTGGTCGAGCAGCCGTGCGAGGCCCCGCACCACCACGTCGTCCGCCCGGAGCCCGGCCATCTCCTCGATGACGGAGTGGATGCGCCCGAACTTCGGCGGGAGCGTCTCCAGGTACGAGAGCTGAGCCAATTGGCGTGACGAGAGTTTGACACCCATGCCTGAATCTCTCGGGGACGCGTTCCGTAGGGCAACAGGCCGCCGGACGGGTGCCGGGATCCGGCGTAAGTACGTGTCGCTACTACCTGCAGGGACCACTCCATGAAGCTCTCCGACCTCTCCATCCGCAGGCCGGTGCTCGCCAGCATGGTGAGCCTGGCGCTCGTGCTGTTCGGTGCCATCGGCTATACCCGGCTCGCGGTGCGCGAGTTTCCGGACGTCGACCCGCCGATCGTGTCGGTGAGTACCGAGCTCCCGGGCGCGAACCCGCAGGTCGTCGAGTCGGCCGTCACCGACATCCTGGAGGAAGAGCTCAGCACGGTCGAAGGGCTGCGTACCCTTACGAGCTCCAGCGCCGAAGGGTTCAGCAACATCACCCTCGAGTTCAACCTCGAGCGACCGGTCGAGGCGGCCGCGCAGGACGTGCGCGATAAGGTGGCCCGCATCCGCGGCCGCCTGCCCGAGGACGTGCGGGAGCCGGTGGTGGCCAAGCAGGAGGCGGATGCGCAGCCGTTCTTCTGGCTCGCGCTCTCGGGCGCCAACTACGATCTGCTCCAGCTCTCCGACATCGGCGACCGCCTGGTGAAAGCGCGGCTGCAGACGCTGCCGGGCGTGGGGCAGGCGCGAATCTTCGGCGAGCGCCGGTTCTCGATGCGGGTGTGGCTCTCGGCCGCCGAGCTCTCGGCGCGCGGGCTCACGGTGCAGGATGTGCAGCAGGCCATCCGCTCGCGCAACGTGGAGGTGCCGGCCGGACGGATCGAGTCCGACCGGCGCGAGTTCACCGTGCGCTCGCTCGGCGAGCTCAAGACCCCCGACGAGTTCTCCGAGCTGGTGGTCTCGAACGACAGCGGGGTGCTGGTCAAGCTCAAGGACCTGGGGCGGGTCGAGCTGGGCGCGGAAGACGAGCGGAGCGCCCTCCGCTACCGGGGCACGTCGGCTGTCGCGATCGGGGTGGTGCGGCAGTCGAAGGCCAACATCATCCAGGTGGCCGACGCCATCCGGCACGAGCTGCCGCGGGTGCAGGCGTCGCTTCCGCCGGGGGTGAAGCTCGACATCGCCTTCGACGAGTCGATCTTCGTCTCGCGCTCCATCCGCGAGGCGGAGGAGACACTGATGCTCGCCGCGGGACTGGTCGTGATCATCATCTTCGTCTTCCTGCGGAACCTGCGGGCCACGATCATTCCCGGCCTCGCGATCCCGACGTCGATCGTCGCGACCTTCGCGATCATGTACTTCCTCGGCTTCTCGGTCAACAACTTCACCCTGCTCGCGCTGACCCTGGCCATCGGCATCGTGGTGGACGACGCGATCATCGTGCTGGAGAACGCGTACCGGCACCAGGAGGAGCTGGGACAGAGTCCGGAGGAGGCCGCGACCAGCGGCACCCGCGAGATCGCCTTCGCCGTCATCGCGACCACCATCTCGCTGGTGGCGGTGTTCACCCCGCTGGCGTTCCTCAAGGGGTCGACCGGCCGCCTGTTCAACGAGTTCGGCATCGCCGTGGCGGGCTCGGTGGTCGTCTCGGGCTTCGTGGCGCTCACCCTGACCCCGATGCTGTGCGCCAAGGTGCTCCGGGTGCCGCAGCGGCACGGGGTGCTGTACCGCGCGCTGGAGAACGGCTTCAACGCGCTGGCCGCCGGCTACGCGCGCACGCTGCGCGCGGCGGTGCGCTACCGGTGGGCGGTCGTCGGGGGGGTCGTGCTGCTCACCCTGGGGGCGGCGGTGGTGTTCCGCTCGCTCAAGCGCGAGTTCGTGCCGCCGGAGGACAAGGGCTGGTTCTTCTCGATCATCATCGCGCCCGAGGGCTCGTCGCTGGCCTACACCGACGGCTACCAGCGGCAGGCCGAGGCGGTGCTCGACAAGACCAAGGACGTCGCCAGCTACTTCAGCGTCGTGAACATCGGTGACGGCGTGAGCCGGGGGATGATTTTCACGAACCTGGTGGACTTCGACCAGCGCACCCGCTCCATCCAGGACATCATCGGCGAGGTGCAGGGCGGCTACTTCGCCATCCCCGGCGTCTTCGCGTTCGCGAACAACCCGCCGGCCTTCGGGTTCGGCAGCCCCGTCCAGTTCGTGCTGCAGAACCCCGACTTCGATCTGCTCGTCAAAGGGAACGACACCCTGCTCGCCCGCGCGCGGCAGGTGAAAGGCCTGGTCAACGTGGACAGCGACCTCCGCGTCAACAAGCCCGAGCTGACCGTGAACTTCGATCGCGACCGCGCCGAGGACCTGGGCGTCCCCGTGGGCGACGTCGCCACGACGCTGCAGGTGCTGCTCGGCGGCAACCGGACCAGCACGTTCACCCGGAACAACAAGCAGTACGACGTCATCGTGCAGCTCGATCCGCGGGCGCGCGCCACGCCGAGCGACATGACGGGCCTCTACGTCCGGGGCCGCGGCCGCGAGCTGGTCAAGCTCGAGGCGCTGGCCAACCGTGAAGGAGGGCGTGGGGCCGCGCGAGCTCAACCACTTCAACCGGGTGCGCGCGTCGACCATCACCGCGGGCCTTGCCCCGGGCTTCACCCTCGGCGAGGCGATCGACTCGTTGAACCGCATCGCCAACGAGGTGCTGCCGAAGGGGAGCAGCACCGCGCTCGCCGGCGAGTCGCGCGAGCTGGACGAGAGCGGCTCGTCGCTCTACTTCGCCTTCCTGCTCGCGCTGCTCGTGGTGTTCATGGTCCTGGCGAGCCAGTTCGAGTCGCTGGTGCACCCGTTCACCGTGCTGCTGGCGGTGCCGCTCGCGGTGACGGGCGCGCTGTTCACGCTCAAGATCGCGGGCGCCACGCTCAACCTCTACAGCCAGATCGGCATGATCCTGCTCATCGGACTGGTGACCAAGAATTCGATCCTGCTGGTGGAGTACATCAACCAGCTCAAGGAGCGCGGCCTCGACACCATCGAGGCGGCGCTCGAGGCCGGCCGCATCCGCCTCCGGCCGATCCTCATGACGTCGGTCGCCACGGTCATGGGCGCGGTGCCGATCGCCTTCGGCCTCGGCGCGGGGTCGATCAGCCGGCGGCCGCTCGGCTACGCCATCGTGGGTGGGGTGCTGTTCTCGACGCTGCTCACGCTCTACGTGGTGCCGGCCGTCTACGTCATCTTCGACGGGCTCCGGGGCCGGGTGACCGGCCGGTCGCCGGCCGCGCACCGCCCGCTCGCCACGGCGGAGGCCGAGTGATCCTCGGCCTGCTGACGCTGCTGCAGGTGTCCGCCGCGCCGGCCCCCCAGGGCCCCGTGCCGCGCGTCACGCTGAATCAGGCGATCGCCCGCGCGTCCCGGCTCGATCCGGATTACGTGCGCGCCCTCGGCCAGGTGGACAACGCGGAGTGGGGGCGGCGGGCGGCGCTCGCAGTCTTGATCCTGCCGTCGCTCACCGCCTCGATCGACGCCACCAGGTACTCGACCGAGTTCTTCAACGTCGGCACCGGACGGAACCAGGCCGAGGCGGTGAACGCCACGTTCACCGCCAGCTACGAGCTGTTCAGCGTCCGCAAGTTCAGCGACCTGAACCGCAGCCGGGCTGACCTGGAAGGCGCCCAGGCCAGCGAGCTCCAGCAGCGGTTCCGCACCGCGCTCTTCACCGAAGCGGACTTCTACGCCGTGCTCCAGGACCAGGAGCTCGCGCGGGTCGCACGTGACCGCACCCGCCGCGCGGAGGAAGGCCTGGGGATCGCGCGCGCGCGGGTGGTCTCGGGTGCGGCCGTGCAGAGTGACTCGCTGCAGCTCGTGCTGGAGCTGACCCAGGCCCGCACCGACCAGCTGCGCCGGGACGCCGCGCTGACGGTGTCCCGGCTTCAGCTGGGCCGGCGGATCGGCGAGGACGGGCCGGCGGATGCGGAGCCCGTCGACTCGGCGCCGCCGCCCGAGCTCCCGATCGGGGTGGACGACGCGGTGCGGCTGGCCCTGAGCCAGGGCCCGCAATACCAGGCGGCACGGGCGAACGAGCGCGCGGCGTCGGCGTTCCTGACCGGCGAGCGCGGGCGCTACGTGCCGCGCCTCATCCTGACCGGCACCCTCCAGCGGTTCGACGACAGCTTCTTCCCCAGCGCGCGCAACGTGTCGGCGCTCTCGCTCACCGTGTCGCTGCCGATCTGGGATGACGGGCAGCGAGAGATCGCGATCTCCCAGGCGCGGGTCAGTCGCGACGTGGCCCGCGCCATCCGTAACGATCTGGAGCGCGCCGCCAGACCGGATGTGACCCAGGCGTTCGAGGCCTACGTGACGGCCCGCGCCACGGCCGAGCTCTCGAGCACGGGGGTGGTGGTGGCGCGGGAGAACTTGCGGGTGCAGGCGTCGCGCTACCGGGCGGGCTCCACCACGGTGCTGGACGTGCTCGACGCGCAGATCCGGCTCACCCAGTCCGAGGTCGATCTGGTGCAGGCCCGCTACGCCGCCCGGCTCGCGCTGGCCGGGCTCGAGGCGATTCTGGGCCGCCGACTCTTCACGAACAAGGACGTACCGTGAGACCGATACGCGAAGTTTCCAGAGCGCTGCTGGCCGGTGGGCTCGCCGCGGCGCTGGCGGGATGCAGCAAGGCCGAGTCCGCCGGTCAGCCGCGCGGAGGGGGTGGCGGCGGGCAAGGCGGCGGACCGCCGGCCATGCCCGTCGAGGTGGCCGTCGCCCGCACCGATACGGTGGTCGACGCGATCCTCGCCACGGGCCAGATCGAGGCGGTCCAGTCGATCGAGCTTCGACCGGACGTCGAGGGCCGGATCGCCGAAATTCTGGTCCGCGAAGGCGCCTTCGTGCGCCAGGGCACGCCGCTCTTCAAGGTGGACGACGCCGAGCTCAAGGCGCAGGTGGCCCAGGCCGAAGCGGAGCGCGACCTGGCGCGGCAGTCGCTCACCCGCACGCGCGACCTGCTCGCGCAGAAGGCCTCGTCCCAGTCCGAGCTCGAGCGGGCCGAAGCCACGGCGCGGAGCGACGAGGCGCGGCTCGACCTGCTCAAGGTGCGGCTGCAGCGAACCCTCGTGCGCGCGCCGTTCGCGGGCGTCGTCGGCCAGCGGATGGTGAGCCTGGGCGATTACGTGACCACGGACACCCGGCTGCTCTCGCTCCAGACGGTGTCACCGCAGCGGGCGTCGTTCCAGGTGCCCGAGCGCTACGCCGACCAGCTCAAGGCGGGGCAGCAGGTGACCTTCCGAGTGGCCGCGCTGCGGGGACGGGAGTTCACCGGCCGCGTGGACTTTGTCGACCCGGTCGTGCAGCTTCCCGGACGGACGATTACCGTCAAGGCGGTGACCCCCAACCCCAAGCGGGAGCTGCAACCCGGCATGTTCATCGAAGCCCGGCTGGCGACGGCGGTGCGCCCGAGCGCCGTGGTCATCCCGGAGGACGCCGTCATCGCGCTGCAAGGCGCCACCTTCGTCTGGGTCGTCGCGCAGGGGAAGGCGACGCGCCGCCAGGTGGACCTCGGCGTCCGCACGTCCGGATTCGTGGAGGCGCGCTCCGGCGTCGACGCGAAGGATCAGGTGGTGGTCGGCGGCCAGGAGCGGCTGGGTGAGGGTGCGCCGGTGTCGCCCAAGGTCGTCGAACGGCGACCGCCACGGGGGCAGGAGGGCTGAGCCGCCTGCGCCGTTCTCAGCTGCCGACCCGCCTCGCCGCCTCGCTGACGCTCGTGGGGCTCGCGGCGGGCTTGCCCCTCGGCGCGCCCCTCATGGCGCAGACCACCCGCGCCGAGCGCACCGCCTTCCGCGAGACCTCCTCCCACGTCGACGTGCTCGCCTTTCTCGACTCGCTCCAGCGGCGGGGCGCCGGCATCCGGATCGGCACACTGGCTACGAGCGTCGAGGGGCGCCGGGTGCCCTGGGTGATCGCTTCGCGTCCCCTCGTCAGCGGTCCCGGCGAGGCGCATCGCAGCGGCAAGCCGGTCGTCTGGCTCCAGGCCAACATCCATGCGGGCGAGGTCGAGGGCAAAGAGGCGGCGCAAATGCTGCTTCGCGACCTGACCCTGGGTCCGCTGCGCCCGCTGCTCGACAGCCTCGTGCTCGTGGTCGTGCCGATCTACAACACCGATGGCAACGAGCGCTGGGCGCCGGGCGACACCAACCGTCCGGGCCAGAACGGACCGGCGGTCGTGGGTCGGAACGAGAACGGCCAGGGCCTCAACCTCAATCGCGACTACGTGAAGATGGAGGCGCCGGAGACGCGCGGGGCGGCGGCGATGCTCGAGGCGTGGGATCCCGACGTGTTCATCGACCTGCACACCACCAACGGCAGCTACCACGGCTACGCGTTGACCTACGCTCCGGGCCTCAACCCCAACGGCACGCCCGCGCGCGACTTCGCCCGCGACAAGCTGCTACCCGCGGTCCGCGAGCGCATGCGCCGCCGGCACGCCACGGCGGTCTTCTGGTACGGCAACTTCCGCAACCAGGATCCCGATTCGCTCGCCGCCGGATGGGAGACCTACGATGCCCGCCCGCGCTTCGGCACCAACTGGATGGGGCTCCGTGGTCGGGTCGCGGTTTTGAGCGAGGGCTACAGCAACGCCGAGTTTCGCGTCCGAGTCACGGCGACGTACGATTTCGTCCACGAGGTGCTGAGCTACCTAGCTGAGCAGCGGAGCGCCGCGCTCGCCGCGGTCGAGGCATCCCGCCGGTGGCGCACCGACTCGGTGGCCGTCCGCTCCGTGCTCGGGCCGCCCACCAGCCAGGACGTCGTGGCCGAGATCACTCGGCCCGCCGGTGAAGGCAACGGGGGTTATGCCCGCCGGGTGCGGAGCGGGGTCTACCGCACCATCCGGATGCCGGTCTTCGACCGCTTTGTCGCCGCTCGCCGGGAGGCAATGCCCGCGGCCTATCTGCTGCCGACCCGGTTCGGGGAGATCGTCACCCTCCTCCGGCGGCAGGGTATCGAGGTCGGCCGACTGCGCCGATCCTGGACGGGCGAGGCCGAGCGGTTCATGGTGGATACGATCACGGTCGCGCCGCTGTTCGAAGGCCACCGCGGCGTGCAGGCGGAGGGCCGATGGGGCGGCGCGTCGGCCGTCACGGCGGATGCCGGATGGTACGTGGTGACGACGGACCAGCCGCTCGGGCTCCTCGCCGCGTACCTCCTGGAGCCGGCCTCCGAGGACGGAATCGTGGCCTGGAATCTTCTCGACCGGGAGCTGGCGCCCCACGCGACCTATCCGATCCTCCGCGCCCGCGCCCCGCTCCGCGTGGCCGCCGAGGAGCTACCGTATCCCTCACTCGAATAGCGAGGACCGCCGGTGCTCGAGCCTGGTGTGCAGGCCCCCGCGTTCACGCTGACCGACGCCACCGGCCATACGGTGTCGCTACGGGATTTCTCCGGGCGTGACGTCATCCTGTACTTCTATCCCAAGGACGACACGCCCGGCTGCACCAAGGAGGCGTGCGGGTTCCGCGATGCGTGGGACGAGCTCCGCGAGCTCGGCGTCGTCGTTCTCGGCGTGTCCGCCGACGATGCCGACTCGCACGCCCGGTTCGCGACCAAGTACCGGCTGCCGTTCACCCTGCTGTCCGACCCCGATCGATCGGTGATGCGGGCCTACGGGGCGTACGGGGAGAAGACGATGTACGGGAAGAAGGTCGTGGGCGTCATCCGCTCGACCGTCTGGATCGGTCCGGACGGCAAGGTCCGGCGCCACTGGCCCCGGGTCGCGAACGCCGCGGAGCACCCGGCCAAAGTATTGGCCGCCCTCCGCGAGGCCGCTTGAGGGCTCCACCTCGTTATACTTGACCTTTCTACCATTCGGGACCCACGCATGACCGCGCGCAGCACCAGTTCCGGCACGTCCACGCCCTCCCGCCCACCCGGGACCGGGAGTCCGGTGGACCGATCCCGTTCCGCCGCCATCTGGGTGTGGGAATGGACCAAGTCCATCGTGGTGGCGCTGGTCGTCTGGTTCTTCCTGCGGACGTTCCTGGTGGAGGCCTTCCGGATCCCGTCGGGCAGCATGGAGAACACGCTGCTGATCGGCGATTTCCTGTTCGTCAACAAGGCGCTCTACGGCGCCGAAGTCCCCCTGATCCATAGCCACCTGCCCCCCGTGCGCGAGCCCCACCGGAATGACATCCTCGTCTTCGATTCGGTCGAGGAGGAGGGGCTCAAGGTGGTCAAGCGCCTGATCGGGATGCCGGGCGATACGCTCTCGATGGAGGGGGGGCAACTCTTCCGGAACGGGCAACGGATCGACGAGCCGTACGTGGTCCATGGCGACGCGCACCGCTCGGAGGATCCCATCCAGCGTGCCAAGATGCGGGAATGGCAGATCCCTCATCTGGTGCAGCGGGATACAGCAGCCTACCAGCCTGACCTCCAGGACTGGGGTCCGATCGTGGTGCCGGCCGACTCGTTTTTCATGATGGGGGACAACCGGGACAGCTCGTACGACGGCCGCTACTGGGGCTTCCTGCCGCGGGCGAACGTGCGGGGACGGCCGCTGGTCGTGTACTTCAGCTACGACCAGAACAGCTGGCGATCGCTGCCCTTCCTGACGGCGGTTCGATGGGGGAGGATCTTCACCCAGCCCGAGTAGGGTCGGTGGTCAGATCTGACGCGGGGCCTCGGGCATCGACGAGCGGCTGAGAGTCCGAGGGATGTAGGCCGCCGTCCGGCCACAGGCGCCGCAGTGCAGCGTCACCCGGCCACCCTGGGCATCTTCCGACGATGATCGTTCGGGGGTGCGCTCGATCTGGCTGGAACTGCAAGAGGGGCACACCAGCGGTCTCTGCTCCCGATCTGCGGCGATCAGAATCAGTGCTTCAGGCGCCCGGAATTCCTTGATACCCCGACGTCCCACAGTCGGCCCTTCCGGCAGGGTTTGGTGGCACGGATCCAGCTACCCCGCCTCACGTGTCAATTTACCGGATGCCGTTCGGACGCGCAAAGGTTGGCACGGTGCGGACTACGCCGTGTGAGGAGGGCTTACCAATGCGAAATCTGCTGTTGGGTTTAGGTGCTGCCGCCATCGTACTGGGGACGTCGCCTCGCCTCGGGGAGGCGCAGCAAACGTACGTGGTCCGGCTGTACGCTGACGCCACCAAGGATGACTATCGCTTCGAGCCGGCCAGCCTGACGGTGCACCCCAACGACGTGATCGTATTTCGCGTGGCCAGCGGCGCGCCGCACAGCATCGTGTTCGAGGGCGGCGACCTCTCGCCGGGCGTGCGGGGGGCGTTCAACTCGGCCCTGGAAGGCCGCTCGGGCGACCTCAGCAGCCCGCTCCTTACGGCGACCGGGAAGGACTACCGGTTGGTCGTGCCCCAGGTGCCAGCGGGCCGGTATCGATTTTACTGCCTGCCCCACCGAGCGTACGACATGCGGGGCGAGCTGGTGATTCAGTAGCTAAACACGTACGGTAGTTGAGATTACGCGATGACACCCGGCCGGGACCCGGTCGGGGGTCCCTCTGTTTGGGTCACAAATCTGATAGGAGTTTGTTATAATACTACTAGCCAATCGGCGTCGACCGTGCGAGAATTCCTTCACCTGTGCCGGCGTCCAGAACTGGCGCCGTGCGGTCCCGGAAGGCGAAGGAGGCTTCGTGGTGTCCGAACTTGGCGGTTCCCAAATCTCTACTTTGCTCGAGACCCTGCCTGGCATCGCAAACGTCCTGCGGAGCCCGGTGGCGGACGCCTTGGGCAACGTGATCCGCGCTGGCGCCCGTCTGGCGGAGTTCAACTCCCAGGACGCCGACGAGCTGGTGCGCTACGCCACCAGGCGCGGCCTTCTGGGCCAGGACGAAGGCGACCGACTATTGGCCGAGGTCCATGCGGCCGAGCAGCGGCGGGCGGACAAGGCCGCCGATCGCGAGCGGGCTCAGAAGGCCAAGGCCCGAACCAAGGGCAAGACGCTGCGGCCGGTCAAGGCCGTGAAGAAGATGGCCAAGAAGCCGGCCAAGGGAGCCAAGAAGCGGTAGGACGCAGACCAGGGCCCGCGATCGACGATCCGGGCTCTTACGTTTTGAACTCCTGCATCAAGGCCGTGAGCCGGGTCGCTCCCTGGAGCAGGTCGCCGGCCGCGGCCGCCATCTCCTCGGTGCTCGCCGTCTGCTCCTCGGCGGCCGCGGTCACCTCTTCGCTCGACGCCGCATGCTCGCCAGCCGACTGGCTCACGTCGCGGGTGCGGTGCTCCAGTTGCTCCACGATCGCCTGGTTGGCCGCCACCTCGCGCGCGACGGCTTCCGCCGCGTCGTGCACCTCCTTCACCGCGCACGAGATCTCTTCCAGCGCCCGGGCCGCCGCCACGGCGACGCCCTCGATGCCCTGCACCTTGGCGGAGCCGATCTCCATCGTGCCGACCACCTGCTGGACCTGGTTCCGGATGTGCCGGACGGTCTTGGCGACGTCCTCGGCGGCGGTCGCACTCGAGTCGGCCAGCCGGCGCACTTCCTCGGCGACGACGGCGAAGCCGCGGCCATGCTCGCCCGCGCGAGCGGCCTCGATGGCCGCGTTCAGGGCGAGCAGGTTGGTCTGCGAGGAGATCTGCTTGATCAGATCGATGAATGCGGTGATCGGCTCCGAGAACCGGGCCAGCTCCTGCACCTGGTCGGCGGAGGTGCGCACGACCTCGCGGACGTCGAGCAGCGACTGGCCGGCGGCGGCCACGTCGGACCGATGGCGGGCCGCCAGCTCCTGGATCCGATCGCCCAGCTCGGCGACGCGAGCCGACGCGGTGGCGTTGGCGTCGGCGATCTCTCGGAGGCTCACCAGCAGCCCGTCGGCCTTCTCCATGCCACTCACCTGCTGCTCGGCGCTGGCGGCGATCTTGACCATCGCCGTCGAGATCTCGCCGCTGCTGGCCGCGAGCTCCTCGCTCATCGCCGAGAAATCGCTCGCGCTGTTGCCGATCTGACTGGCTTCCGTCACGACCGACACGACGACACCACGCAGGCGCGAGCCCATGTCGTCCATCGCGCGCGCCAGACGCTCGATCTCGTGGGGCATGGCACCGCCGAGCTGGATGGGGCGCAGGTCGCCGGCGCCGAACCGCTCGGCCGCACCCATGAGCTGGTTGAGCGGGCGGTCCACCGAGCGCACAGTCCAGAACACGGTCAGGGAGCCGATCAGGAACGAGGTGAAGAACAAGCCCCAGAGCACGCTGCGACGATTGGTGGATTGGCGGCGCAGGTCGGCGGCGCGCGCGACCGAGCGGGTGGTCTGCGCCAGCCCGAGCGCGCGCACGTCGCCCAGAAGCGTATCGGACGGCGCCCGGGCGCGGTCGGCCATCCGACGCGCCTCCTCAGTGCGCCCGAGGTCATTCAGCGCGTGGGCCATGCCGTAAGCGACTTCGATCTGCGCCTGGTTCGCCGCGATCTTGTTGACGATGTAGCGGTCGGCCGTGGTGAGCGAGCCGAGCGACCGGTAGCGCCGCTGGAGCGCGTAGGCCGAATCGCCCTCCTCCACCGTCGCCTCGCGCAGGCGGCCGTCGGGCCGGATCAGGTACTGTTCGGCCGAGCGAATCTCGGAGGCGACCGAAGTCACGAGCCCATTCCCGAGATCGCTGCTCTCGAGCAGCAGCGACAGCTCCTGGTTCACCGAGTTGTCGAGCGCGCGGATCGAGTCGACGCCGAGCAGCGCGATGCCGAACACGAGCGCGAGGAGCAGCCCCATCCCCGCCGCCACGCGCCACCTGATGCTTTGGAGCAGCCTCACTGGGTGCCCTCCGGCTCGTCCGCGCCGTCGACGACCTGAACCGCGCCCTTCCGGACCAGGCCGATGTAAACGTTCTGGTTGGGTACGTCGCCGTTCCCATCGAACGCGATCGTGCCGGTGACGCCGTCGTAGGGCGCCGACACGGAGCCCACCCCCGCCAGGGCGCGGCGCACCGCGGCGCGCTTGGGCCCTACCTTCGCGATCACGTCGCGCAGCAGATACACGGCGTCATACGCCGCGGCGGCGGGCTGATTCGGCGTCCCCGTATCGGGGTATTTGCGGCGGAACGCCTCGACGAAGCGGCGGTTCGGCGGGCTCGGAATGGACGGGAAGTAGGGCGACGAGAGGTACACGCCCTCGGCGAGCGCTCCGGCGTCCTGAATGCCCTCGAGCCCATCGCCACCGAGCACCGGCATCGTGAGGCCGCGCTTCCGCGACTGGCGCAGAATCTCCTCGGCTTCACTCCGGTTCCCTGCGACCACGATGAACTCGGGGCGATCCCCCTTCGCCAGGCGATCGAGATAGGGCTCGACGTCGGGCCGTTCTCCGAGGTAGGGATACACGGCCTCGAGCTGGCCGCCGAGCCGGGTGTACTCGGTCACGAACGTCTGCCGGATGCCGCGGCCGTACTCGTCGTTGAGGTAAAGGACGGCTCCGTGGGTCAGGTGCAGGCGGTCGCGCACCCAGTGCGCGAGCGTCGTCCCGTGCGCCAGGTCGCTCGGACAGATGCGAAAGGTGTAGTCGCCGGCGTCGGTCACTTCCGGCGACGACGAGGAGGGGCTGATGGCGACAACCGGGTCGGTGCCGCCGTTGTAGACCGGGGCCGCGGCCAGGGTCATGCCCGAGAACAGATGGCCGACCACCGCGGAGACATCGGAGTTGTACAGGTCGCCGGCCACGAAGACCGCGGAGTCGGGATCGCTGAAGTCGTCCCGGAGGACCAGCTCGAGCCGCTTGCCGTTCACGCCGCCGTTCGCGTTGATCTCCTCGGCGGCGAGCTCCGCGGCCTGCCGCATCGGCAGCCCGATTGGATCGCTGAAGGAGCCCGCGACGCCGATCCGGACGACCTCACCAGACCGCTGACAGCCGCCAAGCAGAGCGGCGGCCAAGAGCAGCGCGCCGAGTCGGGGCGCAAATAGCCTCACACGTTCGGACAATGCCAAGGCCCACTCCTGCGGTCGGTGGTCACGTCGTAAACGATTATCTCGGATGGACTTGCGGCAACGGCTCGCCGGGGGGTCAGCGGGCGTGTCGACGGGAAGTGCAAATTACGTACTCACCTTGGACAGGGGGCTCGATGGTGGACTGGAGCGATCGTCCGACGGCGGCCACTTTCGACCTGCACGGTCAGACGGTGAGCGAAGCGGCCGCCAACGTCGAGCGGTTTCTCCGGGCGCAAGCGAAGGCCAGACCTGGCGCGGTCGTTCGGGTGATCACGGGGCGGGGACGTGCGGGAGGCGGTGCGCCGATCCGGACCCGCGTGCGCACGCTGCTGCGCGCGCTGCGCGACCAGGGCACGTTGGTGCGCGACTACGTGCTGGAGGAAACGGAAGGGAGCTTTCTGGTACGGTTGATGGGGTGACTACGGCTTCCGGCCACCCCACGCATCGAGGACGCGGCCGTCGACCAGGCTCACCGAGGCTACCTTCTCCCCGCGATCGACCCGCCAGGTCAGCCGAAGCATTCGCCCGCGCCGGACCCACTGCATCATCCGCTGGGCGCCCTGCACCGTGGCGTCGACCCGCCCATAGCGATCCTCGATCGTCCGCCGCCAGCGATCGAGTAGGTCGGCGTCCACAGAGCGGGACAAGGTGATCACGCCGGCGCTGCTGTCGACCGCGGAGATCCAGAGATTGACCGCACCGCCGAGCTCGTCATGCTTGACCACGGCGCGGCATTCGGTGACCCGCGGGTCGCGCTTGGCGCGGTCGCACCGCAGTCGCCCGCCGTCCAGGCGCCGCACCATCGCCTGCAGCTCGTCCAGACGGGCGCCCGCGCGGAAGCCATGGAACTCGAGCGGCGCGGTGTCGGCGACGACGGGCTGGCCCTCGCCTCGCGCAGGCGATGTCAGGATGACGAGCAGGAGGCCGAGCGTGCGGGTGAGCGGCGTCATGGAGTCGCTGGCTCTCGACGACGGGGAACCCCACGCCCCCGCCGGTGCGGCGGGGGATCGGGTACATGTGCTCTGCGTCGGTACGGGAAGGGCGCGGAGCGCCGGGATGTCAGACCTTGCGGACGTTGGAGGCCTGAAGGCCTTTCGGGCCTTCGACCACCTCGAACTCCACGTTGTCTCCCTCGGAGAGGGACCTGAATCCTTCGGCGATGATGGCGGTGTGGTGAACGAAGACGTCTTTGCCACCGTCCTGCGCGATGAAGCCAAACCCCTTTGCATCATTGAACCATTTGACCGTGCCCTTCGCCATTGTTGCAACCTCTTGAAAGGGAGCCCTAGGGCTCCGGGGAAACCCCCGGCCTTCGTGGCCGGGTGAAGACGCCCCTAAGAAAAAGCCGCCCGGACCCAAGGTCCGGCCGGCCGGCGATCAGCTCAATAATGCAAGGGATGGACTTCGCGGAGCATGGAGTAAGGTCTGGCGGATTTTGGGATTTGTCAATATGACACCCCTCCCCGCCGGCGGTCCGCCGCGCTTCACCGCAGGACCACCCCCGCCGTCTTGAGCTCGTGGTCCAGCAGCCAGCGCTTCCGGGCCAGCCCCCCGCCGTACCCGACCAGCGATCCGTCCTTTCCGACCACCCGGTGGCACGGGATCAGGATGGCGAGGTGGTTGGCGGCCACGAGCCAGCCGATCTGACGCGGGTGCAGCCGGGTCGCCCGGGCGACGTCCTCGTAGGATCTGGTTTCGCCGAGCGGAATCTTGCGGAGGGTCTTGAACACGGCGATCTGGGCCGGGGAGAGCTCGAACCACCGCTTCAGATGCTCGGGATACGGGAAGGCGCGCGCGGAGCCGGCGAAGTATTCGTCGAGCCAGGCCGAGGTGACGCGACACGGTCCCTGCGCGATGTGGAGCTCGGGAATCGCCGACTTCAGCCGCACCGCCCACTTGACCGACGTGGCGCGGTGCGGGAACTCCACGACCAGCGGTCCGCTCTCGCACTCGACGACCGTGAGCGCGCCGACCGGCGAACCGTACGTAGTCCACTCTACGTGCATGCGCGTCTCCAGGGGGCTGCTCGCGTACGTCCGGAAAGGTAGTCCGCAGCCGTCGGCGGGGCCAATCGCCCGTCCCGACGACGCATCGACTCTGACGCCGCGCGGGTGTCCCCCTTAGATTTGCCGCATGACGTCACCCCAGTCGTTGGTCGTCCGCACGTTTACCGATCGAGCAGAGGGTCTGTCCCACTTCGTTCTGCGGGCCGGCGAGGCGCCTCGCCTGCTCGCGTTCGACGACGCCCTCGGGTGCCCGGTCGAGACGGCGCTGGCCGCGCTCGAGTGGACCGGCGCGGTGGGCATTCTGCTCGACGACGATCTGCTGCATGCGGCCCGGCTCACCAGCGAAACCGCGGCTGCGGTGATCGAGCGGAAGGGTCCCGATGGGCGCCGGTTCATCTACCTCGGCCCGCGGCTGGACGCGCCGCCAATGGACGTCTTCGAGGGGGCGGTGCTCTTCGACGAGCCGGGGGTCAAGGCCGTGGAATTCACGCAACGGGCCCACGGCCTGGCCCACTTTCTTCGCGCCACCGCCGGTGCCGGCGCGCTCCTGGCGCTCCTGGGGCGCCGCGCGCCCGAGCTTCGGCACCTGCGCAGGTGGCTGGGCTCGATCATCCAGGAGCTGGACGTGGCGCGGCCGCTGGTGGCCGGATGGTTCGCCGCGAGCTCCGCGGGATGCCTCTTCGGCACACCGGAGCTGGAGCAGAGTTACCGGTACGTGGAGGTCGGCCTGGAGTCCTGACCGGCGAGCGCGTTCGGGGATGTGACTGTGGATTCACATCTCCACATCGTGTGGACGGATCGGGGTAGGGTGAGCGTGGAAATAGGGTTAGGTATCCACATCGCGAGCAGATCGAAGAGGCGTAACCCGAATAAACTCAGGCACTTGCGAGATTTTCGCAGGTGCCTATTTTACGTCCACGCGCTTGGTGGGACACGTGCTGGGACCCCGAGTCACAGTGGCGGCCGACTGAGTGGGTTCGAGCGGGATATCGGGGGAGAGGGCCGACGCAACCAAGGGCTCAGGCTCTCGTCGATCCCGGTGATCACCTCGGCTCGAACAGGTGAAGCCAGTCGCGTGCTTCATCCACTCCGATCTTGCGCCTCGGGGTGCAGTGCGAACGGTCGGTCCGCGACCCGATCCGACTCGCAGCGCTCGAATGGACGAACCAGGTGGGATGGCCATCCCGGCCTGGGGATGGAAGACGAGGCTCTACCGCGCCCTCCCGAGCGGCGTATCAGCCAACCGGTGGCAGGTAGGAGAAGAACGGCGGCAGCGATGCCCCGACCTCGGATAGTCCATACGTGGGACGGCCGTCTAGCCACGACTAGGCGGCCGTTCCGTTTTTATACCCTCCGATGTCGTTCCCCAGTCACTCGTCCCGCGATAGACCCGGCGGCGGTCGAGCTGCCAGACGGGCTTCAGGCTCACCGGCGACCGACCGGTGAAGTTGCCCTCATCGGCGAGCGCCTCGGCCATGCTTGCCGTCTTGGCGCTGGCATCGTCCGCGTGGTGCAGGATCTCCGCCTCGAGCGACATGGGCGCGACCGCCGCGCCGTGCTCGAGGCTGCCGTGGTGCGACGCGATCAGGTGGTGGAGCACGCACAGCTCCGCGGCCGCGCACGGCGGCGCCGGCGCCGCCCCCACGCGCCGGTCGAGCGCCAGCATGCCCAGCGTGACGTGGCCCAGCAGCGATCCCCGCTCGGTCATCTCGAACGCGCCGCTCCAGGTGTAGGCGTCGAGTTTGCCGATGTCGTGGAGCAGGGCGCCGGCCAAGACGAGATCGGCATCGGCGTTCGAGGCCTTCGCGATGGCGCGACCGATCACGGCCACTTCCGCGGTATGCCGGAGCAGCCCGCCGAGCTCGGCGTGATGGCCGGCGAGGCTCGCGGGGCAGGCCTCGAATCGCCGGCGGAAGTCCGAGTCGTCGAACAGGAGACCGAGCGTGCGGCGGAGCCGCGGCCCGCGAACTCCCTCACGCCAGTGGTCGAGCCGCTCCCAGTAGGGCCCCACGTCGTCCACGGAGGGCTGGAGGCGGCGCCAATCTACATCGCCGGCCGGCAACAGCCGGATCGCGGCAACCTTGAGTTGCCGGCTCCCGTGGTATTGACCGATCTCGCCGCTGACCTGAGCGACGGCGCCGCGCTCGATGCCCGCGAGCCGTGGCCGATCCGCCGGCCAGAATGGAGCGCTCGGCAGTTTGCCGTGGCGGTTGCCCAAGGTGAGCAGCGTAAAGGCGCCGCGGGGCGACTCGCGATGCTCGACCTCGAGCACCAGCAACGAGTCGTTCAGGCGCTCGCCGACGACCATGCGGGCCAGGTCGGGAGGACGATCCATCATGGCGCGGCCGTCTGTTTCACAGGGGCTGCCGGCTGTAGGTTGACTGCATGACCCGCATGCACATTCTCGTGCTGGAACCGGACGCGGACCGCCGAGACGCCTTGCTGGGAATGCTGCGATCGCACGGGCATCACGCCGTCGCCGCGCCGGACGCGGCGGCCGCCGCGGCGGCGATCGGGCTGCCCGGCTTCGATGCGCTGCTGCTCGACGTGGCCGTGCCCGACCTCGACTTGGGCCGCCTGCGCGAGGCCCTGGTGCCCGCCGAGCCCGGCGCGCCCGATTCGCTCGAGGCCGCGGAGCGGCGCCACATCGCGCTGGCGCTTCGGCACACCCGGGGCAACAAGCGGCAGGCCGCCCACCTCCTCGGCATTTCCCGTTCGACGCTGCTGCACAAGGTGCGCAAGTACGGCCTGGCCGCGGCGACGCTGCTCGGGCTCAGCGTGGGCCCGGTGCCGCGCGCGGGCGCGCCGAACGGCGAGGTCGGAGTCGAGCTGGACGAGCACATCGGGTCCCAAGTGGACCTGACGTTCGTCCCGACGCGCTGAGCTCGCCCGGTGGGGCCTGAGCACGCGACCCCTCATCGAAGGTGCCGTCAGCCTCCGAACCAGCCGAGGGGCCGCGCGCTCTCAGGGAACAATGCGGATGCGGCCCAGACGCGACACGACGACGGTGCGGATGGCGCTGCCGCGAGTGAGCTGGAACGACGCGTTCGAAAGGCCGAGCGTGATGCCGACAGGCGAGAAGGTGAGGGTCCGCGCCGGTCCGGCCAGCGTGACGCGGTTGGCCGCAGGTCCTTCGCCGCGCCAGATGGGCGTGGTGGCGCCGCCGGCCCGAATGGTCAGCGCGTTCGCGTCGACGGTCAGCTCCAGGACTCGGCTCTGCAGCACGGCGGCGATGCGCGCCCTCCCGTGTGCCGCCGCGATCTCATGGGCGGCGCGGTCCACCGCCAGGCTATCGGCCAGGCCGTGGAGGCGGGGCAGGGCGATGGTCAGGACGGCCCCGACGAGAATCAGGGTCAGGCACAGCTCTGGCAGTGTGGCGCCGCGTCGCATGGGGCGCACGGTAGCAGGGCCGGCGGCTCACATTGGCACTCGATTTCTGCCGCCGGATGCGGAAAATTGCGCACCCTTGCCCCTGGGGCTTCTGCGGGCGATACTAGCTTCTACCCTGGTCACCTCAACGGAAGGAGCGGCTCTGTTCACGCCGCAGCAGCTCTTCGGTGAGGCTTTGCCGTCGGCGGACGTGCTGACGCACGCGCCATTCCTGGAGCGGGCACGGGCTGAGCACGAGCGGGCACGCGAGGTATCCGCCCGGCTGGCGCTCGGTGCATACTTGGTATCGCGCCTGATCGATCGCCTGCTCCAGCCCGAGAGCGCCAACTCGCGCGACGGTTTCCTGTGGCAGCTGGACGCGGTCCGGCGCCATCTTCGCGAGCTTCCCCCCGATTCCCCCGAGAGCGCTCATCTGCACGGCATCGTGGACGCGATGCCGACCGCATCGCGGCCGTCGGCCAGCCTGCGGCTGAGCCTGATGGCCTATGCGTACTACCTCGAGCACGAGGGCCGGCTCGACGAGGCGCTCGAGATCCTCGGTCTGGCAGTGCGAACGCACGGTGCGGACGTGCCCGCGCACGACTTCGCGGCCTCCGCGCTCTTCGCCGGGCGACTTAACCGCCTGCTCGCCCGCTGGAACGAGGCGACCAACTGCTATCTGTCGGCCGAGGCCGCCGCGGATCGCGCGGGCGATCGGGTGCTGACGCTTCGCGCCCGCTTGGGTCGTGGTGCGGTGCTGCGCGGGCAGGGCAATCTGCCGCTCGCGCGGGCGACGGTCGAGGTGGTCATCGATGCCTCCCGGGCCGCGGAGCTCCGGGACGTTCAGGCGATGGCCCTCACCGACCTGGGTGCGATCTGCTCGCTGGAAGGCCGGCTGATCGAGATGATCCAAGCCAACTACGAGGCGTTCCGCCTGACCGAGGACGCCCTGCAACGGATGCGGATCCTGGGCGACATCGGCCTGGGTCTCAAGGAAGTCGGCGCGATGGAGACCGCGCGGTTGGCCTTCGAGATCGTGGTGGGGGCACGAACGAGCTTCCTGGTGCGGACCAACGCCGTGCTCGAGCTCATGGAGCTCGAGTCCTATACCGGCAACCGGGTGGCGTTCGAGCGGCGGCGGGCGGAGGCGGAGAAGGTGCGTGATCGGATGCCGCCGAGCATGCTGGCCGACCTGCACTTCAAGACGGGTGTGGGATTGGCGCGGTTCGGGCAGCTGGCGCGGGCGCGTCACATCCTGATGACCGGGATGGAGCTCGCCGAGAGTCACCGCCTCAACGCGTGGTATTTCCGGTTCGAGAGCGTTCTGGCGAACCTCCACGGGTGCGAAGCGCCGGAGCCCGAGCCCGTTGCCTCGCCGGACCTGGGTGATTCACCCGCGGTCTTGGCGGTAGCGGTCGGGCTCCGCGAATACGCGTCGGCGACCTAGTTGTTCGCTCCCTGGGCCTCGAACGAGGGCGCCGGCTGATCCGACGGCCCGGTGGCGTCGCTGCGCGTGCAGGCGGCGGACGTGACGGTGGCCAGGGTCAGCAAGGCGAGCACGAACCACTTCGTGCTGGTGCGGGACATAGTCTTCCCTTTCAGCGGGCGGGTGGGGATGGGGGGTAATGCCAATCTGCGAAGGGCCTCCACAGCGTTTTAGGCCTTTTTTGCGACAATTAGGGGCCGTTTTGCGACATCACCTGCTAGCCGCCGTCCCCGCCGAGCGGCTTTTCCGGCTTCGCTCGCTCGATCCCGACCGGTTCGTCTGGGAGGCGGTGAACACGTGGCCCGAAGCCGTCGAGGCGATCCGGGCCAAACCGGTGCAGATGGCGGTCGTTGACCCGCTGCTCGGCGGGGTCACGCCCAAGACCCACGGGATCGGGCGCCTCCGGCAGTTCTTTCCTTCCCTGCCGCTCCTTGTCTACACCGACCTGACCCCTGCCACCGCAGGCGTGCTGCTGGAGCTCGGCCGGAGCGGCATCCGACGGGTCGTAGTCCATCGATTCGAGGACGCTCCCGGTGCCCTGCGCAGCGCCCTCCTGGCCGAGCTCGAGCAGAGCGCGTCGCAGCAGGTCCTCCTGGGTCTCGACCCCATTCTGCGCGACCTGCCGGCCTCGCTCCGGCTGGCGCTCGAGGACATGCTGCACGCGCCCGGCGAGGGCCCCACCGTTACGGCGCTGGCGGACCGGGCGCGGCTCACGCGCCGCACCTGCGAGCGCTGGTTCACGAAGATGGGCTTGCCCTCTCCTCGTGTGGTCATGGTCCTCACCCGGCTGCTCTACGCGCACCGCCTGCTGGCGGACCCGGGATATACAGTCGAAGATGTCGCACTCAAACTGGGATACAGCAAGACCAAGACACTTCAGATGCACCTGCGGGCGGTCTTCGGGCTCACGGCCGGCGAGCTTCGGGTGTCGCTCTCGACCGAAGACGCCCTCGCCACCGTCACGAGCCGCTACTTCACCCCCGTGCGGCGGGCGGCCGCGTCATGAGCCCGCGCATCCTCATCATCGATGACGAACCCGCGATCCGGCGGACCCTGGACCGAGCCCTCCGCGCGATCGGTTGCGAGGTCGTGACCGCCGGTGATGCCCATCTGGCCTACCACCTCCTGCACGAGACCGACGTGGACCTCGTGCTGCTGGATCTGCATCTGCCCCAGATGTCGGGCGACACCTTCTTCGTGGCTCTCACCCGCCGCTGGCCCCGACTCGCCACCCGCATCGTGCTGATGACCGGGGACACTTTCGCCGAGAAGTCCCATTGGCCGATCGAGCTCCAGAACTGCCCGCTGCTGCTCAAGCCATTCACCCTCGACATGCTGCGCCTTACCATCTTCCAGGCGCTCGAGGACCCTCCGTCGGAGAGCCAGCGAGCGGGCAACGGCCCGGCATGACCGCCGGCCTGATTTCCGCTCCGCCCGATCCCCTGGCGACGCTGCGGGAGTACCGGTCGCTGGCCCCCTGGGGGCTTCGCGACCTCGCCGCGCTGGCCGCGGGCATTCTCGACGCGTCCGGCGTGGTGCCGGTGAACGCGGCCGCGCGGGCCCGCCCGAGCGAGCGCACTATCCGCTTCTACGTGGCGCGCGGGCTGGTCAGCCCGCCCGACGGCCGGGGAACGGCGGCGGTGTACTCCTACCGCCACCTGCTGCAGGTCCTGGCCATCAAGCTGCGCCAGATGGAGGGCGCCACGCTCGAGACCATGACCCGCGAATTCGCCGGGCTGACCGGCGACCTCATCGAGCGCCGCGTGGCCGGCGTGCTCGGCCCCGCGCTGCCGCGGCCCGACCGGCTGGCGCTGCTCCAGGCGCCGGGGACCGGGCGCGGGCGCGTCGGCCGCGCGGTGCTGGGCTGGCTGGCGCCGGTCGAAGGCAGCGCCGGGGAGGCCACGGCCTGCCGGCGGATCGCCGTGACGCCCGGCATCGATGTCCTGATCGATGAGCAGCATCCGGTGATCCGGCTCAACGGGGACGTCGCCGCCATCGCCGAGGCCTTCCGCCAGGCGCTCGCCCGGCTGGTCGAGCCCTAACCCCTCCCGCCGAGGACGCTCATGCTCGCGCTCGTGATCCTCCTGGCCGTCGTGCTCCTGCTCGTGCTCTGGGTGATCGGGGCCTACAACGGCCTGATCGGCCTCAAGAACATGGTGGCCAATGCCTGGAAGCAGATCGACGTCCAGCTCAAGCGCCGGCACGACCTGATCCCCAATCTCGTCAACACGGTGAAGGGCGCCATGGACTTCGAGCGGTCCACGCTCGAGGCGGTCATCTCGGCGCGCAACAAGGCCGTGAACGCCAGCGGCGTGCAGCAGACCGCCAAGGCCGAGGGCGAGCTGACCCAGGCGCTCGGTCGCCTGTTTGCGCTGACCGAGGCGTACCCCGAGCTCAAGGCAACCGGCAACGTGGCCCAGCTGCAGGAGGAGCTGACGAGCACCGAGAACAAGATCGGCTTCGCGCGCCAGCACTACAACGACGTGACCACCCAGTACAACACCCGCCAGGCGACCTTCCCGACGATGCTGGTGGCCGGCCTCGCCAAGGCGTCGCCCGCCGAGCTGTGGGAGATCACGGACGACACCGAGCGCGCCGTGCCGACGGTCGATCTGTCGAGCACCAGCCCACTCCGTGACCGAGGACGGCAACCTCTTCGCCCAGCAGGAATCCAACCGCCGTCGCTCCACCTGGCTCGTCATCGGCTTCATCGTCTTCTTCGCGTGGGTCGGGTTCGGCGGCGATCTGGCGTTCGGCCTGCTGACCGCCGACGCGCCGCCCGGCAGCTATCACCATGTCGTCCCCTTCATCGGCATCGTCACCACCCTGATCGCCGGCGGCATCTGCTGGTACTCCTGGCGGTACGGGCCCCGGCAGGTGCTCTGGTCCACCGGTGCGCGCGAGATCGTCGAGCCGTCCACACCCGAGGAGCGCCAGCTGGTCAACGTGGTCGAGGAGATGGCGATCGCCGCGGGCGTGCCCAAGCCCCGGGTGTATCTGGTGCGGGACGAGCGATCCGAACGCGTTCGCGACCGGTCGCGACGCCGCCACGGCCAGCATCGCGGTGACCGAAGGTCTGCTGCAGGCACTGTCGCGGGACGAGCTGCAAGGTGTCGTGGCCCACGAGATGGCCCACGTGCGGAACCTCGACGTGCGGCTCATGACGCTGCTCGCCGGCGATGGTCGGCGCGATCGCGCTGATGTCGGACGGCATGGGCCGAATGCTTCGAGGCTCCCGGTCGAGCGGCGGTGTACGGACCGGCGGCGGCGGACGCGGCAAAGACGGCGGCAATCCGCTCGCCCTCGTCGTGCTCGTGCTCTGGCTGGTGACGCTGGTGGTGGCGCCGATCGTGTCGAGGATTCTCGCCATGGCGGTGAGCCGGAAGCGCGAGTTCCTGGCCGACGCGACCGGCGCCCAGTTCACCCGCAACCCGCTGGCACTCGCTTCGGCGCTGCAGAAGCTGGAGGCCGCCACCTCGCCCACCCGGGCGATCACCCTCGGCGCGGCGCACCTCTGCATCGTGGATCCGGCGCCCGGCTTCTTCTCGTCGCGCGACGGCTTCTTCGCCGAGGCGGTCGCGTCGCACCCGCCCATCCGCGAGCGGATCTCCCGGCTCAACGCGATGGGCTACTTGCAGCGGATCCCGACCCGCCCAAGGTCGGTCCGGGCGCGGAGCTCTAGCGCGGCCGGTCCGCGAGAGTCCGGGCACGGCGGCCGGATGTCAGAGCTGTGCGTCGTCCAGGAAGACGAGCGCCTGGCGGCGCGAGACCACCGCCTCCAGCGCCTCGTGAATGGCGGGGTCGATGGCGGTGCCGATCAGGTCGCGCATGCGCTCGACGGCCATGTCGGGCTGCATCTTTTCCTGATACGGCCGCGAGGTGGTGAGCGCATCGTAGATCTCCACCGTGCCGATGATCCGCGCGCCGAGCGGGATGGACTCGCCGGCGAGCTTGTCGGGGTAGCCGAAGCCGTCCCACCGCTCGTGGTGGCTGCGCACGAAGGTGATCACGTCCCTCAGGTGCACCAGCGGCGCCAGGATCTGCGAGCCGACCAGCACGTGCTGCTTGACGTGCTCGTACTCGTCGTCGCTCAGCGGGCCGTGCTTGTTCAGGATCTCCTCGCGGATCCCGATCTTGCCGATGTCGTGCAACCGGCCCGCGGTCCGGATGATCTCGATCTCCTCGTCGGGGCGGCCCAGATGCGCCGCCACGCTGGCCGAGAGGTCCGCCACGCGGGCGGAGTGCCCGCGCGAGGTACGGGTCCTTGGCCTCCAGGGCGTTCACCAGCGCCTCGAGGGTGGCGACCGAGATCCGCTCCTGGGTGGCCTGCTCCAGCCGGCGCTCCGCGACGCGGAGGGCGACTTCCTCCTTGAGCCAGCTGCGTGAGCTGCTGTCCTTCGAGCAACGTGTGCCGCCGCTCCAGTGCGCGCCGGACCGCACGGCCGAGATGGGACAGGTCGATCGGCTTGATGAGGTAGTCCAGTGCGCCGCGCTGCATGCACAGCGCGGCCGACGTCGCGTCGTTCACGGCCGTGAGCATCAGCACCGCGACCGTGGGCTCCACCTCGATGAGCCGGGGCACCAGGTCGATCCCGTTGGTGCCCGGCAGGTTCACGTCGAGCAGGATGCCCGTGATCTTTTGGCGCTGAAGGATGTCGAGCGCCTCCTCGCCGGTGGCGGCGACCGCCACCTCATACCCCTGCTGCACCAGGTACTTCCGAACGACGTTGCGAATGGCCTCCTCGTCGTCGACGACGAGGAGGGTGACGGGTCCTTCCGGGTGGGGCACGTGAGATCCTCGCCGCCGCTTGCGGAAGCGGACCAGAGGTGACTCAGGGTTGTGGGAAGCTAGGACGCGAAAAGGACCCGGTCAATCACCCCACGAACTCGACCGTCACCGGCTCGGGGATCACCCCGGCGGCATGCCCACGGTCGAGCAGCGTCTGAACCGCCTGCCGGCCGCGGGGACCGTAGTCCACCGTCCACTGGTTGACGTACATCCCGACGAAGGTGTCGGTGCGCTCGTCACCGATGCCCCGGTTGTACTGCTTGGCGTGCGCCAGGGCGGGCGCCCGGTGCTCGAGCGCGTAGACGATGCTGGCCTTGAGGTCGCGGGCGATCTGCTCCACCACCGCCCCGCCGAGGTCCCGGCGGACGGCGTTCCCGCCCAGCGGCAGCGGGAGGCCGGTGTCCTCCATCCACCAGGTTCCGAGGTCGGCCCAGAGGTGGAGACCGGCGTCGCCGTAGGTGAGCTGGCCCTCGTGGATCAGCAGCCCGACATCGACGTCGCCCCGATGCACGGCGTCCTCGATCCGGTCGAACGGGATCACCACCTCCACCACGTCGGGTTGATAGAGCTTGAGCGCGAGATAGGCGGTCGTGAGCCGGCCCGGGACGCCCACCCGGAGGCCGCGAATCGCCGTCCGGGGATCGGCCGGCCGCGGCCGCGTCGCCACCAGGCGGGGGCCGTAGCCGTCGCCCATCGAGGAGCCCGAGCTGAGCAGGGCGTAGTCGCGCCAGAGATAGGCGTATGCATGGATCGAGACCGCGGTCACCTCGAGCTCCGCGCGGCGGGCCCGCTGGTTGAGCGACTCGATGTCGGACAGCTCGTGCACGTACCGCAGATCGCCGGTGTCGACCTTGCCCTCGGCGAGCGCATAGAACATGAACGCGTCGTCCGAGTCGGGGCTGTGAGCGACGTGGATGGTACGGGTCATGGTCCGGCCTTCTCCGCCTGCCGTTTGAAGTCCTCGATCGCCGGCTCGTGCTCGCGGTACTCGATCCGACCGCTGCGCTCCTCGGCGTCGTAGTGCGCCAGGAAGTCCCGGGCCGCCCGGCGTACGCCGGCCGTGTCGCCCCGGAAGCCGGCGGTGGTGCCGCGGACGAGGTAGCCGAACAGGTGCCCGGGTGTGCGCGTGAGGATGGTGTCGGCCAGCGCGTCGGCCCCGGCCAGGTCGCCCACCTGCATCCGGAGCACGGCCGCGTGATAGCGGGCGTCGGCATTGATCGAGTCGAGCTGCGCGTAGGCGCCGAGGGCCATCGGCGTGAACCGGCCGACCTGGGCCGTGTCGCCCTGCTCGGCGGCCTGCATGACCCGGTTGAACAGCCGGTCGAACCGCTCGCGCGGGGTCATCTGGCTGATGTCGGGTGCGGGTCCCGCGGGCCCGGACGGGCCCGGGCGCTCCTGGGCGCTGACGGCGCCAGCGTTGGCCATGTCGGGAGCGGCCGGGGGCTGGGCGTTCCGGGCCACCGTGAACACGATCGCGGCGAGCAAGACCAGGCACAGCAGCCCGGCCACGAGCCAGGCGGTCCGCTCGCGCGGCGGCATCCGGACGGCCTCGGCCGAGCCGGCGGGACGTCCGCAGCGGTGGCAGAACCGTGCCTGCGGGGTGAGATCGGCCCGGCACCCGGCACAGGTCCGGGCGATCAGGCTGGCGCCGCAGGCGCTGCAGAAGTGGCCGGTCGCGGGGGCGCCGCAGGCGGGGCACGGGGAGGGGGTCGCGGTCATCGGGGCAGAAGCGTAACCGGGTGTCGGAGCAGGGGAAAGGACGGGTCGGCCGGGCCCGGACCGGACGGGCCTTACCCCCGGGCCCCGCCGGACCTTTCTTTCAGCCGTTCACCGACACGGAGACCGATCTCATGGCGCACGCCAAGCAGCGATCGAGCGGCTCGGCCGAGCGGCCCAGCCTGGACGACTTCCCCCCCAACCTGAGCGGAGCGAGCAAGGAGGACCTGCTCGACCTCTCCCGCCGGTTCGGCGTGGACTTCATCCGGCTGCAGTTCACCGACATCATGGGCATCAACAAGAACGTGGAGGTGCCCCGGAGCCAGTTCGCCAAGGCGCTCGACGGCGAGATCATGTTCGACGGCTCCTCGATCGAGGGCTTCGTCCGGATCGAGGAATCGGACATGCTGCTCAAGCCGGATCTCGCGACCTTCCGCGTCCTCCCGTACGAGGACGAGGGTGGGCGGGTCGCCCGGCTCCTGTGCGACATCTACACGCCGGACGAGAAACCGTTCGCCGGCTGCCCCAGAATGACGCTCAAGCGCCAGCTCGCGCGGGCGAAGAAGCTCGGCTTCGCGATGATGGCGGGCTGCGAGGCCGAGTTCTTCCTGTTCGAGCGACTACCCGAAGGCTCGTCCTCCACCACTACCCACGACTCGGCGTCGTACTTCGATCTGGGACCGCTCGACAAGGGCGAAGAGATCCGCCGCGTCATCGTCGAGCAGCTGGTGGAGATGGGGTTCGAGGTCGAAGCGGCTCACCACGAGGTGGCGGCGGGGCAGCACGAGATCGACTTCAAGTACGCCGACGCGCTGGTCACCGCCGACAATCTCACCACGTTCAAGTTCATCGTCCGGAACGTCGCCAATCGCTACGGTTACATCGCGTCGTTCATGCCCAAGCCGATCCAGGGCATCAATGGCAGCGGGATGCATACTCACCAGTCGCTGTTCCGTGGCAAGGACAACGCCTTCTACGACCCCAAAGGCGAGTACCAGCTCTCCAAGACCGCCCTGAGCTACATCGAGGGGCTGCTCCAGCACGCGCGCGGCTTCTGCGCCATCACGAACCCGCTGATCAACAGCTACAAGCGGCTGGTCCCCGGCTACGAGGCCCCGAGCAACGTGGCCTGGTCCACCCGCAACCGCTCGCCGCTGGTGCGCATTCCTGACCGGCGAGGGCTCGGTACGCGGTGTGAGCTCCGCATGCCGGATCCGGCGTGCAACCCGTACCTCGCACTGACGGTCCAGCTCGCCGCCGGGCTCGACGGCATCGAGCGCAAGCTCCAGGCCCGGGAGCCGGTCCACCGCAACGTGTTCACCATGAGCTTCCGCGATCGCCGGAAGTACCGGATTGACGAGCTTCCCCGGGATCTGCACGAGGCACTGGAGATGTTCGAGAAGGACAGCGTGGTGAAGGACGCCCTGGGCGAGCATCTGACGGAGCGGTTCCTGGAAGCCAAGCGGAACGAGGTGCTCCAGTACAATCTCCAGGTGAGCCAGTGGGAGATCGATACGTATTTGGGGAGGTACTAGGCGTTCTGCGTCGCCCGCCCTAACTCACGCTCGCGAGCTCCAACGTCACCCAGCCGAACGGCAGCGGGAGCTGCATCTCGACGGGGAGGCGTTTGGCGTCGTCGGTCATGGCGACGTTCATGGTGATCGATCGCGAGGTGATCTCGAGCTGCAGCACCGGGACGCTGGCGCCGGTCGGGAGCTGGCGGACCTCCCGGCTGACGACCCGGACCTGCACGGGGTTGTAGCCCGTCTTGAAGTACCGCGGGATCTGATAGGTGGACCCCACCTTGAGCGGGACCGTGCGCAGATAATAGAGGAACGCCAGCTCGTCGAGCGGGTCGCGCGGTGAGGCCCAGTCTCTCGGGACCCCGACCTCCCGATACCGGCTGGAGTCAGGGACGATCTGAAACTGCGCCTCGTCCACGCTGCTGCCCTGGAACACCCGCCGGTCGAACCGGAGCGAGTTGAACCCCTGCGTCCCCACGTAAGAGGTCAGCGCCGCGCCGACGCGGACCCCGAGCGGCCGGCCTTCGCCGGTGGCGGCGAAGACGAACGCCTCGCGGCCCCGCTCGCGGCCCATCGGATTCACCTTCATCGTGGCGCTCCCGATCGGAAGCATGCCGAGCAAGGCGTTGAATTGCAGGGTCTCGCCAACGGCGAATGGATAGGGCGGCGCCGCGGCGAGACGGGCGAGCAACGCCGCGTGGGCGAGCAAGGTGACGACGGGCATGGAAGTTCCTCACTGAATGCTGGTGCACGATAACCGGACTGGACCGGATGCGACAACCATGCCACCGACCTCCGTGGCCGCCTATCTGCTGGATCTGGACGGTACCCTCTACACCGGTGACGCCCCGATCCCGGGCGCAAGGGACGCGCTGGCCCGGTTTCGGGCGGCGGGAACGCCATTCCGACTGGTGACCAACACCACCAGCCGGTCAAGGCGGATGTTGGTGGAACGACTCGCCGGATACGGCCTGGATGCTCGGGCGGAAGAGATCGTCACCGCGATCCTGGCCGGGGCGGAGCTGATCCGCGCGGAGGGGTACGGCCGGGTCGCCCCGTTCGTGCCGGTCGCCGCGCTCGAGGACATGCAGGGACTCGAGCTCCGCGGCGGCACGTCGGATCGCCCCCGCGGCGCGGCGGATGTCGTCGTCCTCGGTGATCTGGGCGACCGGTGGACCTTCGCGCTCCTCCAGGAGGCGTTCGAGCAGCTCATGGCGGGCGCGGCGCTCGTGGCCCTCTCGCGTGATCGGTACTTCCGCCAGGGGGAGCGGCTGGCCCTGGATGCGGGGCCGTTCGTCGCCGCGCTCGAGTACGCTGCCGGCGCCACCGCGGCCGTCGCGGGCAAGCCCAGCGGCGCCTTCTTCGGCGCCGCCGTCCGCTCCCTCGGCCTGGCGGCCGATCGCGCCGTCGCCATGGTGGGCGACGACCTCTGGTCCGACGTCCAGGGCGCGCAGCGCGCCGGGCTCCAGGGGTGGCTGGTCCGCACCGGCAAGTTTCGGGAAGACACCCTGCGCGCCAGCGGGATCACTCCCGACCGCATCCTCGCCAGCGTCGCCGAGCTGCCCTGATCACGATGGTATCTTTGGGTCCCCTGTGACTGGAGTGCGTTTGCAGGTTCGGCGCGTCCTGCCGTTGCTCTTGCTCGTCCTGCCGCTTCGCCTCGCCGCTCAGGCGGACGATACCCTGCGCGCCGTCGTGCTGGACCGCCGCGACATCTTCGATCCCGAGGAGCGCGGATTCGTCCCGCGCGTCGGAAACGCGCTCCACATCCAGACTCGGCCCGCGACCATCCGCCGCGAGCTGCTGTTTCGCGCCGGCGAGCCGTTCGATTCGGCGCGCATCGCTGAGTCGGAGCGGAATCTCCGGGCGCTCGGCGTGTTCCGGCGGGTGGTCATCGACACGATCCGGACCGACTCCGGCCTGGTCGCGCACGTCGTCACCAAGGACGGCTGGAGCACCCAGGCGGACTGGCGGTTCCGCAGCACGGGCGGCGAGGTGGCCTTCACGATCGGCTTGGTCGAGGACAATCTGCTCGGCACGGCTTCGTCCGCGGCGGTGCGGTATCGCAAGACCCCGGACCGCTCGCTCGTGACCCTCGCATTCCGGCGGCCGCGGCTGTTCGCGGGGGCCGTGGGCCTGGGCGCCGTGTGGGAGGACCGGTCCGACGGTCGGCTGAGCGGCCTCGCGCTCGAGCAGCCGTTCTACTCGCTCACGTCGACAATTGGCTTCCGCGTCGAGGGCGAGGATCGCGACGAGCGCATCCTCCAGTTTTTCGACGGCGCGGACGAAGCGCGCGACACGCTCACCCACCGCTTCAGCCTCGGACGCGCCTCAGTCGCCTGGGCGCTCCGGGCGTCATCGGAGGGGTATCTCCGCTTCGGCGTCATGGGTCAGGTGCGACGGGAGGACTTTCGCCCCGAAAGCTCGACCGCGCCGCTCGAGAAGACGATCACCGGCGCGATCGGACCTTACATCACCTTGAACCGCGCGAACTTTCTCGTAACCCGCGGGGTGGCTGGATTCGCCCGGGAAGAGGACGTCGATCTCGGCCTCACCGTGCGGCTCGGGCTCCTGGCGGCGCCCGCGGTCTTCGGCTACGAGCGTGGCGGCATCGGGCCGCAGCTCAATGCCCGGGCGGGCGGGCGGGTGCCGGGCGGCTTCGGTTACCTCGAGGCGCTGGCCAATGGGCTGTACGACAGCGAGGGGCTCGACAGCGGCTCGGTGCAGCTGGCGGCGACCGCGGTGCTCCAACCGGCCGCGAACCATGTGGGCATCCTGCACGTCGAGGGCGGCTGGCTCAAGGACCCGGTACCGGGGGCGGAGTTCGATCTGGGCCTGGGTATCGGACCCCGGGCGTTTCAGAGCCACGCCTTCACCGGCGATCGCGGCTACTTCGGGACGGCCGAGTACCGGGTGACCGTGCTCCAGGACTTCCTGGGAATGATCGGGCTCGGCGTCGCGGGATTCGTCGACTACGGGGGCGCCTGGTATGCGGGATCACCCAAGCGGACGGGTTGGGACGCGGGCCTCGGTCTTCGCCTCGGGGCGAGCCGCTCAACCGACACCGACGCCCTGCGCTTCGACCTGGCCCGGCGGTTCGGGAACGATGCGGAAGGGCCGGGCTGGGTGCTGGTCATTGGCAAGGGCTTCCTGTTCTCGCCCCTGGGGCGGCGACCGTTATAATTGGGCGACCCCAACCGGCCAGGCCCATGACCGCCTCCGCCCCTCCGTCGAAGCGCCGCTGGTGGCTCATCCTCCTGGGATTTCTCGTGATCGTCCTCGTGGCGTTCACCCTCTACGTGGGCATCGCGCTGCGCTGGAGCTACTCGGACGGCGATCGTGCCGGCATCCTGCAGAAGTTCAGTCGCAAGGGGTGGGTCTGTAAGACGTACGAAGGTGAGCTCGCCATGTCCATCGTCCCCGGCGTCGCGCCGACCATCTGGGAGTTCAGCGTTCGCGACGATCGGGTGGTGCCGCGGCTGAGCAGCGCCATCGGCAAGCGGGTCGCCCTGCACTACACCGAGCACCGAGGTCTTCCCACCAGCTGCTTCGCCGGTACCAATTACTTCGTTGACAGTGTAGCGGTCATGCCCTAGCGCGCCAGCGTGCGCGTCAGTAGCACGGCCACCACGATCACGGCGAGGATGATCAGCACGAGGCTCAGCACGGTGAGGCCTCGCCGGCCGAGCATTCGGGGGCCGGGCAGGTGGACGGGTCGATGTTCCACGGTTCCCTCCAGTCGAAGGTGAGCAGTTGCGCAACGGGTACAGTGTGATCGATGTGGCTGTGATTCTCAACCCGGGCTCCGGCACCGGCGGGGACGAAGACGCGCAGCGGAAGGAGATCCTCGACCAGTTTGCGATCCACGGGCGTGTGGCGACCATCTTCGTGGCCACGGAGGACGCGCCGATCGACGTGCAGGCACGGGCCGCGGTCGAGGCCGGGTGCCGGGTCGCCGTCGCCGCCGGCGGGGACGGCACGGTCAACGCCGTGGCCTCGGCGGTGGTGGGTCGGGAGGTCCCGCTGGCCGTGCTCCCGGTGGGAACCCTCAACCACTTCGCCAAGGACCTCGGCATACCGCTGGAGCTGCCCGAGGCGGTGCGGATGGCGTGCGAAGGCACCGTCCGCGTGGTGGATGTCGGCGAGGTGAACGGCAGGATCTTCCTCAACAACTCCAGCATCGGGGTCTACCCGCGCATCGTGGAGCTACGCGACCGCTACCGCGGCCGAGGGGCCGCCAAGTGGATCGCCGGCCTCTGGGCCTCTCTCGTGGTGCTTCGCCGCCGGCCCTTTCTCGGTGTCCGGATCCGGACGGCGGACGAGGTGGTCGTCCGACGCACGCCGTTCGTGTTCGTCGGAAACAACGAGTACCGCATGGTCGGCCTGCATGCCGCCTCCCGCGACTCGCTGACGGAGGGGACCCTCGCGGTGCACGTCATGCGCGGGTCGCGGCGGAGCGGAATCCTCGGGCTCGCCTGGCAGGTGATGTGGCGGGGCGCGGACCAGGTGGACGAGCTCGAGCTGTTGAAGGTCACTGAGGCGGAGGTGGAGACCCGCCGCCGGCGGCTCCAGGTATCGCTCGACGGCGAGGTGGTTGTGATGGAGTCGCCACTCACCTATCGCAGCCGTCCGGCCGTCCTGCGCGTGCTGGGTCCATGATCGCCGGGGCTCGTTCAGTTCGAAACGATGCAGTGGGCAGGCCCGGTTGCCTTCCTCAGGCGACCCGGCGATGTTCCCCCCCACCGCGCTCACTCCTCCATTGGCCGGCACGCTCGTTTGCTCTACCTCCGTGATCCGGTCGCCCGCCAACTCGGGGCCTCCGCCGCAGAGGACCTGTTTCCTCTGCTTGGAGGACCTGCATGCGCCGGCTGCGTATCGGCATCCTGGATCTCGTCACCAAGAGCCCGAATCCGTCCCTGTACGGACGGCTGATGAACGCGAACCTCGCGAGCATCATGCCCCAGGTGATCGGCGTGTGGTGTGAGCAGGAGGGTCACGATGTGACCCTCGTTTGCTACACGGGCCTCGAGAACCTGCTCGAGGAGCTCCCCCCCGATCTCGACGTGCTCTTTATCGGGGCGTTCACCCAGTCCGCGCAACTGGCCTACGCCTTGAGCAACCTGTTCCGCGGCCGGGGAACCGTGACGGTGCTGGGTGGGCCGCACGCGCGCTGCTATCCCGAGGACGCGCGGCAGTACTTCGACTACGTGCTCGGCTTCACCGACCGGAGCCTCGTGGGCGAGATGCTGCGGGACTGCCAGCCGCACCGGCCGTATGGAGCGCACCTCTCCGCCGCCAGCCAGCCGGTCGAGCTGCCGACCTTGCGGGAGCGCTGGAAGTTCACCGCCGCCACGCTCGAGAAGGCGCCGACGATCAAGTTCGTGCCGATGATCGGGAGCCTGGGGTGTCCCTACACCTGCAGCTTCTGTATCGACTCGACCGTGGACTACCAGCCCCTCGGGTTCGCGGACCTGCGCGATGATCTCGCCTTCCTGCTCACCAAGATGAAGCGCCCGATCGTCGGCTGGCACGACCCCAACTTCGGCGTCCGGTTCGACGACTACATGGAGGCCATCGAGGCCGCGGTGCCGCCCGGCCGGATGCGGCACATCGCCGAAAGCAGCCTGTCGCTGCTGTCCGAGCCGCACCTCAAGCGCCTGCGGGCGAACGGCTTCCAGGCGATCCTGCCGGGGATCGAGTCGTGGTACGACCTGGGGAACAAGTCGAAGACGCGGCGCACCGGGATGGACAAGGTGCAGCAGGTCGCGGAGCACGTGAACCTGATCCTGCGCTACATCCCCTACATCCAGACCAACTTCGTGCTGGGCCTCGACGGCGATATGGGCGACGAGCCGTTCGAGCTGACCAAGACCTTCATCGACCTGGCGCCCGGCGCCTTCCCGGCGTACTCGCTCCTCTCGGCGTTCGGCCGGGCGGCGCCGATGAACCTCGAGTACCAGCGCGCGGGACGGGTGCTCCCGTTCCCGTTCCACTTCCTCAACAACAACCACGCGATGAACGTCCGGCCGAAGAACTACTCCTGGCCGGAGTTCTACGACGGGCTGATCGACGTCACCAGCTATTCGTTCTCCTGGCGCGCGATCGCCCGCCGGATCCCGGCGACCGCTACCGCGATTCCCAAGTGGATGAACGTGGTGCGGGCGATGTCGTCCGAGGGGTGGGGGCGCATCCGGTACCACACGACGATCCGGCGCCTGCTGGACACCGACCGGTCGGTGCGCGCCTATCTGGAGGGGGAAACCACGGAACTGCCGGAGTTCTACCTGAACCGCATTCGCCAGGAGCTGGGGCCGATGCTCGAGTACCTGCCGGCCGGCGCGCTGTCGCACGACCCGAACGCCTACCTCGGCGCTGTGGCCGAGGAGGCCGCGCCCGTAGTCCTCCGGACCCGCCGCGCCGGCTGAGCGATACCCTCAGCTGTCCGCGAGCCGGGTCCGCATGTTGATCCACGAGCCGACGCGCTTCTGACCTCCGCGAAAGTCGAAGTGCTCCTGGGCCATCAACCGCTCGCCTTGCGGCGTCGCCGGCGCGGCGAGATGCCACAAGAGGAGCTGCTGGCCGATGGCGGCGGCCGGCATCCACACTCCCGGCTGGATGCCCGGATACAACGAGGCGTACTCGGGCTTGAGGCGGCCTTCGCGGATGGTGCTTTGCACGCGGTCCCTCCAACTTGATGTCCATGGACGACACAGCCGTCGACACGCTCTGCAAACGGGCCATGGTGGAGCTGGTGTTCCTGCTCGCGCATCAGCGCCATCCGCGGGTTCGCCAGCGCCGGGACTGGTCCCTGCTCCGAAGCCTCGTCCGCGAAGGACTCGCCGCCGGACCGAGGCCCGACCAACTCCAGGAGGGCCCCTGGCAGGTGGGACAACGGCCGCTCCGGCAGCCGGGACGCAATGGACTCCGGTTCGTCCCGCTGGTGCGGCGGGGGCGAACGGAGGTCATGATGCCCACGCCGGGCGAGGCCGAAGAGCTGGTGGCGTTCCTCAATTGGTGCGGCATGCCGGAATTCGGAGAGCGTTGACGGAGGATTCCGGCAGCGCCGAAGATGCTGCCGGCCGAGGCCGGTGGGAAGGGGTGCGGCGGTTCGGGGCAGAGCGGGTGTGGAGGCGAGCTGTGCGCTACCGGTACTTCACCGCCGACGTGTTCACGGATGTGCCGTTCACCGGCAATCAGCTCGCCGTCTTTCCCGAGGCCGCGGGGCTTCCGCCGTCCCGCATGCAGCAGATCGCGCGGGAGTTCAACTTCCCGGAATCGGTCTTCGTGCTCCCGACCGACCTTCCCTCCTGCAGACGGCGCCTCCGCATCTTCAATCCGACCTCCGAGATGGCGTTCGCCGGGCACCCCACGATCGGCGCGGCGCACGTGCTCGCGGCGCTCGATGTCATCCCGCTCCGCGACGGGCGGACCGAGGTGCTGCTCGAGGAGCCCGTCGGACCGGTGCCGGTGACCGTCTGGGGCGAGCGGGGTCGGCCTGCCCGGACCCGGCTTCGCGTCGCCCAGCTTCCCGAGGAGGGGCCGGCTCCTCCCGCCGCGGCCCTCGCGGCGATGCTATCGCTCGCGCTCGACGACCTGGCCGGCGAGGAGATGGCTCCGGCCGTGGTCTCCTGCGGCATGCCGTTCGTGCTCGTTCCCGTGCGCACATCGGACGCGGTGGCGCGCGCCCGGGCGAACGCCGACCAGTTCGCCGCCACTCTCACTGCCTGTCCGAGCGACAAGGTGTTCGTGTTCGCGATCAGCGCCGCCGCCGGCGCCGACGTCCACGCCCGGATGTTCGCCCCCGGCAGCGGGATTCCCGAGGACCCGGCCACTGGCAGCGCCGCCGTCGCGCTGGGTGGCTACCTCGCCGCCCGGGACCGCAGCGGCGACGGGCCCCTCCGCTGGACCATCGCCCAGGGAGTCGAGATGGGCCGCCCCAGCCGGCTCGAGGTGGAGGTGGAGAAGCGGGATGGCCGGGTGAGCGACGTCGCGGTCGGCGGCGCGTCGGTCATCGTGAGCGAGGGCACCATGGACGTGCCCGACCCGTAGACCGACCGGTGCTAGCGCCCTCGGCTCCGCACCGCCGGCCGGCGGGACGAGGCGCGGGCCACCGGCCGCGACGACCGGAAGCGGGGCGCGTGCCGCTGCAGCAGGCCCACCAGTGCTCCCAACGCGAGCGGCTGGACCGTGCCGGGCCACACGGCGGCGCTCCACGTCCGCCGGATCCCGCCCTCACCGAGCCGCACGGCGGCCAGCGAGCGCTCGGCGAGCTGTGGCGCGACGGCCCAACGGGCGAATACGCTCACGCCCACCCCCGCCTTGACCAGCTCCAGCAAGGCCTCCGTCGCCGGCACGTAGGAGACGTCCGCCGGCTCGACTCCCGCGGGCTGAAGCAGCGCGCGGACGACCGTGCTGTCCCGGGGATCCGCCGTATACAGGAGCAGGTGCTCATCCGCGAAATCGGCCGCCGTCAGATGCGCCCGGTTGGCCTTGGGGTGGTCGGGCGCCAGCACGGCCACCAACTCGTCGTCGAACAGCTCGTGATAGCTGAACGCCTCGTCACGCTCACGGCGGGCGACGATCGCCAGGTCGATCTCCCGCTCGCGCAGGGCCTGGAGCGGATGGCCGATCGCGGACGGCACCACCCGCAGCTCGACGGCGGGGCAGGCCGTACGGAAGTCGCGGAGAACGGCGGGCAGCCAGTGGTACGCCGTGTAGCACTCGGTGCTGAGCCGGATCAGCTCGCCCCGGCCGATCGCGCGCCGGCGGATCTCCTCCTCCACGGCATCCAGCTCGCGCAACACGGAACGCGCGGTCCGGAGCAGTCGCTCGCCGGTCTCGGTGGGGCTCATCCCGCGCCTGGCGCGCAGGAACAGTGCGGTGCCGAGCCGCTGCTCGAGGGTACGGAGGGCGTGGCTTACGGCGGGCTGGGAGAGCCGGAGCCGCGCCGCGGCCGCGGTGAGATTGCCGCTGTCGGCGATCGCGGCGAGGAGTCGGAGCTGGCGGGTCTCGAGATCGGGCATGTCGGGGTTACCATAAATCGGATGCATGGAAATAGCAATTTGAGGGCGGTTGACGCTCATGTCTCGAGGGCGCAGATTGCCTGCGGCCAGAGCCTGCCCCCCTTCGTGAGGACCATGCCGTGACCACCCACCTCGCCTCTTCCTTCACCCCGCTTCTGCTGCTCGCCAGCCTCGCGCTCGCCCATCCCGCGCCGGCGCCCGCGCAGTCCACTCCGCCGGCGGCCGATTCCGCCGGCATCCGGCGGACGGCGCTCGACTACATCGAGGGTTGGTATACCGGCGACGCCACGCGGATGGAGCGCGCCCTGCACCCCGAGCTGGCCAAGCGGATCGTGTTTCGCCCGACGGCGCCGGGCGCACCGCCACGGCTCGATCAGCAGAGCGCCATGACGCTGGTCCAGCACACGCGGGCCGGGGGCGGGAAGTCCACGCCGCCCGAGAAGCAGCAGAAGGACGTCACCATCCTCGACGTGTTCCAGAACGCCGCCAGCGTGAAGGTGGTGGCCGGCCAGTGGGTGGACTACCTACACATGGTGCGCGTGGACGATCGCTGGCAGATCATCAACGTGCTGTGGGAGCTCAAGCCGGCGAGCTGACGGCGACGGAGGTCCGGCGGCGACACGCGGCCGGCGCTGATTGCAGCACCCCCTGCCCGACGTTAGGTTTGCTGTCCTTCGGCGCCGTAGCCAAGTGGTAAGGCAGAGGTCTGCAAACGACCTCACGGACTTTCCCGCCCCATCCTTCTGGGGTCAATGCGTTCCCTGTGATTCACTTAGGTGGGCATGTCCGCTCCGGTGAAATCCACCAACTCCTGCTAGTTCCGTTTTGGTATCCCCACAAATCTCCCCACAGACGCCACAATTACGGTGCGTTCGCCGAGCTGTTTGTGAGTGGTGCCTTCCGTAACTCAGCAAGCGGGGTGGGGCCTCCACGAGTCAGGCAATGCAGGGGTGTAATAGTTCCGGAGGCCGTGCGTCAGCAGGTATGAAGACGAGGGACGAAGCTCGACTACCTGCACCGAACGGAGATCGACGATGACCGACACCACACCGACGACCCAGGGCTGCTCTTGCGGCTGTAGCAACTGTGGCTGCGGAGCGCTCTGCCCCTGCGCCGATGCCTCCTGCGCCTGCGGCTGCAGATGCGAGTAGGTATCCTGTCGAGGAGACCTACCGGAGATGGGCACTGGACCATCTCCGGCAAGCTCCCTAGGCTACAGACGATGAGCCTCCCGACCGAGCCCCTCACCCACGAGTCCGCCGAGCGCGACCCACATTCGCCGGACGTGCTGCGGATGCTGCTCGACAACCACGCCCGCTTCCTGGGCTTCCTCGAGCGCCGGGTCGGATCTCGCGACGAGGCGGAAGACATCCTGCAGGAGGCCTTCGTCCGCAGTATCGGCCGGACCGACTCCCTGCGGAGTCCGGAATCGGCCACCGCATGGTTCTACCGGGTCCTCCGCAACGCCCTCATCGACCATCACCGCCGTGAGGGGACCCGGGCCCGGGCGTTCGATCAGCTTGCCGCGGATGCCGGGGAAGAGACTGATGCGCCCGACCAGGAGCTCGAGGCCGTCGCGTGTGCCTGCATCACGGTGCTGGTGGACACTCTCAAGCCCGAATATGGGACGGCGCTTCGCCGTGTCGATCTGGACGGCCTCAGCGTGCGTGCCTTTGCCGAGGAGACGAGGATCACGCCTGGGAACGCTGCGGTCAGGCTGCACCGCGCCCGTGAGGCACTTCGTCGCCAACTTGCCCGGAGTTGTGGCACCTGCATGACCCACGGCTGTCTGGACTGTCGCTGCGGCGAGCGAGGGGCAGGCGGAGACCTGCGGGGTCAGCCTGACACGACATGCGTCTGATCCCGTACGAAGCCGGCACGAGCGCAGGGGCTGCCCTCCGCGGCCTTCGTTCGACTGACTCGCGAGGTTCGTGAATATGAGCTGGTGCAGTGATCAAATCGTCCTGGGGGTAGGGGTGGGCCTCGCGGCCGCCGCGTCCGCTTTGGTGGTCGTCGACGAGCCACTGGCTCGGCTGATCACGCTGGGAAGCGCAGTCGCTGCTCTAATCGTGGTCGCCTGCCTGGCGCGGAGCACGCTCCTTCCAGGCACCCAGATACCGGCGGAGTGCCAAGGGCCGCGCTTCGCGGGGGACCAGTGCGAGCTTGGGTTGGCGCAGTGCACAACCTAGACCGCCGGCCGTTAGCGAGGGTGCAGCTCCGTGCCCGCCCGCGGCGCGGCTAGGGGAGTTTCTGACGCCGCCAATGTCTCAAGCTTCACGCCATCCTCGCCCGCTACCTGCCCGATCTCAGTAACAGCGCCAACTTCGATCAATCGCAAATGCGAGTCTGGGAGGTCCCTGATGGTCTAGGTCCGTCCTGGCCACGAGGCTGACTTCGATGAGACGGCCAAACTCTACAAGAGCACACTAGGGCAAGCGAAGATCGATGCCCCCTGGGTGACGTACGGAGTGATGGCAGGCATCCCTGGCCCCACCTATCTCGTCTTTATTCCGCACCGCACCTTGGCGGAGATCGAAGCCGCCCATCGTCCCACCGCCACGCCGCCCACCACGCGCTCTCAGCGCCCCCGCTGACGCATGATCTCTCCTGGCTAGCCCGGGGCCTCTCCCGTCTGAGACCCGTCGCAAGTATCACAGCCGCCCCCGCCTTTAAAGACTTCTTCACGACTGACTCACACTCACTTCGCTCACGGGGATGCAATTTCCTCCACGGGATTTGTGGGCCAGACGTGTGGAAAGCGGTGCTGCGACCTCCCCCGCGTGTCGGGCGTCGTCGGCCTCAAAGCACCGCCCCCGATGGGAGGACCTTATGAGATATCGTCTCCTGTTGCCCAGCCTGCTGACGCTCGGTGCGCTAGGGCTCGCTGGCTGCGGCGAAGTAACACCGACCGAGCCCACCGTGCCGACGCAGCCCACGGTCACCGGGCCTGAGCTGGCCGTGGCCAGCAACAGCTGGATCACCCGGGCCAACCTGCCCACCGTTCGGACCAGCCTCGCCCTTGCTACGGTCACGAACGCAGCTGGGCAGTCGGTCGTCTATGCGATAGGCGGCGCGACCGATGTGTACCCGGTGACGCCGCTGCGCAAGGTCACGGCCTACAATGTCGCCACCAACACCTGGACCGACCGGCGGCCGCTGCCCGTTCCGCTGGCCTGGTCCAACGGCGCCGGCGTGATCAACGGAAAGATCTACGTCTCCGGCGGGTTCTCAGTGAACGGAGACGCTCCCCCCACCAGGGCGCTCTACGTGTACGATCCCGGCACCAATACCTGGACCCGGAAGCGCGACCTTCCGGCGATCGGCGGTCCAAGTCATGACTGGACAGTCGGTAGCGAGGGTGTGACCGGCGTGATCAAGAACAAGCTCTACGTGGTCACACTCTGCCACACGGTTGGCTACTCTGAGTATGGCTGCGTAGGCGACCTCACCGGTCCACGGTTGTTCCGCTACAACCCGGTAACCGACCAGTGGGTCACTCTCGCTCCGCCGTTTCCCCGGGCGACAGGGAACGACTCCGAGGTGGGCACACTCGCGGGTGGGGTAATCGGGGGAAAGTTCTACGTAATGGGAGGAGACTTCAGGAATAACGGACGGTTGTCCGTCTATGATCCTGCAACCAACCAGTGGACGCCCAAGACCCCACTGGGACTGGCACGCTCCGGTGTGGCGACGGCCGTGCTGGGTAACAAGCTGTACGTGATGGGCGGCTCTCGGTTCCGAAATGGTCTGTACGAGATACTGGATATCACCATAGTGTACGACCCGGTGACCAACCTCTGGACCCGGCGCGCCTCGCTGCCGAGCCCTCGCGTCTCTTCGGCGGGAACCACGGTACTGCGCTGGGGCAAGCCGCGGATCGAGGTGGTGGGCGGCGTCCCAGCGCCCCGTAATAACGTGCAGTACATCCCGTAGCCTGCACACCTCCCCGGATCATCGCTAGCCAGCCCGGCCTTCCCGGCCGGGCTGGCACCACGAAGGCCCGTCCGCGTGCTGAGCGCCCCGCAGCGACACGATCTCCCCTTGCAGCGATCTCACCCGCTATCAGCTTTGTGATCCGCTGACCGCATCTTTCATTGCACCATCCAGTGAACCATAGACCCCACCATATCACGGTACATGACGGGGCATCCCGAGCGATGCGCCCTTGGGCGCGAGCGTGCGTGCGAGGGGGTAATCCGCCGTTGTCAGACGCGAAAACACACCCTCGAATGCGACCCGTCCTCGATGAAGATCTTTTCACCCCGATGTCACACTGAGTTGGGCTTCTCCATTACATAGTGAGATAGCTGGTCGACGGCATACCGCCGTCGCCACGTAGCCCGGATCCTGGAGAATGAGATGCCAGTCCGACCACCGCTGGACCCAACGCTTCTCCCGCGCTGGACCGGTCTGCGCGCCACCGTCACCGCACCACTCAGATCATCCAGGCCCACGCCCCGCCAATCGAATGCCCACCAGGCGTGCGCCCGGTGTCATACCGAGGGTACCGTGGCCCGGCTCGAACCGACGCGATCGTTCTGCCTCGCTTGCCACGACCGCGAGGCCGATCATTACGCCCCGCAGGAGCGCACGGTATGCCACCTGCAGTCCTCGCAAGCGCCAGGGTAGCCGGGCGAACCCGGAAGACCGCTTCATCTCTCCTTCACGGCGGATTCAGCCGCCCAGCCCCATGTTGGCTTCGGACCCCACCGCGAGGGAATCATGACAGTCGCCGTCGCCGAACTGATGGAGCGGAAAGTCAGGACGGTTCGAAGCGAGGCCACGGTCGCCGAGGCGATCGCGAAGCTGGCGGACGCCCATATCTCGGGGATGCCTGTGGTGGATGGCGCGGGGAGGATGATCGGCGTTCTTTCGACGACCTACCTGCTGACTGCCGAGGGCGACGCCGACGATGCTTCAGCCCGCAACACGCTCTGGGAGAACACTCCGGTGCGCGAGCTCATGACACCGCGCCTGTTCACTGTCGCGCCGGACAAGGATGTCCGTGAAGCTGCACGGCAGATGCTCTACGCCGAGATCCACCGACTATTTGTTGCCGAGGGCGACCAGGTCATCGGAGTCATATCCACCTACGGATATCGTCCGCGCGGTCGCCACCGGCGGGCTGTAGCCCATTGAGGAGACTGGCGGGCGCGGGTAAAGGGGCGAGCGGCTCATTCGGGATGCTTTTCCCCTTCACGACCGGCTGAGCCGAGGAGGCGAACATGGAGCAGACTCGAGGACCAAAGCGCAGTCCAACAGACACCATCAACAACTATATGACTGACATGCTTGCCCTCGAGGAGCATATCGAGAAGGCCGTGTCGGGCCAGATCCAAGCTCTGGGAGACCACCCGCAGGTCGGGGCAGACCTGCAGACGATACGACACTGGGTCCACATCCATATCGCGAACCTGGAGCAGCTGACGCGAACGCGGGACGCGGTTACGGCGACTGGCGCACTCAAGCGGGCGGGTTCCAGCGTGCTCGGAAGGGCTGCAGGCGCCATCGACCTCCTCCGTCAAGAAGGACAGCCCAGGAACCTCCGTGACGATTACACCGCTTTCAGTCTGGCGGCCATCGGCTACGTGATGCTGAACACGACGGCGCTAGCGCTGGGAGACAGGGAAGTAGCCGATCTCGCGGCTCAACACCTGCAGAATTACGCTAGGGGAATGATCGCGTTGCAGTACATCATCCCGGCGGTGATCGTGCAGTCGCTTCAGGAGGAGGGGTCGGCAACTCAGGAGGACGTCCTCACGGATGTGTTCCGGAACGTGGAGAAGGCGTGGGCCCTTGGTCAGACCGTGCAGACCCAAACCACTGGTAGAACCACCGTCCAAGGCAGGCCGCTGGTGTGCTAGCTATTGCTCACATGACTTGAGCAGCGGTAAACCTGGTCCTAGGCGCGACGATCTCAATCGATGCGGGTGTAGCTGGGAGGAGGGAGCTATGGTAGTAGGAACCCTGTGCCGCCGGAAGGTCGCAACGGTATCGCCAGAGGAGACCCTTCGCGCGGCCGCGTCCCGCATGGAGGAGGACGACGTCGGCACTCTGGTCGTGGTGGAGCCCCACACCGATCGGGCCATCGGTATACTGACGGATCGAGATCTCGCGATCCGGTGCGTCGCGCACGGGTTGAGCCCCGAGAGCACCTCGGTTTCGCAGGTGATGAGCAGTCCCGATCCATACGATCGACGAGAACGGGCCGATTGAATTCGCGCTTGGCGAGATGGCCGCGGCTGCAACCCGGCGGCTGGTGGTGACCGCTACAGGTACGGGAAGCAGGATGGTCGGCATCCTCAGCCTGGATGACCTGCTCGGCCTGTTGTGTGAGCAGGCAACCTTACTAGGCCTGCTGCTCCAGAAGCAGCGGCCGCTCATCAGTGTGTAAGACCTGCCGTCACCGCTGCCGGTCGCCGTTCGCGCGGGCGATTGCCAGGCTGCAGGCCGCCGTGGGGGCGGAGAGACCATGACTGCGCTTGGCGGGGTAGGCGGGCTGCGGTACCTGTGCCTGGAACCGGCGGGAGCCATGCATCTCGTGGCCAACCCCGGAACAGGCGAGGAGCAACGAATCGCCTTCTGCCGGGTGCTCGAGATCGACCGGGATGAGGGTGGCCGCGAGGCCATGCCGGGACTGCTGCTCGTGAAGGATCCCCTGGTGTCGAGGCGCCACTGCGTTCTTACCCGATCCCCCGACGGACGGTGCTACGTCCGGGACATAAGTCTCAACGGGACTCGCCTGTCGGGGCGTCGGCTCGTCCCCAAGATCGACACCGAGATCCGTCCCGGCGAGACCCTCACCATTGCTGGCAGCCATCACTTCATCCTCGATGCAGCCCCCGAGAGCGGGAAGTAGTGCCAGGCGGCCGAGCGCGAGGCCTCGGCGGTAGCGACCCCGAGCACCAGGCTCGCGGTCGACACGATGCCGTCGTTGGCTCCCAGGACGGCCGCCCGGAGCCAGCCGACGCGCTCCGTACGATGCACCTCCTGATGGATCGTCCGCATGCAGGCTCGCTCCGAAGTGGGAGACGCGAATCGCGGTCCCCGCGCCCGCCGACGAGGTCGGCTTCTAGATACGTGTCGAGTCCGGCGGCGCCGCCATTGCGGCTGTCGGGCGGATCTCGTCATGCCGGATCTGACCGCCGTCGAGCGCGGCGAGCGCAAAGAGCGATGCGCTCACTACCAGGCCGACCAGCACGGCGATGCTGACGTCCCTGCGGTACGGCCGCCCGCCGCGTGCGAGCCACAGCCCCACGAGAGCGGCCGCACCGGTCACCAGCACCGCGATCAGTCCGGCCTCGGCACGCTCCTCATGCGCCTCGACGCGCCGCTCATCAAACCACGGCTGGTTCTCCACTTGCTCTTCGGCCGGCTCGCCGGTGAGGTAGATGGGAATTGTCGTTATCGCGAGCAGCACCGCTAGCAGCAGACCGATCTGCGTGACGTCGCGTGAGCGGCGGAGGAGGCCCCAGACCAGAACCAACGGCGCGAACAGCATGGTCCCGAGCACGGGGATGTGGTTCAGGACGAGGTGCAGATGAGCAGGGCTGAGGTCCATACGGCCCTCCGAGAATGCTGGGTGTGAGGCGATGCTACCCAATTCCAAACATTGCGCGAGATCACGCGCGCGCCAAGACTCTCGTGCGAATGCCTCAGTGCGGAGGCGCAACCTCGAAGCAGCAGCGAGGCCGCTCGCCACGCTCGCAGCGCTCGCGCACCCGTGCCTCCAGCAATTCGGCAAGCAGACTCTCCATCGCCCGGCACACCTCCGGCCGGCCGTGCACCGGCTACGGTGGCGGTCCCTGTTGTCCGTTGTGTTGTCTTGGAAAGGGCTCTGCCCGCGCCCTGGCGTCCGCTGTTTGCTCTCCTTGCCTACACAGGTGCCCGAATTGGCGAGGCTCAGGGGCTACTATGGGGTGACGTTCGATTGGCCGAGCGTCGTATCATCCTGAGTGAAGCAGCAAGGCGCTTGAAGAACGTGGGCTCTGCCCGAATCCTGCCTGTACCTGAGCCTCTGGCGCAGCTCCTGGCTTCCTATGCTGTATCGGTACCTACCGGACCAGCAGACCCGGTGTTTCCGGGGCACCTAGGCAACTATGTCCGGGCAATCAGGGCCTTTCGACGGGCGTGCAAAGAAGCTGGTCTAGCTGGACTGGTGCCCCACGACCTTCGACACACCTTCGCGGTCCACGCGGTTCAAAACGGCGTGCCGCTCCCACGACTTCAGAAGCTGCTTGGGCATGCCACGCCAGCGATGGTCATGCGGTACGCCGCGCATGCACCCGAGGCTTACTTGGACGAGGACGCAGCGCGAATCGCCGCGAGTCTTTCGGGCAAGGCTGAGAGGGAGGCGCAGACCCGCGCGCAGCTCGCCCAGCGAGGTCTGAGGCCGGCGTAGTCCACAATTCACAACTTCTTGTCAGTCCCGCCCGGATCTTGCCTACTCTTAGCGGGAGTAGGCCTCCTACTGCTCGCCGTATTCGCAGGCTCAGGTCTTTTGTCCTGTGGGGCTGGCTTACCCGCTAACCTTCCGCTTCGTTGTGCGCCAAGTACCTACTCCTGCGCGGAGTTGGCGGATTCCGACAGGCCCGTCGATCCGGTCCAGTTGCTTCTCTGCTCCCCATATGGTCCGTCCCAGAGACCTGCCGCCTCAGTCGCGATGTGAATGACTCGGACTCCCCACAAATTTCCCCACCCCGAGTTCGTGCGCGCAAAGCGATCCGCCTCGCTGATTGCAGAAGTGACTGTCCAGCATTAGGTTTGCTGGCCTTCGGCGCCGTAGCCAAGTGGTAAGGCAGAGGTCTGCAAAACCTCCATCATCGGTTCGATTCCGATCGGCGCCTCTCATCCAGTGACCCGCCCCGCCCCCGACCCCTCCGAGCCAGGAGGCCCAGGCAGTCCGCACATACCTTTGGCTTCGGTCGGCCGTCCCTCCATCCTCCGCGCGCTCCGGCACCGCAATTACCGGCTGTTCTTCGCCGGGCAGAGCCTGTCGCTGGTCGGCACGTGGATCACCCGCATCGCCACGAGCTGGCTGGTCTACCGCCTCACCGGCTCGGCACTGCTGCTCGGCGTCGTGGGGTTCTGCGGGCAGATTCCCACCTTGTTCCTGGCCCCGTTGGCCGGCGTGTTCGTGGATCGGTGGGACCGGCACCGCGTGCTGGTCGTCACCCAGGTGCTCTCGATGCTGCAGTCGCTGGCGCTCGCGGTGCTGGCGCTGGCGGGCGTCATCACGGTCGCCGAGGTGCTGGTGCTGCAGGTGTGTCAGGGCGTGATCAATGCCTTCGACACCCCGGCGCGGCAGGCGTTCGTGGTGAGCATGATCGAGGACCGGGCCGACCTGCCCAATGCCATCGCGCTCAACTCCTCCATGGTGAACGCGAGCCGGATCCTCGGTCCGTCGATCGGCGGCATTCTGATCGCGGCGGTGGGCGAGGGATGGTGTTTCCTGGTCGACGCGATCTCCTACCTCGCGGTGATCGCGTCGCTGCTCGGAATGCGCCTGCCCCGGCACGCCAGGGCCCGGGGCGGCTCGAGGGTGCTGGACGAGCTTCGGGCCGGCTTCGACTACGTGACCCACTTCGCGCCGATCAGGACGGCGCTGCTGCTCCTGGCCCTCGTCAGCACCATGGGCATGCCCTACACGGTGCTGATGCCGGCCGTCGCCGCCAAGGTGCTGCACGGCGGCCCGCATACGCTGGGTCTCTTGATGACCGCGTCGGGGTGCGGCGCCTTCGCCGGGGCGATCTACCTGGCGACGCGCCGGAGCGTCGTCGGCCTTGGCCGAGCGGTCGCGGTCTCGGCCGGCCTCTTCGGCCTGGGCCTGATCGCGTTCGGGTTCTCCCGGACGCTGTGGCTGTCACTGCTCATTCTCCCGCTGATCGGCGCCGGCTTCATGGTCTCACTCGCGGCCACCAACACCATCGTGCAGACCATCACCGAGGAGCACCTCCGCGGGCGGGTGATGGCGTTCTACACCATGGCGTTTCTGGGGACGGCGCCGCTCGGCAGCCTCCTCGCCGGGGTGCTGGCGGATCGGATCGGCGAGCCGAAGACCATCGTGGTCGGAGGTGTGGCGTGCGTGCTCGGGGCGGCGTGGTTCGCGAGCCGCCTGCCGGGGCTCCGGGAGCTCGTCCGGCCGATTTACGTCCGACGGGGGATCATCGGCGCTGCTGAACCGGTGGCGCCCGCCGACCGGGCATAGTCTCCAGCTCCGCCATGCGGCGGGCCGCTCGCGGACGCCGGCTGGGTTAACCATCATCGAAGCGCGCGGCCCATGATCATCTACGAAATCACCGCCACCGTGGCTCCTGGCCTGGTCGCCGAGTACGAGCGCTACATGCAGGAGCACCACATTCCGGCGCTGCTGGCGACGGGATGCTTTCGCTCGGCGGCCTTCACCTGCTCGGCCGCTGGCCGCTATCGGATGCGCTACGATGCGCCGGACGAGGCCGACCTGGCGCGTTACCTCGCCACCCATGCCGAGCGGCTGCGCGCGGAGTTCACCGGCCGGTTCCCTGCGGGGATCCAGCTGTCGCGCGAGGTGTGGACGGTCCGCCGGGCGTGGCCCGCACCGCCGACCACGTGACGACGATGCTGCTCCGGGCGCTCGCCGTGTGGCTCCTGCTCCTCGTCCTGGCGGTGCTCAACGGCGGGGCGAGGGACACGTGGCTCTCGCCGCGGATGGGCGACACGCTGGGGCGCGCCGCGAGCACGGTGACGCTCTGCGGCCTGATTCTGCTCGCGACCTGGCTGACGATCGGTTGGCTCGGGCCGGCCACCGCGCGGCAGGCTCTCGCCATCGGCATACTCTGGCTCGCGCTCACGCTCGCCTTCGAGTTCCTTGCCGGCCACTACGCCTTCGGCAAGGCCTGGTCCGAGCTGCTGGCCGACTACGATCCGCGCCGCGGCCGCATCTGGGTGGCCGTGCTTGTCGTGACGTTCTTCGCGCCGCTCTGGACCGGGCGCCTGAGGGGCACAATCGGCATGCCCACGCCGTAACCGCGGAAACGTTCCTGCCTCGTCGCGGTCTGGACCCGAGGCGGCTACGTTGCGCTGGGGCGCGCGGCCATCGCGGCCTGCCCGTCCGCGGCGGTATGACAGCGCGCGAACGAGCACCGTTCGGATTGAAGCAGTCCGGAGCAAGACGAAGCTGCCCGCTGCGGCGGCGGCGTCTGCTGGACTTGGCGGAGGAACGCAGTGACGACGAGCCGCAGTCTCAATCACTCCCAGCCACGGCGCGGATGGGCGCTCCTGGTGTACAATCTTCTGCTCGCGTGCATGGCGATGTTGCTCGCCCTCCTGTTCAGCGAGGTTCTGCTGCGGCTGCTGGGCGTCGACTATCCGGTGTTCGTCTGGACCGACCCCGTTCGGGGCATCGCCCACATTCCCGGCGCCAAAGGCGGAATAACCCTCCCCGACGGTCACCGGTGGGTCGAGATCAACCGTGACGGATGGCGCGGACCCGATGTCCAACTCGAGCACCCGCCCGGCACGCTTCGCATCGCCCTACTCGGCGACTCCTTCATCGAGGCCTTCGAGGTGCCGTTCGACTCGACCGTGGGCGAAGTGGTCGAGCGCCGGCTTACGGCCCTCCGCGGAAGCCCGGTCGAGGTCCTCAACTTCGGCAACGGAGGCTACGGCACGACCCAGGAGTTCCTGACGTTGCAGCACGAGGTCTGGAAGTATTCGCCCGACCTGGTCCTGCTGGCCGTCACCACCGGCAACGACATCTCCGACAACTATCGGCCGCTGCGGCAGGGCGACTACGTGCCCTACCAGGTCTTCCGGGGGGATCGGCTGGTGCTGGACTCCAGCTTCGTGCAGGCCAGGGGCTATCGGAGCCGCGCGCTGTGGACGCGGCGGATGCTGGACGTGGTGACCCATTTCCGCCTGGCGCAGCTGGTGAACCGGGTCCGGCACCTCCGCCGGAAGGGCGAGCGCCAGGAGGCCAACGCCGGCGCCGACCAGGGTGACGAGCTGGGGCTCCGCGACGAAGTGCAGATGCCGCCGACGACGCCGGAATGGCAGGAAGCGTGGAAGGTGACCGAGGGGGTGCTGCGCCTCATGCGGGACGATTGCCGGAGCCGCCACACGCCGTTCGCGCTGGTCACCCTCACGCGCGGCATCCAGGTCACGCCGGTGCGCGAAGAGAAGGAGCGCTTCCTCCGGCAGCTCGGAACGAAGGATCTCTACTACCCGGAGCGGCGGCTATCCGAGTTCGGTCGTCAGGAGGGGATCCCGGTCCTCAATCTCGCGCCCTCGATGGCGGAAGAGGCCGAGCGGCGGCACGTGTACTTTCACGCCCACGGCAAAGACCTCGGCGTCGGGCACTGGAACGTGGCCGGCCACCACGCGGCGGGAGAGCGGATCGCGGCGTGGTTGGCCGACGAGCTGGCCCACGACTCGACGATGACGGTCCGGCGCTGACGCTCGGCGCTGACCCCGAAACGACGAGCGGGGGCGACGCATCGCCGCGCCGCCCCCGCTCTGGTACTTGTCGACGCTCCGCCGGCTAGAAGATGGTGTAGATGAACGGCGCCAGGACCGAACCCTGGGCGAAGACCAGAAGTGCGCCGACCAGCAGCAATACCAGGATGATCGGAAGCAACCACCACTTCTTCCGCACCCTGAGGAAGCTCCACAGCTCGCGTGCGAGGCCTGCCTGAGCCATATGTCCGCCCCTCAGAATTGATGGTCCAAGGCACCACGCCGCTCGCCGTCCGGGCGGCTGTGCCAGTAGGTGCCGGCGCCCCGCGGGTGCGTGAGCGGCCGGTGGCCGAACAGCCGGACGAGGAAGCCCGCCGGGGTGAGCACGAGGAAGAAGATGATGCTCATGAAGATCGGCGTCGTCACCTTGGAGATCGCCTTGGCGAGCGCCATCCAGCCGCGGTACACCGGCCCGAGCTGCGCCGGCGCCACGAGACCCCCAAGTACCAGCGCGGCGCCGACAATGCCGACCACCGTCGCGCCGGTGACGTGCGTGCGCCGCCAGAGCAACGCCGCCAGCAGCAGGAACGCGCCGCCGACCAGCAGCCCGAACTTCCGGCCCTCGGCCGGCGTCAGTCGAGCTGGAACTCTGCTTTCCAATTCCCGCTCTCCTTCCATTCGGGCTGGCCGGGCTTGTCGAGCACGTAGGGGCCGAGCACCAGGTGGTCGAGCTGCGTCCGCATGAAGCAGCGGTACGCGTCGGCGGGCGAGCAGACGATCGGCTCGCCGCGAACGTTGAACGACGTGTTCACCAGCACGGCACACCCGGTGAGGCACTCGAACTCGTGGATGAGGTCGTAGTAGTCGGGATTCGTGTCCCGGCTCACGGTCTGGATCCGGGCCGAGTAATCGATGTGGGTGACCGCGGGGATGTCGGAGCGTACGATGTTCAGCTTGTCGATGCCCCAGAGCGACTCGGCCTTCGCGTCCATGGGGATCTGGCGCTCTTGCTTGACCGGCGCTACGAGCAGCATGTACGGCGAGTCGGTGTCCAGCTCGAAGTACTCGTGCACCTTGTCCCGCAGCACGCTCGGCGCGAACGGACGGAACCCTTCACGGAACTTGATCTTGATGTTCATCTGCGCCTGCATCCGCGGGCTTCGCGGATCGCCCAGGATGCTCCGGGCGCCGAGCGCGCGGGGGCCGAACTCCATCCGGCCGTTGAACCATCCCACCACCTTCTCCTCGGCGAGAAGCCGGGCCACCGTCTGCAGCAGGTCCTGCCGCTCGAGCTTCCGGAACGGCGCGCCGATGGACGTGAGATACGTCTCGATCTCGGCATCGGTGTATGCCGGCCCGAGGTAGGCGCCCTTCATGCCGTCCTTGCCCGGCGTGACCCGACGCGGCTGCTTGCCGTGCCGGTGCCACGCGAGCTGGGCCACGCCGAGCGCGCCGCCGGCGTCTCCGGCCGCGGGCTGGATCCAGAGCTCCTTGAACGGCCCCTCGCGCAGCAGGCGGCCGTTGCCCACGCAGTTGAGCGCCACGCCCCCGGCCAGACACAGCCGGTCCAGCCCGGTCTCGCGGTGCACCGTGCGCGCCATGCGCAGCATGACCTCCTCGCACACGACCTGCACCGAGCGGGCGAGATCCATCTCCCGCTGGGTCAGCTTGCTCTCGGGCTCCCGCGGCGGGCCGCCGAAGAGCTTGTCGAAGGCCCCGTTGGTCATCCTGAGGCCGGAGAGGTAATTGAAATAGCGCTGGTTGAGCGCGAACGAGCCGTCGTCCTTGAGGTCGACCAGCTCGCGATAGATCAGGTCGACGTACTTGGGCTCGCCGTAGGGCGCGAGGCCCATGACCTTGTACTCACCGGAATTGACCTTGAAGCCGGTGTAGTACGTGAAGGCGGAGTAGAGCAGGCCGAGCGAGTCGGGCCAGTGAATCTCCTTGAGGATCTCGATGTCGTTCCCACGGCCCACCCCGAACGACGCTGTGGCCCATTCGCCGACGCCGTCCATCGTCAGGAAAGCGGCCTCGTCGAAGGGCGACGGAAAGAAGGCACTGGCCGCGTGCGACTCGTGGTGCTCGGCGTAGAGGATTTCGCCCTCGTAGCCGAGGTCCTCATGGAGCTGCCGATCGGTGAACAGCTTCTCCTTGATCCAGAGGGGGCCGGCGAGGAGAAACGACCGGAGGCCCTGCGGGGCCGTCCCCAGATAGGTCTCCAGGATGCGCTCGAACTTGAGCAGCGGCTTGTCGTAGAACCCGACGTAGGCCAGGTCCTGCACCGTGATCCCGGCCGACTGTAGACAATACGCGACGGCCCGTCGCGGAAACGCGGCGTCGCCCTTCTTCCGGGTGAACCGCTCCTCCTGGGCGGCGGCGATGATCTCGCCGTCACGGAGCAGGCAGGCGGCGCTGTCGTGGTAAAAGGCGGAAATGCCAAGGATGTAGGTCGGGCTCACGCGATTCAGGGCCTCGATCGTCGCTGCAATGCTGCGGTGGCCGGGATGGGTGCCCCGGTAAGAAAGCAACCCGCCCATGGCTGGGGAACCCCCGCCATGCCGCAATCCGCGGGCCCGCTGTGGGAGCCGCTGGGTTACGCCCAGAGCAGCGGCCTGCTGGTGGCGACGGTGCTGACGCTGGTGCCTGTCTTGTACGCCATCTTCGTTCGCGACCTCAAATGGTGAAGTGGGAGGCGCTGGGCCCGGACGGGCACGGCGAGGGTCATCACTGATCGCGGGCCAGCTCCAGAGATTCCAAATTGGAACGCCACTGTCGCAATCTGGCCCTTGCGTGACGCATTTCGGGCCTGAAAATCGGGGACGGAGGTGCGCAACTTGCTTGTCACCCATCTTCAGCTCCGGAGGGGAACGTGGTAGCAGAGGCCAAGCTTCCGCGTGCTGGGGCGACGCTCAGGAAGGTCGCCCTGTCCTATCCGGAAGCCCAGGAAGCCATGCCTTGGGGGCACCACGCCATCAAGGTGAAGGGAAAGGCGTTCGTCTTCCTGGCCGCGGACGCGGCGACCTTCTCGCTGTCCGCCAAGCTGCCTTCCTCGGCCGGCGTGGCGCTGCGCCTCCCCTTCGCGTCACCCACTGAGTACGGTCTGGGGCGAAGCGGGTGGGTCACGGCGCGGTTCCCTCGCGCGGGCCGCCTGCCGCTGGAGGTGCTCAGGCTGTGGATCGACGAGAGCTACCGCGCGATCGCGCCGAAGCGTCTCGTGGCCCAGCTGCAGCCCGACCAGTCGCCGGTGCGCGCGCGCCGAGCGCCCGCGAGCGGCACGGGGCGGACGAGACGTCGCTGAGACCATCGACATAATCGACATTGCGGTACCGCGGTCGGCTGCATCAGGGGAGGCGACCCACGATGTCCCGCTCGACTTGGCTCAGTCTGGCCGGCCCTATGGCCTCGCCGGCCTCGGGTTTCGTCTCGACCTCTCGGACTCGGACCCGATCGGCACGCTCGGGATTGGTGTAGAGCTCCCCATGGGAAGGCCGGTCTCGCTTTTCGCCGAGGGGCGACTCTATTATGTGCTCTCGATCGCCCCAGATGCGTTCGAGAACAGGCAGTTTTGCCTCTCACACTGGGCTTGACACTGCACTTCTGACGAGCGTGCAGGTTCAGGACGGGCATGCCCGTTACCTATCGTATCGAGAGCGTTGCGCAGTTCATCCACACCCGCTGCACCGGAGCGGTTGTCCTGGACGAGGTCCGCCAGCACTTCGTCACGCTCAGCCAGGATCCCGCGTGCCCGAGCCGGCTCGATGTGCTGTTGGACCTGAGCGAGATGACGACGGTCCCCGAGAGTGGGCAGCTTCGCATCGTGGCGGCCGACATCGCCCGCATCAGGTCCCAGGTCCAGTTCGGCAGCTGTGCGATCGTCGCCCCGGCCGAGGCGATCTTCGGCATGTCCCGGATGTTCGAGATATTCACGGAGAAGTACTTCGCCGCGACCCACGTGTTCAGGTCCGAGGCCGAGGCGACGAGGTGGCTGGAGTGGAGGCGACGCCAGTGAGATGCGCGCTTCCGTTCGCCGACGCCTCCGGGGCGAGCCGTGATCCAGGTCCGGCACGCCGAAGCGCGTGACGCGGCGCAGTGGGCCGCGCTTCGCGCCGCGCTCTGGCCGGAGGACGACCACGCATCATTGGCCCAGGACGTCGACCCCGCGCATCGTCGGCTTCGCGGAGGTGTCTCGCCGCCGCTACGCCGAGGGCTGCGAGACCAGCCCGGTCGGCTTCCTCGAGGGATGGTACGTCGTGCCTGAGCGTCGCCGCCAAGGTGTCGGGCGCGCCCTCGTTGCGGCAGCGGAGGCATGGGCGCGGGACCTGGGGTGCCGTGAATTCGCTTCGGATGCGGTGGCCGGGAACCGCTTGAGCGCCGCGGCGCACCTGGCGTTGGGCTTCGAAGAGGTGGTCGTCATCCGCTGCTTCCGGAAGGACCTCGAGTCGTCGACCTCGAGCTGAAGCGGAGGAGTGAGCGTGCGGGTCGCCTTCATGCTGGTGCTGTGCATCGGGAGCAGCGTCGCCATGGCCGAAGCCCAGACTGGCCGACAGGGCCAGGCCCCACGATTGCCGCTGGAGCTGCTGCCCGACACCCTCGCCATCTGCCGCCTCGACGCCTCGGCCCCGCTGCCTGCGTGGACCGAGGCCTCCAGCGGCTTTCTCACCGTGAGCCGCACGCCCGCGGAGCTCTCCATCACCACCAGCGAGTCCGCCGTGCCGGCTGGCGTAGCGTGCCAGCGCGGCTATCGCGCGTTCCGCGTGCGGGGCCCGCTGCCGCTGGATCTGATCGGGATCCTCGCCTCGATCGCCGACCCCTTGGCGGCGGTCGGCGTGAGCATCTTCGCGATTTCCACCTACGACACGGACTACGTGCTGGTGAAGGAAGGGGATCTGGACCTCGCCGTCGGCGCCCTGAAGCGGGCGGGACACCAGGTCACGCGATAGGGGGAGCTGCATTCGAACGCTGGCCAGACACGGGCACGCTTCCGACGAAGCGTCGCTTTCCTCATCACGCCGGAGGGACCGATGACCGAGACGTCCTTCGCCGAGCAGGTCGCCACCTTCAACGCGGCTCTGGAGGCGATCGAGAGACGGGTCGCCAGCGGGCAGGTGGCGCGGGAGGCGGTCGCCGACTTCAAGAGCTCGGTGGATGATCTTCGGCTGCGTCTCTGGAACGTGCTGAGTACGGGAAGCGCCAACGACTACCGCGTCTTCCAGGAGCGGTTCCGTCTCCGGCGCGCCAAGGAGATCTGTCGCGGTCTCGAGGACGACCTTCAGGCCGGCGCGATGAGTCCCCGCCACGAAGAGCTCCGCCCGCTGGCTCAGGCGGCAGGCAGCCTCGCCGGACGGATCGAGGCGCTGGGGGTCTGAGCCATGGAAGATCGTCGCTGGCCGTTCACCATGGGAGGGCCCATGCGAACGCCCGGATCGGTTCTGCTGGTTCTCTCGCTGGCCTGCGTCAGTCCGCTCAGCGCGCAGGAGGTGCATGCGGGCGTAGGCTATGCCTACATCTTCGGGGCGGGTGGCTTCAGCCTCGCCTCCGGCTACCTCCAGTTGCTCAATGCGCCGACCTCACCGCTTCGGCGGGACCTGAGGACGCGCTGGGGTGAGGGGCATGCTGCCCCTCACCCCTTGCGGAAGTCATCTGCGGCTGGCCACGCCGCTCGGACGCCCGGCTACCGCCCCACGTATTGCAGCGAGCCGGGAGTCGTCAGCAGCTCGCCGGTCTCGAGCAGGGTCTTGAGGCCGGAGAGCACCATCGGCCAGCCACCGTACAGCTCGGAGTGCGCGTTTTCCCGGAGCTGATCGTGGGTGACCGTGAGTCGACACGAATCCCCGACCGGCTCGATCTCCCAGGTGACCCTCGACGCCCCTTCCCGCTTCACCTCTTCGCTCCACAACGCCCGGAAGGTTTGGACCAGCCGGCGCGGCGGGTCGACCTCCAGGTTCTCGCCTTCGGCGATCGGCATGTCCGGCGCGATCGTGACACCGGTCGCGCGGCTCACGTAGGACGATCCCGGCGTCCAGTCCGAGTAGACCCCGACGCCGAACGTGTACTTCGCGCGGAGCTCGGGATCGATGATGGCCTCCCATAGCCGGGCCGGGGTCGTCTTGATGTAGATCTCGAACACCTTTTCCATGTGTCCCTCCTCGAGGTCATGCTTGAGGCCGCTCAGCATCGCGGCCCAGGGCTCGGTGTACTTGTCGATCCACCGGTCGTGGATCAGCCGAATGGGCACGGGATTCAGGAAGTGCAGCTTCTCGCGGCCACGCCGCCTGGTCACCACCAGGCCGGCCTCCTCGAGCACCCGCAGGTGCTTCATGACGCCGAAGCGCGTCATGGTGAGCCGCTGTCCCAACTCGCCGAGCGACTGCCCGTCGTGCTTGAACAGCGCGTCGAGGAGGCCTCGACGGGTAGGATCGGCGAGCGCCCTGAATACGGCGTCCATGGCAGATATATTACGTGACCATTTGGTCACCTGTCAAGGGCATGCGCCGTCGAGCAGCCAGAGGACTGTGCAAGTGCCGCGGAGCGACGCATCACCTCGTTTTCCCCCTCCGCGGAGCCTCTCATGTTCAAGCCCGAACCCGACCACGATGCCCTCGTCGCGCGGCTCACCAGCCTAGAGCGTCGGCAGCGCCTGCTGCAGCTGCTGGCCGGCGCCGGCGCGCTGCTCGTGCCAGCCGCGTTGGCCGCCTTTGCCGCGGGAGATCCGGATATCGTTCAGGCGCGGCGCGTCGAGCTAATCGATCTGAAAGGCGAGACCCGGGCCACCCTGGCTGCCGATACTGCCGGCGTTAACCTGACGCTGTTCGACAAGCGTGGTCGCATCACGGCTGCGATCCGACTGAACGGGGACCCTCGCCTGACGGTTCTCGACCAGGCCGGCCGTGAAGTGGCCGGCATCGGCGCCCCGCGCGTGCAGCATTTGGTGGAGTAGGGCCGGGCCGTCCGCGGCGCAGCCGGATCCGGAGGAGTTGCGGCAACCCACCTGTCGGATGACCCCGGCGGAGCAGGCGCGCATCCGGCCGGCCGATCGGGCGCAGTGCCTCGCATGGCTGTCGGCGCATGCCGCCGCCCGGGAGGACTCGCTCGGTGATCCCTAACCATGTTTCACGCGTGAAGGGAGGACCACGATGATCGCTCGCCAGTGGCACGGTCGCGTTCGTGCCGAGGACTCGGATGCCTACCTTGCCTACCTGCTGGACACCGGCCTCCTAGACTATCGCCGTACGCCGGGCAACCACGGCGTCCAGGTTCTCCGACGGCAGGATGGCGACGTGGTACACTACCTCCTCACAACCATCTGGGATTCCTGGGCCAGCATCCGGGCGTTCGCCGGAGAAGACGTGGACCGGGCGCGGTACTACCCGGAGGATCCGCGCTTTCTCCTGGAGCTCGAGCCGACCGTCACCCACTACGATGTGGTGGAGGCGGACGCGGACGTGCGCACACCCGGCCACGCGTGATGCCGCCCATGCGCCCCAACGGGTCGACGCCACCCGCCGAGGTCATTCCCGAGCTGGGCCACGCGGACGTGGGCGAGGCCGTGGCCTGGTTGGTCGAGGTGTTCGGCTTCGAGGAGCGGCTTCGCATCGCGAAAATCGCCGACGTGGATCCCGACACATGGGGCGGGGCGCTCGTGGGTGGTGGTCGGGCCGGCACGCGATGACCGCGTTCCGTATCGCGGTTGACATCGCCGCGCCTGCCGAACGGGTGTGGGCGGTGCTGTACGACGTCGAGCGCTGGCCCGAGTGGACGCCGACGGTGACACGCCTCGAGCGCCTCGACCCGGGTGCCCTCGCCGTCGGGAGTCGGGCGCGCATCCGACAACCCAGGCTGCCGCCCGCGACGTGGGAGGTTACCGAGCTAGTGGAAGGCCGCAGCTTCACCTGGGTCACCCGAAGTCCGGGCGTCCGCGTCACCGCTCGGCACGGGGTCGAGCCCGCGCCCCACGGAGCGCGCGCCACTTTGTCGCTGAAGTTCTCGGGCGCGCTCGGCGTGCTGGTCGCCCGAATCACCCGCCGCCTGAATCAGCGGTACCTGGCGATCGAAGCGGACGGACTCCAGACGCGCAGCACGCGACCCGGGTGGTCACTTGGCTCCGGCGCCGGAGCGACCTGAGTGCCGCTGCCGCTGCCCGCCCGAGTGGCCCCGGTGGTCCTGCGCATGGCCGCGCCATGACAGCCCAGCGTCCAGCCGGCGCGCACCTGAGCGCCAGGGTCGTCGACATTACCACGCTCGCCACGGATGCCATCGTGAATGCGGCCAACACATCGCTCGCACCAGGTGGCGGCGTCTGTGGAGCGATCCATCGCGCCGCAGGATCCGAGCTGGCGCGAGCGTGTGCCGCCCTAGGCGGGTGCCCAACGGGAGAGGCGCGCCTGACGCCCGGATTCCGGCTGCCCGCACGCTACGTCATCCATGCGGTCGGCCCGGTCTGGCGGGGCGGCGATGCCGGCGAGGCGGAGCTGCTCGCGTCAGCCTATCGTTCGGCCATGCGGCTCGCGGCGGCGCACCACCTGGGCAGCATCGCGTTCCCGGCGATCAGCACCGGGATCTACGGCTACCCGTTGACAGCGGCCACCGACGTCGCGGTGCGCTCGGTGCGGGCCGCACTGGCTGAAGGGACGAGCGTGAGCGAAGTGGTCTTCGCCTGTTTCAGCGGGGACGTGGAGCGCGCCTACCTCGAGGCCGGCGTGGCGGGTTGAGGAACTCGAAATTCGTGGAGCAGCGCGTGAGCGACAGTCCTGAGACACTGTTTCGAACCCTGACCACCGGTGTATACGTCATCGGTGTCGCCCACGAGGGCCGTACGAACGCGTTCACCGCCGCGTGGGTCACCCAGGTGTCGTTCGATCCGTTGCTCTTGGCCCTGAGCATCAACCCCGGCCACGCCTCGTATCCCTTGCTGCAGGGAAGCAGGGTGTTCACCGTCAACGTGCTCCAGCGCGGCCAGCTGGAGGTCGCCCGACACTTCGGGTGCCAGTCCGGTCGGTCGGCGGACAAGCTGGCCGGGCGGCGGTGGCGTTCCAGTCCGCTCGGCGCACCGGTCCTGCTGGACGGCGCCGCGTGGTTGGATTGCCGCGTGCGGGAGCAGGTGACCGCGGGGGATCACGAGGTCATCATCGGGCAGGCAGTCGGTGGCGCGGTGCTCGCCATGCAGGCCGATCCGCTGGGCTACAGGGAGACGGGCAACCTGGACGGAAGCGCGGAGCTGTATCCGCGGAGCTTTGAACCGAGTCGAGCCATCCGTGACTGAAGTCCTGAGGCCGGTGTCCGAGACCGCCTACTACTGTTGCGGTGTCCGTGCTCTCGATGCCGCGGCCGCGGCGCCGGTGTGCGGCGACCGCTTGGCCGAGCGGTTCATGACCCCGGCGGCCTGGGCGCTGTTCGAGCCATTTCGCGAGCTGGAGGCGCCGAACGCCACGAACGTCGCCCGTCACCGGATGATCGACGACCTGCTGCGCGCGCAGATTGCCCGTCGTCCGGACACCGGTGTGGTGATCATCGGCGCCGGCTTCGACACCCGCGCCTTCCGCCTGCCGGGAGCACAGTGGGTCGAGCTGGACGAGCCGCCGCTCATCGAGCTGAAGGAGACGCGCCTCCCCGCGAGCGAGGCGCCCAACCCTCTGACGCGCGTGGCGATCGCCTTCGAACACGACTCCATCGACGCCGCGCTGGAGCCGTTTCGGCATCTGCCGGAGCCGGTGGTCGTCCTGGAGGGTGTGCTGCCGTATCTCACAGCGGCAGAGGTGCAGCGCCTCTTGGAGGCCATCCGACGCACCTTCGCGGCTCCCACCCTCATCTGCGACCTGACGACACGAGCCTTCACGCGCCGCTTCGCGGGGAAGATCGGCAAGCGGCTCCAGAACCTCGGCGCGCCGTACGGTCGGCTCGAGAGCGAGCCGGACGCCCTGATCGAGGCCGCCGGCTTCCGGCTCACGACGCGCGAATCGATCGTCGAGCGCGCCGTTGCGCACGGCCTGATTGCCGTCCCGCGTTGGCTCCTCGCGACCTTCCTCAGGACACTGCGCGACGGCTACACCATCGCGACGTTCGCCGCGGCACCCGAGCGGTCCGGTGCCACGGCCTGAGGGCGCCGCCGCTGCCCTTCGCGGACAAGGCGCACGATTCGGCGCCGTGGGCCGCGCGCATGCTCAATCCAGTCGCAGCGCTTGCCGGGCCGTCAACACCCACCGCGGCCGCGCGGGCTCGTCCGCGACGCGCAGGACGGTCCACGCCGCCAGCCGCGCGATCCGCGCCGTGAATGCGGCCTCGATGGTGGAGGGCTCGTCGCTCGGCCGGTGGTAGTGCGCGTCCGGCCCGCTGCTGGAGAAGAACACGCTCGGCACCCCCCGCCGGGCGAACCAGATCTGGTCCGACGTCGAGAAGTAGTTGCGGTCCGGCCACTGGTCGTCGACGACCGCGAGGGCCAAGTCCGCATGCTCTCTCGCCGCCTCGCGGACCGTGCTTCCGAGTGACGAGAATCCGCCACCCTCCGCCGAGACCGTGTCGGTCTGCCAACTCCGCCCGATGCCGTCGAGGTTGACGTCGGCGACGATGCGCTCGAGCGGAACCGGCGGACGGCCCGTGAAGTACTCGCTGCCGCGGATGCCGATCTCCTCCCCGCTCAAGACCAGGAACAGCACCGAGCGACGGGGGGCGGGCCGAAGCCGGGCCACCGCCCGCGCGGCGGCGAGCACGCCCGCCACGCCGGACGCATTATCGTCAGCGCCGTTGTAGATGCTGTCGCCATGCTCGTCCGGGGCGCCGATGCCGAGGTGGTCGAGGTGCGCCGTCATGACGACGTACTCGCTGCGCAGCTTGGGATCGCTGCCCGGGACGACGCCGAGGACGTACGGGGGATACGTCGTGTCGGCGTTCTCCGGCACCGTAAGCGTGAGCTCACCGTCGAGCCGGGCCGCCGTCGCCGGCGGGACCAGCACGGTGGGGACACCCGTGGACGCGTGATTCATCTTCGCGCCCGCCGCCGCAACCGGCCCGATCGCCTGCGCCGAGTCCAGTACCAGCACCAGCGCGCGGGCCCGGGCCTGGCGCGCGCGGTTTATGGCGGTGTGGGCCGGGCCGCTCCACCCGCCCGGCGGGAGGCGAAACACGGGGATCCGCCCGCGGATCGCCGCGGTGTCGCTCAGGTCAGCCACCGGGACCGGTCGGCCGGTGACCGGCGTGGTCCCGGCCGGCATCACGGCGAAATCGGTCCCGTAGCGGAGCGGCCTGTCACGCCCAGCCTTGCGGACGGTCAGCGTGATGCCCTCGATGATGGGGCTCGTGTTCACCAGCGGCCAACGAGTCACCAGCTCCCGGCCCGGGAGCGGCCGAACGCCCGCCTGCTCGAGCTCCCTCGCTACGTAACCTGCCGCCGCGTCCAGCTCGCGCGAGGGCGTGGCACGCCCGCGGAGCGAGTCGTCCGCGAGCACACCGATGTCGCGGCTGATCCCCTCCGCCGTAATGGTCGCGATCGCCGCCTGCCGAGCGGAAACACCTTGTGCCACGACCGGCATGGCCGTGGCGATCGCCGCTGCTCCCGCGACCAACACCTGTCGGGCGCTCATGGCCGGAGCTCCCGTTCCCAGGCGCGAAACGCCACCTCGTAGTAATCGTCGGAAAACCGGACCCATTCGCCCAAGGTGACCGGCGGCTTCCACTCGCGCGCGGCGTCCGCGGCCGGCACGCCCCGGCGCACCGCCCGGCGAGCCCCATCCTCCACGCTCTCCAGCAAGGCGAGGAACCCGCGCAGCTCGGGCTCGCGCGCCGCGGAGCCGTGCCCGGGGACCCAGAGCGTCGCCGGCTCCGCCAGCAGTTTCCGCACGTGTGCGGTCTGCCGGCTCGGCGTCGCGTCGACGAAGTTCGGGAACAGGCCGATCCAGACCAGGTCGCCGCACCAGACGACGCGCGGATCCACCGTTTCGATCGTGAGATCGCTCGCGGTGTGCCCCTCGCGCGGCGTGATGCGCACCGCGCGCCCGCCGAGGTCCACCTCGGTGGCGCGGCCCGGAGGGAGGAGAGTCTCCGGCACCACGGCATCGGGCCGCTTCCGCCGAAGCAGGTCGCGCGTGATCTCGGTACCGAAGATCCGGGAGGACGCCCCGCTGGTGCGGTAGCCGCCCAGGCCGGCCGCATGGTCACCGTGGTAGTGGGTGAGGACGACGTGCGTGGGACGGCGCCCGGTGAGGCGGCGCGCCTCGTCGGAGAGCCAGCGAGAGCCCTCCTCGCTGGCGAAACCCTCGACGGCAAGCACCCCGTCCCGGCCGGCCACGATCCCACCATTGGAGAACGTGCGCATCGCCCCGCTCGCGTGATCCCCGGCGAGCGGCGTAGAGATCAGCATCCAGACGCCGTCGGCCACACGCTCGAGCCGGCCCCATGGCTCGGTGCGCTCCGTGGTGCCGCGCGGGACGGACGCGAATAGTCGACGCGCCGTCACGCCTGAGCCGGCCAGCGAGGCCAGCACCCAGGCCCCGCAGCCGGCCATCGTTCCCACAAACGCCCGGCGATGAACTGGGGGCGTCATCGCGAGCTCGGCGCGGACGTGCCCAGCGTCGCCTGGCGGTCGAACTTGGCGCTGACCGCGCGAAGCGTGGGATAGAACTGCACGAACACATTGTCGTCCGCGGCATTCTGGGCGTGGCACGACTGACAGCCCTGGCGCGGGTTGGCGACAGCGCGCGAGCCCCTCGCCCCCTTGCCGAAGTTGAAGTACGCCCAGCTTCCCGGATACCGTGCGCTGTCCTTGAGCGAGAACTCGACCGCGAGGAAATTCCCCTCGAAGAACCCCTGCTTGCTCGGATGCACTTTCTGCCCGGGCTCGTAGAGCGTCATTGCCATCATCGTCCCCTCCCGGAACTTGCCGGTCCGGACGTAGTGCTGGTACGCCGTGCGCTCGATATAGACGTTGTGGAACATGCCGCCCGTTGCCCCGGCGGCGTCGGCGCCGCTGGGCTGGGAATAGCCGAGCCCCATGGACGCGCCGGCGAGGATCCAGCGCTCGAAGCCGTCGGGGCGGATCAGCGAATCACCGGCGTACCGCGGCATCGTGTCCCCGGGCGCCAGCAGCGCCTGCATGGCGGGCGCCTGCGCCGTCTGCCGAGTGCGCACGGCGGCGACCGCCAACACGGCCACCATCGCCGCGGCCGCTGCCAGCTTGAGTGCCGTCATCGTTCCTCCAGGCTCGCCATCGGGCGAGTGCAGAATTTTTTACACCCGAGTCCGCACGAACCGGACGCCGGTCGGGTGCGCCGGCGTCCGCGAATGATCGACTGACCGACGGGGCTTAGCGGGCCTGCTGCAGGGCGTCGAGCGCCCAGACGGCGGTGAGCCGCACCTCGTGATCGCTGTCGCGCGTCGCTGCGATGAGCGGCTCGACCGCGCGCTCGTCGCCCAGCTGCCCCAGCATCTGGGCGGCGGCCTCGCGCAGGCGCGGCACGCTGTCACCCAGGACACGTACGAGGCCGTCCGTGGCCCGAGGATCGCCGGACGCGCCGAGCGCGTGTGCCAGCGCCTCGGTGACGTCGGGATCGGTCTCGCGCTCGACCGCCGCGAGCAGCGCGGGCACCGCCTCGCGGCTCTTGATGGACTCGAGCGCGTACGCGGCCGTGGCCCGCACGTCGGCGTCGCTGTCGGCCAGCGCCGCTTGCAGGACGGCGACCCGATCACGCCCCTCGACCTGGCGCAGGGCCCCGGCGGCCATCACCCGGGTGTGTGCATCGGGGTCCGTGAGGACCAGGCGCGCGAGAGCGTCGGCGGCCGCCTCGCCGCCGATCTGCCGGAGCGCCACGGTGGTCACCGACCGGACACCGTGCTCGGGATCCTCAGCCAGCGGGGCGAGGGCGGCCACCGCGCGGGCATCGCCCAGCTCGCCCAACGCGAGCACGGCCATCTCGCGGACATGCGCGTCGGGATCGCGGAGCGCGCCGATGAGTGCCGGCACCACGTCGTGGTCGCCGAGCTTGCCGAGGGCCCAGGCAGCCACGCCACGGGTACCGGCGTCGGTGTCCCGGAGGGCGCGGGTGAGCGCACCCCGTGACCCGCGCGAGCCGAGCGCCCCGAGCGACCACGCGGCGTCGCGGCGAATCACCGGGGACGGCGAGGCGAGCTGGGCCGTGAGCTGCAACTCGCGCCGGGCATCGCTCCAGGGGTGCACAGCGGCCGTGGGCACGCCGAGGACGACTGCGGCAGCAGCGACACCCAGCACGGTGCGTCGGCCGGCCGGCCGGTGGTCGAGTCCCACGTCGAGAATCGCGCGCATGCGCTCGGGTAGCGTCGCCGTGGCCGCCATCGCGAGCGCACCGCGCGCCGGCACCGTCCGCACGGTGAATGTCCGGGCGATGTCGAGCAGGTGCTGTGCGTACTCCACCGACGCGGTCCCCAGTCCGAGCACGCGATCGTCGCACGCCTGCTCCTGCTCGAGCCGCGCCCGGTGCGCCGCCCGCCACACGAGCGGGTTGAGCCAGTGCAGCGCGCAGGCGAGCTCGATCAGCAGGTGGCCCGCGTAGTCGCCGCGGCGCACGTGGGCGAGCTCGTGCCGCAGGACGACCCGCCGGCGCTCGGGGTCCCAGCGCCGGGCCGCGGCCGGGAGCAGCACGATCGGACGCCACAGACCCCAGCTCACCGGCACCGCCAGCTCCCGCGTGACCGCCAGGCGGACCGGACCGCGAATGCCCAGCTCGGCCGCGACCTGTCGGCCGAGGTCGTACAGCGGACCGCGGCGGAGCACCGCGGCGCGCCGGGTGACGCGGGCGATCCGACGCACGTCGCGTACGAGGAGCGCCAGCACGACGAGCGCGCCCAGCAGCCAGACACCGACCAGCCACGGTGCGGCCGCGCGCGCGAGCGGCCGCCACGCCGCGGGCCCCCGCGGTCCGATGCTGCCGTAGGTCCCCTCCATCAGGCCATCGGAGCGTCGGGCCACCGCGATGGGTTGCCGGATGCCGGCGCGTTCGCGCCCGCTACTCGTCGCGAACATCCGATGCTCGCCGAACTGCATCGGGGTTGCCTGGCTCGTAAGGGAAGAAGGCTGTGGCGTCATCAGCTCGGGGGGGTCGAGCACCGGCAACGACAGGGCGAGGGCAGGCAGCAGCAGGAGACCCGCGAAGGCCGACCCCCAGACGGCGTAGCGGCTGGCGGCGGAGCGCCGGCGGAGGACGTGGGCCCCGACGCACGCGGCCAGCACCAGCACCGCGCCCTTGGCCAGCGTGCCGCTCAACAGTTGGAGCAACTCGAGCATGCTCATGAGCCCTTCTCCCGCTTGGCCGCTTCGACCTTGGCGGCCAGCTCGTTCAGCTCCTCGGCGGTGAGCCGCGTCGACGGCGAGTCGAGGAGGGTGAGGATCGCCTTGGAGGGCGAGCCACGGAAAAATGTGCGGACCAGCTCACGCATCGCCGACTCGCGCGCCTTCTCGGCCGGCACGGTCGGCGCGTACACATACCGGTTCCCTTCCTGGCGATGGCGCACCATGCCCTTCCGCTCCAGGATGCCGAGGGTCACCCGCACCGAGTTATAGGCGGGTCGGTCGGGCAGGTGCTCGACGACCTCGGCGGCACCCGCTTCGCCCAGGCGGTAGAGGATGTCCATGATCTGCCGCTCGCGGCGGCTGGGCTGTGGCTGTGGTGATGGGGGCATGAAGTCGCTCTGCAAAGTTTTTTTCACTACGGGGGATGGGTTCGCCTGGTTTCGCCGCGGGGCCGACAGCCTAAAGGAGGACCGAGAGGGCCGCCCGGGCGGCATGATAGCCGCCCATGCCGTGAACTCCGCCACCCGGCGGAGTGGACGCCGAGCAGATGTAGACGCCCCGGAGCGGAGTCCGATACGGGTCGAGCCGGGCCACGGGCCGAGCGAACACCTGCCGCAGGTCCATGGTCCCGCCGTTGATGTCGCCCCCGATGAGGTTGGCGTTCCGCCGCTCGAACGCCGCCGGCGTGATCACGCTGCGGCCAAGGATGCGCTGCCGGAACCCCGGGGCGAATCGCTCGACCTGCCGCTCGATGTGATCGGTGACATCCCGCGTGCAGCCGTTGGGAACGTGGCAATAGGCCCAGGCGACATGCTTGCCGGCGGGGGCGCGGGAGCCGTCGATCAGCGTCGGCTGGACGAACAGCACGAACGGCCGATCGTGCAGCTCGCCGCGTGCATGCGCCGCCTCGGAGGCCGCGATCTCCTCGAGCGTGCCGCCGAGGTGCACGGTCGCGGCGCGGGCGCACTCGGCCGCGGTCCACGGGACCGGTCCGTCCAACGCCCAGTCGAGCTTGAACGCGGCCGCGCCGTATCGGTATCGCAGCAGTGACCGACGGTAGCTCGCCGGGAAAGCGTCGCCGGCCAACCGCGCGACCTGATGCGGTCCGAGGTCGAGCATCACGACCCGGGCTCCGCGCAGCTCGTCGAGGTGCGCGACCGGCGCGGAGGTCGTCACGTCGCCCCCCAGCGTGCGGAGGTAGCTGACCAGCGCGTCGGCGAACCGCTGCGAGCCGCCCTGCACGATGGGCCAGCCGACCGCATGGCCCGCCACCGATAGCAGCATCCCGAAGGCCGCCGTTCCCGCCGCGTCGAGCGAGAGGAAGGAGTGGGCGGCGTTGCCGGCGAACAGCGCCCGTGCTCGCTCGCCTCGAAGCCCGCGGGCGACCGCCGTGGCCGAGCGTATCGCGCGCAGGCCGAACCGCGTCATGAGCACGGGATGGCGGGGGACGCGAAGCGGTGACGCGAGCACGTCTTCGCTCAGCGCATCCCAGTGGGGCACGAACGGCCCGTGCAGGCGCCGCCAGTCTTTCCCGCCCGGGCCAAGTCCGGTGACCGTAGCGTCGAGCCTGCGCTCGAGCATCGCGGCCGTTCCATCATCGAGCGGATGCGCGAGAGCGGCAGGCGGCTGGATCCACCGCAGCCCGTGATCGCCAAGCGGCAGGGAGCGGAAGAAGGGCGAGGAAACGGCCAGCGGATGCACGGCCGAGCAGACGTCATGCATGAAGCCGGGCAGCGTCAGCGCGTCGGAGCGGAGGCCACCGCCCACCGTCGGCTGCGCTTCGCGCACGACCGTTTTCAATCCGGCCCGCGCAAGCACGATGGCGGCAGCGAGACCGTTGGGACCGGAGCCTACGACGACGGCGTCAGGAGACATGAGCCCGATGGTGGTGTACCGGCGTAAGATACCCCCACCAACCGCACGCCCGAGAGCGCGCTCCATCACAGAGCTCCGGTGATGCTCACGCCGTCATCGCCCGTGAGCCTCGGCCCGGACAGGCGCGTTCCAAGTGTTCACCTTTCGGGTAAACACGGAGGGGGCATGGAGGCATGAACACGTCGACGAACGGCCGTCCCAACCTGGTGCTGTTGATCGACAGCGATCCGGCCACGCGGCAGAGCGTTGTACCGCTGCTCGTGCGGAGCGGGATGGAGCTGGTTCAGGCTCGCGACAGCGTGGCCGGGCTCGAGATTCTCCAGCGTCTGCCGGAGCGCTTTCGTCTCGCGATCATCAGTCTGGAGATGCCTGGGCTCTCAGGGACGGTGCTGATCCAGACGCTGCGCCTCTTCCGCCCCGATCTGCCGATCGTCTGTCTCACCCACAGGCAGCCCGTGGCGGCGGGGGAGCGTGCGACTCAGTGTCTCGACAAGCCGGTCCGGCCCGAGCTGCTGCGCGCGCAGCTGGAGGACGCACTCGGTGGCGTGGCGCCGGCCAGGGAGGCGGCCGATATGCGGCCCGATGCGGTCGCGCGCGCCAAGGCATGCTTCGCCCGCTCCCGGAGCCTGCTCGATGCCGCACGCGAGGTGGCGCGGGGTCTGCCCGGCGAATCGCCGGACGGATGGTGAAGGCGACCGCTCAGGCCGTCGGGCGGTCGGTTCGGGAGGACTCGCCCTCGCGGTGAGGCTCGGGCATCAACGCCTCGGTGACTTTGGTCAAGAGCTCGTCGCGGGTGAACGGCTTGGCCAGAAAGATCACGTTGGGGTGGTCGAGTCCCTCCCGCACGAGGATCTCCGCGGGGAACGCCGACATGAAGAGGACACGGGTGGACGGCCACTCCTCGCGGATGATGCGGACGAGGTCCACGCCGGTGACCTCGGGCAGAATGACGTCCACGAGGGCCAGATTGATGGGTTGGCGAGCCGTGGAAAGGACCTCCAACGCCTCGGCGGCCGAGCCGGCCTCGAAGACCCGATAGCCCGCCTCGGAGAGCAGGCGGAACGCGATCTTGCGGACCACCCCGACGTCGTCCACGACGAGAATCGTCCTGGTGCCCGCGAGAGGCGTCAAATTGAACTGATCGTCAGTCACCGGAAGCTACGGACGAAATGGGTCAGGACTCCGGACTCTCTGCCGCCGGCATGGACCCAGACAATTAGCCCCACCGTACCGACCTCTGCTGTGTTCTGGATCACCGAATCTCCCGGCTTGTGGAAAAGCCTGAAACCCCCGGCGTTCACCGACCGTCCAATACGGACTTGGGCCCGAGGGGCCCCAACGTCCCACCCTAATCGGATGCTGCCATGAAGGCTCGTGTCATCGGATTGCTGCTGGCCGCCCTGGCCCAAACGACACCCGCGATCGCCCTCTCCGCCCCGGCTCCCGTCGCGCCGCCGTCGCTCTGGTACGGGATCGACCTCAACCGGCGCGCGGACGACCTGTTCCACGTGACGCTTCAGGTCAGCGGTCTCCGACCGGAGAACGCGATCTACCAGTTCGCCTCCACCGCGCCCGGCACCTATCAAGTCATGAACATCGGCCGCTTCGTGAAGCGGTTCGAGGCGTTCGACGCGAGCGGACGGCGCGTGCCGGTCGAGCAGGTGTCGGTGAACCAGTGGCGGCTCGGCGACCCCGTCCACGTGCGCACCATCCGATACGCCGTCACCGAGACGTGGGACAGTCCCCTCGATCATCCAATCTACAAGATGTGCGGCACGTCGATCGAGCGCGATCACGTGTTGATCAATCCGCACGCCGTGATCGGTTACCCGGAAGGGCTGCAGGCGGCACCGGTGCACCTCAGGCTGGCGTATCCCGCGGCCTGGAAGGTGGGCACGGCGCTCAAACGCGGGCCCGACGGCGTGTTCGTGGCGGACACCTATGACCAGCTGGTCGACTCGCCGATTCTGCTGGGCCGGCTCACGCGCGCACGGCTCACCGTCACCGGTGTGCCGATCGAGGTGTACACCTATTCCGCGACCGACAAGATCAAGTCGAGCCAGCTGCTCACTGCGATGAGCGGCATGCTGAATGCCGCCGGCCGCTTCCTGGGCAAGCTCCCGGTGGACCGCTACACCTTCCTCTACCACTTCGCCGATTCGGGCGCCGGCGCCTGGGAGCACTCGTTCAGCTCCGAATACGTGCTCCAGGAGGGCGCGTACACCGATTCGCTGGGCAAACGGGTCACGGATATCGCGGCGCACGAATTCTTCCACATCGTGACGCCGCTCAACATCCACAGCGAGATCATCGAGCACTTCAACTTTGTCACGCCGGTTCCGTCGCAGCACCTGTGGCTGTACGAGGCGACGACCGAGTGGGCGGCCCACGCGATGCAGCTCCGCGCGGGACTCAAGACGCCCGAGGAGTACCTCCAGACCCAGATCCGGAAGATGCAGATCGACCGCCAGGCATACGACAGCACCTACAGCCTGCGCGAGCTGGCGCTGACGTCGTACAGCGATTCCGGCCAGGCGCAGTACCCCAACATCTACATGCGGGGAGCGCTCACCGCCGGTCTGCTGGACATCCGGCTGCTCGAGCTGTCGAAGGGCGAGCGGGGCCTGCAGGACCTGATCGGTGAGCTGACCCGCCGCTACGGGAAGCGCCGGGCGTTCCCGGACTCGACATTCGTGGACACCCTGGTCGCGATGACATCCCCGGAGATCCGCGACTTCTTCGATCGCTACGTGTGGGACTCGCAGCATCTGCCGATCAAGGAGTACTACGCCAAGCTGGGCATCACCCTGATCGAGGATGACACGGGGGCGCCGGTGCGATTCGAGATCGACCCCAATCCGACCGACCAACAGCGGCTCCTTCGCGAGGCCTGGCTCGGCCGGAAGCCGCGGGCCGCGTCCTGACCGTCAGGAGTAGTATCGCCTGAGGTACGCCGCCACGCCGTCGAGATCGGGGAAGAGTCGGCGCTCGTCGACGCTGACGAGGTCGAGCTGGTCACGGATGCGCGAGGCTTCGGCCGCCGGGATGACGATCTTGGTCAGGGTTTCACCGAGACCCTGCTCCTCGAGGAAGCGGTCGAACGAGCGCCGCTTGTCGGAGCAGAGGGTGAAGGCCGCGGACTGCGCCACGATCCGGGAGTCGAGCGACGGGGGCTCGAGCATGCACGCGAACGGCGGCGCGTCGTCGGGCATGGCGAACAGCGCCGACGGAGTGAACGGCCGACCCCCGGCCACCATGCCTTCGAGGTCCTGGATCAACAAGGCGAGCTCCGGCAGCTTGAACTGACGGTGGACGGCCTTCCAGTCTAGCCGCCAGACGGCCCGGTCGGTCGAACTGGCGGGGTCCACCGTGGCGAAGTGCGCGGCCACCAGCGGCGAGTAGGTCCAGTCCAGTAGGCGGGTCGGCAGGCCGTGGTGCTGGGCGGCGACGAGGATCTCCCAGTCGTTCACCGGCGGCGAGGTGAAGTAGGGGCGGGAGTAGCGGATGAAGCTCCGGAGGATGTACTCCTCCAGGTCCGCTTTCGTGTGTGGCTTGAGCGGCCCGCCGAGCTGGTCGAGACTGGTGAGGAGCGGCCAGCCGGCGTCCGCCGCGCCCCGATACACACCCGAGCTCCGCCGCCGTCCCGTCGTCGGATCGGGTTCGGATGGCGTGGTCTGGGCGATCAGGTCGCCCAGCGAGTGTACGACGACTTCGCGGATCGACACGTCCTGGATATGAAGGCCGCGCCGGGGGATCGCGCAAGGTCGGGCCGCGCGGCGATCTTCCCGCATGCCACCGCTCGACCTCGCGGCCCTCGCGGCCCGCCTCCCCCGCCGCCCGCTCACCCGTTTCGCCCCCAGTCCCACTGGATACCTGCATCTGGGCCACGTCGCGAACGCCGTGTGGACCTGGGGTCTCGCGCGCGCGCTCGCTGGACGGGTGCTGCTCCGCCTGGAGGATCACGACCGCGGACGCTGCCGGCCCGCGTACGAGGCCGCGTTGCTCGAGGACCTGGAGTGGCTTGGGCTGGAGCCGGACGTCGGCGGTGCAGCCGAGCTGCGGGCCGGAGCGTCCACCTACCGCCAGAGCGATGCCGGTGCGCGATACGAGGCCGCGCTCGACGCGCTGAGCTCGCGCGGCCTCGTCTTCGCGTGCGACTGCTCGAGGAAGGACTTGGCGCGCACGGACGGCGACGTGCTCAACGAGGAAACCCGCTATGCGGGCCGGTGCCGGGCGCGCGGGCTCGAGCCCGGCGCCGGGCGAGGGCGCCGGGTCCGGATCGATCCCGGCACCGAGCACTTCGAGGACGCGCGGCTGGGTCACCGGGAGCAGGACCCGTCGGCCCAGTGCGGCGACCTGCTGCTGCAGGACCGGCTCGGCCAGTGGACCTACCAGTTCGCCGTCGTGGTGGACGATCTCCGGCATGAGGTGGATTTCGTGGTCCGGGGCGAGGATCTCATCGCCTCGACGGGCCGCCAGATCCGTCTCCGCCGGATGCTGGATGATTCAACGGCGCCAGTGTTTCTGCATCATCCGCTCATCCGGAAGCCGGGTGGCGAGAAGCTCAGCAAGTCGAGCGGCGACACCGGCATTCGCGAGCTGCGCGCGGCGGGAGAGACGCCGGCTGCGGTGCTCGGGCGGGCCGCCTGGCTCACCGGGCTCACCGAGGATGCCCGGCGGGTCACCGTGAACGATCTGGCCAACCTGTTTGGGGCGGGTTAGCATCCGGACTGCAGACACCTAGGCCCGAAACGCGCGGGAGTCTTGCCATGAGGCCGTCCTTCACCCAGTCGCTCCTGTGCGCCCTCCTGGGATTCGTCGCCCTGGCATCCCGCGCGGAGGCGCAACAGCTTCCTCGCGTCATCATCCAGACCGAGCTGGGCGACATCGCGGTCGACATCGACAGCGTCCACGCGCCCATCACGGCCGCCAACTTCCTCCGCTACGTGGACCTCGGGTTCTATCGCGTGGGGCGGTTCCATCGAACGGTGCGGGAGGACAATCAGCCGGGCAGCAAGGTGAAGATCGCGGTCGTGCAGGCGGGTCTCGACTCGCTCCGGGTCAAGGACTTTCCGCCGATCAAGCTCGAGCGCACTAGCATCACCAGGATCAAGCACACCGACGGCACCATTTCCATGGCCCGCGACGGTCCGAACACCGGGACGTCGGACTTCTTCATCTGCATCGGCGACCAGCCGTCGCTCGACTACGGCGGCAAGCGCAATCCGGACGGGCAGGGGTTCGCCGCGTTCGGCCACGTCGTGCTGGGGATGGACGTCGTGCGGAAGATCCACCGGTCGCCGGCCGAGGGTCAGACGCTCGAGCCGCCGATCCGAATCGAGAACATCGTGCGTGCTACCGCCCCTTGAAGATCCCCTCCCGCACCCGCACCGCTTTCGCCGACGCCGACGGATCGAGCTCCAGCCGGCTTTGCACCTTGGGCACGACCTTCACCTTCCCGTTGAGCGTCAGCGTCTGACCATCGCGCCGAACCTGAATCGGTAGCGGCTGCCCGTCGTCCTTGCTGAAGCGCTCGCGAAACTTGGGGCCGAAGTTGGGGTCGGTGATGGCGATGTCGCCCAGGGCGAGCAGCACGTCGCCGGAGCGGACGCCGGCATCCTCGGCCGTGCCGCCCGGCAGGACGCCGGTCACCAGCACCCCGCCAGCCGAGTCGCGGGCGGCGGCGATACCGAGCCGCGGCTCACGGATCGTGTCCGAGACCATCCGGATCCCGGCCAGTGGCAGCACCTGCCCCCATGGGTAGGGCTCGCGGCCGTCGACGTACTTCGCGGCGAATTCGGTGAAGCTCTGCCCGCCCGCCGCCTTGGACACCGTCCGCCACCAGTCCGCGCCGGTGAAGCCCCGGCCGGCCTTGTAGGTCGAGCGGTACAGCTCCCGCATGACGTCGTCGAGCGAGCGCTGGTTGTCGCTGGCGTCCCGGATCATGATGTCGAGCAGGAACCCAGCCAGCGAGCCCTTCGGGTAGTAGATGTACTGGCTGCCGTCGGTCGGATGGATCCAGGTCGAGAGCGAGGCGTCCTCGAGCGCGGTGGGCGGATTGTCGGCCACGCTGCCGATCTTGCCGGCGGTGACGCGGAGGAACTGGTCCACGCCGATGATGCCGCCGCGAACGATGGTGAGGTCGGCGTAGTAGTCGGTGATGCCCTCGCTCACCCAGAGCCAGACCGTGGGCTCGGGCTGATCGTAGCGGTACGGCACCATGTCCGCGGGGCGGAGCCGCTTGACGTTCCAGGCGTGGAAGATCTCGTGGGCGGTGATCGAGGCGAGAATCGGGTTTCCGACGAAGGCCGGGGAGTAGATCCCGACGTGCGAGTTGGTGTGCTCGAGCGCGCTGCCCCCGCCGTACGACGAGTCGAAGATCATCATCACGGTGTAGTGCGGCCACGGCGTCTCCTGGAACACCGCGGACTCGGCGGGGATCATCTTGCCGATGTCGTCCCACACATGCCGGCGAGCCTGCCCCGTGAGCGCGCCGGCCGGATAGGTGGCGAGGCGGGTCCACACGCCGGCGACCTGGGTGCTGTCGTAGTCGATCCGGCCCACGAAGAACGGCTTGTCGACCAGGTCGTGGTAGTTGCCCTCCCGATAGGCGCCCGCCTGCTGCGGGACCGCCTGCATGCCGGTGGCGACGACCCACGTCGGCTCGGTTTTCACGGTGACGGTGGCGGCGAAGTCGGTGCTCCGCCCCTCGGGATAGGGCAGCAGGTTCGTGCCGTTGAACAGCACGAAATTGGGCCGCGACCAGGCCATCGCGTTGTCGAGCGTGTCGGCCAGGTAGTCGAACCGGAGGCTGACCGACTTTGCGCCGGCCGGGTTCACCCGGTAGGTGTCGTAGTCCAGCTTGTCCCACGCGAGTGCCCGTGGGGCGTTCGGCCCGCTGGCGGCCGTGGGCGCGAAGTTGGAGACCCAGCGCGCGAACCAGCTCAGCTCGTACGCGCCGGGCGTCCAGGCCGGGAACGAGAGCAGCACGGGCCCCGGCCCCGCGACGTCGAAGGTCATCCCGACCTTGATGGTGCGGCTCGCCGCGGTGGTGGAATCGAAGGTGATCTCGTAGCGGAGATTGGTGAGCGGCGCGGACCGCGGGGGGGTGGCCGGCTGTTGGGCAACCGCCGGGATCGGCAGCGCCGACCGCAGCGCAAGGGTGATGGAGGCAGCTGCCAGTCTTGCGCGTGTGGCCGTGAGAGATCGGCGGGTCATGAATTCACCACAGGGGCACGGAGGGCACGGAGAACAGCGAGGGTTATGTGGGCGTCAGCGCCATCAGCCACGAAGGTCCCTCAGGCATCCGACGGTGCGGCCGCCACCGCGGCCCGGGCCGGTTGGAGGCCGGACGCCGGTACCTCGGCGCCGAGCTCACCTTCCCACCGCGCGATCACCGCCGTCGCCAGGCAGTTGCCGATCAGATTCACCATCGTCCGCGCCATGTCCATCAGCTCGTCCACGCCGAGGATCACCGCCACGCCCTCGAGCGGCAGGCCGAACGCGGTCAGCGTGCCCGAGAGGACCACCAGCGACGCGCGCGGCACGGCGGCGATGCCTTTGCTGGTGATGAGCAGGGTCAGCATCATCACGAGCTGCTGCCCGACCGACAGCTCGACGCCGGCGGCCTGCGCCACGAAGATCGACGCGACGCCGAGGTAGAGCGTCGAGCCGTCCAGGTTGAACGAGTAACCCGTCGGCATGACGAACGCCACGATGCGCCGCGGCACGCCGAACTCGGTCATCCGCTGCATGGCGAGCGGGAGCGCCGCGTCGGACGAGGTCGTGGTGAACGCGATGATCGCCGGGTCCTTGATGGCCCGGCCGAACCGCCGGAGCGGGATCCGGGCGATCAGCGCGGCCGGGACCAGCGCCACCAGCGCGAAGACGATCAGCGCGCCGTACAGGGTCGCGACCAGCAGGCCGAGGTTCCGGAGCACCTGAATGCCGCTGTGGCTCACCGTCACCGCCATCGCGGCCCCGATGCCGATCGGCGCGAACCGCATGACGATGCCGACGAACTTGAACATCACCTCCATCAGGCCTTCGCAGAACGCCAGCATCGACTCCTTCGGCCGGCCGCGCACCTGGGTGAGCGCGATGCCGAAGAGCGTCGCCCAGAACACGACCTGCAGTACCTCGTTGTGCGCCGCCGCGTCGAAGAAGCTCTGCGGCACCACGTGCTCGAGGAAGCCGCCGAAGGTGGTCGGGGCCGCCTTCGGAATAGGGGCGTTCGGATCGGGCGCGGGCAGCACCACGCCCACGCCGGGCCGGGTGATGTTCACGGCGATCAGGCCGATGGCGAGCGCGATGGTGGTCATCAGCCAGAAGTAGCTGATCGACTTGACCGCCAGACGGCCGATCCGCTTGAGGTCGTCGCCGTGGCCGGCGATGCCGACCACCAGCGTGCCGAAGATGATCGGCACCACGACCGACTTGATCATCCGGAGGAAGATGGTCGAGAGCGGCTTGAGCGTGACCGCGACGTCCGGGGCGAGCCAGCCGAGCAGGATGCCGGCGCCCATCCCGATGAAGATCCACCAGGTGAGCGAGAGCCGGGTCAGGCGGCGGAGCATCAGCGACCGACCAGCGCGTCGGCCTTGGCGTCGATGCCCGCGAGCAGCGAGGCGTAGGAGGCGGCGAACTTGGCGACGCCGTCCACTTCGAGCTCCCGCGTGATCGCGGCGAGATCGATCCCGAGCTCGGCCAGGGCCTCGAGCTGCGCCGGCGCCGCGGCCATCCCCTCGTGGATGCGGACCGCCGGCAGACCGTGGTCACGGTACGCCGCGAAGGTCTCGGGCGGCAGCGTGTTCACCGTCCACGGGGCCACCAGCGCCTCGACGTAGTGCACGTCGGGGTAGCGCGGATCCTTGGTGCTGGTGGAGGCCCAGAGCGGCCGCTGCGGCCGGGCGCCGGCCTTGGCGAGCCGATCCCACCGCGGCGTGTCGAGCGACCACTCGAACAGCCGGTAGGCCGCGCACGCGTTGGCGATGGCGATGCGTCCGCGCAGGCCCCGGGGATCGCCCAGGGCATCGAGCAGCGGGTCCACCTTGCCGTCGACCCGGCTCACGAAGAAGCTCGCGACCGACGTGATCGCCCGGACCGAGTGCCCCGCCGCGTGCCGGCCCTCCAGGCCGGCCAGGAACGCCTCGATCACCTCGCCGTAGCGCTCGACCGAGAACAGCAGGGTGACGTTCACGCTGATCCCGGCAGCGATGCAATGGGTGATCGCCGGGAGGCCCTCGGGCGTCCCGGGGATCTTGATCATCGCGTTCGGCCGGTCGAGCGCATGCCAGAGCCGCTCGGCTTCGTGGATCGTGGCCTCGGTTTCGTTCGCCAGCGTGGGCGACACCTCCAGCGAGACCAGGCCGTCGCCGCCGGCGGACGCTTCGTACACCCCGGCGAACGCATCGCAGGCCGCGCGCACGTCGGCCACGGCCAGGTGCTCGAAGATCTCCTGCGCGCTCCGGCCCGCGTCGGTCTGCGCCCGGATCTCGGCGTCGTACAGCCGGCTGCCGGCGATCGCCTTCTCGAAGATGGTCGGATTGGAGGTCATGCCCCTGAGTCCGTCCTCGGCGATGAGCCGGCCGAGCTCGCCCGTCGTCACCAGGTCACGCGTGATGTAGTCGTACCACGGGCTCTGGCCCAGCTCGCCGAGGCGGACCAGCGGATTGGCCGCCGGGGACTGTCGTTGCGCCATCATGAGCCTCCCTCGTGCCGGCCGGGGCGGTGCCGCTGCGCGAGCAGCTGCCGCACCATGTCGGCGGCGCGCTCGGGGGTGAACTTGAACTCCTCGAACAGGCGGTCGCCCGGGGCGGACGCGCCGAAGCCCGTCATGGCGAGCATGGCGCCCTCGTCGGTGATCCAGCGCTCCCACCCGAACGGGGACGCAGCCTCGATGCCGAGTCGCACGCGCGCCGTCGGCGGCAGCACCTCGCCCCGGTACTCCTCCGGCTGCTCGGCGAAGAGCTCCCACGACGGCATCGACACCACCCGCACGCGGACGCGATCGGCCTGGAGCAGCCGGGCGGCGGCCAGCGCCACGTGAACCTCGGATCCGGTGGCGATCAGGATCGCCTGCGGATGCCCGCCGGGCGGGTCGAGCAGCACGTAGGCGCCCCGCGCCACACCGCCCCCCGCGCCGAGCTTGGCGCGATCGAGCACGGGGAGCTTCTGGCGTGTGAGCACCAGGAGCGTGGGCCCCTCGGTGCGCGCCATGGCGACGCGCCACGCTTCGACGGTTTCGGTGGCGTCCGCCGGCCGCAGCACGACGAGGTGCGGGATGGCCCGGAGCATCGCCAGGTGCTCGACCGGCTGGTGCGTGGGCCCGTCCTCCCCGAGGCCAATCGAGTCGTGGGTGCCGATGTAGATCACGGGCAGGCGCATGATCGCCGCGAGTCGGATGGCCGGCTTCATGTAGTCCGAGAAGACCAGGAAGGTGCTGCCGAACCCACGCACCCCGCCGTGGGCCGCGATCCCGTTGAGGCACGCGGCCATCCCGTGCTCGCGTACGCCCCAGTGGATGATGCGGCCGGTCGTCGCCGGGCCGAACGTGCCGCCCTGATTGAGCGTGGTCCCGGTGCTCGTACCCAGATCGGCCGAGCCGCCGATCAGGTTGGGGACCGCCGCGGCGATCGCCTGCAGGGCGAGCCCCGAGGCCTGACGCGTCGCGAGCGGCCCGCTCTCGGGCGTGAGCACCGGCAGTGCCTGGTCCCACCCGTCGGGCAACGCGCCCGAGAGCCACTGGTGCAGCTCGCGCGCAGCCTCGGCATTCTCGGCGGTGTAGGCGGTCAGCCGGGCCCGCCACTCGGCCTCGGCGGCCGCGCCCCGGCGGACGGCCTCGCGCCAGTGGTCGAGCGCGTCCTCCGGGACGTAGAACTTGGGCTCCTCGGGCCAGCCCATGATCTCCTTGGTGCGGCGGACCTCCTCCGCGCCCAGCGGCTCGCCGTGGGCCTTGGCCGTGTTGCGCTTGGTCGGCGCCGGATCGGCGATGTAAGTCCGGAGGATGATCAGGGTCGGGCGGGCGGTCTCGGCGATGGCCGCCTCGTACGCCGCCGCGATGGCGCGGAGGTCGTTCCCGTCGCCCACGCGCACGACGTGCCACCCGTAGCCTTCGAAGCGCCGCTGGACGTCCTCGCTGAACGAGAGCGCGGTGTCGCCGTCGATGGTGATGTGGTTGTCGTCGTACACCAACGTGAGCTTGCCGAGCCTGAGGTGCCCCGCGAGCGAGGCGGCCTCGTGCGACACGCCTTCCATCAGGTCGCCGTCGCTGACGAAGGCCCAGGTGCGGTGATCGATGATCCGGTGGCCGGGACGGTTGAAGTGCTCGGCCAGGACCCGCTCCGCGATGGACATGCCGGCCGCGTTGCCGACGCCCTGGCCCAGCGGGCCGGTCGTCGTCTCCACGCCCGGCGTGTGCCCGCGCTCTGGATGGCCCGGGGTCTTCGAGCCCCACTGGCGGAACGCCCGCACGTCGTCGAGCGACACGTCGTATCCGGAGAGGTGCAGCAGCGCGTACAGCAGCATCGAGGCATGGCCACACGACAGCACGAACCGGTCGCGGTCGGCCCAGTCGGGGTGCCGCGGGTCGTGCTTCAGATAGCGATGCCAGAGGATGTAAGCGGCTGGGGCCAGCGCCATCGGCGTGCCGGGATGGCCGGACTGCGCCGCTTCGACGGCGTCCATTGAGAGCGCGCGGATGGCGTTGATGCTCCGCCAGGCCACCGCGTCGGGCGACGCATCGGGGCCGGCGGTCGTCAGATTTCCATCGGCCCGCACGGTGCGAGTGCTCTCTGGGGTCAGAACGGAAACTCCTTTCGCGGCTAGCGGCACCGGCCCCCGCGAACCTAAGGCGGAGTGACGAAGATAACCGCCCGACATGGTCACGGGGAGCGTGGACCCTGGCGTGTCTTCACGTGGTGCAACATCCTGTCGCTCGATACCGGCAACCCATACCTTATCCTGGTCGATGATGTCCGCTGCCCCGCCACTTACCCGACCCGATCGGACCTACGAGATCCACGAGGTGGCCGAGCTCACGGGCCTGGCCGCCGCGCGGCTCCGGGCGTGGGAGCGGCGCTACGAGGTGGTGCGGCCCCGGCGCATGCCCAACGGCTACCGGGCGTACACCGCCGATCAGGTGGCGCTGCTCCGGGCGTTCGCCCGGCTCATCGAGGGCGGCGAGCGCATCGGCGACCTCGCGGCCCGGTCGCGCGAGGACGTGCTGGCGCAGGCGGAGGCTCGCGCGCTCGACGGCACGCCGCACGCCGCGCTCGTCGAGGCGGTGCGCGCCTTCGACCGTGAGCGGCTCGAAGGGTTGGTGGCCCAGCAGCTCGCGCTGCGGGGGCTGCGGGCCTTCGCGGAGGACGTGGTGCTGCCGCTCGCCCAGTCGGTGGGCGACCTTTGGGCGCTCGACAAGGTGCCGATCGCCGCGGAGCATCTGGCCAGCGAAGTGGTGCTGCACGCGCTCAAGGGCGGGCTCCGGATGTCCCGCGGCACGGGACCGCTCGTCGTGGGCGCGTGCCTTCCGGGCGAGCGGCACGAGTGGGGCTTCCTCGCGACCCTCGCTATCGCGCAGGAGGACGGCTGGCGGATCCACTATCTCGGCGCCGACCTGCCGGTACAGGAGGTCGTGGAGGCGGCGTGGAAGCTGGCGCCAGGAGCGGTCGCGCTGAGCAGCAGTGATCCGGCGATCGTCCGAGCCAACCTCGCGGCGCTCGCCGCGCTTCCCGCCAAGCTGCCACCCCAAACCAGCCCGGTCATCGGCGGGAGCGGCGTCGAGCCCTACGCGCGCACGCTGCGCGGGTTCGGCTTCCGCGTCGGCACCGATGCGTTCACGAGGATTCCGGCTTAGCCATGGCATTCTCGACGGCATCGAACGGCTCGGTTATGATGTGTTTCGGGCGCGCAAGCTCGTGATCCTCGCTCGAGCGCTCTGGGCCGAACGGCCGCGGCGCTCTACCTTAGTCCTGGGCTCGGTCCGCCTGCGCTCCACCGCGGGGATCCGGCCGGCGCACGACCTGCGCGTGCGGAGGCTCGGTCCCCGTCGTCCACCCTGCCCTGCGGAGGAGCCGCGTGATCGGGAGACTGCTGGGACGGCGCGCGATCCTCTCGGAGCGCGAGCAGGACCTCCGGGCGCGCGAGCAGGAGCTGCTCGAGCGTCTGGCCACCGCGCTGGGCCGCTTCGGCAGCGATGTCGATCCCGACGACCTCCGCCGCTTCCGCGACGCCCGCGATCAGCTCACCGGCCTCTTCCTGCTCGTCGTGGCGGGAGAGTTCAACTCGGGCAAGTCGAGCTTCATCAACGCCCTCCTCGGCGAGCGGGTGCTGCCGGAAGGCGTCACACCCACCACCGACCGCATCAACCTCCTGCGCTATGGCCCCGAAGTGACCGAACAGCTGCTCGAGGCGTTCCTGCTCGAGCGGACGTACCCGTCCGACCTGCTGCGCGAGATCAACATCGTGGACACGCCGGGCACCAACGCCATCATCCGGCGCCACGAGGAGCTCACGCGCGACTTCCTGCCGCGGGCCGACCTGGTCCTCTTCGTCACCAGCGCGGACCGGCCGTTCACCGAGAGCGAGCGCGGGTTCCTGGAGCAGATCCGCCAGTGGGGCAAGAAGATCGTCTTCGTGGTGAACAAGATCGACATCCTCCCCCGGCCCGAGGAGCGGCAGCAGGTGCTCGACTTCGTGCGCGAGCACGCCCAGGCGCTGCTCGCCGAGCCGCCCCGGATCCTCCCGGTCTCGGCGCGCGACGCGATCGCGGCGCGGACGGCCGGCGCCACGGAGGGCTGGGCCGCCAGCGGCTTCGGCGCGATGGACGAGTATCTCGTCCGGACGCTCGATCAGGAGGAGCGCATCCGGCTCAAGCTGCTCAATCCGCTCAACGTGGGCCTCCGGCTGGCGGCGAAGTACAAGGACGTCGCCTTTCAGCGGCTCAAGCTGCTGGCGCAGGACGTCGAGACGATCCAGAGCATCGATCGCCAGCTCACCCTGGTGCACGAGGAGATGGTCCGCGACCTCGAGCCGCGGCAGGCCCGCCTCGACGTCCTGTTGTCCGACATGGAGCGGCGCGGCTATCGGTTCTTCGAAGAGACGATCCGGATCGGCCGGATCAAGAGCCTGATGGACAGCGAGGGCGTGCGCCGCGCCTTCCAGCACGAGGTCATCGGCGACACGGCCGTGCAGCTCGAGGCCGAGACCGGGCGGATCATCGACTGGATCGTGGAGCGCAACCTGAAAGCGTGGCAGGACGTGAGCGGCTATATCGACCGGCGCCAGATCGACCGGCACCGCGAGGGGATGGTCGGCGACGTGGGCACCAGCTTCACCTACAACCGCCAGGCGTTGCTGGATTCCATCGGCCGGGTGGCGCGCGACGTGATCGGCAGCTACGACCGCGAGGCTGAGGCGCGGACCATCGCGAATGACGTCCAGGGCACCTTCGCCACGACCGCGCTGGCGCAGGTCGGCGCGCTGGGCCTGGGCACGCTGGTCGTCACCATGCTTACGGGCGCGGTGGCCGACGTGACCGGCCTCCTTCTGGCGAGCGTGCTGGCGGTGAGCGGGTTCTACCTCATCCCGCGCCGGCGGCGCCAGGCCCAGCGCGACTTCGCCGAGCGCGTCGCCGATCTGCGGCGCCGGCTCCGCGACGGACTCACCCGCCAGGTCCACCTCGAGATCGCCCAGTCGGCCGAGCGCATCAACGAGGCCATCGCACCCTACCGACGCTTCGTTCAGAGCACGCAGCAAGAGCTGACGGATGCCCGCGGCGAGCTGGTCGCGACCGAGGACTCGTTGCTCCGGCTCCGGACGGAGATCGAACGGCCGTGACGGTGCCGGAGTTGCGTTCGAGCATCAGGTTGTCGCTCCTAGGCCGCTCGGGGCAGATTGGAGGGCGGAGGAACTCCATGGATCCGATGCCGGAGGAAGAAGGCGGCGGCCGCTGGGACCGGGCACGCCGAAGCCGGAGCGGCAGGCCCTGGCTCGGGGCCTTCCTGGTGATCGTCGTCGTGCCGATCCTGATCGGCGCGGCGGTGGTGCTGATCGCCGGCCGCGGCGTGGCCTTCGAGGCCATCCGGCGGCTCACCGCCCACAAGTTCCCCGATGTCCAATGGATCGACCGCGCCGATCTCGCGCGATGGCGCGAGGATCCCGGGCGGACCCAGCCGCTGCTGATCGACGCGCGCACCAAGCCCGAGTACCAGGTAAGCCACCTGCGGGACGCCATCCTCATCGATCCGTCCCGGCCGAGCCTGCGACCGCTCAAGACCCTGGCCAAGAACGATCCGATCGTGGTGTATTGCTCGGTGGGGTATCGAAGCGCGAGGCTGGCGCACTGGCTGGGGGGGCAGGGCTACACCAACGTCAGGAACCTCGCGGGCAGCATCTTCCAGTGGGCCAACGAGGACCGGCCGGTGTTTCGGGACGACCGGCCGACCACGGAGGTTCATCCCTACGACCGTCGGTGGGGTCTGCTGCTGGAGTCGCGGTACCGGGCACCGTTGCCTGACGTCCAAACCCCGTTCGCCGCGCCCTGACTCCCCGGGCTAGCTGATGGACGGGGCGGGGCCGCGGTCGTTCTCTACCTCGTCGTCCCCGCTCCGATTCCAGATGTCGGCCGTCAGTTTCCAGGACCCGTCCCGCTGGCGCCTCAGGCACATCACGTACTTCCCGGAGTCGGCCGGCTCCTCGTCCGTCGGCGGAAGGTGATACCGGCCAACGAGATAGCCAATGTCGCCGTCCACCTCTACGGTCAGCGTCGTGACCTCCAGACCCTCGTCCGTGCCCTGGCGCCAGAATTCCCCGATGGCCTGACGGCCCTTGATCGGCTCGTGGTCGGGGGGCAGGAGCATCGCGTCGTCCGCGTACAGGGCCGCGAGGGCGTCCGCATCGCCCCGGTTGGAGGCGGCTACGTAGCGCGCGACGGCGGCCTCGATCGCCTGGCGGGACCCGGGTGCCACGGGGTGCGCTCGCGCCCCACACCCGGCCAGGGCGGCCACGGAAAGCGTCACCATCCAGCCAGCGCCCCGCCAGCCTGTCATTCTGGCGCTAAACTTGCTAGATTTCTGGTTCGTCCATAGTAGGTCTGCCTGGCAGGCCTTCATGTTCACCCTCAACTTGGATCCTTGTGGCACGCAGATCACGCAATCGAACCGCCGTTTCAACTCCCAGTTTCCACCGGTCCCCCGGCCGCTCCATGCAGTCCCACCGCGATTGGCTCCTCGACCTTCACGGATCGGTGTGTGCCTACTGCGGTACCGAGACGCCCTCCGAGGTCATCACGCTGGACCATGTCCGTCCCCGTCGTGGGCAGACGGCCTACGACCGTCCGGACAATCTGGTCCTGGCCTGCAGGGAGTGCAACGCGGCCAAGGCTGACACGCCGCTGGTCGCCTTCCTGATGCAGAAGCGCGCCCGTGGCGTGTACCTCCTGCATTACGGCGAGCATCTCTCGGAGCCCTTGAAGGAGCTGGCCCGGCAGGCGTCCGAGCGGCCGATGCTGCCGCGCGACTAACCCGGGCGATGGGATGAAACGACAAGGGGCGGCCGATGCTGGCCGCCCCTTCTTGCGTCCGGGGTGGCGCGTCACAGACACGGCGCCGGGGCCCGCCCCATCCTGCACCGCAGCTGAGGATCGCGCCGGCCAGCTTGGCCGTCCTCGCGCCGCCCGTCGTCTCCTGACCGGGCGTCAACTCGACACCATGAATGGGGTGACCGATGCGCAAGGAGCATGGGCTCGGCGAGGACCTGATCAAGGGCGCGATCGCCGGCGCGGTGGCGACGTGGGTCATGGGCAAGGTGACCAACACCATGTACCAGCGGGAGGACCGCGGGGCCCGGCGCCAGGAGGACGACGCCCGGGAGGGGAAGACCGCCTACGGCGTCGCCGCCGAGAAAGCCGGCGAGTTGCTGGGCGAGCCCTCGAGCAAAGAGCAGAATGAGCAGGTTGGCGCCGCAATCCATTGGGCGCTCGGCATCGGCGCCGGCGCCGTGTACGCCGTGCTGCGTCGCCGGTTCAACGCGGTGGGCCGGGTGGCGGGCCTTGGCTTCGGCACGGCGTTCTGGGCGGTGGTGGACGAAGGGCTGGTGCCGGCGCTTGGCCTCACCCCAGGGCCGCGGGCCTTCCCCTGGCAGACCCACGCCCGAGGGCTCGCCGGTCACCTGACGTTCGGCACGGTGACCGATGGCGCCCTGCGGGTGCTCGATGCGGTAGCCTAGGCCTTCCCTTCGCCCGCGGCGGCCATCGTCGGCAGCGATGGCCGCCCCCCGATCTCGAGGGCCTCCCGGATGATCCGCCCCTGCTCGGCCGCGTGCGCCGCCGGGTATCCCTCGGCCGGGCTCGCCCGCTCCGGCCGACCCACGTAGCGCACCTCGACGCCTGCCGGCGCGAGCTCCAGCAGCTTGGGCGCCAGGTAGCTCCAGGCCCCCATGTTCCGCGGCTCCTCCTGCACCCAGAGCAGCTCCTCCATGCGCGGATAGCGGGCCAGCACCGCGCGCGCCTCCTGCCACGGGAACGAGTACAGCTGCTCGAGCCGGATGAGCGCCGGGCGAGGCCCGGTCAGCTTCTCCGCCTCGGCGAGCAGGTCGTAGTAGATCTTCCCCGTACACAGCACCACCCGGGTGATTTCCTCCGGGTGCGCCGCCGGCCGGGGATCGTCCAGGACCGGGCGCCACCGCTCCTGCGAGAGATCCTCCAGGCGGGACGCGGCCTGGGGCAGGCGCAGCAGGCTCTTCGGCGTCATCACGATCAACGGCCGCTGCCGCGTGCGCCGCGCCTGGCGACGGAGCAGGTGGAAGTACTGCGCCGGCGTGGTCGGGTTGGCCACCCGGATGTTGCCTTCGGCCGCCAGCTGGAGGAAGCGCTCGAGCCGCGCGCTCGAGTGCTCGGGCCCCTGGCCCTCGTACCCGTGCGGCAGCAGCAGCGTGAGGCGGGTGGTGAGCCCCCATTTCGACAGACCCGCGCTGAGAAACTGGTCGACGATGACCTGCGCGCCGTTGATGAAGTCGCCGAACTGCGCCTCCCACAGCACGAGCGACTCGGGCGCCGCGGCGCTGTAGCCGTACTCGAACCCCAGCGTGGCGAGCTCGCTCAGCGGGCTGTTATGCAGCTCGAGCGGCGCGAGCGCGCCAGGCAGCCGCTGGATCGGCGCCAGCCGCTCACCGGTCTTCACGTCGTGGAGGACCAGGTGCCGCTGGCTGAAGGTGCCGCGCTCGGTGTCCTGCCCGGTGAGCCGGATCGGCACGCCCTCGGTGAGGAGCGAGGCCAGCGCCAGCGCTTCGGCGTGCGCCCAGTCGATGCCGCCCTCGGGACCCATGGCCGCCCGGCGCCGCTCGAGCTGCTTGCGGAGCTTGGGATGGACCGTGAATCCCTCGGGCCAGCTCAACAGCTGCTCGTTGAGGGCCACCAGGAACTCGCTTGCGAGAGCGGTGTCCACCTCGAGTCCCGGCCCCATCATCTTGTTGGCCGGCTCCGGCGGCGTGCCCCGGCTCATGCTCGCCTTGAACCCCTGCTGGATGTCCACCAGGCGCTGATACGCCTCGCTCGCCTGCGCGTCCGCCTCCGCCTGGGTGACGACGCCGGCGGCGATCAGCTCGCGGGCGTAGAGCTCCCGGGTCGAGGGCAGCGCCTTGATCCGCTCGTACATCACCGGTTGGGTGTAGGCCGGCTCGTCGCCCTCGTTGTGGCCGTGCCGCCGGTAGCCGACCAGATCGATCAGCACGTCCTGGTGGAACTTGTCCCGATACGCCATCGAGAGCCGCACCGCGCTGAGGCAAGCCTCCGCGTCGTCGCCGTTCACGTGGATGATGGGGATGTCGAAGCCTTTCGCGAGATCGGACGCGTAGCGGGTCGAGCGCGCGTCCTCCATGTCGGTGGTGAAGCCGACCTGGTTGTTGGTGATGACGTGGAGGGTGCCGCCCGTGCGGTACCCGGCGAGCGCGCCCAGGTTGAGCGTCTCGGCCACGACGCCCTGGCCCGCGAACGCCGCGTCGCCGTGGATGGTGACGGGCAGCGCCGCTGTCGGATCGTGATGCGCGTCCCGGCCGCGCCGCTGGGTCTGCCTGGCGCGCGCCCGTCCGTCGACGACCGGGGCCACGAACTCGAGATGGCTCGGATTGGGCGAGAGCGTGACGGTGATCGCCTTGTTCTTCCCCGTCCGATACGCGCCTTCGGCGCCGTGGTGGTACTTGACGTCGCCGGTGCCGCCCTCGGGCGTGAGTTGGCCGGCCTCGACGTGCCGCCCGCCCTCAAACTCCGCGAAGATCGTCTCGTAGGGTCGGCCGACCGTGTGCGCCAGCACGTTGAGCCGGCCACGATGCGCCATCCCGATCACCACGTCCCGCGCGCCGCTCTCGGCCGCCCGCTCGATCGTCAGGTCGAGCATCGGCACCAGCATGTCCACGCCCTCGATGGAGAACCGCTTCTGGCCCAGGTAGGCCTTGTGGAGGAACTTCTCCAGGGTCTCCACCTCGGTCAGCCGCTGGAGCAGTCGGCGCTGCTCGTCCGGAGCCATCGGCTGACGGTAGGCGCCGCTCTCGATCTTCTCGCGGAGCCAGACGCGCTCCTCGTGGGTCGAGATGTGCTCGATCTCGTACGCCATTGTGCCGCAGTAGGTCGCCTGGAGGTACGGCAGTGCTTCGGCGAGGGTCCGGCCGGGCACCGCGATGCGGAGAACCTTGGCCGGGATCGCTGCCATTACCTCGGGCGTGAGACCGAGGGGGCCGGGGTCGAGCGCGGGGTCGCCGATGGGCGGCGTGCCGAGCGGATCCAGATGCGCCGCGAGGTGGCCGTGCATGCGGAACGCCTTGACCAGCGCCATCGCGGCGGCGACGTGATACAGCATCTCCGGCGCGACCGGCCCGGCGGCCTCCTGGCCCGGCTGCGTGGCGGGCGTCGGCCGGGTCAGCTGGTAGCCGGCTTCGCCGAGGCCGAGGCTCTCGGCGAGGAGCTCGAAGAAGCCCTGGTCGCCCTGGAGCAGCTGGTCCACGGTTGCCAGGAACGACCCCGACTCGGCGCCCTGGATGACGCGATGGTCGTAGGTGCTGGTGACGGTCATGACCTTGCTCACGCCGAAATCGTGGAGTCGGTCCTCGGACACGCCGGAGAACTCCACCGGATAGCCGATGGCCCCGACCGCGATGATGCTGCCCTGACCGGCCATGAGGCGCGGCACCGAGGCGGCCGTGCCGAGCCCCCCCGGATTGGTGAGCGACATCGTCGCGCCGGTAAAGTCGTCGGGCATGAGCCGGTTGGAGCGCGCCTTCTCCACCAGCTCCTCGTAGGCCGCGTGGAAGGCGGCGAAATCCATCGTGTCGGCGCGCTTGATGACCGGGACCACGAGACCGCGGCTCCCGTCCTTCCGCTGCACGTCCACCGCGAGGCCGAGGGCGATTCCCTCGGGGGCGACCCGGTACGGCGTGCCGTCCCGGACCACCAGCGTGTGGCCCATGACGGGGTGCTGCTTGGTGGCCTGGACCAGCGCGAACGCGATGAGGTGGGTGAACGAGATCTTCCCGGATTTGCCGGCCGCCTGGAGCCCCTGGTTGAGCAGCTTACGTTTCTGCTCCAGCGTCCCCACCGGGAGCACCCGGAACGTGGTGGCGGTGGGGACCGTCAGGCTCTCGTTCATGTTGGCGACGAGCTTGGCGGCGGGGCCCTTGATGGGGGAGGCACCCGGTGGCAGGGCCGGTGCGGCGGACAGCGCCGCAGGCATGGCCGCCGCGACGGCGGCACGAGGCTCGGCGGTCGGACGGGCCGGGTGAGCGGCCGTTCCGTTGGTCTCGGGGCGCTCGCCGACGACGCCACTCTCGAACAGCCGGCGCCACTCCGGCCCGACGGCGGCCGGATCGCGGAGAAACTCCTCGTACATGGCCTGGGCGAACCCGGCGTTGGCCGTTTCGAATACGTTCGAATCCACGACGTCCACCATCCCGACAGGTGTGCACGGCAAACGGGATCCCGGAGCAGCCGGGACCCTGGAGTGGGATGCCGAAAGATAACCGGCCGCCATCGCCAGGGCAGCACGACCGACGAGGGCGTCCACGCCGGTCGCTCACCGTCGTCTCCTCTTGTTGCAGATCACCGGGCGGCGTGCAGATCACCAGGCGGCGCCGGCCCAAGGGTCCGGGACGCCGGATCAGGAGCCGCGCGAGCCCGCCTTGCGGATCTCCCGGCGCCACATATGGTCAGGATCTGGAATCCATCCGGCTCATCCAAGGGGGCATGGCATGCGTAGGCATTGGCAGCGGAAGGCCACGGCAATAGGCGTGATCGCGGCGGTGGTCGCCGCTGGGGCGTGCGGCGACGACAACGCGCAGCCCGCCCAGTCGCCGCTGGTGATCACCAAGGCGCCGACCAAGAGCGGGGATCAGCAGACCGGCCGGCCCGGCGAGGCGCTGCCCGCCGCCCTGCGGGTGCTGGTGACCCGCGACGGCGAACCGGTCGCCGACATTCCGGTCAACTGGGGGACGGGATCGGGCACCGTCTCGCCCAGTCAGGGCCAGACCGCCACCGACGGCATCACCAACGGCGTCTGGACGCTGGGCGACGCGCTCGGAACCCAGACCGCCACTGCGGCCGTAACCGGCGCGACCAACTCCCCCATCACGTTCACCGCCACGGCGACCGACGAGAACCCCGGCGGCGCGACCACGATCCAAGTGTTGGGGGGCGGGACGACCGGCCTCAACCGGTTCGAGCCCGCGGACATCACCGTGACCGTCGGCACCACCGTGATCTGGGAGTGGGCGGACGGCGCGATCGGACACAACGTGGTGCCCGACGCCGGCAACACGCCGGCCCCGAGCGGCGGGCTCGTCGACGGGCCGACCACCTACCACTACACGTTCAATGTCCTCGGCAGCTATCGCTATCACTGCCAGGCGCACGGCGGGATCAACGGCGCGGGCATGTCCGGCATCGTGAACGTGGTCGAGCGTCGCGCCCTGACGCGCGCGTGGGCGGGTGAGCACCTCACCCGCCCACGAATGCCAGGTATTTCGCGGTTTCCTCCTCCACCTTCGCCTCGTCCCACCCTCGCTCGCGCGCCATCAGCTCCGCCACGCGCCGGGCCGCCTGCACGCCTCGGTCCGCCGTCTCGTAGTACAGGTGGGTCCGCCGCACCATCACGTCTTCGACGGTCTGCGCCAGCTCGCGCCTCACCGCGTGCACTACTTCCGCCTCGACTGCAGGATGCGGGGGGGCGAGCCGACGGAGGAGTCGACGCTCGCCGTCGCCCAGATTGTAGATGCCGGCGGCCTCGGTGCCGTAGTGACGGAGCAGGTGCTCGACGCTCTCGGGCGCCACGCCGAGCTCGAGCCCACGCTCCCGAAACTGGGCAAGGTCGGCGGCTTCGCCGCCCGGGAGCGGCTCCTCGTCGGTCCGGGGGCTGTCCCCCCGCGAGCGGCCGTCGCGGAACCGGAGCTCGCGCGCGGCGCGGTTCACCACCTCCGTCGCCATGGACCGGTAGGTGGTGAGCTTCCCGCCGACCACCGTGATCATGCCGCCGGAGCCGTAAGCGATCGCGTGCTCGCGCGTGCGGCTCGAGGCCGTCTTCCGGTCCTTGTCGGCCAGGAGCGGCCGAAGCCCGGCCCATGAGGCGCGCACGTCCTCCACGCCCAGGCGGGCGCTGGGGAAGCGCGCGTTGGCCGAGCGGAGGAGATAGACCATGTCGTCGGCCGAAACCGTGAGGTGGTCGGGCGACTCGGACGTGTCGGTGTCGGTCGTGCCGATGTAGGAGAGGTTGCCCCAGGGCAGGATGAACAGCACCCGGCCGTCGATGGGGCTGGTGAAGACGATGGCCTCACGGTGGTCCAGCCGGGTCCGGTCCACCACGATGTGGACGCCCTTGGTGGGCTGCAGGAGGGGCGCGGCGCCCGAGTCCTCGAGCAGCCGGACCTTGTCGGCCCAGGGGCCGGTGGCGTTCACCACGACGCTCGCCCGGAGCACCGCGCGCGCACCGGTGAGCCGGTCCTCGAGCTGCGCACCGACCACCCGGCCGGCTGTGCGCTCGAGCGCGCGGACCGCGGTATAGTTCGCGACCAGCGCACCGTGATGCACCGCCGAGCGGATGGTCGCCAGGGTGAGGCGTGCGTCGTCGCACTGGGCATCGTAGAATCGGGCGCCCCCCAGCAGGCCGCGCTCGCGGAGCATCGGCTCCGCCTCGAGCAGCGCGCGCTTGCCCAGCATGCGGTGGGTCCGCACATTGCGGAACAGCGCGAGCGCATCGTACAGCCACATGCCCGCGGCGAGCCGCCAGAGGGGGATCCGGTCGCCGCGATGCAGTGGGAAGATGAAGGGCAGCGGCCAGACCAGGTGCGGGGCGATGCGGAGCAGGATGCGCCGCTCGCGATTCGCCTCGAGGACGAGCCTGAGGTCGCCGGTCTCGAGGTAGCGCAGCCCGCCGTGCACCAGCCGGCTCGAGCGTGAGCTGGTACCGGCCGCGAAGTCCTGCTGCTCGACCAGCACCGTGCGCATGCCCCGCATCGCCGCGTCGCGGGCCACGCCGGCGCCTGTGATGCCGCCCCCGATGACGAGCAGGTCGGCGGGCTGCGCCGTGATCTGCTCCAGCGTCGCCCGGACCGAGGATCGACCGCCGTGAGTCTGCCGCCCGTTCTGCGCCTGTCCCGCCCCAGCACCTGGTTTCTCTGGCACGCTCATCGGATCCGATCCGGCATGCGGGTGCTCGATCTGGCGTGCGGCGAAGGACGGCACGGCCTCGCCGCGGCGATTCTCGGGGCCGACGCGGTCGGCATCGATCGCGACGAGACCCGGCTCAGCACCGCGCGCGAGCTCGCGGCCGCGCACCACCTCACCGTCGACTGGCGGGTCGTGGACCTCGAGGGACCGTGGCCCGAGCTTGGCGATTTTGATGCGGTTCTGGTGTTCAATTATCTTGACCGTGCGCGGATGCCGGCGATTCGCGAGCTCGTGGCTCCCGGCGGACTGCTGATGATGGAATCGTTCCTGACCGGCCAGCGCGAGCTCGGCTGGGGCCCCACCTCCGAGGACCGTCTGCTGCGCCCGGGCGAGCTCGCGCGCCTCGCGGCTCCGCTCCGGGTCGTGCACGGCCGCGAGGTCCTCGAGCCGGTCGACGCCGAGCGCTGGCGCGCCGTGGCGAGCGTGGTGGCCTGTCGCGAGTGAACACGCAGCCGAAAAGTACCACCACGTCGTCGCGGACGCTTCTCCCACTTCATCGATAGGCAGACATGCGCGACTCCCGGCCCGGGCGGCGGGTGGCCATCGTGGCCGGCCTCCGCACACCGTTCGCCAAGAGCGGCACCGTCTTTCGCGACGTGAGCGCGACGGCCCTCGCGCGCCACACCGCGCGTGAGCTGCTGGTCCAGAGCGAGCTCGACGGCCGCGAGGTGGACGAAGTGGTCTTCGGCCAAGTGGTGCCCTCGGTCCGCGTCCCCAACGTCGCCCGTGAGGTGAGCCTGCTGCCGCAGCTCCTGCCCAGCGTCCCCGCCTATTCGCTCAACCGGGCCTGCGCCTCCGCGGCCCAGGCCATCACCAACGGGGCCGACCAGATCGCGCTGGGCCACGCCGATACGGTGCTCGCCGGCGGCGTCGAATCGCTGTCCGACATTCCGGTGCTCCACTCGCGCCGCTTCAGCCAGATCCTGGTCGAGGCGGGCAAGGCCAAGAACGTGGCCGCGCGTCTGGGCGCGCTCGCACGCACCCGCCCGCGCGATCTCGTTCCCGTGACGCCCGCCGTCGCCGAGCCTTCGACCGGCGAGACCATGGGGCAATCGGCCGAGAAGATGGCCAAGGAGAACGGCATCACCCGCGAGGCCCAGGACAGTCTCGCCCTCATGAGCCATCAGCGCGCCGCCGCCGCCACCGCCGACGGGCGCCTCGGTGCCGAAATCGCGCCCTGGTTCGGCGGGCCGGGCATGGACAAGATCGTCGCCGCCGACAACGGCATCCGCTCCGATTCCTCGCTCGAGGCGCTGGCCCAGCTTCGCCCGGTCTTCGACCGGCGCTACGGGTCGGTCACCGCCGGCAACGCGTCACCGCTCACGGACGGGGCGGCCGCAGTGCTGCTGATGGCGGAGGAAAAGGCCGCGGCGCTCGGGTATACGCCGCTGGCGGTGCTCCGGAGCTACGCGGTAGCGGCGGTGGACCCGGGCTGGCAGCTCCTCATGGGACCGGTCTACGCCGTGCCTCGCGCGCTCGAGCGCGCCGGCATCGCGTGGAGCGACCTGGGGCTGGTCGAGATCCACGAGGCCTTCGCCTCCCAGGTGCTCTCCAACGTGCAGGCCTGGGGCTCGGCGGCCTGGGCCGAGCGGCTCGGCCTGGCGGGACCCGTCGGCGAGGTGGACTGGGACCGCACCAACGTGATGGGAGGCTCCATCGCCATCGGACACCCGTTCGGGGCGACCGGCGCGCGCCTGGTCACCACGCTCGCCAACGAGATGCGGCGCCGGGACGTACAGTTCGGCCTGATCTCGATCTGCGCGCAGGGCGGCATGGGCGCGGCGCTCGTGCTGGAGCGGATCTAGTGTCGGCGCTCACCACCGTCATCGAGCACGGGATCGCCATCGTCACGTTCGACACGCCCGGCGAGCCCGTCAACAAGCTGAGCGACGCGGTCAAGGTGGAGTTCGAAGCGCTGCTCATCCGCCTGAGGGACGACACGGCCATCCGCGCCGCGGTGCTGATCTCGGGCAAGCCCGACAGCTTCATCGCCGGCGCCGACATCGACGAGTTCACCGCGCTCACCACCGAGACCGCGGCCGAGCGGCTCAGCTTCGAGGGGCAGGAGATGGTCAGCCGGGTCGAGACCCTGCCCACCCCGGTCGTCGCGGCGATTCACGGCGCCTGCCTCGGCGCCGGGCTCGAGTTGGCGCTCGCCTGCCACTACCGGGTGGCGACCGACCATCCCAAGACGCAGCTCGGGCTCCCCGAGGTGCAGCTCGGTCTCATTCCCGGCGCCGGCGGATGCCAGCGGCTGCCGCGCCTCGTCGGCGCGCGCGCCGCCCTCGACCTGATCCTCAGCGGCAAGAGCGAGCGGGGAGCCAAGGCGCTCCGGCTCGGCCTGGTGGACGAGCTCGTGCCGCCCAGCATCCTCCGCGCGACGGCCGTGGCCGCGGCCGACCGCCTGGCCCGCGACGGGATGCCCCGGCGGCGGCCCAAGGGCGGGTGGCAGGGCATGTTCCTCGACCGTACCGCCGCCGGGCGCCGCATGGTCTATCGGGCCGCGGAAAAGCAGGTCCTCGCACGGACCGGCGGCCATTATCCGGCCCCGCTCAAGGCGCTCGAGGCCGTTCGCGTCGGGTTGGAGGAGGGGATCACCGCCGGATTGGCCGCGGAGCACCGCTTCTTCGGCGAGCTCGCCGTGGGCGACGTGTCACGCAAGCTGGTGCAGGTCTTCTTCGCCACGACCGCGCTCAAGAAGGACGACGGCATCCCGCCCGGCACCGCCATACCGCGGCAGATCCGCCGGCTCGGCGTCGTAGGCGCGGGCTTCATGGGTGCCGGCATCGCGGGCACGGCGGCGCTCAACGTCGAAGTGGACACGCGGCTCAAGGACGCCGACCTGGAGCGCGTGGGCAGGGGACTCAAGGCGGCGGGGAACATTCTGGCGGACCGCTACAAGCGCCGCCGCCTGAGCCGCGGGCAATTCGACCGGCTCGGCGGACTGCTCTCGGGGGGCGCCGACTACCGCGGGTTCGCCCGTGCCGACCTGGTCATCGAAGCGGTGTTCGAGGACCTCGCGCTCAAGCGCCGGGTGCTCGCCGAGGTCGAGGCCGTGACCCGTCCCGACACTATCTTCGCCAGCAACACGTCGACCATCCCGATCCGCGACATTGCCGCCGAGGCCGAACGGCCGGAGCGGGTGCTGGGCATGCACTTCTTCTCGCCGGTGGAGAAGATGCCGCTGCTCGAGGTCATCCCCACCGAGGCGACGGCTCCCGAGGCCATCGTCACCGCGGTGCGGTTCGGCCGCCGGATGGGCAAGACGGTGATCGTCGTCGCGGACCACCCGGGGTTCTGGGTCAACCGGATCCTGTCGCCCTACCTCAACGAGGCGGCGATCCTGGTGACCGAAGGCGTCCCGATCGAGCTCATCGACCGGACGATGACGCGCTGGGGGTTCCCGGTCGGACCGGTGGCGCTGCTCGACGAGGTGGGACTCGACGTGGCGCAGAAGGCGGGCGGCGTCATGCACGCGTCGTTCGGCCAGCGGCTGCGGCCGCCCGAGACGCTCGGGCGCCTCATCGCGGACGGACGGCTGGGGCGAAAGAGCGGCCGTGGGTTCTATCGCTATCACGAGGGCCACAAGGCCGGCGTGGACGACTCAGTCTACCAGCTGCTCGGCGTGCGTCCGGTCGAGGACGCGGATGCCACCATGGTCGAGCGACGGCTGGTGTACGCCATGCTCAATGAGGCGGCCATGGCGCTCGACGACGGCGCCGTGCGGAGCTCGCGCGACGGCGATGTCGGCGCGCTGTTCGGGATCGGCTATCCGGCCTTCCGGGGCGGCCCGCTTCGAACCATCGACGACCTCACCGCGAGCCGCGTCGCCGACGTGCTGCGCGACCTGGCGGACGTGCACGGCCCGCGCTTCACCCCGGCGTCGGACCTGATGGAGATGGCCGCGCAGGGGAGGCGCTACTACGCCACCTGAGGGGGGCGGGGGACGCGCGCGCCGGATGGCAACGACCCTCGTCGCCGCGATCGCGGTCGCTTACGTCCTGCTGCTCATCGTGCTTCGCCTCGCCGAGTCCAGGCTGCTCTACGTACCCGGCGCGCGACGGCTGGATCCGCCGCCGCCGGACCTGGCGCCCGAGCGCGTGCACATCCCCAGCACGGACGGCGTCACGCTCGTCGCCTGGATCATCCGCGCGGCGCCGCCGGACTCCGAGGCGCGCTGGCTGCTCATCTGTCACGGCAACGCGGGCAACCTCTCCAATGCCGGGCGCCCGGCCCACTACGCCGGGCTCCGCGCCCTCGGGCTCAACCTCCTCGCCTTCGACTACCGGGGCTACGGCGAGAGCGACGGCGAGCCGACCGAGCCGGGACTCTACGCCGACGCCGTGGCGGCCTACCGCTACCTCCGGGACGTTCGGCACGTGCCGCCCCACCGGATCGTGCTCTTCGGCCACTCGCTCGGCTCGGCGGTGGCGGTGGACCTCGCGACGCGGGAGCCGGCCGCCGGACTGGTGCTCGATGGCGCCGTCGCGTCCGTCGTGGGGCGGGCTCAGGAGGTCTACCCCTTCGTGCCGGTGCGCTGGATCGCCCGGAGCCGCTATGCGTCCATCGAGAAGATCGAACGCGTCCGGATGCCCAAGCTCTTCCTGCATGCCCAAGCCGACGAGGTGGTTCCGTTCGCCCATGGCCGGCGCCTGTACGAGGCGGCGACCGAGCCCAAGACGTTCGTGACGTTGCGGGGCGGCCACGGCGACGCATTCGACGTGGACTCCGCGGCCTATTTCGGCGCGATCCGCGGGTTTCTGCAGTCGCTGCCGGCGGGGGACGGGAGCCCGACCGCCTCGCCCTAGAACCTGGGCGGCCCGCGCGCCGTAGGGAGATGACCATTTCCCTCCTCATCGGAGCCGTTCATGCCGCGTCCCGTTGCCTCCCTCGTCCCGGTAATCCTCGCGCTCGCAGTGTTGGTCGCCCGGCCGGCCGCGGGCCAGAGCACGCCGCCGCCGGGGAAGGCCTGTAGCGCCGCCGAGTACCATCAGTTCGACTTCTGGATCGGTCAATGGGACGTCACGCTCCCCAATGGCAAGCGCGCGGGCGCCAACCGGATCGAGCCGATTCTCGGCGGGTGCGCCCTGCGGGAGAGCTGGTCCGGGGCAGGGGGCAGCGACGGCACCAGCTACAACGCCTGGGACGCCACTCGCAAGCGCTGGCACCAGACCTGGGTGGACAACCAGGGCAGCCTGCTCGTGCTCGAGGGCGCTTTCGCCAACGGACGCATGGTGTTGGAAGGCGAGACCGTGGACAGCGCCGGCCAGAAGCAGCGCCAGCGGATCACTTGGGAGCAGTCCTCGCCCGGCCACGTCCGCCAGCTGTGGGAGAGCTCGGGCGACGGCGGCGCCACCTGGACGGTCGCCTTCGACGGGCGATACGTGAAGCGCTGACGGCGCGGGCCTCGGTCGCCTTGTGCATCCGGCAACGAGCGGTTCCCTTCCAGTGATACCGCCACCACTCCCGAGGTCCGAGCCCGAGCCGGTCGTGTCCGAGATTCCTGTTCGCCTGCGCACTGCCCTGGGTGACCGCTACCTCATCGAGGAGGAGATCGGGCGGGGCGGCGCGGCCACGGTCTATCTGGCCGAGGACGTGAAGCACGCCCGGAAGGTGGCCATCAAGGTGCTGCGGCCCGACACGTCGGGCCGGCGGATACGAGCCGCAGCGCTTTCTCCGCGAGATCCGGATCGCCGCCAGCCTGGCCCATCCCCAGATCCTGCCGTTGCACGACTCCGGCGAATGCGACGGCCTGCTCTACTTCGTCATGCCGTACGCGGGCTGCGAGAGCCTGCGCGACCGCCTGTCCCGCGAGGGGCCGCTGCCGGTGGACGTGGCGCTCCGTATCACCCGAGCCGTGGCCGGCGCGCTGGCTTACGCCCACCGGCTCAACGTGATCCACCGGGACATCAAGCCCGAGAACATCCTTCTCCAGGAGGGTGAGCCGGTCATCGCCGACTTCGGCATCGCCACCGCCATCTCCGCGGCGGGCGGCGAGAATGTGTACATCACCGACCGCGGCTTCACCGTGGGCACGCCGGCCTATATGAGCCCCGAGCAGGCCAGCGCCGAGAGCGGCCTGGACGGCCGCACGGATCAGTACAGCCTCGCCTGCGTGCTCTACGAGATGCTGGCCGGCGAGCCGCCGTTCGCGGGGACCGGCGCACGCGCCACCATGGCCCGGCACGCCGTCGAGCGACCGACCGCCATCCGCGCGCTCCGGCCGACCGCGCCCCTGGCCGTCGAGCGCGCGATCGAGCGCGCCCTGGCCAAGGCGCCCGGCGAGCGCTTCCCCGGCATGACGGAGTTCATGGAGGCCCTGACGGAGCCCGGATTCGAGCTGGCCGGCACGGCGCCGGCCGGGGATGCCCGGGCCATCGCCGTCCTGCCGTTCGTCAACGCGAGCGCGGACCCGGAGAACGAATACTTCAGCGATGGGATGACCGAGGAGCTGATCACCGCCCTCACCAAGGTCGAAGGGCTGCACGTGGCGTCGCGCACCTCGGTGTTCGCCCTCAAGGGCGTGCGCGAGGATGTGCGCACCCTCGGCGCGCGGCTCGACGTCAGCGCCGTGCTCGAGGGATCGGTGCGATGGGCCGGCAACCGGCTCCGGATTACCGCCCAGCTCACCAACGTGCGCGACGGGCGGACGCTCTGGTCGGAGCGCTACGACCGTGAGCTCGCGGATGTGTTCGCGATCCAGGATGAGATCGCGCGCACCATCGTGGACACGCTGCGCTCGACCCTGCTCCAGGACCTCGGCGACCCGACGCCGGTGCGCTACACCGCGAACCTCAAGGCGTACAACCTGTACCTCAAGGGACGCTACTCGTGGAACCGGCGCACCCAGTCCGCCATCGCCGAGGGCATCCGGTACTTCGAGGCCGCCATCGCGGAGGACGCGGACTACGCGCTGGCCTACACCGGCCTCGCCGATTCGTACGCGCTGCAGATCGACTATCGGGGGGCGCCGGTGCAGGAGGGGCTCGAGCGAGCCCGGGCCGAGGCGCAGCGGGCGCTCGCGCTCGACGAGACCCTGGCGGAAGCGCACACCTCGCTCGCGTGGGTGACCTTCATCTACGATTGGGACTGGCCCACCGCCTCGCGGCACTTCCGGCGCGCGCTGGAGCTCAATCCGCGCTATTCGGTGGCGCGCCAGTGGCACTCGTGGTTTCAAACGGCGATGGGCCGCACCGAGCTGGCGCTGGCGGAGGGACGGCAGGCCATCGCGCTCGACCCCGCCTCGGTGTCGATCCGGCGGAGCATGGGCTGGCTTCACTACTACGCGCGGCAACCCGAGCAGGCGCTGGAGCAGCTCCGTCGCGCCCTGGCCATGAACCCGACAGCCGAAGAGAACCACCGGCTGCTGGGCCTGGCCTACACCCAGGTGGGACAGTGGGACGAGGCCGCGGCCGCCTTCCGGGAGGCGATCGCCGTCTCCGACAGCCCCGCGCTCGCGATCGCCGGGCTCGGCGTGGTCGCGGCCGCCCGCGGCCGGCCGGACGAGACCCGGGCCATCCTGGCCGACCTCGAGCGGCGCCGGCAGGCGCGCTACGTCTCGCCGGTGGCGTTCGTCATGCTTCACGCCGCCCTGGGCGAGCCCGATCCGGCGTTCGACTGGCTCGATCGCGCGTTCGAGGACCGACGTGGGTGGCTGGCCTACCTCAACGTCGAGCCGATGCTCGACGGCCTCCGCGGCGATCCGCGATTCCGTCGGCTCCAGGAGCGGATGCGCCTCACGTAGTCCGGGCTCAACGCTCCCCACGCGGATGCGACCGGCGAGGTGCGCGTGTAGGTTGCGTGATGCACCCGATCGTCACCGAAGCCGACCTGATTCCGCTCCTTGCCGCGCCGCTCGCCGTGCTCTACAAACACAGCCCGATCTGTCCGACCAGCGGCGTCGCCTACGAGGAGATGCTCGCCTTTCGCCGTCGCAGCCAGGTGCCGGTATACCTGGTGGACGTCATCAAGCACCGGCCGCTGTCGCGTGCCCTGGCCGAGCGGATCGGTGTCGTCCACGAGTCACCGCAGGCCATCGTGCTGCGGGACGGCGTGGCCGCCTGGCACCGCTCACACTACGACATCCAGGCCGACACGCTGGCCCGGGCGGTCGATCATCTGGCGCCGGGCGAATCAGTCTGAGCGCACGGCCCGCCGGAAGGCCGATGGGGACAGCCCGGTCTCCCGCCGGAAGACGTTCGAGAAATGGCTCTGGTCGGAAAATCCCGCCGACAGCGCGATCTCCGCGAGCGGCGCGTCGGTGTCGGCCAGCTGCCTCGCCGCCCGCGCCACCCGCAGGCGGCGAAGGTACGCGCCGACGCTGCACCCGTAGACCTTGCGGAAGCCACGGGCCAGCGTGGCCGGAGTGCACCCCGACGGCCGCGGCCACCTCGCTCAGGCTGCGGGCCTCGCCGGGATCGTGGAGGTAGTCCCGCGCGTCGGTGAGCCAGTGCGGCACGCCGCCCGTGAGCCGCAGGTCGCGTTCGCGCGCCGCTCCCGCCAGGATCTCCAGCAGCAATCCCTCGATCGCGAGCGGCGCCGCCGCATCGTGCCGGCGCAGCTCGTCCGCGATGCGCCAGGACAGGATCGCCAGCCGCTCGTCGCGCAGGCTCAGCCGCTCGGCGAGCACGCCCGCCGGCTCGCCCAGCCGCTCGACCCGGGCCACATCCGCCTCGACCAGCAGCCCGCGGGTCTCCTCGCGTCCGAACCGGTTGGTGTGGCGCTCCCCGGCGGGGGTGATCTTGAGGGTGCCAGGCGTGCATTCGAAGGTGGCGCCGGCGAAGCTCTCGGTGAAGGCGCCGGCGTAGACGAAGCACAGGGTGGGACCCGCGTGGCTGTGCCAGGGCAGGCGACTGCCGGCCGCATGCCGACCTTCGGTGAAGGTGAATCCGTCGATGGTGGATGTGCGCGCCAGCATCATGCCTCAGCCTGGAACCCCAAGGTTCAAGATGCGATCCGGGCTCCGCCCGCACAAATCCGCAGTGCCCGTGCAAGACCCCCGGTCCGCCGCCCCCTAGCTATGAACAAGCTACGTGACCTGACACGGTGGAGGATTCGTATGCGCAGTACGACGTTGCTCGCGGGCCTTGCGCTGGTGGCCGCTGCCGCCTGCAGCGGCGATGGTGGCTCGGACACCACCGCCCCTCCGAATCCGACGCCACCGGCGGCCAACACGGTCACCGTGAACAATAACTTCTTCTCGCCGGCCAACATCTCCGTCGCGACCGGCACGACGGTGACCTGGCAGTGGGCGGCAGGGCACGGTGGATCACAACGTCACCTTCGACGACGGCGACGCACTCGCCCACGCAGAGCCTCGGGCACGTTCGCCCGAACGTTCAGCACGCCTGGCACCTACCCCTACCACTGCACCATCCACGTAGCCCTCGGGATGCAAGGGACCGTCACCGTCTCCGCTGCCGGCGGGTCCGGGGGCGGTGGTGGGTCCGGTATGGGCGGCGGCGGGGGCTACTGAGCGCTAGGCCACATGGCGGAGCAGCCGGACCACGGCCTGCTCCTCCGCACTCAACGGCGACTCGGCGGCGCCCTTCGGCGGTCCCCCGTTCTGCAGTGCCTCGTGGAGCGTGCCGGCTTCGTAGGTCTTGATGACCGCTGGATGGATGTAGTACTTCCGGCACACCGCCCGGGTGTTATTCAAGCGCTCGGCCACACGGTCGATGGCCTGGAGGATCGCCGACTTCGCCTCCCGCTGCGTGGGCGCCGGCCCCACGGCTTCGAGCGCCTCGACGGCCTGTAAGGTGCCGGCCCAGGTCCGGAAGTCCTTGGCGGTGAACTCCTCGCCGGTGATGTCCCGCAGGTAGTCGTTCACGTCGCCCGACCCGATCGCCACCCGCTGGCCCGCGTCGTCCTCAAACTGAAAGAGATCCGCACCCGGCAATGCCTGGCAGCGGGCCACGATCCGCGCGAGCCGGCGGTCGCTGAGCGCGACGCGGTGGGTCTTGCCGCTCTTGCCCCGGTACTCGAATCGCAGCGTGGATCCCGAAACTTCCACGTGCCGGTCCTGCAACGTGGTGAGGCCGAAGGAGCGGTTGGCTCGGGCGTACTCGTCGTTGCCGACTCGGATGGCCGTGCACTCGAGCAGCCGGACGACCGTCGCGAGCACCTTCTCGCGGGGCAGCCCGGGCTTGGCGAGATCTTCCTCCACCCGTGCACGAAGTCGCGGCAGCACGTCGCTGAAGGCGAGCATCCGGCCGAACTTCGTCTCATCCCGCACCTCCCGCCATCGCGGGTGATAGCGGTACTGCTTCCGACCTCGCGCGTCCCGCCCCGTAGCCTGCAAGTGGCCGTTGGACAGGGGACAGATCCAGACGTCGGTGTAGGCGGGAGGGATGGCCAGGCTCCGGATGCGTGCGAGGGTGGCCTTGTCGCGGAGCGCTCGGCCGTCGAGACCGACATAGCCGAAGCCGCGGCCCGCGCGCCGCCGCCGAATGCCCGGCTGCGCATCGCTCACGTAGCGCAGCCCCGCGGCCTGAGCCGATTCCACGGGGTCGGACGACGGCTGCGGAGATCGGCGGGGCATAGGGCCCCATCTTACCGCTTCTCTTGGCCGCGTAAGGTGACGCCAGTCACAGGGTTGCATAAACATTCACGGGCAGCCTCCCCTCTACACTCCGCTCCCCTCCCCGGCTAGCTTCGTGGGCGTTTTTGCGGCGACCTCCGCCGTCGATCCCGGCTTTCTACAAGGTGCCACTCGTGATCATGCGACAGGGCCTGCTCTGGCTGTCGGAGCGGCAGGGCGTTTTCAACTTCGTCCGCAGCAACGGTCTGGCCCGGCGGTTCGCCTCCCGCTTTGTGGCTGGAGAGTCTATCGATCAGGGAGTGGAAGCCGCGCGAGAGCTGAGCCGCCGGGGCATCACCTCCTCACTGGATCTGTTGGGGGAGAGCGTCACGGTCGAGGCCGAAGCGGTCGCGGCCCGCGATCAGTATCTCCGCATGCTCGATCGCATGGCCGCGAGCGGCGCCGAGGTGAACGTCTCGGTCAAGCTGACCCAGATGGGGCTCGACGTCTCCGAGGCGCTCTGCGTGGCCAACATGGTGGCAATCCTCGAGAAGGCCGCGGCGCTCCACGGCTTCGTCCGACTCGACATGGAGAGCTCCGAGTACACCCAGCGCACCCTCGATTTCTTCCGGCGGCGGCTGTTCGACCGCTTCGGTGCCCACTGCGGCGTGGTGATCCAGTCCATGCTCCGTCGCTCGGAGCAGGACATCGAGGACCTGATCGCGATGAAGGCACGCGTGCGCCTCTGCAAAGGCGCCTACCTCGAGCCGCCGGCGGTGGCGTTCCCGGAGAAGGCGGACGTGGACAAGAACTACGTCCGCCTGATGGAGCGGCTGCTGCTGGCGGGGAACTACCCTGGGCTGGCGACCCACGACGAAGCGATCATCGCGCACGCGCGCGACTTCGTCCGCCGGCAAGGGATCGGCACCGACCGGTTCGAGTTCCAGATGCTCTACGGCGTCCGCCGCGACCTCCAGGAGAGCCTCCGCCAGGCGGGCTACCGGCTCCGGGTCTATATCCCGTTCGGAACGCAGTGGTATCCTTATCTCATGCGGCGGCTGGCGGAGCGACCCGCCAACATCGCCTTTTTCCTCGGCAACATCGTGCGGGAGTCGGTACCGGGACGGTGAGCGAGCTGACCCTGGGTGGCTATATGGCCAAGCACGACCGCGCGGCCGCCTTCGGCGGCAGCGACGGCCAGGCATACTCCGTGGCCATCTACGTGGATGAAGAGCCCGATCTGCGCGGGCTCTACGGCGCGGCGCTGCTGTTCGTGCGCTGGTCGCCCGCGGGCGACCAGCCCGTCGGTCACGTCGAGAGCGAGACGCTCGCCTGGGGGCGCACCGAAGCGGAGGCCGCCGACCGGCTCAAGGCGCTGTCCCTGTACGATGTGAAGACGGCACTCGACGAGGCGATCGCCCGCGCGCCGTCGGAGTGGTGACGGCGCTCCTCGGCACCGTGCTCGAGCGCGACGGGTCGGTGTACCGCGTCGCCACGGCCGACGGGCAGATCCGCGCGGTGCTCGCCGGCAAGGCGAAGCGCGACACCTCCCGCGTGGTCGTGGGCGACCGGGTGCGGCTCGAGCACGATCCTGACGCGCTCCTCCACGCGATCGTCGGGGTCGAGCCCCGCACGGCGCTGCTCGAGCGCCGGGTCCCCGAAGGCCGCGGCAGCCGTCCGGTCGCGGCGAACGTGGATCAGGTCTTCGTCGTCACCGCCACGGTCGATCCCGCCCCCATCCCCCAGCTTGTCGATCGCCTGCTCGTCGTGGCCGAGGCCAACGAGATCCCCGCCGCCGTCGTCGTCAACAAGATCGATCTCGATCCGGGCACGGCGCTCATCGCACGACTGACGCGCGCGGGCTACGTGGTCCACGCGACCAGCGTGCGCACGGGCGACGGCATGGCCGAGCTGGCCGCCGCGCTGGCGGGCCGGACGTCGGTCGTCACCGGCCCGTCGGGCGCCGGGAAGTCGAGCCTGCTCAACCGCCTGCAGCCCGGACTGCAGCTTCGGACCGGCGAGGTCAGCGCCAAGGTCCGCCGGGGCAAGCACACCACGGTCTCCGCCGTCATGCTGCCGCTCGACGCGGGAGGCTACCTGGTGGACACACCGGGATTCAGCGAGGTGGGGCTGTGGGGCATCGACCCGGGCGAGCTGGACACGTGCTTCCCCGAGTTCCGCCCGTTCCTGGGCGACTGCCGCTACGCGGACTGCCGCCACCGGACCGAGCCCGGCTGCCGCGTGCGCGAGGCGCTCGACGGCGGCGCGATCGCGCGGGACCGGTGGGAGAGCTACCTGGTGCTGCTGGACGAGCTCGAGAACGCGCCGGCGGAGTGGGAGTAGGGCGGTCAGACGGGCGGGCGGTCGCCCTTCCTGGTCCACCGATCCCGATCCCGTGTCTCCACCTTCGCCATCATCCGCTCGAACGCCGCCTCGAGGTCGATCCCTTCGCGGTTGGCCATGCAGATGAGGACGAACAAGATGTCGGCCATCTCCATGGCCAGATCGCCCTCGCCCTCGTCCCGCTTCTTGGTCTTCTGGCCGAACCGATGATTCACCTCGCGCGCCAGCTCGCCGACCTCCTCGGTCAGTCGGGCGAGATTGGTGAGCGGGTGGAAGTAGCCCTCCTCGTACTGGCTGACCCAGGCGTCCACGCGCCGCTGCGCGTCGGTCAGCGACATCCTAGCGGTGCGCCGGGGCGGACGCCCCGACCGCGCCGGCCGCCCGGCCGGCGACCAGCGCCCGGATCAGCGCGCGCATGAACTGCGGCAGGTCGGCCGGCGTGCGGGAGGAGATCAGGTTCCCGTCGACCACCACTGGGCTGTCCTCCCACAGCATGCCCGCGTTCACCAGGTCATCCTTGATCGCGCCGACGCTGGTACCGCGCTTCCCCCGGACGATTCCGGCCGAGATCGGCACCCAGCCCGCGTGACAAATGAAGGCGACCGGCTTGTCGGCGTCGTAGATCTCGCGGGTGAGCTGCAGCAGCTTCTTCGAGCGGCGCATGATGTCCGGCGCGTAGCCCCCGGGAATCACCAGGCCGTCGAACTCGTCGGCCCGCAGGTCGTCGACGTTCGCGTCGACCGTGAGCGGATAGCCGCGCTTGCCCTGGTACGTCCGCTCGCCGGTGCCCGCGACGAGGGTGCGCGCACCCTCCTCCTCCAGGCGGATCTTGGGATACCAGAGCTCGAGGTCTTCGTAGAGGGGTCCGGCGAAGAAGAGGACGGTGGTGCCCTGAAGGGACATGGCAGGCTCGGGAGGCGGAAGCGAAAAGGCCGGGGCGGGGTGCCCCGGCCGCTTCCGCTAAGTATAGCGCGTCACTGCTACCCGCTCGACCAGGTGTCGGTCCAGCCGTTCCGGAGCCGCACGAGCGAGCCGGCGTCTATAGGACTGCCTTGGGGCTTGTCAGGTGTCATGGTTTTGTACTGCCGGGGCGGCTCGGCACTCCGCTAGAGCACGGCCGCCACAGGACTGCCTCCCGCTGCAGGCTCGCGCAGGCGTCTGCGGTCCGTTACTCCTTCCCGCTGCCCGAATTCCTGGAGCCCCGCCATGCGCCCGCGTGACCGCATTCTGGCCAACCTCGAGTCCATCTACCGCGAGTCGTATGACCGCGCCAAAGCCTCCGGCGACGGCGGCCGCATGATCGATCTCGACAGCGCCTACATGCGCGACCAGCTCATGCTCGAGATCCTGCTCGACATCCGCGATCTCTTCTCGGTGGCTCCCGCCGCGTCCGGCGGCAGCGCGCTCGAGAAGCTCGAAGCCATCCGCCGACTCACCAAGCGCTGAGAGATCCCATGCCTCTGCCTCACCGCCTGCGCGGCATGGTGCTGCTGCTCCTGGCCGCGCTCCCGGCCTGTGCTCAGCGGCCGCCCGCGCGCCCCGTCGACCTCGTCGTCTACGGTCGCGTGTGGACCGGGGACTCGGCACATCCGTGGGCGGGGGGCGTCGCCGTGGCCGGCGACACGGTCGTCGCGGTCGGCGACAGCTCGGCCATGGCGGCGCGCGTGGGGCCGGCGACCCGCGTGCTGGACAACGGGGCAGCGATGGTCGTGCCCGGCTTCATGGACGGGCACCTGCACTTCACCGACGGCGGCTTCCAGCTCGCCAGCATCGACCTCCGGCCGGCCAACTCGCCCGAGGAGTTCATCGCCCGGCTGAAGGCGTTCGCCACCGAGCGGCGTCCCGGCGAATGGATCCTGGGCGGCGACTGGGACCACGAGCGCTGGCCGGGCGCCCCGCTCCCCCGCCGCGAGTGGATCGACTCGGTGACGCCGAACAACCCGGTGTTCGTCTACCGCCTCGACGGCCACATGGGGCTCGCCAACTCGGCCGCGCTTCGGGCCGCCAGGATCGGCCGGAGGACCAGGGACATCCCCGGCGGCGTCATCGTGCGCGACCCACGGAGCGGGGAGCCGACCGGTATCGTGAAGGACATGGCGATGGTGCCGGTGGAGCGCGCGGTACCCGAGCCCACCCCGGCGCAGCGCGACGCGGCCCTGCGCCGGGCGCTGGCCTTCGCGGCGTCGAAGGGTGTGACGGCGTTCGCGCACATGAGCGTGGTACCGGCCGACCTCGGCACGTATCTCCGGGCCAAGGCCGCGGGCGCGCTCACCGCCCGCGCCGCGCTCTACTTCCCGCTCGAGACCTGGCGCGCGGTCGCGGACACCGTCGCCCGGCTCGGCCGGGGCGACGACTGGGTCTGGATCGGCGGCGTGAAGGGGTACGTGGACGGCTCGCTGGGCTCGAGGACGGCGCTGTTCTACGCCCCGTACGACGACGACCCGGCGACGGCCGGGCTGCTCCGGACGCCCGAGGATTCCTTGCGGGCCTGGATCGGCGCCGCGGACTCCGCCGGCCTCCAGGTCACGGTGCACGCGATCGGCGAGCGCGCCAACGGACTCATCCTCGACATCTATGACAGTGTCGCGCGGGCGCATGGGCCCCGCGATCGCCGCTTCAGGATCGAGCACGCCCAGCACCTGCGCGCCGGGGACATCGATCGGATCGCCCGCTCGGGCGTGATCGCGTCGATGCAACCATACCACGCGATCGACGACGGCCGCTGGGCCCAGAAGCGGATCGGACCCGAGCGGATCAAGGGGATGTACGTGTTCCGCTCGCTGCTCGACCGCAAGGCGCACCTCGGCTTCGGCTCCGACTGGACGGTGGCGCCGATCGATCCGATCCTGGGCATCTACGCGGCGGTAACGCGGCGGACGCTCGACGGCAAGCATCCCGGCGGCTGGATCCCCGAGCAGAAGATCAGCGTCGAGGAAGCGCTTCGGGCCTATACCGCCGGCGATGCCTACGGCGTCTTCGCCGAGAAGACCCGCGGCCGCCTGGCGCCCGGCTTCAAGGCCGACCTCGTCTTGCTCGACCAGGACCTCACCCGGATCCCGCCGGAAGTGATCGAGCGGGTCGCCGTGCGGACCACCATCGTGGGAGGACGTGTCGTCTACGAGGGAAAGTAGGTCGACCGTGCGACGGCGGCTGCTGGACCGGCGGTGCTCGCTGTCGCAAATTTGGATCCGGGGCCTCGACCAGATGCATCGGCTGTCGCAACCCTCGACACCGTCGTGTTGCTGGCGGCTTGACCCCTTCCGGCCCGCTCACGATCTTCGGCTGTCCCCATAGTCAGCCCGTCGAGCGCGCCCTTTCGGAGGGCACGTGTCACTCCGATCCGCCCTGCTGTCCGCTACTCTCCTCCTCCCCGCAGCATCGCTGTGGGCCCAGGGCCAGCTCGCGACGCTCACGCCCGTGGCGGGAGGGAGCGGAGCGGCCCGCACGTTCGAGGAGACCTACCAGGAGCTGATGCAGCTCGGCCCGGTCCCGGAGCGGACCGCGGAAGTGAGCAACCTCGTGCTGCGCCGGGACGCGGCCACGTTCACCCTGCAGCAGGGCCGGCTCTACCAGCTGACCCCGATCGGCGGCCGCACCGTCGGGATGGTCTTTCTCGGCCAGGGACGGTTCGCCTTCGCGCCCACATCGCGGGTCGAGCAGGACCGGCTCGAGCGGCTGGAGAAGGTGCGGGCGCTCGACGCGCCCGTGACGGCGGTCTTCTTCCTGTTCGCCGATTCCACGCTCGCCGAGCTCGAGCGCACGCTCAAGTTCGCGCCCGGCAATCCGCCGAATGACGTCCGCGGGAGCGTGAAGGACGGGCTCAAGTACCTCGTGGACGACGACAGCCACACGCTCGACCCGGACATCATGGGGGCGTTGCTCAACCGGGAGCAGAGCGACCTGTTCTACGCCCACATCAACCGCATCGGCGGCAAGCAGCTGATGTTCCGACTGGACCCGGATGAGTACGAGGCGGTGCAGCTGCAGTCGCGGGTCTCTCGCCGGGGCTGGAACAACCATCCGGAGGTGATCACTCAGTTTCCTCGCCAGGGCGCGACCCGCACCGCCACCCAGACCGGCGACCGGGTCCGCCAGGCTGACGTCCGCCAGTACATCATCGAGACCACGCTGACTCAGAGCGGCATCGGAGAGCTCAGCTTCGCTGCCACCGCGACGCTCCAAGTAACGGCCGACACGCCGGTGGGCCCATGGGTGGCGTTCGAGCTGTTCGACAAGCTCAAGGTGGACTCGGCGCGGTGGGACGGTGGCGAGGCGGCCACCGTCTTTCGCGGCAAGGAGAGCCAGCTGCTCTGGGTGCGTCTCAACGAGGCCATTGGACCGGGCGACGTTCGCACCTTGCGCATCCATTACCACGGTGACCTGATCGACCGCTGGGTTGACTTCTTCGCGATCAAGTCGTCGGCCGCGTGGTACCCTCGCTCGCTTGAGGGTCGGAGCCTGGCACGCTTCGATCTCACCTTCAACACCTCGGACGCCTACCTGCTCGCGAGCGTGGGCGAGCGGGTCGACTCCAGCCGCACCGGGCACATCGTGCGCACGCGATGGGTCACCAACGGCCCGATTCGGAACGCGTCCTTCAACCTTGGGCTCTTCAAGGACTACAGCGTCGGTGGGGACGGGATTCCGCCGGTCACGGTGATGGTCTCGGAGGCCGCGCATAGGAAGCTGTCGAGGGCCTTCAGCAGGATGCAGGTGGGCGACGATGGGGACGTGACCGTGCCCACCGGCGTCACGCAGCAGAGCAAGATGCAGGAGCGGGTCGGCGAGGACGTAAGCAAGAGCCTCCGTTTCTTTCAGGGAGTCTACGGCCCCTCCGGCATCAAGCGCTTCTACGCCACCGAGATTCCCTACCTCCACGGCGAGGCGTTTCCTGGCATGGTTCACTTGTCCTGGGCCACGTTCCAGAAGACCAGCACCCAGGGTGAGGATCAGGTTTTTCGGGCCCACGAGGTGGCACACCAGTGGTGGGGCATCGGCGTGGACTTCCAGAGCTACCACGACCAGTGGCTGAGCGAGGGTTTCGCGGATTTCTCCGGGCTCTGGTACCTCCAGTCGGTGGACGGAAAAAACGACCACTATTTCGACCTGCTCCGGCAGTACCGCTCGAGCATCCTTCTTCGCGGCGACGATCCGGGCCCGATCTCGCTCGGCTACCGCGTGATCGCCGCCAAGGACGACGACCAGAACGACTACCAGACCGTGGTCTACAAGAAGGGCGCCTGGGTGCTCCACATGCTCCGCATTCTCACCCTCGACCTCACGACGATGAACGAGGACCGCTTCACCGGCATCATGCGCGAGTTCTATCAGAGCTACCAGGGGCGGCGTGCCTCGACCGACGACTTCCGGCGGGTGGTCGAGCGGCACGTCAAGACCGACATGCGGTGGTTCTTCGACCAGTGGGTGGACGGCGCCGCGATCCCGACCTACCGCGTCTCCTCGACCACCCAGGCGGCCGATGGCGGCCAGTTCCAGGTGAAGCTCAAGGTGAGGCAGGAGGGCGTGCCCGACAGCTTCCAGATGTTCGTCCCCGTCACCCTCGACATGGGGAAGGGCCAGGTGCTCCGCTACCGGGTGAAGGTGATGGGCCAGGTCTCGGAGATCACGCTGCCGCCGGTGTCGGCCAAGCCCAAGTCGGTCAAGTTCAACGACCTCGAGGGCGTGTTGGCGGAGGTGAAGCACGAGCGCTGGGGGTCGTAGCGCGCCCGCGGCCGGGTGCCCAGCCGGCCCGCCGGCGGCTATCTTTCCCGCGTTCCCGGCAGCCGGCGACCGCGACCCTCTCCCCTGAGTGCGATGGCCACACGTACCACGACCCGCGCCCGAGCATCCGCCAAGCTGGAGAAGGCGGACCTGCTCGAGATGTACCGCATCATGCTGCTGGCGCGGCGGATCGACGACAAAGAGATCCAGCTCAAGCGGCAGAACAAGATCTTCTTCCAGATCTCCGGCGCCGGGCACGAGGGCGTGCTGGTGGCGGCCTCGCGGGTTCTCCGCCCCGCCTACGACTGGTTCTACACCTACTACCGCGATCGCGCGCTCTGTCTCGGCCTGGGCATGACGGCCACCGAGCAGCTGCTCTCCGCCGTCGGCGCGGCCGACGACCCCAATTCCGGCGGCCGGCAGATGCCGTCCCACTGGGGGCACAAGGCGCTCAACATCGTCAGCGCGTCGAGCCCCACCGGCACGCAGTTCCTCCAGGCGGTGGGCTGCGCGGAGGCGTGGCTCCGCTACTCGAGCATCCCCGGCATCGCCGACTCGGACGCACAGGCCCATGGCGACGAGGTCGTGCTCTGCACCACGGGCGACGGCACCACCAGCGAGGGTGAGTTCTGGGAGGCGCTCAACACCGCGACCAATCTCAAGCTGCCGGTCGTCTTCCTGGTCGAGGACAACGGCTACGCCATCTCGGTGCCGGTCGAGGTGAATACGCCCGGCGGCTCGATCTCGCGGCTGCTGACCGGCTTCCCGGGACTGTTCATTCAGGAAGTCGACGGCTGCGACGTGCTCGCCTCCTACGACGTCCTCTCGAAAGCCGTGGAGTACGCCCGGAGCCGGAAGGGGCCGGCGCTGGTGCACGCCCAGGTCATTCGCCCGTACAGCCATTCGCTGTCGGACGACGAGGTCCAGTACCGGCCCCCGGCCGAGCGCCAGGCCGATGCCGAGCGCGACCCGCTGACCCGCTTCTCCAAGCACCTGCTCGAGCAGGGCATCGCGACCCAGGCGGAGCTCGACCGGATCGTCGAAGCCGTGGCGGAGGAAGTCCAGGTCGCGGCGGACGTGGCGCTCGCCTCGCCCCAGCCGGCCAGCGACACGATCTACCACTACGTCTACTCGCCCGACGTCGATCCCACGTCCGAGCAGTTCGACACCGAGGACGATCCGCGCTTCACCGGCGACCCGACCACGATGGTGGACCTGCTGAACATCTGCCTGCGCGACGAGATGACCCGCGACCCGCGGATCGTCGTGTTCGGGGAGGACGTCGCCGACTGCAGTCGCGAGGGCAACCTCGCCGACGTGAAGGGGAAGGGCGGCGTCTTCAAGGTGACCTGGGGGCTCCAGCGGGCGTTCGGGGGCGACCGGGTCTACAACTCGCCCCTGGCCGAAGCCAACATCATCGGCCGCGCGATCGGCCTCGCGACCCGCGGGCTCAAGCCCGTCGTCGAGATCCAGTTCTTCGACTACATCTGGCCCGCGTACATGCAGCTCCGGAACGAGCTCGCGCTCATGCGCTGGCGCTCGAACAACGCCTTCGCCGCCCCCGTCGTGGTACGGGTGACCTACGGCGGCTACCTCAAGGGCGGGTCGGTCTACCACTCGCAGACCGGCGCCGCGGTATTCACCGGCGTCCCGGGGCTCCGGGTCGTTTGTCCGGCGACGGCGCTCGATGCCAACGGTCTCCTCCGCACCGCCATCCGGTGCGAGGATCCGGTGCTGTTCCTCGAGCACAAGCATCTCTATCGCCAGACCTACAACAAGGCGCCGAACCCGGGCCCGAACTTCATGATCCCGCTCGGCAAGGCCAAGGTAGTCCGGCCGGGCACCGACCTGACGGTGGTGACCTACGGCGCCCTGGTGCAGCGCACGCTGTGGGCCGCCAAGCGCGCGGAGGAGCTGCACGGCGTGAGCACCGAGGTCATCGACCTCCGCTCGCTCTCCCCGGTGGACTGGGACACCATCGGTGAGTCGGTGCGGAAGACCAACCGGGTCGTCGTGGCCTACGAGGATTCGCTCTCGTGGGGCTACGGCTCGGAGATCGCGGCCCGCATCGCCGACGAGATGTTCACCTACCTGGACGCCCCGGTCCGCCGGGTGGCCTCGACCGACACCTTCGTCGCCTACGCCCCGGAGCTGGAGGACGTCATCCTGCCCCAGGTGGACGACCTGCAGCAGGCCATCGTGGAGATCGCCGGGTTCTAGAGGGCGGGTGGACAGGAGAGGAGAGAGTAGGCGACAAGCGATGGGGGGATTGGCGGCGCCACTGCGTTCTCTTGTGGCGCCGCCAATCCCCCCATCGCTTGTCGCGGGGTCGGAACCTATTCCGTCGTATCCGCCGCTTCCTCCCCACCATTCGAGCCGTCGGCCTCGTCCGCTGCCTCCTTCGGCATCTGCGCCTGCATCTCCTTGCCCATCCGATCGATCTCCGCCTCGTTCGCCCGGAAGAACTCCAGGTTCGCCTTGCTCACGCCGGTGGTCTTCGAGACCGAGTCCGGCGTCAGCTTGTACTGCTTCATGACGCCGTAGGACATCGCCGACTGGAGCCACGCGCCCTGCGCGACCGCGAACTCGCGCGGCGTCATGCCCGCGTCCGCGAGGGCTTGCTTCACCGGCGGCACGGCGCCGTACCGGGCCGCGGCCTGGTCGATGGTCAGGTTGCCCGAGCCTTCCAGCGTCTCACCCATCTTGGGGTCACGCTGCGCGGCCTTGCCGATATTCATCATGGCGGTCATGAGCTGCTTGTACTTGGGCATCGTCCAGGTGTAGGCGCTGATCTCCTTCAGGTCCTTGTCGCCCGAGTTCTGGCCCAGCGCGGTGGACGTGAGCATGCAGGGAAGGGCGAGCGCCAGTAGCACGGCGCGGGAGCACGCAGCTCGAACCGGCATCGTCGACTCCGCAGTGCGGTGATTGAACAGGATGAACGGGATTGGTACGACGTGAAACGATGGGTAGGTCAGGGACGCATCGCCTCGCGGATCTCGCCCGCGGCGGCGATCGCGTTGTCGACATCCCGGGAGAGCGCCTTCGCCTGCTGGGTCGCCTGGGTGAGGTCGCCCAGCACCGCCGCCACGCCGGCGGACCGGAGCCGGAGCAGGTCGAAGCGCACGTTCTGCATGGCCAGCACGCAGCTCTCCAGATGGCTCGCGACCTGCCCGCGGCGCCCCTGAATGTCCAGGATGGTCTGCCGCTGCCGCTGGAGCAGGTTGAGGCGGCGCGCCCGCTCGGCGTCGTCGGGCTCGCGCGAGAGCTCAGCGATCCGCCCCTCGATCTGAGTCAGTCCTTCGGCGTCGAGGCTGCTGTCCATCGCGTGCAGCGTGCGCGCCAGGTCGGTCGCGCGCTCGTACAGACCGTTGACCGTGGGTTGAACCTCCGGCAGCATCTTTCGCTCAGCTCGACGGCAGCTTGTCGAGCAGCTTGAGGATGGCCTGGCGGTCGCTCTGGACCTGCTGGATGGCGGCCACCTGCGCGCCGTATTCATCAGCGCGCGGCGGCGGAAGCTGCCGGCCGAGCCGGGGTGCGCCCTTGACCAGCGTGGTCTCGACCGCGTCGTGCGCCGGCGGCCGCGTCAGCACGTCGCGCCAGCTGTAGCCCGCCTGCCAGAGCTGCGCGTAGTTCCGCATGACACCGATCCCCATGCCGAACATCGGGAACAGGAACCACGGATCGGTGATGCCGGTGGCGACGTTGATGCCGAGGCAGCCGAGCGACACCGCGGCCCAGCTGGCGAACTGGCCGCGCACCTTCTGGACGATCCTCGGCTCGCCGGTGTCGGGGACGGGCAGGTCGCCCGCGCCGCGATCGCGGTAGTCGCGTCGGCCTGGCCCGCGGTCCCCACGCGGCATCGGCAGCGGTCGCGGGCCGAAGCGCCGGGCGGAGGTCGTCGCGGCCGCCGCCCGCGCTGGGCCGGGTCCGGCCACCGGCCAGCGGCCGCGACGCGGCCGGCTCGAATCCGCTGCCCCTTGAACGAGGTGCCGGTCGGCCGGTACCCGCCGACCGTGCGGCTCTCGAGCGCCCGGCGGAGCGCATCCGCGCTGGGCCAGCGATTCTCGGGGTCCTTCTCGAGGCACCGGCTCACGGCGAGCGCGAGGTCCTCGGGCACGTCGGGGCGCCGGGCGCGAACGTCGGGCGCCGGCTCGGTGATCTGCTTCATCAGGATGCCGGCCACGGTCGGCGCCGTGAACGGCAGCTCGCCGGTGAGCATCTGGAAGGTGACGACTCCGAGACTGTAGACGTCGGAGCGACCGTCGATCTCCCGCTCGCCGGCGGCCTGCTCCGGGCTCATGAATGCGGGCGTCCCGATGGCTACCCCGGCACCGGTCAGCGTCGCGCCGGAGGTGGACGACAGGGCCTTGGCGATCCCGAAGTCGGTGACCATGACCCGGCCCCGCGGGCCCTCGAGCAGGATGTTGTCCGGCTTGATGTCGCGGTGGATGATCGACAGCGCATGGGCGGCGCTGAGGGCGTCGGCCGTCTCCGCCATGATGCGCCGCGCCTCGTCGACCGGCAGCTTGCCCCGCCGCCGGATCCGCCCGGCGACCGATTCGCCGTCCACGTAGCCCATCACGAAGTAGACCAGGCCCTGGCCTTCGCCGACGGTATGAATGGGGACGATATGGGGGTGGGACAGCCGGGCGGCGGTCTGGGCCTCGCGGGTAAAGCGCTCGCGGATGTCCTTCTGAAAGGCGAGCTCGGGCGGCAGCACCTTGATGGCGACGCGGCGCTGGAGCCGCTCGTCCCGCGCCCGGTAGACCACCCCCATCCCGCCACGCCCGACCTCGCCCTCGATGGTATAGGCATCCCCGAGCGCCTCGGCGAGGCGCGCCGGCAGCGGCCTATCGGCCGGGTCGGACATGAGACGAGCCGCCTCTGGGGCGAGGCGTGGAGGCGGGAGAGCTGCGTAGCGCGTTGGGACCGCCGAACATGGCAGACAATCTGTACCCGGAGGCGGCCTGCGGCAACTGAAGCCGAAGCCCCGCCGTATCGGTCCGAGGCTGTCTGCCCTTCGAGGCTCCCGAGCTGCCGCCAGCCGTCAAACTGGCAGTGAATTCATCCCCTTCCTTCGACATCCTGCCACCCGCGCTCTGCCGGGAACCCGTACGCGCCCCTAAGTTGTTCTGTGACAAGCCCGGAGATTGGGAGGCGATTGGCACGCGTGGTGCAAACCTCCCCGCGATCTGTTCGTAGGGCCCGTCATTTTTCCCCTGAGTGTGGGGACCTGGAAGGAGTAGTTAAGACATGGCCGAACGTTTGACTTTGCCCGTCCTGCCTCTGCGCGAGGTGGTGCTGTTCCCCGGAGTGACCGCACCGATCGGCGCGGGCCGTCCTGCGACCCTGCGGGCCATCGAGGCCGCGCTGGCGACCCCGGAGCGCCTCGTGTTCGCCGTCTCGCAGCGCCAGAACGTGGAGAGCGTCAATCCCGAAGTGCTCTACACGATCGGCACCATCGCGAAGATCGGGCAGCTCCAGCGAGGGCTGTCCGGCATGCAGCTCCTGCTGCACGGTGAGCAGCGGGGCATCGCGATCCATTACACCGACAGGGAGGGCTATCTCCAGGCCGTCGTGCGCGAGGCCGAGGAGATGCTGCCCCTCAATGCCGAGGACCCGGCGTTCGTCGCCCTGCATCGGGAGGCGCGCGCGCGCGCGGCCGAGCTGGGCCAGAAATCCGGTCTGCCGGATGAAGTCGTCCAGCAGGTGCTCGCCGGCGTGAACGAGGCTGGCCGGTTTGCCGACCTCGTGGCCGGGTACATCGACATCACCCCGGCCCAGCGCCAGGGCCTGCTCGAGACGCTCAGCGTCGAGGAGCGGCTCCGCCGGGTACTGGTCCACGTGCAGCGCCAGATCGGCGTGCTCGATGCCCAGGAGGACATCAAGTCGCAGGTGCAGGAGGAGCTGGGCGAGCGGCAGCGGGAGATGTTCCTCCGCGAGCAGCTCAAGACCATTCAGCGCGAGCTGGGCGAGGGCGACGAGCGCGACGATCTCCAGGAGCTCAGGGAGAAGCTCGAGGCGCTCGAGCTGGCGCCCGAGGCCCGGAAGGAAGTGGATCGCGAGCTCAACCGGCTCAGCCGGATCGGCCGCGAGTCCATGGAGAGCCAGGTCATCCGGACGTTCCTCGAGAACATCGTGGAGCTGCCGTGGAACGTGCGCAGCAAGGAGCACCTCGAGCTGCCCGAGGCGCAGCGGATCCTGGATGAGGATCACTACGCGCTGGGCGACGTGAAGGACCGCGTGCTCGAGTTCCTCGCCGTGCGCCAGCTGCGCATGCAGCAGGAGGCCGCCGACCGTGCCGCCGAGGAGCAGAAGGCGGAGCGGAAGGCCGACGAGATCGCCCACGGCGAGAGCACCGACACGCCGCAGGCCACTGCGACCGTCCCGGCGCCGAACGTGCCCGTCAAGGGCAACGACGACGACCGGGCGCGCGGCCCCATCCTGCTGTTCGTCGGCCCGCCGGGCGTCGGCAAGACGTCGGTCGCCAAGAGCATCGCCCGCGCGATGGGGCGGAAGTACGTCCGGATCTCGCTCGGCGGCGCGCGCGACGAGGCCGACATCCGGGGCCACCGGCGCACCTACGTCGGTGCCATGCCGGGACGGATCATCCACGGGATGAAGCAGGCCGGCACCAAGAACCCGGTCTTCCTGCTCGACGAGGTGGACAAGCTGGGCGTGTCGTTCCAGGGCGATCCGGCGAGCGCGCTGCTCGAGGTGCTTGATCCGGCCCAGAACGACTCGTTCGTGGACCACTACCTGGGCGTGCCGTTCGACCTGAGCGAGGTGCTGTTCATCGCCACGGCGAACTTCATCCAGAACATCCCCGGTCCGCTGCTCGACCGGATGGAGGTCGTGGACTTCGCCGGGTACACCGAGCGCGAGAAGCAGGAGATCGCCCGGAAGTACCTCATCCCGCGCCAGTTCACCGAGAACGGCGTGAGTCCGGAGCTGCTCGAGATCACCGACGCAGCCCTGGCCGAGGTGATCACCAGCTATACCCGCGAGTCGGGCGTCCGTCAGCTCGAGCGGGAGATCGGCCGGCTGGCCCGGAAGGTGGCGCGGAAGATCGCCGCGGGCGAGACCGAGCGGATTACGGTGGACAAGGAGATGGTCGACGACCTGCTCGGCCGTCCGAAGGTGCACCCGGAGAAGATGGCGCGGTACGACGAGATGGGCGTCGCCACGGGGATGTACTACACCCCGACCGGCGGCGACATCATGTTCGTCGAGGCGTCCACGATGCGCGGCAAGGGCGAGCTGGTCCTCACCGGCCAGCTGGGCGACGTCATGAAGGAGTCGGCCCGGGCCGCCTGGACCTACGCCCGCTCCCATGCGGCCGGGCTCCAGATCGCGGACGAGATGTTCGACCGCGACATCCACATCCACGTGCCAGCCGGCGCCATCCCGAAGGATGGTCCGTCGGCGGGTGTCACGATGGCCTCGGCCGTCGTGAGCACGCTGTCGGGGCGCCCGGTGCGGCACGACATCGCGATGACGGGTGAGATCACGCTGCGGGGTCGGGTGCTCCCGATCGGCGGCGTGAAGGAAAAGATCCTGGGCGCCGTCCGGGCGGGGATCACCCGGATCATCGTCCCGAAGGAGAATGAGCCCGACCTCGTTGACCTCCCGCAGGAGGTGCGCGACAAGATCGAGGTGCACCTGGTCTCGGAGCTGGGCGAGGTGCTTGCGCTCACGCTTCGGGGCGCCACCTTCCGCGAGGGTCGCCTGCTGTTCGGCGACGAAAAGAACCCGCGGGACGTGATGCCGCTGTCGAGCGGGTTCCGGCACTAGCGCCGCGGGCACCGGAAAGCGATCGCAACCGCGCGCAGCAAAGCACAGAGGGGATCGGTGGGCCACAAGAGAACGCAGTGGCCCGACCGATCCCCTCTGTGCTTCGCTGCATTCAGCTACCTTGTTGCCCGCCCGCCCGCCCGCCCGCCCGCCCGCCCCTCACCCTTATCGCTCTTCTCCCGTTGCATCGCGCGAACGGCGGCGTGCACCAGCTCGCCGGCGCTGGTGCCGTGCGCCGGAAAACACGACCACCCCACGCTCACGTGCAGCGGGATGATCACGCCCTCGGCCGTGGTCGCCGACTGCTCGCCGAGTACCCGGCGAAGCTTGGAGGCCACCACCGCGGCGCCTTCGGCACCTACGCCCCGCAGCACCATCGCGAACTCCTCGCCGCCGAACCGGCCGATGAGGTCGCTGGCGCGGACGCTGGAGCGGAACACCGTGGCGACGTGGCGGAGCACCTGATCGCCGACCAGATGGCCGAACTGCTCGTTGACCTCGTGGAACCGGTCCAGGTCGAACACCAGCAGGGACAGGGGTCCCCCGTGCCGTCGGCCGTAGTCGACGGCGTAGTCCAGCTCGGCGAGCAGGGTCGCGTGGTTGAGCAGGCCCGTGAGTGGATCCCGCAGAATCAGCTCGCGCAGCCGGCGCCCGCGCTCCGCGCGCACGACGACGGTCTGCAGCAACAGCTCGGCGTCGGGTGGGATCGGCAGGAAGTCGTCGGCGCCGGCCTGGAGGGCGGTCACGCGGTCGCGGACGTCGTCCTGTCCGATGAACACGATCGGCATCATGCGGAAGCGCGGATCCTCGCGGACGATGCGGGCCACGGTCGCCCCGTCGCCGTCGGGCAGGCGCGTCGCCAGCAGCATGAGGTCGGGCACCTCGCGATCGAGGAGCTCCTGCACGGCCTGGGCGAGCGCGCAACGCACGACCCGGACGTTGGCCTCTTCCAGGATGCGAGCCGCCGCCGCCGCGCGCTCGGTATCGTGCTCCACGACCAAGACGGTCGAGGGCGGCGCGCCGGCCTGCGCCAGCGTGCGCGCGTACCGCGGCAGATCCTCCGGCATCCGCTCGACCGCGATCACGGCGTCCACGCCGGCGGCGATCGCGCGCAACCGGTCCACCGCGCGAAGCGTCTCGATCAGCACCACCGCCCGCGGACGGATCGCCCGGCCGGTCCACGCCGAAGCGATGGCGGAGGGGTCGCCCTCGCCGGCCGCGGTCCCGATGATCAGCAGGTCGGGCCGCTCGCCCGGCGGCGTCTCTGACGGGTCCTCGAGCCGGTGGCCCAGCCGCACGTCGTAGCCTTCGGCCTCGATGGCGTCGGCGATGCGTTCGGGGTTGGCCGATGCCGGGAGAATGACCGTCGCCCGGAGCCGCGTCCCCGCCGGCCGGGCGGGCGTCCCCATGCGCGCCTGCGCCTGGCGGAACAGCGTCGCCAGCCGGTCGACGGCCGCGTCCAGGCGAGGCGCCTCGCCCGGGGCCGGCTTGGCCGCCATCCACTGCTCCATCTCGCGCGCCACGAGGCTGATCTCGGGGAAGCCGTACGAGCCGCCCGAGCCCGCGAGCCGGTGGAAATGGCTCTTGAGCGAGGCCGCCGCCTCGGGTCGTAGGGCACGAAAGGCCGCGATGTCGTCCCGGAGCTCTTCCAGCCGGTCAGGGAATTCCGCCAGGTATCCCCGCTGCAGCTCGACCATCGCCTCGTCGAGGGAATCGCTCATCGGCCGCGCCGGAGTTGCTCGAGCGCGAGGCGCGCGCCGGCGACGAATGCCGGGGCGGTGCTCCAGTGGCCGCGCACGTCTCCGCCCTGCCGCGATGCGAGGATGGCGCTGCGATCGTCCACTACACTGATGATGGGCATGCCGGGCCAGGACGCCGCGGCGCCGACGACCTCGACGACGGCAAAGCCGAGGTCCACCGGTCCGGTGGCGCAGAGCACGAGCGGTAATCCGGCCGAGTAGGGGCGCCGGAGCGCCGGAGCGAGCAGCGGAAAGGCGTCGGGCGGGGCCACCAGCGCCACCGAGACCGCGGCGCGCGCCACGTCGTGCGTGATGAGCTGCAGCACCGCCCGGCCCGACTCGATCTCGACCAGAGTGGGCGTGGCGGGAACGCTCACCGCGTCCAGGTCGGTGCTCAGCCGCTCCAGCGCCAGACCGTGGTCGGTGGAGATCCGCGCGATCAGCGCCGCCGGCGCCTCGGGGCGGTAGCGCTTCGGGCGCCCGGTCTCGACCCGGGCCGCGCCCTTGGATACCAAGCCTTCGAGCGCGCTGTAGGCGTTGGCCCGCGCCAGGCCCGCGGACCGGGCGATCGCGTAGCCGGTCCCCGCTCCCGCCGTAAGGAGGACCTCGTAGACCAGGCTTTCGGTGGGGGTGAAGCCGAAATGGGTCAGATCGATGCGTGGCATGATGAGTAGTTTGTCATACTACGTGCTGTCCCGCAATGCTGACCGCCACCGACGGGTCAGACGTATTCGATCGACCAACCGAGCAGCTTGGCGATGAGTCCCAGCCGGAAGGTGACATCCACCTCGCGCCCGTCGGTCGTCTTGGCGTCCGCCAGGAGCGGGTAGTAATGGTAGGTAATCTTGTTTACCGCTTTGGGTTGCGAACGCAGGTTCTTGGGGCGCCATACCCCGAGCTCGTCGCAGTCCTTGAGCAGCCTCCCGAGCACCTTCGTGGCGATGGGAGCCCACGGGAGCGCCCCCATCCGGGCCATGAGCTCGATGTAGTGCAGCGCCAGCGGCACGTCGGTCGGCAGGCCCTTCGAGTCGGCATCGATCGGGTCACCCAGCAACAGATGCTGAGGCTTCACGGTCCGCTTGCCCACCTGAATCACGAACGCCTTCTTGGGAGCTGGCTGGGCGAGGTAGTGGCCCAATCGCTCGGTGAAGCCCGCGCGCTCGCGCTGCAGATTGGGCATGAACGAGAGCATCGCGACCGAGTACCAGCTCGGGGGGTGCGCTTCGGGGTGGAGCGCGATCTGCTTGCCCGACTTGGCGAACGGCTTCTCGGCCAGGGGACTGCGGAGAAACTGCGAGATCCCGTTGGCGATCTTGTGGCCCGCTCCGCGGAGCCGCGGGTCATCGGCGTAGCCGGCCTCTGCCAGGGCCGCGGACGCCGCCTCCCGCATCGTGCCTCGCGCCCACGCCTCCGCGTCCTCGTCCGACTTCACCAGCTTTTGGAACTCGAACAGAAGGGCGGGGTCCTCGTCCCGGCTCAGCAGCCGGAAGAGCAGCCGGTCGGCCAGCTTGAACGGGCGGCTCGCGCGCGGCCACTCCAGCTGGAGCAGCCGGCGGTACTGCGGAATAGTGCCGACGTCCTTGATGCCCTGCGGCGCCGACGGCGCCAGGCCGAGCAGGTTCCCGCCCCACACCCCGGTGTCCTTTTGCCTCTTGACCACCGCCAGCGCGGTCTTGGACTCGACCACGGCGACGTGGGCCGCCGAGATGACCTCCGGGGAGGCGTATCCCGCGGGGGCCAGCTCGGTATAGGTGCGGTACCGGATCGACGGCCCGGCGTTCTCGAGCAGCCAGGTCAGCGGAATCCGGTGCTGGTTGGGTAGTTCCAGAAACGCTCCTGGGAGGGTGGCAGGGCGTAAGCGGCCGGGAAGATAGGCGAGGTGACCCAACTGCGGTAGGGCGGCGGGGATAACTCCCGCCGCCGGTGGAGCGAACGGTCCTACTTCGCCGCCTGCCGGGCCTCCCCGGCCTGCCGGAATTCGGAGCTGGGGTTCCAGGCTGGCTGGGTGGGAGCGTTGCCGACGAGCACCGCTGTCCTTACGGTGACGCGAAGTTGTTGCAATGCGCCGTCATAGCTGAACCAGGGCTGGACCTCGTCGCTCGGCTGGTGGTATCGCTTGGCCACGTACAGGTCCTGCTGCTCCTTGCCCCAGCCAGCCGGCTTCCCCACGAAATCCGATCCACTCTCGACGCTCGTGCCCGGCACGCCGGCCCGGGCCAAGCTGAAGTGATCCGAGCGGAAGAAGGCACCCCGGATGAGGGACTCCTGGTTCGTGGTCACCTTGAGCCCTTCCGCCGCCGCCGCCGCAGTCATGGTTCGCCCGAGGGACGACTGATCCATGCCGAGTGCCGAAAAATCGCGGGTCCGCCCGTACAGATTCAGCACGTCCAGGTTCAGGATGGCGGCCATGTTCTTGAGCGGGAATGGCGGCGTGGTGGCGAGCGCCTGCGAGCCGATCAGGCCGGACTCCTCGGCGGCAAACCCCACGAAAACCAGCGAGCGCGATGGGTGGACGCCGCTCCGGACGAACGCCTCGGCGGCCGTCAGGACGCCGGCCGTTCCCGATGCGTTGTCCTCGGCCCCGTTATAGATGGAATCCCCGTCCACCACGGCGCCGATCCCGAAGTGGTCGTAGTGGCCGCCGATGAGCACGACCTCGGCGGCGAGCGGACCGCGTCCCGGCCAGCGTCCCAGGACGTTGGCGGTCTCGGAGCGGCGGATCGCACTCCGGACCGAGCCGTCCAGTTGCACCCCCAGCGGCACCGGCTTGAAGCCGGGCTTGGCCGCGGCTTCGGACAAGGCCTGCAGGTCCTGACCGCCCTGTTTGAAGAGTTGGGCGGCGGCGTCCTGGTGCAGCCAGCCGGCCACCACGAGCGAGCTTGGCGGGACCTCCAGCCGAACCTGCGGGCCGACCCAGCCGGAGAGTACCGTCGTCCAGGGATAGGTCGCGCTCTCCGTGGTGTGCACCAGGAGGATGCCGGCCGCGCCCTGGCGCCGCGCTTCCTCGATCTTGTACGTCCACCGCCCGTAGTAGGTCAGGATCTTGCCGCGGAAGATGGTCGAATCGCGCAGCCCGGGATCGTTGACCAGGGCGACGACGATCTTCCCCTTCACATCGACCCCCGCGTAGTCGTTCCACCCTTGCTCCGGCGCCACGATCCCGTAGCCGACGAAGATGGCGTCGGCTTTCACGTTCACCAGCGAATCGTTCCGCATCGACCACATGACGAAGTCGTTCTTCCAGGCGAGCGGGGTCGGCGTGGCACCGGCCACGGCCAGGGTCGGCTGGGGAGTGAGGGCGATGATAGGAACGCGCTGGAAGTAGGTGCCGCTGTCGCCCGCCGGCTCGAGGCCCAGGCGCTCGAACTGGGTCGCGATGTACTTGGCGGCCGTCGCACCGCCCCGGGTGCCCGGCGCCCGTCCCTCGAGCGCGTCGTCGGCGAGGAACTCCAGGTGCGACCGCAGGACGTTCGCGTCGAGCGCACGGGCGACGCGGGTGGCGGTGGAGGTGGTGGTCGGTGCTTGCGCGGCGAGCGGGCCGGCCAGCATTGCGAGGAGGAGCGGAATCGAACGCATAGCAATCCTGTAAGGGGCACACGGAAGGCTGCCGGGAACGCCGCTACAGCCGCAGCCGCTTGAACACCGTCTCCGGCAGCGCGCGAATGATGCCCATGATCGGGCGCCAGAACCAGGGAATGTAGGCGACGTCGCGCCGCCGCTCGATCGCACGGTGAACGGCGCGCCCGGCACGGCGGGCACTGACGAACAGCAGTCCCTGCTTCATGCCGGCAGTCATCGGCGTGTCGACGAATCCCGGCTTGAGCGTGACCACGGCGACGCCCGTGCGATGCAGCCGGTTCCGCAGCCCCTCGAGGAACCGGTCGAGGCCGCCCTTGGATGCGCCGTACACGTAGTTGCTCTGCCGCCCGCGGTCGCCGGCCACGGACGTGATGACCGCGATGCAGCCGCGCCCCTCCGCCTCGAACCGGTTGGCCAGCGGGGTGAGCACCGCCACCGCCGAGAGGAAATTGACCTCGATGGCTTGGACCGCTTCCTCGGCGCTCGCCTGGCAGCGCGCCTGATCCGGCAGCACGCCGTGGCCGATCAATGCGATGTCCAGCCCGCCGAAGGCCTTCCACGCCTGGTCGACCACGGTGGCGCAGCGCTCGCGATCGGTCACGTCCAGCAGCGCGGTCTCGACCGTCGCCGCCCCGCGCACGCGCAGGTCGGCGGCGGTCGCCTCCAGTCGTCCGGCGTGGCGGCCGGTGAGGAACAGCCGAGCTCCGTACGCGGCGTAAACGCGTGCGGTTTCCGCCGCGATGGCGGAGGTGGCGCCCACGATGAGCACGCGCGGCGCGTCAGTCGCCATGCACGCGCCGCCAGAAGGACGACGAGAATCGGGGGTCGCGCTGCCGGGTAAACCGCTCGAGTCCCGGGAAGTAGGCGCGGAAGCTCTCGGGGCTCATGCGTGCGTCCTTCGCCGGGTACACCGCGCCGCCGGCCTCGCGTACCAGGGCGTCGAGCTCGTCGAGCAGGGCGAGCGTGCGCGGACCACGCACGGCGAAGTCCACGGCCAGCGTGAGCCCGGGCCGGGGGAACGACAGGACGCCGGGAGTGCGCATGGTCCCGAAGCGCTTGAGCACGGCCAGGGAGGCCGGCTCGCCCGAGCGGCTGATCCGCTCGATGATGGCCCGGATCGCGCCGCCGCCGGGCTCATCGGGGACCACGCACTGGTACTGCACGAACCCGTTTGGACCGTACAACCGGGTCCAATCGGCCACGTTGTCGAGCGGAAAGAAGAACGGCGCGTAGGGGACGGTCGCCCGCCGGGTAGTGGCGAGCTGGGATCGATAGTACGCCGCGTTGAAGAGGCCCAGCGTGAGGCCGTTGAACAGTCCCGCCGGCGCATCCACGGGGACGCGGAAGCGGGCCGCCCGGAGCGGCGAGGGCGTCGCGCCGTCGTACGGCGCGTGGTCCCCTCGGAGGTAGAGCCCGCGTCCCAGCCGGCGCCCCCTCGCGAGGCAGTCCACCCAGGCCACCGTGTACTCGTGGTGCTGGTCCTCCGCCGCCAGCTCGAAGAATCCGTCGAGTCCGTCGAACCGGATTCGCTCCATGGCGATCCCGGGGCCCGGGATGCGCTTGAGTCGGATCTCGGCCCAGAGGATCAAGCCGGTGAGGCCCAGCCCGCCGACCGTCGCGTGGAACAGCTCGTCGCCAGGACCGCAGACGACCCGCTGGCCGCTCGAGCGCAGCAGCTCCAGCCGGGTGACGTGGGCGCCGAAGCTGCCCACCCGGTGGTGGTTCTTCCCGTGGATGTCGTTGGCGACCGCGCCCCCGACGGACACCCACCGCGTCCCCGGAACGACCGGGAGGAACCAGCCGCGGGGCACGACGAGCGCGAGGATCTCCGCCAGGGTGACGCCGGCCTCGCAGCGGAGGAGGGCCTGGCTCTCGTCGAAGGCGATCATCCGGTCGAGCCCCCGCACGTCGAGCAGCAGCCCGCCGTCGTTCAGGCAGCTGTCGCCGTAGCTCCGGCCGAAGGCGTAGGGCAGCATCGGGGCGCGCAGCCGGTCAAGGGCCGGCGGGTCCGAGCGCCACACGACCGGGAGAACCTCGGCCGGCGTGGCGCGGGGGTAGCGGCCCCACGAGGCGTAGCGCCGCACGCTAAAGGGCGAGATAGAGGACGAGCGCCAGCAGCGCGCCGGTGACGTAGCTCATCGGGTCGCGCACCGTGGCGACGATGGGGTCGTCGTGGATCCGGCCCCGGTGGGCCAGGAGCCACATCCGGCCGGTCCAGAAGAGCAGGAGCGGGCAGGCCAGCCACAGGATCAGCGGGTTTCGGTAGAGCGCCATCACCTGTTCGCTGTTGATGTACAGCGCCAGCACGAGGACCGAGAGGTAGCCGCTCGCGCCGCCCATCGAGCCGAGCCACTCCCGGTCGCCGCGGAGGTACCCCCGCCGACGCAGCTGCTCGCCGTCGAGCTCCGTCATCGCGCTCACCTCGGTGTAGCGCTTCAGGAAGGCGAGGCTCAGGAACAGGAACATGGAGAACGCCAGTAGCCAGGCCGAGAACCGCACGTGGGCGGCGGCGATCCCCGCGAGCACCCGGAGCGTGTACAGCCCCGCCAGCAGCAGCACGTCCACCACGGCGACGCGCTTGAGGTAGAGCGAGTACAACGTGGTGAGGATGACGTAAAGCGTGAGCAGCTGGAGGAACCGGCTCGACAGGTACGACCAGCTCAGGGTGTAGGCCAGTGCGAGCAGGCAGGGGGCGAGCACCAGCCCGAACGCGGGGCTCAGCGCGCCGGACGCGAAGGGGCGGTGCCGCTTCGTCGGATGCCGGCGGTCCGCCTCGAGGTCGAGGATGTCGTTCAGGGTGTAGGCGCTCGAGGCCGCGCAGCAGAACGCGACGAAGGCGATGAACGCCTTGGTCATCGTCGGCGCGTCCATCAGCTTGTGGTCGAGCACCACCGGCACGAACAGCAGGAGGTTCTTCACCCACTGGTGCGGCCGCAGGACCTGCAGCAGGGCGATGCCGCGCGACCGCACACGTGGCGGAGCGAGGTCGGCGGTGGTCATCGCGGAGACCTCCAGGGTCGACGGTTCAGGCACGCGGCATCGCCCCGAGGCGGAAGCCGGCGGCCTGCGCGGCCAGATCGGAGCGAACGCCGAGGTCGGCGAGCAGGGCGCCGGCCGTCTCGAGTCCCGATCCCAGCGCCGTGCCGGTCGAGACGATCGAAGGAAAGGTGCGGTAGTTCCCGGCGAAGTACACGTTCTCCCACGACGCGCTCCGGAGCGGCGGGTTGCGGAAGCTCCGAACGAACACCGGCGAATACATCGGCACCCGCGCGATGTGGGTCCAGAACGGCTCGAGCTCGTACCCGAACACGGCGCGGAAGTCGTCGCGATAGGCGCCCAGGAGCTCGTCGTCGGATGCCCGGAACAGCGGCCGGTCGCGCCCCCGCAGATGGGTGACGAAGTTGACGCAGGTGTCGCCCGGCAGGCCGATCGTGGGATTGAGCGAGCTCAACAGAAAGATGCCGCACGCGGTCCGATCGAGCGAGGCCAGGTTGATCCAGTAGGCCTGGTCGTCGACGCGCTGTCGCGTGGCACAGACCACCGAGATCAGCGCCGAATACCGGATCCGGTCGAGCTCGGGCGTCCGATCCCCCGCCAGCAACCGGAGATAGACCTCGGTCGGGATCGTGCTGACGAAATGATCGCCGCCGATCCGCTCGCCCGTGCTCAGCTCGGCCTCGCGCACCCGACCGTCCCTCGTGACGAGCCGGCTCACGGCCGCGTTGAGCCGTACAGTGACGCCGTGCTCGATCAGGAGACGCGCGATCCCGTCGCACAGAACCTTGGTCCAGTTGGCGTTCGGAATGTAACCCAGCGGCGCCGATCCCTCCCGGTAGTGCAGTCGCGCGCCGAGCCACGCGCCGCTGACCTCGTCGCAGGGCAGCTCGAACTTGAGCCGGGTGAGTCGCTCGAACAGTGCCCGGCGCGCTCCCTGCGCCAGCGTACGTGTCGACCAGCTCGGCCGCGCTCCGGTCGTGCCACTCCGACCAGTCCCGCTTGTCGAACGCCTTCAGCATCAGCCGGACGAATCCCGCCTTGCCCCGAAGGGACATCGGGAAGGCGAGAAAGCCGCCCGGTGATCCGCAGGTCGTACGCTCGGCCGTTCAGGTGAAACAGCATCCGCACCCGTCGCCAGCGGACGTCGGACAGGGCGCCGATCCGGTCTAGGAAGAAGAGGCAGCACGCGGTCGCGATGCAGGATGTGGTGGTAGCCGAGCGGGTAGAAGTGCCCCTCCCGCTCGAAGCTGCCGGCCAGCCCGCCGAGATGATCGCCACGCTCTCGAGCACTGTGACACTCCGAGCGCCGCTCGACGCGCCAGGGCGTAAGCCGTGGCCGCGCCGGACAAGCCGCCGCCGAGCACGACGACCGAGTTCACGGCGTCGAAGCCTTCCGGGCCGAACCCTGCTCGGGGCGAGCGTCGGGGGTGATGGCTCCCTGACCCGATGCGGGCTCCCACCCGGCGAATGGCCCGATGCGGGCGTCATGCAGTCGCTGGATGCTGACCGCCATGAGGCTCTCGTCCCAATGCAGCATGAAGTCGTGATGGCGGTCGGCGAGCACCTCGCTCGGCGCGCCGGCATGGAGATCGCGCTCGAAGGATGCGAAGCCCGCCTCGAACCAGGCGCGGCGCTCGAACCCCACGCGTGTATTGAACGGGAACAGGAGAGTCAGGACTGCCGCCAGGACTCCGGGGAACAGTCGTCGCGTCCAGGCGGTCCCGTACAGCAGGCCCGTGAAGTACACGGCACAGAGTCCCGGTGCGGCGAGCAGGACGTAGCGGGTGGGCATTCGGCCCGTCGCCGCGGCCCGACCCGCCCGGCCCCAGCCGATCGCCAGTGCCAGCACAGCCGCGGCGGAGAAGAAGGCAAGCAGCCCGAGTATCCGCAACCGCTCCTCCCGATTCCGTGGATACGACGCGATCAGAAGTCCAATGGCGACAAGAAACGCGAGGCCGGCCACACCGCCGCAGAGCAGCCACCGCTTGGCGGCGGCCGGCCCGAGACTGAGCGCGAGGAACTTGCCGGTCGTGGTCAGGGTAGCTCCCGGGCCAGGGCTGGCCTGGTTCCATGGCGACGATTCGTAACCGATGAAGTACGCCGCGCACAGGCATACCGCGATAGCCGCCGCGCCTACCGGAAGCCAGTGATGTGGCCGAGAAGGCTTCGTCGCGTCCCGCGGCCACGTCGCGTACGCCAGCCAGGCGGCGAGCGTCGGCGTGAAGACCAGACCGTTGGCGCCCGACAGCGGCAGCCCGATGAGCGCCAGCGCAGCGACGGCGGTGGCTCGGGGCGCAGGCGAGAAGGGCCGCGCGGCGATGACCACCAGCAGCACGCCGGCCAGTACAGTGGGAAGCACGAACTGGATCTGCCATCCCCACACGAGATTGTCCCAGTTTCCCAGCTGAAGCAGGAGCAGAGGAAAGAACACGTCCGCCAGGCCAGTCCGTCCGCCGCGGAGCCTGCGGGCGACCAAGATCATGACGGCCGCCAGAGCCGCCACGGCGAGGGTATCCAAGACCATGGTCGAGCGAAAATCGCCCGTGGTTCGCAGCAGCGCCAAGTTGACCAGGCGTGGCAGGGGGAGTCGGTGCTCGCTGTTCTGGCTCCAGAGCCAGTCCGGGATGTCCGGTTCGTGACCGGTCATGGGCCCTACCATCAGCCAGTCTTCCTCGAACGGGATGTTGCGCCCGTCGCGCGCGATCGCCACGAGCACGCTCGCGACCGTCGCCGCCCAGATGAGCCACACGACCACGGCCGGGCCGATGGTGCGCCGCCCCCAGTCCACCGCGCCGGCGTCGCTCCGGATGTCAGCGGTCGTCAACGGAATGGCTCGACAGGCGTGGGACCACGGTGCTCTCCTCGGGCGTTCGCACCACCATGAAGAACAGGAACAACGCGCTGGGCCAGAGCTGCAGCAGGAGTCGGTCGAGCGAGCTGTCGAGCAGGCGAGAGAGCTCGTCCGCCATGCTGACGAAGACCAGGAAGTGTCCTGCCAGAAGCAGCACTACGATGCTCGCCCCCGCGCGCACCCAGGGAAGCCGGAGCTCGTGCCGGGACACCCCGACCGCGAGCAGGTAGGCCAGCAGGATCCAGGCGACGCTACCCACTCCGTTGTTCCCGAACGAGGCGACGTGTCTGGCGTATTCCCCGATGACGATGACGTAGCGCTCGGGGGCGATCAGCCGGTCCCAAGTGCGCTCGACACCGAGGGTCGACAAGAGATCGTTCGGTGGAGCGAAGGCGACCTTGAAGCCCACAACCAGAACGAGCATCGGAAGCAGCCCTGCACCAAATGCCCACAGACAACGGTACGAGGCCGCTCGCTTCTTCCCCCACGCTCCGCTGACGACGAGCGCGAGGCCGACGGCCACGGTAAAGAGCGTCCCCTCGTTCTTGGTCCACATCGCGAGGCCCGCGGCCACTCCAGCCAGGGCGGCGAATCGGCTGGTGGTGGTGCCGTGCCGTCCATCGAGGGCGAGGCCGATCATCGCGGCCAGAAAGAAGAAGCCGAGCGGCACGTCTGCGTAGAGCGCAGTACCGTGCAGGATGAAGAACGGCGTGCTCAAGAGCAACATGCCCGCGAGCAGCCCCTGACTTCTGCCGCGGAGGGCGGCCAGGCTGGTGGCGAGCGCGGCCACGGTGGCGAAGGTGAAGGTCCCGGCGACGAGCGCAGGCCCGAGCAGCGTTTCCGTCCGGGCATAAAGCCACGTGCGCGCCACGAGCGTGGGAACCAGCACGGGATAATCCGGGTGGGACCACGGGAACGTGGCCGAGAAGGCGGCCTGCCACGCGCCGCCGCCCCGGTAGAACATCCGTGCCCGCATGTCCCAATTCATCCAGGCATCCCACTGCCCGTGAGGATACTGCCGGAGGATCGTGACGAACGCCACGGCCGCGGCCGCGAGTGTCACCAGGAATGCGGGCAGGAGCAGCGAGATGGGAACCGGGACAGCCGGAGCGTCCGACGCCGGCGGCCCGGCGCTCGCCCACGTCCCGCGACGCACTGCGCCCGCGATGGCGATCAGGCTCAGCAGCCCGGCCTCCGCCAGCGGGAACGTGGTGGTAGGTCCGAACGCGAGCATCCAGAGAAACACCAGGACAGACGACACACCAGCGCCCACGCCCGCGCCCAATGCGATGACGAGCGGCCACGGGCAGGGCGTCGCCGCACGCGGCCAACTCGCACGCAGGATCAACACGCCCAAGGCCGTGGACACCAGCAGGGACAGACCCAGGGCCGCCATCACCGGGTCGACCGCCGGAGCAGCACCAGCCCATCACCGAAGTCCCGAACCATCTGGAACCCTGGCGGAACGACCGCAGTGGTGCCCGGATCGAAGTTCCCGACCACGAACTCGGGCTCGACATTCTCGACCAGCAACACCGGCGCGAGCGCGTACTGTGCGAGGAGGTATCGGCGGAAGTGGAGGAGCGCGGCCGCGGTCGAATCGCGCGTGTCGGCGCCCCTCGGTTCCGGATGCCCGAGATATCCCACGAGTCCGCCTCGCGGCAGCATCGGTCGAAGGTCCGCGAACCGACGGTCCATTGCCGAAATCTCGTCCTGCGACGTGCGCACCGGCCACGCCGCCCCGCGGTGGAGCCATCGCGCAGTCGACGCGCCAGCGTAAAGCAGTACCACCAGCACGCCGATCCGCGCCCGGGCAGCCGCCCAACCTACCGGCGCAGTCGTGGTCATCCGCGGAGCGAGCTCGGGCAGGCTCATGCCCGCTCCACGTCGCGCGGTGCCGGGCGGGCGCCCGCCGGCGTCGGGTTCGGACGACCGTGCGAACCGCTGCTCGCGCATCGCCCGAAGCGCGCCGTGCCAATACAGGTAGTCGATGCCCAGCGTGTAGTACTTGTCGAGTCGACTGACCCGAGCGCGCTCGAGGCGCGCGATGACGCGGACAACCGCGTCCGGGACGCGGTCGGTCACCCGACTCAGGCGCAGGAGCGCACCCCGAAGGGCGCGCCACCGCCAGGGCCCGCTGTGGAACTCGGACAGCTTGAGGCGATCAACGATCCCCGGGTGCTTCGCGGCGAACACCACGGCCGTCCGGCCGCGAGCGATACCGTCGCGCGCAAACCCGGCGAAGGTCTTGTCGTAATGCTGGTGAGCGCATGCGTCGGCGCTGTATGCCAGCTCGACGCCGGCACCCTGCAGACGCAGGGCGAGCTCGTAGTCCTCGTGGCCGTAGACGCGGAACGCTTCGTCGAACCCACCGACCGCCAGCAACACGTCCCTCCGGGCGGAAAAGTTGCCGGTATACACATCGCGGAAGCCGAGCTGATAACCGGGCTGCGCCAGCCGTTCGAGGCGAGAGCGGAAACCGTTGGCCATGTATCGCACGAAGGGCGGCGAAGCAGCATCGGCCATGATCGGGGCCGCGCCGACTACCGCCCTCCTGGCGGGGCCGTCATGGGCCTGGGCGTGCGCGGCGAGCAGGCCGGGTGAGGCCTCCATGTCATCGTCGAGCAACACGATGACCGTGCCCCTCGCCGCGCGAATGCCCGCGTTGCACGCCCCGGCGCGGCCCCGGTTCGGTCCCTCCAGGACCGAGATGGCGTAGGGCGCCGCGAAGCCGCGCGCGGCGTCCGCGGTTCCATCGGTGGATCCGTCGACGGCCGCGATGACGTCGTAGGCCTCCGCGGAATAGGTCTGGCTCCGCAGTGACGCCAGCAGGCGCAGCAGCGCGTCCCGTCGCTGGTACGTCGGGATGACGACACTGAGTCGAAGTGGCGGTGTCATTGGCGCGGGGTTGGCCCGCGGCCGAACGGGCGCGCCAGTCCGTCGAGTGCCCGGCCGAGCCGTTCGCGCACGCCAGCGCCGGTCTGGAGCCGACTGGCGAAGTCCATCAGCGAGTCGTGGCCGTAGATGGTGCACGCGGTGGAGCGCCAGCAGGTCGTCGTCCGCGCCCGAGACGCCCGCTTGAGTCGTGCAGGCGGTGACGTATCCGGCGGCGCCGGCGCTCGCCCTGACAACTTGATCGAAAGACCCGTACGGGTACGCCAGATGAACGATGGGGCGGCCGAGCTCGTCCTCCAACCGGCGACGGGCCTCCACGAGTTCGGCCTCTTGTCGCGCGGATTCCACGTCCGCCAGCCTCGGGTGCGTCATCGTGTGCGCGCCACACTGGAATCCGTCGGCGACGAGTGCTCTGGCAGTGTCCCAGCTCATGAGCGGCAGGTCGATGCCGAGCTCCGCGCGCAGCCAGCGGCTCCGGTCGCCCATCAGTCCCGCGACCAGATAGAACACCGCCGTAAACCCGTGCGCCTGGAGGACGGGCACCGCGTGGTCGGCACATGCCTGGAAACCGTCGTCGAAGGTGATCACCACCGGCCGCGCGGGCAGCGTGCCCTGACCACGGCGTGCCCGAACCAGCACATCCATGTCGACCGGGTGATAGCCGAAGGCGGCGAGCCAGCGTATCTGGCGGGTGAACTGCCGCACGGTGACCGTGTAGCGTCGAAACGACGGATGCGGCGATGCCGACACCTCGTGGTACATGAGCACGGGTACCCGCGGCCCGGTCACGCCGGTGCTCCGCCGCGTCCGGCCGTACTGCGGCGCCCCGCGACCCGACCTTGGAGAACGCGGAGGGGAAGGGACGGCTGGGCCCGCCACGCTTGCATGCCCCAGGAGAGGCCGGCCCAAACTCGACCCTCGCCGAACGCGGTCTTGGCCCGCTTGGAGCACGCACCAGCGAGCATCGGGCCAAGGCCGCCTCGGCCCTTCGAGAGCCGCTGGCCTGTTCGGAGTAGGTCGAGCGCTTCGTCGGGGCGCCCGACCTGCTCCATCACATACGCGGCGTAGCGATAGTGCTCGCCCATGGCGTCCGCCAGCACGGTCGCCGGAACACCCCACTCGCTCAGCAGCGCCGCCGAGATCAACTCGCGTGCGGGACTTCGGTCGCTGCCCGTCTGCATCCGCTGGCGCGCGGCGGCCCGCGCACCCACGACCGAGAGCACCTGTTGATCGAGCTGCCGGACCGACACCTGATCCGGATAGACCCGATAGTAGAGCAGCGGGTCGGGCAGGTTCGCCAGCTCGTAGCGCTCGGAGAGACGAAGCCACAGATCGTAATCTTCGGCCGCACGATAGGCCGGCCGATAGCCTCCGACGGCGGCGAGCGCCGCGGCACGCACCATCACCGTCGGGTGCGTGAAGCAGGTGTACTGCTGCAGTGCTTCGACAATCTCGGCGTGCGTGGTCGGACACACGTTCCGCGTGATCTCACGACCCGCGGCGTCGATGCGCACCACCGCGCTCCCCACCACGGCCACCGCCGGATGTCGGTCCAGGAACTCGACCTGCCGGCTCAGCCGCGTGGGAAACGCGATGTCATCAGCATCCATGCGCGCGATGTAGGCGCCCCGTGCCTCGCCACAGCCGCGATTGAGCGATGCGACGAGGCCGGCCTTGTCCTGCTGGAGCACGCGGATCCGGCCGTCGGCCGCCTGAGCGTGCTGGAGCACATCCGCAGTCGTGTCCGTCGATCCGTCGTTCACGATCACGAACTCGAAATCGCCGAACGTCTGCTCGAGGATGCTCTGGACCGCGCGTCCGAGGTAGGCGCCCCCGTTATGCACCGCCATCACGACGCTGACGCGGGGCGTCTCAACCATGCTTCACGGCTCGGACAGTGATGAGGACCTCATAGTCCGGGTCGGGGTAGTCCAGCTCTTCCGGCTTGAGGTCGCGGCTGGACAGCCCCTGCAGGAACGCCGTGGCCGCGAGGACGTTGCCGCGCGCGTCGACCCGGACGTCGCCCCCGGGAAAGCCGCATTCGAAGAGCCGGCGGGCCGATAGCGAGGTGAATCGCCAGTAGTCGCCCCAACGGTCCATGTCGTACCGGACGATCTGGCTGATGCCCGGCACCGTCGCGAGCACCACGCCACCCGGGCGAAGGATGCGGTGCAGCGTGCGGACCGCCGCCTGCACGTCAGGGATGAACGGGAGCACTTGGGTCAGGACTATGCAGTCGAACACGTCGCCGGCGAGGTGGTCGGCGGAGGTCAGGTCTGCCACGATCGTGGCCTTCGGGTTGTCCCTCGTGGGATGGAGGATGTCGACGCGCGTCACCCTGGTGCCGCCGAATTTCCTGGTGTAGGCGTCGTCCCGCACCTCGAGCACATGACCGGCGATATCCGCCTCGTGCTGTCGGAGGAAGCGCTCGATGAAGTAGCGATCCACGGGAAGCCCCCCGCGATCCCAGCCGAACCGCCGGCTCACCGGCGTCAGACTGCGCAGGGTTCCGAAGTCGACCCGCGACGAGTTGACAGCACGATCAAGCCCCGGAACGCGAGCGCCGACCCAGGAACGAACGCCCGCGGGCAGCGTCGCCCGCGCGAGTCGCCGAGCACCCGCCCAGGCTCGTGCCCGCAGACCAAAGGTCCGAAGCTCCGAGCCCACGGTCTGCCAGACCGCGGTGCCCGTGAGCCCCTGTTCGTGGAGGTAGCGTCGGAGCCACTTCAGGAAGTATTGCCGAGCGAGCTCCCGGCCGCCGCTGGCCTTCGAGACCGCATAGCAGGATTCGGGATGCTGACGATAGCGATCCCACGTCTCGCCGGACGCGAACGCCGGAGCTCGGAGGAGGAGCTTCGAGAAGAACGCCTGATCCTCGTAGACCATGTTCACGCCGACGAAGTGCGCCTCGAAGCCTCCGACGCTCAGAGCGAGCGTGCGCCGGACCAGCACGTCGGACGGGCATGGCGTGGGCGCTTCGCGCCGCAGGAACGGCAGCAGGAGGGCGGGGGCATCATACACCCGGTCAGCCGGCAGCTTGAGATCGATGACGTAGTCGCGCTCGCGATCTTCGGAACGACCAGTCCATCCGAACCAGTACAGCGGTGCCCCGAACAACAGGCCCACCTCGGGGTGCGCCTCGAGGATTGCGACCTGGCGCTCCAGCTTCTCGGGCAGCCACACGTCGTCCGCATCGAGCAAGGCGAGATAGTCGCCCCGGGCATGCTTGAGCCCCAAGTTCCGGGACGCGCTCATCCCCTGGTTACAATGCCCCGGGTGCTCCAGATAGCGTACCCGGTGCGGCTCCCGCTCGGCGTAGCTTCGCGCGATCGCGCTGCTACGGTCCGCGGAGCCGTCGTCCACCAGCAGCAACTCCCAATGGGGGTGCGTCTGGGTGAGCACGCCTTGGATCGCCTCGTCCAGAAATCGCTCGGCGTTGAGGAAGATCGCGACGACCGACACCTGTGGGGAGGCGCTCACGAGGGTCAAGGCCGATGGGTGGGAGGCGGCGATGGTGGGGGCGAGGAACACGCTGGTAGGTGCGTCACGTCCTCCCCCGATTTCGAGGCTTGGGTCCCAACTGGCGGACGGCATCCGCCGTGCATGGCTGAGAAATTGCCCCCGGGTGCAGAAAGCGTACCAACGGATCCCGCTCAGGTCGCCGCGAAAGCGAGCCGGATCGACCGAAAGCTCCACTCCTATGTGTCGCTGGCAGAAGGGGTTGCATGACCAGCGCACGACGCCCCAACGGGAGACTCCAGCAGATGCGACCAGAGTCCGCGGCTCCCACGCGGTATCCTCCCGCACATCGCGTCGATCGGATGTCGGCCGCGGGGCAGGACGCTGCCGCAGGATATTCGGTCGACCGAGAGAGTGGAAGGTCGTCGAGCCAGAGCCCTCGGGACACGGTATGGTCGACCACGACGCCGCTGCGTCACATGCCGCAGCTCGATGGCCTTCGGGCCTTTGCCGCGGCGTTTGTCGTCCTGTATCACTTCTGGCGACCGGTACGGGATTACGTGCACCTCGGCGGAGTCGGGGTGCGGGTGTTCTTCGTACTCAGCGGCTTCCTCATCACCGGCATCCTCTTGCAAGCCCGGCTGCAGAGCGACGGGGGGAGGACGTCGGCCGGCGTGGTGCTGCGACGATTCTACATTCGCCGTGTCCTCCGAATCTTTCCCCTGTACTATCTCGTGCTGGCGATCGCGTGGTACGCGCGGGTGGATGGCGCACGGGAAGGGGTCCTCTGGCACGGAGCCTACCTGTCCAACGTGCACTTCTTCCTCGTCAACGCCGTGCGGCATGGCGAGTGGGGCGGCCATCTCGGGCATTTCTGGTCGCTCGCGGTCGAAGAGCAGTTCTATCTGGCATGGCCCTGGGTTATCCTCTTCGCACCCCGAGGCTGGCTCCCCGGCATCGCGCTGGGCACGGCCGCGGTTGGCCCCTTGTTCCGATACCTCGTCTTCACCGCCACCGGGAACGACATCACGCCGGTGCTCCTCCCGGGCTGCATCGATTCGCTGGCGCTCGGGGCGTATTTGGCGATGACGGTCGCTCCCGCATTCGCGGCGCACTCGCTGGTCCGGCCGATCGGGACCGGGGTGCTGTGGAGCGGCCTGGTCCTCTTCGGCGCGTATCAGGCGGCTGAACGGACCGACGGCTTCTGGGTGTTTCGTCTGGTGTCGTTCGACCTGGCGGTGGCGCTTGTTGGTCTGTGGCTGGTGGCGCGGACCTCGCGCGGTATGACGGGACTGCCCGGCAGGGTCCTGGAGCTCGCACCCGTCAGGTACCTCGGCACCATCAGCTACGGCATTTACGTGTATCACCTGATATTACCTGACCTGCTGCCGCGCGCGGCCCGTCGATGGGGGCATCCCGAGCTGTTCGCGCCGTTGGGAGATCAGACACTGCCGTATCTGGTCTTCTACAGCATTGCGACGATTGCGGTCGCCGCGATCTCATGGCACTGCTTCGAAGGACCGATCAATCGGGTCAAGGACCGGTTCCAATACCGTTAGCCCGGGCGACGATGCCACCTTCCTCGTGATGGGTAAGATCCTGCTCGTCGCACCCGTCCCGACGCACCCGAGCCCCACCGGGGCAAGCGCGCGAGTGCGGCACATGGCGGCCGGACTGCTGGCCCTCGGGCACGAGGTGCATTTCCTTCACCTCCAGCAGACGCTTCGAGCCGACGACACGGCCATGCGGCAGTGGTGGAACGGGCGGCTTCACGTGTTCCGAAGCCTCTCGCCCGCAAGCTTTGTCGGACGGGTCCGGCGGAAGCTGATCCGCGTCATGGGCAAGACCTTCCATCGGAACCTACCGGTGGACAGCTACTTCGATCCCGAAGCCGACCGATTCCTCCGCGGGCTGCTCGATGCCGACGGCTTTGACGTAGTCATTGTCTCCTACGTCTTCTACTCCAAACTGCTCGAAGCGGTGCCGAGCTCCACCCGTACACTCATCGACACCCACGATGTTTTCTCCGACCGCTTCCGACTCTACCGCGAGCACGGACAGGCGAACGAGTTCTTCTCGACCGGACTGGTGGAAGAAGGCAAGGCGCTCGATCGCGCCGACGGCGTGCTCGCCATCCAGGAGTGGGACGCCAACCATTTCCGTTCTCTGACCACCAAGCCGGTATCGGTCGTAGGGCATCTCGCGCCGATCAGCATTCCGACGCGTCCTGACTCGGCATCCGATCACGCCTGCGCGATCCTATTCGTGGGCGGCCCGATGGGCATCAACGTTCACGGCGTGACGTGGTTCCTCGATCGGGTACTGCCGGCGGTGCGGCGGCGGGTGGCCGACGCGGAGCTCTGGCTGGTCGGCGGCATCGGGGACCGCATCACGGCCGCCACGCCGGGCCTGCGACGGCTCGGATTCGTCGATGCGCTCGATGATGTCTACCGTCGTGCGGCGGTCGTGATCAACCCGCAGCAGTTCGGCACCGGTCTCAGCATCAAGTCAGTCGACGCCCTCCTGCACGGCCGACCGCTGGTGACCACGGCGTCCGGCGCCCGAGGCCTCGAGGACGGAGCTGGGATCGCCTTCCGGCAGGCGGACTCCGCCGAGGCGTTCGGCGATCTTCTCGTGGATCTGCTGCTGAATCCGGGGGAGCGTGAGGCCCTGGCCCGCAGCGCCGCGGACTTCGCGCGCGCCTACCACGATCGCAACGTCCGCGCGCTGGCGGGGGTGGTGGACGTGCGGACACCGGGTGTGCCCAGCAGAGTTCGCCGTTGATCAACCGCGTCCTCCACTACGTCGATAGCGACGCCTTCGGCGGCAGTGAGGAAGCGGCGCTGCACCTGATGGCGTCGCTGGACCGAAGTCGCTGGGAACCGGTGCTCCTGCACCATCAGCAACCGGGCATCGCCCGCCTCGTCGAGGGCGCGGCGCACCTCGGCGTGCGGGCGATCGCAGTTCCCCCCATCGCCCGGCGGGGTCAGCTCGCCGGCATCCTCAGGCTCCGGCGCGCGTTCAGGAGCGAGCGCCCGGCGATCTTCCATGCGCACCTGAGCTGGCCCTTCGCGTGCAAGCACGGGGTCCGTGCCGCCTGGTTGGCCGGTGTGCCGGCGATCGTCGGCACTGCCCAGCTCTACCTCGACGCTCAGGGTGCGCGACGGCCACCCTTGGTGCTTCGGCTGTACGACCGGATCATCGCCGTCTCGGAGGAAGTGAAGGCACGCTACGCGAACGACCTCAGCGTTCCGGCGCGCACCCTCGCGGTGGTTCACAACGCGATCCGGGTGGCGCCTGCCGGCCGGTCGGCGGACCCGTCGGTCCGCGCGGGGCTCATTCGCGGCCGGCCGGACTACGTCGTGCTCACCCCGGCGCGCCTTCATCCGCAGAAGGGCCACACCTACCTCCTGGCCGCGGCGGCGCAGATACCTGACGTGACCTTCGTCCTGGCGGGCGACGGGCCGCTTCGCGCGGATCTGGAGGCTCAAGCCCGGCAGCTTGGCGTCGCTGATCGTTGCGTCTTTCTCGGCTACCGGTCGGACATCCCCGCGCTTCTGGCGGCGGCCGACCTGGTCGTCCTTCCGTCGCTGTATGAGGGGCTGCCGGTATCGATCCTCGAGGCGATGGCGGCCGAGCGGCCGATCGTGGCTACGGCGATCGGAGGCACGGACGAGGCCGTCATTGCCGAGCGAACCGGGTTGCTCGTTCCCCCGCGCGACCCCGGTGCCCTCGTCTCGGCGATCCGACGCCTTCGTGCGGAGCCCGCGCTGGCGCGGCGGCTGGCGGTGGCGGGGCGCGAGCGAGTGGAGCGCGAATTCTCCTCGGGCATCATGGCAACCCGGGTCATGCGGATCTACGACGAAGTGCTGAGTGGAGCCCGGGACGGCCGTGTCGTCGAGGGCTGATCTGCCGGAGCGGGAGCGCAACGCACGGCTCCGTCGGGTCGACTGGCGGTTTCTCCTGCCCTCGCCGTGCCCCGCTCGCGTGCTATGCCACGGGACCGGCGACCTGATGGACGCGGTCGCGAGCATCGCCTCGGAGATGGTCGTGGATGCTTCCGCGACCGATTGTGATCTGGCCGTCGCCCAGAATCCCGACGGCCGCACATTGGCCGAACTGCGCGCCGCGCTCAGCCCGGGCGGTGCCTGCTACACCGAGTGGCGGCCGGGCATCGGCGGCGTGGCGGGGGTCGAGCGAGCGCTTCGTGCCGCCGGCTTCGAGGACGTCACCTGCTACCGGGCTTGGCCCGCGGGTGCCGTGTCACCCGATGTACTGGATCCCCACCGAGTCGCCGGGGGCCGCGGCATACGTGCGGGCACGGGCGCGACTCCGGGGTGGACGGGTGCGGAGGCTGCTCGCGGCTGCTCGGCAGCACGCTGACGACCTTCTCCATGGACGGATCGGGAGCCCGATCAGCGCCATCGCGCGACGCCCCCCTCTCCCCTCCGCCAGGCACGATCCGGTCGCGTGGCTCAGCGACCAGTGGTCATCCTGGGGACTCGGCCGCTTGCCCCAGCGAGTGTCGACGTTGCTCGTCACCGGTGGTCCTCGCAGCGTGAGCAAGGTGGTGCTCCTGGCATTCGCCGAGCCCGGCGCGGTGCCGGTCGTCGCCATCAAGGCGCCTCGGGTGAAGGAGGCCGTGGGCGGGATACGCCGCGAGGGCGCGGCGCTCTCGAGTCTGGCAGCGCGGTATCCTGGAGGCGTGTCGGGAGTGCCTCGAATGCTGGACCAACGCGAGACCGACGGCGTGCCGCTCCTGAGCGAAACCGCGCTGGTCGGGCGCCCGCTCGAGGCCGTCCTCACACCCGACAATCTCGGATCCTGGTCCACGAAGATCGCCGACTGGCTCGCCGCCCTCGTTGGGGACCAGACGGCACGTCCGCCGGACCACTGGTGCGAGGCCATCGTCGAGCCAGCCTTGTCCCGGTTCGAAGCGCTGTTCGGTACCGTCGTAGATCGGGGGCTGTTACGGGAGTGTGCGGACATCGCGCGCGGGATCGGACCGTTTCCATCGGCGCCAGAGCAGCGCGACTTCGGTCCCTGGAACGTGCTCGTGACCACGGTGGGTGACATCGCCGTGCTGGACTGGGAATCCGCCGAGATGGATGGGCTCCCGGTTCTGGACCTGTTGTACTATCTCGCCTATGCGTCGTTCAGTGCGGATGGGGCTCGGGACCGTGGCAGCCGCATCACATCCTACCGCCGCTCGCTTGATCCAACTACGTCGACCGGTGCCATCAGGCGCGAGTGCCTGGCGCGGTATGTCCAGGCGACCGGCTTGGAATCGGCGCCCGCTCGCTCCGCTCCGAGCCCTCGTGTGGCTGATCCATGCGCAGTCGGACGCGCGACACGCTGCGGCCGACGCCGGAGGGACGCCATCGGCCGAGGCGCTGTCGCGAAGCCTGTTCCTGGCACTGTGGAAGGAGGAAATGCGGAGCATCGTCGGCAGCTGACTGCCGGGTCGATCAGGGGCCGTCGAGCACCTCGAGTCGGCAGGTGACCACGCCGTCGTCCATCGGTACCCGCCCCAGGCCGGGCGCCTGGAGCGCGACGACTTCCAGCTCGAACCCCGTGGGCACGAAGTCGTAGACCGCGCCCAGCGGGCCCGCCAGCCAGAACCCCATCTGGTACACACCCGGGTTGAGATGCAGCGCCGGAATGCGAACGATCAGGCGGTGCGTGCCGGGATCGAGCCGCAGCGTGTGGCCGACGGCGACGGTGTCGGCGTTGACCAGCTTGGTGCCCTGCATATCGTAGAGGGTCACCGCGAGGCTCGGGATAGTGCATGCGGCGGCGGTCTCGATGGTGAGACCGATCGAGAGCGGGCCATCGGGGTACGGCTGATGTCCGGCCGCGTCGGCATCGCTCCAGTACCGCGCCTCCCTGACGCGTGCGACCGCGCTGCCGCTGCGCTCGACGCGGGAGAGGTCGATCCAGGACCCCGCCGACGAAGGGGCATCGGCGCGGGCGAGATACTGCGCCACGATCCCGGGTGTGGCCCCGGCGGCCACCACACCGCCGCGCTCGAGCAGGATCGCACGGCTGCAGAGACGCTGCACCGCATCCATGTTGTGGCTCACGAACAGGACCGTCCGACCACTCCCACGGGCGACGTCCCGCATCCGGCCCAGGCATTTCTTCTGGAACTCCGCGTCGCCGACGGCGAGCACCTCATCCACGATCAGCACTTCGGGCTCGAGGTGCGCCGCGACCGCGAAGGCCAGCCGGACCTGCATGCCGCTCGAATACCGCTTGACCGGGGTGTCGAGGAACGGGCCGATGTCGGCGAAGGCGACGATCTCGTCGAACTTGCGTTCGATCTCCGCCTTGCGCATGCCGAGCACGGCACCGCTCATATACACGTTCTCGCGCCCGGTCAGCTCGGAATGGAACCCGGTGCCCGCCTCGAGCAGCGAGCCCACCCGGCCTTCGATCTCCGCTGAGCCCTCCGTTGGCGTGACGATCCGTGACAGGATCTTGAGCAGCGTGCTCTTGCCGGCGCCGTTCCCACCGATGATGGCCACCACCTCGCCCCGTTCGACCTCGAGCGAGACGTCGCGCAACGCCCAGACCGTGCCGTCGTCTGCGGCGGCCGAGCGGCCGCGAAAGAACGGCGCCCGCGCCATCTCCACCAGATCCTCCCGCAGGGTTCGCGACCCCCGTGCCTGGCCGAGGCGGTACTGCTTCCCCAGCCGCTCGACCCGCACGACCGGGCGTCCCAAGGCTACACCACATCGGCGAATGTGCGTTCCATTCGCCGGAAGAAGTAGAGGCCCGCGGTGAGCACCACCGCGACGGCGGCCGTACCGAGCACCAGCCGGACGCCGGGCCCGTGGCTCGTGGGCGCGATCATCCACCGGAACCCGTCCACCACGCCGACCATCGGGTTCAGTCCGTACAGGGCCCGCCAGCGCTCCGGCACCAGAGTGCTCGAGTACGCCACCGGCGTCGCGAAGAGCCAGATTTGCACCAGGAACGGGATGACGTGGCGCACGTCGCGATAGCGCACGTTGAGCGCGGCGAGCCAGATGCCCGGTGCCAGCGCGCAGAGTGCCGCCAGCAGCGCCAAGGCCGGGGCGGCAAGCAGACGCGGCGAGGGCATGATGCCGTACCAGGCCAGCACCAGCAGCAGGAGGACGAACGAGATCGCCAGATCCACCAGCCCCGCGAGGACCGCGGCGAGCGGCAGCAGGAGCCGGGGGAAGTAGACCTTGGTGAGCAGCTGGTGCTGGTCAACCAGGCTATTGCCGGCCTGGGTGAGCGCATTGGCGAAGTAGGTCCACGGCACGAGGGCGGCCAGCGCGAACACGGGATAGGGAAGCCCGTCGGACCCGAGCCGGGCGAGCCGGCCGAACACGACCGTAAACACGGCCATCGCGAGCAGTGGCTGGAGCACGGCCCACGCCGCGCCCAGGACCGTCTGTTTGTAGCGCAGCTTGAGATTGCGGAGAATGAGGAAGTACAGCAGCTCGTGCGCGCCGACGAACTCTCGCAGGTCGAGGGGCGCCCAGCCGGTCGGCGGACGGATCCTGACCACGTGCGCCGTGGCTGGCTGAGGCATACCGTCAACATAATCCGCCGCCCGAGTCATTCCCATCGGGATGCTAACGGCACGTCCGGACCGAACGTCTCCCCGGTCGCCGGTCCGAAATACCGCACCTCCGCCCTGGACGACGGGAACGACTCGACCCCCAGCAAGCGGGCGTGCGCCTGAAGCCAAGGCAGCGGCGAATGGGAATCGTCGAAATTGTGGATGGTAGCCACGGCCACTCGTCGCCTGCCGTGCAGCAACCGCTCCACATCGGTCGGAGCGGGCCGGGTGCCGAGCTGGCCGACCCACGATGCCATCGCGATGTCGGTCCCGAGATACCGGGCGACGCCGATGACGCCCGACGGGATGGAGCGAACCACGACGAGATCACCGGGCCGGGCCCAGGCCGTCAGATGCGCATCGAGCTCCCGATAGGGTTGCCGTGGGCGTGGGACCGGCGCGGTGGCGATGGCGCGGAGGGCTGGCAGCCAGGCGAACACCAGAACGGCCAGCGCGGCGGCATGAAGCCCCGGCGGGAGCAGGCTCATGCCCAGCGCAACCAGTAGCAACGCGGCAGGGAGCCCCGCGAGCACGTAGCGGGGGACCTCGACGGTGGTGGTGTGCCGAAGGACATCGAACACGAGCGGCCCGGTGCAGGCCGCAGCGAGGCAGGCCCAGAACAACAGGCTGAGCGGGGAAAAAAGAGAACGGGCCAAGCCCTTGCGCGCCGCCCAGAGCGCCACTAACGCGAGAAGGCCGGCGGTCACCTGGCCCGCGTGGCGCCCCCCGCCCAGATAGCTATCGCCGGCGAGCAGTGTGGCGGCGAGGGCGAAGGGTCGGCCGAGTGCTTGGGGCCACGCCAATGAGCCGTCGAGCCAGCCTCCGGTGACTCGCCAACGCGCGAGGCTCGCAGGTACTTGGAGGTACCAGGGGAGCACGACGAGCAGGGTGAGAACCCCCAGTCCGGCGACCCGCCATCGCGCAGCGGGACGTCCGACGAGAGCCAGCCACGCCACGCATGCCAGCCACACGAACGCGAAGAAGTAGTGCGTAAGGAGTCCGGCGGCCCCGAGGACGATCCAGGCGGCAGCCTGCCGGGGGCGAATACCCCCTGCCAGACGGATCGTCACCCACGCCAGGGCCAGGACCAGCAACCAGACCAGGGAATACATCCTGCCCTCGGCCGAATAGAAGCAGGCCACCGGCGAGCATGCGAACAGTGCGCATGCCGACCACGCCACGCGAGGCCCGCCCAGGTCCCGGCCCAGGAGCCACACCAGGGGCAGCGACAGCACGGCCCACCAGACGGAGAACATCCGCAGCGCGGTGTCGCCCGTGCCGAACCCGCGAGTCCACAGGTTGAGCAGCAGGTAGTAAACTGGTGGGCTCGTATCTGAGCGAAGGACAGCTCGAATGACCCGCCCGGGGCCCGCCGGCCGAGCCGAGTGTTCGGCGTAGCGGCGAAACACCACGGGCGGCTGCGCCTCTCGGGGCTCGACGTAGTCCCCAAGAGAGGCGTCGGCGTCAGTGGCCGGATGCTCCAGGCTGTGCCCGGTGGCCATCGCGAGGGAGAAAATCTCGTCCGCCCACAGGCCGGGGCGCGCGGCGGCCTCGATTCGGAGCGCGGTGGCAGCAAGGATGAGCCCGAGGACCACCAGTACCGGCCAAGGTCCCCGCGGAACGGTCACGCGGCGTCCTGCGGCCGACTGATGGACATCGCGGAAATGAACAGTGACGAGAACAGCGTGCTACACCCGATGATGACAAGAGTCGCCGCGAACGAGACCCACTCGGGGTGCGGCAGCGGCAGGAGGTCGGAGCGGAGCCACTCGACCAAGTTGGCGACCAGGATGGCCGCCGCCGGCCGCCACGAGCCCTGCGCCGATCAGCAGTCCGGTCTCCAGTTTGAACCGCTGGTAGAATGCCGCCAGCGCTCGATTGTCCCGGTCGAACCGGCGGCTCCAGGAGTACGTCTTGGCGTGAAGTCCGAGACTCAGGATCTCGAACCCGACCACGCTGAAGATCGTGGCGAACACGGCCGTCACGCCCGCCGCCGGCCGCCCACCGAACCGCACCAGGCCCAGCAGCACCGCGAAGTGGACCAGCAGTCCGAGGACGAGCAGTGTGGCGCCCGGTGCGAGGAAGAGCTTGTTGGGCGAATACAGCAGCATCATACGAAGGCTACGCCAGCCGTCGCGGAAAGTCCTCAGCTTCGACTCGCCCTTGCGCGGTGCCAGGACGATCGGGATCTCCTTGACTCGGAGCCCGCCAGGCCGGCGTTGATCGCGAGCTCCAGATTGAACTCCATTCCCGGGCTCACTGGACGGATCGCCTCGTACGTCTCTCGCGAGAAGGCCCGGAAGCCGCAGTACACGTCCGTGTACCGCGTGCCGAACAGCGAATTGAGGATGCGCGTGAGCGCCGGATTGCCGAAATAGCGGTGGAGGGCCGTGATATGACCGTCGCCGCCGCCCAAGTATCGACTCCCCGTGACGAACTGGTGGCCTTCGGAAGCCAAGGCGGTGACGAACTGGGGAATCAGCGTGAAGTCGTAGGTGTCGTCCGCGTCGCCCATCACCAGATAGCGCCCGCGCGCGTTGGCGAACCCCTTGAGATAGGCGTTGCCGTATCCACGCTGCGGCTGATGTACCACCCGCGCACCCATGCCGCTCCGCGATCGACACCGAAGCGTCGGTCGAGCCGTTGTCGCACACCACGATCTCACCCTCGATTGCCGACTGGGCGAAGGTGCGGTGGATCTTCTCGATGCACGGGCCGATGGCCGCTTCCTCGTTGAGGCAGGGCATGACGACCGACACCAGCGGCTCCCGGCTCACACGTCCCCCCGATCGGATGCGTCAGGCAATGTGGACGAGCTGAGTGCTACGATAGAGCATTGCGAGCGGGAAGGCGGGTCGGCCCCGTCCCACCACTTACTCCCATCGCGGCCGTGCCTCCGCCGCGGTGGCGCCGAAGCGCATCCAGCGGATGCCCCCGGCGACGAGGCCCGCCGAGTAGGCCAGCCGCGCGGCGAGCACCGCCGGGCAGCATCAGGAGCGGCTCGAGCACGCCGGCCCGAAGCCAGCACCACGTGATGTACGCGGCGCTCCCCAGCCGCGAGCGGCAGGCTCGCCGCCACCAGCAACGCGGGGTAGCGGTAGACCCACGCCATTCGGGCGGCCCCCGTCGGGGCCTTGCTCTCGATCGCGCTGTAACCCCAGCGGTAGTTGCGGCGGAGGAGATTGCGGAAGCCAGGTCGGTTGTAGTGATACACGATGGCCGACGGATCGAACACGATGCGGCCGCCGGTGCGGCGAACCTCCGCCTGCCAGACCAGCTCCTCGTGCGCGTACGCGATCGGCTGCTGCTCGGTGAAGCCCGGGTGCGGCCGAACGCAGCGCGGCGGACGCTCAGATTGCCCGGGGGATGGTTGGGCACCTCGCCGGCCGGGCGGCGGGAGTGCACGTGGTACCACCCGCAGTAGTAGTCGCAGCGCGCCATCGGCGGGAGCCCGGTAGGCAGGTCGAGCGCGCCGCCCACCACCGCCGCGCCGGCGTCGTGTCCCGCCAGGAGCCGGTCGCAGCCAGCCCGGCGCCGGCAGGCAGTCGGCGTCGAGGAAGACGAGGGGGTCGCCGCCGGCGGCCCGCGCGCCCGCGGTTCCGGGCCACGGCAGGATTGCCGCCCCCTGCCCGGTCGCCGAGCTCGAGCACGCGTGCCCCGGCCGCGCGTGCCGACGGCGACGGTGTCGTCGGTGGATCCGTCGTCGACCAGCACGACCTCGACGCGTCCATCCGGCGGGCGCCTGGTGCTGAATCGTGCTGATCAGACGGCGATCGTCCGACCCTCGTTGCGTGCCGGGATGATGACCGAAACGGTTCGGTCGAGGCTCGCGGCGCTCAGGTTGGACGACGCCGGCATGCCGCTCCACCTCCGCATAGAGGGTCTCGACGGAATCGACGAATCGGTTCCAGCCGAGGTGCGTCTGCGCGTAGCTGGCGGGCGGCGGCGGCCAGGCGGCGCGCCCGGACCGGGTCGTCGAGCACGGACGAGAATGCCCTCGGCCAGCGCCTCGGTTCCGCGCGGGCTCGACCAGCACCGCGCGCTCCTCGGCGAGCACCGTGCGATGCGTCGGGATGTCGGTGGCCACGATCGGGCGGCCGGCCGCCAGATAGTCGAAGATCTTGAGCGGCAGGTTGCCCCCGTAGGCGCGCGGGGAGACCAGGACGTCGGCCAGCGCCAGGAAGGCCGCCATCTCGATTCGCGCGGCTGGCGCTCCACGATCCGCAAGGCACCCGGGCTCGACCAGCTCGCCGCCGTGCCGCGCGCGATCGCCCGTTCGCGCGATCCGCGCCGACCAGCACGAACGTGGACGTTCGGTATCCGCGCTGGACGACCGCGGGATCGCGGCGACCAACTCGGACAGCCCCTGGTAGGCCTCGAAGGTGCCGCTGTAGAGCACGACCGGGGCCCGCAGTCGGGAGCGCCGAGTCGCTCGCGTACGGCCTGCACGTCGACTCGGCGTCCGCGTCGGCGTCGGGCGCTCGGGAAATGCCACTCCCGCACCGGCACCTCGGGCGCCGGTCCGCCGCCCGCGCCGGCGAGCCCGGCGCTGGTCGACCACCAGACTCGAGCGACGGAGCAGCCACCGCTCCGCGGCGTTCAACGCGGCGCGCGCCGGCGCGAGCGCCAGGGGGCTGAGGCGAGCCAGCTGCTCGGCGAGGCTCGACTGCATGTCGTACAGCAGCGGGATGCGGTAGATGCCGCGGCGAGGAGGGCAGCGGGAAACGCGGCCTCCTCGACGGCATGAATGCACGTGTAGCGCTCCCGCGTCAGACGGCGATGCAGCGCCGCACGTCAGCGGTACGTCGAGGACGACTTTCCGCAGCGAAAGGCCGATCGGGCACGCTGCTCGGTATCCGAACGGGTTGCCCGACCGGAAGATCGCGCAGACCGGGAATGGCCACCTCGGTGCCGATCGGGTAGGTCAGGAGGTCGACGGGTCGCCCGAGCTCTCCCAGGGCTTGGAGGACCTGCCGCACCGCGATCGGAGTCCCCCGGTCCTCGTAGAACGGCTGAGGTGCCACGACCAGAATGCGTCGAGCCCGGGGTTCCGCCACGGACGCGCCGATGATCCAGGCGCTCTCGTCCCCACCGCGGCCGGCGGTGGCCGCCACGGCGCCCGCCAGCCCGGTGCCGGAGAGCAGGCGCGTGTCAACTGGGTCACCTGCCGGCTCCTGTCGCTAAGTGGAAGTACGTGCAACAGTTTACCGAACAATGCTCCAGTCCCCCGTCGCCGGACCCGGTCGCGGGTCTGAAACCCAGGATGTGGGCCGGAGCGCCGTCGCGATCGACGTGACCTGGGCTCCCGATGATGAGCAAGAATCCTTGCCCACCATGGCAGGAGCGGTCAACGTCAAGTCCGGCCTAGCACCTGCACGAGGGGCAGATGTCGGCACAGGACGCACGCGCCACAGCGCGGACGCCGGGCGATGCAGACGCTGCGGCCGTGGAAGATCAGGAGGTGGGAGAGCAGGCGCCCAATGGTCCTGGGGAAAGAGCGTCATCAGGTCCTGCTCGATCTTGACCGGATCGTCGTGCCGCGTCAGGCCCAGCAACCGGCTGAGGCGGGTGACGTGCGTGTCGACCGTGATCCCTTCGTTGATGCCGTAGGCGTTGCCGAGGACGACGTTCGCGGTCTTCCGGCCGACGCCCGGCAGCATGCGGAGCTCCGCCATCGTGTGCGGGACCTCGCCGCGCGTGCTCGGCCACGACCGCCTGCGCCATCCCGATCAGACTCCGTGCCTTGTTCCGGAAGAAGCCGGTGGACTTGATGATCTCCTCGACGTCCGATTGGCGCGCGCGCGCGAGCGTCTCGGGCGTGGGATACCGGTCGAACAGGACCGGCGTCACGATGTTGACGCGCGCGTCGGTGCACTGCGCGGAGAGGATGGTCGCGCAGAGCAGCTCGAAGGCGTTCCGATACTCGAGGGCGCAGCGCGCGTCGGGGTACGCGGCGCGGAGTCTCGTGAGGATCTCGGGGGCACGAGTGGCCGCGTCCCGTGTCCGGCGTGCGCGGACGCTGCCCCGCGCCCGCATGGCGGCGCTGCGTCGCGCCGCCGTCACCGGGCTGCCCGGCGGGCCGCGTGCGCCAGGAAGCCGTCCACCGGTAGCGCGTTCAGCACGTCCGGCGAGCCGAGCCATGCCTTCCGCGCGATCCCCACGCCGTAATCCACGTTCGCGATCCCGGCGGCGTTGTGCGCGTCCGCCCCGATGGAGATCGCGGCTCCCTGCGCCCGCGCGCGACGGGCGACCCGCCAGTCGAGATCCAGGCGGTGAGGGTCGGCATTGATCTCGAGCGCGACGCCGGTCGCCGCGGCCTTCTCGATCACCGCGTCGAGGTCGAGCCCGTAGGGGTCGCGCGAGAGCAGGAGGCGGCCGGTCGGATGGCCGATGATCGTGAGGTACGGGTTGTCCATCGCGGCGAGCATGCGGGTGGTCATCTCGCGCTCGCCCATGTTGAACCGGCTGTGGATCGACGCGATGACGAAGTCCAGCCGCGCGAGCACGGCCTCGTCGAAGTCGATCCGGCCGTCCTGGAGGATGTCGGCCTCGACGCCCTTGAGGACCCGGATGCCTTCCAGCCGCCCGTTCACCTCGTCGATCTCGTCGGCCTGGCGCGCGAGGTCGTCGGGCCGTAGCCCGCCGGCGTACGCCGCGGCCTGGCTGTGGTCGGTGATGCCGATCCAGTCGTACCCCGCGTCGCGGGCGGCCAGGGCCAGCTGCTCCACCGTGTTCGATCCGTCCGAGTAGCGCGTGTGGCAGTGGAGGAAGCCGCGCAGGTCGGACCGCTCCAGCAGCCGCGGGCAGGGTGTGCGACGACGCGGCGTCGATCTCGCCCTGGCCCTCGCGGAGCTCGGGCGGGATGAGGTCCAGGCCCAATGTCCGGTAGAAGGTGCGCTTCGTCGGGCGTGGGGACGAACGTCACTGCCGCGCCAGAGCGCCGCGCCGGTCAGCGCGAGGTCGCGCGTCGCCGCGTGCGCGGCGAGCTCGCGGAGATGGGCCTCGCTGCCGGTGGCCTGCGCCAGCACGGCGCCGGTATTGACCGGCGTGGTCACCACGATCTGTGCGCTCGCGCCGCCCGCGAAGCGCAGCGTGAGGCGACGGTCGTCCTGCCCCGCGAACTCGTGCACGCCGGGGAGCTGGCTCAGCCGCTGGAACAGCTCGCTGGGCGCCACCTCGGCCACGATCACCAGCACCAGGTCGCGAACCACTTCCACGCGGCGCCGTACGTCCCCGGCGACGAACGCGTGGAGCACGCCGGGGAGCCGCTCGAGAGCCGCCCGCAGCCCTTCCGCCTCGTCCGCCGCATGGTGCAGCAGGCGGTAGGCGCTGGCCTGCCGGAGGATACGCGATGCCCTTCAGGATGTTCTCCGAGGTCTTGGGGCCGAACCTGGGGAGCCGGGCCAGCCGCCCATCCAGTGCCGCCGCCTCGAGCTCCGGCAGCGAGTCGATGCCGAGCACCTCGTGGATCTGGCGGATCTTGGCGACGCCGAGCCCGGAGACGGCGAGCATCTCGACCAGTCCCGGCGGGATCTGCTCCCGCAGATCCTCGAGCAGGCTCGCGCGTCCCGTGGTCACGATCTCGCTGACGATCTGCAGCGTGGCCGGACCGACACCCTTCGTCGAGGCGAGGCTGCCGTCATCGAGAGCGTCGCGCAGGTCCGCCGGAAAGCTGCCCACCGCCTTCGCCGCCGTGCGAAAGGCGCGGATCCGGAACGGGTTCTCGCCCTTGAGCTCGAGGAACGCCGCGATCTGCTCGAGCACCTGAGCGACCGCCTTCTTGTCCATGAAGCTGCGGACCGCGTCGGTCATCGGGCCGTGGCCGAGAGCTCGTTCGCGATGGACCGGGTGCGCCAGCCGAGCTCGAGCAGCTCCTCGGCGCCGACGATGGAATAGAGACCCGCGGCCTGTCCGCCGGTGAGCACCGGCGAGAAGAGCGGTGTGCCGTCCGCCCGCGCCAGCCCATCCGGCCGCGGCCCGGCGGTCTCCACCGCGCTGAAGCCGTCCCGATCCGGGCGCAGTCCGAAGATGCCGAGCACCCGGAGATCGTCCCGCGCGGCGTGCACGAAGCAGCCATCCATCGGCTCCGCCGCCCCGTCGTCGATCACCCGAGCCCACACCTGGTGGTCGAGGAACTGGGCGTAGTACGCCTTGGGCGGCTCGTGCGGATCCGGTGAGGGAGCGGCGGGGCCCTCGAGCATTCCGGCGAGTCGGTCGGAGGAGAGCGACAGGATCAGCCCTCCGGCATCCCACAGCAGGTAGGCGTGGTGCACCAGCGCGACGAGCTGGTCCATCCCCTCGCCGAGGCCCTCCTCGGGCCGCAGGTCATGCAGCACCGTGACGACCTCGGGGAGGAGGAGGAACGCATCCCGGTCGGCGGGATCGTGACCGTCGCCGCTCGAGCGCGCTCCGGATCGTGGGAAAGACGGTTTCGGCGATCTGGGTGAACACGAGGTCGAACGGGGTGGGACGGGCCATGCAGGAAGATAGCGAAATCAGGCCGACTGGCTGGCCGGCGGGTCGGCGCAGCGCTTGACCGCTACGGCAGGAAGCCTCCGACCAGCCTACTAAAGTCTTCGAACGCTTCGACGTAGGGCACGTGCCCGCAGCGCGGCAGCACGTGGAACTCGGCCTCGGACGAGCTCCGCGGCGACCCGGGCGGCCCCGATGGGGATCGGGTCGTCCTCGCCGTGGATGATGAGCGAGGGCAGGTCCCGTAGCGCCGGCAGCCGCGGCCTGAGGTCGTAGTCGCCGAGGCTCTTCCAGACCTCCTGCTGGGTCCGGCCGGTCACCCGGAACGGCGTGAGCTCCCTGGCGCGGGCGGGGTCGAAGAAATACGGAGCGACCGACAGCTCGAAGACTCGCTGCTGGAAGGCCGCCGGATCCCGCTCGCGGAGCCCGCTCTCCCGAAGCACGCGCCGCGCCTCCTGGAACTCGGGATCGAGGTTGCGCCGGGAGAAGACGTGCTCGAACTGGTCCCGGGCCGCGCGCCAGGTCGGCGCCGGGGACACCAGCGCCAGCCGCTCGACCCGCTCCGGGTGGTCGAGCGCGTAGAGCAGCGCCAGCAACCCGCCCCAGGAGTAGCCCACCAGGGTCAGTCGTTGGAGCGACCAGTGGACACGCAACGCCTCGAGGTCGGCGACCTGCTCGGTCCAGCCGACCGGCACGTCGCGTGCGAACGGGCGAGCGCCCGCCGCCGCGCTGATCGTAGTAGATGAGCTCGCGCCCGTCGGCCAGCGCGTCGAAGCCCGGCAGGAGGTAATCGTGATGCGCCCCGGGGCCGCCGTGGAGCACGATCGCCGGGGATCCCTCGCCGACGCGGCGCGTGAATAGGTCGACGCCGCGGACCGCCACCATGGCTTCGCGGCCCACCCGCGTCTCAGGCATAGGCCGAGAGCGCCGCCTCGACGGTATTTGCCTGGATCGTCACCACGTCGTCGAGATCGCGCGCGTAACCTCCGGCCATCGTCGACCACGACCGGGAACCCTCGCCGGCGGAACGCGCCGAATGCCCGCCGATCCCGCTCGCGCAGGCCGGCGATGGTCATGCCCAGCCGACCGAACCGGTCGTGCACGAACGGATCGGCGCCTCCGAGGTAGACACACGAGCTCCGGCCGCGCGGCGTCGAGCACCGGCTCGAGGTGCGCGTCGAGAGCCGCGAGGTACGCGGCGTCCTCGCAGCCGTCCTCGAGCTCGACGTCGAGTCGGCTCCGCTCCTTCCGGAACGGAAAGTTCCGCGCGCCGTGCAGCGAGAAGGTGAAGACGTCCACGTCGTCGGCGAAGATCCGGGCGGTGCCGTTCCCTTGGTGCACGTCGAGATCGACGACCGCGGCGCGGGTGATCCTGCCCGCCCGCTGGAGCACGCGGATGGCGACGGCGACGTCGTTGAAGACGCAGAATCCCTCGGCATGATCGGGGAAGGCGTGATGGGTGCCGCCGGCCAGGTTGATGCCGAGGCCGCCATCGAGCGCGTCCTGCGCGGCCTCGACCGTACCCTGCACCGTGCGGAGCGACCGTTCCCGCAGCTGCGGGCTCCAGGGAAGCCCCAGCCGGCGAACCTCCGCCGGCGTGAGGGTGCCGTCGATCACGGCCTGGACGTAGGCGGCGGCGTGCACCAGCTCGAGCGCCCAGCGGTCGGCCCGGTCCGGCTCCTCGATGCCGGTGGCCGGCAGGAGGCCGCGGGTCACGACCTCGTCCCGGATCCGGGCGTATTTGGCGATGGGGAACCGGTGGCCGTCGGGCAGGTCGATCGTGAACCGGGCGGACGACCACGCGCGCATGGCTAGAGCAGCACCGCCACGGCGTCCGCCACCTTCCGGACGGCGGCTTCCTCGTCTGGCGTGAACGGGTCCGGCACGTCGCTGTCGATGTCGATCTGGCCGAGGATCGTGCTCCCGCGCCGGATCAGGACGACCAGCTCCGAGCGGGTCCAGGCGTTGCAGGCGATGTAATTGTCGATGGCCCGGACGTCGGGCACGTTCTGGTCCAGCCCGGTGGCCACCGCGGTGCCGCACACGCCATGCCCACGGCGATGCGGGTGTGCTCCGTCTCGCGTCCTGCGAACGCCTCGAGCACGAGCTGGTCACCGTGAAGCATGTAGAGGTAGACCGAGGTGTACGGGGCCCCGGCCGCCTGGATCCGCTCCGCGGCGAGCCTGCAGCAGCTCGATCCGGCCAACATCCCGGGCGAACGCGCCGCGAAGCGCGGCGATGACCCGATCGGGGTCGAGCACCGTCATCGCTCAGCCGCCCCGATGACCGAGGGTGGCGCGCAGCGTGGTGGTCGCGTCGCCGCGGCGGACGACGATATCCACGGTGTCGCCCGGCTGATGGCTGCGGAGCGCGTCGGTCATGGCCTGCAGGTCGGGCACGTTCATGTCGCCGATCCGAGTGATGATGTCGTCGCCGCGGAGGCCGGCCTGCTCGGCCGGGCTCCCCGCGCGCACACCGAGCAGGCGCACGCCGCCAGGGCTGTCGGTCATGTCGGGGACCGTGCCGAGATAGGCGCCGTACCCCGGCGTGGCGGTCGCGCTCAGGGTCGGAACCTGCGGCGTGGCGATGACCGGCGAGAGCGGTCCCGGCCGATTCGCCAGCGCGCGTCACGACGCCGGTGACGAAAGTCGCCACCTGGCCGAACCCGTCGACGTTGATCTTCTGCCAGTCGTCGGTGGTACGGTGATAGTCCTCGTGCAGATCGGTGAAGAAGTGCAGCACCGGCATCCCGGCCGCGTAGAAGGACGACTGGTCGCTCGGGCCGTAGCCGTCGCCCTGCGCCTTGAGGTCCAGCCCAGCGTGCCAGTTGAGCGAGTCGAGCAGCGCGGGGAATTCCTTGGCCGTGCGCGAGCCGTACACGATCAGGCGCTTCTGCCGCAGGCGCCCGACCATGTCGAGGTTGATCATGGCGAGCGTGGTGGCGAGCGGGTAGATCGGCTTTTTCACGTAGTAGGATGAGCCAAGGAGGCCCAGCTCCTCGCCGCTGAACGCGATGAACACCACGGTGCGCGCGGGCGGGGCCGCGGCCAGCCGCTTGCCGATCTCGATCAGCATGGCCGCGCCCGAGGCATTGTCGTCGGCCCCGTTGTGCACCTTTCCCGTGCTGTCCGGGTCGAGACTGCCGAAGCCGCCGAGCCCGAGGTGGTCGTAGTGCGCGCCGACGATGATCGCCTCGTTCCGCAGCACCGGATCGCGGCCGGGCAGGAGCCCGATCACGTTGTTCCCGGTGAGTCCCGCCACGTGGGCATGCTGCGCCACCGGCGCGTCCCGCGCGACGGTGAAGGACTGGAACCAGCCACCGGCCGCGGGCTGGAGTCCGACGGCCCGGAACCGCCGGGCCAGATAGGCCGCCGCCGTGTCGGCGCCGGGACTCCCCGTGAGCCGCCCGGCCAGCTTGCCAGCGCTCAGGAACCGGATGTCGTCCAGCGGCATGATCGGCGGTACCGCCGGGCGGACGACGGGATGCGGAGCGGTTCCCATCTGCTGGGCGCTCAAGGGCAAGGCCGCGGCGACCGTCAGGGCCGCGGCCAAGCCGGCAGCGTGGATGCGGGCGAGCATAGGAGGGAAAATACCCTGCCGCTCAGCGCGGCACGAAGTCGGTGTCGGGGGCCAGGCGACGGACGAAGGCGGCGAGGAGCTGGGCCGTGCGGTCGAGGTCCTCCAGCGCGATCATCTCGTTGGGGCTATGCATGTAGCGATTGGGAACGCTGACGAGCGCGGTCGCGACACCGCGGTGCGCGTTGAAGATCGCCTCCGCATCGGTGTGGGTGTCACGCGACGCGGCCTCGATCGTGTACGGAATCGACTCGGCCTCGGCGGCCGCGGCCAGCTGCTCGAACACGATCTCGCTCACGGACGCACCGCGCGAGAGCACCGGCCCGCCCCCCAGGCGGTAGTCACCGTGACGACGCTTCTCGATGCCGGGGTAGTCGGTCGCGTGGGTCACGTCGATCACGATCGCAACGTCCGGCTCGAGCATCGCCGCCGACGATCGGGCCCCGCCGCCGGTGGCGGCGATCTCCTCGCGGGTCGTGGCCACGGCGGTCGTCGAGGCGCCGGCCCGGGCCGTGTCGGCCGCGAGCAGCCGGAGCGCCTCGAGCACCACGAACGCCCCGATGCGATTGTCGATGCACCGGCTCACCAGCCGGCCGTTGGGAAACTCGAGCACGCCGGCCGCCAAGACCCCCGGGTCGCCGATCCGGACCCGGCGCTCCGCCTCCGCCTTGCTCGTGGCGCCGATGTCGATCCACAGATCCTCGACCTTCGAGGCCTTCTCGCGGTCGTCCTTGTCCATGAGGTGGATGGCCTTCTTGCCCACCACCCCGCCGACCGGACCGTCGCGACCGAGCAGGCGGACGCGCTGCCCCACGAACACCTGATGATCCCACCCGCCGATGGTATCGAAGCTGATGAACCCGTCGTCGTCGACATGGCTCACCATGACGCCGATCTCGTCGATGTGGCCAGCGAACATGACCCGAGGACGACCGTCGGCGTTGAGGGTGGCGAACGAGTTGCCCGCGACGTCCGCGCGCACCGAGTCCGCGAACCGCGCGGCCTCGGAGCGCCAGACGCGCGCGGGGGCGGCCTCGAACGCGGACGGACCCGGGGTGTCGAGCAGGGACTTGAGAAAGGAGAGCGATTCGGGTGTCATGGTCTGGATGGGTGAGGCCGTCGTGGACCGCCGACAATACTCGCGGGCGCGGGCCCCGTTGTCTACCCCTCGGCCGGTTGAAGATCCAGCGACAGGAAGGCGGTGCCGGGGACCGGATTGTGCCGGTACGGCGGGATGGGACCGAAGCCCAGCGCCCGATAGAGCGCTTGCGCCGCCCCCATCGTCTCGAGCGTGTCCAGCCGCATCGAGCGGTACCCCGCCGCTCGCGCCTCGCCGATCGCGGCTTCGGCCAGCCGGCGGCCCACGCCGAACCCGCGCGCCTCGGACCGGACGTACAGGCGCTTCATCTCGCAGATGCCGGGCTCGAGCGGCCGGACCCCGACGCATCCGGCCACCATCCCCTGTACCCGCGCGATCAGCAGCCGGCCGCCGGGCGGCGCATAGGCACCGGGGAGACCGGCCAGCTCGGCCTCGAACCCCTGGAAGGCGAGGTCGATGCCCAGGCCCTCCGCGTATTCGGCGAAGAGGCGGCGCGCCTCGGAGAGCAGTGGCTCGGTGTGCGCCGACTCCACGCGAATCACGCGCGCGTCGGCCATCGCGCGAGGCCGGGCATCTCGGCACCTGCCATGGCCGCCTGCAGGCGCGCGGCGCCGTCCACGATGCGTGGGCCCGGCCGCGAGGTGTAGGCGTTGCCGTCGAGGATCCAGACCGGCACCGCCTCGAACAGACGCTGGGCGCCGTCGTCCCGCAGCCGATCGAGCTCCGCGCGAGCGCGCTCGAGCCCGAACCCGCAGAGCATGACGACGATCAGGTCGGGCCGCCGCGCGGCCGCCGCGTCCCACGTGCTGACGGCCGAGTGCGATCCCGGCTCGGCGCCGACATCGATTCCGCCGGCGGCGGCGACCAGCTCCGGCACCCAATGGCCGGCCAGGTACAGCGGCTCCAGCCACTCGACGCAGACCACCCGCGGGGCGGGCTTGGGTGCGCAGCGGCGGAGCCGGGCCAGACGGTCATGAAGACCGGCGGTGAGCTCGTCGCCCTCCTCCGTGAGATCGAGCGCCGCGGCCACCGCCCGGATGTCGGCCAGGACACCGGCCACCGTGCGCCCGGTCAGCGCGAGCACGCGCGGCGCGGGACTGAGCGCCGAGGCCAGTCGGTGGACTTCGCCATCGGCGACGGCGCACACCTCGCAGAGGTCCTGCGTGATGATCAGGTCGGGCGCGAGCGCGCGGAGCGACGCCGCCTCCACGGTGATGACGGCACGTCCCGCTTCGCGCAGCCGGCGGACTTCGGCGTCGATGGCGCCGCCGGGCAGCGACGGGTCGAGCGGCGTGGAGGTCACCCGCGGCAGGCGCTGGACCGACGGGGGGTAGTCGCACTCGTGGGAGATCGCCACCAGCCGCCCGCCGCCGCCGAGTGCCGCGACGATCTCGGTCGCACCGGGGAGCAGGGTCACCACCCGCATCAGCGCTCGGTCAGGCGGCGGGGACGGTAGTTGGCGAAGAGCAGCAGTCCGATGAACGGCGCGAGCAGCGTGCGGAAGTCACGGGTGAGCATGTACGCGACCAGTCCCAGCAGCGTCGGCGCTTCGACCAGCGCCCAGACCAGGACCGTGCGGCCCAGGTTCGCCTGCCACCACTCATCCTCCGTGGCGCCGCGGCCGGGGGCGGGTAGACGCCCAACGCTGAACGCCGCGGCGCCGAACAGCGTGGCGCTGAGCAGCGCGAGTCCGACATACAGCACCCGCCGGTCGGGCAGCGCCTCGGCCGGCAACGACCGGTCGCGGATGGCCCAGGCCAGCACCCAGAACATCACCACGCCCAGCACGAGCGCGCCGTGAATGATGCGGGCGCGGATCGTGGGGGAGACGGGCGTCGTCCCCGCCATCGGTCAGCGAGACGCGACGCGATAGAGCGCCGCTGCCAGGCAGGCGAACGCCGCGAGAGCGACGAGATCGTTCTGGGCGATCGCGCCGAGAGCGCCCTGCAGGCCGGCGACGTGCGCCAGGTAGTCCGCCGCGGGCACCTGGGCCGTGTCGGCCTTGCGGACCAGGGCGGCGGCCACGCCGGCGATGGCGACGCCGGCGAGTGCGCCGCCGGCAATCAAGCCGGACGAGAACAGCACGCCGGGCCCCGACTCGACCTGGGCGATCGACTGTTCGGTGCCGCGCGCCCGGCGCTCGACCAGCCAGCGCACCACGCCGCCGGCGAACATGGCCGCCGAAGTCGAGATCGGGAGGTACACGCCCACCGCGATCGGCAGCGACTGGAGCCCCATGAGTTCGATGGCGAAGGTCAGGAACACGCCGATCAGCACCAGGCCCCACGGGAGCCTCTGCGTCAAAATGCCGTCGGTCACCAGGGCCATGATCGTCGCCTTGGGCGAGTCGAGCTTGGTGATCGGCCGCCCGTCGATCTCACGAATCCGGCCGCCGATCCCGGGGTCGACCAGGTATGCCACCTCGTGCGACGCGGGGTCGACCAGGTACTTGCCCGGCTGGATGCCTTCCGTCGGCAGGTTGACGCGGACCACCTCCCACTCGCGTCCGTCGTGCTGCATCCGCTCGCCCAGCGTCGTCACCGACCGGGTCGCGGCACCGGCGGGTGACGCCTCGAGCGTGACACCGGGGTGCCGCTCGGGGACGATGGTCGTGTAGGTGTTGTTGAGCAGCGTGAGCGTCCAGCCCACCGCGAGCGCGGACGTAACCGCCCCGACGATGATGGCGATCTGTTGCCGCCGCGGCGTGGCGCCGACGAGGAATCCGGTCTTGAGGTCCTGGCTGGTGGCGCCGGCATTGCTCGCGGCGACCGCGATGACGCCCGCGATCGAGATCGCCCCGACGCGGTGGTCCACGCCGGTCCAGCCGATGAGCAGGAAGATCGCGGTCGTGCCGATGAGCGCGGCGATCGTCATGCCCGAGACGGGATTGGCGCTGACGCCGATCTCGCCGGTGATGCGCGAGGAGACGACGACGAAGAAGAACCCGAAGACCACGATGAGGATGGCGCCGAGCAGGTTGACGGCGAGCTGCGGCAGCGCGGTGAGGAGAAGGGCCAGGGCTACCGCCCCCACGAGCGTCACCCAGACCGGCAGGTCGATGTCGGTGCGCACCCGCGCGGCCGTCTCGCCGATGCTTCCCCGGAGGTCCTGGAAGCCCGAGCGGAAGGCCGAGATGATCGTCGGCAGGGCCCGGATGAGCGCGATGATGCCGGCCGACGCCACGGCGCCCGCGCCGATGTAGAACACGAAGTTGGCGCGGACCTCGCCGGGACTCATGTCGGCGATGAGCTTGGTCTCGGCGAAGATCGGCTTGGTCAGCCCGCTGCCGAAGAGCTTGATCGCCGGGATCAGCACGAGATAGGCCAGCGAGCCGCCGGCGAAGAGGTAGCCGGCGATGCGCGGCCCGATGATGTAGCCCACGCCCAGCAGCTCGGGCGACACTTCGGCGGAGATCGAGGCGCCCTTGTACCCGGTCGAGACCCAGCCGGGATACTCCTTCCATGTCTTCAGCCCGGACATCAGGAACTTGTAGGCGAAGGCGATACCGAAGGCCTGGAACAGCCGGCGCGCCTGCAGGCCGCCCTTCTCGCCCGCGACCAGCACCTCGGCGCAGGCGGTGCCCTCCGGGTAGGTGAGCCGGCCGTGCTCCTTCACGATCAGCGCGCGGCGGAGCGGGATCATCAGCAGGATGCCCATCACCCCGCCGACCACCGCCACGATCGCCACCTTGCCGACGCTCAAGTCGTAGCCCATGAGCAGGATGGCCGGCAGCGTAAACACGATGCCCGCCGCGATGGACTCGCCGGCTGATCCGGTGGTCTGGACGATGTTGTTCTCGAGGATCGTCGAGCGGCCCAGGGTGCGGAAGAAGGCGACCGAGAGCACCGCGATCGGAATCGACGCCGACACCGTAAGCCCGATCTTGAGCGCGAGATACACGCTCGACGCCGCGAAGACCAGCCCGAGCAGCGCGCCCAGGATCAGCGCGCGGACGGTGAGCTCGGCGGGTGCACGGTCGGGTGCGACGAACGGGGTGAAGACGGGCGTCTCGCGGGGAGCGGTCGGACGGGTCTGGGTCGCCATGGGAATCCGTCGGAAGTTGGGAAGGGGCGTGCCCCGGAAAGCTATCGGGGCGCCGGAGGGCCGTCCAGCGCGGCCCGTTGTGAAACGCGGGCCCCTGTCTCCTCGAGACAGGGGCCCGCGAATCTAGTTGGACTGGCGCTTCAGGGCAGGGTCTTCTTGGCGTACAGCGCCCGGAGCGCGGCGACGTCGGTCTTGAGCAGCGACCGCTTCTCGCCGCCCACGTAGAACGGGTTCATGACCGCCTCGGGCGAGAACACCCGGCCGTTGGGGTGCAGCTTGAACGGCTGGTTGGTGTTCGGGCCGCCGAAGTGACCGAGACCGACCGCGTGCCCGGCCTCATGGGTGATGACCGACTCGAAGTCGGTTGGCGCGGTGGGGCTGAGGAAGACGGCCTTCGACAGGGTCCAGGCGAAGTCGGCGTTATAGAACATTTCGGTGTAGATCCGGTCGCGATAGCCGTCGCGGCCCTGACCCAGGGCGCCATCCACGTCCGAGAACGTCCAGGTGACGCCGAGGATGTCGGCATCGCCCAGGCAGTCCTGGAAATACTGGGCGCCGACGAAGCCGCCGAACACGTTGTTGGCCGCGGGATTGAAGTCGATATTGCCGGTGGCGGGATCGTAGTCGATGACCGACGGGGACGTGAGGTCGACGATGTCGACGCAGTTGCCGTTCGCGTCGGTGATGATGCCGTCGAGGAAGTCGTTGTTGAGGCCGTTGAAGGGCAACTGCCGCAGGTGGAGCACGATGTTGTCCACGTGGTTGTACTTCTCCCACGACGTGACCACCGTCGCGCCGAGCTGGGCGGGGCTCGCGGCCGGATCGAAGTTCGCCGCAAAGTCCGGCTCGACCATGTAGGTCACGTCGGTCGGCACGTTCCAGCGCGGCCCCGTGCGAAGGCGGCGGAACGGGTCCGTGCCGTGACCGACGGTGAAGAAGTAGGCCTCGTCGAGACGCTTGGTGCTTCCCGCCGCCTCGAGCCGGGCATTGATGCGAGCGGCGAACGCGGCGGCCCGCTCGGTCGGTGAGCCGGTCACGGGCGCGGCCTTGGCGGCGGCGAACGACGTCGCGGGTCCCTGGGTCACGGGCGTGTGATCGGCCGTGGGGGCCGCGTTTTCCTGGCAGGCCGCCAGCGCGACGGCGCCGACGACCAGGAGCTGCACAGCAGTTCTCTTCATTACGCGTGTCTCCCGAACAGAGTTGAAGCGGAATGGCACCTATCGGAGGGCAGAGACCACGATTCGAGCGGATGCAGAGGTCTGCCAGGGTGCCTCGGCGAATCGGGCCCGGGGGCTTTCGAGGCACCGCACATACCCCTGGCCCGATCTGCTGACAACCGTCCGCACGTCGCGCTCGTGGTGCTGCAACCTCCTGAAGTGGTGGGGGGACTCTCCTGCGGAGGCATAGGGACAGGCGTAGCATCCGTGTCGTTCCCGACGAGCCCTTCAGCCGAAAGGTCCAGAAATCGAGCGTGATCCCGAGGTGACCGACTTCGCGGGCAGCAACAACGTATGGGACCTCGAGGCGATCAACGTCACCGATAAGCTCACTGGCGGGCGCAAGGTCGCGCAGGACGGCAGGGCGATCCCCTGAGGGCACGCGCGGCTCGCCATTTCCGGCTAACGGTACGGCCCGCCAGGCGGCGGGCGGTACTCGTTGTCGCCCTCGTCAGCCGCCGGGCCGGCCCTCCGAACCTCTCGGGGGGCAACGCCTTGGGCTGCGAGGGATCGCATGCGGCGAATCCACGGAGGCGCTGCTCGTGTCGCGCCGTGCTCCCGTCGCGTGAGCATGGTCACGGCGCTTTGGTCGGCGCGATGCTACTCTCGTGCGCGTCGGCTCGCTTCTGCCGACGGGCATTCCGGACACAATGGCGGCGCGGGCGGTGGCGGGCGACTCCTGGGTCGTGCTGAACGGTGTCTCGCGCGATCGGGCTTCTCATTCGAGGGAGGACGTCATGCTGTGGACCATCTTCGTGATCCTGCTGGTGCTCTGGCTGCTGGGGGTGGTGTCGTCCTACACCATGGGCGGCTTCATCCACGTGCTGCTCGTCGTGGCCGTGGTGGTCGCGCTGATCCAGCTCATCCAAGGGCGGAGAGTCGTATGAAGCCGGCGGTGATCGTCGGCGTGTTGCTCATCATCGTCGGCATCGCCGGCTTGGCCTTCGGCGGGTTCTCCTTCACCCACAAGGAGAAGGTGGTCGATCTCGGCCCCATCGAGGCCAGCGCCGACAAGAAGGAATCGCTGCCGGTTCCACCCATCCTCGGGGCGCTCGCGATCGTCGGCGGCGTCGTCCTGCTCGCCTCGAGCGCGCGGCGGGCGTAGCGGCACCGGGACAGGGCGGAAACAGTCGAGGGGGCATGACCGAGCGTCATGCCCCCTCGTCGTTTCCGGATTCGCCCGGGATCAGGGCGCGGTAGAGTCGCGCGGCTGGACCACCGCCGTGTCCTGTTCCGCCTCGCCCGCGCGCCACCAGCTCGGCGGCGGGGCAGACTCTTCGCCGCCCAGCTGCACCGGCGGCTCCGGCAGCGTGTCCGTGGGGATCACGACGCCGTTGGCGCCGAGCTCCCGGAAGAGCCTCCACTGCGCCTGCCGCGCGGCCCACGGGCGGCCGCCGTTGTACATCAAGGCGACCAGGAGCGTGCCCTCCGGCCGCCCCAGATAGCCCACCACCGTCGAGACCCGCCCGAGCGTGCCGGTCTTGGCCCGTACCACGCCGACGCCGGGAAATCCGCTGTTCAGCCGGTGCAGGGTACCCGTGCCGTTGGCCGGCAGGAGCATGGGGAAGTTCCGGCCGGCCGGGGTGGTCGGGAACTTGGCGAGGTAGGTGACGAACGCCTGCGGCGTCACCCGATCGTCGTATGAAAGCCCGCTGCCATCGACCAGGTACACGCCGTCGGCGGAGCCCACCACCTGGCGGACATGGTCGGTCAACAGGGCCGGCGCGTGCTCACGGCCGCCGGCCCACTGCAGCAGCAGCTCGGCGCCCAGGTTGAGGCTGCGGCGGTTGATCTCGCTCGCCAGCGAGTCGAGGGACGGCGACGACACCTCGGCCAGGGTCTGCGGCCCACCCTGGGACGGCACGCCGATGTACGGCGATGGATTCCAGGCGATGCCGGCTCGCTTGAGCGCGCCGCCCCACACAGCGCTCAGCACCGCGCGCGGGTCGCGGGCCACCGCAGTGAGCCTTCGGGGTGCAGCCCGCACGCCGATGGTACCGGTGACCACCCAACCGCCATCCGCCCGAGCCCGCAGCACGAGCCGGGATCGCCGGCCGGACCGCGTGGTGGCGGTGACGCTGACCAGCGAGTTGATCCCTTCTGGTGCTGTCTCGATCAAGCGCACCCGCTGCCCGACCCGGGCGCCGGGCCGCACGGTGATCCAGACGATGTTCTCGTGGAGGGTGAGCGGCCCGACGAGCGGCGCGAAGATTCGGCCTTGGTGTCGATTGGACCACACGGCGGGGTAGAGCGCATTGGCGGGGCCGTTCGAGCTTTGGAGCTGGAGCGGACCGGTCAGTCGGCGGATGCCGCCACTGGCCAGCTGCAGCGCGAGGTCGTACAGCGTGGGACCGGAGCCTTCCGCCCGTTCGAGGCTGGGATCGCCGTTTACCTCGAGCGCCCAGCTTCCCACCCACTCGCCGGTCACCGGATCGAGCGAGCCCACCCCGACCACCCGGGTGGGACGCCGGGCCGTTCCGCCGAGCACGCTCCGCGCGAATCCGGTGGTGAAGAGCTTCACCGTGGAGGCAGGCATCATCGCCTGCTGCGGATTGATGCTCCAGAGGGTGTGCCCGGCCTGGTCCGCGACGGCAATGCCCCATTCCCCTGGAGCCGACCGGCGGGCCCGGTCGAACCAGGAGTCCAGCTGCTCGCTCAACGCGGGCGACTCGGCTTGCGCCTGGAGCGGCGCCCCGGACAGCTGGAGGTAGGCCGCGAGCGCCAGGGGCGCGACACGGCGGAGGCACGGCGTAAGTGACACGGCGGTTCCCAACGAGAGTGAATTTCTGGCCATCGAGCGGGCGAATGTTCGCTCGGCCCAGTGACATATGTCAAGGCTCTAAAGCGATACTGATCAGCGTGTTACACGCGAGCTGCCGGGTCGAAAGCGCGCCGGGCGGCAAATCCGGCGGACCGGTCTGGTAAGTGCAAATCCCGGGCCCACCTGAAGTGACTCGAGTCACGGTTGTCCGCGGTCCCCCGACCTACCCTGCGCACGAAATCGACGATTCCGTGGCGGCGGAGCAACCCTGGGCCCGCCCCACGATGCTATTCGATGCAGGCGATCGGAGGTTTTCATGCGAGTTCCCTCGACCCTTTCCCTGGCCACGGTCGCACTGCTCGTCGGCGGCCTCGGCTGCAGTGCCAGCACGATGGCGAAGCCCGATGAGAGCGTCGGCGCGGCGCGCGATACCAGCACGACCACGGCCCGGGACACCGGTGTGCAGAACCCGCCGGGGTACCGCGGCATGGAGCGAGACACCACGGCGGTCCCGCCGGGGCGGCATCCCAGCCTGTGGACACGTCTGGCGCGTTGGAGAAGGACACGACCGGTCAGGGGCAACAGCGGGAGACCACCAATCCCAGCGACAGCTCGGGACGCACGGTCCCGGGCCCGGACTCGACCAAGGGGATGGGGGCCATGGACTCGGCCAACGGCATGGGCGGCATGGACTCGACCCGAAAGGACACGTCCAGCACCGGCCGCTGACACAGGTCCCCCTCAAATGACGACGCCCCGCATCGCCGGTCGCGATGCGGGGCGTCGTCATGATCGCCCAGCGTCTATCTGAGCATCGTCTTGGCGATGGTCTGCAGCTGCATGTTGCTCGTTCCCTCGTAGATCGTCCCGATCTTGGCGTCCCGGTAGAATTTCTCCACCGGGTACTCCTTGGAGTAGCCGTATCCGCCGAACAGCTCGAGGCAGTTCGACGTGGTCCGGTCGGCGACCTGCGAGCTGAACAGCTTGGCCATCGCCGCCTGGTGCTGGAACGGCTGGCCCGCGTCCTTGAGCCGCGCCGCGTTGTAGACCATCAGCCGGGCCGCCTCGAGGTCGGTCGCCATCTGGGCGAGCTGGAACTGGACGCCCTGGAACTCCGCGATCGCCTTGCCGAACTGTCGCCGCTCCTTCACGTACGCGGTCGCGGCCTCGAGCGCGCCGGTCGCCACGCCGATCATCTGGGCGCCGATCCCGATGCGGCCCTCGTTCAGCGTCTCGATCGCGATCTTGTAGCCCTGACCGATCGGACCCAGCACGTTCGCCTCGGGGACCTGGCACTGCTCGAGGATGAGCTCGGTGGTGCTCGACGCCCGGATGCCGAGCTTGTTCTCCTTCTTGCCGACGGCGAACCCCTGGGCCTCGCGATCGACGATGAAGGCCGTGATACCCTTGTAGCCCTTGGACGGATCGACGTTCGCGAACACGATGAACACGCCGGCCTCGGCGCCGTTCGTGATCCAGAACTTCCGCCCGGTGAGCTCCCATCCCTCCGGCGTCCGCTCGGCCCTGGTAGCGAGCGCGAAGGCATCGCTCCCGCTGCCGGGCTCCGACAGGGCGAACGCGCCGAGCAGATCGCGGGTCATCCTCGGGAAGTAGCGCCGCTGCTGCTCGTCGTTGCCCCAGCGCAGGAACGCGTTGTTCACCAGGGTGTTCTGCACGTCCACGTAGATGGCCGCCGACGCGTCGATCCGGGCCAGCTCCTCGATGGCCAGCACCGACATGAAGATCCCGCCGCCGGCGCCGCCGTACTCCTCCGGCACCTCGATGCCCATGAGGCCGAGCTCGAAGAATTTGGGAATCAGATCGGGCCGGAACTGCGCCGCCTCGTCCATGGCCGAGACGTGGGGCCGCACATCGGTTTCCGCGAAATCCCGGACCGCGTCGCGGAACATGTTCTCTTCTTCGGACAGAGCCGTCAGGGCGGGCGCGGCACTGCGGAGGTCCTGCATAGGGACACGAAGCTCCGGAGATGGGCGGGCGACGTACCTCAGGTCGGGGGAGTATATCCCGGACTTCCGGCGGGTACAATCGGCGCCGCCTCGAGCACCTCGAGCGCGACCGGCACGCGGCCCATCGGCGCGGACACCTGGGCGCCCTGCACGCGATCTGCGACGGCGACGAGCATTTCGCGCGAGATCCGGACACCTTCGGCCAGCGCCTCCTCCTTGCCGCCGGCGCTCGCCGCCCGCATCCGCTCGACGACGGCGTCCGGCACGCTGACGCCCGGCACCTCGTTGGCCAGGAACTCCGCGTTCCGCAGCGACACCAGGGGCCAGATGCCCGCGATGATCGGGATGCGGAAGCTCTCGATCCGGCTCAGGAAGCGATCGAGCTGGTCGAGGTCGAACACCGGCTGGGTGATGGCGTACTCGGCGCCGGCCTCGACCTTGTACGCGAACCGCTTGAGCTCGCGCTCGAAGTCCGGCGCGGCGGGGTTCACCCCGACGCCGATGACGAACTTGGTCGGCTGGCCGAGCGGGTTGCCGCCGGGATCCAGCCCGTGATTGAGCCGGCTGACCAGGTTGGTCAGCCCGATGCTGTCGATGTCGAACACCGCGGTGGCGTCCGGATACGGCCCCATCTTGGGCGGATCGCCGGTGATGATGAGCAGGTTCCGAACGCCGGCCGCGGCCGCGCCGAGCAGATCGGACAGCATGCCGAGGAGATTCCGGTCGCGGCAGGCATAGTGCACGACCGCCTCGAGGCCGACTTCGCGCTCGATCATGAGCGCGGAGAGGAGCGCCCCCATCCGGCTCTGCGCGCGCGGGCCGTCGGGAACGTTGACCGCGTCGACCCCGGCCGCCTTGAGCTGCCGCACCTGCTCGAACATCGGCGCCGGGTCGACGCCCTTCGGCGGCACGATCTCGACCGTGGTGACGAACCGGCCGTCCGCCAGCTTGGCCCCGAGCCGGGAGCGTGTGGCCAGCGGGACCGACTCGATGGCGACCGCCGGCGACGGCGCCGGCAGCGTCCCCAGGTCGAACGCGTGCCGCGGCGAGACGCTCTGGACGAAGCCGACCATCGCCCGGATGTGGTCGGGCGTCGTGCCGCAGCAGCCGCCGACGAAGCGGGCGCCCGCCTCCACCATGCGCCGGGCGTAGCTCGCCATGTACTCCGGCGACGCCATGTAGATCTTGCGGTCGCCCACTTCGCGCGGCAGGCCGGCGTTGGGCTGCGCGGAGATCGGCAGGCTCACCACGCGGGCCAGCTTCTCGACCGCCTCGAGCACGCCGTGCGGACCGACGGAGCAGTTGACGCCGATCACGTCGACGCCCATGGCCGCCAGCTCGGGTCCGAACACGACGGGATCGGTGCCGTAGTGGGTCTTGCCGTCGGTGCCGACCGTCATCTGCGCGATGACGGGCAGATCCGAGTGCGCGCGGATCGCGCGGACCGCGGACTCCAGCTCCTTCACGTCGCTGAAGGTCTCCAGGATGAACCCGTCCACCGCGCCGTCCAGGAGGCCGCACACCTGCCGCTCGTACATGGCCCGCGCCTCGTCGAGCGAGAGCTCGCCGAACGGCTCGACCCGGACGCCGAGCGGCCCGACGGCCCCCAGGACCGCGGCGCGGGTGCCGGCCGCTTCGCGGGCGAGCCCGGCCGCCGCGAGGTTGATCCGCTCGGTCTCGTCGCTCAGCCCATGGGCCGCGAGCTTGAGCGGGTTGGCGCCGAAGGTGTTGGTCTCGAGCAGCTCGGCGCCGGCCCGCACGTACTCGCGGTGAATGTCGCGAACCAGGTCCGGCTGCTTCAGGTTGAGCTCGTCGTAGCAGACGTTGAGAAACACGCCCCGACCGTAGAGCATGGTGCCCATCGCCCCGTCCACCACGTGGACGCGGCCGTCGGCCAGCAGGTCGCGCAGGGTCCGCACGCTAGCGCTCGTAGTTGAGGTTCGGGGACAGCCAGCGCTCGGCCGTGGCGACGTCCATGCCCGTGCGGCGCGCGTAGTCCTCCACCTGGTCCCGCTCGATCTTGCCCACGCCGAAGTACTGCGCTTGCGGATGCCAGAAGTAGTAGCCGCTCACCGCTGCGGTCGGCAGCATCGCGAAGCTCTCCGTCAGCGTGATCCCGGCGTTCGACTCGGCGCGCAGCAGGTCGAACACGGTGCGCTTCTCGGTGTGGTCCGGGCAGGCGGGATACCCGGGCGCCGGCCGGATGCCCTGGTACTGCTCCCGGATGAGCGCGGCGTTGTCGAGCGACTCGGCGGGGGCGTAGGCCCAGTACTCCCGCCGGACGCGCTCGTGCAGCCGCTCGGCGAACGCCTCCGCCAGCCGGTCGGCCAGCGCCTTCGCGAGGATGGCGCTGTAGTCGTCGTGCTGGGCCTCGAACTCGGCGACCAGCGTGTCGAGGCCCTCGCCCGCCGTGACGGCGAACGCGCCGACGAAGTCGGCGAGGCCCGTCTCCCGCGGCGCCACGAAGTCGGCGAGCGCGAGGTTCGGCCGCCCCGGCGGCTTGATCATCTGCTGTCGCAGGGTGTGGATGACCGCGAGCTGCTCGGTGCGCTCCTCGTCGGCGTAGAGCTCGATGTCGTCGCCCGCGGCGTTGGCCCGGAACACGCCGAACACGGCGCGGGCGCGGAGCAGCCGCTCGCGGACGATCCGGTCGAGCAGCGTCTGGGCGTCGCGGAACAGCCCGCTGGCGGCCGCGCCGACCGTCGGGTCGGTGAGGATCGCCGGGTAGTGACCCGAGAGCTCCCAGGTCTGGAAGAACGGCGTCCAGTCGATCCTCGCCACCAGCTCGTCGAGCGGGTAGTCGTCGAGCACCGTGAGCCCGGTGGAGCAGGGCACCGGTGGGGTCACGCCGGACCAGTCGATGGCCAGCCGGTTCCGCCGCGCGTCCGCCAGGGGCTGGCGCCTCACCTCCGCGCGGGTGCGGCTCCGCTGCTCCCGCATGTCGCGATACTGGTCGCGCACATCGGCCACGAAGCCGTCCCGGAGGGTGTCGCTCAGGAGGTTGCCCGCGACGCCCACGGCGCGCGACGCGTCCAGCACGTGCACGGTGGGGCCGTGGTAGTGCGGCTCGATCTTGACCGCGGTGTGGATCCGCGAGGTCGTCGCGCCGCCGATCAAGAGCGGGATGGTGAAGCCCTCGCGCTCCATCTCCCCGGCCACGAACGACATCTCCTCGAGCGACGGGGTGATGAGCCCGCTCAGCCCGATGATGTCCACCCCTTCGCGCCGCGCCGTCTCGAGGATCTTGGCGCAGGGGACCATCACGCCGAGATCGATGACCTCGTAGTTGTTGCACTGCAGCACGACGCCCACGATGTTCTTGCCGATGTCGTGCACGTCGCCTTTCACGGTGGCGAGCAGCACTCGTCCGTTGGTCTGCGCCACCGCCGAGGCGTCGCGCTCGGCCTCGATGTACGGCACCAGGTGCGCGACCGCTTTCTTCATCACCCGGGCGCTCTTCACCACCTGCGGCAGGAACATCTTGCCTGCGCCGAACAGGTCGCCGACGACGTTCATGCCCGCCATGAGCGGCCCCTCGATGACCTGGATCGGGCGCTCGAACTGGTGCCGGGCCTCTTCGGTATCCTCCACGATGTAGTCCGCGATCCCCTCGACCAGCGCGTGGGTCAGCCGCTCCTGAACCGGCGCCTGGCGCCAGCCGAGGTCGGCCTCCTGCGCGGTGAGCTGGCCCCTGACCTGATCGGCGACGGCCAGCAGCCGGTCGGTCGCGTCGGGCCGCCGGTTGAGGACGACGTCCTCCACCCGCTCGAGCAGGTCGGCCGGAATGTCGGAGTAGATCGGGAGCTGCCCGGCGTTCACGATCCCCATGTCCATGCCGGCCTCGATGGCATGGTAGAGGAACACCGCGTGGATCGCCTCCCGGACCGGGTCGTTGCCCCGGAAGGAGAACGACACGTTGCTGACCCCGCCGCTGATCAGCACGTGCGGGAGGGCCGCCTTGATGCGCCGAGTGGCCTCGATGTAGGCCACCGCGTAGTCGGCGTGCTCCTCGATGCCCGTGCCGATCGCGAAGATGTTCGGGTCGAAGATCACGTCCTCCGGCGGGAAGCCGACCCGCTCGGTGAGGATGCGGTAGCAGCGGGTGCAGATGTCGACCTTCCGCTCGACCGTGTCGGCCTGCCCGCGCTCGTCGAACGACATCACGATCACCGCCGCGCCGTACCGGCGCACGAGGGTGGCCTGGCGGACGAACTCCTCCTCGCCCTCCTTCAGGCTGATGGAGTTCACGATGCCCTTGCCCTGGACGCACCGCAGGCCGGCCTCGATGACGGACCACTTGGACGAGTCGATGACCACCGGCACCCGGCTGATGTCGGGCTCCGACGCCATGAGCTGGAGGAACTTCACCATGGCCGCGTGGGAGTCGAGCATCCCCTCGTCCATGTTGACGTCGATCATCTGCGCGCCGCTCTCCACCTGTTGTCGCGCGATCTCGAGGCCGGCCTCGTAGTCGCCCGCCAGCACCAGTCGCGCGAACTTGCGCGAGCCGGTCACGTTGGTGCGCTCGCCCACGTTCGCGAAAATGCTGTCGGGCCCGATGGTCAGCGGCTCGAGGCCGCTCAGGCGGCACCGGGGCTCCGGCCGCGGCCGCTCCCGCGGCGCCAGCCCGTGGACGGCCTCGGCGATGGCGCGGATGTGGGCCGGCGTCGTCCCGCAGCAGCCGCCCACGAAGTTGACCAGCCCGTGCTCGGCGAATTCGCGGAGCACCGCCGACATCGTCTCGGGCGTCTCGTCGTACCCGCCGAACTCGTTCGGCAGCCCCGCGTTCGGGTGCGCGCTCACGAACACCGGGGCCACCCGCGAGAGCTCCTGCACGTACTGCCGGAGCGCCTGCGCGCCCAGGGCGCAGTTGAGGCCGACGCTGAGCGGCCGTGCGTGCGCCACCGAATGCCAGAACGCCTCCGTGGTCTGGCCCGACAGGGTCCGGCCGCTCGCGTCCACGATCGTGCCGGAGATCATCACCGGGAGGCGCATGCCGAGCTGGTCGAACAACCCTTCGACCGCGAAGATCGCGGCCTTCGCGTTGAGGGTGTCGAAGATGGTCTCGACCAGCAGCAGGTCCGCGCCGCCGTCGATCAGGCCGCGCGCGCCCTCCGTGTAGGTGGCGACGAGCTCCTCGAACGTCACGTTGCGGAAGCCGGGGTCGTTCACGTCCGGCGACAGCGACGCGGTGCGATTGGTCGGCCCGAGGACCCCGGCGACGAACCGCGGCGCCTCCGTCCGGCGCTCCCACTCGTCGGCCGCATCCCGCGCCAGCCGGGCCGCCGCCTGGTTCAACTCGTAGACCATGTCCTCCATGCCGTAGTCCGCCAGCGACATCGCGTTCGACGTGAACGAGTTGGTCTCGACGATGTCGGCGCCGGCCTCGAGGTAGGCGGAGTGGATGGCGCGGATGATGTCCGGCTGGGTGAGCGTCAGCAGGTCGCTGTGCCCCCGGAGCTCGCGAGGCCAGTCGGCGAAACGCTCGCCCCGGTAATCCCGCTCGGACAGCCCGTAGGTCTGGATCATCGTCCCCATGGCACCGTCGAGGACGAGAATGCGCCGGGCCAGCAGCGGCTCGAGCAGGGCGACCCGGCTCTCACGAGTCAGGCTGGCGGCGGATGGGGCGATGGATGGGGCGTGGTCAGCGAGCACGGGGCACTCCGGGGACGAAAAAGCCCCTGAAGGCCAAAACGCTTGAGGGGATGCGTTTTAGCGGTTGTTTAACGTGGCCGCAAGCAGCGCAAATCGCCACGAACGAAATTGTCAGACCCCTCCAAGGTAACGGGTCCGGCGCCGCCCGGCCAAGGCCTCAGAGCCCCAGGCGTCGGACCGCCTCCTCCAGCCCGATGCCGGTGACCGCGAGCACCTTCGCCCGAGCGCCCGCCCCGGCCATCAACGCCACCGACGAGCGTGGCACCTTCAGCCGCTCGGCCAGGAATCGGACCAGCGCCTCGTTGGCGGCCCCGTCGACGGGCGACGCGGCCAACCGGATCTTGAGCGCGTCGCCGTACCGGCCGGCCAGCTCGGTGCGGGAGGCTCGCGGCTGCACCCGCACCCGGAGCCGGATCCCCGTGGCCGTCGCCTCGATCAGAGCAGCGACAGGACGAAGTTCCGCACGAGCGTGAGGAGCAGCCACGCGACCAGCGGGCTGAGGTCGATCAGGCCCAGCGGCGGAAGGATGCGACGGATCGGATCGATGATCCAGTTCGTGAGCAGCATGACGGGCCGCATCCAGGGCCGGTAGGGCGAGACGCCGAACCACGAGGAGATCACGCGTACGAACAGCGCGATCATGAGCACCGTGAACAGCCCGTTGAGAACAAAGCGCGCCCAGGCGCGCGGCCCGGAGTCGGCCAGGACGGTCAAGGTGAGCGCGAATCCCGTAAGCCAGTGAACCAGGCTCAGCAGGAGCAAGCCCCCCGCGATCACGATCCCGATCAGCCACAGCGGGGCATCCTGGGGGCTGCCGCCGGCGCGGATGACCCGGCGCTCCAGCGGCAGCAGAACCGGGTCGCTGGCGCGCCGCATGAACCGTGGCCACACCCCGAAAGGCGTGATCCGGCGGCTCCGCACGGCCCAATGCGTCAGGGCGACCGCGGACGCATAGACCAGCGCGGCGATGACGAGGATCCGGGTGGCGAGATCAAGGGTGGCGAAGAACATGGCGAGCGGCAGGGGCTCAGCGACCGGGATGATCCCCGATCCGCATCGGGCGCTGCGCGCCCGATCGGGTGGTGCACATGACGGTGAAGCGTCCCCCGTTGAGGGTCGCCTCCTCCAGGATCTGGCCGTCGCCGCGGCAGGACGTGATCTCGCGGGCGTCGACCCTGCGGAAGCCGACCGTCACGACGGGTTCGCGGGCCAGGTTCACCAGGTACCGTGCCGTCGTCGGCGTCAGGCTGTCGACACCCATCTGGCGGAAGGAGGCGGCCGGCCGCCCGCGGTGGGATCCCCGGTAGTCGATGGCCCGGTCGACCAGCTCGAACAGCTCCCGACCCAGCGTCTCGGCATCCTGCTGGTCCTGCGGCAGGTCGGAGCGCGTATCCCCCGCCACCGGGCGCGCCGCCTCCTTCGCGCCGCACGCCGCCGCACAGAGCGCCAGTCCGAGCACGGCTCCAGCCGCGGCCCGGCGCATCAATCCATCGCGAATTCGCGGTTGAACACGACCTCGAAGCGGAACGTCTTGGCCCGGCTGCGGGTCTCCATCAGCTCCGCGATGCGCTTCAGCCTGGCCGGGATGCCCATGATCTTCTCCTGGGCCATGCGGCCGATCTCGTTGAGGCCCTGCAGGCTTTCGATCTTCCAGTAGCGGATCTGCTCCTGCACGATCCGCAGATAGTCGCGGGGCCCGTAGATCCCCGCCCGGCGGATGACTTCCGCGAGCTCCTTGAAGCCGGGCATGGTGACGCCGGGCATGTCGATGGCGGGCAGAATGAACGCCGCGGAGTGCAAGGCGCCGTTGGGGTCGCGCTGGAGGATCAGCTCGAAGACGCTGCGGTAGAACGCGTAGTGCCGCGCTTCGTCCTTGGCGACGTGGCTCAGGACCTCGGCCAGGCGCGGCTCGTATTCGCCCACGACGCGGCCGGTCTCGCTGTGGGAGAACTGGGTCGCTCGCTCCTGCACCGTGGTATAGGCGAAGACGCGGTAGGGGTCGCGGTCCCATTCGGGGTGAAAGCCCCGGCGGATATACTCGAACTGCATCTCCTCGATCTTGCGCTGGTCGAACAGGCGGGTGTCGCGGGCGTAGTCGTGGAGGACTTGACCGTGTCGGTCTTCCTCGGCCGTCCACAGGTTGTTCCAGGAGCGCCAGTGGCTCTCATCACCCAGGTACACCGCCAGGAGCCGGTGGAAGTGGGGGAGCCCCTCCTCCGTGAGCATGTTGAGCGCGATCGCCGCCCGGATCGGGTCGGGGATGGCGGTCGCCTGGTCGCGGAGATTGCGAGTGAATTCGTCCTGACAGCCGTCCGGCTGCGGGCCAAGAATGTCGGAGGGGAACCAGAGGTCGCGTTTCCGCTCGTGGCTCTCCATGAGCTCCCGCACCGGCTCTTCCAGGTCCCTGAGTACCTCGATTTTCAAGGCGAGTTCGCGCGCCGGGTCGGTGGCGATGCCCATGTGTTTCCTTTTACGACGGTGAACCTGCCTCCGGCAAGACAAAACGACCAGCCACTAAAGATACAGTGACTGGTCGTGCCGGCGCCAACCACGGGTCCGTCCTACCCCCCGTTGGTCTCGAGCCGCTTCTCCATCAAAGTCCACGGCCGGTGGCCTATGTAATCCTGCCGCTGGAGGATGCCGCGCCAGCCGAGGGCGCCGAGCAGCCCCTCGGAGCGCTGATCGTCCGTCCAGAATTCGGCCAGGTGACCCCCGGCCTCGGCCGCACGCTCCTCGAAGGCGGCCATCAGGCGGTGAGCGTGGCCTTTGTGCCGCTCCTGCGGCAGCACCACCACGTCAACCAGGTGGGCGACCCCCCCGCGCAACCAGTAGCGGAGGCCGCCGATCCAGTCGCCGATCTCGTTGCTCAGAATGAGATAATGCTCGTCGAGGGGGCCGGCGGACCCAGTGGTGCCGCCCTCCTGGTCGAGGAGCTCGGAGAACCAGGCCGCGAAGTCCTCGTCCTGTCCCATCTCACGAATGGTGAGCTCGCTCATCGCCACCTGCCTTGTGGAGTGATTCCCTTCCTCCAATTGCAACAGTAATGCCAGGCCGGCTGTTCCTTCTGTCCCCCGTGAAGGTGCTCACCCGCCCGGTTTGCTCCACCGCACGGGCGGTCTACCTTGCACCAAGGAACGGATGTCGTCCGCGTACGCGTCCAGGAGGCAACATGACCGAGCCCTCGACCGAATCCCCCCCTCGCGCGGTCGTGCCCTGCGCGTTCTGCTCGACCCCCAACCGCATCGATCTGAGCAAGTTGGCGCTCGGCCCCAAGTGCGCGTCGTGCCACCGTCCGATCCTCATGGACCGGCCCATCAAGGTGACCGAGGCGACCTACGACAAGACCCTCCAGGGGACGGCGATCCCGGTGCTGGTCGACTTCTGGGCCGATTGGTGCGGGCCCTGCCACATGATGGCGCCCACGCTGGACGACTTCGCCCGACGGCATGTCGGCTCGGCGCTGGTGGCAAAATTAGACACCGACGCGAATCCAGCCATTGCCGGGCGATACAGCATCCGTGGCATTCCGACGCTGATCGTCTTCGACCGGGGCCGCGAGCGCGGCCGGCAGGTCGGGGTCGCCGACCTCAAGACGCTGGAGACCCTGGTCGGGGTCTAGCTCGGCTACTGGAGCCCGGTCGCCACCGCCGCACCGATGGCGAGCATGGCGAGGACGACCAGCGCGCCCACGACCGGTACGACGAACCGGAGCCAGTCTTCGTAGCGCACGCCGCTGGCGGTGAGCATCGCCATGAGCGCGCCGTTGGTGGGCGTTACCAGCTCGCAGAGGCCGGCGCCGTACTGATAGGCCAGCACCGTGACCTGCCGGGAGAGGCCGATGAGGTCCGACAGCGGCACCAGCAGCGGCATGGTCAGCACGGCTTGGCCGCTCGTGCTCGGCACCGGCAGGTGGACCAGGCCGTGCACCGCCATCATGCCGAGCGCGCTCAGGGTGGTGGGGAGCGACGCGATCGGGGTGAACAGGCCGTGGACGATGGTGTCCACGACGTGCCCTTCGTCGAGGACGACGTAGATCCCGCGCGCGAAGCCGATGAGCAGCGCGGCGAACGCCATCGACCGGAAGCCCTCCACGTAGCCGTCGGCCACGCCGCCGACGCCAAGGCGGCCGACGAGACCGGCCGCCACCCCCATCAGGAAGAACAGCGCCGACAACTGTTCGAAGTCCCAACCGTACCGGGTCACGCCCACGACGAAGATCACGAAGGTGACGAGGACGATGCCGAGGACGACGGTCTGGCGCCAGCCGGCCGCCGCGGCCCCGGTATCCTTCGGTGCCACCGACCCGGGCGCGACGCGCGTGCGACGCGCGAAACGCATCGTGCCGCCGGTCCAGATCAGCCAGGCCACCAGCAGGAACACGGAGCGGAATTCCCAGCCGCTCAACAGCTCGAGCCCTGCCACCTTCTGGGCGATCCCGACCTGAAACGGATTGATCGGGCTGAACGACGCCCCCACGGCCGCGGCCCCGAGGCTCATCGCGACCGCCGTGAGCGCGTTGAAGCCCAGCCGGCGGCTCAGCAGCAGGAGTACCGGCACGAAAGCGATCAGCTCCTCCTGCATCTGGATCAGGATGCCGCCCCACGCGAACGCGAAGCCCACGATCGGGATGACCCACAGCCCCCGCCGTGCCAGCCGCTGGGCCAGCCAGTTGACCAGCTGCGCGAGCGCGCCCGTCCGCTCGACCACCGCGAACGCGCCACCGACCAGAAAGACGTAGAAGATGACCGACGCCGCGTCGGTCATGCCCTTGGGGATGGCCACGATGGCGTTGAAGGGGTCGACCGGGCTGGGGGGCACCTCATGATACGTCCCCGCCACGACTACTTCCCGCCCCGCCACCGGGTCGTCCCGGCGCTCGTACTGGCCCGCGGGCAGCAGCCAGGTGCAGGCGGCGGCCACGAGGACGCAAAGAACCAGCAGGATCAGCGGATGGGGGAAGCGGAGGCGGGGGTCGCTCACAGCGTGCGGCACCGCCGGCTCACCGGCGGCACCTTCGCGCAGGCGATGCGATCGTTCATCGACCCGGTGATCGGCCCGCACGCGGCCGTCTGCGCCTCACGCACGGCGTCCGCCTCCGAGGCCCCCGACGCGGTCGCCTGGCCCGAGCGCCCCTGGAACTCGACCGCCACCGAGCACTCGGCGCGCTGGGCCGACAGGGTCGACCACAGCAGGAACGCGACGAAGCCCATGACGACGAGAAGGGTGATGGTCCGGGCGCGGCTGGTCATGCCAGGAGGAACCTCCGGACGGAGTGAGGTGTTCACCAGGGCGAACCCGTGGACCGGCTCCGCACTGGCCCGAAGAGGATGACGCGAATGGAATGTTCCGAGATCACCGAGCGACTGTGGGAATATCTGGACGGCGAGCTTGCGGCGAAAGAGGCCACGGCGGTGGACGATCACCTGGCCGGATGCCGATCCTGTCGCCGCCACCACGGCTGCGATCGGTCGTTTCTGCTCCTCGTCGTGCGCGCGCTCTCTCACCCCTGTTCCGCCCCTCCCGTCCTGCGTCTCACGATCCGCGCACGGCTCGCGGGCGTCCGCCTCGATCGCTAGCTTCCGCTCCCCTCCTCGATGGGCGATCCACGGATGCGCGTCCCTGCCCGGGCCCTGCTGCTCGTCGCGCTGTGCGTGCTCTGGCAGCGATCCGGCTTCGGCGCGTCCGACGACACGACGGCGATCGTGCTGTCGCGGGCGGCGCGGGACTCGATGAGCGCCGAGTTCGACCGTTCGAACGCGCACTGGGACGAGCTGGCCGATCTCAACACCATGGAGCGGATGCTCGGCACCATCCGCCCGACCCAGCGTGAGTACCTGGGCTGCCTGCAGGGCCGGGTGGACGGCGGCATCGTCCGGATCGAACGTTGGGCCCAGGCCGCGGACATGAAACAGCTCCAGCTCGCCGTGGCCGGCAGTTGCGACTCGGTGCCCGGGCTCATCGGGACCTGGCACACGCACCCGTTCCGCGCCGATCTCGAGAACCTGCCGATCAAGGAGCGGAGCCTGTCAGCCCAGGATCTTGAGACGTTCGGCCGCTCCCGCCTGGTCGTCACGCTGGTCATGTGGGACCGCGACTCCGTGGACGCCGCGGTCCGCGACGCCCGCGGCGCCGTCATTCACCCGGCAGTCGTTCGCGTGGAGTAGCTCCCGCGCGGGCGCACGCCGTTGCATATAACCCCGACCGTTGGACAAGACCCAGTCCCCACCTTGGGTCCACCTCGCTCGCCTTTCCCCAGACCATTGTCGTCATTGCACTTAGAGGTTCAGGCCCCAACGGGTCTACCTCTTGCACGTGGGCGTGCGCTCCCTGCCATCGCCCATAGGCTCAGCGTGATAGCAAGACCGATGAGGCTCCTCGTCGTCGAGGATTCGCCCCTTCTGCGGAAGATGTTCGGCCTGGCGTTCCCGCAGCAGCTCAACGAGCTGCGGCAGGCCGAGAACGGGCGCGACGCGATCGCAATCCTGGCCGGCACGTCGAGCCCGTTCGACGCCGTGCTCCTCGACCTGCAGATGCCGGACATGGACGGCGTCGAGTTCATTCGCGCCATCCGCCGGCTGCCGCTCCACGGCGGAACGCCCATCGTGCTCACCACCGCTGAGCCTGACGACTCGGAGCTCCTGCAGGCGGCCACGACGCTCGGCGTCGCGGCCGTGGTGAAGAAGCCGTGGACGCCCCATCGGCTTCGGCAGGCGGTGCAGCAGCTCCTCGACCCTCCGACCGGGTGACGCATGCGACACTCCTTCCTCGTGATCGACGATTCGAAGCTGCACCACCAGATGTACCGCCTGATCTTCTCGCGCGGGACGCTGTCGGGCAGCACCGTCTACTTCGCCACCAACGGACGCGAGGGGTACGGCCTCCTGGCCGGCCATCCCGAGCTCGCGCTGGTGCTGCTCGACCTCAACATGCCCGAGATGAACGGCCTCGAGCTGCTCGAGCGGCGGCGCGCCGAGGGTCTGCATCCGCACATCCCGATCGTGCTGGTCACCACGGAGGGGAGTGCCGAGGACGAGGCGCGCGGCCGCGCAGCCGGGGCCTGGGAATACCTCCGGAAGCCGTTCCAGCCCGCGGATGTCGAGCAGCTCGTGGCCCGGGTCCTCGTACGGGGCGCGCCGGCCGCCTGACGTGAGCGGAGACGAGAACCCCTTCGGGGAGCTGCTGCAGGACTACGTCCTCGAGTGCCTCCCGCTGGCCGAGCAGGTCGCCGACGCGTTCGTCGAGCTCGAGCGGGATTGGCGCGACGGCGATCCTGCCGACGATCGCCTGGCCGCGCTGCCGGGGCCGCTGCACACCGTGAAGGGCAATTCGGCGATGATGGGCCTGACGCCCATGCAGGACGTCGCCCACGCGCTCGAGGACGCGTGCGGACTGCTCCACCGCAGTCCCGACCGCAGGACGGAGAGCGCCGCGGCCGTGCTGGTGGCCGGCGGCGGGCTGCTGGTCGACCTGGTCCGCCAGGCGTCGTCGGAGCCGGATCCCGCGACGGCGATCGCGTTCGTCGACCGGGTACGGCGCTGGATGGAGGCCGACTCCGTCCCGCTGGTCGGGACCCAGCCCGAGCGGCGCCGATCCGATCGCCGCGCGGGGGCGGCGGCGGCAGCGGCCGGGAAGGTGGACAGCGTCGTGCGGGTCGACTTCCGCCGGCTCGATGCGCTGCTCGAGGTCCTGGGCGAGGGGCTCATCCAGCACTCGACGCTCGCCGATGCCTACCGCGGCCTGGCTCGGCGTACCGGCGCGTGCGAGGAGCTGGACCGTCTCGATCAGAGCGTCGTCGCCCTCGAGAAGACGCTCAAGCGGCTCGAGTCCACCCTCATGGACACCCGGCTGCTGCCGATCTCCACGGTGTTCGGCCGGTTCCCGCGCCTGGTGCGCGACACGGCCGCGGCCGCGGGGAAGCGGGTCCAGCTGGTGCAGACAGGCGGGGAGACACCGCTCGACAAGGCGGTGCTCGATCGCTTGAGCGAGCCGCTGCTGCACCTGGTGAGCAACGCGATCGTGCACGGCATCGAGCCCGCGGATGTCCGCCTCCGGACGGGCAAGTCCGAGGAAGGGACCGTGCGGCTCGAGGCCTCGCCGCAGGCCGGCCGGGTCGTGATTCGGGCGAGCGACGACGGCCGCGGGCTCAACGAGCAGGCGATCCGGAAGAAGGCCGAAGCGCTGGGGCAGGAGCTGCGCCCGGACGAGGTGATCCCGCTGCGGAATCTCATCTTCCTGCCCGGACTCAGCACGGCGGAGAAGGTCTCCACGCTGGCGGGGCGGGGCGTCGGCCTGGACGTGGTGGCCAACGCGATCCACGCGCTCGGCGGCACCATCGACGTGGAGACCGCGCCGGGTCGGGGAACGACGTTCATCCTCAGCCTGCCGGTCACGCTGGCCATCGTCCGCTCGCTGATCGTGGAGATAGACCAGGAGCGCTTCGCCGTGCCGCTCGCCCACGTCGCCGAGACCGTACGGGCGGAGCCGGAGACGATCCGGGAGATCAACCACCGGGGCGTGACGCTGTGGCGTGGTGACCTGATCCACGTGGCCGACGGCGGCGCCCTCCTCGGTACCGCCGGCGCCCGCGCGCCGCGCCGGTTCTACGTCGTGATGGCCGCCGGTCCCAAGCGCAGGGCGTTCCTGGTGGACCGGCTGGTCGGGCACCAGGACGTCGTGGTCAAGGGGCTGGATCCGGCGCTCGGACGCCCGGACGTCGTATCGGGAACGACGATCCTGGGCGACGGCAGGGTCGCCTGCATCGTGGACGCCGTCCGCATTCTCGAAGGAGGTCGCCGTGCCGGTTGAGAGCGCGCGCAACGGTGCCGGGCTGCTGGGGTTCGCCGACGCCATGGAGACGCGCGACGTCGCCGACGCCGCGGCCGGGCCCGGACCCGAGCTGCACCTGCTCACCTTCACGCTCGACCGGGAGGAGTTCGGCATTCCGGTCACCCAGGTGCGCGAGGTGATCCGGGTCTCTGACATCACCCGCGTGCCCCAGGCCCCGGTGCACGTGCGGGGCGTCGCCAACCTGCGGGGGCGGATCCTCGCCGTCGTCGAACTGCGGAGCCGGCTGGGCCTGCCCGCGGCCGAGCTCACGCCGCGGTCGCGGGTGGTCGTCGTCGAGGTCCGCGAGCGCGTGCTCGGCCTGCTGGTGGATGCCGTCTCGCAGGTGACCAAGGTACCCGAGGCCAGCGTGGCGCCGGCGCCGGACGAAGTCGTCTCGACCGACGCGAGCTACGTCACCGGCGTGGCCCGCTGGCAATCCCGGCTGATCATTCTCCTCGATCTCGAGAAGGCGCTGTTGCCGACCGAGTAGCTCTCACGACTGGAAACCGACATGAGCCGCTTCGCGCAGACCATCAAGGACTGGACGATCCGACGGAAGATCCTCACCGGCTTCGCGCTGGTGCTGGCGCTGACCGCGCTGCTGGGCTGGCGCGCCATGGACGCCCTGGGCCGGATGAGCGTGCTCGCGGCAGGCGACTACGCGGGCGCCGAGCGGATCGTCAACGATTCCCGGACCGCGATCCTGATGCTGCTCGTCATCACCATCGGGCTGGGTCTGGCGCTGGCGCTGGCGCTCGCCCGACTCATCGCGGATCCCCTGACCAGCCTGGGCGTGCTGGCCGAGCAGGTGTCCAAGGGCGACCTGACGACCGACATCCGCAGCCAGTCGCGCGACGAGATCGGCTGGCTCGAGCACTCGATGCGCCAGATGGTCAAGAACCTGCGCGAGATCGCGACCCAGATCGCGGTGTCGTCCCGCACCGTGGCGACGTCCGCCGAGGAGATCTCGGCCAGCTCGACCCAGATGGCCAAGGGCGCCGAGATGCAGAGCAGCTCGACCGAGGAGACGTCTTCGACCATGGTCGAGATCGCCTCGCAGATGCAGCACCTGGCCCGGAGCGCCGAGGCGCTCGCGGCCAACGTGGACCAGACCTCGGCCTCGATCCAGGAGATGAGCGCGACGTTGGGTCAGACGGCGCAGAACGGCGAAGTGCTCCTCGGCGCCGTCGAGCGGGCGACCGGCACCCTGACCACGATGATCGAGAACGTCGGCGCGATCGCGGCCCGGGTGCACCAGGTGGATCAGGTCAGTCAGCAGTCGGTCGACGATACCCGCCGGAACGGCGATCGGCTGCAGCAGGCGATCGGGTCCATCGGGGAGCGGTCTGACGAGATCGGGAAGATCGTCAAGGTGATCGAAGGCATCGCCGACCAGACCAACCTGCTCGCCCTCAACGCGGCCATCGAGGCCGCGCGCGCGGGCGAGGCCGGCAAGGGGTTCGCCGTCGTAGCCGACGAGGTCCGCCGTCTGGCCGAGCGGTCGGTGCAGGCGACGCAGGAGATCGGGGGCGTGATCGAATCGGTGCAGAAGGACACGCACCAGGCCGTCACGCTGATGAATCACGTGCTGGCGGGCATCGTCGACTCGATCGGCAAGACCTCGGAGCTGGTGGCGGCCGCGGCCCGCGCGGCCGACGCGCAGGCCGCCGACGCCAAACAGGTGCTGGGCACGGTCGGCGAGATGGCCACGCTCGCGCGCCACATCGCGGGGGCCATCAGCGAGAACGCCGCCGGCGCGCAGGAGATCAGCGCCGCGGCGCAGAAGATGAACCAGCTCACCCACCAGATGTCCGAGGCGGTGACGGAGCAGCGCCGCGGCGGGGAGATGGTCGTGAAGGCGGTCGAGGCCATCGCCGTGGTCTCGCGGCAGAACCTCGTGGCCGTGGAGCAGATGACCGGCGCGGCGAAGAGCCTCGCGGGCGAGTCCGAGGCGCTCCGCCAGCGGGTCGCGGTCTTCCAGGTCTGAGGACGGGATGACGACTCCAGCCGAACGACTGGCCGCGCTCGACGCCGCGGCGCTGGGCCCGAGCCGCGAGCACGCCATCCTGCTGGCGCTCGAGGACGAGGCGCTGCCGGTCCGCGACCGGGCCATCCGTCTGGCCGCGCGCTACGTGGAGCCCGCGGTGCTCGGGGCGATGGTGGCCGACGGCGAGAACGCCGTCCGGCGGAACGCCGGGCTCAGCGCGCTCGAGCGGCAGGGACCGTACGCCGTTCCGCATCTGACGGTGATGCTCGGCGACCCCGATCCCGAGCTGGTGATGTTCGCGCTGCAGAGCCTCGCCCGCATCGGCTACGCGCCGGCGGGCCGCTCGATCCTGCCGCTGCTGACCCACGGGGACCCGAACGTGGCGCAGTCGGCCATCGAGGCCGTGGGCCAGCTGCGCACCCGGGAGGCCGTGCCGACGCTGCTCAAGCTCGTGGACGGCGAGCTCTGGCTCCAGCTCGCCGCCATCAACGCGCTGGGCTCGATTGGGGCGCCGGAGGCGGTCGCGCCGCTCATGGCGCTGGTGCCCGACTCGGTGCTCGCCGAGCCCGCCGTGCAGGCACTCCGGAATATCGCCGCCCCCGAGTCGCTCGAGACCATGCTCACGCTGCTCCCCTCGGTGCACGAGCGGGCGCTGCTCGATCCACTCCTGCTGGCCATTGCTGTCGTCATCGACCTGCACCCCGATCCGGCGCCGCTCCTGGCGGGCGTTGGGTCGGCGCTGGCCGGCTCGCCGGACGTGACGGGCTATCTGCTCCACGCGCTGAGCACGCCGCCGTCCGACGACGACCCGGAGGGCGACAGCGACAGCTTACGGCGTGCCGCGGCCACGCTCGCGGTGGCCGGTGGAATCGAGGCGCTGGCGCCGCATCTCCTGGCCCGCCTGGCGACAGATCCGGACGCGGCCTGGCTCGAGAGCGTGTTCCGCCGGTTTCCTCACGGCCTCGCCGCGCACCGCGCGCGCCTGCTCGGCCACGAATCGCCCGAGGTGCGCGCCGGCGCACTCCGCGCCGCGCGGTTCGAGGACGACGATCTCTCCGAGCTGTTCGAGCACCTGGAGGACGCCGATGCCCGCGTGCGGGCCGCCGCCTGCTACGCCATGGGCCGGCTCGAGGTGGATTCCACCGCGCCGCTGCTGGTCGAGCGGCTGCGCCGCGGCGAGCCGGTCGAGCAGGCGGCGGCGGTCCAGGCCCTGGGCCGGCTGTCGCCGGACGCGCTGGCGGATCTCGAGACCTGCCTGACGCCGGAGGCGAATCCCGCCGTACTCAGCCAGGCGCTCGAAGTGCTCGCCGCCCGGCCGGTGCCGGCCTTCGAGGCCCACGTGCTGCGGCTGGTGGAAGACCGCCGGCCCGCCATTCGCCGCGCCGGCCTGCGGGCACTGGCCCGCCTGCCGGTGCCGCGCGCCGACGTGCTCCTGCTGCGCGCCCTGGCCGACCGGGACCAGGGTACGCAGGTCGAGGCACTCGAGCTCCTCGTGGCCCGGGGCGGCGAGCAGTCCGTGGCTGTGCTGGTCGCGATGCTGGGCACCTCGGACTCCCTCCGCTTCCACGTCATCCGCGCGCTCGGCCGCTGCCGCGCGAAATCGGGCGCTGCCAAGCTGCGGACGGTCTTTCCCGACTGCGGGCCGCACGAGCAGCTCCAGATCGTCTCGTCCCTCATCCGCATCGCCCCGCCCTGGATCGGCGAGTTCCTCCGGGAGCGGCTGGGTGATCGCGAGGTCGAAATGCGTCGAATCGCGGCGCAGGGCCTGGCCGATCTGGCCGAGGAGCACGAGCTGCCCGTGCTGCTGCCGTTGGCCGAAGACGCCGACTGGAGCATCCGCAACGAGGCGGCGCGCGGCCTGGGGCGGCTGGCCAAGCCGGTCACGCGCGCCGTGCTGCTCGCGCTCGCGCGCGACGTCGAGCCCGTGGTGGCGGCCACCGCGCGAGCGTCGCTCGAACGGCTGCAATCCGAGGCTCTCCGGATCCCGGCGTGACCGGGATCGACCAAGCCGACCTCAAGCTCCTGACGGATCTGATCCAGGATCGGTTCGGCCTCACCTTCAACGGAATCCGGATGGAGATTCTGGAGTCGCGGCTGCGCCCGCGCCTCCGCGCCCTCCATCTGTCCACCGTGCGGGACTACTACCAGCACCTCAAATTCCATCCCGATCGCGACAGCGAGTTCGCCCTCCTCCCGGCGATGGTCACCAACAACGAGACCTATTTCTTCCGCGAGACCCACCAGTTCGACCTGCTGGTGAACCATGTGATCCCCGAGCGCCGGAGCGCACTCCGAGGCCGGCCGCTCCGATTCCTTTCGGCGGGATGCTCCTCCGGGGAAGAGCCGTATTCGCTGTCGATCGCGCTGCACAACGCCGGCCTGCAGCTGGCGGGCCTGACGTGGGAGATCGATGCGTGCGACCTCAATCCCGAGCGGATCCAGCGGGCGAACGAGGCGATCTACTCCGAGAGCGCGCTCCGGGCCTGCGACGCTGACGCCCGCCGGCGCTACTTCACCGCCGAACCGGCGCGGGTTCCGGCTGAAGGAGAAATACCGGCGCGGCGTGCGCTGCTTTCACGCGAACCTCCTCGCGCCGAACGGAATGCTCGGGTGGGCCGTCTACGACGCGATCCTCTGCCGCAACATGCTGATCTACTTCAGCGACGACGCCTTCTCCAACCTCATCGGGCTCTTCGCGCGCTGTCTCGTGCCCGGCGGCTATCTGTTGCTGGGCCATAGCGAATCGCTGCTGGACCGGAAGACGGCGTTCGCCCCCGCCATGCTGGGCGGCGCCGTCGTCTACCGGAAGATCGAGGCGGCCGCGTGACCCGCGTGTTCCTCGTCGACGATTCGGCGTTCGTCCGCCGCGCGCTCACGCGGGTGCTGGCCATCGAGCCGGCCTTCACCGTGGTCGGCGAGGCGGCGAACGGCGCCGACGCGCTGGCGAAGATTCCGGCGGCTGATCCCGACCTGGTGACCCTCGACGTGGCGATGCCGGGAATGGACGGGCTGCAGCTGCTGCCGGCGCTGCTCCGGTGGAAGCCGACCCTCAAGGTGCTCATGCTGTCCGCGCACACCAGCCGTGGCGCGGAGGCCACGATGGCCGCGCTCGCGGCCGGCGCCGTGGACTTCATCGACAAGACCACGTTCAACGTGATGGACCTCGAGTACCTGCGGCGCGAAGTGGTCGACCGACTGAAGGCCCTTGCGCCGGCTCCGCCCGCCGGTGGCGGCGGCGGCACCGGGGAAGTGCGCGGTCCGGGCCCCGCCGAGCTCGACTTCGGCCGCTGCGAGCTGTGCGTGATCGGCGCGTCCACCGGCGGCCCGGCCGCGGTACAGCGCATCCTGCAGGCCCTGCCCGCCCGGTTCCCGCTGCCCGTCGTCATCGTGCAGCACATGCCGGTCGGCTTCACCCGGCCGTTCGCCGAGCGGCTGGCCTCGCTCGCACGCGTACGAGTGGCCGAGGCTCAGGACGGCGCCCGACTGCTGCCCGGCACCGCCTTCATCGCGCCGGCGGGACAACATCTGCGGGTGTCGCCCAACCTGGCCGTGGTGCTGGCGTCGGAGCCCCGGGACGCCAAGCATATTCCCAGCGTCGACGTCACGATGCGCTCGGCCGCGCGATCGAGGCCGGGGAAGGTGCTGGGCATCCTGCTCACGGGCATGGGGGAAGACGGCGCCGACGGGATGGCGACCATTCGCGCCGGCGGGGGCGTGACCATCGCCGAAAGCGAGGCGAGCTGCGTGGTCTACGGCATGCCGAGAGCGGCGGTCCAGCGGGGTGGGGCGGAGTGGGTGCTCCCGTTGCCGGACATCGCCACGCTGCTGGCAGGCCTGTCCGGCGCTTCAGCTCAGGGCGCGAGGCCGCCGGTCACCGAGGCGTCGATCCAGCGGAGGTAGTCGGGGTCGCCGTCCACGATCGGGACGGCAATGATCTCGGGCGTGTCGTAGGGATGCAGCTCGCGGAGACGCGCACGGAGCGCGGGCACCGCGGCGAGCGTCGTCTTCAGGTGGCAGTACCACTCCGTCGCGCGCTCGACCCGGTCCTCCCAGCGATACGTGCTCTCGATCGGCCCCTCGACCTGCGCGCAGGCGGCGTGGCGCTCCTCCACCAGCGTCCTGGCCACCAGCTCCGCGGCGCCCCGGTCGGGAAGCGTCGTGGTGACCTGGCAGCATGCCGGCGAGTCGGCTCTAGAGCGATCGGGATATATTGCGGGATCTCTCGACTGCGAGGACCGCTATCGCTTCGCGGCACCCGGCTGCGGCTTGATGCCGAGTGTCTCCGCGCCGCTCTTGCCGTCCTTGATCGGTGGCACGCCGAGTCGCCAGCCGCTCTTGAAGCGGATCGTGAGGCGGTGGCCCAGCGGGTCGGCGGTGGCGTCGGCGACGTCCGGGAGCGTGCCGGCGTACGCCGTGGCTGCGTCGGCCTGCTTGGTGAGCGCGGCGGGAGAGCTCTCCCTGCTCGGCGCGTCCGTACTCCCGCGCGATCGCGATGGCTTCCGCCTGCTCGACGCCGTACCGCGCGAACTGGTCCGGCGGTACCAGGCCGTCCTGGTCGGACACCTTGCTCTCGTACTGGTAGCTGCGGCAGGACGCGAGGGCCAGCACTGCTAGCAACGACACGATCCGGCGGTTCATCTGCTCCTCTGGGCTGAGTCGCTGAAAAACGTCCGAACGAAGGTAACCACTGACTAGGGCGCCATGCCACGCCTGTTCCTGCTCCTCGCTCTTGCGGCCGCGGTACGACCCGCGGCCGTCGCCGCTCAGTCCCGTGACAGCCTGCCGTCCGCTCCGACGACAGCCGGCGCCGCCCCGCACGACATCCGGTGGTGGCATGTGGCCGCCGCCGCGGGCGGACTCTCCGCGCTCATGTTGCTGGACCATCCGGTGCAGCGCTTTGCCCAGGACCAGCGCGGGACGGGCTCCGACGATGTCGCCGCGACCGTGCGCCACTTCGGGCAGCCCGAGGTCTACGCCACGGTCACCGTCGGGCTGCTGGCCACCGGGCTGGTGACGGGCCGTCCGGAGATCACCCGCGCCGGTGGGCATCTGGCGGGGTCGCTCGCGCTCGCCGGGCTTACGGTGCAGGTCGGCAAGTTCGCGTTCGGCCGGCCGCGGCCAGACGAAAGCCTCGACGCCGACGGCTACACGCCGTTCTCGGGTCAGGTCGCCATGCCATCGGGACACACCGCCCTCTCCTTCGCCCTCGCCACCTCGCTGGCGGACGACATCCATCGCCCGTTGGCGACCGTCGGCCTCTACGGCATGGCGACGGCGGTGGCGTGGTCCCGCGTCAACGACAATCGCCACTGGCTCACCGACGTCGCCGCCGGCGCCCTGGTGGGCATCACGTCCGCGAAATTCGCGTCGGGCCGGTGGACCATCTTCGGAGTTCGGGCGCCGTCGATCATCGCGGGGCCGCAGGGCATGGGATTGGGCTGGTCGGGCCAGTTCTAGGCGCGGATTCCGGAACCGCAGGGCGAGAGGGAACGCCCCTGTCCCCGGCCGCCGAGCTCAGCCGCCATCGGGTTATTTTTCCGGCTTCCCGAGCCTGGACGACCCGATGAGCGGTTCCGCCAACATCCCCCACCCCCACAACGAGCCGGTGCTGACCTACGCGCCGGGTACCGCCGAGCGGGCGGCGCTGAAGGGCGCGCTCTCCGCGATGGGCGGGGAGCAGCCCGACATCCCCGCGGTCGTGGGCGGACGCGAGATCCGGAGCGGAGTCACCACCGACGTCATCTCGCCCCACTGCCACCAGCGGGTGCTGGCCCGGCTGCACCACGCCGATCCCGCCACCATCGACGCCGCCGTCGCGTCCGCCGTGGACGCCCAGCGCGACTGGGCGCATTGGCGCTTCGAGGACCGCGCGGCGGTCTTCCTCAAGGCGGCCGACCTGCTGGCCACGACCTACCGGCAGCGGATCAACGCCGCCACCATGCTCGGCCAGAGCAAGACCGCGTATCAGGCCGAGATCGACAGCGCCTGCGAGCTGATCGACTTCCTCCGCTTCAACGTCCACTTCGCCGAGCGGATCTACCGGGAGCAGCCCGATTCCGCGCCGGGCGCGTGGAACCGGATGGATCACCGGCCGCTGGAAGGCTTCGTCTACGCGATCACGCCGTTCAACTTCACCGCAATCGGCGGCAATCTGCCCACGGCGCCGGCGCTCATGGGCAACACGGTGGTGTGGAAGCCGGCCCACAGCGCCGCGCTGAGCAACTGGCACTTCTTCAAGCTGCTCGAGGAGGCGGGCCTCCCGCCCGGCGTGATCAACTTCCTGCCGGGCGATCCGATCGCGATCAGCCGCACGGTGCTCGAGCATCAGGCGTTCGCCGGCATCCACTTCACCGGCTCGACGACCGTGTTCCAGACGCTGTGGAAGACGATCGGCGACAACCTGGAGCGTTACCGCACCTACCCGCGCATCGTGGGCGAGACCGGCGGGAAGGACTTCGTCGTCGCCCATGCCAGCGCGGACGTGGACGCCCTGGCGGTGGCGCTCGTGCGGGGCGCCTATGAGTACCAGGGACAGAAGTGCAGCGCGGCCTCGCGCGCGTACATTCCCGACACGCTCTGGCCCGCCGTCCGCGACCGCGTCGTCGCCATGATCGAGGACATCCGGATGGGCGACGTCGCCGATTTCCGGAACTTCATGGGCGCGGTGATCGACGACCGGGCATTCGCGCGCATCAGCGAGTACCTCGAGGGCGCCCGGACCGATCCGCGGGTCAAGGTCGTCGCCGGCGGCGGGGCCGACGACAGCGTGGGCTACTTCGTGCAGCCGGCGCTGCTGCAGGCGGAGGATCCCGGGTACCGCACCATGTGCGAGGAGATCTTCGGGCCGGTGCTGACGGTGCACGTCTATCCCGCGGCTCGCTGGACGGAAACGCTCGCGCTGGTGGACGGGACGAGCCCGTACTCCCTGACCGGCGCGGTGTTCGCGCGCGACCGGGCGGCGCTCGTGGAGGCGGATCGCGCGCTGCGGCAGGCGGCCGGCAATTACTACGTGAACGACAAACCAACGGGCGCCGTCGTGGGCCAACAGCCGTTCGGCGGTGCGCGAGCGAGCGGCACGAACGACAAGGCCGGGTCGATCCTGAACCTGCTTCGCTGGGTGTCGCCGCGGAGCATCAAGGAGACGCTGGTGCCGCCGAAGGACTACCGCTACCCGTTCATGGCCGAGGCGTAGGACCGCTGAGGCTCTCCCTCAAGCTGGGCCTCGTCGCCGGCGCGTGCGCGGTGCCGGTGGCGATGCCGGACGCCGCCGCCCAGGGCTCGGCCGCGGCCGGCTTCCGCTACACCGCCGACCAGCTCGCCTGCGTCGCCTTCCACGAGACCTCTCACGGCCGGCTCGACACGCAGACCGGCGCCCACCTGCGCCACGAGACGCTCGGGCGTGACGGCGTCCTGCAGCTGCGGGCGCGTCCGGCCGGCTCCACGATCGCCATCGAGGCGTGGTACGACTCGCTCGCCCTGTCGCGCGTGAGCCCCGAGACCACCCTCTCGCCCGACACGGATGGTCTCCTGGGCGGCCGCTACCGCGGCCAGTTGAGCCCGGTGGGAGGCTACTCCGCCGTGGCTCGCCCGTTCGTCCCGGACGAGGTCGCGGAGGTGGCCGATCTGGGTGGCGCGCTCGACGATCTTTTCCCCCCACTACCACCCGGGGCACTGGCGGTCGGGGAGCGGTGGTCGGATGCCGCCGGTACCGAGCTGCGCCGGCTGCCGGACAGCCTGGCCGGGCGACGGGTGGTGCAGCGGCTCGCGCTGCGATCGAGAGTCGACGCCGATCGGGCGACGGTACGAGGGGACACCGCGACGATCGCGGCGCGACAGGTGACCGTGGAGGAAGGACGGGTGGATTGGGACCCGCGACTCGGCCTGCTGCGGCGGGTGCGCCATCTGGTGGTCGAGACGACCGTGCCGGCTGGTGGCCCGGTCGCGCAGCCGGTGCGCTCACGGCTGGAGCAGGACGTGCGCCTGGTCCGGCGGAACGCGACGGGATGCGTGCGTGAGCCGGGGGCGCGGTGAGCGCGACGCGCGGCCCGCTCAGCCGCCGGCAGCTGGAGCCCGCCCTCGGGTCATGAACCGCTGCTCCGGATCGAACAGCAGCGTCGTGAGGACGAAGGCCGCCACCGTCACTCCCACCTGCACCAGCGCGTCGGTCCCGAGGTCGAACTCCGTCGGCTGACCGAACGCGTGGCGCATCAGATCGACCTGGTACGTCACCGGATTCAGCCGCGCGAGGATCCGGAGCGGGGGTGGCATCCCTGCGGTCGGGTAGAGCGCCCCGCTCACGAACAGGAGCGGGAACAGCACCACGTTGATCACGCCCGCGAAGTTCTCGACCGATCGGAGCCGCGCCGCGACGAGCAATCCGAGCATCGCGCTGCCCACGGCGGCCAGCGACAGCGCGCCGGCGGCGGCGACCATGCGTCCGGGCGACACCGACAGGAGCAGCGGAGCACACGCCAGCACGACGCCCCCTTGCACCATTCCCACCAGCGCGGCGGCGATGGCGCGCCCGGTCAGCACGGCCGGAACGCCGGCCGGGCTCGCGAGCATGAGCCGCAGCATGCCGAACTCGCGGTCGTACACCGTTCCGATCGCGGTCAACATCCCGCCGAAGAGCGCCGCCATGATCACGACGCCCGGAAAGACGAAGGCCTGGTAGGGCAGTCCGCCTTCCAGCCGTGCGATCGCGTTGTAGCCCGTGCCGACCAGGAGCAGCCACATGAACGGGCGTGCCAGGCCGCCGAGCAGGCGGCTGGTCTGCCGCGTCGTGCGCGCGAGGTCACGGGCGACGATGCCGTGGACCGCGCTCCAGGCGCTCACCCCTGGGCGTCCCGACCGTCGGTATCACCGCCGTTCGGCGACGGGCCGTCCCCCGCGCCACGGGTCCGCGCGAAGTACACGTCCTCCAGGTTGGCCGGCCGGAGGGCCAGCCGGTCGATTCCCGGGGCCGTCGTGGCCAGCTCCATGACCGCTTCGCGTTCGCCGGTAATGCCCACCCGGTAGCCGCGCTCGGTGCGAAGCACGGCGGTGGCGACTCCCAGGCCGCGAAGCGCCCGGGCCAGCCGGTCCGCGCCCGGACCCTCGATCTCCGCGACCTCCGCCCCCACGGTGTTCCGAAGCGCGGACGGCGCGTCGCTGGCGACGACCTGTCCGCGCGAGAGCAGGACCACCTGGTCGGCCGGCTCGGCCTCGGCGAGGTAGTGGGTACTGAACAGGATCGCCGTACCGCGCTCGCGTCGCTCGGACTCGAGGATGGTCCAGATCAGCTCGCGGTGCTCGGGATCGAGCCCGACGGTCGGCTCGTCGAGGATGAGGAGGTCCGGCCGGTGCAGCGTCGCGCGGGCGATGTCCACCAGCCGTCGCCACCCGCCGGACAGCTGACGTGCGGGCTGGGCGGCGCGCGGCCCGAGCCCGGCCCGGTCGATGGCCGCCGCGACCGCGGGGCCGACCTGGCCTCCGGCCAGACCCGCGAGCCGCGCCGCGAAGCGCAGGTTCTCCTCCACGGTGAGCAGCCCGTCGACGCTGGTCTCCTGAAACACGAGACCGAGCCGGCGGCGCACGGCGGCGCGCTCACGGACGACGTCGTGGCCGAAGATCCTGGCTGCGCCCCGGGTGGGTGCGAGGAGGGTGGCGAGGAGCAGCATCGCGGTGGTCTTGCCGGCGCCGTTCGGGCCGAGCAGGCCGACCATCGCCCCCGCTGCGACGTCGAGGTTCAGCGCGTCGAGGGCTCGGACGCCGTCGTAGTCGCGCCCGAGCCCTTGGGTGGAGATTGCCGGCGCGCTGGCGCTCACGCGCCCTGGGGCTCGGCGGCGAAGTCGCGGTAGGCGTACTCGTCGGCGCCCGCGTGCTCGTGGAGCGCCTCGTCGATGAGATGGCGGTGCGGGCTCAAGGTGCAGACCGGATCGGCATTGGCCGCGTCACCCGTGAGCGCGAGTGCCTGGCAGCGACAGCCGCCGAAGTCGACGGCCTTCCGCGGACAGCTCCGGCAGGGCTCCTTCATCCAGGCGTCCCCGCGATACGCCTGGAACGCGCGCGACTCGTGCCAGATCCACGGGATCGAATGCTCCTGGACGCTCGGCAGCTCGAGCGACGGGATGGCGTAGGCGCCGTGACAGGGAAGCGCCTTGCCGTCCGGCGAGACCACGATGTAGTACCGGCCCCAGCCACCATAACAGGCCTTGGGAAGCTCCTCGAAATAGTCCGGCAGCACGAAGGTGATCTGCATCTGGCCTTTGTAGCGCTGCATCCGGTCCTGGGCAATCGCCTTGGCCGCCAGCACCTGCTCCCGGCGCGGCATGAGCCAGGCGCGGTTCTTGAGCCCCCATCCGTAATACTGCGTGTTGGCGAGCTCGAGGCGATCCGCGCCGTAGCCCGCGGCGAGGTCGATGATCTCCCCGATGCGGTCGAGATTGGCGCGGTGCAGCACGACGTTGATCGAGAACGCGAAGCCCAGCTCCTTCACCAGCGCGATGGCCGCCTGCTTCTGCTTGACCGAGCTCACCCCGGCGATCTGCTCCGCGGTCACCGGGTCCGCGTCCTGCACCGAGACCTGAATGTGCTCCAGCCCCGCGGCGCGCAATGCCTCCGCGCGCCGGCGGGTGAGTCCCAGACCCGAGGTGACCAGGGTGGTATAGAGACCCAGGCCTCGCGCATGCACGGCGAGCTCCTCGAGGTCCTTCCGCACGAGCGGCTCGCCCCCGGACAGGCCGAGCTGCAGGACGCCCAGCTCGCGGGCCTCGGTGAAGACCCGCTTCCAGTCCTGGGTCCCGATCTCGCTCTCGGCACGGAGCAGGTCGAGCGGGTTGGAGCAGTAGGGGCAATGCAGCGGGCACCGATGGGTCAGCTCCGCCAGCAGTGTCGTCGGACGTTCCATCGTCATTGGATCAGCTCTCTCTCCGCCAGGTGCGACAGGTACTCGGTCACGTCCGCGGTGACGTCGGCGTGGTACCGCGCACCCAGCTCGGCGGCGATGTCCGCCACCGTGCGGTGGCCGTCCACCAGCTCCAGGATCGCCAGGCCGGTGTCGTTCAGCAGCACGGCGCCTTCCGGATAGAGCAGCACCGGCCGCTGGCGCGCGGGGTCGTAGTCCAGGCGCGCGAGCCGCCAGAGGTGGGGCACCGCGTCCAGCGGGAGCGCCACCTCACTCCTCACGGTAGGCATTGTGGATCGTGTCGATCATGGCCCACAGCATCTCCAGCTTGAACGCCAGCGCCTCGAACACCTTGTGCTGTCGCTCCGGCGTCGTGGCCCATTCCCGGACGATCCGGAGCCCATGGTTCACGTCGCGCGGCGCCTGCACCAGACGACTCCTGAAGTAATCGAGCCCCTCGGGAGGGATCCAGGGATAGTGGACCGGAAACGCCTCGATCCGCTGCTGGTGGATCTTGGGCGCGAACAATTCGGTCAGGGACGACGCGCACGCTTCCTGCCACGGCTTGCTCTTGCAGAAGGTGACGTACGATTCGCAGATGAGGCGGACGGCAGGCAGCACATGCCGCTCGTCCTCCATCTCCTCGCGCGGCACACCCAGCGCGATGCCGAGCCGAATCCATAGCTCGATGCCGCCCGTGCCGGGCGCGGTGCCGTCGTGATCGATGATCCGCCCGATCCACTCCCGACGGACCTCGGGGTCAGGACAGTTCGACAGGATCGCCGCGTCCTTGCGCGGGACCACCCGCTGATACGCCAGCCGGTTCGCCACCCAGCCCTGGAATTGCCGCGGCGAGAGCTTGCCGGCGTACATCAGCCGGTGGAAGGGATGCTCGACGTAGTACGAGCCGTGGAACGACCGCAGGGCTTCTTCCAGGGCGGCGGGCGAGAGCGGCCGGTCGAGCGTCGGGAACGGCGGCCGGGGTGGCGTGGCGAGCTGGGAGGCGGCGAAGGTCGTGGTCATGGCCCGATCAGAGGGTGAACCGCATGCCGTCGTTGCCGATCCGGATGCCCGCGGCCTCGACCAGCGCGCGCTCGGCCCCGTCCTCGATCAGCATGGGGTTGGTGTTGTTGATGTGCGTGTACACCCGGTAGTGGCTGGGCAGTCGCGCGAGCCGAGCCAGGCTGCCCTCGGGTCCCGACACCGGCACGTGGTCCATCTCGCGCGCAGTCCGCTCGCCGATGCGGAGGTCGATCAGCTCGTCATCGGTCCAGAACGTCCCGTCGAACAGCACCAGGTCCGCCCCTCCGAGTCGCGCGAGGAGGGCCTCGTCCAGCCCGCCGCACCCGGGAACGAACGCGCAGGAGCCGCCCGAGCTCTCGTCCCGCACGATGATTCCCACGGTATGACCCGGCCGCTCCTCGCGGGCGAAGCGGGGCGGCCCCGCGGGCACCGGAAAGCAGGTCACGGTGAGCCCGCTCGCGGTCCCGTCCCGGTAGCAGAGCCCCGTCGGCACGTCCATCATCAGCTCGGTGACCGTGACGTCCGCGAATGCCCGGGTCACGGCCAGCACCCTCGAATCGTCCTCGATCACCCGCCGGACCGCGTCCGTCGCCAGCACCTGCAGCCGCCGCGCCTCACGCAGCAGGACTACGCCAAGCGTGTGGTCCAGCTCCGCGTCGGTCAAGACGATCCCTTCGACCGGGACGTGGCGGTACCCGGTGGGGGCGGCCGAGGACAATCGGGCGAGCTGCGCGTGCACGTCGGGAGAGGCGTTCAGCAGGAACCAGCGGGCCCCGTCGGCACTGACGGCGGCCGACGACTGGCTCCGCGGGATGGCCCGCTGGGGATCGGACCGGGCCACACGGCAGGACGGGCACCAGCAGTTCCACTGGGGGAACCCCCCGCCGGCGGCGGTGCCGAGAAGAACGACGTGCACTGGTCGGAGGACGGAGGGTGGAAAAGACTGAGGGGCCCGCTTTCGCGAGCCCCTCAGATCAGTGCTTCACCTTAGAGCGTCGCGACGTAGGCAGTGACTTCCATCGTGACGGCAACGACCTCGGCCTCGGGCTTGGTCCACTTCATGGTTCATTCCTCCAGGGTGTGGTGAACCGGGCCTTGCTGGCCCGAATGACATTGGGTGTTCCCACCCAGCCGGATCGCAGAATGACCCGACGACGCCCTCGTTTACGCAGACCGCGTGCCGAATTCGGCACTATCGGCCACATACTGGCAACTGCCTGGGAGACAGGTGGTTAGGCTGATCGAGCGGCGTCGGACCCAGTTGGGGTAATCGCCCGAAGATTGGGTGAGATCACCCACCTGGGGGATCTCACCCAGAACGGGTCATCCCTGGATTCCGTACTTCTTCAGCCGGTAACGCAGCGTGTCCCGGCTGATGCCGAGTCGCTGGGCCGCCCGGGTTTGGTTGCCGGACGCTTCCCGCAGAGCCTGCTCGATCATCGAGCGCTCCCAGCTCTCCAGGTCCATCCCCGGCAGGGGCAGCGTCGTGGTTTCTCCGGTGTTCGAAGCGGGCGCCGGTGGCTGAGCGGGTGCCGCAGACGCCGCCGCCCTCGCCTCCACGCCAGAGGTCGCGGGCTCGGCAGCCGACTCGAGCGGCGTGACCAGCGAAAGGTGTTCGGGATCGAGCGTCGGACCCCGGCTCCACAGCACCGCCCGCTCGATCACGTGGCTCAGCTCGCGCACGTTGCCTGGCCAGGGATATGACAGCATCAGGTCCCTGGCCCGGGGATCGATCTGCCGCACCTGCTTGCCGTACTTGGCATTGAATCGCTCCAGGTAGTGCTGGGCCAGCTGGAGGATGTCGCTCCCGCGCTCCCGCAGCGGCGGCAGGTGCAGGATGATTACCGCGAGCCGGAAGTAGAGGTCGCGGCGGAAGTGGTCCCGCTGAGCGTCGCGCTCGAGATCGCGGTTCGTGGCCGCCAGGATCCGGACATCGATCTGCCGGTCTCGGATCCCGCCGACCCGTCGCACCGTCCGCTCCTCGACCGCCTTGAGCAGCTTGCCCTGGAGCGAGAGCTCGACGTCGCCCACCTCGTCCAGGAAGAGGAAGCCGCCGGCCGCGGCCTCGAACAGCCCCATCCGCGATTCCTTCGCGTCGGTGAACGCGCCGCGCTCATGGCCGAACAGCTCGGCCTCCATCAGGGTGCCGGGAATCGCGGTGCAATTGACCTCGATGAATGCCTTGCTCGCGCGCGGGCTCGCGCCGTGGATCGTCCGGGCGACGAGGCCCTTCCCGGTGCCCGTCTCGCCGGTGATGAGCACCGGTGGGGTCTCGTCCAGCGCGGCGATCTGGCGGGCCTGGTCGAGCACGGCGCGGATCGCCGGCGACTCGCCGATGACGCCCGCGATGGGCGTGTCTCGCGCCGCGTCACGCCGCCGGTAGTACGAGAGCTCCTGCTTGAGCTGCGAGTTCTCCCGCGCGCGGTCCGCCAGGAGCCGCAGCTCCTCGAGATCCACCGGCTTCTTCAGGTAGTCGAACGCGCCGAGCTTCACCGCCTCGACCGCGCCTTCGATGGTACCGTGGGCCGTCATGATGATCACCGGGATGGCCGGGTCGAACTCGCGGATGCGGCGGAGCAGCTCGATGCCGTTCATGCCGGGCAGGCGCACATCGCTGAAGACCACGTCCGGCCGCATGGTCTCCAGCAGCCGCAGCGCCTGCTCCGCGTCGCCCGCCACCTCGGCCTCGTAGCCGGACTCGGTAAGGAACGCCTTGATGGCGCGCGCGAGGGTGCGCTCGTCGTCGACGATCAGGACGGTCGAGCCGCTCATGCCGCGCGCTCCGTGGGCAGCCGCAGCCGGACGGTGGTCCCCTCACCCGGCCGGCTCGCGATCTCCAGCCGGCCGCCGTTCTGCTCGACGTAGCGCTTGGCGATGGCGAGCCCCAGCCCGGTGCCTTCCTGCCGCGTGGTGAAGAACGGCTCGCACACCGACGGCAGCACGTCCGCGGGGATCCCGCCACCGGTGTCGCTCACCTCGACCACCACGTCCCGCCCACTGCGACCGTGATCGCCGGCTGCGTCGGCCACGAACGCCCCGATGCGGAGCCGGCCACCCGACGGCATGGCGTCGAGCGCATTGGACACGACCTCGAGGATCGCCTGCTCGAGCTGCATCGGGTCGACATGCACCTGCGGCAGCCCGGGCTGGACGGCCATCTCGAGGTCGACGTGCTGATCCCGCATCGGCTGAGCGACGGCCGGGAGCAGCTCGTCGATGAGGCGAGGCACGCTCTCGGAGACGGGGTGAAACGGCGCCGGCCGGCTGAAGCTGAGGAGATGGCTGATCCGCCGGTCCAGGCGGTCGACCTCCTCGATGATGGCGTCGAGATGCTCGGTGGCCGAGGGGGAGGCGGGATGGCGGCGGACGAGCTGGGCGGCGGCGCGCAGGCTGGCCAGCGGATTCCGGAGCCCGTGCGCGACCGCGGCGGACATCTCCCCGATAGACGCCAGTTTCTCGGCCTGCACCAGCTGCGCCCGCGACTCGCGCAGCTGCCCGGTCATCCGCGCGAGCGCCCGGGCCAGGTCGCCGATCTCGTCCCGCGAGGTGGGCTGGATCGGGTGCTCGAGGTCGCCGCCGCCGACAACGGCCATCGCCTGAGTCAGCGCGCTCACCGGGCGGGCGAGGCTCCGCGAGATGAGCCAGCTCCCCAGCAGCCCGGCCACGAGGGACAGCCCGATGATGATCGTGAGCGTCCGCCCCTCGTCCGCCAGGATCTCCTCCAGCCGGCTGTAGGCGCCCCGCACGCTCGACTCGCGCGCCCGCCGGTAGATCTCGCGATTCATCTGGGTGAGCGCCGGCTGCAGCCGTCCCCTGAGCTCCTGCTGCGCCAGCCGGTAGCCGTCCTCCCGGCGTCCCGCGTCGGCGAGGTGAAACACGCTGTCGGACACGGCCACGATCTGGCGCTGGATGCCGGCCACCCCATCGGCCAGGGCCGACTCCTCCGGTCGGAGCTCGGCCCGCCAGCGATCCTGCCAGTAGTTCACGACCTGGCCGGTGAGGGCGAACTCCTGCCGGGCGGTGGGATCGAGCCCGCTCAGGTAGCGCCAGATCGAGCTCGGTCTGATCGAACATCGCCGTCTCCAGCTCGGCGTACGTCCGGGTGCGGGCCATGCTCTCGCCCAGGGCGGTGAGCGCGCGGCGCTCGAGCGCGTTGCTGCGAATGGCCTCCGCGCCGACGAGCAACGCGGGGAGGACCATGAGGGAGAAACCGAAGAGGAGCTTGCGTTGGAAGGTCACGGGAGCCGGAATATGAGAGCCCCGATGGCGGGCGGCTAGGTCGCCTAGTGCGCGGACATCCCCCCGCGCGCCCGGCCCGTGCGGAAGACGAGCAGCAGCGGGAGCGCCGCTGCGAAGGCGATGCCCATGGTCAGGAAGGCCTTCTCGAAGGCCACCATGGAAGCCTGCTGGCGGAGGGTGGCCTCGAGCAGCGCATACGCCTTCTCCTGCGCTTGTGCCGCGGAGCCGCCCAGGCTCAGCATGCGTCGAGCCGCCTGGGCCAGCCAGTCGACGGCGGCCGGGCTCGACGCCGCGAGATGGGGCAGCAGCGCCTCCCGGCTCTGCTCGGTGAAGCGGGTGAGCAGCGTGGCGGTGACGGCGATGCCGAAGCTCCCACCGAGCTGGCGGGACAGGTTGAAGAGTCCGGTGCCCTGCGCCAGCTGGTTCGGCCGGAGGTCGGCGACCGCCGCGCCGGTCAGCGGGACGAAGATGAAGCCGAGCCCGACACCCCTCAGCACCATCGGCCAGAAGAGGTCCGGCATCCCGATGGCGGTGGTGAAGTGGTAGTGCAGCCACATCGACGAGCAGAACAGCCCCACGCCAATCGTGATCAGCACCCGCGCGTCGACCCGGGGACTCAGCCGGCCCATCATCGCCATGGTGAACGCGCTGGCGATCGCACCAGGCAGGATGACGCGTCCGGTGTCCCAGGCGGAGAAGCCCAGCAGGTTCTGCAGGAAGACCGGCAGCGCGAACACACTGGCGTAGAGCGCGAAGCCGAGCACGACGGCGAAGGCGAGGCCGGCGGCGAGCTGGCGGTTCTTGAGGATGCGGAGATCGACGATCGGCTCCCTGGTCCGGAGCTCGTGCCAGACGAACGCCACGAGGCCCAGCACGGCCACGACCGCCTCGACCAGGATCTCCCGCGACTCGAACCAGTCCTTGCTCTCGCCCCGCTCGAGCAGGACCTGCAACGAGCCGATGCCGATGATCAGCAGGGCCAGGCCCAGCCAATCCATGCCGCTCCGACGCACGGCGTGCTCCGGCTCGGGCACCGAGCGCCAGGTCATCGCCGCGGCCAAGAGACCCAGCGGCAGGTTGATGTAGAAGATCCAGGGCCACGAGTAGTTGTCGGTGATCCATCCGCCCAGCGTCGGCCCGAGCGTCGGACCGACCATCACGCCCATGCCGAAGATCGCCATCGCCGTCGCGCGCTCGCGCAAGGGAAAGACGTCGAACAGGATCGCCTGCGCCGTGCTGATGAGCGCGCCGCCGCCGATCCCCTGGATCACGCGCCAGAACACCAGGCCCTCGAGCGAGCGCGCGGCGCCGCAGAAAAAGGACGCGAGGGTGAACAGCAGGATGGAGCCGGTATAGTAGTTCCGGCGCCCGAACCGATCCGAGAGCCAGCTCGTGATCGGGAGCACGATGACGTTCGCCACGATGTAGCCGGTGCTGACCCAGGCCACCTCGTCCAGGGTGGCGCCGAGATTCCCCATCATGTGCGGGATCGCGACGTTCACGATGCTGGTGTCCACCAGCTCGAGCACGCTCGCGAGCGTGACGGCGAACGCGATCAGGTAGCGGGAGCGGTAGACCTGCTCCCGGCTCAGCGCCTGCGGGCGGGCCGGGAGCGCCAGGGTGGCCATGCGACGCGGGTCAGTCGGTCGTGACGGTGACGTCCACCGACATGCCCGGGCGCAACGGGTGCGCCGGGTCGGCCGTGCTGTCCACCGCGATCCGGACCGGCAAGCGCTGGACGACCTTGGTGAAGTTGCCGGTCGCGTTGTCGGGCGGCAGCAGGGCGAAGCGCGCGCCGGTGGCCGGGCTCAGGCTCTCGACCTTGCCGTGGAAGGTGCGACCGGGATACGCGTCCACAGTGAATTCGGCCGGATCACCCACCCGGATCTTCGCCAACTGGGTCTCCTTCATGTTCGCGGTGACCCAGACGTTGGTGTCGGGCACGATGGACATGAGGTTCTGGCCGATCTGCACCAGCGCCCCGGGCTCCGCGTTTCGCTTCGCCACGATCCCCGAGCTCGGCGCGAGCAGCGTCGCGTAGCCCAGTTGCAGCCGCGCGGTTTCCACCGCCGACTGAGCGGCGGCGAGCCGGGCATCCGCGCCCCGCAAGGCCGCGCCCGACGCGGAGACCTGGCTCCCCGCAGCGGAGGCCCGACGGCGGGTGGCCTCGAGGTTGGCGGCCGCCTGGTCTTTCGCGGCCTGCGCCGCGTCGAGCTGTTGGGCCGAGATGATCTTAGACGCCGCCAGCCCGCGGTAGCGCTCGTAATCGGCGCTGGCTTGGCGATAGGTCGCTTCCGCCGCGGTGATGTCCGCCTGGGCGGACGCGGCCTGCGCCAGCGTGGCCTGCAATTGGGCCGCAGCCTCGCCGCCACTGCGCTTGGAGCCCCCCGCCGCCTGCGCGGTGCGCAGATCCGCCTCGGCCTGTTCCAGCCGCACGACGAGGTCGCGCTGATCGAGCACCACCAGCGTGTCGCCCACCTTCACGTGCTGGTTCTCCTCCACCAGGACCCGGTCGATGAAGCCCGAGATACGCGGCGAGATGGCCGTGATGTGGCCGTCCACCTGCGCGTTGTCGGTGCTCACGTGGTTCCGGCCGTAGAGGTAGCGACGCACGCCCCAGGTGCCGAGCGCGATCACCAGGATCGCCCCGATGATGAAAGGGAGCCGCCGCGTGCGGCTCCGCGTCTCGGGTTCGGCCGTTGCCGGCAGGTCTATCGCGATATCCGTAGCCATGACTCGTCTCGTCGCGCCGCGGCGCGGGTTAGTGCAATTGATCGATGATGCCCAGCGCGCGATACGCGCTGACGCGGGCGGTACCGAAATTCACCTGCGCCTGGATCACGGCGTCGCGCGCGGCGATCACGGAGCTCTGCGCGTTCGTGGTCTCCACGCTGCCCGCCACGCCGGCCTGGAACCGCTGCTGCGCCTGGGCCAGCTCCTGCTCGGCCAGGCGGAGGCGGTCCCGCGCGATGGCCACCTGCTGCTGCGCGGAGGCCACGTCGAGCACCGACTGACGGGCTTCCGTCTCGACCTGATTGACGAGGTCGCGCTGGCGGATCTCCTGGATATCCACGCGCAAGTCCTGCTCTTTCACCCGGTTCTGCCGCCGGAAGCCGTCCAGGATCGGGACCGTGAGCTGCAGCTGCACCGTGTAGCTCCCGGCCAAGTCATTCGTGTGCTGTCCGCTTTGCTGGTATTGCCCGGTCAGGCCCAGGCTCGGCAGGTACTCGTCGCGAATGGCGCCGAGCGACCGATGGGCAGCCTGAGTGCGGGCCCGCTCCGCCGCCAGCTCGGACCGGTGCTCACGGGCGAAGCTCGCCGCGGAGTCGGGCTGGAGCGGCAGGTCGAGCGGGCCGGGGCCCAGCGAGTCGGCGAGCTCGATCCGGGTGCCCGAGGGCAGGTCGAGCGCCCGCAGCAGGTCCAGCTGCGTGCGGTCGGCCGCGTTACGAGCCACCTCGAGCTGCGTCCGCACCGACCCGAAGCTCACCTCGCTCCGCGTCTGGTCGATGGCCGGGCTCACGCCGGCCCCGACGAGCTGGCGGGCCTGGTCGAGCAGCTGTGCCGCGATCGTGCTGTCGGCCTCGCGCGCGCTGACCGTCTCCCGCGCGCTGAGCGCACGGAGGTAGGCAAGACCGGCGGTGGCCCCCGCGATCTCGCCGGCCGCCTGGGCATCGAGGCCTGCCGCCACGGCGGTATCCCGGGCCGCGCGCAGGCGGCCGATGACCGACGCATCGAAGATGGTCTGGGCCCCGCGCACCTGGAGGCGGTAGAGGTCGAACGGATCCGTGACGCCGACCGCGTTCGGGATGCCGAACTCATCGAGGTTGAGCGTCTGTCCTGAGATGGCCCCGTTGGCACTGATCGACGGGAGCAGATCCGCACGGCGCTGGCCGACCCGCGCTTCGGCCGTACGCACGTCGAGCCGGGCGATGGCGGCGTTCACACCCTGGCTCCGGCCGAGCGTGATCGCCTGGAGCAGCGTCAGCGGGCCCTGGGGCACGGTCGGCTGCTGCGCCGCCCCGCGGAGCGGCGCGCCGACGAGGGCCGACAGCACGATGAGCGACGACGCGAGTCGCGAGCGGCGCATCCAGGGCCTCAAGTGCTGTCCGCGGGGCGCGCCAGCACCCCGTGGAGGTAGAGGTCGATCAAGCCTTCGATCGCCTGCTCGTCGGTGAGCGCGTGGGGATCGAAGGAGCAGGTAGAAACACTGCACCTGGGCGGTATGGACCAGCAGAGAGGACAGGCCGCGCGCCGCGAACCCATTCGCGCTGGAACGGAACTCGCCCGTGGCCGCGCCGCGCTCCAGGACTTGCTCGACCAGTCGCCGGAAGCGAAGAATCACTTCGTCAAAGTAGAAGTGGGCCAACTCGGGGAAGTGCCCTAGCTCACCCTGGACCAGCCGGGCGATGCGGGTCATGCTCTCACAGCGGACCCGGGAGTACATCCGCCGCACCAGCTCCACGAGCAGCGCGCGGGCCGAGCCTTCGTAGGTCCGGACGAACTCCTCGGCCTCGGCGAGCCCCGCAACCACCCGGGCGCGGACCATCTCGCGGAACAGGGATTCCTTGGAATCGAAATAGAGGTAGAGCGTGCCCTTGCTGACCCCGGCCTTGCGCGCGACGTCATCGAGCTTGGCTCGGGCGAACCCGGCCTCGCCGAAGACGGCCAGTGCGGCGTCGAGGATCTCCTCGGGCCGCGCCTCGGGGCGCCGTTGCCAGCGGGGAGTGGAAGGGGAGGGATCGGGATTGGCCATGGCGACTCGCGGTTGAGCTTATAACTGACCGGTCAGTAATATATAACCCGGCCCACGCGCGTCAACCGGCCCATTCCCTGCGGCGGTATTCTCTTGCTACGATCCCCCGAAGTTCCTAGTTTGCATCAACCTACCCGCCGGAGGACGGCCGATGTCGGATGCCTTTCTCAGCTCCGACGACTTCGACGAACAAGCCCATCAACTCTATAACGAAGGCCGGTACGATGAAGCGCTGCTGATCCTCAAGGAAGGCATCACCCTCTACCCACACGCCGTCGAACTGCATATCGGACAGGCCTATGCGCACCTGGCCCGGGAGGAGTATGCCTGGGCCCGGCGGAGCTTCGAGCTCGCCCTGGCGCTGGACCCCGACCATGAGGACGGCCTGGCCGGGCTGGGGGAGACGCTGCTCAAAGTCGGCGACCGGGCGGGCTCGATGCGGGCCTTCGAGCGGATCCTCCAGCTCGGCTTCCAGGACGATCACGAGCTGATGCTCCAGGTTGGCCGGGCGCTGTTCCGGGAAGGGCACATCGCGCCGGCGCACCGGTTCTTCGACTTGGCGGCGGCGGCCCATCCGGATTCGCCGGACGCGGCCGCCTGCCTTGGCTACGCCTCGCACCGGCTCGGCAACGACGCGGGGTCGCTCTACTGGCTTCGGCGCGCGCTCGAGCTGGATGCCTCGTACAGCGAGGCGCGCATCTACCTCGCCAACCTGCTGTACGATCGCGGCGAGACCGAGGCGGCGCTCCACCACCTCGAGCGCACTCAGCCCGAGGACCACTTCGACGAGCTCGGCATCTGGCGGCACATCGAGCTGAAGAAGACCATCTATCGCCTGCCCGATGAGGATCCCGAGCTGGCGCCATGGCTCACCCGTCTGGGGGAGGTGGCCGGCGAGCCGGACGCCATCGACATGCTGCTCGCCGAGGTCGAGGCCCAGCAGGCGGACGGCGGCGTGCGCGATCCCCACCAGCTCGAGCTGTTCGGCACGCTCCTGAGCGAGCTCCACGCCATGCAGAAGAAGCCGGGGCAGGGCGAGTCTCACCTGGTCGTGACCCTTGGCGGGCAGTCGATTCGGGGCAATTGGGACGAGATCCTGCTGCAGATGAAGGCCGCCGATCGGGACTGGGCCCACGGGTCGCTGAGCGACTTCATGGCCAGCCTCGCGCGGCGCGGACAGGCGGAAACCGGCGTCGTCATCCCCACCACGGATGCGGAGGCCTTCATTCGCGGCAGCGCCGAAGCGGGCGTGCTGCGGATCGTGCAGTAAGGCCGCATGACGGCGCGCAGTCCCTCAGGGCCCCCGCCGCGCTGGACGGAGAGCGTCCGCCGCGAGGTCCTCCCCAACGGACTGACCCTGCTGGTCCAGGAGGATCGCTCCGCGCCGGTCGTCGCGGTGGTCACCCACGTGAAGGCGGGGTTCTTCGACGAGCCCGACCGCTGGACCGGCATCTCGCACGTGCTCGAACACATGTTCTTCAAAGGCACCGGGCGGCGAGGCGTCGGCGCGATCGCCCGGGAGACCAAGAGCGCGGGCGGGTATCTCAACGCCAGCACGACCTACGACCACACCGCGTACTTCACCGTCCTTCCCGCCGCCGGCCTTCCCGCGGCCCTCGACATCCAGGCGGACGCGCTCCGCCACTCCGTCATCGACGCCGACGAGCTGGCCCGCGAGCTCCAGGTCATCATCCAGGAAGCCAAGCGCAAGCTCGACACGCCTTCCTCCGTGACCTACGAGACGCTGCACGAGGTGATGTTCGATCGCCACCGGATCCGCCGGTGGCGGATCGGTCACGAGACACAGTTGGCGGGGTTCACGCGGGCCGACGTGCACGGCTACTACGCGTCGCGCTACGTGCCGGAGCGGACCATCGTGGCGATCGTGGGCGCCGTCGACCCCGACCAGGCGCTGGCGCTGGCGCGCGAGACCTACGGCGACTGGCCGGCGGCGCCCGGCGCGGTGGATCCCTCGCCCGAGGAGCCGGCGCACCGGGAGGTGCGCGCGCGCACCCTGCGCGGCGACGTCACGCAGGCCGAGCTCTCGCTTGGCTGGCGCGCGGCGCTGCCGCTCGCGCCGGACGCGCCCGCGCTCGATGTGGCGGCGGCGGTCCTCGGAGCGGGCCGCGGAAGCTGGCTCTACCGTGAGCTGCGCGAGCCCGGTCTCGCCACCTGGGTGACGGCCCACTACTACGCGCCCACCGAGCTCGGGCTGTTCGGGATCTCCGCGGAGCTCTCGCCGGCGCGCGTGACGCAGGTGGTCGATGTCACGGCCGCCGCGATCGGTCGCCTGACGCTCCTCGGCCCCTCGGCCGAGGACCTCGAGCGGGCGCGCACGCTGCTCCGCGCGCGTTGGGCTCGCCGGCTCGAGTCGATGGAAGGGCGCGCGGCCGCGCTCGCCGCCGCGGAGGCGCTCGACGGCTACGACTTCCTCGATCGGGAGTTCGAGGCGCTCGAGCGGGTGACGCCGGACGACGTGCGCGCCGCCGCGGGGCGCTATCTGCAGCCGGACGCCGTGTCCGCGGTGCTCTACCTCCCCGACGGGGCGGGGGACGATCTCACTCCCAACGGGCTCGCCCGGGCGTTTGCCGTCTCCGAGCTGCATCCGCCCGCGCCCGCCGCGCCGGCCGCGTCGCTCCCGCGGCCCCAGATCGGCGGCCCCAGACGCAACACGCGGCGCGAGGCGGAGGTGACACACACGAGTCTGCCCGGCGCGGACCTCCTGGTCCGCCGCAAGGCGGGCGTGCCCCTCGTCAACCTGGGCATCTACGTGCCGCGCGTAGAGCTCGATCCGCCGGCGCAGGCAGGGCTCGGGGCACTCACCGCGCGGACCGCGGCACGCGGAGCCGGTGAGCTCGACGCCGGCGCCCTCGCCTTCGCGTTCGAGCGTCTCGGCGGCACCTTGAGCGCGTCCGCCGCCTCCGACTGGACCGGTTTCGGCACGACGGTGCTGGCCGAGCACCTCGCCGAAGCGGCGGGCCTCCTGCGGCTGGTGCACGCCTCGCCTCGCCTGGAGGAGGGTGATGTCGAGCGCGAGCGTGGGTTGATGGTCGCGGAGGCGGAGCAGGTGTCGGACGACATGTTCCGCTACCCGTTCCAGCTCGCGTTCACGGCCGCTTTCGGCGAGACCGGCTATGGTCTGCCGGTCGCGGGGTTACCCCACACGCTTCCCACGATCGCCGCGGCCGATACGCGCGCCTGGCATGCGCGGGCCCTGTACGGCGTCCGCCCGGTGGTCATCGCCGTGGGGGAGGTGGATCCGGACCAGGCATCGGACATCCTGGCCGCGGTCTTCGCGGACGCGCCGGCCCGCCCGCGGGTCGACCGGCTCGCGGCGCTCGACTGGGCCGCCGGCCACGGCGGCGAACCGCCGGCGAGGGTGGTCACCCGGGAGAAGGCTCAGGCGGCGCTCGCCATGATCTTTCCCGGCGTGCCCCGACATCATCCGGATCGGGCAGCGGCCCAGGTCTGGGCGGCGGTCGCGAGCGGGCTCGGGGGACGGCTGTTCGAGGCGCTGCGCGATCGCCGCTCGCTGGCGTACACCGTGGTGGCGTCCGCCTGGCTCAAGGCCCGGGCCGGGGCGCTGGTGACCTACATCGCGACCTCGCCCGAGCGGGAGGAGGAAGCGCGTGAGGAAATGCTGCGCGAGCTCGATCGATTCGCCCGCGACCCGGTGAGCGAAACCGAGCTGCGCCAGGCGGTGAGCTACCTGGCCGGCCAGGCGGAAGTGAATCGGCAGAGCGGCGGCGCCGTGGCCGCGGAGATCCTGGAAGCCTGGGTAGCCGGGACAGGCCTCGGCGAGCTGCAGGACCCGGCCGCTGCATATCGCGCCGTCACCGCGGACGATGTGCTGAGGGTAGCACAGCGCTCGCTCGACCCGGCGCGCCGCGTGGAAGGCGTGGTGCGAGGCACGGGCGCGGCGCGGATGCCGGTGGGCGCGCTGTAGAACGACGCTCCGCGAGCCGGTCGGCGCGACTCCCTCTCGACGTATCCCCCTAGTGATCGCGCTGGTGATCGCGGCCGGGCGTTCGGCCACCGGATCCCGGCGGCGCCGCTGCCTACGGCGCCCGCTGCCTACGGCGCCCGCTGCCTACGGCGCTCGCTGCCTACGGCGCTCTATGGCTGGCGTCCCTGGCGAGACTGCGGCTGATCACCTCGACCCCGCGGCCGACGTCCACCGGTGCCCGAGCCACGACCGCGACGAAACAGCGCCCTTCATCCGGCACGGTGTGGAGCGCGATGTGTCCGTCCCGGCAGAGGAGCGCGATGGCGATTCCGCTGGTGCTCTCGCGCACGATCGGGGGACCCAGCGTGGGCATACCGACCGCTCCGGCGGCCGCCACCACGACCGAGGCGAGGCCGCTCGCGTCGGCCAGGCGCGCACCGCTGATGGCGGTGAGCTCATGCACGTGATAATTGAAGACGGGATCCACGCAGGCGCACGCGCCGGTCAGGCGCGCGGCGGGAAGGCGGTCACCGCGTCGCGGTAGCCCTCGGGCACCCCGACATCGAAGAACTCCGCCTGGCTGATCACGCCCGCCAGGGCGTTCCGCCGGGCGAGCCGCTGCAGCACGGGGACGTCGTCGAGCTCGACGCCCGGCGGCAGGCCACGGCCGACCTCGTCGAACTCGTCGAGGATCTCGGCCGGAAACGCCATTCGCCCGATCGGCGTGACGGCGACGGCCTCGCCTGCCGCATCGAACCGATCCGCGCCCTTGTCCGCCACATGAGTTACCCGGAGCGAGCCATCCTGCTCGCTGCGGATGGTCGCGCGGCCGGTCGGCCCCTTCGCCGCGGCGTGCTCACGAGTGACCTCGGCGAGCAGCACGGTGGGCAGGCGAGTGGCGCGAAAGGTGGAGGCGACCAGGGCCGTGGGATTGGGCCCGGTGAACAGGTTGTCCGGCAGCAGCGCGAGGAACGGCGCGCCCGCCAGGTGGTCGCGCGCGCGAAGCAGCGCGTCGCCCAGCCCGCGGGGGTGGTCCTGCGGCACGAACTCGAGCTCGAGCGGCCCCTCGTAGTTGCGCGCGGCGGCCTCGAGCATCGGCTTGTGCGGGTTGGTGACGATGATGGCGCGGAGGAGGCCGGCGTCGGCTGCTTCGTCGAGCGTCCAGTGGAGGATGGGGCGGAGACCCACGGGCAGGATCTCCTTGGGAAGCCAGCGGGTGATCGGGTGCAGCCGGGTGCCGCGACCACCGCACGGGATAACCGCGGTATCCACCATCATGCGAGTATCTTGTACGCCATGCCGTCCGAACCTAGTCCGCGCCGCGAGGGCGAGCAAGGCCGCGTCGGATGGACCACCGCGGACCTCCTGAGCGCGGTCCGAATTCCGCTGGCCCTGGCGTTTCCGTTCGTGTCGAACGACGCGCGTCTGGTCCTGCTGGCCGTTGCGGCGGCCAGCGATCTGCTCGATGGCCAGCTCGCGCGCCGGTTCGGGAGCTCGGCCCTGGGAGCGGTCATCGACCCCGTGGCCGACAAGCTCTTCATGGCCTCCGCGTTCGGAGTCGTCGCGTTCAGCGGCCGACTCGAATGGTACGAGATCCTCGGCGTGCTGCTGCGCGACATCGTGGCCACGATCGCGTTCGCCGCCACGTTCCTGTCGCACCGGCCGCGGGCGATCCCCGCCCGCGCCGGCGGCAAGGCGGTGACCGTGGCGCAGGTGCTCACGCTGGTGGCGTTCCTGGCCGATTCGCCCCATCTCCGACCGCTCGCCTGGGCCACGACCGCGGTGGCCCTGTATGCCATCTGGGACTACTACCGGGTGGCCCGGACGGCCGGACGCCGCGTGGGCGGAGGATCCGGATCGTGACGGCCGAGACCAAGCGGATCTCCCTGCGCTGGCAGCAGGGACTGGTATTTCGCGGGGGGGAGCCGGGCGGGCCGGAGACGACGGTGGACGGCGACAATGCCCTCGCGCCGGGGCCCATGCTCACACTGCTGCTGGCGGCGGCCGGCTGCACCGGCTCCGACGTGGTGTCGATCCTGGAAAAGATGCGGGTCCGGCTGGCGGAATGCCGGATCGAAGCGAGCGGAGTCCGGCGCGACACCGAGCCGCGACGCTACACGGCCATCCATCTGGAATATCACCTGCGCGGCGAAGGTCTGGACCAGGCCAAGGCGCGGCGCGCGGTCGAGCTGTCGATCACGAAGTACTGCTCCGTGCTTCACTCGCTCGCGCCGGATATCCGGATCACGCATGGACTTACGCTGGGCTAGCCTGGCGGCGGCCCCGCTCCTGGCGGCAGTGGCGCTGGCGGGCGGGCCCGGGCGGGCGACGGCACAGCAGGCGAAGGAGTTCGGTGTCGGCGTGATCGCGACGGCGTCGGATCCTGCGCTGGGCGTGGGCGCGGTCTATGGCGCGCTCCGAACGTCGCAGCGGATGCGGCTCTCGGTGGCGGTGGGGGCCGGTGTGAGTGACGACAGGGCCGCGTGGCGCGGCGAGCTCCTGGCTCACTTCCTCCTGAGCCCGGCACGACGGCAGGGCGCGGGACTGTACGGAGCGGGCGGCGTCGCGGTCGTCGGTGGACCGGTCGAGCAGGGCTACGTGGTGCTCACGCTCGGCCTCGAGGCCCGGCCGGCGGCGCGCGATGGGTGGTTCGTCGAGGCGGGGGTCGGTGGCGGTGCCAGGCTGGCGGCGGGGTATCGCTGGCGCCGATTCTCCTCCCCGGTGCCTTGAAACACAAACGCCCCGGCGCATGATTGCTGCGCCGGGGCGACGGCACGACTCCGATCGGGGCTCAGGCTGCGCCGGACTCGACGGCTTCGGCTTTCCGCTGCACCGGCCGGGAGAAGCGCTCGCCCAGCACACGCAGCTGCGCCAACTCTTCCTCGGTGAGGTCCTCGTAGCGGTCGGCCAGGTACAGCATGGTGTCGTCGAACCAGTCTTTCTGGTGCTCCGGTAGCGCGTCGATCACACCGCACCGAAGAATGTGACTGAACATCTCGTCACGGGCCTGGGCGAATGCCACCGCCTCGGGGTCACGCTGGGTTCGCTGCTTGTTCATGCACCTTCCTTTAGAGGTCGAAACTCCGGGACTGGGGTCGGTCCCATGGCGTGAATATAACCCGGTTGCACCTTTTGGTGCAAACCTGTCGACGGGCCCCGCCGGCGGTCGTGGTGGTTATGTTTATCGGCAACATTTACATGAACTTGACGAGGGAGCCGCCGCCCCCTCGAGGTAGCCATGGCAGAGCACGAAGAAGTGTACGACGACTCGCGCGCCGACCGGCTCGCGGAGATGCTGCGCGCCCTGGCGGAGCGCATCCGTCAGCTCGACCGGGACGGCCAACTGCTTGGGGGCGTGCCCGAGCTGCTTCGGCTCATGGGCGACGCCCGCAGCGAGATGTTCCACTACGAGGTCCGCTCGACCTACGACACGCCCGAGATCGCCGACAACCGGCGGATCGTGGACGAGGCGCAGCGGCAGGATCCGTTTCACCCGGATGACTCGGAGGATGACGAACCATGGCGGCAGCGCCCGTCGGAATGAAGCGCTTCTACACGATTCTCGGAGCGGTGGCCGTCATCGGCATCGGGCTCCTCGGCTATCAACTCTCCAAACCGGCCACCGTGAGCATTCCGGCGAACGTCACCATCCAGCCGTCCGACACGGCCGGCTTCCGCGGGTATCTGAAGGGCTCCGACAGCGCGCCGGTGGAGATCACCGAGTACGCCGACTATCAATGCCCCTTCTGCCAGACGTTCGCCACGCTGCAGATGCCCACGATCGATGAGCGCCTCATCAAGACCGGGCGCCTCCGCTGGCGGTACCGTGACTTCCCGCTGCAGCAGCACCAATTCTCCCGCCTCGCCGCCCACTCCGCGGCCTGTGCCGACGAACAGGGCAAGTTCTGGCCGCAGCACGAGCACATCTACGAGGGCCAGTCCGAGTGGTCGGCCGCGCGCGACGCGGCCGGCATCTTCCGGCGCTACGCCGGCGAGGTCGGGCTCGACCTCGGCAAGTACGACGCCTGCATGTCGGCTGGGAAGTACGCCGGCCGGATTCAGGCCAGCTACGACGAAGGCACGCGGGCGGGCGTGAGCTCGACGCCGACGCTGCTGATCGGCGGCCGGTTGTATCAGGGCCGCTTCGACTCGGACGCCATCACGAGACTGGTCGACTCGCTCGCGCCGCGTACCAGCGCCAAATGATCTACCGCATGGGCGCGGCGCTCATGAGCCTGCTCGGGCTCTTCGTGTCCGCCTACCTCTATCTCTACAAGATCGGCAGGATCGGGGCGCTCGCCTGCGGCAGCGGCGGCTGCGAGACGGTGCAGACCAGCCAGTGGAGCCGGTTCGCGGGGGTGGAGGTAGCGCTCATCGGCGTGATCGGGTACGTCGCGCTGCTGGCGGTGGCACTGATCGCGCTGCAGGCGGACCGGCGCTGGCCCACGGACCTGCTCGCGACGCTGGCGGCGGGCGGGGTGCTCTTCAGCGCCTATCTCACCTACCTCGAGCTGTTCGTCATCCACGCCATCTGCCGATGGTGCGTGGGCTCCGCGGTGATCATCCTCTCGATTCTGATCCTGGCGCTGCTGGCCCGGCGCCGGGTGCCGGAGCCCCAGGCACACTAGCATGTCGCAATCGGGCAAGGCCCCGCCCATGGGCCGGACCCTCGCCACGCTGGCACTCGGGGCGCTCGGCGTGGTCTACGGGGACATCGGCACCAGTCCCCTGTACGCGCTGAAGGAGTGTTTCGTCGGCCCCCACGGGTTCCCCGTGAGCCAGCAGAACGTGCTCGGCATCCTCTCGCTCATCGTCTGGTCGCTGAACTTCGTGGTGACGTTCAAGTATCTGTCGATGGTGATGCGGGCCGACAACCGTGGCGAAGGCGGCATCCTCGCGCTGCTGGCGCTGGCCCGGCCGGCCGGCACGCCGCACGGACTGGGTCGGCTGCTCGTCGCGGCCGGTCTCTTCGGCAGCGCGCTGCTCTACGGCGACGGTATCATCACCCCTGCGATCTCGGTGCTCGGCGCCGTCGAAGGGCTGAGCATCGCGACGCCCGCGCTCGGCCACCTGGTGGTGCCGATCGCGTTCGTCATCATCCTCGCGCTCTTCTTCTTTCAACGGCGAGGCACGGCCGGGGTGGGCGCCGTCTTCGGGCCGGTGACCGCGGTGTGGTTCGTCTGCATCGCCGCGCTCGGAGTGGGGGGCATCGCGCGGGAGCCGTCGGTGCTCCGCGCGCTCAATCCGTACCACGCGCTCGAGTTCTTCGCGCGTGAAGGGGTGACGGGGCTTCGCATCCTGGCCGCGATCATCCTCGTGGTGACAGGCGGCGAGGCGCTGTACGCCGACATGGGGCACTTCGGCAAGCGCCCGATCCGGTTGGCCTGGTTCGCCGTGGTGCTGCCGGCCCTGGTGCTCAACTACTTCGGCCAGGGGGCCCTGCTGCTGGACCACCCGGAGGCGGCCCGGAACCCGTTCTACTCGCTGGTGCCGGCGTGGGCGCTGTACCCGATGGTGGGGATCGCGACGGCGGCGGCGGTGGTGGCGTCGCAGGCGCTGATCTCGGGGGCGTTCTCGCTCACCCGGCAGGCGGTGCAGCTCGGGTACTGTCCGCGGGTGAACATCGTGCACACGTCCAAGACCGAGATCGGGCAGATCTACATTCCGGCCGTCAACAACCTGCTGATGCTCGCGTGTCTCGGGCTGGTCGTGACCTTCCGCTCGTCGAACAACCTGGCGGCGACGTACGGCGTGGCGCTCTCGGGCACGATGACGATCACCAGCATCCTGTTCGGGGTGGTGGCGCGGAGCCGGTGGGGCTGGGATTGGTGGAAGGTGGGCGCGGTGACCGCGCTGTTCCTCGTCGTAGACCTGGCCTTCGTCGGGACGAACCTGCTCAAGGTGCCGCAGGGCGGCTGGTTCCCGCTGGTGGTGGCCACGCTGGTGTTCATCCTGATGTCCACGTGGAAGAAGGGTCGGGTGCGGCTCGCCGCGATCGTGCGCGAGAACACCCTCCCCATGGACCTCTTCCTCAGCGACATCCGTCGCCGGCCGCCGCATCGGGTACGCGGCACCGCGGTCTTCCTCACCTCCGATGCGACGGGCGCGCCGCCGGTGCTGCTGCATCACCTCAAGCACAATCAGGTGCTGCACGAGAAGGTGATGCTGATGTCCATCGTGACTGAGGAGATCCCTTCGGTGGACGAGGTCGACCGGGCGCAATGCCGCGAGCTGGGCGAAGGCTTCTATCAGGTCATGGCGCATTACGGCTTCATGGAGACACCGGACGTGCCCGCGGTGCTGCGCGGGCTCGCCCGGGACAGCGGCAACGGCCGGCCGGTGGCGGTCACGCCCACGAACACGACCTTTTACCTCGGTCGGGAGACGCTCATCGCGACCGACGGGCGGCGGCGGGAGCGAGCGGCCATGACGGGGTTGATCCGGATGGCGCGGTGGCGCAAGAGGTTGTTCATCGTGATGACGCGGAACGCGCAGTCGGCCACGGCTTTCTTCAGCCTTCCGCCGAACCGAGTCGTGGAGCTGGGTGCCCAGATTCAGTTCTAATGCCATGACCACCGTCCCCGACTCGCCGCCCAGCCCCGAGGCGCCCGTCGCGCCGCACGACTACGCCGGCCGTGAGCGCCTCGCCGTCCTCGCGCTCGCCGCGCTGGGCGTGGTGTACGGCGACATCGGCACCAGCCCGCTCTACGCCCTCAAGGAATGCTTCGCGCCCGAATACGGCGTGGTCCCGACGTCCGCCAACGTCCTCGGCGTGCTCTCGCTGATCTTCTGGTCGCTCAACTTCGTGGTGTCGTTCAAGTACCTCGCCTTCATCATGCAGGCCGACAACCGCGGCGAGGGCGGGATCATGGCGCTGCTCGCCCTGCTGCACCCGCGGCGGCAGCGGATGGGCGCGCGCCGCCTCCTGGTGGGCTTCGGGCTCTTCGGGGCGGCGCTGCTGTACGGTGACGGCGTCATCACGCCGGCCATCTCCGTGCTGGGCGCCGTGGAAGGCATCGGCGTGGCCGCGCCGCAGCTGCCCGACTGGGTGGTGCCCATCCTGTCGAGCCTCATCCTGGTCGCGCTGTTCATGTTCCAGCGGCGCGGCACGGCCCGAGTGGGCGCCGTCTTCGGGCGCGTCATGGTGGTGTGGTTCACCGCCATCGCCGTGCTCGGCCTCCGCGGCATCTTCCGGCACCCCGAGGTCCTCGCCGCGGTCAACCCCTGGCACGCGGTCACCTTCTTCGGCCGCCACGGAGTGCACGGTTTCCTCATCCTCGGCGCCGTCGTCCTCGTGGTGACAGGCGGCGAGGCGCTGTACGCCGACATGGGGCACTTCGGCAAGCGCCCGATCCGGCTGGCCTGGTTCGCCGTGGTGCTGCCGGCCCTGGTGCTCAACTACTTCGGCCAGGGGGCCCTGCTGCTGGACCACCCGGAGGCGGCCCGGAACCCGTTCTACTCGCTGGTGCCGGCGTGGGCGCTGTACCCGATGGTGGGGATCGCGACGGCGGCGGCGGTGGTGGCGTCGCAGGCGCTGATCTCGGGGGCGTTCTCGCTCACCCGGCAGGCGGTGCAGCTCGGCTACTGTCCGCGGGTGACCATCCGCCACACCTCGCAGACGGAGATCGGGCAGATCTATCTCCCGGGTGTGAACCGGCTGCTCGGCGTGGCGTGCGTGCTCCTCGTCCTGACGTTCCAGTCGTCCGGCAACCTGGCCTCGGCGTACGGCATCGCGGTGACCGGTACCATGACGATCACCACGTTGCTGTTCTGCTCGGTGGCGACGGGACCGCTGGCGCTGGCCGGCGTGGCGCGTAGTGGCGGTGGGCGCCCTGTTTCTCACGGTGGACCTGGCGTTCCTCGGCGCCAACCTGGTGAAGATCGAGACTGGCGGCTGGTTCCCGCTGGTGGTCGCGGTGTGCATCTACATGCTGATGAAGACCTGGAAGCGAGGGCGCGAGATCGTCGCGGGGATCCTGCGCGAAAGCTCGCTGCCGATGGATCTCTTCCTGAGCGACATCGCGCGGCGCCAGCCGGCCCGGGTGCCCGGCACCGCCGTGTTCATGACGTCGGACCCGTCCGGCGTGCCGGTGGTGCTGTTGCACCACCTCAAGCACAACAAGGTGCTGCATCAGACGGTCGTGATCATGTCCATCGAGGGCGAGGAGGTCCCGCAGGTGGCGCCCGAGGAGCGCCTCACCGTCCAGGCCCTGGGCGATGGGTTCTACAAGGTCGTCGGGCGATACGGCTTCATGGAGACGCCGCGCGTGCCGGCGCTGCTGGCCATGGCCGAGGCCCAGGGTCTCCGGGCCAGGCCGCAGGAAACCAGCTTTTACCTCGGGCGCGAGACACTGCTGCCGGACGGTCCGGCCCGGCTCGCCCGGTGGCGCAAGATGCTGTTCATCCTCATGGCACGAAACGCCCAGTCGGCCACGGCGTTCTTCAACCTCCCGCCCAACCGCGTGCTGGAGCTCGGCGCGCAGATCCAGGTCTGAAGCTCCGCTCTTACGCCCGGGCCCCTTTTGCAGTAGAATCTCGCGGACTGCGATGCAAGCGGTCGCAATCGAGCCCTGAAAACCATCTGTAAGTGCCCATTTAACATAGTCTTGGAGCCCTTGGCACCAGACTCGCCTTTCTCGGGGGCGCAGCCGCAACGTGACCTGCGGCGAGGCGTCGATCCGCCCGATAAGAGCACACCCGGAGTGATCCGGGGCCGCAAAACTAGAGGTCTCACCGCGATCGATGGTGAGATAGCTCGGTGCCGAAGGAGGATGGATGAGGACCCCGCAGGCGTTGGAACGTGGCCTGGCCGCGCCGGAGACGCTCGGCCTGGAGACACGTGTCGCGATCCGCCAGGAGGCGGAGCGGCTGCTCGAGGAGATGCCGGAGGGCTCCGGCCGACTCGTCATCGACCTCACGCACACCCGCGAGATAGACTCCGCTGGTCTGGGCGCGCTGATGCTGATTCAGCGCGTCGCCGCCGAGCGGCGGCAGCCGGTGGTGCTCCGCAATCCCGGCGAGGAGATCCGCTTTCTCCTCACCATCACCAAGCTCTACGACCTCTTCATCGTCGACAGCAGCTATGATTGAGCGAGCGCCCCGTCGCATCCCGGGGCGCCTGCGGTATGGACGCGTCTTCTCGAACCGATTAGTCTACGCGGCTGGCTCCTCTCATCAGTCTCATGGGTTCGTCGGGCATCGGGACGCGGGGTACGTGTGATGACCCAGGCAAAACGCCGCCGGCGTGTTCTGATCGTCGAAGACGAGCCAGCGCTACGGCTCAGCTACCAGCGCGCGTTTCAGCCACGATACGATTTGATCTTCGCCTCCACGGGCGCGGAGGCCATGGAGCAGCTCGAGCTGCAGCGCCCGGACGTCGCGGTGTTGGATATGCGTCTTCCGGATACCGACGGCGTGGAGCTGTTGCGTCGGATCCGGGTGAGCCAGCCGGATCTTCCGGTCATCATCACCACCGCCTACATGAGCATCGAGCCCCAGCTCAAGGTCCTGGATCTTCCCCACTCCGGTTACATCGTCAAACCATTCCGCCTCGACGAGCTCGGTGCGCGGATCGACGCCGTCCTGTGACGGTGAGCCGCTGCTGGCGGCCCGTGGCCTCCGTCGCTCGTTCGGCCGCCTTCGGGTTCTTCGCGACGTCGACCTGACGCTCGCGCCCGGCGAGACCCTCGCCGTGGCGGGCCCTAACGGCGCCGGCAAAAGCACGCTTCTGCGGGTGCTGGCCGGGCTGATGCGGCCGACCGGTGGCGAGGTGCGCGTGCTGGGCCGCGCCCTGGCCGGCGACGGCGCGGAGGCGCGGCGTGCCATCGGGCTCCTCTCCCATCATTCCCTGCTCTACGACGATCTGACGCTGGCGGAGAATCTGACCTTCGCGGCGCGTCTCTACGGCTTGCCCCGTCCGGCGGAGGCCGCGCGCTCCGCGCTCGCCGCAGCCGGCCTTGCCGCCCGGGCGGGCGACACGCCGCCGCAAGCTGAGCCGCGGCCTGCTCCAGCGCGCGGCGATCGCGCGCGCACTGCTCCACGCACCGCGCGTGCTCCTGCTGGACGAGCCGTTCACCGCGCTCGATGCCAGTTCCGCCGACCGGTTGCGCGAGGAGCTCCGCGCCCGCCGGGCCGAAGGTTTCGGGGTCGTCGTGGTGACCCACCATCTGGCGGAGGTGTGGGACGTGGCGACGCGGGTGGCGGTGATGGTGGAGGGCCGCTGGGTGTGCGACGAGCCCGTGACTGGACCGCTCGAGGCGTTCCTGCCGCGCTACCGGGAGTGGATCGGTGCCTGAGTCGATCCGGCTGGCGCTGGCGATCGCCGGGAAGGACGTGCGGGCGGAGCTCCGGAGCCGGACCGCGCTGCTGTCCGCGGTCGTGTTCGCCGCGCTGGTCCTGGTCGTGTTCAACTTCGCCCGCGACCCCACCGCGCTCGCCGCGACCGACCTGGCGCCCAGCGTCCTGTGGGTGACCTTCGCGCTGGCCGCGATGGTGGCGCTCAACCGGGCGTTCACCATCGAGCGGGAGCACGGCGCACTGGACGGACTGCTGCTGGCACCGGTCCCGCGCGAGGCGCTCTTCGCGGGAAAGCTGCTCGCCAATCTGGCCTTCGTCGGCACGGTCGAGGCGGTGACGCTGCCGCTGTTCGTGCTGTTCTTCAACGTGGACCTGTCCGCCGCCCTGCCGGGGATCATCGGCGTGACCGTGCTCGCCACGGTGGGCTTCGTGAGCGTCGGCACCATCTTCAGCGCGATGGCGGTCCGCACGCGGTTCGCCGAGCTGATGCTCCCGGTCCTGCTGCTGCCCTTCATGGTGCCGCCGCTCATCGGCGCGGTGCAGGTGACGTCCCGGCTGCTGGCCGGCCGTCCATTGAGCGAGATGCTGGGATGGCTTAGACTACTCGCCCTCTATGACGTTGTGTTCGTGACCCTCTGCACGCTGGCTTTCGCCGCGGTGGTGGACGAGTGACCGGCGAAGGCGGCGGCGCGCGCGATCGCGCGGCGCGGATTGCTGATCAGCCTCGCCGGCTTCATCGGGCTCGCCGGAGTGTACGTGCTGGCGCTGGGCTACACGCCCGTGGAAGCGCGCCAGGGGATGGCGCAGAAGATCTTCTATCTCCACGTGCCGGCGGCCTGGAGCGCGCTGATCGCGTTCTCCCTGGTCGGGATCGCCAGCGCGCTCTACCTCTGGCTGCACGATCCGCGGCTGGACCGGTTCGCGGCGGCGTCGGCCGAAGTGGGCGTCGCGTTCAGCGCGGTCATGCTCACGACCGGGCCGATCTGGGCCAAGCCGATCTGGGGTACGTGGTGGACCTGGGATGCCCGGCTGACCCTCACGCTGTTCCTCTTCTTCCTGTTCATCGGCTACCTCGCCCTCCGCGCCTCCCTCCACGATCCGGCCGAGCGCGCGCGGTTCAGCGCGGTCGTGGGGATCCTGGGCATGCTGCTGGTGCCGTTCATCCATCTGAGCGTCTACCTGTTCCGCACGCTCCATCCCCAGCCGGTCGTGCTCAAGCCGAGCGCCCCGTCGTTGCCGCCCGAGATGCTGCGAACGCTGCTGGTATCCGTGGCGGTGTTCACGGTGCTCTACGTCGGCCTGGTCACGCTGCGCTACGCGTTGGGAATGGCGGAGGATGCCCGGGAGGAGGAGGCCGGAGATGGCGCCTGAGACGCCGCAGAACGCGGGCTACATGGTCGCGGCGTACCTGGTAGCCCCGACAATCCTCGGCGGCTACCTGCTGATGTTGTGGCGGCGGGTGAGGCGGGCAGGCGGCGGGTGAGGGGAGGCGGGCAGGGCTGAGGGTGCTGCCCGCCCGGCCGGCTACTGCGTCCGCTGTCTCGGCGGCAACAGCACGTGCTCCCACAGCAGCGCCGCCACGATTCCGCCGAGGATCGGGCCGATCCACCAGACGATGTGGCCCGTCCATTGGCCGGCCACCACCGCCGGACCGAAGGCTCGCGCGGGGTTCATCGCGGCCCCGGTGAGCGGGCCGCCCACCAGGATGTCGAACAGCAGCACCAGGCCGACCCCGAACCCTCCGACCTTGGGCGCCTCCGCGTTGACGCAGGTCCCGAACACGGCGGATACCAGGAAAAAGGTCAGGATCGCCTCGATCGCGATCGCCTGACCGAAGTGCACGCTGTTCGCGATCTTCGGCACGCCGACCACCGCCGCCCGCATCACCGACACCGGGTAGAGCGAATGCACGATGTAGGCGGCGATCACCGCCCCCACGAGCTGCGCGACGATGTAGGCGCCGGTCGTCCGGGCGTTCGTCCGCCGCGCCACGAACAGTCCGATGGAGACGGCCGGGTTCAGGTGCCCGCCCGAAATGGCCATGGTGGCCGTGATCATCACGGACAGCACGACGGCGTGCGCCAGGGCGATGCCGAGCAGGCCCCACTTGGCGTCGGGGTAATAGGTGCTGGCGACCGAGCCCACACCGATGAACACGAGCGCGAAGGTACCCACTCCCTCCGCGATGGAGCGGCGCAGCAAAGAAGGCATCAGCATCCTCGTTGTGACCACGGTTCGCGATTGAGACGGCGGCGAATCTAGGCGTCCCCCCGACGAAACACCAGCGCCGCGTTGATGCCGCCGAAGCCGAACGAGTTACTGAGCAGGACCTCGGGCGCGAGGTCGCGCCCCTCGCCGGTGACGTGGGGGAGGTCGCAGGCCGGATCGGGGATCTCCAGGTTCACCGTCGGAGGGAGCCAGCCGTGCCGGGTGGCCAGCGCGCAGATGGCCGCCTCGATCGCCCCGCTCGCGCCCAGGGCGTGGCCGTAGTAGCCCTTGGTGCCGCTCATGGGCACCCGGTACGCCACGTCGCCGAACACCTGCTTGATCGAGCTGGTCTCGGTGGGATCGTTCAGCGGCGTGGACGAGCCGTGGGCGTTGATGTAGCCCACTTCGCCGGGCGCCACGTGGGCCTCGGCCAGCGCGTTCCGCATCGCCCGCGCGGCCTGGCTGCCGTCCGGCCTCGGTGCCGTCATGTGATGGGCGTCGTTGGTCAGCCCGAAGCCGCAGAGCTCGGCGTAGATCGGCGCGCCGCGCGCGATGGCACGGCTCCGCTCCTCCAGCACCAGGATGGCCGCGCCCTCGGCCATGACGAAGCCGTCGCGCCCCGCGTCGAACGGCCGGCTTGCCCGGGCGGGATCGTCGTTCCGGGTGGACATGGCCCGGATGATGGCGAAGGCGCCGAAGCAGAGCGGGGCGAGCGGCGCTTCGCTGCCTCCCGCGATCATTATGTCGGCGTCGCCGCGGACGATGGCCCGAAACCCGTCGCCGATGGCGATGGCGCCCGAGGCACAGCTCATCCCGTTGGTGGAGTTGGGGCCGGTGCAGCCGAACTCGATCGCGATGTTGCAGCTGGCGGCGCCGGCGAACACCGTCAGCGCCAGCGCCGGATCCACGGCACGCGGGCCCTCGGTCAGGAACGCGTGATAGTTGCGCTCCCCGTGGGCCACCCCACCGAGCGCGGTGCCCATCATCGCGCCCACCCGGTCGGGATTCTCGCGCTGCAGGTCGAGCGCCGCATCGGCGAGGGCCATGCGCGTCGCCGCGATGGTGAACTGCGAGTAGCGGTCGAGCCGGCGGGCCCGACGCTCCTCGATGTGGTCCGTCGCCACGAAGTCCGACACCTCGCCGGCCACGCGGGACTTGAACACGCTGGGATCGAATCGCGTGATGCAGCGAACCGCCGAGGTGCGCCGCCGAAGCCCCGCCCACAGGCCGTCCACTCCCAGGCCGATCGGAGTGATGGCCCCGATGCCCGTGATGACCACCCGCCGCCCCTCGCTCATGCTCCCGTCTCCACCGCCCGCCGGATGCCCGCCAGGGTCCGCGACGCGATCCCGTGAATGAACACCGGTCCGATCACCCACGCGGCGGCGACGGTCCCGATGATGGGCCAGCGTGGCCCAGTCCAGTCGTGCACGATGGTCACGTCCGTCTGGTCTCCCGCCGGCTCGATGCGCCACACCACGTCCATGCCGGACGTGATCCCGCGGACGTGGCGGTAATACACGGCCGGCGCCGCCCGGTCCACCCACATCTCCGAGACCCACCACGTGGGATAGTTGAGCGGCCCGAATGGTCGCCAGGCGGCCATCTCGACCAGCCCGCCGTCGCCCCGGCGCTCGAGCCGGCGCACCCAGCGGTAGTGGGGCAGCAGCTCCGGCCAGCGCTCCACCTCCACGGCGGCTTCGAGCACCCGCCCGACGGGCGCCCGCATCCGGGTACGGTCCACGGTTCGCATCAGATCTCGCCCGGACGCCACACCGCGACCAGCCGGTAGCCGGGGCGGCGCTCGACGGTGGCGGGGATACCCGCCCGTCCCAGCAGTCCGCGGAGCTGCCGAGCTGTATACCCGCGGCGGAGCGAAGTCATTCCATCCGCTACCGTGACGCTGTCGAAGCCGAGCGCGCGGGCGCCGAGCCAGAACACGACCGGACCCAGCGGACCGCGCCGGAGGTCGCACACGATCACGGCACGGCGGGCGAGCCGGTCGCACGTCCGGAAGAGGCGGACGGCCGAGTCGTCGGCCAGATGGTGCGCCACCTGACTCACCAGCACGATGTCCACCGACTTCTCCCGGAACGGCGCCGCTCCGGCGCACGCCACGACGCAGGGCAAGCTACCCCGGTGTGCCAGGCGAGCCGCAACCGGGCTCCGCTCCAGGCCGACCGGGATGAGGCGCAGCCCACGCCGCCGGGCCCACACCGAGGCGACCCGCGGCAGGTCGCCCAGCCCGGTGCCAAGATCGGCGAGCGTGAGGATCGTGCCGGTCGGCACGCCGCGCAGCGCGCGGGTGAGCCCGTGTCGCACCGCGGCCGCGCCGCCGAACCACCGGTTCGAGCGTGCGATGTTGCGCAGCGATTCGGCGACGGCCGCCGGGTCGGCCGCCGGATCGTCGAGCAGCTCGCGGCCGACGGTGCTCAGGACCAGCGGGTCGACCGCGGTCACGTCAGCACGGCGTAGCCGCCGCGGTAGTAGAGCAGCGGGTGGCCATCCCGGGTATCCCCACCAATGACCCGTCCGACGACGATCGTATGGTCCCCGCCGGGGTAGGTCGCGAACCGCTCGCACTCGATGTGGGCCAGCACCCCGTCGAGCCGGACCTGGCCCTCGGGGCCCAGGTGATAGCCTACGCCGGCGAACCGGTCCGCGTGCTCGTCCGCGAACCGGCGGGACAACTCCTCCTGGCCGCTCTCGAGCACATTCACCACGAACTCCGGCGCCGCCACGATGAGGTCGTGCATGTCGGCATGATGGTCCACGCACACCGACACCAGCGGCGGCTGCAAGGAGACCGAGGCGAGGCTGCTCGCCGTCATACCCGCCGGCTCGCCGCCGGGACCGCGGACCGTGAGGACGGTGACGCCGGTGGCGAAGCGACCGAGGAGCTGCCGGAAGCGCGCGGGATCGATGGCCGGCGCACTCAGAGGAGCATCCTCGCGAGGAACAGTGGATTGAGCACCCGGCGCGCCGGCAGGAGGTCGGCGGTCACGCCGATGAGGGTGTCCGCCATGCCGGCCTTTCGGCCCAGGCGGCCGACGGCGTGGTCGAACAGGGTGGGGAACTGCATGCCGTAGCCGATCAGCCGCTCGACGGCCCACTTGCCGGCGAATGCCCGCCGTCGTGCTCGCCGGTAGGGCGCGAGCCGCGCCGCAGTGACCATTCCCGGCTCGCTCAGGGCCGCCGCGGCCGCTTCGGCCAGGAGCTCGGCGCCGCGCAGCGCGCTGTAGATCCCTTCGCCGGTGAACGGGTCGAAGAAGTCCGCCGCATCGCCCACGAGGGCCGCCCCGTCGGCCACGACCCGGCCCGACCAGGCGGCGAACGGCCCCGTCGCGAGCACCTTGCGGGCGACGGAGCCGGCCGCCACCCGCTCGTGCAGGGTGGGAAAAGCGCGCAGTGCGTCGAGGAAGAAGGCCTCGGCCCGGCCTCGGGCCTCCGCGCCGCGGGTCGCGGGCACCACCAGCGCCACGTTCGCGCGCACGCCGCCGATGGCGTTGAGTCCGACGTAGCCCGTCCGGCCGACGTGCATCTCGGCCGAGTCCCCCATGCCGGCGACACCATCCACGTGAGCGGCGAAGGCGATGCGGCGGGGACGTCCGTGGCGGCGCGGTCCGAGGCGCCGGGCCACGATCGAGCGAAGGCCGTCGGCGCCGACGGTGAGGCGGGCCCTGAGGCTCCGGCGCGCGCCGTCGGCGTCGCGCACCACCGCGCCCGCCACGCCGCCGCCGTCATACAGCAGCTCTTCGACCGCGGTGCGCTCGAGCACCGTCACGCCGGCCCGCCGGGCCGCTTCGACCAGGACATGATCGAGGATGCGGCGGGCCACCGAGAGCCCGGTCGGGCGGAACGGCGACGGTTCCGCCCGCGCGAAGCGGCCCTGGAGCCGGCTTCCCCGCGCCGCGGTGACCGTGGTGCCGCGGAGCGGCGCCGCGCCCGCGGCCTCGAGCGTGCCGACGACGCCGAGACGGTCGAGCAGCCGGACCGTCTCGGGGCTCATGTATTCGGAGCAGATCTTGTCCCGCGGAAAGGCAGCCCGGTCCACCGCGGCCACCCGGTAGCCCGCGTGCGCCAGGTGGGTGGCCGCGGCACTGCCGCCCGGGCCGGCGCCGACGACGAGGACGTCGAACCGAGGCGGCGAGTCAGTCCAGGCGTTGGTACTCGAAGCCATCGAGGACGAGCCGGTCGGGCGACAGCCCGGCGAACGAGAAGTTGAACGTGAGCGTCCCGCCGCCCACGAAGCTGATGGCGACCTGGCCATCGTTCACGGTCCAGGTGCAGGATCGCTCGGTCGTGCGCGGGAAGCCTTCGGCCAGCGACTCGGTGACCACCGTCTGGTGACAGGTGCCGTCCGCGTCGAACCGCCAGGTGGTGGTCCAGGTCTGGATGTCGCCCGGGACCTGGATGACCGTGACGGACCGCCAGCTTCCAACCAGGGTGGCGCGGTCTCCCCCACTGCTGCTCGTGCCCGTGCCGAACCCGCTGCCCGGCCTGTCGGGTCCGGTGGATTCGCCGTTGCAGCCGGCGACCAGGAGGCTCAGCGAGACCAGACCAGCCAGGCCGTGGCTGCGAGCCAGGCCGCCAAGGCCGCGGCGGCCAGATTCACTCCGTCGTTGGTAAGCCATGCGAAACCTCCCTGCCGGACGGTGCGGGTGCCGCACCGGTGGACCGGCCATTCACTCGCGAGGTCGCAGGCAGGGCAGCGGAAGCGTCCCTGCCACACGGCGCCGAGCACCGAGTCGGCGAGCATCCCCGCGAAACCTATCCCCATCCCGAGCGGGAAGAGGACCGCCGCGCCGCCTGAGGCTACCGCGGTCGCGGCGACGAGCCCCGCGCCGCCGAGCGCGCCCAGGCTGCCGATGAGGGTCATGCCGCCGTTGGCGCCGACCGCGACGGTCTCACCGAAGAACAGCAGCCGGGGTGGGGTGCGGCTCAGACCACCGAGGCTGGTGGCCCAGGTGTCGGCGGCGGCCGCGGCGAGGCTTCCCGTCACCACCCACAGGCCCAGCTCCGGCACCAGGAGCCCGAGCAGGGCGCCGAGCGCCGCCGGACCACCGTTGGCCCCCACCTGCCACGCGTCGCGGCGCTCGCCCTTGGGATCGAGGCCGGCCCGGGGCGGGCTCAACCGTCCCACGACGGTACTGGAGATGAAAAAGGCGGCCAGGACCGCGCCGCCGCCCCACCCCGTGCCCGCGACTACCGCCGTGCCGACCAGCCACGCGGCGATCGCGCCGGCCCCCGTCAGCGAGCCTACTCGCCACGCGGCCGCGGCCACCACCGCCGCGGCCACGCCGCCGCGGCCAGCGCGGCGGCGGGCGGCGACACGGGCGTCAGCCGCGCCCCATCTCGGCGCGGAGGAGGGTCACGATCCGCGCGCGAAGCGTATCGGGGCAGCCGCACTTCCCGGCTTGCTGCTCGAGCATGGCGAGGAAGCGCTGCTCGAAGCGCGCGTGGCTGAAGCACGGGCGACACTTCTCCAGGTGCGCCCGCATCTGGGCGGCCACGTCGGGGGTGAGCTCCTGCTTCAGGAAGTCATCCAGCCGGGCGGCCGCTTCCCGGCAATCGATCGATTCACCCATCATTCGCCTCCCGGGGCCGGATGATGCCCGACTCGACCGCGTACGCGTACAGCGAGGCCTGGAGCTGCCGCCGGGCCCGAAAGAGCCGCGACTTCACCGTGCCCACCGGCACGTGCAGCGTCTCGGCGATCTCGCCGTAGCGCAGGCCCTCCATGTCGCTCAGCACCAGCACCTCGCGGAACTCGGGCGGCAGCGCGTCGATCGCTTCGAGGACCTTCTCGTCCACGATCTTGTCGAAGAAGGCGCCCTCGGGATCCACGTCCTCCACGGCCCGATAGATCGCGTGCGGTTCCACCGCTTCCAGGTCGGTCGCCACCGGCTCGAGCTTCCGCCGGCGGTAGTCGTTGATGAAGGTGTTGCGCAGGATGGTGAGCAGCCAGCCCTTGGCGTTGGTGCCCGGGCGATACTGCTGCCACGAGCGGTACGCCTTGAGCATGGTGTCCTGGACCAGATCCTCGGCTTGGCTGGGGTCGCCGGTGAGCCGCAGCGCGACGCGGTACAGCGCATCGAGATGGGGCAGCGCCTCGGCGTCGAACGCGCGCCCGGCGGTGGTGGGCTCGGCCATGGAAAGAATGTAATGGACCCGCTACCTTCGGGGGCACAGACTCCGTGCCTACTCCTGCCGCCGTTCCCGCGCTGCTTCCGCTCAGCCTGCTCGAGGCGATCCGCAATCTCGACACGCCGGTCGAGGACGGTCTCGACGAGCTCGCCGAGGAGATCGTCGTGCGCCGGCTCGGGCTCAGCCCGACGGTGGCGGCGCAGATCCAGCGCTACCGCACCGCGGCGGTCCGCGAGGGGACCGTCGACCTCGACGAGGTGGTGAGCGTGGTGCGGCTGGTGGGACGCCGGCCGGACGCGCCGCTGGTGTTCGCCGACGCGGGCCGGCGGGCGGCCCGCCATGCGGCGCGCTCGCGGGGTCGGTCGGCGCGCACGTTCGCCCACGTCACGCCCGCCCGGCTCGCGCGCCGGGTCTCGCTTCGGGCGGCGGCCCGCCTCGCGCGGCAGGTGTTCGGCGGCGAGCTCCGCGCCCCGGGCGGCGCCGCGGAAGTGCGCATGGCCGACCCGCTGTCCATTCTGGCGCTACCCGACGGCGCCGCCTGCGCTTTCTACGGCGCGGCCTACGGCGAGCTGCTCCGCTCGCTCACCGCCTTCGAGGGCGCCATGCTGCACGAGCGCTGCCGCTCGCGGGGCGACGAGGCCTGCGTGTGGCACAGCGCGGCCGCCGAGGTCTACGAGTGATTCCCGACCGGCGGGCGCTGGCCGAGGCGCTGGCGGACGCCGGCGCGGACGGGTGGCTGCTCTACGGCTTTCACGGGCTCAATCCGGTGGCCACGCGGGTGCTCGAGCTGGAGGGGCTCAATACCCGGCGGCTGTTCGTGCTGCTTCCGCGCGAGGGGGAGCCGACGGCCGTGGCCCACCGGATCGAGCTGGCGGCGGTGGCGGGATTCCCGGGGCGGGTGCTGCCCTACGCCCGCTGGGAAGAGCTGCACGCCGCGCTGGCGTCGGTGGTCGCGGGAAAGCGCCTGGCGATGGAGATCTCGCCCGAGGACGCGGTGCCGTACCTCGACCGGGTGCCGTACGGCGTGGTCGAGCTGCTGCGGCGCCTGGGAGCCACCATCGTCCCGTCCGGACCGCTGGTGAGCCGGTTCGCCGCCGGCTGGTCGGCGGCGGAGACGGAGGACCACCGATTCGCGGCCGAGATCCTGGCGGAGGTGGCGCAGGCGGCGCTGGCGCGCGCGGTCGGCGAAGGCGACACCGGGCTCAGCGAGACGGCGCTGCAGGCGCGCGTCGTGGCGGCCGCGGAAGCGCGGGGGCTCGTGTTCGACACCCTGCCCATCGTGGGCTTCGGGCCCAACTCCGCCAATCCGCACTACGAGCCGCACCCGGGCCGCGACGCCGCCCTCCGGGCCGGCGACGTGGTGCTGCTCGATCTCTGGGCCGGGCGGAGCCGGACCACCGTGTTCGCGGACCAGACCTGGATGGGATTCGCGGGGAGCCGGGTCCCGCCCCGGGTGCAGCAGGTGTGGGACACGGTGCGCGACGCGCGCGACGCGGCGATCGCGGCGGTGCGGCAGGCCGTCGCGGGCGGGCGGCCGATCGCCGGCTTCGAGGCCGACCGCGCCGCGCGCGGCGTGATCGAGGCGGCGGGCTTCGGCGAGCACTTCGTCCACCGGACCGGCCACTCGATCGACCGCGAGCTGCACGGGTCGGGACCGCATCTCGACGACTACGAGACCCACGACGACCGGCGACTGGTGCCGGGCGTGGGCTTCTCGGTCGAGCCGGGCGTGTATCTGCCCGGCGAGTTCGGCGTGCGCAGCGAGATCAACATGCATTGGGGCGAGGCGGGACCGGAGGTGACGCCGCGGGCGCCGCAGACGCGGCTGATCGTCGCGCCGGCGTGAGCGGCGCGTCCCGAGCGGGACGTCGCGAGCGGTCACCCCTTCCCAAAGTTCCCGTGGCGCGTTAGAATCGCGTCCGTCCGATTTTCCTTAACGACCCGATCACACTGCGTTGCTGTCGTTTTTCCGGTGCGCCGCGCCTGGAGTTTCCTCGCGTCCGCGTATCGTCACCGCCGCCGCCACGCGTGTGGAACGGATGCGGGTGTTTCAATAGGCAACCGCTCCGGTTTCAGAGAGTTACACCGGCGAACGTCGCCGGGAGAGGAGTCGTGACGTTTGCTTGACATGAAATTTTCGGTACTCCATATTAGGCAGCGCTGACCGGGCCGCGGTCGGCGCACACGATGTCGGGACCGGCGTCGTGCCCCTCTCTTCTGATGCAGCAGGTGTACTCCCACAGCAGTCGCATCCCGAAGTAGGCCACTGAGCCCAGGGCAAGTGTGCGCTCCTCGCTCCGCGTCGGTCGTACTCGCAGGTTCACGCCTTTGGAGGACGTATCCATGAAGCATTGCCGTGTCAGCGCCTTCGCACGCGTTGCGCGAGTTTTCGCGTACGCGGCAGTCGCGCTGGGCGTGGGAGCCGGACCGCTCCTCGCCCAAGGCTCGACTGGTAAGATCGAAGGCAGGGTACGCGATCAGGCCGGCGCGCCGATCGCGAACGCCCAAGTGAACATCGTGGGCAGCGCCTTCAACGCGCTCACGAACCCTCAGGGTTACTACTTCATCAACAACGTACCTGCCAACACGGTCGCGGTGCGCGCGGCCTTCATCGGGTACAAGTCCACCGAGGTCGACGGCGTGAAGGTGTTGGCCGGCCAGACCAACACGGTGGACATCCAGCTGGAGCAGACGGCGGTCGAGATCCAGGAGATCACCGTCGTCAGCCAGACCCAGCCGCTGGTGCCCCGCGACGAAGTGACCACCCGGCAGCGGCTCGACGGCGAGGTGGTGAAGAACCTCCCGGCGGACCGGCTCAACCAGGTGCTGGCCTTGCAGCCGGGCGTGGTGGCGAGCCGGAGCTCGCTCTTGCTCTCCATCCGCGGCGGCCGCTACGACCAGAACGCCACCTACATCGACGGCGTGCCGGTCCAGGCGGGCTACCGTGGCACCAGCCAGAGCAACACCTTCGGCAGCGTGCTCCGCGGCTCGGGCACCCAGGTCGAGGTCAGCGCGGACGCGTTCGAGCAGGCAGCGGTGACCACGGGCGCCACCTCGTCGGAGTTCGGCAACGCGCAGGCCGGCGTGGTCTCGGTCGCCACCCGGACGGGTGGCACCAAGTTCAACGGGACCCTGTCCTACGAGAACGACGCCATCACCGGCACCAACAGCCTCGGATTCAACCGGATCACCGGCGGCTTAGGGGGGCCCCTCTTCATCCAGGGGCTCTCGTTCTATTTGTCCGGGACGCTCGAGGGCCAGCAGTCCCTCGCCACCGGCAAGTACGCCGAGGACCTCGAGATCTTCGCGCCGGCGGGCATCGACACGACCGTGGCGGTTCCCACGGCGCTGGACGATCCGACGGCCGACACCGCCTTCGTGCCGATCCGGTCGTTCGCGCGGGTGACGGGCGACTGCAGCAGCTTCTCCAGCAGCGCCAACTCGGGCATCGCCAGCAACTACGGCGTCGAGCTGCGAAGGCGCGCGCCTGCCACAGACGGCCCGGTCCTCCTACCAGGGCTCGGCCAAGGTCAACTACAGCTACGGCACGGGCTCGCGGATCAGCTTCACCGGCCTCCGGAGCCAGTTTCAGGGCCGCCTGACGGGCAGCGACCTGTTCTGGGCCACCTCCGAGTACTACCGCCTGACCAACCCGACCAACCAGTTCGGCTTCCGGAACTGGAGCGACTTCGCGACGGTCAACTGGACCCAGAACCTGTCGAAGTCGAGCGAACGGGCGCTGGCGCTGGAGACCTACTTCTCGTACCAGAAGGACCACACGATCGTCGCCCCGATGACCCAGAGCGGCTGGGAATCGAGTCGGGATCCGTTCGGCGGCTTCATGATCGGCGGGCTCGACTTCCTGTGGGACTTCAACAGCTTCCCGATCGACGACGAGCTGATCAACAACTTCCGCACGGAAGCCTCCGGCAGCCGGCGGCGCCCGCTCCCGGTCGAGGATCTCTCGGCCTACGATCCGACCTTCCAGTTCCGCACCAACGCCTACGGCATGGTCCCGCAGAACCGGACCACCGCCAGTCGTCCCGACGCCGGCTTCCCGGGCGAAGAGGCGGGCGGCCCCGGCGGCAACGGCGTCATCAGCAGCCTCTATCAGGAGCAGCGCCTGCTCGGCAAGGCGAACCTCGACTGGCAGGCCGACCGGTACAACCGGCTCCGCTTCGGCGGCGAGTTCACCCAGTACTCCATCGACTACTGGGCGACCGAGCTCACCAGCGCCGGCTTCCAGGACGCGTACAAGGAGAAGCCGATTCGCTGGAACGCCTTCGCGGAAGACCGCCTCGACCTCGGCGACGTGGTCGTGGTCGGCGGCGTGCGGTACGACTTCTACGATAGCCGCGCCTCGCGGCCGGACGGGTTCCCCGCGATCTCGACCCTGCCGGGCTTCGATCCGGCCAACCCGACGGCCACGTTCGTCCGCGACGAGAGCCACTCCTATGTGAGCCCGCACGTGCAGGTGTCGTTCCCGGTCACCGACCGGACGAACTTCCGCCTGTCCTACGCGCACCAGGTGCAGGCGCCCGACTTCGGCGCCATCCTGACGGGCATCAACGTCGACATCAACCGCAGCAACCCGAACCAGCTCTACGGTTCGGACCTCGACTTCGGCCGCACCATCGCGTTCGAGTTCGGCGTGCGCCACGCGTTCAGCGACGACATGGTCTTTGACATCGCGGCGTACAACCGTGACGTGCTGTCCGACGCCGCGGGCCGTACGGTCAGCGTCCCGGACCCGACGGCGCAGAACTCGCCGACCGAGATCCGGGTGCTCACCAACGCGGACTTCGGCAATACCCGCGGTGTGGACGTCCGGCTCGACCGGCGGTTCGGCAACTTCTTCTCCGGCACGCTGGCCTACACCTTCCAGCAGGCCCGGAACACGGGCGACGACCCGCTCACCTACATCGCGTTCGGGTCGCGCATCGTGAGCCAACTGGGCGGCGGCAACACCCCGCCCCCGCAGGCGATCCTGACCACGGCCACCAACCGGCCGCACACGCTGGCGTTCGCCGGCAGCCTCACCTTCCCCGACGACTACGAGAAGGGCACGATGCTGGGCTCGATCTTCCGGAACTTCGGCGTCTTCGTGACCGCCCGGTACGCCAGCGGCACGTCCTACTCGGGCTGCGTGAACACGCCGGAAAACAGCGTGCTCATCGCGATCGACGCTACCACGAGCAGCCCGTGCTCGACCGGGGACTTCACCAGCGAGATCAACGGTCTCAGGCTGCCCGGGCTCAAGCAGCTCGACGCCCGGTTCACCAAGTCGTTCGGCCTGGCCGGGCTGGGCCTGACCGCCTACGCCGACGTCCGCAACATCCTGAACTTCACGAACATCATCCGCGTGTTCCAGGGCAACAACGACATCGTAAACGCGGTGGAGTTCAGCGCCGACTCGGGCCTGTCGGCCCAGTCGCTCCAGACGGAGGCCACCCAGAACGAGGCGTTCGACGCGGCCAGCGGGGACATCGACCTGCGCTTCGACGGGGCGGGCATCAGCGGCTGCAGCGGGTGGGTCAACGCCTCGAGCACGCCCTCCGCGCCCAATTGCGTCTATCTGACCCGGGCCGAGCAGCGCTTCGGCAACGGGGATGGGCTGTACACGGCCGACGAGCAGCAGCGCGCCTTCAACTCGTATTACGGCTCCTTCCGGAACAGGAACTTCTTCACCGACGCTCCCCGGCGCATGCGCCTGGGACTCGAGGTCAACTTCTGAACGAAGCACCCCACCTCCGCCGGGCCCCGCAACGGGGTCCGGCGGAGGTAGGTTCGGCTACTCCCTAGAGAGGACGCAATGCAACTCCTTCTTTGTCGGCGAATGTTGTGCTCGGCGTGGCTCGTCGCGCTGGCGGTGACGCTGGCGGTTCCGGCGGCGGGAGCCGCGGTCCTGCCGGAGCGGCCGATCAAGTCGACGGGCTTCCGTCTGCTGGCCAGGGCGAGCGGCTCGATCCACGTGAACCAGGTCCAGTGCGGTCTGATCTCCAACGGTCAGATCTGCGTGGACTCGACCGGCTCCTCGACCATCCCCGGGTCGGTGTGGCCCAAGGGCACCAACAACCAGTACACCTTCAACTCGGGCATCTCGCTGGCCGGCATCGTCGGCGACGAGATGCCGGCGTGGGCGGGTGACACCACCGGCGCCTTCTTCTTCGAGGGCAGCGGATTCCTGCTGAGCGGCGAGCAGGTGGAGCCGATCTTCAACGCGAGCGATCCGGTGGACCTGGCCGACTGGCCGGAGTTCGCGCGGGTGCCGGGCGTCGGCGACTCGGTCAGCTCCAACTACGATCCGCTCCTCCAGGGCCAGGTGAGCGCGTCGCAGGGCGACGTGTACTTCCTGAGCTGGGACGGCAACCCGTCCCGCATCAGCGGCCGCACGCATCCGATGGGCGTCGTGGTCGAGACCCGCGGTCTCGCCTGGAACTTCCCCTCGGGCAACCAGGACATCATCTACTTCATCTACACCCTGTACAACGTCAGCTCGATCCGGCCCGAGGACTACACCAACATCCGTCAGCCGCTCAAGGATCGTCTGCTGCAGCAGGCCCAGACGTTCCAGGCGTCCAACGAGGCGGCGTTCGGCGTGGACATCCCGGACGGCGGCTACAGCCTGAACAGCGTGTTCATGGACTTCGCGGCCGACCAGGACGTCACCGCGGCGGCCGGCGCCAACTACGCCACGTTCAACAACCTGTTCAACCTGGCGATCACGTACCACGAGCGGTTCACGCCGGCGCCGGGCAACACCTTCGACCCCGGCATTCACGCCCCGCCGTTCCTTCCCGGCCCGGGCTTCGTCGGCACCAAGTACCTCCGGAGCCCGATCCTGCCGGACGGCACCGAGGCGGGCACGGTGCTCGCGGGCCTGACCACGAACCGCGGCGCGTTCCCGGACCCGAACAACGTCAACCAGCTCTACCGCTACATCTCGGCGAATCTGAACCCGGCTTCGGGCGACCCGCAGTGCAACACGGGTGACCCGGCCGTCACGCACCTCTGCTTCATCGCCAATCAGCCGTCCGACACCCGGACGTTCCAGTCGAGCGGCCCGCTGACGCTGCCTGCGGGCGGCCAGGCGACGATCGTGGTGGCGTACATCTTCGCGGCGCCGGTGGCGACGGGTAAGTGCCCGTCGATCCCGTGCCCGGTCACCATGACCCCGAACCCGCTGGTGATCGCCAACGCCACGCCGGCCAACCCCGGGTCGGACGCGATCGACTCGGCGATGGGCTACCGCGGGTTCCTCGGGCAGACCGTGACCCAGGACTCGGTGCGCACGGTGCCGGGCTCGCTGCTGGCCAAGGCGCAGGTGGCGCAGAGCATCTTCGACAGCAAGTTCCTGCTGCCGTTCTCGCCGACCTCGCCGGAGTTCTTCCTGGTACCGGGTGACGGCCTGCGTGACGGTGCTGTGGCGCCCGTCGCCGTCCGAGCAGCAGGGCGACGCGTACTTTGCCATCGGCAACGATCCGAACGCCGGCAGCCGGTACGATCCGTCCTACCGTCAGTTCGACGTGGAAGGCTACCGCATCTACCGCGGCCGCACCGACACGCCGAACACCCTGCAGCTGGTGGCGCAGTTCGACTACGCCGGCACGCAGATGTTCGACTTCCGCGGCACCATCAACCCGGGTCCCGGGTTGTGCGCCGGAACTCAACATCGTCACGGATTGCGCGATCCCGTTCCCGACCACGCCACCGGCGCCACCGGCCCGCTACACTGATTCGGTTGCGGTGGACCTGAACGGGGAGATCATCCAGGTTCGCCCGGGTGGCCGCGTGGCGCTCGTGGACGGCACCGTGCGCGTCAACAACGGGCCGAACGCGGTCGACACCCTCGTCACCGGCGGTGGCACCGGCTTCCCCGCGCTCGTCAAACACCGGCGTGCCGTTCGCGTTCACGGACGACGGCTCCGGGCTGCTGAGCGCTCCGCGCAACAACGTGCGGTACTTCTACGCGGTGACCGCGTTCGACGTGAACTCGTTCGTGTCGGGCCCGGCCAGCCTCGAGTCGCAGCGGACCGCGCGGGCGGTGGTGCCGGTCAACCAGGCGTCGAACGTCACGACCGCCGTCGCTGCAGCTCGCACCTTCGGCTGGCGAGACGGCACCGAGCTCTCCCGGAGCCGACGACGCCCTTCACGATCGATCCGCAGACCGGCCGGTTCAGCGGGCCGCCGCCGGCGCCGGCGCTGCGGCGCTGGAAGGCGGCCTTCGCGCCGCTGGTCCCGTCGCTGCTGCCGTCGCTCGAGCCTGACCGCCACCATCGACTCGGTCCTGTCCCGCTCGACCGACGTGCGCCGCGGCCCTGGCCAACTTCCGCGGCTCTGTGCGCCGAGTTCTTCGTCACCTTCGACCGGCAGGGCAGCCACCGCAGCAGTTCCAGACGATCGTCGCACTGGCCGTTCTCCTCCGATCGCCGCCAAGAGGCCACCAGCCGCTGAGGCGCAGCTCGGTGTCCTTCCCGGTGGCCCCGATCCGGCGTCCGCCGCGCGCTACGGCATTCCGGAAGGAGCGGCCAGCTTCAACGCGGCCGTTCAGGCCACGCTACCCAATAACATCCGGTCCTCCGCGCAGGAGAATCAGCAGGCGCCGCCGCGACTCCTGACCAACGTCTCGCCGGGCGGGTCGCGCTGGTTCGATGGCGCCAACGAGTCGGTGGACGACCCGGCCTACTCCATCCGCGTCGGGCACGTGACGGGCGTGGACTCGATCTGGGCGCCGCTCAGCCACACCGACCAGAATCCGCTGCACGCCGGGGTACAGGCCCCGGCGCTCGACGACGCTGCATGCAGGTGCCTCCCGCACTTCCTCGGCGCCAATGGCCGTCAGGCGGACATCGAGCTCACCTGGGGCGACGGTGGCACGATGGCCTCGGTCGAGGACATCACGCACCACCTCGACGTGCCGTTCTCGCCGGCACGCCGCAGGCGAGCTGGGGCTTCGTCACGGACAACAACGCCAACGGCAAGATCGACTGGGTGGACTTCGTCCACACTCCGGGTGTGGAGCAGGCGGTGCACACCTTCGACGGCTGCACGCGTTCTGCGCCGGCCTGGAGCACGATCCCGCCGGTGCCGGGCACCCGCTGGTGCAGACGGCTGACCGTGACGCCGGTCATCGTTCACCGTGGCGACCTCGGTCGGCACCGAAGGCCGGCGCGGCCTTCGCGACCAGCGGCAACGGCTTCGGCACTCTACATCAACGGTCAGCAGTTCATCTTCGCAGTTGACCGGCGGCACGCCTGCCGGCGGAAGGGACCAAGTGGACGCTACGGATGTACTGCGGGCGTGGTCCGGGCCACGACCGGCGCCGAGACCACGGATCCGAGCGGCTACACCTACACTCCCGCGCTGGCGTCCCCGGCGCTGCCCGGCCTCAAGATCAACTTCAACGTCACGCAGCCGACGACGCATCGCGTCGGCCGCGACCAGCGATCTGCAACAACGTGCACACGGTGCCCGATCCCGTACTACGTCACGAACTCGTTCGAGACGACGAGCACGGACAAGATCATCAAGTTCGTGAACCTGCCGTCACAGGCCATCATCCGCATCTACTCCTCGAGCGGCGTGCTGGTCCGCGTGCTGGAGCACAACTCCGAGACCCGCGGCGCGACCGACGAAGACGTGTCGGTCCTCGGCGGCGAAGAGACTTGGGACGTGCGGAACCGAAACAACCAGGTGGTCGCCAGCGGGGTGTACTTCTACCATATCGAAGCTGGTGACGCCCGCAGAGTCGGTCGGTTCACCGTGGTGAATTTCGCGCAGTAGTCCACGCATGGGGCGGCCGGGATCGTCCGGCCGTCCCTACTCCAGGAGATCGGACAACATGAGTCGTCTTACCACGTTGGGCCTGGCAGTTGCTACCGGCTTGCTCGGATTGACGCCGGCCGGACTCGCTGCGCAGGGAACGGATACGAATCCGGACAACACGCCGTACGGCACGACGGCCGCGGAATTCCTGCTCTTCGGGGCGGGGGCGCGCGGCTCGGCGCTCGGTGACGCCTTCGCGGCGATCGCCACGGATATCAGCTCGCTCTATTACAACCCCGCGGGCGCCTCGCTGATCTCGGGCCCCGGGGCCTCGGTCAGCACCTACGATTACGTGGCCGAGACCCGGTACAGCTGGGGCGGCATCGCCTTCCCCTTCTCCGGCGGGTCGCGCACCTTCGGCCTCCAGATCGGTACCTTCGGCTTCGACAATCAGCCGGTGTTCACCGTCGACCAGCCCGACGGCACGGGGGCGGTGTACTCGGTCAGCCAGACCTTCGCCGGCGCCAGCTTCGCGCAGAACTTCTCCGACCGGTTCTCGGCCGGCCTCACCGCGAAGTTCGTGGTCGACCAGCTCGGCGAAGTGAACGGCAGCGCGTTCGCGGTCGACTTCGGCACCAACTTCCACGCGACGCTCAACGACCATCCCATCAAGCTGGCGTTCGTGGTGTCGAACCTCGGCACCGACCTCAGTTACAGCGGCGACGCGCTGGACGTGACGGTACCGCGCGCGCCCGCGGACCCGACGGCCCCGCAGCCGCCGGAGCTGCCGGCGTCCGGCGAGCTCAAGACCAAGGGCTTCTCCCTGCCGACGGTCTTCCGCGTCGCCCTCGCGTATGACCTCATCACGGGCGAGAGCAACCGGCTGACCCTCCTCTCCGACTTCAACCAGGCCAACAACAACCGCGCCGGCTTCGCCGGCGGCGGCGAGTGGGCCTTGAACCGGCTGGGCGGCTCCAACTTCGGCGTCGCGGTGCGGGGCAGCTACACGTACCAGCCCGCGAACAACATCGAGGTCGACCAGACCCAGACGGCCCTCAACGATGAAGAGAGCCTGCAGGGCCTCGCGCTCGGCGGTGGGTTGAACTACGCCACCGACGGGCTCAACCTCGGCTTCGACTACGCCTACAAGTACCTGGGCGTGCTCGGGGCGACCAATTTCTTCACTCTGTCGGTCGGCTGGTAAGGCGACTGGGGGGCGGGGGAAACCCCGCCCCCAGCCGGGAATAGACGTGACTGCTCTGAAGACTCTGAGTGTGATGTGTCTGGCCTTGGTGACCGCCGCTGGCCAGTCCCGCCAGGCGGCACCCGACTCCTTGACCGTCAACGCGGTCAGGTTCTACCGCGCCGACGCGAAGCGGACCCAGGTCAAGGTGTTCGTGCAGATCCCGGCGATGCTGATGGCCTCGCCGGACGAGAAGCCGGATGCCAGAATGACGTACCTGATGGCGGTGCGGGTGCGCGATTCGACCGGGCTCGAGTTGGTGCACGACAGCTGGTCCGGGCACTTCCCGGCCAGCCTCCGCGAGCCGGGCGTCACGACGTTGGAGATTCTCGAGTACACCGTCGCGCCGGGGAAGTACACGCTGGACGTCGACGTCTCGGACTCCGTGACCGGCAAGAAGGTGCAATCGGAGCTGGTGGTCGAAGGATTCGGCGCCGAGCCGGGTCTCTCCGATCTGCTGCTCGCGCCGATGATCCGGCAGGTCGGGCCGAACGACACGCTGCTGGCGCCGGGCGAGATCCGGCGTGGCGACCTCCTGATCACCGGGGCCGCCGAGCTGCGCCTGACGCCGCTCCGGAGCAACGCGTACTACATGATCGAGGCGTACAGTGCGACCGTGGACTCGGTCTCGCTGGGCATCGCGGTGACCGACACGACCGGGAAGACGGTGGTCTCCACGCCGCCGCGTCGCGCCCGCCTGCCGGCCGGAGGAGGCGTTCTGAGCGGAGCCGTGCCCCTCGCCGGCCTGCCCGCCGGAGAGTACCGCATGACGGCCAAGTTCTCGTCGAGCAAGGGGACGGTGGAACGCACCGCCTCGTTCTCGATGGCCGAGCTGGACAAGACGGTGGAGCGGGATGTCGCGTTGCGGACCGCGAACCTGGGGACCGACGAGGGCTACTTCGAGTCGCTCAACGACGCGCAGCTCGACGCGGCCGCGGACCCGCTCTCACTGATCGCGACGGGCAGCGAGCGGTCGGCCTACAAGAAGAACCTGAGCCTGCGGGCCAAGCGTCGCTTCCTGACGGATTTCTGGACTCAGCGGGACCCCTCGCCGGGGACCCCGGAGAACGAGAACCGGCGGGCGTTCTACTTGGCCATCGCGTACGCGGACACCAACTTCCGCGAGCGGGGCAGCAACACGCTGCCGGGGTGGAAGACCGATCGCGGCCGCATCTTCGCCAAGCACGGCCAGCCCGACGACGTGCTCCGCCGCCAGCAGCAGGGCTTCGCCCCGCCGTACGAGGTCTGGCGCTACAGCAAGGGCAAGGGCAACTACTACATCTTCGCGGACCGCAGCGGGGTCGGCAACTTCAAGCTGATGAAGTCCAACGACGTGAAGGAAGTCGGCGACCCGAACTGGACCCGGATTCTCGGGGTGCCGGCGCTGGAGGACATCGCCGAGTATCTGAATCTGGACCGGCTCGAGCTCGACCGGGCGAGTGGGTTGTAACAGCGTCGGGCGCGTACGCATCGCGGGCGTTCGAGTCTTTTCCTTCTTGAGTTGAGGTGATGATTATGCAACGGTTGAAGGGTCGGAGCATTGTTTTCGGCGCACTCGCGGTGCTGGCCTGTTCGTCGGGCGATCCGACCGGAAACGAGAGCACCCCGACGGCGATCACCGCCAACCCCGACGTGGTGCTCGTGGCGCAGGGCGACAGCCAGGCCGTGATCGTGTCGGTGGTCGATGAGCAAGGCCAGATCCTCCAGTCGGATCCCACCGTCTCGGACGTCGGTGCCGGCATTTCGGTGAACCTAGATCCCAACTATCAGGCAGTAACGACGGACAATCCGATCGGCCGGCAGTTCCGGTTCTTCGTGAAGGCCACCGACCTGACGAGCACGACCTTCACCATTAACGCGCTTGGGCTCACCAAGCAGATCCCGGTCACGGCCACTCCGACCGCGCTCGCGACCCAGTTGTCGGACACCGCGCCCGTGCCGGGTGCCTCGGTGACTGTCGCGGCCACGCCCGGGTTGAGTTTCGCCGCAACCAGTACGGTCGGCGTCGGGGTCTTGAGGTTCCAGATCGTTTCACAGGACGCCACGTCGATCACGTTCATTCCCCCGCCGAACGTGAACGGGCCGGTCACGGTGTTCGGCGTCGTGCCCGACTACAACCAGGCGCTCTCATTCGACCTTCCTACCGCGGATACCCTGCACACCGTGGAGCTCACGACCGTTGCCGGCACGTTCAGCAATCCGAACCCGGGTCTGGGCCAGCCGATCACCTTTACGCTCCCGGCGGACGTGCGGGTGAAGCCCGAGTCCCTGGCCGCGCTCCGGGTGTCGGGCAACACCACCGCGCCTTTCGGTGTCTCGATTTCGGCGGACAGCGGCACGATCACGCTCACACCACCGCCCAGCAGCGACTCCACGCTCACGCTGCACGGAGTGGTCAACCGGAGCCTGCCGCAGTATCCCTTCACCCTGGAATCGTCCACGCCGGTGGTGACGCCACGGATCGACAGCGTCGCCGTGAACTTCAACACCACGACGCCGAACCTCGGCGACGCGGTCACTATCACGGCGCCGGCGGGCTTCACCTTCACGGCCGCGGCGGGCGCGACGCAGACCCGCGTGTTGTTCGGCACTACGGCCGCGGCGATTCAGTCGATCACGGCGAACTCGATTAGCTTTGTGCCGATCCCGAGCGGTACGAGCGCTGCCGCCGTCAACCCGCAGATCACGAATGTGGTTGCCGCCGCGGCCCCGCAGTTCTTGCTGGGGCTGCCGACGACCCTTCCTGTCACGGTGCCGGGCCTCACGCCGCTCCGGTTCACCGACGACCCGGAGTTCGCGCCGTCGATCGCGTTCCCGGCAGCCGGCACAACCACCACACTGTTCGATGGGGGAGCCTTTACGGCAGCGTGCGATGCCTGCTTCGCCGACGCCACCAGGTTCTATAAGCTGGCGGTCCCAAGCGCAGCCACGTTGACGTTCAGCGTCGACTGGTACGAGGGTCAGGATCTCGGGATCTACGTCATGACTGATCCCAACGATCGAGAACTCGCTCATCGACGCCGGAGACGGCTTCGGGACGTCGGCCGAGAGCCCGCCCGGCCATCCCGAGAGCGTGACGATCGATTTGGCGGCAGGGAATTACATCGTGGCTATTCCATTCTTTGCCCGGGCGGCTCCCGCCCCGGCGGCCTTCGCGGTGCCGCCACGCTTGATCAAGATCGAGATAAGCAATCCGTAGCATCATCTAGTCCCTGAACGTGGACGGCCCCCGCAGTGCGGGGGCCGTTTGCACTTCCAGGGTATAAACGAGCCGTAGCAGCACTTCGACGTCGAGGAGACGGTCAGCGATCTACGCGTCCCGCATACGTTGGTATCGCAGGTTCAGCCGTTGACAACAGGCGTTCTCGCCTCGAGGTGTGCCGGTGATGGGTGGAACATTGCCGCTCGCTAGCTGAGTAGCTCCTCATCGACGACTCCTCCCACACCGGCCATCGGCTCCCGAAACTGCCGCTGATACAATCTCGCGTACAGTCCCCGCCGCCCCAGCAGCTCCCCGTGCGTCCCCTCCTCCACGATCCGCCCCTGGTCCACCACCACCAGCCGGTCCGCCCGCTGCACGGTGCTGAGCCGGTGGGCGATGATCAGCGTCGTCCGCCCCACCAGGAGCTGCGACAAGCGCGTCCTCGATCAGCCGCTCGCTCTCCGTGTCCAGGTTGCTCGTGGCCTCGTCCAGGATCAGCACCGCCGGGTTCTTGAGGATCGCCCGCGCGATCGCCACCCGCTGGCGCTGGCCGCCCGACAGCTTCACGCCGCGCTCCCCCACCAGCGTGTCGTACCCCAGCGGGAGCCGCTCGACGAACTCGTGGGCGTGCGCCGCCCGGGCCGCGGCGCGAATCTCCGCCTCGGTGGCCTTGGGCCGCGCGTAGGCGATGTTCTCGCGAATCGTCCCGCTGAAGAGCGCCGGCTCCTGCGGCACGACGCCGATGGCGCCGCGGAGCTCGGCCAGCCGCACCGACCGGATGTCCAGGCCGTCCAGCGTGATCCGGCCGCGGTCCACGTCCCAGAATCGCGGCAACAGGGACACCAGGGTGGTCTTGCCCCCACCCGACGGCCCCACCAGCGCCACGACCTCACCCGGCGCGACCCGCAGGGTCACGTCGTCCAGCGTCCACGGCAGCTCCGCCTCGGGCTGATACCGGAAGCTCACTCCCTCGAACGCCACCGCGCCCCTGACTGGCGCCGGAAGCGGAGCGGGCGCCGTCGGATCCGCGATGGCGGGCTCCATCTCCAGGATCTCGAACACCCGCTCCGCCGCCCCCACCGCTTCCTGGTAAGCCGTGAACGACGTCGCCAGCGCGCCGACCGAGGCGGCGATCGTGATCGTGTACAGGAGAAAGCCCACGAGCGCGCCCGCGGTCAGCCGGCCGTCCAGCACCAGCAGGCCGCCTTGCCACAGCACGAACACGATGGCCGCGAAGGTCGAGAGCGTGAGCATTCCGAAGAACGCGCCCCGCACCCGCGCGCGCTGGATCGCCGTCCGGACGCTCGCGGCCACCCGCTCGCCGTACCGCGCCCGCTCGGCGCGCTCCTGCACGAAGCTCTGGACCGTGCGGATCTGCGAGAACGCTTCCTCCGCCACGGCGGTGGCTTCGGCCACCCGGTCCTGTACGCCGGTGGTCATCTGCCTGAGCCGGCGGCCGAAGACCATCGCCGTGCCCACCACCACCGGCGACACGAGCAGCGCGGTCAGCGTCAGCCTCGGTTGCAGCCAGGTCAACAGGATGACGCCGCCGACCAGCGCCAGCACCTGGCGGGAGAACTCGGAGATCTGGTGGCTCAGCACGCTCTGGAGCAGGCCGATGTCCACCGTCAGGCGGCTGGTCAACTCCCCGGTGCGCCGCTCCGCGAAGAAGCCCGGCGGCATCTCGAGCAGGCGGGCGAACACTTCCCGCCGGAGCCCGGCCACCGCCTGCTCGCCGGCGACGCTCAGGAGATACGCCTGCGTGTAGTTGAGGACGGCCTGGACGCAGAACAGGGCCACCAGGCCGAGCGCGATGCGGTCGAGCAGCGTGCGGTCCCGGTTGACGAACGCGGCATCGAGCAGGTTGCGCACGATCATCGGGAAGGCGAGGCTGGCGAGACTGCTGAGGACCAGGGCGGCGCTGGCGACGAGCAGGATGCCGCGGTAGGGTCGCACTCGCGGCCAGAGCCGCATCAATCGACCGGGTTTCGGAAGACGCCGGGCGCGAGGCTCGGCGGGCTCAGGCATGGTCACTGGGAACCGAACCGGTCTTCAGGCGGAGCGCACGGCGGGTACGGGTGGTGGAGCGGCATCTGAAAAAGGTAACCGCGCGCTCCCTGCCGTGCCCTCAACGTCCCCCTCGTACGGAGCTCCCGGCTCGGTCAGTGGTGGAGGTGCGCGGCGGTCGGCATCGCCACCGCTTCGCCCGGCCGACCGAGGATGATCACCTTGGCCGCCGGCGCCCACGGGCCGAACGGCAGCGCCCGGTCGATCCCCATGGCGGCGAACAGCAGCGCGAGGTAGAGCAGCGAGTAGCGATACATCTGCCAGGCGACTGGAGTGACCGACCGCTCCCGCAGGAGCCGGATGCAATACCAGAGGAGCCTCGCCCCGAGGAGAACGGCCGCGACCGCGTAGAACAGGCCGAGCGCGCCGAACAGCGTCGGCATGACCGTCAGCGGCAGCAGCAGAAGGGTGTAGACCAGCATCTCGTACTTGGTCCGGGCCACGCCGCGGACCACCGGCAACATCGGGATGCCGGCCTTGGCGTAGTCCGCCTGCTTGATCAGGGCCAGGGCCCAGAAGTGCGGCGGCGTCCAGTAGAAGATGATGGCGAACAGGTAGACGGCGGCCAGATCGATCCGGCCGGTCATCGCCGCCCAGCCGACCAGCGGCGGGAACGCGCCCGCGGCCCCGCCGATGACGATATTCTGCGGGCTCGTCCGCTTGAGCCAGATGGTATAGACGAAGACGTAGAACAGGAGCCCGCCCAGGGCGAGCCACGCGCTCAGCGGATTGACCCGATACCAGAAGACGGCAAAGGCCGCGAGCCCCAGTGACACGCCGAACGCCAGCCCGAAGCCCGCCGAGATCCGACCGGAAGGGATCGGCCGGAGCCGCGTGCGCGACATCCGGGTGTCGATGTCCCGGTCGAACCACATGTTGATCGTGTTGGCGCCACCGGCCATCAGATAGCCACCCAGCAGGACCCAGAGGATCTGGCTCCACGTCGGCATACCGGCGGGCGTGATGAACATCGGCGCGATGGTCGTCACCAGCAGGAGCGAGATGATCCTGGGCTTGGTGAGCGTCACCAGGTCCGCTGCCAGCGAAGGCCGGCGAGCGACGGGCTCGGTCTCGACCGCCTGCGGGTCCGGCGCCGGCGTGCGCGCCGAGCGGAACACCAGGACCACCAGCGATGCCCAGACCAGCGCGCCCACGAGCAGGTGGAGCGCCCGGAGAGCCGGCGGGAGCAGGTGCAGCACCATGGCGGCGGCGATGGCGATCTGGGCGATCGTCGCGGCCAGCACCGTGCCGGCAGCGCGGCGAAGATCCCGCGCGGCCGGATCGTGCAGACGGCTCACCCGGGCCACCATGGCCAGCACGAGCCCCAGGAAGGCGAAGGCCAGCACGCGGTGCCCCCAGTGGAGCGAGGCCAGCGACGTCGCCGGTGGAAGCACGCTGCCGTTGCAGAGTGGAAAGCCGAGGCAGAGCAGGCCGGCGTGGAAGTTGGCGACCTGTGCGCCGAAGAGGATGACCACGAAGCCGAGCCCGGCCGTGGCCAGGACCAGGGTGTGGGCGGCGTGGCGATCCAGCGGGCGGGAGGGATGCTCCCCAGGGCCTTCCGCGCGCAGCGCAACGACCATCAGCGAAGCCAGCAGGAGCATCGCGTTGGCCAGATGGGTGATGATCACCCACGGCGGCAGCGCCAGCTTCACCGTGACCGCGCCCAGGAGCACCTGGACGACCAGGAGCACCAGTGCCAGGGTGGCTGGGTTCCGAAGGGAGGGCTCGGCGCGGTGCCGGCGCCAGGCCACGACGGCCACGACGAGGACGAAGACGCTGACCAGCGCGGCCGCCCAGCGGTGCCCGATTTCGATCAGCGTGGGGAGGTCCAGCGGGGGAAACCACTCCCCGTTGCACCGGGGCCAATGGTCGCCACACCCCATGCCGGAGCCGGTGATGCGGACGATGCCTCCGAGCACGATCAAGCCCAGGGCGAGGGTGGCACCGGTCCAGGCGAGCCGGCGCAGCAAGCGCGCCGGCTCGGGGGTCGAATCCGTCATATCGCGGGGAAAGAACCCGTCCGGCACAGCGTTGTCAAGACTATATTTAGCCCATGTCAGCCCAACCTGATGCCTGGGGAGAACGCCTCCCCCGGCACCTCGGCCTCGGCAGCGCGATCGCGGTACTGGTGGGGTCGACCATCGGCAGCGGGATCTTCCGGGTCCCGGCCGGCGTGGCCGAGCGACTGCACGAGCCGGGACCGATCCTGATCGCGTGGGTCGTGGGGGGGCTGGTCGCCTTGTTCGGTGCCCTGACCTACGCCGAGCTGGCCGCGGCCCTGCCCAGGTCGGGCGGGGTCTTCGCCTATCTGCTGGAGGGGTTCGGGCCGCTCCCCGCCTTTCTCTTCGGTTGGACCGAGCTCACCGTCATTCGGGCGTCCGCGCTCGGCGCCATCGCCACCATCTTCGCCGAGTACCTGGGCTACTTCGTCCGCTTCACGCCCGAGCAGGTGCGCTATGTGGCGGCCGTCGCGATCCTGCTCGTAGGCGCGCTGAATTACGTGGGGGTCAGCAGCGCGGCCGTCGTCATGAACGTCACCACGGTCGCCAAGTACGGTGCGCTCGCGGCGCTCGGGCTGCTGGCGTTCACGGCCACCTCCGGCAGCACCGCGCACTTCACGCCGGCCTTCCGCGGTGGCCTGGATCTATCGCTCATGGGAACCGCGCTCATCGCCATCATGTGGACCTACGACGGCTGGGCGGACCTGTCGTTCATGGGCGGCGAGGTGAAGAATCCGGCGCGCACCTTCCCGCTCGCCCTGATCCTGGGGACGGCCGCCATCCTGCTGGTGTATCTCGTGCTCAACGTCGCCTACATCTACGCGGTGCCGTTGTCCGAAATGGCCGGGGCGAAGCTGATCGCCGCCACCGCCGCCGAGCGGATTCCGCTGTTCGCCGGTGCGGGTGGCTCCGTCGTCTCCGCGATCGTCATGTTGTCGTGCTTCGGGACGCTGACGGGCTCGATGATGACCGGTCCCAGGATCTTCTTCGCGATGGCGGACCGGGGGCTCTTCTTCAAGGGGATCGCGCGGGTCTCGCCGCGCTATCAGAGTCCCTCGGTGGCGATCTGGCTGGCGACGGCGCTGGGGGTGCTCTACGTCCTGTTCAACGATTTTCAGCAGCTCGCGGACAAGTTCATCCTGGGCATCTGGCCATTCTACGCGCTCGCGGTCGCGGCCGTCTTCGTGCTCCGCCGCACCCGCCCCGACCTGCCGCGTCCCTATCGCACCTGGGGCTATCCGGTGGTGCCGCTCCTCTTTCTGATCGCGTCGGTCGCGATGGTGCTGAACGCCCTGTGGACCGATCCGGTCAACACGGGGATCACGTTCGCGATCATCCTCGCGGGAGTACCCGTGTACTACGGATGGCTGGCGTGGCGCAGGAAGGCGGTGGCGGTTCCGCTGGTCGACTAGGGCGCTGTCGCGAGACTCGAGATCCTGCAGCCGGTGGAGGTGCTCAATCGAGCACGCGCACTTCGACCGCCACGTCCGCTGCCCGGACGCTGTGCGTCAACGCCCCGATGGACGCGTAATCCGCCCCCGCCTCGGCATAGGCCCGCACGTTGTCGAGCGTGATGCCGCCGGTGGCCTCGATCTCGATGCCGGGTGAGAGCGCCCGTGCGCGGCCCGACCACGCCGTGAGCGTCGAGGGTGTCTGGTTGTCCACCAGCAGCCGGGTCGCCCCGGCCGCGCACGCCTGCTCGAGCTGCTCGAGCGACTCGACCTCGACATAGAGCGCCGCGATCCCGCGCCTTCTCGCTTCGGCCAGCGCATCCGCCAGGGTCCGCCCGCTCCGCCGCACCGCCTGCCAGTGGTTGTCCTTCACCATGACTTCGTGGCTCAGGTCCACCCGGTGGCGCTCGCCGCCGCCGGCGATCACGGCGGCGACGTCCAGGGCCCGAAGGCCGGGCGCCGTCTTCCGGGTGTGGAGGATACGGCAACCCGTCCCGCCGACGGCGTCCACGTACGCCCGAGTTGCCGTCGCGATTCCAGTCGCGCGCTGCAGCAGGTTGAGCAGCGGCCGCTCGGCGCGGAGGATGCGCGCGAGCTCGCCGTGCAGCACGCCGGCGATCGCGCCCGCTCGCGCGGCCCGGCCGTCCGGCAGGCGCCACTCGATCCGGCACGCGCAGGCCTGTGCCACGGCGTCCGCGAAGGCGGCGCCCGCCAGCACGCCGCCGCTCCGAAGCTCGATGACGCCCTCGGCCTGCACTCCGGGTGGAACGGTGACCGCGGTGGTGACGTCGCCGTCGCCGTCCTCGGCGAGCGCTGCGGCGGCGATGCGTGCCGCGTCCCCGCTCACTTCCCCAGCGCGACCATGCGGTCGATCGCGCCGCGCGCCCGCGCGGCGATGTCGTCCGGAACGGTGATGTGGTAGCGGTCGAGCGCGAGCGAGTCGCGCACGTTGGTGAGCGTGATGGTCTTCATGAAGGCGCACTCGGCCTCGGGGTCGGCGGCGATGAACTCCTTGTCCGGCGCGACTTGCTTCATCCGGTGCATGATCCCGGTCTCGGTGGCGACGATGAACCGCTTCACCGGCCGTTCCGTCACCGCCCGGATCATGCCCTCGGTCGAGGCGATATGCAGCCCTTCGGCCTTGATGTCCCCGCGGCCCATCTCGTAGATCAGCTGGCCGGCGCAGCCGCACTCCGGGTGGACCAGCACCTCTGCGTCCGGAAACTCCGCGCGGGCGGCGTTCAGCGTCTCGGCCCGGATACCCTTGTGCACGTGGCACTCGCCCATCCACACCTCGACCCGCCGGTGGGGCCGCATCCGGCGCACGTGGGCGCCGAGGAAGAAGTCAGGTAGGAAGAGAATGCCCCGGTCCTCGGGGATCGCGTCGATCACGTCGAGCACGTTTCCGCTGGTGCAGCAGTAGTCGAGCTCGGCCTTCACCTCCGCGGTGGTGTTCACGTAGCCCACGGCGATGTAGTCGGGGAATTTCGCCTTCCAGCGGCGCACGTCCTCCGCCGTCACCGTAGCCGCGAGCGAGCAGCCGGCCTTGAGGTCGGGCAGGAGCACGCGCTTCGTCGGTGACAGGATCGCCGCGGTCTCCGCCATGAAGTGCACGCCGGCGAAGATGATGACCTCCGCCGGCGTCTTCGCCGCCTGACGCGATAGGCCGAGCGAGTCGCCGACGTAGTCGGCGACGTCCTGCACCTCCGCGCGCTGGTAGTTGTGCGCCAGGACGACCGCGTTCCGCTGCCGCGCGCGGTCGCGGATCTCGCCCTGCAGGGCGGCGATCTCCTCGGGCGTCTCGTCCAGCCGCTCGATGACGGGGAGGCTCAGGGTCACGCGGTCTCCCGCTTGAGCGCGGCGGGCGGATAGTCGAGCCTGCGATGGCCGCCGCGGCTCTCGCGGCGGCGGCGGGCCGCCTGCGTGATGAGGCGCGCCACCAGCAGCTGGTTCTGCGTCCGCCATGCCGCGGCCGGCGTCTTCCGCGTGAGGCGTTCCAGCGCCTGCTCGGCGTGGAGCAGCGAGGCTTCGGTGCGCTGGACGCCGACGTCGGCGGTCATCAGCTCGCGCATCTCCTGACGGATTTCCTCGCAGCCGTCGTCGGCGCCGGTGTCGCGCTCCCCTGGAACCGCCGGCTCCGCGGAAGACCCCGTAACCGGCCGCGAGGCCGCGACCGCGCGTCCCGCGCGGTCGGCGAATACCAGACCCTCGAGGAGCGAGTTCGAGGCGAGGCGATTGGCCCCGTGCACACCGGTCGAGGCCACCTCACCCACGGCCCAGAGCCCGGTCAGGCTCGCACGCCCCTCGAGATCGGTCTGAATACCGCCCATCGCGTAGTGCAGCGCCGGCGCCACCGGCAGCAGGTCGCGGGCGGGATCCAGCCCATGCCGAGCGAGCATGGCCGTGATGCCCGGGAAGCGGGCGGGGAAGTCATCCACCGAACGCGCATCCAGCCAGGCGCCGCCGGCGGCATCGGCCGCGGCGACCGCTCGCGCCACGACGTCTCTCGGCGCCAGCTCCGCGCGGGGATCGGCCTCGAGCGCGAACCGGCGGCTCTCGCGGTCCACCAGCAGTGCGCCGGCCCCGCGCACCGCCTCGGAGATGAGGGGCGCCGGGTTCACGCCGGGAAGCTTGAGGGCGGTCGGGTGGAATTGGAGGAACTCGAGGTCGCGAAGCTTGACGCCGACGTGGTGTGCCAGGGCCCAGCCGTCGGCGGTCGCGACTCTGGGGTTGGTGGTCACCGCGTACAACTGGCCGACACCGCCGGTCGCGACCACGACGGCCGGCGCGTGGATCGGGTAGCTCTCGCCGCCGCGCGGCAGCGCCATCACTCCGGACACGCGGCCCTCGTGGACGAGCAGGCGGGCAACCTCGGTGTGTTCCAGGAGCTCAATGCGGGGGTCCTGCCGGATGACTTGCGCGAGGCAGCTGATCAGGGCGGCCCCGGTCCGGTCGCCACCCGCGTGGATGATGCGGGCACGGGTGTGCGCCGCCTCGAGTCCGAACCGCAGGCGTCCCTCCGGTCCCCGGTCGAAGCGAGCGCCCAGGGCAAGCAGCTCGTAAACTCTGTCAGGGCCTTCACTTGTAAGGATTCGAACCGCTTCGGGATCGGCCAGCCCGTCACTGGCGGCGAGCGTGTCGGCGGCATGCTGGCTGGGACTGTCGCCCGGCCCCAAGGCCACCGCGATGCCGCCTTGCGCCCAGGCGCTCGCGCTGTCGGCCAGGGTTTCCTTGGTGACCACGATCGCCGCCACGCCCTCGGAGGCGAGCCGCCAGGCCGTCCAAAGGCCGGCGATGCCCGTTCCGACAATCACGGGGCGGTTGGTCATGGGTGAAATATACCAGGTGAAGGAAAGGCGCCCCGTCCTACGTCCGCACTCGCGCCATCAGCACCAGCCCCGCCCCCAGAAACACGATGTTCGGCAGCCAGGCGGCCAGGGTCGGGTCGATCACCCCGCCGGCACCCACCGCCTTCATGATCTGGGTGATGAGGAGGAAGATCACCGTTGTTCCCAGGCTCATGGCCACGCCCACGGCCGCCCCGGCGCGGGGCGCCTGTACGGCGAGCGGCGCGCCGAACAGCGCGATGATGAGGCAGGTGGCCGGCAGGGCCAGCTTCAGCGCCTGCTCGACGATCAGCTTGTTGGCGTCGTTGCCCGACCGCTTGAGGGCGTCGATGTACCGGCCGAGCTCGGCGTAGCGCATCTCGTCGGGCGCCTTCGGCTCGGCGAGCAGGTCGGCCGGCGACTGGGTCAAGGTCCGCAGCCGCATGGTCCGGAACCCGAAGCTGGCCTGCTTGCTCGGCCCCGAGATGACGCGACTGGTCCCGTTCTTCACCTTCCAGGTGCCACGGCGGTCATCGTACGTGGCGCTGTCCGCCGTGATGATGAGGCCGGGATAGCCGGCGCCGTTCCCCTGACGCTCGAGCAGGAGCTGCTTCAGCTGCCGGGTGCCGACGTCGAGCGAGCGCACGGTATAGACCCAGCCCGCATCGCCGCGATAGACGAAGTTGTACCGCGCGCTCGTGCTCCTGGCCTGCTTGGCCTTCTGAATCTCGAGCTGTCGCGCCGTGGCGCCGGGTGCCACTTCACCCACGATGAACGCGAGCAGCGTCGCCATCACCGACGCCGCGAAGATCGGCACCATCACCCGGTAGAAGCTCATTCCGCCCGCCTTGGCCGCGGTGAGCTCGGAGTGTCGCCCCATCGCGCCGACCGTGAACACCGTGGCGAACAGCACCGCGGCGGGCATCACGATGAACGCGTTCTCGGGGATCGAATAGACGTAGCTCACCACGATCTGCCGCATCGTGAGCCCGCGGTCCAGCAGCCGGTTGAGGGTGTCGGTCAGGTTGATCATGATCGACACCAGCGGGAAGCCGAGCGCCGTCAGGACGAAGATCCGGAGCCAGCTCGAGAAGACGTAGCGGTCGAGGGTGCGGACGCCGATCATGACGCGCCGCCGCCGGCCGCCGGCCGCCGGCGCAGCCGGCGGTACAGGTGACGCGCGGCGTCGATCACTTCCTGGAAGTCCCCGCCGCGGGTCGAGCCGGATTCACGGCTCACGAGCAGCAGCCCCAACACGCCGAGCACGGTCAGCATGATGTTGGGCGCCCACATGGCCAGCCAGGGCGAGATCAGCCCCCGGTCGGCGAGGCTTTCTCCGGCCGTGAGCCCGACGTAGTGGATCGAGAACACCAGCATGCCGCCGCCGATGACCAGCCCGATCCCGCCTCGCGGGAACCGCAGCGCCATCACGATGCCCACGATCACGAACGAGACGCAGGCGAAGCTGATGGACCACTTCTTGTGGACCTCGACGGCGAACCGGTCCGCCCGGCGGTCGGCATCCTGGGCCCGATCGGCCGCGGTCGCGATCTGCGCCCAGTTGGCGAGCTGGAGCCGGCCGCCGGCCACGGTGGCCGGTTTGGGAAAATTGAGCGGCGGGGGCGCCTTGGCCGGACCAGCCGCCGCCTGCCGGGGTGCTCCCGGGCGGGCCGCCGCCTGCGGCTTCCCCGGCTTTGCTGGGACATTCTGGCCCGGGATCAAGGGCGGCCGGCGCGGCGGTGGGGCCGCGGGTTGCTGGAGCTTCGGCATAGGCTGCTGGACCTTCGGCGCGGGCTGCTGAGCCTTTGGCGCGGGCTCCTGCGACCCCGCGCTGGCGCCCTGCTGGTCCACGGCCACCTCGTGTGCGGACATCCCCACCTCGGCCGTCTTGGGGGGTGCAGGGGGTCCCTGCAGCCGATCGATCAAGCGGCAGTAGGCGGGTGGCTGCTCCACGGTCCGGTCCGGCGGCGGTGGTCCCACCGGGGGGAGGGTCAGCAGGGCGCGAAGGTCACCCACCAGCAGCTCGCGGCGGTCCTGGCCGGCCCCGCGGAGATCGGCGTGGGCCTCCCGGATCACCGTGAGCATCTCGCAGGTACTCATCTCGCGGTCGCCGCGGACGGTCTCGGTGCTGTTCCGGACCAGCTCGTCGTAGACGTCCTTCACCCGGATGTTGTTGACGTGGTAATAGGTGAGCTGGAACGTGAGCGGGTCCGCGGGCCGGTACTGGTGAATGGCGCCGTCATAGAGCCGGAGATTCAGATCGGTCTGACCCTCGCCGTAGGCCATCTGGCCGCTGTCGGCGTAGATGATGCGCCGGCTGGTCTCCCCGCCGACGTCGTAGATGGTGATGTCCTTCATCCGGCCGGTCGCCGCGTCGATCCGGCCCGCCCGCAGGAAGTACTGCGAGGGGGGCACCTCGTTGATCACCTGCTCCCGCAGCTCGAACGTGGGTTTCTTCCGGCCGATGTCGATCAGGAGCCCTCGGAGCCGGGCGTTGCTGCGCGGGAGCAGCTGATCCACGAACACGAAGTTGAAGGCCGACATGAACAGGCCCCACGCCAATACCGGCACCAGGATCTGGTAGACGCTGATCCCGCTGGCCCGCATGGCGGTGATCTCGTTGTCGGCGGCCAGGTGGCTGAAGGCATACAGCACCGCGAGGAGCACCGCCATCGGAAGGGTCATGGCGATGATGAAAGGCAGGCTGAGCGCGAACACCTCGCCGATGACTCCCCATGGCAGGCCCTTACCCACCAGGGCGCCGAACTTCTTGGCCACCTGGCTCAGCAGCATCAGGCTGGTCAGCGCGGCGAGCGCGAAGACGAACGGTGCCGCGAGCTGGCGAAGGAGATAGCGATGGAGCAGTCGCACGACGTCCAAGTTCCCGTGTTGTAGGGGCTTCAGCGCCCGATTATATTTTCGGATCCCACTCACCTCAAGTCTAATGGGTCCAATCCTCTAGCGTGGCGCGCCTCGTCGTCGCCCTCGTCTGCCTCCTCCTTCTCCCACAGCTATTGGTCGGCCAGGGCGCCGACACGACCAAGGGGCGAGGCGCTGAGGCGGAAGTCCAGGTCCGTTTCGATTCGACGCTCGCAGGACTGCGCACCCCGGCCGCCCTCGCGGCGCCCTGGCTCGGCGCGCCTCGCGTGCCGCCGGGTCTCCGCGCCGCCGCGTGGGACAGCGCCACCGCCGTCGCGCGGGACTCGGTCCGGCGCGAGCTGAGCCGGGGGCAGCGCCTGCTGCTGCTCTACGGCGAGCCGGTCATTCCCAGCGTCGCCGCCGAGGAGGTCCCCGAGGCCAAGCGCGTCCTGGGCATCTCCGATCGGTACGCCAACCTGGGCATCGACGGCGAGGTCCGCCTCGAGATCCGCACCGACCGGGTCCGGAACGAGCGCTGCAGCGCGGCTCTGTTCCTGGACCCCAACTCCGGCTGTCGGGGTGGGTTCAAGCCGCCGCGCCTGGAGAACCACATCAATCTGCGGTCGAGCGGCCTGCTGGGCCGCCGGGTCCATCTCAACGTGGACTACGACAACGACCGCGACTTCAATGCCAACAACGACATCCAGGTCTACTACGAGGGCCTGGAGGACGAGATCGTCCGGCGGATCGAGGTCGGCACGGTCACGTTCCAACCTGCGCGATCGCGCTTCATCACCGCGGCCATTCCGTCCAACAACTTCGGCGTCAACGCGCGGTTCGAGGTCGGCCAGGTCCAGATCCAGGCCCTGGCCGCCACCCAGAAGGGGAGCCAGGTCGCCGAGCGGACCTATACGGTCGGCCAGACCACGAGCCAGGCCCAGGACCGCCAGGTGCGCGACCTCGACTTCGAGAGCGGCCGGTTCTTCTGGGTGGTGGACCCCACCATCCTGCCCGGCTATCCCGCGCTCGACATCCTCGATCTCTCCCGGGCGGCGCCGCCGCCGTCCGAACGGCCGGTGGAGGTTCGCGTCTACCGCTTCCGCCCCGACCTGACTCAGTCCGGCGCCAACTCCAACGTCACCGGCATCACCGCGCTCGCCCGTACGACCGACCCCAACCAGTCCTACGGGCCCGTCCGCTGGGAGTTGCTGGTGCAGGGCACCGACTACTACCTCGATCCGTCCGGCCTGTGGTTCGGGCTCGCCAGCAAGCTGGACCAGAACGACTACCTGGCGGTCAGCTACGTGACGGCCGACGGCCGGACCGTGGGCAGCATGCCGGTCGAGGACCGCGGGCCGGGCTCGACCGACAGCCTTCGCCTGATCGTCCAGCCGCGCACCGGGCCGGAGGCGGTGACGTTCCGGCACGAGATGCGGCAGATCTACCGCGTCGCCGGCAACGATCTGGATGCGGCTTCGCTCCAGGTCAGTCTCTCGGTCAATCGCTCCGAGCGGCCGCAGAACGGAACGCCGACCTATCTCTCGCTGCTCGGTCTCAGCATCCCGACCGACCCCAACCTGTTCGACATCGAGAACCGGCTCTTCCCGCGCCCGTCGCGCGATCCCGAGGCGGTGCAGGTGGTGCGCGAGTCGTTCGTCGTCTTCCCGCACCTCACGCCGTTCGCCGACGCCACGAAGCTGACGCCTTCCGAGCGCGCCGACTCGATGTACCGCACGCCGCTCTACTCCCTGCTGCAGCAGACCGGGGCGAAGTTCAACGTGCGGCTCCGGTACAACTCCACCGGCGCCGGCGACCGGTCCACGCTCACGCTCGGGGCCCTGCAGCTCAGGGAGGGAAGCGAGCAGCTCATCGTGCGCGGCCGGCGGCTGGAGCGCGGGGTGGACTACACCATCACCTACGATGTCGGCCAGGTGACGTTTCTCAACCCCGACGCGCTGTTCGGCAGCCAGGCGACCCAGGTGACGGCCCGATTCGAGGAGCAAGGCGTCTTCGCCGTCGCGCCCACATCCATCCTCGGGCTGTCCACGACGTATTCCCTGGGCGACCGGGGGGAGATCAACCTCATCGGGATGTACCAGCGCGAGCAGAGTGCCTTCAACCGGCCTCAGCTCGGGCTCGAGGCGTCGGCCAACCTCGTGGCCGGCGCCAACACCGAGCTGCGCTTCAAGCCGCAGGGCATCACTCGGCTCCTCAACCGGCTGACCTCGACGCCGACCACCGCGCCGTCCGCGTTCGACGTGAACGGCGAGTTCGCCTTCACCAAGCCGGATCCGAACCGGTCGGGTCAGGCCTACCTGGAGGAGTTCGAGGGTGATGCCGGGGTGCCGGTGTCCCTGCGCGAGTCGTCTTGGGAGTTCGGCAGTCGGCCGCAATCCGGTGACGGGCTGGCGGACCTCGGCTTCGGGGGCGGCTTCGATCCCGAGGATGCGGTCGCCATGACGTGGCAGAACCTCGTGCCGACCGCCGACGGCACCGCCGCCTTCGAGCTCCGGACGGAGGACATCGATACCCTGATCAAGGTCACCGGGAGCAGCGAGCAGCGCGAGACCGTGCTCTTCATGACCCTGCACGCGGACACGGCCGGCGGTGTGGTCCGCAACGACGGGTCCTCGGATTCGAGGTGGACCCTGCCGCGGCGCGACTTCCGGCCGCGCTGGCGCACGATGGTCATCCCGCTCAGCTCGACCGGCCTCGACCTGACGCGCAACGAGTTCCTGGAGTTCTGGGTGTTTCAGCCGCCGAGCCGCACCGCGGACTCGGCGGGCGTGCGGCTGGCTTTGGACATCGGCACCGTGGACGAGGACGCGATCGCCCTCGCGCCGACGACGTTGAACCTCAACAACAACGATTCGACCTTTACCGGGCGGCAGTACGTCGGCCTGGGCCGGCTGGACACCGAGCGGCGATCGATCGGAACGTTCAACGCCGAGACCGACGACATCGGCATCCTGGGGGATCTGCCCGACGGCGTCGTGGACGGGCAGACCGGCGAGACGCTGGAGCCGATCCCCCTGTGCCAGAGCCAGCTCTCGAGCACCGTAGCCATCTTCCCCTGGGGGGACCTCAGCAGCCGGTGCACCCGGGGGAACGGGGTGCTCGACAGCGAGGACCTGAACGGCGACAACGGGCTCAACAGCGGCGGGTCAACCGACAACGTCTTCCGCTACGTGGTGAGCCTGCAGCCGGGCAGCAAGTATTTCGTGCGGACCGGGACGACCGCCGACTGGCAGCTCTACCGGATCCCGATCCGCCAGCCCGACGCCACGATCGGCACCCCGAACCTCCGACTGGTGCAGCACCTGCGGTTGCTGGTCGCCGCGCCGCCCGATCCCGGCACCCCCGACATCACCGCGAACTTCGCGCTGGCGCGGCTCCGGTTCATCGGCTCGCCATGGACCCGTCGCTCGGATCGGCCGATCGCGGGCTTCTCCGGCTCCACCAGCAACCCCGACGGCGAGGTCGTGGTGTCGGTCATCTCCACCGAGAACCAGACCGATCTGGGGTACGAGCCGCCGCCGGGCGTCGTCGAAGGGCTGGCCCGTCGGAACGACGCCAGCTCGGGCGTCCAGGTCAACGAGAAGTCGCTGCGGATCATCGGCCGCCAGCTCTCGGTCGGCGACCGCGCCGAAGCCTACCTCCGGTTCGCGGCGGGCCCCCAGAACGTGCTGGGCTACCGCACGCTTCGCGTCTGGGCGCGAGGGAGCGGCTCCGGCTGGGAGGAGGGTGAGCTCGAGGCGTTCGTGAAGCTGGGCAGCGACGACCGCAACTTCTACCTCTACCACACGACGGTCCATTCGACCACCTGGACGCCGGAGCTGGAGATCGACCTCGAGACCTGGCGGCGATTGCGGGCCGAGCTCGAGCAGCGGTGGTTGCTGGGGCAGCCGCCGTCCGGCGCGGATACGTGCGGGACGCTCGACCCCACCGCCTACGTCGCCTGCGAGGGCCCGTACCTGGTGCACCTGGGGTCGCCCGGCATCAATCCGCCGAATCTCGCGGCCGTCCAGGAGATGTCCGCCGGGATCTCGCGGGCCCGCGGCGCCGGCATCGCGCCCGAAGCCGAGCTCTGGGTGGACGACATCCGGCTGGCGTCGCCGGTCTCGGAGGTGGGTACGGCCGTCTCGCTCGACGCGCGGCTCGCCGCCTCCGACGTCGGCACGTTCAATGTCTCGTATGTGCGCCAGGACGGGCAGTTCCGACAGATCAACGCCGATCCGACGTACCGCACCGAAGGCGCGCTGCAGATGGCGACGTCGTGGCGCCTCGACCGCTTCCTGCCCCGCTCCCTCGGCCTGGTGATTCCGGTGAACGCCGCCTACGCGCGCGCCATGGTGGACCCGCAGCTCCTTACCGGCACCGACCTGCGCGGCGGTGCGCTCCCCGGCCTCCGACGACCGAGCTCACGGAGCTCCACGTACAGCCTCTCGGTCCGGCGCGCGCAGAAGGGCTCGAACGTCTTCACCCGCGGGCTGCTCGATCCACTCTCGCTCACCGCGTCGCTCACCCAGGGGCGGTCGCAGACGGAGTACACCGAGGCCCAGGCCAAGACGAGCAACCTCTCGCTGGGCTACGCGCTCCAGCTCACCCGGCGCGGCTTCCGCCTGCCGTTCGGCGGGGTGATCCGCGGGCTGCCCAAGTGGCTCCGCGAGAGCGAGGCCGGGCGCGGACTGGCGTCCGGCACGTTCAGCCTGACGCCGTCGAGCCTGCGCGCGAGCAGCGTGTGGAGCCGCGATCAAGGGGACTATTCCTCCTTCACCATTCCGGTCTTCCGGCCGGACGACTCCGCCATCCCGCCCACGCTGTCCCTCACCCACCTCTGGCGGAACTCGGCCGGGCTCAGCTGGCAGCCGCTCGGGATGCTGAACCTGAGCAGCGACATCGTCAGCACGCGCGATCTCAGGGTGTACAGCGACTCGAGCTCGCTGGGCCGCGTCGCCTACGCCGAGCGCCGATTCTTCCTCGGCATCCCGGTAGGCGTCGAGCGCGACCGGCTGATCACCACCTCGCTGAGTCTCACGCCCAAGCTCACGTCGTGGCTCCGGCCCCGACTGGTCACGGGCAGCAGCTTCGTGCTCTCCCGCACGCTCACCAGCCGCCAACCGGTCCGCGTGGACGGGGACAGCGGAGAGTTCATCCTGCCGCAGACCTACAACAACGCGCGCACGCGGGAGCTCGGCGCGGCGCTGGACCTGTCGACGCTGCTGCGTCAGGTGTCCGGGGACAGCAGCAAGGTGGCCGTCGCGCTGGGCCGCATCCGGCCGGTGGATTTCAGCGTTCGGACCAACCTGACGTCTACCTACGACCTCGCGGCGTTCGATCCGAGCCTCGGCTACATGCTGGCGCTCGGGGGGCTCGACCGCTTCCTCACCCAGGAGGGCGTGAGCGCGTTGGGGGTCTCGGACGGACAAACGACGACGCTCACGAGCGGCGCCGACCTGCCGTTGGGGTTCGCGGGCACGCTGTCGTACGCGCTCACGACCTCCACCCGCTATCAGCTCGTCGGCGGGCGCACGGTGCCGACGTCGACCCGACAGCACGAATGGCCCGTCGGCAGCGTCCGCTGGACCCAATCGTTCCGCGGCGGACCCCTGACCCTCGTGGCGACCAACCTCGGATTCCGCCACCGCGAAGGCACGACGACCCAGCCCGGGGGGAGGGCGGCGTGGCCAACGCGATCACGTCGTCCTCTTTGAATCCCGATCTCCAGATTAGCTTCCGGAACGGCATCGCCCTGTCGGTGGGCTACGCGAGCCTGTATCAGCACACCACGACGAGCGGCAACACCACGCTGCTCGATCAGGACGATGTCACCGGCTCGTTCAGCTACGCGTTCCGCCTGCCCCCGTCGTTCGGCCGGTCGCGGCGGCGGGTCCGGTCGTCGGTGACGGTGGTGGGCTCGAAGTCGCTCACCTGTCTCGAGCGGTCCGACGGAACACCGTGCACGGTGATCGCCGATACCCGCCGGCAGGAGCTGCGCGCGGGGCTGGACACCGACGTGGCCAAGTCGCTGAGCGCCGGGCTGCAGTTCGGCTATTCGCTGAACGACGCGCGCCACCTGAACCGACGGACCTCACAGATCTCGCTCCTCGCGTCCTTCCAGCTCACACTCGACACGGGCAACTACTGAGCATGGCGTTCCTCCGCGGCACGGCGCGGGTCCTGCTGGTCGTCGGGCTGATCGCAGGGTGCCGGAAAGCGGCGCTTCCGCGTGAGTTCGACGGGCCGGCCTCGTTCCGGTACATCGAATCCCAGGTGGCGTTCGGCCCCCGCATCCCGGGTAGCGAGGCGCACGAGCGCGAGGCCGCCTGGCTCGACAGCCTGCTCCGCCCGCGCGCCGACACGGTGATCGCCCAGCGCTGGACCCACGTGACCGAGGGTGGCGACTCGCTGCCGCTGACCAACTACGTCGCCCGGTTCAAGCCCGCGGCCCCGACGCGCCTCCTCTTCCTGGCGCATTGGGACAGCCGCCCCAGGGCCGACTCCCCGACCTCGACCGACTCGACCAAGCCCGTGCCGGGCGCCAACGACGGCGGCTCGGGTGTGGCCGTGCTGCTCGGCGTCGCCGACGTGCTCAAGCGGACGCCGCCCGACATCGGTGTGGACCTGCTGTTCGTCGACGGCGAGGACTACGGCGACTTCACCAAGACGCCGAAGGACGTGCTGATCGGCTCGCGCTACTACGCGGCGCATCCGGCCCCGGGCCCGCAACCGCTCTATGCCGTACTGTTCGATCTGGTCGCGGACAAGGACCTGCAGATCTACCAGGAAGGGAACTCGCTGGTCGGGGCGCCGGAGGTGGTGGATCTCGTCTGGAGCACCGCGAAGGATCGGGGCTACGCGGGCACCTTCATCGGCACGCCGAAGCACACGCTGATCGACGACCACCTCGAGCTGCAGAAGGTCGGCATCCGCGCGATCGATGTCGTGGACTTCGACTACCCCTACTGGCACACCAAGGACGACACCATCGACAAGGTGAGTGCCGCCAGTCTCGGGATCGTCGGCGACGTGGCCGTGGCGCTCATCCGCAGGGAAGGGAAGTAGCGGCGCTCCGTCTCGCGTAATCCGGTGCCCAGCCGGCCTGGCCCGCCGCGGTATGGTGTCCCATGTCCGCCGCCGAGCGTCGCGCGCTCATCCTGCTGCTCTCTCTGGGGCTCGTGGGCCAGGGCGTCCGCTGGTGGCTCACCCGGCCGGATGACGCGCCGGGCGAGGTCCAGCTTCTCGCCGCCCTCCCGCCCCGCTCGCCCATCGCCCACCGGGACAGCATCCTCGCCCTGGCCCGCCCCTTGGGGCCCGATGAGCGGATCGACGCCGACCGGGCGTCGGCCGCCGAGCTGGCGCGCCTCCCCCGGGTGGGTCTGGCGCTCGCCAAGAGGATCGTGGCGGATCGCGAGGCCCACGGGCCGTTTGGCGGCCCGGCCGGGCTCGACCGGGTCGCCGGGGTCGGTCCGGGGCTCCTCGCGGCCCTCGGTCCTCATCTTGCCTTCTCCGGCCACTCCGCTCCCGCGCCCGGCCTGCCGATAACCCCAAGCCAGCCGAGGGCTCCCACCCAGGCGGGCGGCGGGCCGGTGGTCGACTTGAACAGTGCGGATGTCGCGTCTTTAGACGCCCTCCCGGGCATCGGACCGGCCCGGGCCCTTGCCGTGGTGAGATATAGGGAGGCCAACGGCCCGTTCCGTGCTGTGCAAGATTTGGCTCGGGTGCCCGGCTTCGGCTCGGGCGCCCTGACTCGGCTACAGGGACGCGTGCGGGTGGGGCCCGAATAGGGGCGCCCTCGGCGCTGGTCCCGCGGCCGGATACCGTCTCCGACAACCCCAGCTCCGGACCCAACGGGACCATGGCGACCGCAGCCGCCGGTGGCAGTGACCGGCTCGGCGAAATCCTCCTGCGCGATGGCCTTCTCACGCGCGAGCAGCTGGTTCAAGCGCTCGCGGAGCAGAAGGCGTCGAAGCATCGTCTGGGTTTCGTGCTGGTCAAGCTGGGCCTCGTCCCCGAGCTCGAGATCACCAAGGTCCTCGCGCGACAGTACCGCATGCCCGCGGTGGACCTGTCGCGCTTCGACGTCGACCCCAAGATCCTCAAGCTGGTGCCCGCCGACATGGCCACCAAGGGCGTCGTGCTCCCGCTCAAGCGCGAGGGCCGCACGCTCACGGTCGCCATGGCCGACCCCAGCGACATGGGCCTGCTCGAGGACCTCAAGTTCATCACCCGGTTCGACCTCTTTCCGGTCATCGCCGGTGAGTTCACCCTCCGCGGACTGATCGAGAAGCACTACCAGGCCAACAACCAGCAGGAGCTCGAGAGCCTCCTCAAGGACATGGAGGCGGCCGGCGAGGACCTCGAGGTCGTCGAAGAGCAGGAAGAAGAGACCGTCACCCAGGCGCAGCTCGAGGACGCGCCGGTGGTGAAGCTGATCAACGGACTGCTGATCGAGGCGGTCAAGCGGGGCGCCAGCGACATCCACATCGAGCCGTTCGAGCACGAGATCCGGGTGCGCTACCGGATCGACGGCGCGCTGCTGGAGATCATGCGGCCGCCGCTCAAGATGCGGGCGGCGCTCACCTCGCGCATCAAGATCCTCTCGCAGCTCAACATCGCCGAGCGGCGGGTGCCGCAGGACGGGCGCCTCAAGCTCAAGATGGGGAACCGCGTCATCGACTTCCGCGTCTCGACCCTGCCGGTGCTCTACGGCGAGAAGATCGTGATGCGAATTCTCGACAAGGGCAACCTGACGCTCGACCTGACCAAGTTCGGGTTCGAGCCGAAGGCGGAGAAGGACCTGATGCGCAACATCCTGAACCCGTACGGCATGGTGCTGGTCACCGGTCCGACGGGCTCGGGCAAGACGACGACGCTCTACTCGGCGCTCTCACGGGTCAACACGCCCGAAGTGAACATCATGACGGCGGAGGACCCGGTCGAGTACAACCTGATGGGCATCAACCAGGTCCTCGTCCGGACCGAGATCGGCCTCACCTTCGCGGCCGCGCTCAAGGCGTTCCTCCGGCAGGACCCGAACATCATCATGATCGGCGAGATCCGGGACCTGGAGACGGGCGGCATCGCCATCAAGGCCGCGCTCACCGGACACCTGGTGCTCTCCACGCTGCACACCAACGACGCGGCCAGCACGATCACCCGTATGATCGACATGGGGATCGAGGCCTTCAACGTGGCCAGCGCGGTCAACCTCGTGGTGGCACAGCGGTTGGTTCGCCGCATCTGCAAGGACTGCAAAGGTCCGCACAAGTACACCGACGAGCAATTGGGCTCCCTGGGCACAGATCTTGAGAAACTGCGGCCCATTCCGTTCATGAAGGGAACCGGCTGCGACACCTGCAGCGGGACCGGCTACAAGGGCCGGGCGGGCCTCTACGAGGTCATGGCCCTCTCGCCCGAGCTGCGCCGGATGATCCTCCGGGGCGCCTCCGTCTCCGAGATGCAGGAGCAGGCGGTGACCGAAGGCATGCTCACGCTGCGCATGGATGGCATGAAGAAGATCGAGCGCGGTGTCACGACCCTCGAAGAAGTAGTCAAGGAGACGGCCGGATGAGCTTCAATCTGCGGGCGCTGCTCGAGGAAATGATCGAGAAGGAGGCGTCCGACCTCCACATCACCACCGGCGAGCGGCCTAAGCTGCGTGTCGACGGCGACATCGCCGACAGCTCGGTGACCGAGGTCCTGACCCCCAAGGACACGCTCCAGCTGGCCTACTCGGTCCTGACCGAGAACCAGAAGAAGCGGTTCGAGACCGAGGACGAGCTCGACTTCTCCTTCGGAATTCAGAACTTAGCCCGCTTCCGCGGCAACTGTTTCAAGCAGCGCGGCTGCGTGTCCATGGTAATCCGCATGATTCCCTTCAATGTGCGAACGTTCAACGAGTTGGGACTTCCGCCGGTCATCGCCAAGCTGGCCGAGCGGCCGCGCGGGCTGATCCTGGTGACGGGGCCGACCGGCTCCGGCAAGAGCACCACCCTGGCCGCGATCATCGACAAGATCAACAAGGAGCGGAAGGGTCACATCATCACGGTGGAAGACCCGATCGAGTTCATCCATCGCCACCAGAGCTGCATCGTCAACCAGCGCGAGATCGGCACCGACACCAAGAGCTTCGCCACCGCGCTCAAGTACGCGCTGCGCGAGGACCCGGACGTGATCCTGGTCGGCGAAATGCGGGATCTGGAGACGATCGCGGCCGCGCTCACGATCGCGGAGACGGGCCACCTGGCGCTCGCCACGCTGCACACCAATTCGGCGGCGGAGTCGATCAACCGCATCATCGACGTGTTCCCGTCGAACCAGCAGTCGCAGGTGCGGGCCCAGCTGGCCTTCGTGCTCGAGGGCGTGGTGACCCAGACGCTCCTGCCCAAGGCGAAAGGGCGGGGCCGGGTCATGGCCTGCGAGATCATGGTCGCCACGCCGGCCATCCGCGCGCTCATCCGCGACGACAAGATCCACCAGATCTACTCCGCCATGCAGGCCGGCAAGAAGCACGGCATGCAGACGATGAACGACGCGCTGTACCAGCTGTACACCAACCGTGAGGTGGTCCAGGAGGAGTGCGAGCGGGTGTCCTCGGAGCCGAAGGAGTTCCTCCGCATGATCGGGGTGACCCCGATGGAGGATCAGGACATCGCGCCAATCAACGGCAACCGTACCACTGCCGCCCGTCGCTGATCGGAGACTCTCCCGATGCCGATGTTCGAGTATACCGCCCGGTCCCAGACGGGCCAGATCCAGAAGGGGCAGATGGACGTCGCCAGCAAGGACGACGTCAGCAGCTATCTGCGCAAGAACCGCCTGATCCTGGTGAGCGTCCGCGAGGCGCCCAAGCAGATCAAGCTGAGCATGGGCGGCCCGCGGGTGAAGACCCGCGACGTCGTCATCTTCACGCGCCAGTTCGCGACGATGATCAACGCCGGCCTGCCGCTGGTGCAGTCGCTGAACATTCTGGCCGCGCAGACCGAGAACAAGACGCTCGCCGAAGTGACCCGCGCCGTGGTGTACGACGTCGAGAGCGGCAACACCCTGGCCGACGCCTTCTCCAAGCACCCGAAGGCCTTCTCCCAGCTCTACGTCAACATGGTGGCCGCGGGCGAGGCGGGCGGTATCCTGGACACGATTCTCCTCCGGCTCGCCACCTTCCTGGAAAAGAACGACGCGCTCGTCCGCAAGGTGAAGGGCGCGATGATCTACCCGGGCGTCATCATGACGGTGGCCGGCGGCGCCATCACGGTGCTGCTGGTGTTCGTCATCCCGACGTTCCAGAACATGTTCGCCTCGGCCAACCTGGAGCTGCCGCTGCCGACCCGGATCGTGATCGGGATGTCGAACTTCCTGATCGGCTACTGGTGGGCCATCCTGCTCGGCATCGGCGGAATCATCTTCGCCATCCGGAGCTACTACGCCACCGCGCCGGGCCGGCTTCAGATCGACAGCATGATGCTCAAGGCCCCGGTCCTGGGTGACGTCATCCGGAAGTCGGCCGTGTCCCGGTTCACCCGGACGCTGGGCACGCTGGTGAGCTCCGGCGTGTCGATCCTCGAGGGCCTCGAGATCACCGCCAAGACCGCCGGCAACCAGGTGGTGCACGACGCGGTCATGATGTCACGCCAGAGCATCGCGGGCGGCGAGACGATCGCGGCCCCGCTGGAGAAGTCCAAGGTGTTCCCGCCGATGGTGATCTCGATGATCGCGGTGGGTGAGCAGACCGGCGGCCTGGACGAGATGCTGAGCAAGATCGCCGACTTCTACGACGAAGAGGTGGACGTCGCCGTGAGCGCGCTGGTGAGCCTCATGGAGCCCGCGATGATCGTGCTCCTGGGCGTCATCGTCGGCGGCATGGTGATCGCGATGTACCTGCCGATCTTCGACATGATGAACGCGGTGCAGTAGGGCGACGCGGCCGCGACGGTGGCGCCCGTGCCTGGGTCCCTGGGCACGGGCGCCTTCGTTTTCGCCCCCTGGGGTAGGAGCGGGATCGAGCGCGTCAGGAGCGGCGAACCGTCGTGGGCGGGGCAACCCAGTCGACGATCGCGGCGGCCAGGGCGTCCGGCGCGTCGAGCGAGAGGAAGTGGCCGGCGGCCCCGATGACCCGAAGCTCCGCGCGGGGGATGTCGCGCCGCGTCACCGGCGCCCCGCGTCCCGCATGCGGGGCTCCGGCGCGATCACGCCGGCGATGAGCAGTCCCGCCACCAGCGCCACCGGCGTCAGGATCATGCTGAAGGCGGTCTCTCGATCCCCGCGAGCGCCTTGCGCTCCATCAGGGACGTCAGGCTCCGAAACCTGACGCTGCCGGGCACCAGCAGCAGGAGGGCGCGGCCGAGCTGGAGCACGAACCCGACGGCGGCGGGATCGGGCTCGTCGCGGCGCCGCTCGAGACGGTCATGGGGATCGGACACCTGGGCTCCGGCTGAAGGCGCTGAAGGATAACAACGGCCCGGGCGGGGTACGCACCGCCCGGAGCGCCAAGTAAATTGTCTGGACCTCTTCGGCCGCGACTGGGCTCGCAAGGAGCGACGGGATGCAACCTGGGCGGTTGCTCGCCATGACGATCGCCACGGCCATGTTCACCCTCGGCCGGGCGCGTCCGGCCCCGGCCCAGGAGCTGACCTGGAAGAACGCGGCCACCTTCTACATCGACAACACCGAATTCTTCAACCCGTACCGCACGGGCGAGACGCTGCTCGGCGGGCAGATCCTGAGCTATCTCTCCGCCGCGTTGGGCCCGCGCACCGAACTGGTGGGCGGGTTCCACGGCAACCACGAGAGCGGTGACTCGCGGTTCCTGTACCCGTTCAAGCCGATTCTGGGATTCCGCTATCGCACCGATGGTTCGCTCGGCGTCATCGGCACGCTCGTCACGGAGGACCGGCACGGCTACCTCGAGCCGCTCGAGGGCACGCTGTTCGACATCACCCGTCCGGTCGAGTACGGCGTGCAGTGGCGGGAGCAGCACGCGGCGGGCGGCGGCGAGATCTTCCTCAACTGGCAGCGGCTCAACACCTCGACCGGGCGCGAGGTGTTCGACTACGGCCTGCTGCTGCATGCCGACCCGATTCACTGGCTGCGGCTCGAGATGCAGGGCCACGGGCTGCACCACGGCGGCCAGCTCTACTCGGCCGGCGAGGCCGTCGCCAACAATCAGGTCCTCGCGCTCGGCGGCCAGGTGCATGGGCTGCTGCGGTTCGTCGGCCGCAGCTCGCTTGGCGTCTTTCAGTTCCTGAGCCACGGCGACATCGACGGCGTGGTGCCGGGCCAGCCCGACCACGGCCACGGCACCTACATTCGGGCAGCGATCACGCCGGGCAACTGGCTCGAGCTGTTCGCCATCCAGTGGTGGGGCCGAGATTTTATTTCCAACGAGGGCGACGCCAACTACAACTCGCAGGGATCGGACCCCGCCTTCTACCAGTCCTACCGCCAATACCAGGAGATCGGCTTCGTTCGGCGCACCCCCATCGAGTCCGATCTGACCCTCGACACCGAGTTCCGCTTCCATCGGATCGACGACCGCCGGAGCATCGCCATCGGCACCTCGCCGTGGGAGTACTCCTACCGCGTGATGGTGCGGGCGCCGTTCAGCATGCGCCTCAGCCGGCCCGGCCAGCCCACCCCGCAGTAGTAGCCGCCACCGCTGGACTCCTGGCCCCGGAATTGCCCCCTGGGGGGCGTTTCGGCTTCCGACGATTCCAGCCTTTCCCCGGACAGGAGGACCCATGGCGGCTAAGCGACTGGCAGTTCTGACCCTCGCCTTGCTGGCGGGCTGCGGCGGCGATCGCGCCGCGAGCATGGCGGCGGACAGTTTGAGCCGCGATCTGCAACGGCTGCCGGTCGATTCTTCGGCCGTGCTGAACGACCAGGCCGCCGCCACCCCGATGACCCAGCCGGCCCCGGCGCAGCCGGCAGCGAAGCCCAAGCCCAAGCCGGCGCCGAAGCCGGTCGCGAAGCCGGCGGCACCGCGCGCGTTGGCGGCCGGCGCGATGCTCTCCACGACGGTGGATCGTGAGATCTCCAGCCGGACCGACAAGCCCGGTGCGACCGTGACCGGCACCGTGGCGAGCGACGTCGCCGACGCCTCCGGCCGCGTGGTCATCCCCGCCGGCTCCAAGGTGACGATGACGATCACCGAGATCCACGAGTCGGAGAACAAGGGTGACAAGACGGGCAAGCTCACCCTGACGCCGACGTCCGTCGAGATCCAGGGTCAGAGCTACGCGATCGACGGCTCCGCCGTCGCGCTCGACCGCACGCTGCGGGATCGCAAGACCAACGCGGGCGACGTCGCCAAGGTCGGCGCCGGCACCGCGGCGGGCGCGATCGTGGGCCGCGTGATCGGCGGCAACACCAAGGGCGCCGTCATCGGCGGCATCATCGGCGGTGCGGTCGGCACCCAGCGCGCGGTCGAGACCCAGGACCGCGACGTCGTGGTGCCCGCCAGCTCGCGCGTCGAAATCACGCTCGGCGGGCCGTTCACCCGGTAGCGATCGGTCGGGACAGCCGCTGGTCCTGTACCAGCGGCGCCAGCGGCACCTGCACTTCGTCTCGGATCCGTCCCCCGAGCGCAACGAGGGATCTCCTCACCGGGCTTCGATGCCCGCCGAGGAGATCCCTCGCTGCACTTGAGATCACCAGGCTACCCTTTTCGCCCCGACCGCCCGACCGCCCGACCGCCCGTGTGAGGCCCGACACCGACCCCGCGTCCCGCCGTCGCTTACATGGACCTGCCACCCTGCGGCGGGATATACTGCGATCATGTCGCGCGCGTTCATCGACGAAGACGCAGGGAGCGGTGACGCCGCCGGCCGCTACCCGCTCCCCGACCGAAGCGACCCCGACTACGACCGGGCGGCCGCCCGCGCGCTGCTCCGCGGCGCGGATCAAGGCGACACGGTCGGCGCCGAGGCCGCCACCGGCTACTTCTGGGGCGACCCGGCTCTCGCTGCCGAGATCGAGCGCATCCTCGCCGAGGCGCGCGAGGACCGCGACGACCGCCTGGAGCAGCTGGCCGAGCGTTTTCTGCGCGCGCAGGCTCGCCCGCGCACCTAGTCAGGAGGCATCATGCGGAAACCCCACGACGGCATGCCGGCCCAGGAGCTCGACGCCGCGCTCAATCCCCACCTCGCCGAGGAGCGGAGCCGGGCCCGCGAGCACAATCTCGACGTGCTCATGCAGCGCGGCGTGCGGCTGTTCGGCGACGAGACCGACGATGAGCTGGCGGATCTCTGGTCGGCGGTCGACCGCTTCGAGTCGGTGGTCGAGGCCCGCGGCGGCGACACGCTCACCAACGCCCCAGACTCGTCCGAGCCCGACAACCCCGCGTTCGTGCTGCCGGAGCGCAAGCCGCGGGAGCCCGTGGCCGACTACGTGCGCCGCATCCACGAGGCGACCCTGCGCCTGACCAACTTCGAGCCGGGTCGCGCGTCCGACGCGTAGGCGCGTCAGCTCCGCCGCAGCGACTTGCTTCGCCGGTACGGAAACACGTCCACGATCTCGCCCGAGGCGAGCCGGCGCTGCACACCCTGCCAGAATTCCGCGTCCAACAGGTCGCCGTGGGCCGCGAGGAACGCGTCGCGCACCTCGCCGGACGGGACGAGGAACGCGCTGAACTCCTCGGGGAAGACGTCCTGGTCGCCCACGAAGAACCAGGGCTCCGCCGCGAACTCCTCCTCGATCGAGGTCGGTTGGGGAATGCGGCGGAAACGGCAGTCCGACAGCAGGCAGAGCTCATCGTAGTCGTAACAGATCACCCGCCCGTTCCGCGTGATCCCGAAATTCTTGAGCAGCATGTCGCCGGTGAAGATGTCGGCCGCCGCCAGGTCCTTGATGGCGTTGCCGTACTCCACTACGGCCTCGCGGGCGACGTCCGCCTCGGCGTCGCGCAGGAAGATGTTGAGCGGGATCAGCCGGCGCTCGGTGTAGACGTGGCGCACGATCACGCGGTCCCCGTCGACCCGCACGGTCATCGCGGCCGCGCTCAACAGGTAGGCGAGCAGGTCGTCGGGGAAGCAGCGCCGGGGAAACTCGAGGTGCTCGAACTCCTGCGCGTCGGCCAGCCGGCCGACGCGGTCCCGCACGAACACGAAGTGATACTTGTCCATCACCGCCTGCCGGGTGGTGTTCTTCGGGGCGCCGAACCGGTCCTTGATGATCTTGAACACCAGGTTGAAGGCCGGCAGGGTGAACACCGCCATGACCATTCCCTCGTCGCCTTCGGCGAAGGCGAACCGGGCGTCGGGGTGCTCCAGGTACGCCATCAGGTTCCGGAACAGCTCCGTCTTCCCGTGCTTGTTGTGGCCGATGGCGTTGTACAGCTCGTCCACCCGCTTGAAGGGCATGATCGACCGCAGGAACTCGACGAGCTCCCTCGGCCGCGGCGCGTCCACCCGGAAGTACATCCAGCTGAAGCCGAAGACGATGCTGACCTCGTTCTGGGTCAGGAGCACCGCGTCCACCACGATCCCGCGCTCGGCGTGGAGCAGGGGAAGCACGAGCGGCAGCACCAGGCCGCCGCGGCGGATCCGGCCCACGATGTACGCGCCCTTGTTGCGGTAGAACACCGGGCGCACCACGTCGAGCTCGATCGGGCCGCGTTCGGCCTGCGCGTCGAGCGCCTCGGTGATGAGCCGCGCGACGATGGCGACGTCACGCTCGAGCGAGGCGTACGGTACCGACCAGGGGATCCGCTCCAGGATCCGCCGGACCGCCGCCGCGTCCACGACCTCGACGCGCTCGCTGTCGACCAGCGGCTCGGCGTCGGGATCCGCGGCCGTCCTCGAGGTGTCGAGGTACTCGATCGCCGCGTCCACGCCCACCGTGCTGAACACGCGCCGCGTGACCGAGTTGAAGAACGTCTGCGCCAGCTCGACGTCGGGCCGGTCGTGCAGGCCGGCCGCGTGCCGCGCCCGCATGGCCGCCCACAGCGTGCGCTCCATGACGGCGTCCTGCAGGATGTCGTGCACGTCGGCGACCGCGGCGTCCACGTGCGTGCGGTAGAGCGCCAGGCGCTCGGTCGCGTCGGTCTGCGCGCCCCGCCAGTCCCGCCGCTCGAAGCGGGCGCGGGCCCGTCGGGTGATCTCCTCGAAGCCTCCGCGGTAGGCCTCGTAGGCCGCGTGGATCGCCTCGACCGCTCGGTTGCCGATCGCGGGGCACGCGGGCAGATTCAGCGTCGTCTCACTGCCGATCGCACTCATTCGCATCCGTTCCGGGGAACGCATTCATGACAGTCTCCATCCAGGGCGACACCATCACCATGCGGGGCGGCCGCCTCGAGGTGCCCGCGCAGCCGGTGATCCCGTTCATCGAGGGCGACGGCACCGGTCCCGACATCTGGCGCGCGTCGCAGCACGTCTTCGACGAGGCCGTGCGCCGGGCCTACGGCGGCAAGCGTCGCGCCGTCTGGCTCGAGGTGCTCGCGGGCGAGAAGGCCAAGAACCAGCTCAACAGCTGGCTGCCCGACGACACCCTGGCGGCGATCGACCATCACCTCGTGGCCATCAAAGGCCCGCTCACCACGCCGGTCGGCGGGGGATTCCGCTCGCTCAACGTGGCCTTGCGGCAGAAGCTCGATCTCTACGCGTGCGTCCGGCCGGTGCGCTGGTTCGAAGGCGTCCCCTCGCCGGTCAAGGCGCCGCAGGACGTCGACATGACGATCTTCCGCGAGAACACCGAGGACATCTACGCCGGCATCGAGTACAAGGCGGGGAGCGCCGAGGCCCGCCGGATGGTCGAGTTCCTGCAGCAGCAGATGGGGGCCCAGACCATCCGCTTCCCCGCGACCAGCGCCATCGGCATCAAGCCGATCTCCGAGGAGGGCTCCAAGCGCCTCATCCGCTCGGCGCTGGACTACGCCGTGGCGCGGCAGGCGCCCAGCGTGACGCTGGTCCACAAGGGCAACATCATGAAGTTCACCGAGGGCGGCTTCCGTGACTGGGGCTACCAGCTCGCCCGCGAGGAGTACGGCGCGGTCGAGATCGACGGCGGGCCCTGGTGCCGGCTGCCCTCCGGCGTGGTCATGAAGGACGTCATCGCCGACGCGTTCCTGCAGCAGATCCTCACCCGGCCGCGCGAATACAGCGTGATCGCGACGATGAACCTGAACGGCGACTACATCTCCGACGCCCTGGCCGCGCAGGTGGGCGGGATCGGCATCGCCCCGGGCGCGAACATCAACTACCTCACCGGCCACGCCGTGTTCGAGGCGACCCACGGCACGGCGCCCAAGTATGCGGGCCAGGACAAGGTGAATCCCGGCTCGGTGATCCTGTCGGGCGAGATGATGTTCCGCTACATGGGCTGGGACGAGGCGGCCGACCTCATCATCCGGTCGCTCGAGCGCACGATCGCTCAGAAGCGTGTCACCTACGACTTCGAGCGCCTGATGACCGGTGCCACGCTCTTGAAGACCAGCGAGTTCGGCAAGGCGATGGTCGAAAACATGTAGACGACGGAGAGGACGGAGTCCTCTCCGTCATCTCCGTCCTCTCACCCGCTCGATCTCCCGCCGGTCCCGCTTCGTCGGCCGGCCCTTCTCCGGCACGAACGCCGCGTGCAGCGTCTTGAGCTGGAGCGCCATCGCGTCGCGGGCCGCGCGGCTCTCCGGCCGCTCCTCGTACAGCTCCGCGGCGACCGCGGCGGGCCCGCGCCGAGCCGACAGCGCCCGCACCACCACCAGGAACTCGTAGGGCCCCTGCCGCACCCGCACTTCGTCCCCCACCTGCAGCGGCCGCGCTCGCTTGGGGCGATCCCCGTTCACCTGGACCTTCCCGCCGCCGACTGCCTCTGAAGCCAACGACCGCGTCTTGAAGAACCGCGCGGCCCAGAGCCATTTGTCGAGCCGGACCCGGCCGTCCTCGGCGCCCTCGTCGTCGTCTCGCATGGTGAATACTGCACCCCCGGGCGTGACATTTGCAGGCCGAGAGCAGCTTCCACCGCTCCCGGAAACCCATGCTGCCTCTGCCTCCCGTCTGGGTCGCGATCGCCCTGACCATCGCGCCCGTGGCCACGCCCGCGCCCGTGCATGTCACGCCGGTGCGCGCCGACACGGTGATGGCCAACGCGGCCATGGCGCTCGAGCGCGGCCGGCCGTGGCAGGCCAGCCGGCTCATCGCGGTCCTGCTGGCGGATTCCGCGCTGCGGACGCCGGATGCGCTCATGCTGGCGGCGACGGCGGCGAGCCGGTGGGGCGGCTGGCGCGAGGTGACGAAGCTGCTCCAGGGCGAGCCCTGGCTCGACAGCGCGTACGACGCCCGGGGCCGCCGGCTCCTGGCCCGGGCCGCGCTGGAGCAGGGCGCCGATTCGACCGCGCTGGCGCACGCGCTCGCCGTCCCACCGTCGTCGGTCGATACCGTAGAAGGCGACCGGCTCGTGCTTCTTGCAACGTCGCTGGAGCGGCTGGGCGCCCGGGACAGCGCCGCGAGCACTTACACCAGGGCGGCGGCGCGGCTGCCGACGATCGGCGGTTGGCTCCGGATCCGGGCTGCCGCGGTCACCGACGACAGCCTCCGCCGGGCGGCGCTGTATACCCGCATCGACGACCCGCTGGTGGCCGACCGGATCGCCTGGACCGAAGCCGCGGCCCACCGGGGAACCGGCGATCTCCAGGGCGCGTCGGCGCGCTACCTCGCGCTGGGCGCCCGGGCCACGGCCCTTCGCCTCCGCCTGGCGCTGGGCTCCGACAGCGCCTTCCGCGCCGGGGTCCGCCGCGACCTCACGGCGCTCGTGGCCGCGCGCCGAAGCCCGGGCGAAGTCCGCGACGCGATCGCGCTGCTCGACAGCGCGTTCGCCCCGCTCACGCCGGTCGAGCAGCTCGAGGTCGGCCGCGCCGCCGGCTCGGCCGGCAGCCATCTGCGCGCGGCGCAGGCCTTCGACACCGCCTTCGCGGCAGGGCTCGGCACCGCCGAGGATCGATTCGCCTTCGCGACGACCCTTACCCGACTCGGCCGTCACGCGGAGGCGGCCCGGCAGTTCGCGCTCGTGCTCGCGCCGCGAGGTCTGGCCGCGAGCGCCGGGTATCAGCGTGCGCGCGCCCTCGTTCGTTCCGGCGACGAAGTCCGCGGCAAGCTGGCGCTGGCCGGCGTGCTCCGCCGCTATCCGCGCGACACCACGGCCGCCTCGTCCGCGCTCTTCCTGCTGGGTGATCTTGCTTCGGACGACCGTGCTGACGCGAAAGCTCGCGGCTACTTCCGGCAGATCGTCACCCGCTACCCGAGCAGTCACTTCGCGCCGACCGCCGCGTTCCGCGCGGCGATGATCGCGCTGCTCGCCGGCGACGCCAAGCTCGCGGCCGCCGAGTTCGACGGTCTCGTGCGTCGGTACCCGCGGAGCGACGAGGCCGGCGCGGCGGCGTACTGGGCGGGGCGTGCCTGGGACGCCGACGGCGACAACGCCGCGGCCCGCGAGCGCTGGGAGCCGCTCGCCGACGGCGATCCCGGCTCGTATTACACCGGTCTCGCCGCGCGCCGGCTCGACCGCCATTCCTGGGCGCCGCCGGCCGCCGCGGACAGCTTCGTGCCGATTCCCGGCGCCGACAGCGCCATGGCCCGCGCCGGGCTGCTGGCGCGGCTCGGGCTGCTGACCGAGAGCCGCTGGGAGTACGATCGCCTCGTGCGGCAGAGCGACAGCTCGGCCGAGCGGCTGCTCGCGCTCGCGAACGCGTTTCGCCGGGACGGTCTGGCGGCGCAGTCGATCCAGCTCGCCCGCCGCGCGCTCGCCCTGGGCGCGCCGCCCGATGCCCGGACCTATCGCCTGCTGTATCCGGTCGTGCTCGAGGACGCGCTTCTCGCCGAAGCGCAGGAGCACGATCTCGACGCCGGGTTCGTCGCGGCCCTCATCCGGCAGGAGTCCATGTTCAACCCCACCGCGACCTCCCCGGTCGGCGCGCGGGGGCTGATGCAGGTGATGCCGGACCTCGCCGGCCGGCTGGCGCAGTCGCTCGCGTATCCGCTCTGGGATCCGGTGCTGCTCTACCAGCCGGACGTGAGCCTCCAGCTCGGCGCCTTTCATCTGCAGGAGCTGACCGGCCGGTACGTGCAGCCGGTGCACGTCCTCGCCGCGTACAATGCCGGCGTGAGCCGGGTGGAGCGCTGGTCGCACCGCGTGGGCGTGGACGATCCCGAGGTATTCACCGAGCGGATTCCGTTCGCGGAGACCCGCGGGTACGTCCGCGCCATTCAGCGCAACCAGGACATCTATCGCAGCCTGTACGCGTGGGCGGCACCGGCGCATTGAGGCTGGCACGGCATGAGGTGGGCTCTTAGTTTCTAGCGTCCCCTCCACCCAAGGCCGACTCCGGGGTGCTCGAATCCACGCGCTCGCTGGGTAGCCTCGACCGGATCGACGAAGGAATCTTCACCCTGGACGTCGAGGGGCGGATCTCCTACGCGAACCGTACCGCACTCAGGCTGCTTCCCCCACTGATCGGGGCCACGGGGGACGTCGTCGGCACGGTCGTCTGGGACGCGTCCCCTTCCTTTCCCGATACACCGACCGGCCTCGCCCTCCGCCGCGCCACCACCGAAGGCACCCCCGTCATCCACAACGTCCGCGACCCTGCATCCGGGGGCATGCTCGAGCTTCGGCTGTTTCCGAGCGCGCGGCGGCGTGAGCGGGCTCATCCTGGCGGCGGCCCGCGCACGCCTGGACGACGTGCTGGACCGAGTGAGCGATCTCTATCTCGCCTGCGACGACGAGTGGCGGCTCACCCTCGTGAACGCCCGCGCCGCCGAGTATCTCCGCCTGCTGGGCCCGGCCCGCGAGGAGCCCATCGGCCGCTCGGTCTGGGACGTGATCCCCGGCCTGGTCGGCTCGCGGTTTCAGGCCGAGGCGTTTCGGGCGCTGGTCGAGCAGTCGGAGGTCGAGTTCGAGGGCTTCTTCGCGCCGCTCAAGCGCTGGTTCTCGGTCCGCATCACGCCCACGGCCGAGGGCATCGTGGCCTGCGTACGCGACGTCACCGGCTGGCGCCAGACGCGGCACGTGCTCACGCGTGAGGCCGAGCGGCTCGCGGCGGTGATCGAGACGCAGCAGGCGGTGGCGACCGCCGATCCCGATCTCGGGGCGGTGATGCGCGTGGTGGCCGAGCGGCTGCAGGCCCTCACGCGGGCGGGATCGGCGGGCGTGTTCGTACCCGAGGATGGCGAGCTGATCCTGTGTGAGGCGAGCGGCTCGGGTAAGGAACAGATCGGGCTCTCCGTGTCCGTCACGTCGAGCCTCGTGGGGGAGTGCTATCGGACCGGCGAGCTGATCCGGTGCGACGACCTGGCCGTGGACCCGCGCGCCGACCGCCTGGCGGTCGAGGCCCTCGGCGCCCGGTCGGGCATCCTGGTGCCGCTCAAGGGCGAGCACGGGGTGCAGGCGGTCGTCGCCATCTGGTCCGCGCGGGCGCACGCCTTCAACGATCTCCACGTCCACACGATCCGGCTGGTCGCGGGGCTGTTGTCGGCGGCGCTGGAGCGGGCGACGACGTTCGCCGCGAATCAGCTCCTCCTGGCGGAGCGCACCGCCGCGCTCGCGGCCATCGAGGGGGCGAAGGAGCGCTTCCGCACGCTGGTCGAGTCCATCGACGACGTGGTCTTCCGGCTGGACCGGGATCAGCGCTGCGTCGACATCTTCGGCCGCTGGCTCCAGCGCGAGGGGTTCCAGCCGTCGGACTTTCTCGGCCGGACCACCGGCGAGATCGTCGGTCACGAGAGTCCGGTGGTGCACGAGCGCGCGAACCTCCGGGCGCTCGCCGGCGAGACCGTCACCTACGAGTGGAGCCGCTCGTCGCACCGCGGCCTCCGCCACATGCAGACGACGCTCTCGCCGCTCCGCGGGCCGGACGGCGAGGTCGCGGGCATCGTGGGGATCGGTCGCGACATCACCCAGCGGATCGAGGCCGAGCAGCAGGTGCGGCAGGCGCAGAAGATGGAGGCCGTGGGGCGGTTCGCCGGCGGCGTCGCGCACGATCTCAACAACATGATGATGATCATCATGGGCTTCAGCGACTTCCTGCTCAGCGCCCTCGAGCGGGGCGATCCCCGCCGCTCGGACGCCGACGAGATCCGGAAGGCGGCCGAGCGCGCGATGCACCTCACCCGGCAGCTCCTTGGCTTCGGTCGCCATCGCGTCGTCGCGCGCGAGGTGCTGAGCCTCAACACCGTGGTCGAGGGGATGGAGCGGATGCTGCGGCCGCTGCTCGGCGAGGACATCACCCTGGTCACCAGCCTGAGCCCGGGCCTGGGCGGCGTGGAGGCCGACTACGGGCAGATGGAGCAGGTCGTGATGAACCTGACGCTCAACGCGCGCGACGCGATGCGCCAGGGCGGCCAGCTCATCATCGAGACGGTGGACGTCGATTTTCCCGAAGGCTACGCCTACCGCCACCTGGGCATGGACATCCCCGCCGGCCCGTACGTCCTCCTGGTCGTGAGCGACACCGGCCACGGCATGACCCCGGAGGTGAAGTCCCACCTGTTCGAGCCCTTCTTCACCACCAAGCCCACCACCCTCAACACGGGGCTCGGGCTCACGACCGTCTACGGCATCGTCGTGCAGAGCGCGGGCTACATCTGGGTGGACACGGCGCCGGGCGAGGGCTGCAGCTTCAAGATCTGCTTCCCCCGCGTGGCCGTGGACGAGGTGACCGACACCGTGCACGACCGCGCGCTCTCGCCGGTCCGGGGCACCGAGACCGTGCTGCTGGTGGAGGACGAGGACGCGGTCCGCCTGTTCGCATCCCGCGTGCTCACCGAGCACGGCTACGCGGTCGTCGAGGCGCGGAATGGCCGCGAGGCGCTCGCGGTGCTGGGCCGCTCCGGCCACGACATCAGGCTGGTGCTCACGGACCTGGTGATGCCGGACATGGGCGGGCTCGAGCTGTCACGGCACGTCAGCGCGGCCTATCCGGACGTGCGGATCGTGTACATGTCCGGCTACGCGGAGGGCGACAAGGTCGAGCCCGCCGTCCGCAGCTCGCCGTACCCCTTCCTGCAGAAGCCCTTCTCCGCCGAGAATCTCGCCGTCCGCATTCGCGAGACCCTGGACCGGGCATACCGTTAGTCGCGCGGTTTCCCGGATCGGTCGCAACGAGTTCGGCGTCCCGGTCGGCGCCGTGCTGGTCGAGTAAGCTCGTCGAATAAACCCCCGGTCACCCATCACATCCCGGCCTCCGGGTCCGCCGCATTTTCGAGCGACGGACAGCTTTCGCGCGGAGGTAGCCAATGGAGAGCCGGGTGAAGTTCGCGGGGCATTCCCTGCATCAGATGCTGATCGTGTTCCCGCTGGGGCTGCTGGCCACGGCGGTGGGATTCGACCTCATCTTCCTGGTGACCGACCGGGTGATCTGGACCCAGGCGGCGTACTACATGATCGCGGCTGGGGTCATCATGGGCCTCGCCGCCGCCGCGCCGGGCTGGCTCGACTGGGCCGCCATCCCCGGCGGGACCCGGGCCAAGCGCCTGGGGCTCATCCACGGGGTCGGCAACGTCATCCTGCTGGGGTTGTTCGCGCTGAGCTGGGTGCTTCGGCGCCAGAACCCCGAGGCGCCGCCCACCGAGGCGATCGTCGCCGCGCTGGCCGGCATGCTGTTGGCCGCGGTGACCGGCTGGCTCGGCGGGGAGCTGGTGGACCGGCTGGGCGTCGGGGTCGACGACGGAGCGCATCTCGACGCGCCCAGCTCGCTCTCGGCGCAGTCGATCCGGGCCGCCGCGGCGCGCGCGGGTCATGACCGGCGGGCGTACCCCTCCTCGGGGTATGGCGGGGTCGAGCGGCGCGTGGCCGGCTCGACGGGCTGACGCTGAAGCGGCCCTTCCGAATCGGCCTGGCGCTCAGCCGCATTCGGCGGGCCGTGCGCCCGCTGCCCAAAGCGGCGATGTTCGCGCTCGCCGAGGAAGGGCACCGCACCCTGTTCGAGCAGCTCGTCGCCTGCATCCTGAGCATCCGGACCCGCGACGAAGTGAGCCTGGTGGCGGCACGCCGGTTGTTCGCGGCGGCGCCAGGGCCGAAGCGGATCGCGGCGCTCGACGTCGCGGCGCTCGACCGGCTCATCGGCGACACCAGCTTCCATACGGCGAAGGCGGCCCAGATCCTCGAGATCGCGCGCCGGACCGCGACGGACTTCGCCGGCGCGCTGCCGTGCGACGCCGAGCTGCTTCGCGGCTTCCGTGGCGTCGGCCCCAAGTGCGCGCATCTCGCGCTCGGCGTAGCGTGCGGGGAGCGCCTGATCAGCGTGGACATCCACGTGCACCGCGTGACCAACCGGTGGGGGTACGTCTCGGCTTCCACGCCCGAGCGCACGATGGCCGCGCTCATGAGGAAGCTGCCGCGGCGGTACTGGGTGGAGATCAACGCGCTGCTCGTGCCGTTCGGCAAGCACGTATGCACCGGACGGCTGCCGCGATGCTCGATCTGTCCGGTGCTGGACATGTGCCGCCAGGTGGGCGTGGCCGCCCATCGATAGATCGCCGGGCCCGCAGCGGTCTGGCACAGCACACAACCCAACGTGAAGAGGAGATTCCGCATGGCGAAGGCAACCGACCGCGCCCGTAAGGACGCGCCGCTGGGCAAGAAGCTCGGCGAGCTCTACGGTCTGATCGACGGCATCGAGATCGCGATGTTCACCACCCGCCGCCCGGACGGCCATCTGGTGTCGCGGCCCATGGCGACCCAGACGCAGGCCGAAGGCAGCGACCTCTGGTTCGTGACGAACGTCGAGTCCCACAAGCTCGACGAGCTGGAGGCCGATCCGCACGTCAACCTCGCGTACTACAAGGATCGCACGCGCGAGTGGGTGTCGGTGAGCGGAACGGCCACGATCTCGCAGGACCGCCGCGCGATCCACGAGCTCTATCGCCCCGACTGGAAGGCGTGGTTCGGCGACGAGGGCGGCGCGCGCGACGGCGGCCCGGACGATCCCCGCCTGGCGCTCATCCTCGTGGACGTCGACTCGGCGAGCTACCTCAAGGTCGACAAGCCGCAGCCGGTGGTGCTGTTCGAGGTCGTGAAGGGGATGGTCACCGGCACGCCGCCCAACGTGGGGCGCGAGGAGCACGTGAGCGGGAGCGACATCGACCGAGGTGCATGAGCGGACCGGCGGCGCCGGGGCGGCCGACCGAGATCGTCAGTACCGGCGATCCAGCGGCCGATACCCGATGGCGCCGTTGAGCCAGCGGACCAGCGGGACGAGCGCGGCAAAGTCCCGCTCGAGCGTGGCCGGGAGCCGCCGGCCGGTGACGTCGCCCGGCGTCAGCGGCCGGTAGGCCGTAAACGACTTGTAGCGGAGCCACTCCGCCGCCGGATGGCCCTCGGCGTAGCCTCGGGGCAGGCGGGTGAGCATGGCCTCACGGCTGAGGGCCCCGAACCGCCGGCGAAAGCCCGGCGCGCGGACGATGCGGTTGAGCCCCTCGGGGTCGTCCGCCAGCGCCTCGCGAATCTTCTCCAGCGCCGGGCGCGCCGGCATCCAGATGCCCCCCGCCACGAAGCACTCGCCGTCGGCGAGCTGAAAGTAGAGGCCCGCGCCGGCGCCGTCAGCGTCCTGGCCCGCCCCGCGGCCCGCGTCGCGATGGTAGAACTGGCAGGCCGCGTTGGTCTTGTACGGCGACTTGTCGGCTGAGAACCGGACGTCCCGGTGAATCCGGAACACCGACCGCCGCGGATCGCCCACCAGCTCGGGAGCCACGCGCGCGAGCCGGACATCCATCTCCTCCACCAGGGCCCGGAGCGGGTCCCGCACCTCCGTCTCGTACTCGGCGCGGTGCCGCTCGAACCACTCGCGGCTGTTGTGCCGCGTGAGGCGGCGCAGGAAGCCGAGCGCGGCGGGCCGGAAGCCGCGGAACTCAGTGGGGGAACCGATCACCAATCGCTCCTTCTCGGACCGGGTCATGCGCTTGATCGCGAGCTCCCGGCGAAGCGCCGCCCCGCGGTCGGCCGCGGGCTCCAGATGTACCAGCCGGACCGGGCGCCGGGCGCGGGTGTACGAGGCGCCCCGGCCCGCGTTGTGGGCCGACTCTCGCCGAGCCGGATCGGTCGTGATCCCGGTGTAGAGGCTGCCGTCGCCGCACCGGGCGACGTAGACGTGCCATCCCATACGGATTGTAATGATAGGTCCGCCTTTCTATCTTCGGCCAACCCCCCGTGCACACGCCCGAGTCTAGCGAGAGACGATGCCTGACCGCCGCCGGGTCGGCCGCAGCACTCTGCCCGACCAGCGTACCTTGCTGTCCTGGCTCTTCGTGGGGCGGCTCGTCCTGTCCGTGGGCATCCTCCTGGGCGCCGGCCTGGTGTGGACCGAGCGGCCGCAGGAATCGTTTCTCGTCACCATCGCGGTCGTGGTCGCCCTGCTGTTCACCGGCTACGGCGCGTGGCGGGTGTTCGTCCGCCAGCAGTCGGTGGGCAACACCTTCTTCATGGTGCAGGCGCTGGTGGACCTCGCGGTCATCACCACGATCGTCCACTTCGCGGGTCAGCCGCAGTCGGCCTTTCCCGCGCTGTACGTCCTGGCGGTGGCGGCGTACGCCCTGCTCATGTCCCCGGCGTGGGGCGGGATCACGGCCATCTGCGCCAGCGCGCTCTTTCTGGGCGACGCGTTCCTCACCCGCGCCGGCGCGCCCGACACGGCGTTCTGGGCCCAGGTGGTGGTGTTCAACGTCGTCTTCGCCATCGTGGCGGTGCTGGGACACCGGCTCCGCGAGGCCGGGATGGAGCAGGAAACCCTCGCCACCGAGCTCAAGCGGGTCCGGCTCGAAGCGGACGACATCCTGCGGAACATCCGGTCCGGCGTGCTGACCGTGGACGGCGTGGGCCGGCTGGCGTTCATCAACCCCACCGGACAGAAGCTGCTCGACCTCGATGGCGAGGGGCTGATCGGCATGCCGGTGCTGGACCAGCTCAAGACGCGATCGTCGGAGCTCTGGGCCGCGGTGGTGGCGGGGATCCGGAACGGCCGGAAGATCAGCCGGGGCGAGGGCATGGTGATGCACCACGGCGGCCGGATCTTCCCCATCGGCCTCAGCACGACCACGTTCCGGCAGGAGGCGCAGGAGGCCCCGTCGGTGACCGCGATCTTCACCGACATCTCGGACCTCAAGGAAGTGCAGGAGCTGCAGGCCCGCGCCGAGCGGCTCGAATCGGTGGCCGCCCTCAGCGCGTCGCTGGCGCACGAGATCCGGAACCCGCTCGCCTCGATCCGGAGCTCGGTCGAGCAGCTCGCCCGCTCCAAGCACGCGGACGACGACGAGCGCTTCCTCGCCGGACTCATCGTCCGGGAGAGCGACCGCCTGAGCCGGCTGCTGAGCGAGTTCCTCGACTTCGCGCGGGTGCGGGCCACCCATCTCGTGCCGCTGGACCTGCACGCGGTCGTGGTCGCGGTGGTGCGCCTGATCCGGGCGCACCCCGATTGCCGCGCCGACGCCGCCATCAGCATCGAAGGGGGCCGGACGATCCTGGACGGCGACGAGGACCTGCTGCACCGGGTCATCGCCAACCTGGTGCTCAACGCGGTACAGGCGGCGCGCGGACCGATCAAGATCACGGTCAGCGTGACGGCGGTGCACGGCGGCGACATCCCGCACGGCACCAACCTGGACCACGCCGTACGGCTGCAGGTGCGGGACGACGGTCCGGGGATTCCGGCCGACATCCGGGAGCGCCTGTTCGATCCGTTCGTATCGGGACGGCCCGGCGGGAGCGGGCTGGGGCTGGCGATCGTGCAGCGCGCCGTCCAGGCGCACCGGGGCCTCGTGCTGGTCGAGTCCGGCCCGGGAGCGGGAACGACGTTCACAATCTTTCTGCCCGCCAATACGATGGCGGAGGATGCCGCATGAGCCAGAAACCGTCCGTCCTCGTGGTCGACGACGAATCAGGGATCCTCGATACCCTCCGGATCCTGCTCCGGAACGAGGGCTTCGAGGTGACCACCGCGCAGGGCGGCAAGGCCGGGCTCGAGCAGATCCGGGCGGGCACCCACGACATCGTCCTGTCCGATGTCCGGATGCCCCAGGTCTCGGGTCTCGACATTCTCACCGCCGCCCGCGAGCAGGATGCGATGACGCCGGTCATCCTCATGACGGCGCAGGCCTCGCTCCAGAGCGCCATCGGCGCCGTGAACTCGGGCGCCTTCTACTACATCCAGAAGCCGTTCAGCAACGACGAGCTGGTCGCCATCCTCCGGCGGGCCTGCGAGTTCCGCGCGGTCCGGGTGGAGAACAAGCAGCTCAAGCAGGAGATCCGGCGGCGGGACCGGGGCACGGTCGTCAGGCCCATCGGCAAGTCGAAGCGCTTTCTCGAGGTGCTCAAGCTCGCCGAGCACGTGGCGCCGACCGATTCGACGGTCCTGATTCAGGGCGAGAGCGGCACGGGGAAGGAGGTCGTCGCCCGGTACGTGCACAACCTCTCCAGCCGGAACGACGGCCCGTTCCTCTCGATCAACTGCGGCGCGCTGCCCGAGAACCTGCTCGAGAGCGAGCTCTTCGGGCACGTGAAGGGGAGCTTCACCGGCGCGGTGCGGGACAAGCAGGGACTGTTCGCGGCGGCGCGGGGCGGGAGCTTCTTCCTGGACGAGGTCGGCGAGATGCCCCCGTCGCTGCAGGTAAAGCTGCTCCGCGTGCTGCAGGAGCGGGAGGCGATCCCGGTCGGCGCCACCGAGGCGATCCCGGTGGACGTCCGCATCATCGCGGCCACCAACCGCGATCTGGAGGAGGAGATCCGCCGAGGGAACTTCCGGTCCGACCTGTTCTACCGGCTCAACGTCATCGCCCTCAACCTGCCGACGCTGCGCGAGCGGCGGGACGACCTCCTGCTGCTGATCGAGTCGTTCCTCCAGCAGCTCGCCATCGAGGCCGGCGGCGACCCCAAGGCGCTCGCCTCTGAGGCGCTCGACGCGGTCATGGTGTACGAGTGGCCGGGGAACGTCCGCGAGCTGGAGAACGCCCTCGAGCACGCCACGGTGCTGAGTCGCGGCAGCCTGATCGAGGCCGCGTCGCTGCCCGAGCGCATCACCAAGCGGCGGAAGGAGCCGCTGGTGGCCGAGCGGTCGTACCTCAACCCCACGCTCGAGGTGATCGAGCGCGCCTACATCATGTGGGTGCTGCAGGCCGAAGGCGGGAACAAGACCCGCGCGGCCGAAGTGCTCGGCATCGACCCGTCCACGCTGTACCGGAAGCTGAGCCGGTACGAGGAGCAGGTCGAGGTGAAGGCCTAGCGGCCCGCCTCTACCCTTAGCGCCGGGCCGTGGTCCGCGCCTGCTCCGCCGCCGCGACGTAGGCGGTCAGGAGCTGTCCGCGCAGGTCGCCGGGCCGGCGGGTGCTGAACTGGGCCAGCGTGTCGAGCACCTGTCGGGCGACGGCGACCCGACCGATATGCAGGTTGGCCATGACGGCCCCGTCCCGCAGCTCGTCGGGCGTGATCCACCGGTGCTGCCGGAGGGCGAGCGGCAGGAGCTGGTCCGCCGCGGTGGCGGCGCGCTCGAAGTCCCACGTCTTCACCGCATGCCGGAACGCGACCACCTCGCGGACGGGTGCCGGCGCGTGGTGCCGCTCCAGGAATTCCACCTCCCGATGGTACAGCGGGTCGTCCTCGACGCCCGCGCTGCTTCCCACGCGGTACCGATCCACCGTGCTCATCTCCTGCACCCAGAGCTCCCAATCGGTCGGCGCCTGAGGCGACGCGAGCGCCGTCTCCCACTGCCGGAGCGCGAAGGTCGCCTCCCGGCTCCGCGGATCGATGACGCTGTCGGTCGACGCCGCCGATGGGGCCCGGCGCAACAGCGCGTCCAGCGCCCGGACGCGAACCCGCGGGGTCTCGGGCAGCGCGGGGATCGGATCGCTGGCCGGCTCGGCGCGGCGGCCCGTCACCGAGGCGAGCAGGTTGAACCAGTCCGCGGACAGGGCATAGAAGCCGACCGCGAAGTCCTTGCGATAGCGCCGCTGCTCGGCCCCGAGATCCAGCACGGGGTAGAAGTCGGAATTGGGCTGGGCGTAGTCATCCAACAGCGCCGCCAGCTCGGCGCGGCCGGCGAGGCGCAGGTTGTCGAGTGCGTCGGTCGTGAAGGGCCTGAAGCGGCAGAGGTCCGCGCGAATGGCGGGGGTCGAGAAGATCGACCAGTCCGGCCGCGGGAGTCGGGCCCGGTTGCTGGCGACGACCAGCAGGTCGCCGCCGGAGACCAGAAACACGTCGTAGGAGCGGAAGTTCTGGTGGATCGCCGCGAGCACGCTCACGACGAGCGCGTCGTCCAGTTCGTAGGCGTGTAGCCACTGGCCGAAGACGCCGTCCTCGGTCAGGTAGCCCCGGACGCGCCGGTAGAACTCGGTGGTGAACAGGCCCGAGACGCCGCTCACCCACGGGTTCGACGGCTCGGACAGGATGAGGTCGTACCGCTGGTGCTCGGTGGCGAAGTAGGACTTCGCGTCGTCGATCGCCAGGACCGAGCGCGGGTCGTCGACCGCCCGCCGGTTGGCCGGATAGAACGAGCGTGCCCCCGCGACCATCTCTGGCTCGATCTCGATCGTCACCACCCGCTCCATCCGTGGTCCGGCCAGCAGGAAGTGGGACGACATGCCGGAGCCGTAGCCGATGACGGCGGCCGTCCGGGCCGCGGGTCGGTGGGCGAGGGCCACCAGCGGGAGCAGCGCCTGGGTGGCCGCGTCGCCGCTGATCGTCGCCGGCTGGGTCGTCGAATCGCAGGCTCGCCGCCACTCGGGTCCGAGCGAGGCGTCCGTCTTGCCGTTGGTGGCGAGGTAGAGCGTTCCGGTGGACCGGCCGCGCTGCACGGACACGGTCGCCGTTCGGCCGTCGCGATAGAACGGCGTGTCGAGCCGCCCGACCTCCGGCATCCGGCCGGAGCGGAAGACGCCGCTGGCCAGCAGCCCCTCGTCCAGCCGGACCGCAAGCCCGACCACGCTCACCACCAGCACCGCGGCCGCCGCCGCCATGAGCGCCGGCCGACGCGTCGGCCGGCGGACCCGGCCGGCCGAGGCGAGCAGCATCACCCCGATCGCCATGTCCAATCCCGCCCCGATGAGCAGCGTCCCCTTGAGCCCCGCGAGCGGGATGAGTGCCAGCCCTCCGACGATCACGCCCGCGATCGATCCGAGCGTGTTCCAGCCGTACACCGCGCCGATCGCGCGCTCGCCGCGACCGGCCAGGAGCAGGGTCCGGGTCAGGAGCGGCAGCGTCATCCCGGCACAGAAGGTGGCCGGAAGCATGATCACGAGGCACAGGGCGTAGCGGGCCGCGGTGAAGCCGACATAGCCCAGGTCGGTGCGGGCGAAGGTCGACAGCAGCGCGGCGATCCAGCCGAACGAGGCGGCGTAGAGAGGCAGGGTGGCCAGCGCGAAGGCGCCCATCGCCCACTGGACCAGGCCCAGCGCGCGCACCGGCTCCTTAAGACCGTCGGCCCGGCTTCGGATCCAGAGCGATCCCAGGGCGAGGCCCAGAATGAACGCGGAGAGCATCAGCTCGAACGAGTGGGTCGCGCTCCCCAGGACCAGCGAGAGCATGCGGATCCAGTCGATCTCGTAGAGAAACGAGGCTACCGCCGTCCCGAACGCCGCGCCCAGGAGCAGCCGCTCGAGGCCGCCGAGCTCCGCCGGGCGCGCCGCTGGGGTGCGGGTGTCGACCAGCGGAGCCGGGGCGCTCGCCATCGGCCGTCGGCGGCGCCGGACGGCGATCACGCCGATCGTGGCGAGTGCCACGCCGAGGTTGAGCATCGCGGCGACGAGGAGAGTGCCCGGCAGGCCCGCCAGGTAGACGAGGTAGAATCCGGCGACCAATACGCCGGCGGCCGCGCCGAGGCTGTTGCAGAAGTAGAGCACGGCCAGCGTCCTGCCTGGCTTGGCCGGTCGTATCCGGAGCACGCCCGCGGCCATCAGTGGAAAGGTCGCGCCGAGCAGCACCGACTGCGGCAGGATCAGCAGCCCCGCCAGCGTCCACTTGGCGACGGGCAGGGCGGCCGAGCCCGCCAGCGCCGGGTAGATGGTGCCGTAGGCCAGCCCGGTGACCCACTGGAAGAGGTCGTGGAAGATCAGGCCGATGCATCCCACCGCGCACTCGACCGCCACGTATCCCTTGAGCGGCTCGCGCACCCGTTCGCTCCAGCGCCCGACCGCCATCGCTCCCAGCGACATCCCCCCCAGAAAGATCACCAGCACGACGATCTGGGCGTACGCGTCGTGGCCGACGAAGAGGCCCAGGTACCTGGTCCAGATGGACTCGTAGACGAGTCCCGCGGCGCCGGAGAGCACGAACAGCAGATAGAGCACGCGGATCATTCGGGTCTCGCGAGTGCGGAGAGGGGCGGGGGATGAGCTCGGACGCCGCACTCCAAGGCAAGAAGCATGCAACCGGCTGCATCCCGCAGCGGACTCGGGCGCGTGGTCGCTGACCGAAGCCGAGCATCGGCGGAGTCTTTGGGCCCCTGCCGACGAGGAATGGATGGCGAGGGCTGGCCCGGCTGGTGCCATCCATATCGGCACGGCCGATCTCGCGGTCTTGCAAAACACGCGGCGAGGCCCGCCAACCGGGGTTGCAGTCGGCGGTGCAGCGAATGGTCAAGTGTGATCGGGTAAACGTGTTGCGGGCACCTACCAGACCGCGGCATACGCATTGCCCTACGGCCTGCCAGCCCGACCAACTCACGCTGTCGGCTCGGCCACGTCGCCGCTCACTCACTGGAGGAAGTATGCAGAATCGCAAGGGTTTCACCCTGATCGAGCTGTTGATCGTGGTCGTGATCATCGGCATCCTGGCCGCGATCGCCATTCCGAAGTTCGCCAGCACGAAGGAGAAGGCGTACCTGGCGTCGATGAAGTCGGACCTGCGGAACCTGGCCACGGCGCAGGAAGCCTACGCCGCGGACAACAACCAGAACTACTTCAGCGGCGCGGCCACCAACCCGGCTGGTCTGCCGACCGGCTGCGCGGGTACGGCCTGCTTGATCGTCCCGTCGGCCGGCGTGACCCTGACGGTCACGGGTTCTGCGGCCACCGGCTGGAGCGCTACGGCGAGCCACACCGGCGCGGTTGGCAAGACCTGCGCGATCTACATCGGCGGCGTGGCGGCGGTTGCGCCGGCGACGGTCGAGGGCGAGCCGAAGTGCGCCTAAGCAGGACCAGCAGCTGAAGCGGAACAACGGGCGGCGGTCTTCGGGCCGTCGCCCTTTCGCTGAGTACCTGAAACGAATCGCGACTTCACAGGGGCAGACCATGACACGCTCGCCACGACATCACACCCGCTCGAGCCGGACCGGCTTCACGCTCATCGAGCTGCTGATCGTGGTCGTGATCATCGGTATCCTGGCCGCGATCGCCATTCCGAAGTTCGGCTCCACGAAGGAGAAGTCGTACATCGTGACCATGAAGAGCGATCTTCGCAATCTGGTCATGGCGCAGGAGGGCTATCTCGCCGACAACGGGACCTACTATGTCGGGGGCATACCCAACGCGGCGATCAAGTATCAGCCGTCGAGCAACACGAGCGTCACGATCGTGAGCGCCACGACGAGCGGCTGGGCCGCGTCGGCCACGTACGTCGGCACGCCGAAGACCTGCGCGCTCTTCTACGGCAACATCGCCGCGGTTGCGCCGGCGGTGGTGGCCGGCGAGCCCAAGTGCACCTGAGCCCGCCCGCCGGGCGGGGCTGACCCGATGTCGTCCGACCGTCGGTCGCTGCGCACCGAGCTGCTCGTCAGCCTCGGCTTCGTCACCTCGGCGGCGGTGCTCCTGGTCGGGCTCACCACGCTGGTGCTGGTCGGCGGCGACCTTCACGAGCTCTTCTGGCCGCTGGTCGGGCTCTGGGTCGGCAACTCGGTGGTCTTCGTGCTGTTCGGCGGCTACGTCGTCCACCGCCTCGTGGTCCGGCCGCTGCAGCTGCTCGCGGCCGAAGCCGATACGCTCGCGGCGGGCGGACACCCGGCCGCCGCCGAGTACGAGACGCGCGAGCTGGCCGACCTCTCCGGCCGCTACCGCGCGATGGCCGACGAGCTGCTGGACGTGCAGAGCCACGTGGTGCGGGTCGAGAAGCTGGCGGGCATCGGACGGCTCGCCGCCGGTGTGGCCCACGAGATCCGAAACCCGCTCGGCGCGCTCGGCACCTACGTCGAGGTGCTGCGCCGCCGTGGGAGCGACGCCGACATCACCGGCCAGATGTACGAGGCGATCGGCCGGGTCGACCGGATTGTGCAGGGATTGCTGGACTATGCCCGACCCGAGCAGCGCACGCCGGGCGCGCGGCGCCAGGGTCCAGGCCAGACCGATCTCAATGCGGCGGTGTCGACCGCGGTGGAGTTTCTGGAGCGCCAGGGCCAGCTCAAGGGGCGCAACCTCGCGCTGCACTTGGAGTCCGGGCTCGCGTGCGTGCAAGGCGACCGGCACGGGCTGGAGCAGGTGGTCATCAATTTGCTGATGAACGCGCTCCAGGCCGCCCCGGGCGGGTCGCTCAGCGTCGGCACGGTGGCCCGGGCGCTCGAGCCGCGCCACCGCGAGGCCGCGCGGGTGGATGCGCCGGAGCGCATCGGCGAACGCCGCTGGGCCTCACGCCCGCGGCGGCGGGACCTGGCACCGGGCACGGCCGGCGCCGTCCTCTACGTCGCGGACCAAGGACCCGGCGTCGCCGACGAGGACCGGGAGCGGATCTTCGATCCGTTCTTCACGACGAAGCCTCCGGGGGAAGGAACCGGACTCGGCCTGGCCATCGTGGCCCGGACCGTGGACGACGCCGGAGGGATGGTGTGGGTCGACCGCGCTCGCGAGGGCGGCGCGGTGTTCAAAGTCTTCCTGCCTCTCGCGGGTGCGACCGATGCGCTTGTTGATCGTTGACGACGACGCCGGACTGCGCCAGTCCCTGGCCCTCCTGCTCCAGGAGGCCGGGTACGACGTGGCCAGCGAGGGTGATCCGGAGCAGGCCTTGCGGCGCGCGGCCGTCGAGGCCTTCGACCTGATCCTCTCCGACGTCCGGATGCCCAAGATGGACGGCGTGACCTTCCTTCGGCGCTATCGCGCGGACGGCGGCCAGGCGCTGTTGATCATGATGAGCGCGTACGGCAGCGAGGACAGCGCGCTCGCCGCCATGCGCGAAGGCGCGTACGACTACCTCCACAAGCCGTTCCGCCCCGACGAAGTGACGATGACGCTGCGGAAGGCCGAGGAGCGCGAGAAGCTCCGCCGCGAGGTCGAGGCCCTGCGCACCAGCCTGGGTGCCGGCGCCGCCGCCGACCTGGTCGTGTCCGAGAGCCGCGCCATGCGCGACGTGCTCGAGCTCGCCAGCCGCGTCGCCCGTCACAGCACGACGGTGCTGATCACGGGCGAGAGCGGCACCGGCAAGGAGGTCCTGGCCCGCGCCATCCACCGGATGAGCCCGCGGGGCGAGGCGAGCTTCACCGCGATCAACTGCGCCGCGATCCCCGAGCAGCTGCTCGAGAGCGAGCTCTTCGGGCACGTGAAGGGCGCGTTCACCGGCGCCAGCGCCGATCGCGCCGGCCTGTTCGAGGTGGCCCACGAGGGCACGCTGCTGCTGGACGAGATCGGCGACCTGCCGCTCGACCTGCAGGCCAAGCTGCTCCGCGTGCTGGAGGAGGGCGAGCTGCGCCGGGTCGGCGCGCGCGAGCCGCGCAAGGTGGACGTCCGCGTCATCGCCGCGACGGCCAAGCCGCTCGAGGCGGCGGTCGAGCGCGGCGAGTTCCGCACCGACCTCTTCTACCGGCTCAACGTGGTCCGGCTCCACATCCCGCCGCTCCGCGAGCGGCCGGAGGACGTGCCGCCGCTGCTCACCCACTTCGTGCGCCAGGCCGCCACCCGGCTGGGCCACCCGGTGAGCATCACTCCGTCGGCGCTCGACGCCCTGACCCACCACACCTGGCCCGGCAACGTCCGCGAGCTCCGCAACGCGGTCGAGCGCGCCGCGGTGCTCGGCACCGGTGGTCCGCTCGAGCCGCGCGACTTTGCGCTGGCGAAGAACGGCAACGGCAACGGCCGCCCCATGGGCGAGGCCAACGGCGTGCGCTACGCCAACGGCACCGGCTCCTACGGCGACCAAGGCGGGCCGCTCGACCTCAAGACCCAGGTCGAGGCGGTCGAGCGCCTGGCGATCCTGCGCGCGCTCGAGGCCTCGGGCGGCAACCGGCGGCAGGCCGCGTCGCTGCTCGGCATCAGCCTCCGCACGCTGTTCTACAAGATGCGGCGGTTGCCGGTCCACTAGGCGGGTCAGAGGCGCATCGCGCGCAATCTTCGGCGCGCGATGCAGGCCGATGCAGTGTTCCGCGCGGGGCCTCTTCAGCTAAGTCGCTGTCAATCCATCCCTTCATCTCTGGTACGGCTCCTGCCTTTCCGGAATCCGGAAGGGCCGGTCATCCGGCCCGCACGATTCACCGCTGGAGGACTCATGGGACGTCGTTCGGGGTTCACGCTGGTCGAGACGCTGATCGTGGTCATCATCGTCAGCATTCTCTCGCTGATGGCGTTTCCGCGGGTGAACAGCGCGATGTCCAAGAGCAACGTGCGCGGCGCTCGCACCCGGCTCGTCAACATGCTGGCCTCGGCGCGCGCCGCCGCCACCCAGGGCAGCCGCACGGCGGCGTACGTCAGGTTCAACGGGAACACGGCGGTGGTGACGGCCTCGCCGCGGCGGGTCGCCCCCATCGGCGCCAACACCGAGGACACGCTCGGTACGGCGGTGAACCTGAACACGGTCTACGGGGCCACCCTGGCTACCAGCGGGATCACCGCCATCACCTACGATCCGCGCGGGCTGGCCATCGGCGTTCTCCAGCGGCGGCCAGTACATCAAGGTTTCGAAGAGCAGTTACGCGGACAGCATCAAGATCGACCAGCTCGGGAGGGTCACCAAGTGAGACGTCCGAATCCGGGTTCACCCTGGTCGAGGTCCTGATCGCTGTGATGGTGCTGGGCGTCGGCATCACCGCCCTCGCCGGCTCCTCGGCGCTGGTCACGCGCATGATGAGTCGCGGCCAGATGTCCACGCGAGCCGCCGAGGTGGCGGCCGCCCGTCTCGGATTCGCTCCGCGTGGTGGCGTATTCCACCACCCCCAGTGCACGTCGGGGGGCTTCGCCAGCGGCAGCCGGAGCGGCACGACGAACAACCTGGGGACGAGTCCTGGACCATCGTCACGGCGGGCAAGTCGCCGCACGATCACCGAGATCGTGACGCAGAAGCCGCGCGCGGCCGGACTCACGCCGACACCATCGTCACCGTCCATCGGAGTGCTGACACCTATGCGCAATCATCGCGGCTTCTCGCTGGTCGAACTGCTCGTGGTTCTCATGATCATGACGATCGTCACGGGCGGCATCTACAAGTTGCTCAACTCGACGCAACGCATCTCGCGCGCGCAGACCGAGCGGATCGATCTGCAATCCAACGTGCGCAGCGCGTCGATCGTCGTGCCTAACGAGCTCCGCGAGATCAACAATGTGCTGGGCGCGGCGCCTCCCAGCACCAGATCGACATCCTCGCCAAGTCGGACACGAGCATCACCTACCGCGCCATGCGCGGTCTGGGTTTCGTCTGCACCGGCACCACGGCCACCCAGCTCCGACTCAGCAACTGGGCCGGCTACCGGGCGGCTCAGGCCACCGATTCGGTGTACGTCTTCAACGACGGCGCCAAGACCGCGATCGGCTCCGATGACACCTGGGACTCCCGGCGCATCACCGGCGTCGTGACGGGCAACACCTGCGCCGCAGGCATACCGGCGACGACGCTCAACATCGACAACCTGGGACGGGTGCCCAACATCGGCGACCCGGTTCGGACCTTCGAGGTCATGGAGCTCAGTCTGTACGAGAGCGGTGGTCAGCGGTGGCTGGGTATGCGCTCGGTGAGCGCCGGCGCCGCGCTCCAGCCGCTGCTGGGGCCGCTCGCGGCGGCCAACGGCATCCGCTTCACCTACCTCGACGCCAACGGCGCGGTGACGGCGGTCAACGCCAGCATCAAGAGCATCGTGGTTTCGGTCAACGGGGTGTCCAGCCTCAAGGTGTCCACCTCAGGCAATACGAACAACGCGTACCTGTCCGAGGCGATCACGACCCAGGTCGCGCCTGCGGAACGCGCTGCGCTAGCGATGGGGTCACCTCTCAAGGAGCACGGCATGCGAGCGTCACGGGTGTCGAACGAGCGCGGCATCGCGCTGGCGGTGGCGGTGTTCGCGCTGGTGGTGATCGGCGCGCTGGTTGCGGGCGCCTTCTTCGCCGGCCGCCTCGAGCAGCAGACCGGCCGGAACAGCATGCTGGCCGCGCAGGCCGCGCAGGTGGCCGAGGCGGGCCTGGGCGACGCGGTCTCGGCGACGCTGAACGCGGCAACCTTGAACGCGCTCGCCATCGCACCGACCGGCCTGGCCACCGCGCTCGCCGACTACACCGGGCCGACGGGCAGTCATCTCACCGCGACGCGGAACGTGAAGCGGCTGTCGGAGAACCTCTTCCTGGTCACTGTGCTCGGTGCCAAGGCCGACAATGCGGGCAACAAGCTCGCCCAGCAGTCGTTGGCGCAGCTGATTCGCCTCAACTCGGCCGACATCACCGTCAGCGCCGGCCTCACCGCCATCGGTAAGGTCGCCATCGGCGGCAACTCGACGGTGAGCGGCTACGACGCGACGCCGGCGGAATGGACCGCGGCCGGCGTGAGCTGCCCGCCGCTCGACGACGTCGCGGCGGTGCGCTACAACGGCCAGGTGACGGCGACCGGTAGCTCCACCGTCAAGGGCGATCCCAATCGTGAGCAGGACAACTCCATGACGGCCGCCAACATGCTTGGCGGGTCCAGCTTCGATCAGCTCAAGGCGCTCCGCACCCTGACCCTCTCCGGCGACGTCAGTGGCCTGGGGCCGGTCACCACCGGCAACCCGGCGAGGTGCGACGTCTCCGTCGAGACGCAACTGGGGCGCGCCGACCAACGCCGCGAGCCCGTGCTTCACCTACTTCCCGATCATCTACCACATGGCGACCTCTCGATCTCCGGAAATGGCGAAGGGCAGGGCATCCTGCTGGTCGAGGGCGACCTCCACGTGCAGGGCCGGATCGACTTCTACGGTCCGGTCATCGTGACCGGCGGCGTGAACATCCGCGGCACCGGCTGCCGACGACGTCAAGTTCTATCGGCGGCGTCATGGCGCAGGATATCACGCTCGACGACAGCAAGCTCACCGGTAACGCGATGGTGAACTATCTCCTGCTGCGCCATCAAGCGCGCGCTTGAGCGATTCGGCGACGCCCGACGGCGTTCTCCGAGCGGAGCTTCGTCCAGCTGTACCAGTAAACGGCGGAGATTCGAGACGCCGAACGGCGGCCGCTCATCCGAGCGGTCGCCGTTTCGCTATCCGCCCCTCGTGCAAGCCTTTGCGTGACGCTGCGAAGACCGTCACTGCTGCAACCCGAGAGACGGCTTGCGAAAGAGAAGGGATCGCGCCGCTCACCGCGCGAGAGACGCCGCTACCGACCGCATCAAACCGGTCCCCCGCAACGATATAGCACCATGCAATTTGTGTGGCACATCGGTTGCCCACTGACGGCCGACTACCCACATGCCCCGGCGCCGGCGGTCCGGAGCAGTGCGAACGGGCCAGAGCCACCCCTCAAAAGCGGACTCGTATGGGACTCTTCGGGCGCAACACGACGACGGTCGGCCTGGACATCGGCAGCGGCCTGATCAAGCTCGTCGCGATCTCGCATGCCTCGGGCGGACCGGTCCTGACCAAGGTGGCGTTCACCTCGGTCGTGAACGACGCCATCGTCGAGGGCGAGGTCATGGACCCCGCCATCGTGGCGGAGGCCATCAAGGGGCTCATGGCCTCGGCCGGCATCAAGAGCAAGAAGGTCGTGACCGCCGTCGGCGGCCGCGACGTGATCATCAAGAAGATCGCCATGGACCGCATGAAGGAGAACGAGGCGCGCGAGGTGATCCGCTGGGAGGCCGAGCAGCACGTGCCGTTCGACATGGACAACGTCGAGCTCGACTTCCAGATCCTGGATCCCGAGGCCGAGGGGCTGCAGATGACGGTGCTCCTGGTCGCCGCCAAGCGCGAGCTGGTCGAGCACAAGCTGGCCCTGCTCTCCGACGTCGGCCTCGAGGCCAGCGTCATCGACGTCGACGCCTTCGCCCTGCACAACGCCTTCGAGGTGAACTACCCCGAGGCCATGCACGGCGTCGTCGGCCTGGTGAACATCGGCCACGAAACCACCAACATCAACATCCTCGACGACGGCGTCCCGGTCCTCACCCGCGACATCCCGATCGGCACCCGGCGCTTCAAGGAAGACCTGCAGCGCGAGCGCGGGCTCTCGGCCGACGAGGCCGAGGCGGTGCTCAAGGGCGCCGACGCGAACGAGGCGCTGGATCCGCTGCTCGAGTCGCGCGGCGAGGAGCTCGCGGTCGGCATCGAGCGCGCCGCGGCCTTCCTCCAGTCGGCCAGCCGGTCGGCCAGCGGGATCGGCCGGATCTTCACCACCGGCGGCGGGGCCCGGATCCCGCGCCTCAACAAGGTGTTGTCGGACCGGCTGCGCATCCCGGTCCAGCTGGCCAACCCGATCGAGAAGCTGCAGGTGGCGGACGGCGTCTTCGACCAGTTCCCGGTGGACGAGGTCGCGCCGCTGCTGATGCTCCCGATCGGCCTCGCGCTGCGCAGCGCCGCGTAACCCCGACTCAGGGACCGACGACCGATGATCACCGTCAATCTTCGCCCGGACCTCAAGCGCAAGCGCGCCCGGCGCCCCATGCAGGGGCTGCTGGAGGGCGTGCGCGGCCTGGGCAGCAAGACCAAGGACCCGCTGCTGCTCGTCGCCGTGGTGGCCTGGGTGGCCGTGGCGGGCTGGCTGGGCTTCGTCTTCCTCGGCACCGCGCACGAGCTGAACGCGCTCGAGCCGCAGCTCGAGCAGAGCCGCGCCGAGAACAAGCGCTTCAAGGCGTTCCTGGCCGAGAAGCGGCACCAGGAGACCATCCGCGACTCGCTGGTCGCCCAGATCGGCACGATCCGGAAGGTGGACGGCGATCGCTACGTGTGGGCCCACCTGCTCGACGAGGTGACCCGCGCGCTGCCCGCGTACACCTGGCTCGTGGACATGGGGCCGGCCGGCGCGGTGTCGCACCCGGGCATGCCCTCGGCGGCGCCCGCCCGGCCGCGCAGCCCGCGGCCGCCCACGCCGATACCGGCAAGGGCGCCGGCCCGGCTCCCACGCCCGCGGTCCAGTTCGAGCTGAACGGCCGCACGGTGGACATCCAGGCCTACACCCGGTTCCTCCGCCAGCTCGAGGCCTCGCCCTGGATCATCGACGTCCTGCCGGTCTCGGCCCAGACGGTGGTCGAGAAGGAGCGGCCGGTCACGGCGTTCACCATCCGGGGCACGTATCGCCAGGCGGATTCGGCGTACATCCGCACGGTTCCCCTCAGCCAATCGGTGAGGTAGGCGATGGCATCCCTCGGATCGAAGTCCACGCCGGCGCTCGTGCTCCTCTTGGCCGGCCTCGCGGGCTACATCGGCTACACCGGTGCCGTGCTCGACCAGCTGGGCATGTCCGGACTGGCCGCGCGCAAGGAGCAGGTGATCGCCATCCGCGACACCATCGCGCGGCTCGACGCCGCCACCGACAGCGCCAAGAAGGAGCTGGCCAAGGGCACGGTCGAGGACCTGCGCAAGCGGCTCGACACCTACCGCGGCAGCCTGGCGCTGCTCCGCCGGTTGGTGCCGGAGCGGAACGAGGTGCCGAACCTGCTCGACGACATCTCCAGCCGCAGCCGGATCCGCGGCGTGACGCTGTCGCAGGTGGTGCCGCTCCCGGTCGAGGCCGGCCCGGTGCCGTTCGATACCTACAAGTACAACATGTCCGTCATCGGGCACTACGATCAGATCGGCCAGTTCATGGCCGACGTCGCCAGCCTGCAGCGCATCATCGTGCCGTACGATGTCTCGGTCACGGCCGCCAGCAAGAACGCCGCGAAGGCGCTGGGCGACACCAACGGCTCGCTGCTCGAGGCCAAGTTCCAGGTGCGGACGTTCGTCAAGTCTTCCAGCGGGGAAGGAGAGGCCAGTGGCACGTAACGCGATCGTCGCCCTCGTCCTGCTCGCTGCGGCGAGCGTCGCCGGCTGCAAGGACGAGCCGGCGGAAACCAAGGTGTCTCTGGCCGCCACCGCCGCCGTGACCACCCCGGCGGCGGCGCCCGCGCCGGCAGATTCCACGCCCGCGGATTCGGTCCCCGCGTCCGACTCGGTGAGTCAGTCCGTGTCCGAGCAGGCGCTGGCCGACTCGATCCAGAAGGCCCGCGAGATCGAAGTCATGCGCGAGACGTTCGCCTATGCGGGCGGCACGCGCGATCCCTTCGCCTCGCTCATCGATAGGGACAAGTCCGGGCCCGAGGTCGCCGATCTCGACCTGGTCGGCGTCTACATGGACCTTCGCAGCCCGTCGAACAACATCGTCGTGCTGCGCGAGAAGACTTCCGCCAAGCGGCACAAGATGCGGGTGGGAGATCAGCTGGGCCGGGCGCGGCTGACGCAGATTCGCCCCCGTGATGCGGTGTTCATGATTGCAGACTTCGGGTTCGAGCGCCAGGAAACTCTCTCGCTGCGCAAGCAGGAGGTCGAGACGCCATGACGGGCATGTATCGTTGGATGATGGTCGCCGCCGCGGTCCTTGGGACCGCGACTCCGATGCGGGCCGAGGGGCCCGGAAGCGGAGAGGTGACCGCCGTGAGCCTGGCGCCGGCCGCCGGCAAGACCGAGATCGTCGTCGCGGTGAAGGGTGCCGTCGACGTGCGCGATTTCCTCCTCTCGTCGCCCGACCGCCTGGTGCTCGACGTCGTCGGCGCCAAGCTGGGCACGACCTCCGCGAGCCTCTACGACGGCGTGAAGCGGGGCGGGGTGCTCAACCTCCGCTACTCGCAGTTCCGCCCGGACATCGTCCGGATCGTCGTCGACCTCGAGGGCCCGCAGGCCTATAAGGTCGACCGCGCCAACGGCACCATCCGCGTGAGCTTCGAGTCGGGCCAGGGCTTCCAGGCCTGGTCGTCGACTGACGCGCAGGCAGTGGCGCCGCAGGTGGCCAAGGCCGATGACTCGGCCGACGAGGCCCCGGCTGTCGCCGCGGCGTCCCCCCGGAAGCCCGAGGTGGCCATCCGCAGCGCCGGCATGCTGACCCGCGCGGACGAGCCCCGGATCACCGTCACCTGGGACCGCGCGAGCATCGCGGACGTGGTGGCCGGCTTCGCGGCCTTCAGCGGCCGGACCATCATCCTGGGCAAGGACGTGAAGGGTGAGGTCAACGCCGAGATCAGGAATCAGCCCTGGCCGCAGGCCTTCCAGGCGATCCTCGCCAGCCAGGGCCTCTCGGCCCAGGAGATGGCCGGCGGGATCATCCGCGTGGACGCGCCGTCGGCGCTCGCCGCCCTCGACTCGCTCGAGCCGCTGGAGACGAGCATCGTCCGGATCAACTACGCCCAGGCCGGCTCGCTCGCCAAGACGGTCGAGAGCATCCTGACCAAGAACCGCGGCCGCGTCGTGGCCGACACCGGCTCCAACGCGCTCATCCTGACCGATACCCGGAGCCGCATCGCGAGCGTCACGGATTTCGTCCGCGGGCTGGACATTCGCACCCCGCAGCTCTCGATCCAGGCCAAGATCATCTTCGTCGACCGCACCGACATCGAGGCGCTGGGCGTCAAGTACGACCTCGGCAGCAGCACCCAGTTCTTCAACAAGCTGGTTCAGCGGACCGACCCGGCGACCGGCAACTCGTACCCGAAGGACGTGAACATCATCGACCTCGGCGGCAACTCGCTGGCCGCCATCGGCAACGCCAACGCCGACGTCGCCAACTCGGCGCTCGACCTGATCTACTCGACGAGCATCGGCGGCTTCGCCCTGACCACGTTCCTGAGCGCGCTGGAGCGCACGGAACTGGCCGACATCCAGGCCGAGCCGGTCATCTCGACGCTCGACAACCGCCAGGCGGACATCCTGGTCGGTGAAGAGACCCCGGTCCGCGTCATCGACGCCAACTCGAGCGCCAACGGGAGCGCCCGCGCCAACGTGCAGTTCAAGGAGACCGGTATCCGCCTGACGGTCACCCCGCACGTGACCAACAACCGCCAGGTCCTGATGCAGCTCCACACCGAGCGGTCGGCCATCCGTCCGCTGGCCGCGGCGGACCTGGGCTTCGTGTTCGCCAAGCAGAAGGCCGACAACCAGCTCCTCGTCGAGGACGGCGAGACGGCGGTCATCGGCGGCCTGACGGTCACCGAGGTGAGCCGGATCAAGTCCGGCATCCCGCTGCTGGGCAACCTGCCGATCATCGGCAAGCTGTTCAGCACCACCACGGATACGGAAAACCGGCGTGACCTCATTATCTTGGTCACACCCCGGATCACCGACGACGGCGCATCGGATCAGTAGCCGCATCGCGCGGACCGTCCGAGCACCCCGACGGGAGCGAGCCCGGCGCAGGCCGGGCTCGTTCGTTTCTCTCACCCCCCGGGGCGAGGGTCGGCGCGTGCACCTGAGGTTCTCCACCGCGGGCGAATCGCACGGCAAGGCGCTCGTGGCCCTGGTCGAGGGCTTACCCGCCGGCCTGCCGATCAACGCCGAGTGGGTCGATCGCGACCTCGTCCGCCGGATGCAGGGCTACGGCCGCGGCGCGCGCATGAAGATCGAGCGCGACCACGTCGAGTGGCTGAGCGGCGTCCGCGCCGGCGAGACCCTCGGCTCCCCCGTCGCGATGCTCATCCCCAACCGCGACTGGACCCACTGGGAAGACGTGATGGCGCACGAGGCCGCCGCGCCGGGCGAGCTCCGCCGGCGCCGGGTCACCCGGCCGCGGCCCGGCCACGCCGACCTGGTGGGCGTGCTCAAGTACGACCGGGTGGATGCCCGCGACATCCTCGAGCGGGCCAGCGCCCGGGAGACCACCGCCCGCGTGGCCGCCGGCGCGCTGGCCCGGCGCCTTCTCGACGAGTTCGGGGTGGAGATCGGGAGCCACGTCGTCTCGCTCGGCGGGATCGTGGCCACGCCGCCCGCCGAGCTGCCCGTCCCCCTCAACGAGCACGCCGACCGCTCGGAGGTGCGCGTGCTCGATCCCGCGGTCGAGGCCGACATCGTCGCCCGCATCGATGCCGCGAAGCAGGCGGGCGACACCCTCGGAGGCGAGGTCGAGGTCGTCGCCCGCGGCGTCGTGGTCGGGCTCGGCAGCCACGTGAGCTGGGACCGGAAGCTCGACGGCCGCCTGGCCGGCATGCTCATGTCCATCCCGGCGGTGAAGGCGGTCGAGATCGGGCTGGGCGTCGAAGCCGCGCGGCGGCCGGGCTCCGCGGTCCACGATCCCATCGACCCGTCGGCCGACGGCGAGGCGGTCGCGCCGCCACAGCCCGGCGACCCGCGGGCCGGGTTCCGCCGCCGCACCAACAACGCGGGCGGCCTGGAGGGCGGCATGACCACCGGCGAGCCGGTCGTCATCCGGGTGGCGATGAAGCCGATCTCGACCTTGATGGCGCCCCTCCCCACCGTCGACCTGGCGACGGGCCGGCCGGCCAGCGCGCAGAGCGAGCGGTCGGACGTGACCGCCGTCCCGGCGATGGGCGTGATCGCGGAGGCGCTGACGGCGTTCGTGCTGGCCGACGCGATGGTCGAGAAGTTCGGCGGCGATTCGCTGGCCGAGATGCGCCGGAACTTCGACGGGTACGTCGCCTCGCTGGGCGCGCGCTGGGGCGCGCTCCGGGAAGCGGTCGAGGGCTAGATGAAGCGTCACGTCCTGCTGGTGGGTCTTCCCGGGTGCCGGCAAGAGCACCGTCGGCCAGCTCGTCGCCGCCGGGCTGGAGGCGCCGCTGCTGGACATCGACCTGATCCTGGTCCGCCAGATGGGCATGCCGATCGCGCAGATCTTCGGCATGGTGGGCGAGCCGCGGTTCCGGGCCATGGAGCGCGATGCGGTCGCCACCGCCCAGGCCCGGGACCCGGCCGTCATCGTCCCCGGTGGCGGCTGGGCCGCGCAACCGGGCCAGGTCCAGGCGGCCAAGCCCAACTGTCTCATTATCTATCTCAAGTGCAGCGCCGTCACCGCCGCGCGCCGGAGCGAGGACGGCGATGTCCGCCCCCTCGTGACGGGCGCCGACCCGGTCGAGGGGACCCGGACCCTGCTCCAGGCCCGGGAACCGTTCTACAAGCTCGCTGATTATGAGGTGTCGGCGGACAGCAAGGGCGCGCCGGTCGTGGCGCAGGAAGTCATCCGGCTGGCGAGGACCCACGGAGGGTGGTAGGGAAGATGGGCGGGCGGGCGGTAAGCAGGCCGGCGGTGACGAAGCGGGAGCATCGCTATCCAGACTATGAGCAGTCGAACAGGCAGGAACCCGGGGCGCAGGCGGGGGTGGGGATCGCGGAGGGAGCGTCAGTGCCCACACCTCCCCGCGATGGCCGTCCGCGACGGCACTGCAGCGACCGGAGCGAGCCCCACCCCCGCCGAAGCCGTGGACCCAGATATCCAACACGTTACAGATCACTAGGTTACGGACCGCCGCCTTGCCAACCCCGGGCGGCGCGGGTTTTCTTGCAGCCACCGAATTGACCATTGGATGAACCCGGAAGGCATACTGTACTCATGGCGACCAGATCCAAGCGAGCGGTGAAATCCCCGGCCAAGACCGGCAAGCCGGCCGAAGCCAAGGCTGCGCCCAAGCGCGCGGCCAAGGCCCCGAGCTCGCGCGCCAAGGCCGGGAAGCCTGACGGCCGGGGGCCCGGCCGGGGAACCGCGCTGGTGATCGTCGAGTCGCCCACGAAGGCGAAGACGATCGGGAAGTACCTCGGGTCCGGCTACGACGTGAAGGCCACCATCGGCCACCTGCGCGATCTCCCCACCCGGGAGCTCGGCGTGGACGTCGAGCGCGACTTCGAGCCCAAGTACGTCACCATCAAGGGCAAGACCAAGACGCTCTCCGATCTCAAGAAGGCGGCGAAGACCGCGTCCACGATCTACCTCGCCACCGACCCCGATCGCGAGGGCGAGGCCATCGCCTGGCACGTCGCCGATCAGCTCGGCGTGAAGGTCCCGACCCATCGCGTGCTGTTCCACGAGATCACCAAGGACGCGATCCACGAGGCGATGGAGAAGCCCGGCGAGATCGACGACCGCAAGGTGAACGCGCAGCAGGCGCGCCGGATCCTCGACCGGTTGGTCGGCTACAAGGCGAGCCCGATCCTCTGGCGCAGCATCAAGACCGGCCTGTCGGCCGGCCGGGTGCAGACCGTCGCCCTCCGGCTCATCGTCGAGCGCGAGCGCGAGATCCGCGCGTTCACGCCGCAGGAGTACTGGAGCATCGAGGCCCTGCTCGCCAAGGACGGGCAGACCTTCGAGGCGTCGCTCGCCAAGGTCGGGGGGCACAAGCCGCAGCTCCACTCCGCCGAGGAGGCGCAGGCGGTGGTGGACGCGGTCCGGCAGACCCCGTTCGTCGTCACCAAGGTCGAGAAGCGGCACCGGCGGAAGAACCCGGCCGCGCCCTTCACCACCAGCACGCTGCAGCAGGAGGCCGCCAAGAAGCTCGGCTTCAGCTCGCGGCGCACGATGCGCGCGGCGCAGGACCTGTACGAGGGCCGGGACGTGGGCGAGGACGGTCCGGTCGGCCTCATCACCTACATGCGCACCGACTCGGTCCGCGTGTCGGACACGGCCATCGCGTCGGTCCGGGACTTCATCGGGAAGAACTACAAGAAGCCGTACCTGCCCGACGCGCCCAACGCGTACAGCACCAAGAAGAACGCCCGGGTGCAGGACGCCCACGAGGCCGTCCGGCCGACCGACGTGACCCGCCGGCCGGAGCAGGTCCAGTCGTTCCTCGAGCCCGACCAGTTCCGGCTCTACCAGCTCATCTGGCAGCGCTTCGTGGCGTCGCAGATGACCCCGGCCGTCTACGACATGACCATCGTGGACTTCGACCTGGGCCAGTACCTCTTCCGGGCCACCGGCTCGGTGCTCGTGTTCGACGGGTACCACGTGCTCTATATGGAAGGGCGCGAGAAGGAGGAGGGGAAGACGATGGACGATCTGCCCCCCATCCCGCCGCTCGCCCAGGGCGACCAGGTGGAGGTGCGCGAGATCACCCCGTCGCAGCACTTCACCGAGCCGCCGCCCCGGTTCAGCGAGGCCAGCCTGGTGAAGGAGCTGGAGCGCCTCGGCATCGGCCGGCCATCCACCTACAGCGCCATCATCTCGACGCTGAGCGCCCGCGAGTACGTGAAGGTCGAGCAGCGCCGCTTCTTCCCCACGGAGCTGGGCGAGCTGGTCGAGAAGATCATGGTGGCCAAGTTCCCCGAGATCTTCAACGTCGAGTTCACCTCCGAGATGGAGACCGAGCTCGACCGGATCGAGGATGGGGAGCTGCTGTGGCAGGGCGTGCTCAAGGACTTCTACACCCCCTTCAGCAAGGCGCTCGAGGCGGTGGATCTCAACGCGCTCGTGGCCGACGCCCACGGGCTCAACCCCGAGGAGCTGGCCAAGGAGCGCTGCCCCAAGTGCGGCAACCCGATCGAGCTCAAGACCGGGCGGTTCGGGCCCTACCTGGCCTGCGTGAAGTACAAGGACACCTGCGACTACGTGAAGTCGCTCCGCAAGGGACGGGCGCCCGACCGGCCGACCGACGAGAAGTGCCACCTCTGCGGCTCGCCGATGGTGATCAAGACCGGCCGCTTCGGCGAGTTCCTGGCCTGCACCACGTATCCGGCCTGCAAGGGCACCCGCGCCATCCCGCTCGGCATCAAGTGCCCCAAGTGCATCGAGGGCGACCTCGCCGAGCGGCGCACCAAGCGCGGCAAGTCGTTCTGGGGCTGCGTGCGCTACCCCGCGTGCGACTTCTCCACCTGGAACAAGCCGGTGCCCGAGACCTGCCCCGAGTGCGGCTGGGTCGGGATGGAGAAGAAGATCAGCAAGGCCGAGGGGGAGACCCGCACCTGCATGAAGTGCGGCAACAAGATCGTGCTCGCCGAGCCCGAGGAGGTGGCCCTGGCGTGAACGTCACCGTCGTCGCCACCGTTGTCGGCGGCGGTCTCGCCGGCTCGGAGGCGGCCTGGGCGCTCGCGGAGCGCGGCGTGCACGTGACGTTGTACGAGATGCGGCCGGCGGTGCGGACACCCGCCCATCACACCGACCGGCTGGCCGAGCTCGTCTGCAGCAACTCCTTCAAGTCGATCGATCTCGCCAACGCGCATGGCCTGCTCAAGGCGGAGCTCCGGGCGCTGGGGAGCCTGCTGCTCCCGTGCGCCGACGCGGCGCGCGTGCCCGGCGGCACGGCGCTGGCCGTGGACCGCGAGGTCTTCTCCCAGGCGGTGCACGAGCGCGTGACGGCGCATCCCAACATCACCGTCCGGCGCGAAGAAGTGGCCGAGCTGCCGTCACCCGGCGTGGTGGCGACCGGTCCGCTCACGTCGCCCCGCCTCACCGAGGCGATCGTCGCCCGGCTCGGCTCGGCGGCGCTCGCGTTCTACGACGCGATCGCGCCGGTGGTGTCGTCGGACTCGCTCGACCACGGGCGGCTCTACGCGCTCTCCCGCTACGGCAAGGGCGAGGGCGACGACTACCTCAACGCGCCGATGGACGCGCCGGCGTACGAGCGATTCCTCGACGCGCTGCTCGAGGCCGATCAGCACCAGGGCCACGACTTCGACCAGGTCCCCTACTTCGAGGGCTGCCTGCCGGTGGAGGAGATGGCCCGGCGCGGACGCGAGACGCTCCGCTTCGGCCCCATGAAGCCCGTCGGCCTTCCCGATCCGCGCACCGGCCGCGAGCCGCACGCCGTCGTCCAGCTCCGGCGCGAGGACCGCGCGGGACAGATGTGGAACCTGGTCGGCTTCCAGACCCGGCTCCGGATTCCCGAGCAGCAGCGCGTGTTCCGCCTGATTCCCGGCCTCGAGCAGGCCGAGTACCTGCGGTTCGGCAGCATCCACCGCAACTCGTACCTCAACAGCCCCGCGAGCCTGGGTCCCGCCCTCACGGCGCGCGACGACGACCGGCTGTTCTTCGCCGGCCAGCTCACGGGGGTGGAGGGGTATACCGAGTCGCTCGGCACCGGCCTCCTCGCCGGCATCAACCTGGCGCGCCGCCTCGCGGGCCGGCCGGCCGCCGTGCCGCCGCCCACCACCATGCTCGGCGGGCTGTACCGCTACCTCGGCGAGGCCGACCCGAAGCACTTCCAGCCGATGAACGCCAACTTCGGGCTGCTCGATCCGCTGCCGGGAAAGGTGAAGAAGGACCGGAAGAAGGAGCTGCTGGTCGAGCGGGCGCAGGCGGACTTCGGGCGATTCCTGGAGGAGATCCGGTGAGCCGTGAAGCGACGGCTGCGAGGCCGGAGGTCGGTGAGTTCCTCACCTACCTCGACAAGCAGCGAGGCCAGTCCCCGAACACGGTGAAGGCCTACGGCCGCGACCTCGAGGCGTTCACCGGGTTCTGCGACCGGCACTACGGCGGATCGTGGACCTGGACGACCGTGGACCGGCTCGGCATGCGGGGATTCCTGGGTGAGCTGCAGCGCCGCGGGCTCTCGAAGCGCTCCGCGGCGCGCGCGTTGTCGGCGGTGCGGAGCCTGTACCGGTACCTCCAGGAGAACCACGGGGTGCCGAACAACATCGCCCGGGCGGCGCGGGTGCCCAAGCTCGACAAGCGGCTCCCGACCTACATGGACCGGGAGCAGACCCAGACGCTCTTCGAGTGGGCCGAGGCGCGCGCCGAGGGCGACGATTTCGCGGCCACGCGCGACCTGGCGATCCTCGAGCTCTTCTACTCGACCGGGATCCGGTTGTCCGAGCTGAGCGGGATGAACCTCGAGGACCTCGACCTGCTCTCCGACCAGGCCAAGGTCCGCGGCAAGGGGCGGAAGGAGCGGATCGTGCCGGTGGGCTCGCGGGCGGTGCTCGCCCTCCGCCGCTATCTTAACCTCCGGGAAAGCGTGGTCGGGCGGGCGGGGAGCGATCGCCGCGCGGTGTTCGTGAGCCGGCTCGGCCGGCGGCTCGCGCCCCGCGGCGTCCAGCGGGCGGTGCACGCGATGTTCGACGCCATCGGCGGCGACACGCTGAGGGTCCACTCGCTCCGGCACACCTTCGCGACCCACATGCTCGACGCGGGCGCGGACCTGCGCGCGGTGCAGGAGCTGCTCGGCCACGCGTCGCTGAGCACGACGCAGATCTACACGCACACCAGCGTCGAGCGGCTCAAGAAGGTCTACAACCAGGCCCACCCGCGGGCGTAAAGGGACGCATGACCACGTTTCACGGCACGACGATCCTGGCGGTCCGCAAGAACGGCCGCGTCGCCCTCGGCGGCGACGGGCAGGTCAGCATCGGCGACACCGTGATGAAATCGCGGTCCACCAAGGTGCGCGCGCTCAAGGGCGGGAAGGTGCTCGCCGGCTTCGCCGGCTCGGTGGCCGACGCGCTCACGCTGTACGAGAAGTTCGAGGAGAAGCTCGACCGCTATCCCGCCAACCTGCCGCGCGCGGCCGTCGAGCTGGCCAAGGACTGGCGGAGCGACCGGGTGCTGCGCCGGCTCGAGGCGCTGCTGGTCGTGGCCGATCTCGACCACTGCTTCCTGCTGAGCGGCTCGGGCGAGCTGATCGAGCCCGACGACGGCATCGTCGCGGTCGGATCCGGCGGCAACTACGCGCTCGCCGCCGCCCGCGCGCTCCTGCCGGTCGACGGGCTCTCGGCCCGCGACACCGTGCAGCGCTCGCTCGAGATCGCCGCCGACATCTGTGTCTTCACCAACCGGCACATCACGATCCTGGAGCTGCCGGGCGAGAAGTGATATGACCAACACCGCTACCCCTCCGAGCACCTCGCCCGAGACCGGCGACGTCGTCGCCCCGCTGCCCTGGCTGGAGGAGATGCCGCCCCGCCAGATCGTGGCCGAGCTCAACCGCTACATCGTGGGGCAGGAGGCGGCGAAGAAGGCCGTCGCCATCGCCGTGCGGAACCGCTGGCGCCGGGCGCAGGCGCCCGACGACATCCGGGACGAGATCACCCCGTACAACATCATCATGATCGGCCCCACCGGCGTGGGAAAGACCGAGGTGGCCCGCCGGCTCGCCCGCCTGAGCGGCGCGCCGTTCATCAAGGTCGAGGCCTCGAAGTTCACCGAGGTGGGCTACGTCGGGCGGGATGCCGAGTCGATGGTGCGCGACCTGGTCGACGCCGCCATCAACATGGTCCGCACCGAGCGGGAGGACGAGGTCTATCCCCAGGCCGAGCAGCGGGCGGACGAGCGGCTGCTGGACCTGCTCCTCCCGCCGCCGCCTCCCCCGTCCCCGGCGGAGAAGACGGAGAGGGCGGAGAAGACGGAGAAGGCGAGCGTGTTCGTGGTCGGGTCGAGCGGGCAGGCGAAGGCGGAGAAGCCGGTGCGGCCCGAGGACGAGCGCCGCGAGCGCTCGCGCGAGAAGCTGCGCCAGATGCTGACCGACGGTCAGCTCGACGAGCGCGAGGTCGAGATCGAGGTCGTGCCCCAGAGCTTCCCGATGATGGAGATGATGCAGCCGCCGCAGGGGATGGAGGGCACCGACTTCAACTTCACCGAGATGCTGCAGGAGATGCTCCCCAAGCGCACCAAGCGCCGGACGGTGCGGGTGCCCGAGGCGCGGCGGGTGCTGGTGGACGAGGAGCTCAAGAAGCTGGTGGACATGGACGACGTGGTGAACGAGGCGCTGGACCGGGTCGAGAACCACGGGATCATCTTCATCGACGAGATCGACAAGATCGCGGGCGAGCGGGGCAACGCCGCCGGGCCCGACGTCTCGCGCGAGGGCGTCCAGCGCGATCTGCTGCCGATCGTCGAGGGATCCACGGTGCAGACCCGCTACGGCTACGTCCGGAGCGACCACATCCTGTTCATCGCCGCCGGCGCGTTCAACGTCGCCAAGCCGTCGGATCTCATCCCCGAGCTCCAGGGCCGGTTCCCGATCCGGGTGGAGCTCCTGCCGCTCACCGAGCAGGACTTCATCCGGATCATGACCGAGCCGGAGAACGCGCTGACCAAGCAGTACCAGGCGCTGGTGGCCGCCGAAGCGGCGGAGCTCGAGTTCACGGCGGACGGCATCGCCGAGATCGCCCGGGTGGCCTTCATGGCCAACGACCGGATGGAGAACATCGGCGCCCGCCGGCTCCACACGGTCATGTCGGCGCTGATGGAGGAGGTGCTGTTCGAGCTGCCGGAGTGGCCGGAGAAGCGGATCGTGTTCGATGGGGCGGGGGTCCGGGAGCGGCTGGCGAAGATCGTGAACGACGACGATTTGAGGCGGTATATCCTCTAGCCTGGTACGGTACCGGACCGTCGCAGACGGTGCCGCTACTGGCCGTCGGCCCGATTAGACGCTACGTAGTAACGTCGGCGCTCGGCTCGTACCGGGTGTGCTGCGCCTCCCTAGGTTCACGCGCAATTCACGGCAGGCACCCCTGGGTGGGCGGTCCAGCCGCGTGGGTCCAGGCCGCACCGGTCAAAACGGAACATGGTGTCCGCCGTGATGGATCAGCTCGATCGCCTGCGAGCTGCACTCGCGGATCGCTACGAGGTCGATCGAGAGATCGGCCGCGGCGGCATGGCCTACGTCTATCGGCCCACGACCGCTCAGCACGGCCGCAACGTAGCGATCAAGGTGCTCTCGCCCGAGCTGGCCGCCGCGCTCGGGCCCGAGCGCTTCCTCCGCGAAATTCGCATCGAAGCCGGCCTGCAGCACCCCCACATCCTGCCGCTCCACGACTCCGGCACGACGCCAAGGGCTGCCGTACTACGTCATGCCCTACGTGTCGGGGCGAGACGCTCCGCGACCGCATCCGGCGAGAGAGACCCAGCTCCCGCTCGCCGAGGCGGTCGCATCGCCCGCGACGTCGCGGATGCGCTGAGCCTACGCCCACCTGCACACGGCATGGTGCATCGCGACATCAAGCCGGCCAACATCCTGCTGTCCGGCTACCCGCCCCGGCGGCTCGCTCGGGCACGCGCTCGTCGCCGACTTCGGCGTCGCGCGCGCCATAAGCGCGGCCGGGCGATGACGTCGCTGACCGAGAGCGGGGATCGCCGTCGGCACGCCCGAGTATATGAGTCCGGAGCAGGGCAGCGGCGACCCGCGCATGGACGGCCGGAGCGACATCTACGCGCTCGGGTGCGTCCTGTTCGAGATGCTCGCCGGGTCGACCCGCCGTTCACCGGCCGAACGGTGCAGGCCGTCATGGCCCGGCACCGCCACGATCCGCTGCCGTCGGTCGCGCGTCGTGCGCGCCGACCGTGCCGGCATACGTCCGCAGTGCGCCATCGAGACGGCGATGGCCAAGGTGCCGGCCGACCGCTTTGCGACGGCGGTGGAGTTCGTCGAGGCGCTCGAGCCCCCGGCGGTCACCCCCGCGCCCGCGCCCGCGCCTAAACCTGCCGCGTTCGCGCCGGGGCGTTGGATGTGGGTCGCGCTCGCGTTTGCAGCCGTGCTCGTCGGGATCGCGCTGTTTGTCGTGTCGCGTCGGTGGAGCCCCGCTCCGGGCGCGGAGCCGCTCTGGATCCTGGTCTCCGATTTCGAGGGACCGACCAATGACCGGACCCTCGCCACCGCGGTCCGGGAGCTGGTCACGGCCGAGCTTGACCAGTCGACCACGGTCGTCACCATGCCGAGACAGCAGCTCGTCTCCGCGATGCGGGATGCCGGCTTGGCCGACACGACCCCGCTCACGGGCGAGCTCGCGCGCGAGCTGGCCGTCCGCAGTTCCGTGCGCGCCGTTTTGGGTGGGAGTGTGCTGCCCGTCGGGCCCGGCCACTACTCTATCGTGCTGCGCGCGGTCGACGCCGACAGTGGCCGCACCCTGCTCACCGTCACCCGCGGCGCGACCGACGCCGACCTGGTGCAGGCGGCGCAGGCGACGGCGCGCGAGGTGCGCGAGCGCCTGGGCGAGCGGCGCTCGGCCATCGAGGCCGACCGCCCGCTCGTGCAGGTCGCCACGCCGTCGTTCGCCGCCTACCGACGATACGTCGAGGCCAGAGCACTCAGCATCCGGGGCGACCTCCCCGCCGGCAACCGGCTGCTGCATGCAGCGATCGCCCTGGATACCGGCTTCGCGTCCGCCTGGGCCGGCCTTGCGTTGAACTACCTGACGATGCGGAACCTCGACTCCGCGGCTGCGGCCTTGGCCGAGGCGCTGCGACGGCCGGATCGGCTGAGCGAGGTGGAGCGCTACCGTCTGGAGGCGGAGGCCGCCTACGCGCTGCGGTATGACGTTCCCTCGGCGGTGCGCTGGTACGACCTGATGCTCCAGATCGCGCCGAGGTCCGTGCCCGGTCACAACGACCGAGGCATCTACCTGTACACGCTGGGTCGTTATGAAGAGGCCCTGGCCGAGTTCGAGCGCGCGGAATCGCTCCAGCGGTTCGGTGTGGATCAGGCTCAGGTCCCGATCTTCAACCAGAGCGTCGCCCTGCTCGCCCTCGGCCGGGACGGGGACGCGGCGGCGGCCCTGCTCAAGCTGCACGGATCCTGGGCCGACTATGCGCGCGAGCTCCTGGCGACCTTCCAGAGGCGCTGGACCCTCGCGGAGAGCCTGGCCACGGAGCGCGTCGGCGACCCCACCACGCCGCCCTGGATTCGGAATCCCTCGATCACGATGCTCGCCGGCGCGAGGGCCGCGCAGGGACACGTCGCCGCAGCGGAGCGCGACCTTCGCGCGGCCGCCTCGAGCGCCGACGGGGCGACGCGGCGGTGGTTCAGCAATGGCCTGCTGCTGTTGGCCGCCTCGAGCGGCCGGTCCGCGGGTCCGGTTCCCCCGTGGCTGCTCGCCGATACGACGGCCGGCGCGCTCGTGTCGGCCGGTATCTGGGCCGCCATGGCCGGTGACCTCCCGCCGGCGGAGGAGCGGCTGGCGGCGGTCCGGCGGCGGCCGGAGGTCGACCAGCGGCGGCTCGGGTTGGGGCCCGCGCTCCTCGAGGCAACGATCCTCGGCGCGCGGAAAGAGTGGAGCGGGGTGACGCGCCGCCTGGCGGCCGAGGCGCTCGTGGGCGAGCGGGACGGCGCCGACCTGGATCAGCCTTCCGGCGCCGCCGCCCGGTGGCTCGTCGCCGAGGCTTATGAGCGCCTTGGCCGGCCCGACTCGGCGGCGGCGTTCTACCTACAGATACTGGATCCTGCCCACGTGCCGTACGGCCACCTCGCGCTGCACGGGCTGGTGCGCCCGTTCGCCGTGCACCGGCTCGCGCTGGTCTACGAGCGGATGGGGCGTCCCGACGCCGCCGCTCCCTACTGGAAGGAGCTCCGATCCACACTTGTCACACCTGACCGCGATCTGCGTGATCTGATCGTGCGCGATCGGTGAGTCGGCCAGGGCCATCGCCACATCCAACCTCAGGAGGGATGTATGCGAACCACACGGAGGGTTCTGCTGATGGTCGGTTGGCTCGGTGCCGTCGCGTGCGGCGGTTCCGGCCCCAAGCAGGCGCCGGAGATGGAGTCCGCGCGGGTGTCTGATTCCGAGCCGGCGCTGGGCGGCACCCCGCGCATCAGCGGCAAGGTCGAAGGTCCCCTGCGCCACCACGGAGACCGTCGCCACGGGCGACAGCGTCGCAGTGAGCTTCTCGAAAGGCAAGCTGAAAGTGGACAAGCAGACGGCGAACGACACGGTCCACCACCCGCGCCTGGTGGACTGCCTGACCGCTGTATTCAGATACGGCGCATCACCCGTAGTCGACGATGAGGGAGCAATCCCGAGGGCGTCTGCCCGGGAGGCCGTGACGGTTTCCCGGGCTTGCTTTCGGTCCTCCGTCGGCTACGCGGCGACGCAGTGGGCCGTGTTCGCATCACTGGCGCTGGCTGCGATCGCTTCAGCCTGCACGCACACTGATGCGACCGGACCATCCGATCAGGTCAAGCCGGGCCTCGAGCAATCCGGTTCGACCCGCCCCGAAGTGGCCGCCTTGACAGTCAATGAGGCACTGCGCTGGAAACCGAGAACCACGCCGCCGCTGAGGTGAGCGCACGGCGCGCCTATCCCCGATCCGCCACGCGTGCCGCCACTTCCCCCGCCGACCCCGGCCGGTCCTCCGGCTCCTTCGCCATCGCGGCGAACACCGCCCGCTCCACCCCCGCGGGCACCTCCGGTCGCACCGCCCGGATCGATCTGGGGGAGGCGCTCAGGTGCTGGGCGGCCACCGCCTGCGCGGTCGCTCCCTTGAACGGACGCTCGCCCGTGAGCATCTCGTAGAGGACGCAGCCAAGCGAGTAGATATCGGCCGCCGGGCCCACCGGCTGGCCCCCGATCGACTGCTCCGGACTCATGTAGTCGGGCGTACCCACGACCAGGCCGCTCGATGAGAACGACTCCGACGTCGCGTCCGCCACCGCCCGCGCCAGCCCGAAGTCGCACATCCGAGCGCGGTCGGACTCCAACAGCACGTTGCCGGGCTTCACGTCGCGGTGGATCACGCCGTGGGCGTGGGCATAGTCCAGCGCGGCGGCCATGTCCCTCGCGATGTCGGCCACCATCGCGAGCGGCAGCGGCCCATCGCGCGCGAGGCGAGCGTGGAGCGATTCGCCGGCTACGTACGGCATCACGAAATACACCCGCGTGCCGGCCTCCCGGGAATCCAGCAGCCTGACGATGTTGGGGTGCTGCAGACGCTCGAGGATCTCGATCTCGCGACGGAATCGCGTTGCGCCGACTGCGGGACGGAGCTCGGGTCGCAGCACCTTGACGGCGACCTCGCGGTCGCCCTCGTCCCGCGCCAGGTAGACGGTCGCCATTCCGCCTCGCCCCAGCTCGCGCTCCAGCCGGTAGCGGCTCCCGAGCAGCTCCTGAACTCTTGCCAGTGTCTCCATCGCGGACCGTCCGTCGTCTGGAAGCCGCCACCTGCGAGGACACTGTCTAACCTACTGTCCAGTCCCGCGCGCGGCTCGGGGCTGGTGCCCTGTCCGGTGGCTGACTACAATCCCCCCCGACTCGACACCCGGCCCCTCACGCCCCGGTCTATGCCGCCGACGCGCCACTTCCTCGCGATCCCCGACTTCTCGCGCCCCGAGCTCCTCGCCCTGTTCGACCTCGCCGCCCGCATGAAATCCGGGCAGTACCGCGAGAAGCCCCTCGCCGGCAAGACGCTCGGGATGATCTTCGCCAAGAGCTCGACCCGCACCCGGGTCTCCTTCGAGGTCGGCGCCTACCAGCTCGGGGGCCACGCGCTGTTCCTCTCCTCGCGCGACATCCAGCTCGGCCGCGGCGAGCCGATCCGCGACACCGCGCGCGTGCTCTCGCGCTACCTCGACGGCCTCATGATCCGCACCTTCGATCACGCCGACGCCGAGGAGCTGGCCAAGTACGGCTCGATCCCGGTCATCAACGGGCTCACCGACCTGCTGCATCCCTGCCAGGTGCTCGCCGACCTGCTCACCGTGCGCGAGAGCCTCGGCGGCTGGGACGGCAAGGTGGTCGCCTGGATCGGCGACGGCAACAACATGGCCAACAGCTGGATCAACGCCGCCGGCAGCCTCGGCTTCGAGCTCCGGCTGGCCTGCCCCGAGGGCTACCGGCCCGACGCCGCCATCCTCGAGCGCAACCGAGCCAAGGCCAAGATCCTCCTCACCGCCGACCCGCGCGAGGCCGCCCGCGGCGCCCACGTCGTCACCACCGACGTCTGGGCCTCGATGGGACAGGAGGAGGAGCAGGAGATCCGGGCCAAGGCCTTCCAGGGCTACATCGTGGACGGCGCCCTGATGCGCCTGGCCGACCCTTCGGCCATCTTTCTCCACTGCCTCCCCGCCCACCGCGGCGAGGAGGTGTCCGAGGACGTGTTCGAGGGCCCGCAGTCGCGGGTCTGGGACGAGGCCGAGAACCGGCTGCACGTGCAGAAGGCCCTCATGGCCACCTTGATGGGAGACCCGGCGTGACCGCGACACCGACCCTGCAGCGCACCGCGCTCTTCGACCGCCACAAGGCGCTCGGCGCCAAGATGGTGCCGTTCGCCGGCTGGGAGATGCCGGTCCAGTACCCGACCGGCATCCTCGCCGAGCACCACGCGGTGCGGAGCGGCGCCGGCATCTTCGACGTCTCCCACATGGGCGAGTTCGAGATCACCGGCCCCGACCGCAACGCCTTCGTCAACCGCGTCACCACCAACGATGTCGGAGTGCTCGAGCCGGGCCAGGTGCAGTACTCGGCGCTGCTCACGCCCCAGGGCACCTTCGTCGACGACTGCACCGTCTACCGCTTCGACGACAAGCTGATGATCGTGGTGAACGCGTCCAACACGGCGCGGGCGTGGGAGCACATCGTCGACCAGAAGGGCGGCATCAACGTCCGGCTCAAGGACATCTCCGCCGAGGTCGGCCTCATCGCCGTGCAGGGGCCGCGCGCCGAGCAGATCCTCCAGCCGCTGGCCGACATCCCGCTCGGCCAGATCGCCTACTACCATCACGGGGCCGGCAAGATCGCCGGGGCGCAGTGCTTCATCTCCCGCACCGGCTACACCGGCGAGGACGGCTTCGAGCTCTACTGCCGCGAGCGCGACACCGTCGCCCTGTGGGACGCGATCACGGCGGCCGGCGCCCAGCCGATCGGCCTCGGCGCGCGCGACTCGCTCCGGCTCGAGATGGGCTACGCGCTCTACGGCAACGAGATCGACGACACCATCACCCCGCTCGAGGCCGGGCTCGGCTGGATCGTGAAGCTGGACAAGGGGTCCCGCTTCACCGGCGACCAGGCCCTCCGCGCCCAGAAGCAGCGCGGCGTCACCCGCCGCCTCGTCGGCTTCCGGCTCGAGGGCCGCGGCTTCCCCCGGCGCGGCTTCCCGACCCACCACGAGGGCCGCGAGGCCGACATCGTCCGGAGCGGCACCTTGAGCCCGTCGCTCGGCGTGGGGATCGGGACGACGTACCTGCCCGCCGCGACCGCCAAGCCGGGCGCGAAGCTCGAGGTCGAGTGCCGCGGCGAGCGGCTGCCGGCCGAGGTCGTGAAGCTGCCGTTCTGGACCAAGGGGAGCGTGAAGAGATAGGACGGAGAGGACGGAGAAGACGGAGAGGACGGAGAGGGACGAAACCTGCTCGTGCGGCTTTCCCTCTCCGTCGTCTCCGTCCTCTCCGTCCTCTCCGTCTCTCCAACGATGCGCCTAGCTATCCTCACCATCTCCGACGCCGGCCACCGCGGCGAGCGGGCCGACACCTCGGGCGACGCGATCGCGGCCTGGGCCGCCGAGCGCGGCTACGCGCTGGCCGAGCGGGCGCTCGTGCCCGACGAGACCGGCCGCATCGCCGGCATGCTCTGCGCCTGGGCCGACGGCGACGTCGCCGACCTCGTGCTCACCACCGGCGGCACCGGCCTCACCGCGCGCGACGTCACCCCCGAGGCCACCCGCGCGGTCCTCGAAAAGGAAGCGCCCGGCATCGCCGAGGCGCTTCGGATGGCCGTCTACCCGCGGTTCCCCCGCGCCGCGCTCTCCCGCGGCACCGCCGGCGTCCGCGCCCGCACCCTCATCGTCAATCTCCCCGGCAGCACCGGCGGCGTGCGCGACGGCCTCGCCGTGCTGAACGACCTGGTGGAGCACGCCGTCGAGCTCGTCCGCGGCGAGCGCACCGGCCACTAGCGTTCCGCGCCCGACCGCCCGACCGCCCGACCGCCCGACCGCCCGACCGCCCGCCTACCAGGCGAGCGCCTGCCCGTCCCGGAAGAACCCGCCCGTCGGTCCGCCGGCCGCCAGCGTCGCCGCCCACACCACGCTCGCCGCTCCCTCGGCGACCGGCCGCGCGCCCACCTCCTCCATCCCCGGCGCCGTGGCGGTGAGGCCGGGGCAGACCGCGTTCACCATGATCCCGTCCTCGAGCAGCTCGAGCGCGAGCTTCACCGTGAGCGCGTTGAGCGCGGCCTTGCTCACGGCGTAGCTGGCCATCGCGGCGCCGACGGCGAGGCCGAACTCCGGGTCGTCGTGCGAGCCCGCGCCGCTCGACACGTTGACGATCCGCCCGTGGCGGCTCCGGCGGAGCAGGGGGAGGAACGCCTGGATGACGCGCCAGGGGCCGAACAGGTTGGTCTCCATCGCCGCGTGCGCGGTGCGGAGGTCGGCGGTGCCGGCGGTCTCGGACCAGTCGGCCGCCGCGGCGGCGTTGTTGATCAGCACGTCCACCCGGCCGAGCGCCCAGCCGAGGTCGGCGGCGAGCGCGCGCGGGCTCGCCTCGGTCGCCACGTCGAGCGCCCGCGGGTGGATCTTGCCCGCCACGTCGCCGATCGCGGCCGCCGCCTCCCGCGCCCGATCGAGCCCCCGCGCCGTCAGCACCACCGTCCAGCCCCGCTCGGCGAGCTGCCGGCACACCTCGAGCCCGATGCCGTGCCCCGCGCCCGTCACCAGGGCGATGGTCTCCGTTCCGTCCGCCATCCGTCCCGCCTCCATACCGATGCCGATGCGACAGCCCCGGCCAGAAGTCTACTCCGGCCGGGGCGGCAGGTCGCGGGACCGCGTCGCGCTCAGGGCGAAGCGATCGGCCCCGGCGTCGGCCGGCCGATGACGTCGCTGCCGTCGCCGAGCACGTGGAAGGTGTTCTCGCCCCAGCAGTAGACCTTGCCGTCCTGCGTGAGGCCGCAGGTGAAGTTCCCGCCGCCGGCGAGCACGGAGTTCCAGGTGGCGGGCCCGCCTTTCACGGCCACCGGCGTGGTGCGGAACTGCACGAACGGCTCGCCGCCCAGCGCGTCGGTCCCGTCGCCCAGCCCGCCGTACCAGTTGTAGCCCCAGCAGTAGGCCGCCCGCGAGATCAGCACGCCGCAGGTGTGGTTCCCACCCGCGCTCACGCCGCGGAACCGGAGCCCGCCGGCCACCGGCGCCGGCTTCCCGTGGCGGCTCCGGGTGCCGTCGCCGAGCTGGCCGAGGGCGTTCCTGCCCCAGCAGTAGGCAACGTTCCCCACGACGCCGCAGGTGTGGTTCCAGCCCGCCGCCAGCGTGGCGAAGGCGAGCCCGCCCGACACCGCGCGCGGCAGGTGCTGCTCGAAGCTGTTGCCGATGCCGAGCTGGCCGTGCTGGTTGTCGCCCCAGCAGTAGGCCTGGTCGGCCGCGGTGAGCCCGCAGGTGTGGAACGCGCCGAGCGTGACCGACGCGAAGGTGATCCCGCCCTTCACCCGGACCGGCGACCGTCGCAGGGTGGTGGTGCCGTCGCCGAGCTGCCCGTGCGTGTTGTCGCCCCAGCAGTAGGTGGCGCCCGCCTGGGTGATGGCGCAGGAGAAGCCGCCGATGCTGCTCGTGCGGAGGAGGCGGTACCGCCGGCCGCCGGCGATCTCCACCGGCGTCTCGCTGAACTGGCTGGTGCTCCCGTTGCCGAGCTGGCCGCTGGTGTTGTCGCCCCAGCAGTAGACCCGGTTGGTGGTGGTCAGGCCGCAGGTGTGTTGGATGGCCGGCCCGCACCTGGATGAACCGGAGCGCGCCGCCGACGGGCACCGGGGTCCGGCCGTACGTACCGCCCCAGCAGTAGCCGCGGCCGTCGGTGGCGACCGCGCAGACGTGGGAAGTCCCGGCGCTCACGGTCTGGAACACGACCGCCGTCGCGACCGCGGCGCCGGCGCGCCTCGGCGGATGCTCCCGGCGACCCACCACCTCGGCGGATGGCTCGACCGGACCCACCGGCGACCCGCGCAGCGTGAGGCGCAGGCGTGCAGGAGGCCGGTCTTAACTGCTGGTAGCGCCGCGCCGCCCGCGAGCTGCACCGGGACTGCGCTGGATTGGACTCGCTGCCACCGTTGCCGAGCTGCCCGTGCGCTGTTGTCGCCCCAGCAGTAGATCCGGCTGTCCGTGGTGAGCCCGCAGGCGTAGGCCTGTACCCGCGTGGACCTCCCGGAACTGGAGCGCGCCTCCGACGAGTACCGGCGTGCTCGCGAGCCGAAGGTGCCGCCCCAGCAGTAGGCCCGATCCGTCGTGCTGATCGCGCACGCTAGGCTGCCCGCCCGCGGTCACCTGGCTGAAAGGTGACCGCCGCGGCGGCCGGCGCCGCCTCGACGGATGGCGTCGACGGGACGCCACCGGCGACCGCTCCTCCTCCCCGCACCCCAGAACCATCGCCAGGGCCCCGAGGGCCAGACCAACGCGCCGAGCTCGCATGACATCCTCCCCTAGAAGGCTGCCCCCAACCTCACCCCGCCCTCAAGCCGATCTCAAGCGCCCCCCTCCGTCCTCTCCGTCCTCTCCGTCCTCTCCGTCCTCTCTCCGTCCTCTCCGTCAATCTATATTCCCGCCCATGGCCGCCGCCCGCATCCTCATCACGATGGACGATCTCTCGACCGCCGTGCCGCTCAACGCGGCGTTCGAGGCCGCCGGCTACTCCACCGCCATGTTCAGCTCGCTCGACGACGGCCCCCGCACGGTCCGCCGCGAGAGCCCCGAGCTGGTGATCCTGACCGGGGCGGTGCACGAGCCGCACGCGCTCCAGCTCGCGGCCCTGGCGCGCGACGCCGAGATCTCCACCCTCGCCCTGCTCGAGCCCACCGACTCCGAGCGGGCGGAGCGGGTCGGCCGGCTGGGCGTCACCGAGACCATGATGAAGCCGGTGGCGCCGGATGACGCGGTGGCCACCGCCCGGCGGCTGATCGAGCGCCGGCAGCTCCAGGAGCGCACCGGCATCGCCGGCCAGAGCGCCCCCATCCAGGAGGTGCTGGTCAAGATCGAGCAGATGGCGCCGGTCTCGAGCACGGTGCTGATCCAGGGCGAGAGCGGCACCGGCAAGGAGCTGGTGGCCAAGGGCATCCACGACCTCTCGCCCCGGCGCGGGCGGCCGTTCGTCGCCGTCAACTGTTCGGCCCTGCCCGAGACCCTGCTCGAGAGCGAGCTGTTCGGCCACGAGAAGGGCGCCTTCACCGGCGCCGCCGAGCGGCGGCTGGGCCGGTTCGAGCTGGCCGACACCGGGACCATCTTCCTCGACGAGATCGGCGAGATCCCGGCGTCCACCCAGGCCAAGCTGCTCCGCGTGCTCGAGAGCCGGACCTTCTTCCGGGTCGGCGGCAACCAGCCGATCAAGGTGGACGTGCGCGTCGTCGCCGCCACCAACCGGCCGCTCCGCGAGGAGGTCGCCCTGGGCGCGTTCCGGGACGACCTGTACTACCGGCTCAACGTGCTCAACATCTACCTGCCGCCGCTGCGCGAGCGGCGGGAGGACATCCCGCTGCTGGTCCGGCGGTTCATCCGCGAGCTGGCCCGGGCGCACGACCGCACCTTCCGCGGCATCGCGCCCGAGGCGATGCAGCGGCTGATCGAGGCACCCTGGCCCGGCAACGTCCGCCAGCTCCGGAACCTGATCGAGTCCATGGTGGTGCTGGCGCCGGGAGCCGAGATCCGGGCGTCCGACATCCCGCCCGACGTCTTCGACGGGCCGGGCGGGAGCCTGCTGCCCGTCCGCCTGGCCGCGTCGCTCCGGGAGGGCGCCGGCGGCTCGGCGGGGCAGGAGCTGGAGTTCATCCTCCGGAGCCTGCTCGAGCTCAAGCTCCAGGTCGAGGAGCTCCGCCGCCGGCTGGACGAGGGGCCCCAGCGGGTCCAGGTGATCGAGCTGGGCGAGCACTCCTCGGTGAGCGAGGTCCTCCCCCACGACGAGGACGGGCACGGCGACCACGCGGTGGTCTACCGGCCCGGGATGACCATGGCCGAGGTCGAAAAGGCGGCCATCCAGGCGGCCCTGGAGGAGTACCGGGGCAACCGTAGGCGGGCTGCCGAAGTTTTAGGCATCGGGGAACGGACCCTGTACCGGAAAATCAAAACCTATCAACTGGAATGATTTAGCTCGCCGGTGCCGGCGATGGCCGAAGTGGCTAAGTAAAACTGTATCAATGTTTTACACTTCCACCGCTATTGACAGGCCTTAAGTGGGCCGTCAAATTGTGGATGTCGCATCAGCCCCCCACCCGGCCAGGTCCATTGAATTTCGTCATCGACGCCGAACTCTGTGTCGCGTGTCTGGCCTGTGTCCGCGTGTGCCCGACGGATGCCATCGCCGTCGCGGGGGACGAGCCGTTGCTGCTGCAGGTGGTGGACGACGCCTGCATCCGGTGCGGGCAGTGCCTGCCGGCGTGTCCGCACGCGGCGGTCAAGGTAAACGGCGAAATCGGGAGGGCTCTCGCCATCGCCGCCAACGGCGACGGCGTGCTGATCCTGAGTCCGGAGTCGGTGGCCCACTTCTACCCGGCCACGCCCGAACAGCTCATCAACGCCTGCTACGAGGCCGGCTTCCGCACCGTCACCCGCGGGGTCATCGGCGACGAACTCGTTGCGGCGGAATATCTTAAACTTTGGGAAGAGGAGCCCTGGGGCACCCTGATCCGCTCGACCGACCCGGTCGTGGTGGAGACGGTGCGGGCGCAGTACCCCGAGCTCCTGCCCTACCTGGCCCCGGTCACGCTCCCAGCGGTCGCCGAGGCCCGATATCTGCGAGCGCAGCAGCACGGCGGCGGGCTCAAGATCGCGTGCGCCGGCGTCTCGCCGGTCAACAGTCCCGATCTCGACGCGGCCATCACCTTCGGCGATCTGGACCAGCTCTTCCGCATCCGCGGGGTGAGCGTGCTGTCCCAGCCGACGTTCTTCCAGCGGGTGCCCGAGGAGCGGCGGCGGCACCTGAGCGCGGCCGGCGGGATGCCGCTGGCGCTGCTGGACGAGTCGAGCTACTCGAGCCGCCGGTTCCGGAAGATCCGGGGGCTCGACGCCCTGCCGGCGGTGGCCCGGGCGGTGGCGGTGGACCGGCTGGACCTGGGCTTCGTGGACATCCTGAGCACCGAGGGCGCGCTGGACCATCCGCTCTCGGGTCCGACCGAGGAGCTGTTCTGGCGGCGGGAGCTGCTGGCGGCCGCCGAGGCGCCGCGGAGCCGCCAGCCGGTGGTGGACGGGGCGGTGGTGGCGAGCGTGGGGGCGGTGTTCGCCTTCAAGCGGCGCCGGATGGTGCCGGACCCCGAGGCGGTGGCCGTGATCCTCGACCAGATCGGGCTCGGCCCCAACGGGCGCCCGTGGGACTGCCGGGCGTGCGGGTTCGACACCTGCCGGCGGTTCGCCGAGGCGGCGGCGCTGGGCCGGGCGAGCATGCGGCAGTGCACGCCGTACCAGGAGCGCCGGGCGGACGAGGCGCAGCGGGCGGCGGCGGTCGACGCGATGACGGGCCTCTCGACCTACCGGGTGCTGCGCGACCGGCTGGCGTTCGAGGTGGAGCGCGGCAAGCGCAGCTGCGAGGGGTTCGCGGTCCTGTTTCTCGACCTGGACCGCTTCAAGGACGTGAACGACCAGTACGGCCACGAGTCGGGGAACGAAGTGCTCCGCGCGGTGGCCGGCGAGATCCGCAACGCGGTCCGCGCCTCGGACGTGGCGGCGCGCTACGGGGGCGACGAGTTCGTCGTGATCCTGACGCGCACCGACCTCCAGGGCGGGGCGCGGGTCGCGGAGGCCCTCCGCGCCGGGATCGAGGGCGTGGGGCGGCGGCTCGGCTATCCGGCGGGGCTGGTCACGGTGAGCATCGGGCTCGCCGAGTTCGACCCGCGCGAGGCGCTGGAAGGGGACCTGCTGGTGAGCGCGGACCGGGCGCTGTACCGCGCCAAGGCCGCGGGTCGGAACGTCGTGGCTTAGGATCCGTGAGCCGATGGCCGGCCCGGGAGGGGGGCCGGCCGCCGCACCGGCGGACAGTGCTCCGGCCGGCCCCCTCCCGGGCCGGCCACCCCCGACGGATCTCAACGCGACACCACACGCGGGACGCGAAGGACATATACCGTGACCGGATTCAGTCCGCGGCAACCGACCTCGACCTCGACCTCGACCTCGGCCCCGACCTCCACCCGCTCTCCCGCCTCGTCGGACGGCGCGCCGGACCCCTGGGGTGTCCGGAAGGCGGAGAACCTGCTGACGAGCCTGGAGGGCATCCTCAGCGCGCGGGTGGTGACGACGCCGCTGGGCGAGGTGAGCGAGGTCCACATCCTGGCGCAGGCGGGGCTCCAGGCCAAGCAGCTGGTGCGCAACATCGAGAGCGCGCTCCTGGCGCAGCTCGGCCTCAAGGTGGACCACCGGAAGATCAGCATCGCGCAGACGGCCGAGGTCCGGCCGATCGAGGCGCTCGAGAGCGCCGCGGTGCGCGACCGGGTGATGCAGCGGACGCTCCTGTTCGAGAACCTTTCGGTGGCGCCGGGCAAGCGGCCGCTCCGGCTCCTGATCACGGTGACGCTGAGCTACCGGGGGCAGACCGAGACGGCGGAGGAGGAGTCGAGCGACACCCCGCGGAGCCGGGTGGAGGCGGCGGCCAAGGCGGCGGTGTCGGTGCTGGACCGGCTGCTGACCGATTTCTCGGTGGCGCTCGAGGGCGCCAAGATCGTGGATGGGTTCGACCGCCAGTTCGCCTTCGTGGCGGTGCAGGGGCTCGGCGGGCGGGAGACGACCCTGATGACCGGGACGTCGGAGATCAAGGAGAGCGCCGAGCGGGCGGCGGTGTTCGCGGTGCTGGACGCGACCAACCGCTGGACCGAGGCGCGCCGGCCGACCTAGGGCCGGGCTGAAGTAAGTGTTTCCGGGGGCGCGACTCGTGGACGCGCTCCCTGTGGCCGATACAGTGCTGGGCATGTTGGGGGGCGCGCCGGGGGCGCGCCCGTCGCATCAGGAGGGGTAGGACAAGGGGCGGGGGGTGTACGCAGCACGAACGTGCACGCCAACCCTATTCCGGAAAGGACCCAAGGGTAAAGGGGATCCCGGTCTTCGTTCGTTCGTAGGGTGAGACAGCGGAGACAGCGGACAATTGATCGAGCGGAGCGTCTGGTGGGCCATAGCGAGGCTTGCCACTTCCTTCATGTTTTACGCTTTTTCCCTCGAAGGGGGTGACGCTCATGTTGAAAGTCAGCTTGCTCGCATCGGTTGCCTACTTCCTTGCTGGCATGTTCGGCAAGAGTGAAGGC
>CAVOPE010000007.1:0-452830 GCA_963697755.1 uncultured Gemmatimonadales bacterium | reverse complement strand
CCGGGTACGGAGTGGAGCCCTTTTCGACTGCCCACAGGACCCGGTTGAACGCCTCGTCGTTTATCGCGTCGGCCACAGAGAGATCTCGTTGAAGCCCCACCACGCGCCAGCCTGCTGTGTCTGGGTTCATCTTCGGCGAACGCCACCGTGGGAAACAGTCGCGCTGAAGGGCGTGAGATCTGGATGATCCCGCCAGTCCTCGCGCAGCGCGCGGCCGTAGTGGTCGAATTGCGACATCGAGCCCAGATGCAGCAGCTCCTCGATGGTCTTGAGCACGGCCGTTGTGTTGGCGAACCGGTGCACCACGCCACCTGCGGCCCAGGGTCAGGTTGACGAGCAGCGGAGAGCGGTGAGAATCGACGTGATCTGGTCCAGACTGAGAATCATCCTCGAGGACGAAGATCACCGTCGACCGCCAGAAGCGCGAATGAGAAACCGCATCCACGATCCGGCCCACGGCGTAGTCGTTGTCGGCCGCCATGGCGCGGGGCGTGTTGAAGCCGGCGCGTCCGCCGGCGGTGTGATCACGCGGGGAGCCAGATGGTTTCCAGCGCCGGCAGGTCGCCCCGCTCGGCGAAACCCTTGAAGTCGGCGAGCCAGAGGTCGGCCCGCTGCTCGTCCGGGATCTTCATGTCGAACGCGGGAAATGCTGGGTGCGAGTGCGTGGCCAGGTACGGCTTCCCGGTCGTGTAATGCCCCGGCCGGGCCGAGTCGGGCTCCAGGACTCGCCGTAGTTGCAGGTGATCCCCTCCCGCGGGCGATCCCCCACAGCCACCCGTCCGCCGGCTCGTCCGGATGCTCCCCGCTCCCTCGCTCGCGTTCGTCGCGGCCGCTTTTCCGAGTAATCGGCCGGCGTCGTCTTCTCCCGAAAGTCGGTAACGTAGGCGGAAGTCGACCACGCGTGGCCCTGGTTCGTCACCTCGGCGTTGACGAAGAAGCGGTCGAACAGGCCGAACCGCTCCGATAGCGATGGTGGTTGGGCGACACTCGCGCGGCCGAAGAAGACCAGCGATGGGTCGCCGTCGCCCTGCCGCACGTCGCCGAGGACCTGATCGTAGGTGCGGTTCTCCTTGAGGATGAAGATCACGTGCTCGAACGCGGATAATGCGGCGCCGCGGCGGCAGGCGCATCCCACCCGTTCGCGCGCGATACCCGGGTGGAGAGACCGGCGAGCTCGTCCCGACCTGCGCGCACCACGGGCGCCTGCGTCAAGGTGGCGCGCAGCAGCGAGAGGGTGTACTGCGCCTCGCTGCTGGCGCGGCGTCGTCGGGAACGATCGGCTGGGGACCACCGGGGTTGGCCACGGTGCCGCGCCCCTTGCCATTGGCCACGAGGAGCGTATCGCCCGCAGCGAGCAGGGCGGTGGGATACCAGCCCACCGGAATGCGCCCGGCGAGCCGGTCGTCGCCGCGCGCGGTGGCGACGTTGCTGGTCTCGGGGAGCAGGTCGAAGACGGCCACCGCGTTGGCATCGGCCTCAGCGACGAAGAGGCGGGACTCGTCGCCCGAGAGCGCCAGCGCGTTGGGCGTGCTTCCCTGGTCCGGGCCCGCGGGCGGCGGATCGAGCAACTCCGTCACGACGTGGCGGCGCCGGGTATCGACCACGGCGACCCGGTCCGTGCTCGCGCAGGCGACGAACAGCCGCGACCCGTCATGATTGAGGAGCAGCGCCGAGGGATGCCGACCGACCACGATGCGACCGCGATCGGAAACCGTGCCCGCGGAGTCACGGAACACGCTCACCGTCGGCGCGGCCCAGTTCGAGACGTAGACCGCACCATCCGCGGATACGGTGACGGCATACGGGAGATGCTCGGTCGCCAAGCGGGACACGACGCGCGTTACTCGCCAGGTCCACGACCGCGAGCGAGTCCGCCACGTGTCCGCCGACGTACATGCGTTGACCGTCGGGCGAGAGGGCCAGTCCGGCGGGATACCTGGTTTCGTGGGCCTTGGGATCCTTCCGCGCGAGGGCGATGCTGTCGGCGAGCGTGGCCCGTTCCTCGGCCCACTGGTAGACGTACACCACGTCCTGCCCGGCGCCCCAGGCGTAGAGCATCTTGCCCGTCGCCGCTGAACGCCAAGCCGAGGAACGCGGCGTCCTGGAGCAGCGACTGGGTGATGGCGCCGGTGGCGCGGTCGATCACGTCTAGGCCGGGCTCGGGGTAGCCGGCGCTCGAGATCACGACGGAACCGACCGCCCGGCGCCAGCACCATACCGAACGGCATGGCGGCGCGGAGATCATGCTGGGTGCCTGCCGGGTCGAGTCGAACGCCAGTGGGCAGCCGGGGCGGCTCGAGGCCCAGCGTATCGAGGGCGGCCGTGCCGGGCCGGCCCGGGGTGCACGCGGCGGAGAGAAGGAGGGTAATCAAGGCGAGGCGCGGCTTCATCACTGATCGTGGTAAGTGAGATGGTGAATGGGAGTTCCTGACAGGCCAGGTGCGACTCACCGATAAAGGCTAGGTATCGGCGTCGGTTTGCGCCACGGCCGAGCTCGAGGACGTGGCGGATGCTATCGCGTCTCCCAATGTTGCGGGTGTGCGCTCGGCTCTAGAGGCCTTCATGTTCACCAACACCCCCCGACCACCACTTCATCCTGGACCGCCACCCCGCCTACCCGGAGATCTCGATCGCGGCCGGCTTCTCCGGCCACGGCTACAAGTTCTGCAGCGTGATCGGCGAGGTGATGGCGGATCTGGTGCAGGACGAGCGGGGCCGGCACGACATCGGGTTCTTCAGTTGGGGAGGTTTGGCGGGTCGGGGTGACGATGGCGGAAGCCGGGCGCGTTCATCGTGAGCGCAACTCTCCCTCATCCCGAGCGCAGCGAGGGACCTAGCGCGGGAATGGCTCGAGTCCGGCGTAGTAGGTCCCTCGCTTCGCTCGGGATGACGGGGGCACCGCAGACACAGATCCGGCGTCCGCCTCACCCCTTCGGATACTCGTCCCGCCGCCGGATCCAGAGGCCAGTCTCGTTCCGGCCGAGCGGCGCCCGGTCGAGCCACTGGTACATACCCCAGACCGCGTCGAGGCCGCGCTCGTAGGCCGAGTAGGTGTGGTAGACCACGCCGTCCTCGAGGGCGAAGGCGCTCATCCCGGGCGCCTCGCGCGTATACGTCGCCCAGTCCACGCCCGACATCGCCGCGAACTCCGCTCCTGCCGGCGGCGCCGCGTCGGTCGCGCCGATCTCGTTGGCGCGCGAGGTGGCGTTGCCCGGGCGGTAGTTGTATTCGAGGTCGCCCGTGCGCTGCTGCTCCTCGGTGAAGCCGGCGTGGAAGTCGAGGTTGAAGTCGCTGCCCTGGGAGGACGCCCACGGGAAGCTCCACCCCATCCGCCGCTTGTAGGCCTGGAGCTTGGGCAGCGGCGCCCGCGAGATCGCCCAGAACATCACGTCGTGGTGGGCCAGGTGGACGACGGCCCCGTTGAACCCGTCCGCGATCGCCGAGCAGGCCGGGCATCCCGCCGTGTAGTCGGGACCGAACATGAAGTGGTAGACCAGGAGCTGCGAGCGACCGCGGAAGAGGTCGGCCAGCGAGGCGGTGCCCTCCTCGGTCTCGAACCGGTACGGCTTGTCCAGCCGGACCCACGGCAGCGCCTGGCGGTGGCGGGCCACCTCGTCGCCCCGGTGAGTCAGCTCCTTCTCTTCCTTGAGCAACGCGAGCCGGGCGGCGAGCCATTCGTCGCGGGTGCCGGTGCGGTGGGTCGTCGTCTGTGTAGTCGTGGTCATGAGTGTGTCTCCTTCGTGGCGTAAAAGCGGCCTCCAGTCGCCGAGCAGGGCATGGCCTGAGCCGCGGCCTGGCCTAGCTCTCCAACACGAGGCCCATCCGGACATCTCTTCTCCTGACCCTCTCGATAGCCTCGTTCACTCGAGCGAGGGGCATGACATCGACGATTGCCTCGATGCCGTGCTTCGCCGAAAACTCGAGCATCTGCATGGTATCAGCTCGACTACCTATGTAGTTGCCATAGATGGATCGCCGAGAATTGTTCAAGAGCCCGCCGCTCAGCGACAGCTGCGTCAACGGCGACGCCACCAGACAGAGCTGGCCCTGTGGTTTCAGCATTCTCACACACGAGTCGAGGTCGTAGGAGGCATTCAGCGTCGAAAGGATGAAATCGAACTCCCCCTGGCGCTCCGTCATGCCCTTCGGGTCTGAGCTGTCCGCGAATGCTCCCCCCAGCCGCTCGATCAGCTCTCTCTTGGCTGGCGAATGCGAAAACGCCGTCACGCTGTGCCCCATCTCGCGGAGGAACTGGATTGCCAGATGACCGAGCCCTCCGGCGCCCAGCACCGCTACTCGACAGCTGGCAGCCAGTCCGCCCCGAAGAATCCCCGCGTATACCGTCAGGCCGGACGAGAGCAAAGGTGCTGATGGGGCCGAGTCGAGTTGCGGCGGGAGCTGGAACGCGAATCGGCCATCGACGACGATGTGTTCGGCCAGGCCGCCGTAACGGTCTACCGCAATGACCTTCTGGCTGGGGCAGAGTTGCTCGAGGCCCTGTCTGCAGAACGAACATTCGAAACACGCCTCCTGCTGGTAACCGACACCGACACGATCACCGGTTTGCAGGTCGGCAACTTCGGAGCCAGCCTCTTCGATGACTCCAACGATTTCATGGCCAGGGACCAGAGGAAACCGCGTGTCACCCCAGTCGTTGTCGATGTACTGGATGTCGCCTCTCGCGAGGCTGCAATGCGTGACCCTCACCAGGACGTCACGGCTGCCCAGCGTCCTCTCATAGAGGAGAGGCTCCGCCGTGCCGCCTTTCTCTCTGATTGCGTGCGCTCTGATGTGCATGAACCAGCCAGGGCCTCGTCCGCTGGATGCCTAGAAGGGGCTCTCGTCCGCGGTCGGCCCATAAATCGACGGTAGCGGCACGCCAAGCTGTCGCAGGTACACCGTCAGCTGTCCACGATGGTGATACCAATGATTGAGCATGATCGACCGCAGCATCACACCCCGCGGAAGCGCCATGATCTCGCGGTCGCCCAGCATCATCCGCCACGTGGCCATGAGCGTGGCGTCGTCCATGCCGCCGAGCACTTTCTTCGCTTTCGCGATGCTCTGGTCCAGCATCGGCATCAGCTCCGAGCTGCTTGCCGGACTGGGGTCCGGACCAAATTGCGGGGCCTGTACTGGAGACGGCGCCGCAACGAACTCGGCGACCGACCCGGGCACCACGGCGATGTGAAATGCGAGTTGGCCCAGCGTCCGCGACTTCGGGTGCGGGCGCCACCCGAGCTGATTGTCGGGGACTCGCTCGAGCACCCGTCGAGTGGTCGCCGCTTCCTGTTCGAGCTCCTGCAGCATGCCTTCGATGAGTGGCATCCGACTACCCTCCGTTCCTGAGTGCCGTTCGTGGTACGGCCTCATAGAAATGTGCCCACCTCCGGGCCTGCCAGGAACCTCAGAGTAACCGACGAGGCCGACACGACCACCGTAACTCGTGCCGCCGACACAGCTTGATGACGACGCGCCCCGATCTGGTCCTGGCGTCTCGGACGGAAGGCGGAGGCGGTGGGGGTAGGTCAGCGAGGGGTGGAGCTGCAGCCGATCAGGCAGGATGCCCACGACGGTCCCTACGAGGAGCTCCAGCTCGCGCGGATCTACCTGCTGGTCGGCGGGCCGGAAAAGGCGCTGGGCCAACTCGAGCTGCTCGCTGTAAGGGCACGGAACGCCAAGAAGGCCACCGCCGCGGCGATGTCCCAATCCGTGGCACATCGAGCGCCGGAGCTGACGAATCCGACGCCGGTGACGACAGATCGGATTCCGGACACGGCGAATCGGCTAAGTCGAACTCCGCCAGCGGCGCGTAGTAGGGTCCGGGCCCCGTCACCAGCAGATGGTCGATCGGCCCGGGCAGCTCGTCGAAGAACCTCCCGAGCCGGTCGAAGTCGGTGGCGTCGAAGGCCGCGAGGCTGCTGGCCCCGAGCTCGAAGCCGACGCGGCGCACGCGTTCCGGGTCGCGCGCGGTGAGGATCACGTCGGCTCCCTCTTCGCGCGCGGCGGGCCGTCTCGAGCCCGATGGCCGCGGTGCCGCCGATCACGAGTACGGTCTGCCCGAGCAGCGCCGGCTCATGGTGAGCCACAGCGGATGTGAGTTCGGTGGTCATCGTTCCTCCACTCCAACCCCGGCCGGTTTCTTGCCCGCCCGCTTGTTCCACCCGTGGAATGGCGACCAGTCGCCAGCCTCCCAGCGCTCGCGGAGTCCGGGCTTGCTCAGGTCCCAGTCGGGTCGAATCTGGCTCGTCACCTGGCGCAGGTCGTGCCACAGGTCGACGACCGACGGACGGCCCCAGAACCAGTAGCCGTTGTAAATGCTGTGGATCACGAGGCCCGGCTTGAGCACGAGCGTGTGCGGGATCATCGGGTCGTGCTCGGGGTCGGTGTACTCGTGGATGTCGAGGTCCCGCTGCACCGTTCGGCCCGGATCGGAGAGGAAGGTCCACTGGGCGCCGACCGACGCCCGGAACTCCTGGAGCGTGTGGTGGTCGTCGGTCGAGATCGTGGCGACCTGGGTGTACGCCACGGCGATCCTGGGGTAGAACGCGGCCAGCTCCAGGTGCTGTTGGTGCTCCTTCGGGCAGTAGTGGCCGCGCGCGAGCGTGAGGATCAACGGGTCGTCGCCCTGCAGCTCACTGAGCCTGCGGGGCGTGCTCGTGTGATCGGGCAGCTCATAGTCGGGAAAGGTGCCGCCGGGCGCGATGTCAGGCCGCATGGCTGGTCTCCAGTGCCTTACTTCGGCAGCTCAATGCCGGCCTGCTCCGCCACCATGTACGCGGCGTACCAGCTGGGCCAGTCCGCGTCGCGCTGCCCGGTGCGCTTCTCGTGCTCCCCGTGGGCGGCCTCCGCCCGCCGGAGCGCGCTCGCCAGGTCCGCGATAGATGCGAATGCCGTCTCGGCGGCGTCGATTCGGCCGGGCAGCCGCGTCGTGATCTCCTGCAGCAGCCAGGTGTTGCCGTCCGGGTCGCCGAACGACAGGAACGACCCGTAGCTGCGCCGGTCCGGGGCGGGGCCGCTCAACCTGTCCGTCGGGGTCGATGCGGTTGAAGCCGGCGAAGTGGAACACCTCGCTCACCTCGACGCCGCGCCCCACGAGCTCGTCGCGCGCGGCCTGGATGTCGGAGACGATCAGCAGCAAGCCCTGGGCGGATCCCGGCGCGGCGGCCGTGAGATGCGTGCCGAAGTGAATCGAGCACTGGGATCCGGGCGGCGTGAACTGGACCACATGGTCACTGGGCGATGTGAAGTCGGCGTCGAGCCGCCACCCGAGGCTCTCGTAGAACGTCTTGGCGCGGTCCACATCCGACACCGGGATGGTGACCACCTCGAGCTTCAGGTCGACCTTGCCGACGCGTGCGTCGGTGGTCGCGTCCTTCCTACGGGTTGCGGTGGTGCTCATGGCTGCCTCCAAGGTTGTGGCACATATTAGGATCGGGGGCCGCGCGGCGCGTCCCACGACCGGGAGTCTTCGACTATCACGTTAGGGTAGGATGCGTGCTGGAGCATGACTACGCGAGTACCGAGGCCATGGGCCCGTGACGAGATCGTTACGCGGCAGGACGGCGCGCCCTGCCGGCGCGCCGTCCCCCGCCTGCCGCCCGCCACGCGATGGCGGGCTCATCCGCCGAACTAGTGTTCACCGTGCAGGGCGACCGCCGCCGGCTTCCGCTCGCGGTCGAGACGACGGCACTGCGGGTCGGCCGTAAGGCGGTGCTCAATGCCGTGAAGCACGCCGCCCCTCGCACGGTCGCGGTGGCCCTCGCGTACGGCCTCCGGTCTCTGACGCTGCGCGTAGCGGACGACGGCACGAGGATTTCGCCCGGTGCGCTGGAGGCGGCGGCCGCGGGTGAGCACCTGGGAATCGCGGGCATGCGGGATCGGGCGCAACGCGCGGGCGGCACGCTGAAGATCATGAGCGAGCCGGGCCACGGGACGACGGTCTCGATTTCCCTGCCGATCCGGGAAACCGCGGACACCGCCCGAGCCGGCCCGGCGTGATCAGGCCGCTCGGCCCACACCAAGTGGATAAGCTGGGACTATTTCGGACCGTAGCCGTGCAGGACAATCCTGGCACACTAACGCTCAAAGGAGAGCAGAGAAGCCGAGAAAACGTCGCCTATGAATCGTCAAAGCGCTGACGGAGGAATGCGCAGGCGGGATTTCGGGGTGGAAGCCCGCCGCAGAACTCGAAATGCTCTGGAGCTTTTCGAAAGACGGCGGGGTCGAGTCGACTCCGGCGGAGAAGCTCTCCCACCGGGACCCACCGATCGGATCGAAGCCGGGGATAATGCGATGCGTGCTCTGGTCGTACTCGAGCCAGTCGAGCCGGCGGAGGCGCGGGGTGTTTCTTACGACGGCGGAACCACACGAGAGCCCCTCTCGGCACGGCGATCGGCACAAGCTGACCCCATGCTTCTAGTTTGGGACAACCCGCCTCTGGTGTCGGTGGGCCGGGTCACTGTAGGAGGGCATTAGGCGCCCTCGGAGCCTGAGCGACCGCGGCTCACCGCCGCCTGGTCGGCTCCCGGGCCGGCGTGCCGAGGTGCACCCGGGCCGCGTCCAGCGGTCGGGGACCTGCGCGGCCCTGCCCGTCGTTCATGCCGCCGGCTGCCCGCCGCCCGAACGTTGCTGGCGTCAGGGTCAAGGCAGGAAAGGAGCGTGAGATGAGCACACTCGATCCAGCACATCTCGAGCGGATGGACGCGTACTGGCGCGCGGCGAATTACCTGTCGGTGGGACAAATCTATCTCAAGGACAATCCGCTTCTCGACCGACCCCTGACGGTCGATGACGTCAAGCCCCGCCTGCTCGGCCACTGGGGTACGACGCCGGGCCTCAATTTCATCTACACCCACCTGAACCGGCTGATCACCGAGCACGATCTGGACATGATCTACGTCATCGGGCCCGGTCATGGCGGGCCCGGGATCGTGGCGCATACCTACCTGGAAGGCTCGTACTCGGAGATCTACCCGCACATCGAGCAGAACCGGGAGGGCCTCACACGGCTGTTCCGACAATTCTCCTGGCCGTACGGTGTACCGAGCCACGTGGCCCCGGAGACACCGGGCTCCATTCACGAAGGCGGTGAGCTGGGATATTCGCTGCTGCACGCCTACGGGGCGGCCTACGACAACCCCGACCTGATCGTCGCGTGCGTCGTCGGAGACGGAGAGGCGGAAACCGGCCCGTGCGCGGCCAGCTGGCAGTCCACCAGGTTCCTGAACCCCGCGCAGGACGGCGCGGTCCTGCCCATCCTGCACCTGAACGGCTACAAGATCGCGAATCCAACCATCCTCGCGCGGGTCCCGCGGGAGGAGCTGGAATCCCTCTTCATCGGTTCTGGATACGCGCCGCACTACCTCGAAGGTGACGATCCGCGGGCCATGCACGAGCAGATGGCCGCAGCACTCGACACGATCCTCGCCGAGATCCGGATGATCCAGCACCGCGCGCGGGCGGGGGACTCTGCTCCGCGCCCACGATGGCCGATGCTGATTCTCCGCACCCCCAAGGGCTGGACCGGGCCCAAGGTCGTCGACGGCAAGCCGGTCGAGGGAACCTGGCGGTCGCACCAGGTGCCGCTCAGCGAGCTGCGGGAGCAACCGGAGCACCTGAGGATCCTGGAAGACTGGATGCGGAGCTATCGGCCTGACCGGCTGTTCGACGCGGGCGGCAAGTTCGTGCCCGACCTGGCCGCCCTCGCGCCCAAGGGCCGCCGCCGCATGGGAATGAATCCGCACGCGAACGGCGGCCTGCTGCTGGAGCCGTTACGCCTTCCCGATTTCCGGAGCTACGCCGTCGTGGTGAAGCAGCCCGGCCGTCCGGAAGCAGAGGCGACCCGGGTCCTGGGCCGCTATCTCCGGGACGTCATGAAGCTCAACCTGGAGCAGCGGAACTTCCGCCTGTTCGGGCCTGATGAGACCGCCTCCAACAGGCTCGAGGCCGTGCTGGAGGTGACGGGCAAGACATGGGAAGCCGGTACGCTGGCGGTCGACGAGCATCTGGCGCCCGACGGCCGGGTCATGGAAGTGCTCAGCGAGCACATGTGCCAGGGATGGCTGGAGGGGTACTTGCTGACCGGCCGCCACGGATTCTTCTCCTGCTACGAGGCCTTCGTCCACATCGTCGACTCCATGTTCAACCAGCACGCGAAGTGGCTCAAGACCACCCGCCAGCTTCGGTGGCGCACGCCGATCGCGTCGCTCAACTACCTGCTGACGTCGCACGTCTGGCGCCAGGACCACAACGGGTTCTCGCATCAGGACCCAGGCTTCATCGATCACGTCGCCAACAAGAAGGCCGACGTCGTCAGGATCTACCTCCCGCCGGACGCCAACACCCTGCTGTCGGTGGCGGACCACTGTCTCCAGAGCCGCAACTACGTGAACCTGATCGTGGCCGGCAAGCAGCCGGCGCCGACCTGGCTGGACATGGAAGCGGCCGTTCGCCACTGCACGGCCGGTCTCGGCATCTGGGACTGGGCGAGCAACGACGACGGGGCGCCGGACGTCGTCATGGCGTGCGCGGGCGATGTGCCGACGCTGGAAACCCTCGCCGCCGTGTCGCTGCTGCGCGGGTGGCATCCTGATCTCCGCGTGCGGGTGGTCAACGTCGTGGACCTGATGGCGCTGCAGCCGGCCTCGGAGCACCCGCACGGCGTGAGTGACGAGACCTTCGATGCCCTGTTCACGACCGGCACGCCCGTCATCTTCGCCTTTCACGGGTACCCGACACTCGTCCATCGCCTCACCTACCGGCGGCGAAACCACCACAACATCCATGTGCGCGGGTATCTGGAGGAGGGGACGACGACGACGCCCTTCGACATGGTCGTCCTCAATCGGATGGACCGGTTTCGGCTGGCGCTCGATGCCGTCCTGCGGGTGCCACGGTTGAAGCGGTTCGTCGACGCGGCCACGCGGCGGTTCAACGAAGCCATCGAGCGGCACCGGCGCTACGTCTCGGAGCACGGCGAGGACCTGCCCGAGGTCCGGAACTGGGCCTGGACGTCCCGTTGACCGCGAACGCCGTGCGGGTCCTGGTGATCAACTGCGGCAGCACGACGCTCAAGTACAAGCTGTACGCCGAGCACGGCGATAGGCTCGAGTTGCTCGCCGGCGCCACGGAAGAGATCGCGGGCGGGTACCGCGCCGCCGTCGAGCGAGCCACGGCGGGACTGCCGGCGCGGCCCGACGTCATCGCGCACCGGGTGGTGCACGGCGGCGGCAGCCTGCCCGACGTGGTCCGGATCGGCCCGGATGTTCTCCGGGTGCTTCGGGAGGTCGCTCCGCTGGCACCGCTGCACAACGGTCCCGCGCTCGAGGGAATCGAGGCGACGCTGGGAGCAGGGGTGCCGCTCGTGGCGGCCGTGGACACCGCCTTTCACTCCGGTCTGCCCCCTCGGGCGTGGCGGTACGCCATCCCCGACTTTGCCGGCGTGCGACGCTACGGATTCCACGGCTGGTCCCACCGATACGTCGCCGAGCGCTACGCGATTCTTGCCGGATCACCGGAGCCGACGATCGTCACGCTGCACCTCGGGGGCGGCTGCTCGGCCGCCGCGATCTTGCGGGGGCGGTCGGTGGACACCTCCATGGGCTACTCGCCGCTCGAAGGCCTGATGATGGGCACCCGCGCAGGCGATCTGGATCCGGCCATCCTCACCCACCTGCTGCACCAGGGGATGTCGCTGGAAGAGCTCGAGCGGATGCTGAACCATGAGGCAGGCTTGACCGCGCTCGCCGGCACGGCCGACGTGCGTGAACTGCTGCGCCGCGGCGACGCCGACGCCGTGCTCGCCCTGGAGGTCTTCTGTTACCGCATCCGAAAGTACGTCGGCGCCTACCTCGCCGTCCTCGAGGGAGCGGAAGCGATCGTGTTCACCGGCGGCATCGGAGAGAACGCGCCCGAGATCCGGCGGCGCGTGGCCGAGGGGTTCGGGTGGGCCGGACTGATGCTCGATCAGGAGCGAAACCGCCGGAACACGCCGCGCATCTCAGCCGACGGCTCCGCTCTGGCCGCCTACGCCATTCCGACCGATGAGGAATGCCTGATCGCCAAGGAGACACTCAGGCTGATGCGCGCGGGGCCTGACCCAGGGGCGCCATAACGGCGATCGGTACGGCTGCGTACCGATCGCGGCGCGCCTCGCCCGCAATCGCTGCTCCATCCACCCTGGTCTTCGGCTCGCTAGCTCTTCCGAAATCGCTACTTCTTCGGTGACTTGGCGCACCAAGCTCGACCCGCGGATCCATTCCCTCGGCGGGTTTGGTTGCGGCCAGCGCCGGAGCCGCCGCCTGCTTAACGGCCCCGTTGGACTCGGCTTGCGCCTCCACGTCGGCATAGGTGCCGGCGCGGGCTTGCGGTCGACGAGGCGTGCGCGCCCCGGTGTGACAGGTCACCGCGCGCACTGGCCGGGTGACGGATACTTACAACCCCAAGCAGGTACCGCGCGCCGTCCGTAGCGGAAGCCGTCGGATTCTGAACCTGCCAGGGCACGGAGGTGTGCGATGGCGCTGGACAGCCTTCAGAAGTTGTTCGTCCACGAACAGATGGCAGCCTACGGATGCCTGCGAGCCCACGCCGGCGTGCTGGGGCACGATGAGGCGGCGAGGCTGCGAGGGCAGACGCTCAAGGAAGAAGAGACCGCCGATGCGAAGCCGACACAGCTGGCCGAAGGTGGGATCAATGAGAACGCCGCCGCGGGCCTGGGCGAGTCGGAAGACAAGTAGGCGGGACGAGAGCAGTGCGTCCGCTTCGTATCGTGGTCACCGACGACGACCCGAGCCTGCTGACCCGCGTCGTGGAAGTCCTGCGGGGTGCCGGCCACGTCGTCTTCGCCGCGTATGATGGGCTTGCCGCCTGTGAGCTGACGCAGGTGATCGCTCGGCTCGATCTCCTCATCACCAACACCCGCATCACGAACCTCGACGCGCCCGAGCTCATCGCCCGCGTGCGCGCGGTCAAGCCGGAGCTGGCGATCCTGCACCTGGGGCGTCCGCTCCCGCAGGAGGGCCATACCAGGGGCGTGCCCACGCTGCAGGAGCCCTTCAGTGGGTCGGAGCTCCTGGACGCGGTGCGTCGCGTGCTCGACCGCCCGCCCGTCAAGGCCGAGTAAGCCCGCCGGTACGGTATCACAGGAATTCCCGCCCGGTCGATTCATACGCCTGAGCCGTCCTGTCCTTGGGCGCGCCGCGTCCGCATGACACCCTCGTCAACACGGCCGCGGAGCGGACTCTCGACAGGGGCCATTGGTCACAACAGTCGCACCTCTTGAGTGCTAAGCTAAAAGGCTGTGGTGGAAAACCCACCGGGTCTCATACTTAACGCGTTCTACCATGGTGCCTCTGCTCCTGGCGGGAGTGGCCTGCGCGCGGAACAAATCCTCCGACGCTGAGATGGGCGCGGCTCGCGACACCACCGCGGCCGGAATCAGCGACTGCGCGAACAACGCGTCGGCAGGTATCAGCGACTCTACGAACCACAACCAACCGGCCGATATGAGCGACTCTGCTATGAGCGACTCTGCCGATAACAACCAGACCGAATCCGGCGTGACCGATTCGAGCGGGCGATCGACCCTCGGCCCAGGTACGGAGAAGACCCGTCCGGATCAGGGTCAACCGGTGACCTCGAAGGGCGACACGGTGAACCGGGGCGTCGACAGCTCGACCACGGGCCGATAACCCCACGCCGCCCGTGGTGGACCGGGCGCGTTTCTTGGACGGCCGGCGGTGACTGTACGGTGGCGTACAAATATCGGCACGCACGAAACACGCAGCGTCACTGCAGCGCACCGAAGATCCCGATCCGGTGACCAGGCACACTGCGGCGACGCGCCATACAGCCCATCCTAAGGGCCGTTTCCGACCTGACTCACGATCCGCGAACGACGCACGCGTCCTGCGGCGGAGGAGCAACTCTAATGACTATGCCCAACGACACCATGACCAATGACCGGGACGCCAGCGTCCCCCCCGATACGACGGACACCGGGGGCCAGACTGGCACCGCGAGCCCCCGCGCCCAGATCCGTGACATGAAGGACCAGGTGGTGGATCAGGCCAAGCAGTCGTTCCGGCAAGCGCGGGACAGCGCGGGATCCAGCCTCAACCAGAGTCGAAATCAGGCGGCCGACAGCATCGGCGGAATCGCGAGCGCGGTCCGCGGCACCAGCGAGCGGCTGCGCGCTGACAACCGGGACCGGGTGGCGGACCTGACCGATAACCTGGCCGACCAGGTCGAGCGCCTTTCCTCCTATCTGCGCGATCGCAACCTGGGCGACTTCCGCCGGGACGCGGAGGACTTCGCCCGGCGTCAGCCGGCCGTGGCCGTGGGCGTCGCGCTCGCCATTGGCGTGCTCGGTGCACGCTTCCTCAAGAGCGGCCAGGGTCGGGGAGGCCAGTATGGCGCAGCTTAACCAGCGAACCGCCGAGGAGCGCTCCATTGGGGAGCTGTTCGGCGAGCTCTCGCAGGACATCGCGATGCTGGTGCGGCAGGAAGCCCAGCTCGCCAAGACGGAGATGCAGCAGAAGATGTTGAAGGTCACGACGGATCTGGTCGCCCTGGCGACCGGTGGGGTCGTGGCACTCATCGGGGGGCTGGCCCTGACGGCCGCCCTCATCCTGCTCCTGATCGATCCCGTCGGCCTCACTCCATGGCTCGCGGCGCTGATCGTAGGCGCGGCATTCGGCCTTGCCGGCGGGGTGATGGTTCGGAAGGGTGTGACCAATTTGAAGCGGACCGACCCCACGCCTCGGCGGACCGTGGAATCCATCAAGGACGACATCCAGTGGGCGAAGGAGCAGCGGCCATGAACGACGACGTGACGAAGGGTCCCTCGCCCGCGGAGATCGAGCGGAACATCGAGCGCACCCGCGAGCGGATGAGCAGCAACATCGATGAGCTGGGCGACCGGCTCAGTCCCGAAAATCTCAAGCGCCAGGCGAAGGACGCGATCTCCGAGAAGGCGCAGGATGTGGTGTCCAACGTGGGCGATCAGGCGCGGGAGACCGGCAGCCAGGTCCTCGACTTCATCACCGAAAACCCCCTCCCCGTGGCGACCGTGACCTTGGGCGCCCTTTGGCTCTTTTCCATGCGGAGAGGTAACCGAAGCGAGGTGTCCGGTGACCGCATGGCCCGATTCGCCTATACCGGCCCCGAGCGGCGCGAGCCCAACGGCCATCCCAGCCTCGGCCGGCGCCTGGTCGATCGCGCCGATACGCTGCGGGAAACCATGGGCGAGAAGGCGTCGCACGCGGGCGAGCGATTCGGCGAGCTGACCGAGCGCGCGCAGGAGCGGGCGAGCGAGCTCGGGACCTCCGCTCGGGATCGGGCCCGCGAGGCGCAGGGCGGGCTCGAGCGGATGATCGGAGAAAACCCGCTCGTCGTGGCCGCCGGCGCTGCCGTGATCGGGCTGGCGCTCGGCATGCTTCTCCCCGAGAGCGACCCCGAGCGGCGGGCCATGGGTCCGACGCGTGACCGGCTGGCGGCCCGCGCGCAGGACGTCGCCGAGCGGGTGAAGGAAGTGGCGGTCGACGCGGGGCGTGACGTGAAGGAGACGGTGCAGGAGGAAGTCGCCGCGGTCGCGCCGCGGGTCCAGGACTCGCTCCGGGACGCGGCAGGCGCGGTCAAGGAGCAGGTGAAGGAATCGGCCGGCCGGGTGGCCGACGAGGCGAAGCAGCAGGTTCGGCGGCCCCTCGCGCAGCCGTAGATCGAGAGCAGACACGGAGCCCGGGGAAAACTACCCCGGGCGTTCGCGTGCGCGAGCGCCGGAGACTGTCCCCACCCGCTCGTCCCCGCTTGGGGCTGAGTCTTCGGGTGCCGCGCCCGATCCTCGTAATTTCAGCCGATCGCCGCGCTCTCCTTTCGGCGAGGAGGCGCCTCGCCGGGCTCCTGCCTGATGACGCTCAGGTGACCGTCCGCCTCGAGATAGCACCGCTTGACCTGGCCGACATCATCGATCCCCTGCTCGCGCAGCTGCTCCAGGAGGTCGTCGAGCGTGAGCAACTCCGACCGGAGGTTGCGCCGCTGCACCCGGCCGTCCTTGACCAGCAGCAGGGGTGCGGGATGGAGGAGGCGATAGACCCACCGGTAGCGATACCCCAGCCAGTCGAGCGCATAGTTCCAGGCGAAGATGGTCGCGACCAGCACGATACCCTCGGTGATCGACTTGTACTCGGCCGCCATCGCGTTCTGGGCGGCATCAGCTACCAGAACGATGACGAGCAGGTCCGCCGTGCTCATGGCCCCCGCCTCTCGGCGAAGGATGCGCAGCAGCGCCAGGATGGTCAGATAGAGGATGGAGCCGCGCAAGACGAGCTCGAGCAGGCTCATCGAGGGGACGAAGACTTCACGCCAATCGATGGCAAGGACAGGATGCATGCACCGCCTCCCCGCACTTTGATCCAGCAGGTCAGTCGTCAGGAATCTGCGGCGCTGGTTCGCCGGCGGCTAGGCCGGCCCTACGTGCGATCGAGGCTGACTGCGGTGGGGAGAAACGGGGCGGTGGCGTGGGAGCGCGCGGGGAGAGGCATCGTGAGGCGTCGGCCCGAGACGACCAGCGCCACGGGCTGGCTCGGCTCCACTGGCTCCCGCGACCAGTAGATCCGGCTCATCGGATACCCGGTCGCCCGAAGCGCATCGCCCAGCGCCATGGGCGAGCCGCGCCGCCAGCGCGTCCCGGCCCGCATCGGCGTCAGATAGGATTCGCCGTCCGGTCCGAAATCATGGCAAAGATACAGGTCGCGCGGGTGATCCAAGAGCGCGACCAAGGCAGCCGAGCGGTTCACCACCGGGCCGATCATGACGATCGCCCCGGGCATACCGATGATTCGCCGCACCGCCGCGCGGAGTGCGCGGTCCGAGGGAATCGTGAGACCCGGCAGGGTGAGCATGGAGCTCAACTCTGACCCGACCCGGCGCACTCGGCAAGAGTCGCAGGCGACCGGTTACAGGGTCGATAAGCATTCGTTGCATCGGGTCAGATGACGGAGGGGAGCAACGGGAGAGCCGAGAACCGGGGGCGGGTGGGCCGGGGAAGGCAGTGCCGCGCGATCACATCCGGTGCTGCTGGACGTCGCTCACGCGCGTGCGGTTGCGGACGTTGCCGGGCCGGCGATCCTCGCCGCCGCGGAACTCGAAGTGCCGATCGTCCAGCTGGCGGCCGCTGAGCAGCTCGCCGGACCGCCGGCCGCTGCGAAGCCGCGCGGCGATCACGCAGTCGAGCAGCTCCCCGATCGGACGCCACTCGTCCACCGGCACCCCGATGTAGAGCGCGCCGTACTCCCTCCGAAGTCGGGCTTCCCGACGTCCTATCCACATGTCGAGGAGCTCGCGGTCAGACGGGTGTGGTCCGCTCCAACAGGTCCTGCAGCCACCGCTCGCACCGGAGGTCGAAGTCCTTGGTCGTGACCTGCGAGGAACAGGGCATGGTACCGATGAATTCGCCGTAGCGACGGACGGCCCATTGAATCCCGTCGCCGGCGCGATCGGCCGGCAGCTGCTGGAACTGGAAGGCTTCCCCGTGCCACATCATAGAGCGGGTGTGGAACCGCATAGGCAGGCATCCTGTCGGCGGTGAATTCCGCCGATACTCAATACTCGGGCCCCGGCTCCGGATGTGCAAGGGATCTGAGCCGGGTCGGGCTGCGGCGCGCGGACCCTGCCGCCGCTCGCCGCGCGGGTATGGCCGATGGCCTCGTTTTGCCCCTCCACCCGCTTATGTTTGGCCCTCGACGACATCACCTGAGGATAGCATGAATTGCCTGCGCTCGTGTTCCTATCTGCTGCTTGCCGGCGTCCTGACCGCCCTTCCGCTCCGCCCCACCGTCGCCCAGACCTCACCCGCCGAAACGGCCGTCACGCCGCCGTCGCCGGGCGTGGACGTCGCCGGGATGGACCGAGCGGTCAAGCCGGGGGACGACTTCTTCAAGTACGCCAACGGTACCTGGCTCGAGACCACCGAGATCCCCGCCGATCGCAGCGCCTACAGCGCCGGCGTCATCCTCACCGACCTCACCGATCGCCGCGTCGCCGACCTCATCCAGGAAGCCGCCAAGGCTCCCGCCGCACCCGGGTCGGACTCGCAGAAGATCGGCGCCTTCTACGCCGGCTTCATGGACACGACGGCCATCGACGCGGCCGGGCTCCGGCCGCTCCAGCCGACACTCGATTCCATCGCCGCGATCCAGGACCGGAAGGGTCTGGCGAACATGCTCGGGTCCACGCTCCGCGCCGACGTGGACGTCCTGAACAACACCAAGGTCTACACCGAGAACCTGTTGGGGCTCTGGGTGGCGCAGGACCTCGACGATCCTTCGCAGTATTCGCCCTTCCTGCTCCAGGGCGGGCTCGGCATGCCCGACCGGGACTACTACCTCGACTCGTCGTCGACGATGGCGACGATCCGCGGCAAGTATCAGCGGCACGTGGCGGCGATGCTCGGCCTGGCCAAGGTGAGCCGAGCGCCGACGCCAAGGCCGACGCGATCATGCGGCTCGAGACCAGGATCGCGACGGCGCATCTGGAGCCGCGAGGCGACGGGCGACGTGGCCAAGGCGAACAACCACTGGTCGAGGGCGGACTTCGGCGCCAAGGCGCCGGGCCTCGATTGGGAGACCTATTTCGCCGCCGCCGGCCTCGGGCAGCCCGCCCGATTCGTCGTGTGGCAACCCAGCGCGGTCACCGGCATCGCCGCCCTCGTGGCGAGCGAGCCGCTCGAGACCTGGAAGGACTATCTGACGTTCCACGCCATCCAGTCGCGGGTGGCGGTGCTGCCCAGCAGCTTCTACAACGAGTCGTTCGGGTTCTACGGCCCGGTGCTGACGGGCGCCAAGAAGCCGCGCGACCGATGGAAGCGCGCGGTCGGCGCCACCAACGACGCGCTCGGCTTCGCCGTCGGCCGGCTCTACGCGAAGCGCTACTTCCCGCCGGCGGAGAAGGCGCGGGCGCAGGCGATGGTCGCCAACCTCATCGCGGCATTCCGCGACCCGGATCGACCAGCTCGAGTGGATGGCGCCGGCCACCAAGGCGCAGGCCAAGGCCAAGCTCGCCGTGCTCAAGGTGGGCGTCGGCTATCCCGACAAATGGCCCGACTACGCGGGACTCGACGTGAAGGCCGGCGACGCCTTCGGCAACGCCGAGCGCGCCCAGCTCTTCCAGCGGCGGCAGAGCCTGGCCCGGCTGGGCAAGCCGGTGGACCGGTCGGAGTGGGTGATGACGCCGCAGACGGTGAACGCGGTGAACCTGCCCGCCATGAACGCGATGAACTTCCCGGCCGCGATCCTCCAGCCGCCCTACTTCGATCCCAAGCGGCCGCTGGCCATGGACTACGGCGCGATGGGGGCGATCATCGGCCACGAGGTGAGCCACAGCTTCGACAACCAGGGCGCGCTGTTCGATGCCAAGGGCCGGCTGCACAACTGGTGGACCCCCGCGGACTTCAAGCATTTCGAGGCGTCCTCGGCCCAGCTCGTGGCCCAGTACGATGCCTATAAACCATTCCCGGACCTGCATGTGAAGGGCAAGCAGACACTGGGCGAGAACATCGCCGATCTGGCCGGCCTCGCGGCGGCCTACGACGCGTACCATCGGTCGCTGGGCGGCAAGCCGGCGCCCGCGGTGCAAGGCTTCACCGGCGATCAGCAGTTCTTCGTGAGCTTCGCGCAGAGCTGGCGGGGCAAGTTTCGAGAGCCCGCGCTGCGCAACCGGATCGTGACCGACGGCCACGCGCCCAACCAGTACCGCGCGTTCACGGTCCGCAACATCGACGCCTGGTACCAGGCCTTCAATGTGAAGCCGGGGTCAGGACCTGTATCTGACACCGGCGGATCGGGTCCGAGTGTGGTAAGGCCCTCGCGAGGCCCTCACGCCGACGCCTGCTGCATGGCTGCGGCGCGGCGCCTCCGATACCACTGGCGCCCCTCGCGCGCGGCCCACACCGCGGCCGCCAGCGCGAGGGGCAGGAAGAAGTAGAGCACCCGGTACCCTACCAGTCCGACGAGGATCGCCGGTGTCGTAAGGGCTGGCGTGAGGCCCCACAGCATGACCGCCTCGAACACGCCGAGGCCGGCGGGTACCTGTGCCACGAGCCCGGCGATCTGTCCCAGCAGGAACACCGCGAAGAACACGTGGAACGGCACCCGGTGCGGCAGCAGGACGTAGAGCGCCGCACCGGAGAGCACCCAGTCCCCGGCCGACACGCCGATCTGCGCGACCGCCCGCCGCAGCGTCGGCCGCGGAAGCTCCCATCGCCAGATCCTGAGGTCGCGGCCCGGGCGGCTGCTCCAGAGCAGATAGCCCGCGACGACCGCCAGGCAGGCGAAGCCGAGGGGGCGCGCCGTGTGCAGCGGCAGGCGCAGAAAGCCGGGGAGGAGCACCGGCTGCAGGGCGAACGCCAGTCCGGCCGACGCCAGCAGGCCCACCACGTACGTCACCGTATTGAGCGTGACGACGCGCGCCGCGTCGCCCCGCTCGATTCCCCACTGCGAGTAGAGCCGATACCGCACCGCCGCACCGGTCACGACCGAGAGCGGCAGCGAGTTGGCGAAGGCATAGCCGAGAAACGCCGCATAGGCGACCCGGCGGAAGGGCAGTCGACGCCCGAGCGTGGTGAGTGACACCGCGTCGTAGCCGGCGAGCGCGAGATATCCCAGCACGGTGGCGGCGAGCGACAGCCACAGGCGATGCGGTGGGAAGCTCCTCAGCTCGGCCAGGATCTCGTGCACCGGGTGGTCGCGCAGCTCGGTGTGCAGCACGTAGACGGCCCCACCGAACAACAGGAGACTGACCGCCGCGCTCAAGATGCGCCGCCTGGTCGCTGACCTCGGGGTAGTCGCCGGCATCGTTCAGGGGTACCGGCCGGCGGGCTCGCGTGCCGTGAGTCGCGTCACGGGCCGGCGGCACCGGGTCACGCGCAGGCAACGTCGGTGCCTCAAGCTGTTCCCATGCGCGCGCCTGCCGCGGTGCTCCTCGTGGTTGCCGTCGCCGCCTGCCCCGTTCGCTCAGCGGGTGTCGTACGCGAACGGCTCGTCGGGTGGCGGCGGGGGCGGTGGAACGCGCTCACCCTCGACCCCAGCGATGCGCTCCTTGACCTCTTCCACCAGGTTGGTGGTGGTCGCCTTGAGGCGGTCCAGCCCCTCCTTCGCCACCTCCAGCCCCTGCTGCGCCTTCGTCTTGACCGCCTTGGCGACGGCGCGCCCTTGGCGGGCCACGGACTTGGCGGCCGACTTCCTTCCGGACTTCCTGCCGGTCGCACGCTTGGCAGCGGCGTTCTTCGCGGTGGCCTTCTTGGCGCTCGCCCGCTTGGCCGTCGCCCGCTTCGCCGTCCCCCGCTTCGCCGTCCCCTTCTTCGCAGCTCGCCGCGGCGGTTTCCGTTTGGTTGTCGACTTCCGGGTGGTCGGCCTTCCGCTTCGACGCCGTCGTGCCCTTCGGGCGCTTCTTGCTCGCCATGCTGACCTCTGACGCTTGGAGTGGGTCCGATGTACGCGCCCACGCGGGCGCTGGGACTCTGATCAATCTGCGCAGCGGGACGCTGCCCGCCGTAGCGGCCGTCACCGACCGCCTCATTCGTCCCGGCGGCGCCAGCCTCCCGCCCTCGACATCTTTCCCCGATCAGGGCCCCACGCCATGTTTGACTGATCGACCTGCTGCCCACTCGTCCCGCCTCACCGCGACTCCTCGCGCCTGGTGCCCGAACCCCATGGATGACAGCCACTACTATCACGCCTCCGACCTCGCGCGCTTCGCCGAGATGGGGAAGGGCGCCCCCGAGCTTTGGGACAAGTTCAACGCCTGGTACGGCGCCGTGTTCGCGGAGGGCGCGCTGTCGGCGCGGGAGAAGGCGCTGATCGCGTTGGCGGTGAGCCACGCCGTGCAGTGTCCGTACTGCATCGACGCCTACTCCACCGCCGCGCTCGAGCACGGCAGCAACGAGGAGCAGATGACCGAGGCGGTCCACGTCGCCGCCGCGATCCGCGGGGGAGCCTCCCTCGTCCACGGGGTGCAGATGCGGAACCATCTCGAGCGGCTCGGCATGTAGATGCGCGTGCTCCCGACGCTCCAGAAGCAGCGCCACCCGCTGGCTCCCGCCGCGGCGCAGCGACGCCGGCTGGCGGAAGTGCCTCTGGCGCGGAGCTTCGAGGCGTCGCTCGCGGCCGCCGGCCTTTCCCCGCTTGCCGCGACCGGGATCGAGGTGCTGCAGATCAACGTCGGACGGAAGTGCAACCAGACCTGCCGCCACTGCCACGTGGACGCCGGCCCCGACCGCACCGAGATGCATGGCGGAGGATGTGGTGAACGCCTGTCTCCGCGTGCTCGCCCAGTCCGGGATCCCGACGCTCGACGTCACCGGGGGCGCGCCCGAGCTGCACCCGGCGTTCCGCCGCATCGTCGAGACGGCCACCGCGCTGGGCCGCCGGGTGATCGACCGCTGCAACCTCACCATCACCCGGCTGCCCAACTACCGCTGGATCGCCCCGTTCCTCGCCCGCCACCGGGTCGAGGTCATCGCGTCGCTGCCGTACTACCAGGGACGCCAGACCGACGCCCAGCGCGGCGAGGGCGTGTTCGAGGAGTCGATCGAGGCCCTGCACGAGCTCAACGCCCTGGGCTACGGCGTTCCCGGCACGCGGCCTCACGCTCAATCTCGTGACCAACCCCGTCGGAGCGTTCCTGCCGCCGGACCAGCGCGCGGCCGAGCGGGACTGGAAGCGCGAGCTCGAGCGCCGGTACGGGATCGTGTTCGACCGGCTGTTCACCATCACCAACATGCCGATCAGCCGCTTTCTCGAGCACCTGGAGGACAAAGGGCAGACGGACGCGTACATGGAAAAGCTGGCCGGGCGCTTCAATCCGGGGGCCGCGTCGGGCGTCATGTGCCGGACCACGCTCTCGGTCGGCTGGGACGGCACCCTGTACGACTGCGACTTCAACCAGATGCTCGATCTGCCGGTGCGCGAAGAGCTTCCGCGCGATATCCGGGGCTTCGACCCGGCCGCGTTGGCTCGTCGCGCCATCGCGGTGGGGCCGCACTGCTTCGGGTGCACGGCGGGGGCGGGGTCAAGCTGCGGCGGGGCCGTCGCGTGATTACATTCTCGACATGAGCGCGACCCTTCAGCCTGCCAGGCAGGCCTCAGCCTCGGGGGCGGGTGTGCCCACCATCTGGCTCGACGGCAAGTGGTACGACCGCGACACCGCGACCGTCTCGGTATACGATCACGGCCTCCTCTACGGCGACGGCGTCTTCGAGGGCGTCCGGATCTACGGCGGGAAGATTTTCCGTCTGGCCGAGCACTTGGAGCGGCTGTACGACTCGGCGCACGCCATCTGGATGACCATCCCGATGCCGCGCGAGGAGATGGCGACGGTGACCGAGGAGGCGGTGCGCCGCTCGGGTATCACTGAGGGCTACATCCGGCACATCGTGACCCGCGGCGTCGGCGACCTCGGCCTCGACCCGCGGAAGTGCCCGCGGCCGTCCGTCATCATCATCGTGGACACGATCAAGCTCTGGCCTGAGGAAGTGTACGAGACCGGCCTCACGGTGGTCACGGCCGGCACGCCGATCCCGCAGCGCGAGTCGCTCTCGCCTCGGGTGAAGTCGCTCAACTACATGGCGCACATCCTGGCCAAGATCGAAGGGGTGCAGGCCGGTGCGGACGAGGTGCTGATGCTGGACAGCGCCGGCAGCGTGGCCGAGGGGTCGGGCCAGAACCTCTTCGTCGTGAAGCACGGCATCGTCTCGACCCCACCGGTCTACGCCGGCATCCTCAAGGGGGTCACGCGCGACGTGGTGATGGATCTCGCCCGCGAGGCCGGCTACGAGGTGCGCGAGACGATGCTCAACCGCTACGACGTGTACACCGCGGACGAGGCCTTCTTCACCGGCACCGCCGCCGAGCTGGTCGGCATCCGGCAGGTGGATGGCCGGCTGATCGGCGCCGGCAAGTCGGGTCCCGTGACCCGAGACCTCAGGGCCCGCTTCCAGGCGCTCGTCCGGAGCTGACCACGCGCCTGTCGATCGTCATCCCGACGCTCGACGAGGCGCGTCGTCTTCCGCGGTTGCTGCAGGACCTCTCGGCGCTCACCGTTCCCCACGACATCATCATCGCGGATGGCGGCTCGTCCGACGGCACGCCCGAGCTGGCGGCCGCCCGCGGCGCGCGCGTCGTCCACGCGCCGCGCGGGCGCGGTCGCCAGCTCGCCGCCGGCGTGGCGGCCGGCTCGGGCGACTGGGTGCTCGTGCTCCACGCGGATGCGCGGCTCACACCCGCGGCACTCCGCGCGGCCGAGGCGGTGCTCGAGCGGCCGGAGGTGGAGGCGGCGGCATGGCCGCTCGCGATCGATGGGCGGGGACCGTGGCTCCGCCTGGTCGAGCGTGCGGCGGCGCTCCGGTGGCGGCTCACCGGGCTCGCGTACGGCGACCAGGGGCTGCTGGTACGCCGCGCCTTGTACGAGGCCGTCGGCGGCTACCCGGAGACCCGCATCATGGAGGACGTGGTGATGGTCCGCCGCATCGGCCGGCGCGCCCGCCTGGCGCGGTTGACCGCGCCGATCCTGACCGACGCGCGGCGATGGCAGCGGGAGGGACAGGTTCGGGGCACGCTGCGGAACCTGACGCTGCTCGCGCTGTTCCTCGTGGGCGTGGCGCCGGACCGGCTGGCGCGGTGGTATCGGCCGGAGCCCGGGGCCCGATGACGCCGGCCCTCGCGGTCTTCCTCAAGGCCCCCCGGCTCGGCACGGTGAAGACGCGGCTCGCCGCGGAGGTCGGCCCGCGGCACGCGCTCCGGCTCTACCGGGTCATGGCGAGCCGCACGCTCGCCATGGCGCGCGAAGCGGGCCTCGATCCGACCATCTGGTTCACGCCGGCGGACGCGGGCATCGAGATGCGCGCCTGGCTCGGAGACGAGTGGGATCTTCGGCCGCAGTCCTCGGGGGATCTCGGCGCGCGGCTGGCGGCGGCCGAACGTGCGGTCGATCGGGGCTGCGGCTGGATGGCCATCGGCGCCGACTGTCCACGGCTGGATGCCGCGCTGCTGCGCGATGCCGTCACCTTCGTCGCGCGAGACGAGATCGTGCTGGGACCGAGCGAGGACGGGGGCTACTATCTGATCGGCGGGCGCACGCCGCTGCCGCCCGTGTTCACCGCCATCCCGTGGAGCACCCCCGCAGTCCTCGCGGAGACCCGCGCTCGACTGACGCGCGCCGGCGTTGCCTGGCGCGAGCTGCCGACGCTGCGGGATGTGGATACTGCGGCGGACGCGCGCGCCGAAGGACTCTTGACCTGATTCCCGGGCGCGGCCCATATTGGCCGACTCGTTCCCACGCTCCTGGAGTTCGTGGATGGTCTGGAGAGTCGTCGAGCACGACGACCGCCGGTGGAATGTCTCGCTGGCGGCCGAACGTCGCGCGAACTCGCCGAACTGGATTCTGGTCTTCGCGTTCCGTTCGGCGGAGCAGGGACAGCGGTCCATCTGGGCGACCTATCCCTTGTCGTCCTCCTCCAAGGCCGCGCTGTTCGCGCAGGCCGAGAGGATTCCGGACGACGCGCTCACCGCCCTTCTCGCGGAGCAACTCCAGTGAACCGACCTCCCGTCCGTCCGGTCTCGCTGCAGGACCTTCGTCGCATCGCCGAAACGCTGGCCGCGCTCCGCGATCGCAGTGTGATCGGCGCCGTCATGCGGTCGGACCGGCGCCAGCTCCGCGTCGAGATGGGCGATGGCCATCTGCTCGTCGTTGGCGTCGACCTCGATCCTGATGGCCGGCCCCAACTGGAGGTGGACGTGGTCCGTCCGGCGGTCGAGCATGGCAATCAGCTGGAGGTGCGCTTCGAGTCCGCATGATGTTGACTGGCATGGCCTTTGCCCCCAGGGACCCGCATGTCCTCACCAAGCCCGCTCAACGAACGGCTGCGCTTCGCCGAGTTCGTGCTGGACCGCCTGCCGAACGGCCGGTGCCGGGCGCGGGTGGGGCTGACCTGGAAGGAATCGGAGCAGTTCGCGGGGGAAAACGAGGGTCTGTGCTCCCAGGCCGGTGAGCTGCGCTGCGCGGCCCAGGCCTGCGTCGACGCGCTGACGGATGCGGTCCACGGGGACATGACCTTCGAGCTGCTGGGCGTCAAGGCTGTGCGCGCCTTCGATGCAACCGTCGTCATCGTCTCACTGGCCGTACAAGCCGAAGGACGGGCCCACCGGGTCGTGGGGTCCTATCTCACCGAGAACGACACGGCCCGCGGCGCGGCACTCGCCGTGCTGAATGCCACCAATCGCATGCTCGGCAACCGCCTCTTTATGCGTTAAGGCATCCGGCTCCGCCGGATCTTGCCTCAGTTCGCGTCGGCTCCCGCGGTTTGCCTCCCCGAATGGCCCCCGAACCGGCTCGTGTGCCGCTCCCGGTCGGGCGTACCATTCTCCTCTCCGCGCTTCCGGAGAAACGTGATGGGCCGACTCCTACTCCTGCTGATCGCGCTCGTGCTGGTGGGCTGCGGCGGGCACCATCGCCCGGCGGGTCCGGTCGCGCCCGCGCCCGAGGCCAAGCTGCCCCCGGCTCCGCGCGCGCCCGAGCTGCCGGTCGAGCCGGCGCCTTCACTCACCGACGCACTGCTGCTCCCGCCCGCGCCCGCGCTCGACACGCTCGTGCCGCCCGAGGAGCTGGCCGCCGAGGTCCGCCTCGCCGCCGACAGCGCGGCCGACGAAGCGGTGCTCGAGGAGCTCGACGAAGCGCGGCCCGCGGACGACGAGGCCGACGAGTCGCTCACGCCGACACCGGTCAGCTGGGACATCGACGTCGACACCTACACCGGTCACAAGCGCGTCCAGTACTACCTCGACTTCTTCCAGGGCAAAGGCCGCGAGCGCATGGGCGTCTGGCTCACGCGCCTGCCGCGCTACGAGGGGATGATCCGCGCGCGGCTGCAGGAGCAGGGCCTTCCCGGCGACCTGGTCTACCTCGCGCTGATCGAGAGCGGCTTCTCCAATTCGGCCACCAGTCGCGCCAAGGCAGTCGGCATGTGGCAGTTCATGAAGCGCACGGCCCAGGGGTATGGGTTGCGGGTGGATTCGTGGGTGGACGAGCGCCGCGATCCCTACCGCGCTACCCAGGCCGCGGCCCGCCACCTCAAGAGCCTCAACGCCCGGTTCGGCTCGCTGTACCTCGCCGCCGCGGCCTACAACGCCGGCGCGGGGAAGGTGTCACGCGGCGTGCGCCGGCTCCCGGACGACGAGGAGGCCGACTCGCTCAACTCCGACGCGACGTTCTTCCGGCTGTACGACACCAGGTTCCTCCGCCGCGAGACCAAGGACTACGTCCCCAAGCTGATCGCCGCGGCGCGCATCGCGAAGGAGCCCGCGCGCTACGGCTTCACGATCGAGTCCGTCGAGCTCCCGACCTACGACTCGATCATCGTGCCGACGATGACCGGGCTCGACGTCATCGCCCGCCTGGCGGACACCACCGTGGCCGCGATCCGCGAGCTCAATCCGCAATACCTGCGGCTCGCGACGCCGCCGGGCGTCTCGTCGGTCGTGCGGGTGCCCTCGGGACGCGGGCCGGCCACCGTGGCCGCGTATGCCGAGCTGCCTCCGTCGCGGCGCATCACGTTCCTCGAACACACGGTCGCCCGCGGGGAGACGCTGAGCGGCATCGCCCATCGCTATCACGTGAGCACGCGGCTCGTGGTCGAGGCGAACCCCCGGATCCGCGGGCGGGCGCTGCGGCCGGGCATGCGGGTCATCGTCCCCACGGGCGGCGCTCTGTCCACGTCGGTGGCGCGCCGCGTCGCCGACCCGGTCGAGCCGGCATCGAGCAGCCCCAGCGGCTTTCACCGCGTGCGGAGGGGCGAGACACTGTCCGGGCTGGCCCGGGAGTACGGCGTGACCGTGCGCCAGATCCAGGCGTGGAACGCGCTGGGCTCGAGCCAGTCGATCCGGGCCGGCCAGCGCCTGCGCGTGGTCCCGCCAGCCGGCCGTCGTTCCCGGGCTCCAGCGGCGGTGTCGTCGACCATGGCCGCGTCGGGCGAGCGGGTGCACACCGTACGGCGGGGAGAGACGCTGGGGGCGCTGGCGAAGCGATACGGCGTCTCGGTACAGGCGCTGCTCGACGCCAATCATCTCTCCGCGAACGAGGCCCTGAAAGCGGGGGTCACGCTGCGGATTCCGGGCTGAGCGCAGCGAGGGACCTACCGCAACGGGCTCGATGCCCGCCGGGTAGATCCCTCGCTTGCGACAACGTGCAGCGTCCCGCTCGATCCCCTCTCAGATGCTTTAACGCCACCCCGTCGATGAGCTCGGCGCCTTATACCCATCCAGCACCGCGGCCGGGTACCCGTTCGTCGGATCGCCGCCCTGCGCCAGGATGTCGGCCACCTTGGCCGGCCCGCGATTGTAGGCGAGCAGCGCGAGGTGGGTGTCGCGATCGAACTTGTCCATCAGGTCGTTCAGGAAGCGGAAGCCCACCCGCAGGTTCAGCTCGCCGATCCGTCATCAGCGCCTTCTCGGTGACGCCCGGCTCATAGAAGCGGGCGGTCGCCACCTGCAACTGGGTGTAGCCGATCGCGCCCATCTTGCTCCGGGCGGTCGCCTTGAAGTTGCTCTCGATCTTCACCAGCTGGAACCCGAGCGCCGGGTCGATGCCCTCGCTCAGGGCGATGTCGTAGATCGACGCCGCCAGGTCGGCCGGGATCTGATACTTGGTCGAGCCCGCCATGATGGCGTCGGCGCGATCGAGCTGAATGCGGAGGAGGTCCATCTCGCCGTGCGCCGCCGAGAGCTGATCCCCGAGCGTGCCGAGCCGTCGGGCCGCGAAGGTCGCATCGGGCGACTTCGCCGTATCCGTGGCGCGGACGCGCTTCGTCCACCCCGCCAGCGTGCCGATGACGACGGCCATGACGAGGAGCAGCGCCCCACGCACGAGCAGGTTCCGCAACGTGCGCGGGCCGGGGTCGTTGTACTTGTCGGTCGGTCGCTTCACTTGGGCCAACCTCCTTGCTCTATGAGAAGGCCGCATCCTCCGGTCCTACGGGTCGGAGCGGCGCCAGTCTCCCCGGGTCCCCCCGGTCTTGCTCATCAGCCGTACCCCTTCGATGACCATCTCCCGATCGACTGCTTTGACCATGTCGTAAACTGTGAGACACCCCACGCTGACGGCTGTGAGCGCCTCCATCTCCACTCCGGTGCGCCCCGTCACCTTGGCCGTTGCGGTCACCCGAACCCCGGGGAGTTCGGGGGCCAACCGGGCCTCCACGGTGACTTGGTCGAGGCCCAGCGGGTGGCACAGGGGGATCAGCTCCCCCGTCCGCTTGGCGGCCATGACCCCGGCTACTTCCGCCACCGCCAGCACGTCACCCTTGGCGACCGCATGGGCGGCCACCTGCTCGTAGGCCAGGTGCGACATCCGCACCGCGCCTTCGGCCACCGCCGTCCGCTCGGTCTCGGCTTTCCCGCCCACGTCCACCATCCGGGCCCGACCCGTCTCGTCCAGGTGACTCAGCTTCACAGCACCTCCGCCAGCTCCTCGCCCAATACGGCCAGGAGGATCTGGGGGTTCACGTTCCCATACGCCGCCTCACGGGCCTCCGCGACGCGCTCCATCGCGCGAAGCAGCGGAGCCGGATCGCCCTGGCGAATCAACGCCGGGGGCACCGGGCGCCGGGTGGGCTGCCCGAGCGCACCGCGCGCCGCCTCGCCCAGGGTGTCCGCCAGCGCGTCGAGCATGGCGGTGAACTCGCCCCGGGCAGCGAACGGCGCCTGCCGCAGGGCGCGCTCGTAGCTCGCCGCCGTGCCTGTCAGCACCGCCTCCAGCAGCTGCCCCGCGGCGCGGTAGGCCTTGCCGCTCTCCTCACCCGCGCCCAGCGCATCGCCGATGGACCCGCCCGCCACCGCGACCCGCTCCTCGAGCGCTGCGCGCTCGAGCGGTGGATCGAGCTGCTGCTTCAGAAATCCGCGCACCTGCTCGTTCGTCAGCCGATTGAGCCTCACCGGCACCGCGCGCGACCGGATGGTCGGGAGCAGACGGCGCGGGTCCACCACGGTCAGGATGAACAGCGCTCCGACCGGAGGCTCCTCCAACAGCTTGAGGAGAGCGTTGGCCGCCTCCTGACTCGACTCCTGTGGGACCAGCCGCTCGGCGTCGCCCAAGATGAAGACCCGCCGGCCGCCTTCCACTGCGGTCAGCGCCGCCTGGTGGTGCAGCAGCCGAACCGAGGCCATCGAGTGGCTGGCCATGCCGTCGGGCTGCCCGTACAGCGGCTTCACGCGCCGCTCCTCCATCACCTCGGCGAGCGCCTGAGCAGCCTCTTCCACCGCCTTGTCCGGATCCGCCGCCTTGGGCCGGGGGATCGGGACGAACCAGTGGAGATCGGCGTGAGTCAGCCCCTCCACCAGCCGGCAGGCGCGGCAGCGCCCGCAGGGCTCCAGCTCCCGCCGCTCGCAGAGGGCCAAGTGGCCCAGCCAGAGCGCCAGCCGCTGCTTGCCCACTCCAGCGGGCCCCGAGATGGCGAGCACCTGCGGGAGCCTGCCGGACCTGAGCGCCTCGCCCAGCCGGGCGCGGGCCTGGAGGTGTCCAACTATGGCCGGCAATGACATGGAGAGAAGGTAAGAAGGTGAGGGGGAAACGGTACCGCCAACTGTGTAACATCTTTTTCCACAATAACTTATGGCACGAAACCCAGTCGACTTTGTGTGGCAAAGCGTCGCGGCGGCGGAGCCGGGTTTGTCAAGCGAACACTTGCTCACATCAAACTTTGCAGCTACTCCGGGACCAGTCGGCCATAAGCATCCGTCGTTACGTGACCTCCCTCAGCATGCGCCGAAAAGGCACAAAGTGCAAATACTTGCCGTCGAGGATGTCAGCCGTACCTGACGAGCCACGAAACCGTGTGCTCCGCGGACCCGTACCCCCTCCAGCGTCCTTCCGATTTTCAGCTCGCGGACCGCCACCATCCTGCTGAGCCACGCCATGCGTGATGCCATTCGCCGCGACGTCGCCTATGCCCTGCGCGGATTGCGCGGTGCCCCGGCCTTCACCCTCATCGTCGTCCTCACCCTCGGCGCCGGCCTCGGCGCCGCCACGGCGATCTTCAGCGCCGTGAACGGGGTGCTGCTCCGGCCGTTGCCGTATCGCGAGCCGGAGCGCCTGGTCATGATCTGGAACGACTTCGGCCAGGGCGCACAGTCGTTGCCCGCTACCTCCGCCACGGACTATCTCGACTACGAGAGGGAGACGACCCTGTTCGAGGGATTCGCCGCGGGGACAGGAGGCTCCGAGGTGGGCGCTACGGGCGTGCTGACCGGTGACGTGGCCTCCGAGCGGGTGGAGCTCACGCCCATTTCGGCGAACCTGCTTCCCCTGCTCGGCGTCAAGCCGATCCTCGGACGCACCTTCACCGAGGAGGAGGAAGCGGCGCAGGGACCCAAGGTCGTGATCCTCACCTACGGGCTCTGGCAGCGCCGGTATGGCGGCGATCGTGCGATCATCGGGAAGACGATTCAGCTCGACGCGGTGGCGCACACGGTGGTGGGCGTGCTGCCTCGGGACTTCCGTCTGTTCCTGCCACCCGAGGTCTACGCCATCCGGGAGGGCGACGTCTACACGCCGCTCCAGATCGACCGCGGCAACCTCCCTCCGCGAAACCTCACGACCCTGACGGTCTTCGGGCGGATCAAGCGGGGTGTCACGCTGGCGCAGGCGCAGGACGAGATGAATCGCGTGGCGGCCAGGTTTCGTGCGACGTATCCCGAGCACAAGATGTCGCAGGTACGAATCCGCGCCGTCCCGCTGCATCACGACGTGGTGAAGCACGTGGAGCCCACGCTGATGATCCTGCTGGCCGCCGTGGGACTGCTGGTGCTGATCGCCTGCGCCAACGTGGCGAACCTGTTGCTCGCCCGGGCCACCGTGCGCGAGCGCGAGCTGGCCATCCGGCAGGCGATGGGCGCCGACCGCGGCCGGATCGTGCGGCAGCTCCTCACCGAGAGCTTGATCCTCGCCGCGCTGGCCGGCGTCGTCGGTATCGCGCTCACCTACGCCGCGCTCGCGGGACTCGCGCACTGGGGTCCGAGCACGCTGCCGCGCCTGGCTGACGTGCGGGTGGACTGGCGCGTGGCGGGGTTCATGGCGCTCCTCTGCCTCGGGACGGCGGGGCTGTTCGGCCTCGCCCCCGCGCTCCACGCCGCGGAATCCGGCGGCGGCGACGTGCTGCGCGGCGGCGGCCGCGTGGCCAACGCCGGCCGGCGGGGCCGGATCCGGAACGCCCTCATCGCGGCCGAGATCGCGCTCTCGCTCGTGCTGCTCGTCGGCGGAGGCCTGCTGGTGCGGAGCTTCCTCGCGCTGCAGCGCGTCCGGCCGGGCTTCGAGCCCTCCGGCGTGCTCACTTTCCAGCTCTCCCTGCCGCTCGCCGCGTACCCGGAGGGCGCCAAGCGGAAGCAGTTCTGGGAGGAGCTCGAGCGGCGTCTCACGACCCTCCCAGGCGTCAGGTCGGCGGCGCGCACGAATCAGCTCCCGCTCACCGGCAGCGGCGCCCTGCAGCCGTATGCCTACGACGAGGAGACGGCCCGCAACTTCGAGAGCGTTACCGCTGAAGCGCGCTGGGTCTCGCCGACGTACTTCACGACGCTCGGCACGCGGCTGCTCGCCGGCCGCCCCTTCACCGCCGACGACAAGGCCTTTGGCCCCAACCGCACGATCATCGTGGACGACCGGCTGGCCCGGCGTGTGTGGGGAGAGGAGAGCCCGATCGGGAAGCCACTCCAGATCGAGCCGACGGGCACGCCCAACATGAACGCGACGGTCGTGGGCGTAGTCGAAGCCACCCGCATGCTGGGCCTCGATGGCTACGGCCTGCCCGCCATCTACAGCCCGTATCCCCCGTGGCTGACGGCGTCCTACGCGGTGCGCACCGCCGGCGATCCGGCGTCGCTCGTCCCGGCCGTCCGTCGCGAGGTGGCCGCGATGGATCCGAGCCTTCCGCTGTCCGATCTCCGGCCCCTGCAGGACTACGTGGAGGACGCGCTCGCCGGACCACGGCTGAGCCTTCTGCTCATGCAGGCGGTCGGCTTGCTGGCGCTGCTCCTCGCGACGATCGGCATCTACGGAGTGATCTCCTACAGCGTGAGCCAGCGCCAGCGGGAATTCGGCGTGCGGATCGCGTTGGGAGAGGCGCCTCACCGACTCACCCGCGCGGTCGTCCTGCAAGGTGCGCGGCTGATCGGAGTCAGCATCGCCCTGGGGCTCGTGGGGGCGGTGGCCGCGACGCGCCTCCTGTCGGGCCTGCTCTATGGGGTCAGCCCGGGGGATCCGGTGACCTTCGTGTGCGTGTCCCTTGCGCTGGCGGCGGTCGCGCTCGCGGCCTGCTACGCGCCGGCGAGGCGGGCCTCCCGAGCGGACCCGCTCAGCATCCTGCGGGGCGACTGAACGGAGCCGTGGGGGCACGCGGGAGAGCAGTATGCAGGTTTAACGGTGCCAGCGACTTAGGGATTGCGGCGCGGGCGATTGGGCAGCTTGCGTTTGGGGGGTCCGTCGGTTAATCTCCCCACCGCCAGGGCCTTCCCGAGTAGCTCAGTTGGTAGAGCAGGTGACTGTTAATCACCGGGTCGGGGGTTCGAGTCCCTCCTCGGGAGTTCTTCAGAAGCACAGCACTTTGGCCCCCTGCGGCAACGAGCCAATCGCGCTCGTTGCCGCATTGCTTTGCTGGTTGCCCGATCTCATCGGGACGCGCTCTGGCGATCGCCGATCTCGGCCTCGGAACGGGGCTGGGTCTCGACGAGCATGACTCCGTTCGCGAAGGTCGATCCGTACCTGTTCGCGGCGCTCCAGGCATTGACGTATTCGATCCGGGCGACGCTGTCGAGAGACATGGTTTGCAGCACCTCGACGCCCCCGACGAGGGTGTTGTCTACGGCTACCGCTGGCCGATTGGCCTTGAAGTACACCAGGGTGCCGGGGTCCCTGATGCGGAGCAATTCGGGGCGGATTTGACGGATCGCGTCGTAGGCGTTCGTGGCCCGGCTACGGCTGAGCTCCGGGGCGGTGATCACGTTCGCATCGCGGGCTGTGGCGCCGCCGGAAGCGCACGCGATGAGTATCGGGAGCGGGGAGATGGCTCCCACGAGTCGAGAAAGGCTGAGCCACATGGTGACCTCCGAACCAATGAGGGTAGGGGTGCAAGCCGCCTGTGCAGCGGCAGGACTCTGGGCCCTACACTAAGAGGCCGGGCTCACTTCCCTCTCACGCTCCCCTCATCTCAGGCTCTATCGCGCCATGTGCCGAGTTCGCCGGGGATCTTGTCGGGCCGGTCCGAGGACTTCGGATGGCGGGACCAGGATCCAACATTGTAACCGCAAAACGTTCCAAGGCAGCAACTTATGATGCCGCCCGGCAGGGCTGTCTACCTCCGCTTTCCCCCACGGAGTCGCTCCGCATCCCTTCCGTCGACGCCCGATGCCTTACAGATTAGCGGCTGCGTAGCCGCAACCCCGCCACGACCGGAGGCAGCTTGAGCGACGCACCCCAGACCACTCGCCGCGAGGCGAGACTGCGGCCGGAGTTCGCCGACTTCCACACTCAGGTGGCGCCGGGGATCTGGCTGCCTGCCTTGGATCTCGCCGAGCGGGTGATGGAGTACGCGAGCACGGCCGATCACCTGGGGCTGTACCCACGCCCGCTCGACGAGAGGCACTTCGAGTTCCGCGGCGGTGAATCGACGGCCGCGCGACCGCTGGACGCGCTCACGCGTGCCTATGACCAATGAGCGACCAGAGCGGGGAGCGTGAGGTACGGCTTCGTCCCCTGGTCGCCGATCTCTATCCTGACATCTCCCCCGGCGTGTGGCTGCCGGCCCGCCAGGTCGCCGAGCTCCTGGCCCAGCGTGCCCGCGCCGCGCGCGGGTTGAGCATCCACCAGCGGACGCTGGATCCCAGGCACTTCGAGTTCCGCGGCGGCCCTGCAGACCCGAGACCCGCGAACGCACGCACGCGAAACACCGACCGGTAGAACCGGCTCCGCAGGCTGTCCACCCTCGATTCCACGTCCCCCTGCATCGGCCGCGCCCCTCGGCTAGTTTTCGGCGTTACCCCAGACGCCCCGTCCGAGAGAGGCTCAATGTCCAAGCGGGAAGACCAGCGCATCGCCGCGCTCGCCAAGAAGAACGCCGCCAAGATCGTCCCCCCCAAGGCCGACCGCGCCGTACAGTTCGATCCCACGCTGCGCCAGCGTCAGCAGGACGAAGATCCCGAGACGCGCCGCCTGTTCAAGGAAATGAAGAAGCGCGAGTTCTGATCAGCCGACGGCCGGTCTCAGCGCCCGCGCGGGCGCCGGATGACCGGTCGCTTCTCCCCCCCGAGATCGTCGTCGGAGTCCTCGTCGGGATTGCGCTTGGCGATCGGCCGCCGGGTGGGGGTGGGGGTGGGGCGCGGCGTCGGGGTCGACCGTGGCGGGCCGCCGGGCGGGGCGCGGCGTGGCGGGGGATCGAGCACCGGCTTCGGCGGGGATGAGGGGAGGGGTCGAGTCTGTACCGGCGTCGTGCTGCCGAGCACGCCGAGGCCGGCCTGAGCGGCGACGCGAATGGTGTCGAGCGAGGTTTGCAGCGCATCCCGCACGTGTGCCTCGATCCGCGGCGCCTCGGCCGCCAGCACGGCTCGCAGGATCTCCCGCGCGGTGTCCGGTCCGATGGGCAAGCCCAGCTCTCCCAAGCGCTCGCACAGCAGCTCGACCGTGCGAAGTCCCGGCTCGTGGACCGCGTCCGTCGTCTGGCTGGGCTGACTCATCGCTCTCCCTCCCTTCGCGTCGAAGTCGCTCAGTCGTCGAGCGCCCGCCAGAGATACCAGCTCGCCACCGAGCGATAGGGTCGCCACCGTTCGGCTCGCCGGCTCAGCACCATCGGATCGGTCAGCACGCGCCGATCGAACGCGCGCGCGAATCCCTTGCGTACTCCCAGGTCCCCGACGGGCAGCACATCCGGACGACCCAATCGGAACAAGAGCAGCATCTCCACCGTCCATCGTCCCACGCCGCGAACCGTGGTGAGCCGCTCGATGATCTCATCGTCGCTCATGCGCCGGACGCGGAGCATCGAGGGGACGGTGCCGTCCACCGTCTTCGCGGCCAGGTCCTGCACGGCGAGCGTCTTGGCCGCCGAGAGCCCGGCTGCGCGAAGCCGCTCGGCGGGCGTTTCCAGGATGTCGAGCGGCCGCGGAAACCGTCGCGGCCGGTAGAGCGCCACGACACGACGGAGAATCGTCGCGGCCGCCGCGCCCGACAGCTGCTGGTAGACGATGGCCTCGACCAGCGCGGCGAAGAGGCTCTGGGTGGGCGGAGGGCGCATGGTGAACGGCCCCGCGCGCGCGATGAGCTGGCCGAGCCGGGGATCGGCCGCGGAGAGATGCCGGCAAGCCAAGTCCGGGTCGTACCCGAGGCCCGGCCCGATCATGGTGACGCCCATGGGTGGAAGATAAGCGCTCAGGGGCGCTCGGTCGGCGCCGGCTCGGCGGTGAGGAGGACGGTGGCGCCGATGACGAGCGCGGCGCCGACGAGCTGCCACGGGGCGGGCAGGTCGCCGAAGACGGGAATCGCGAGCAGGTAGGTGAACACCACGCCGAGGTTGGAGATCGCGCTCACGGGCGCCGCTCGGTGGAGCGCGTACGCCCGCGTCATGGCGAGCTGGGCGCCGCCGCCGCCGAGGCCGGCGCCGAGCAGGGCCAAGCCTCCTGGCCAGTCGGGCCAGCGCCACGCGGGGATGGCGAGCACGATCATGGTCGCGAGGCCGACGAGCGAGAAGTGGAGCACGATCGCCTCATGCGACTCGCCGGGCCCGATGCGACGGAGCCAGATCATCGCGAGCGCGTAGAAGCAGGCGCCCACGGTCGCGACGAGGGCGACGGGCCACGCGATGGCGAAGGACGGGCGGACGAGCACCGCCACACCGGCGAACGCGAGAGCCACGGCGAGGGCGACGTGCCGCCCTACCCGCTCGCCCAGGAGCGGCCGGGAGAGCAGGGCGACGAAGATCGGCGTGGTCGCGCCCAGCGTGGCGGCGTCGCCGACGGCAACGCGGCTCGACCCCAGCGCGTAGAAGCTGCCGGCCGCGGCCAGCGTGCCGAAGATGCTGCGCCGCCAGGTTCCGCCGCGATCGCTCACGCGGAGCGACCGCGCGCCGAGCCTGGCGACCGCGACGGCCAGCAGCGCCCCCACGAGGAACCGCACCGCCGCGATCTCCGCCCACGGCAGGTGGCGGGCACCGAACCGGGTGCAGACGTTCATCCACGCAAAACAGCCCTGGGCCAGGATCATCCAACCGAGACCACGGCGCACCGGCGTCCTCGATGATGAAGGGAGTGCGGCGAACAAAGCCGTGCAAACCTAATCCTCCGCGGGCATCACGCGATGCCGGCGACTTGACGGCCGGTCGGGCGGGCGTTCGCTTTGGCGGATGCACCCCGACGAATTCCGCCGCCACGCCCACGCGCTGGTCGACTGGATGGCCGACTACCTGCGCGACGTGGGCACGCTCCCCGTCACGCCCGCCGTCGCTCCCGGCGACATCCGCAGCCGGATCCCCGAAACTCCGCCGCTCGACTCAGAGCCGTTCGACGCGCTGTTCGACGACTTTCGACGCGTGATCGTGCCGGGCATGACGCACTGGAATCATCCGGGGTGGTTCGCCTACTTCCCGTGCAACAACAGCCCACCGTCCATCCTCGGGGAAATGCTGACGTCCACGATCGGCGCGCAGGGGATGTCGTGGGCAACCTCCCCGGCGGCGACCGAGCTCGAGCAGGTGGTCATGGACTGGCTGCGACAGATGATCGGGCTGCCGGCGGGCTACGTGGGCGTCATCCAGGACACGGCGTCGACCGCGACGCTGGTGGCGCTGCTGACGGCGCGCGAGCGGGCCACCGAGGGCCGGACGGGCGCGCACGGCCTCGATGCCGCCGACGCGCCCCTCGCAGTGTACGCGTCCCGCGAGGCGCACTCCTCGGTCGACAAGGCGGTCAAGCTCGCGGGTTACGGACTCGAGCGGCTGCGGCACATCGAGACCGACGACGCCTACGCGCTGCAGCCCGAGGCCCTGGCCCGGGCGCTCGAGGCGGATCGCGCCGCTGGCGTCCGCCCCGCCTGCGTGGTCGCCTCGGTGGGCACGACCTCCTCGACCGCCGTGGATCCGCTCCGGCCGATCGCCGAGCTGTGCCGGCGGTACGGGGCGTGGCTGCACGTCGATGCCGCATACGCCGGCGCGGCGGCGATCGTCCCCGAGCTCCGTCCGCTCTTCGACGGGATGGAGGAGGCCGACAGCATCGTCCTCAACCCGCATAAGTGGCTGCTGACCAACTTCGACTGCACCGCCTACTTCGTGCGCGACCCGGCGGCGCTGCTCTCGACCTTCCAGGCCACCCCAGAGTACCTCCGCACCGCGTACGATGCCGAGGTCGTCAACTTCCGTGACTGGGGCATCCAGCTGGGTCGCCGGTTCCGGGCGCTCAAGCTCTGGTTCGTGATCCGGAGCTACGGCGTCGAGGGCCTGCGGGCGATCATCCGGCGTCACGTGGCGCTGGCGCGGGAGCTCGCCGGGTGGATCGCCGCCGATCCGGCATACGAGGTGATGGCGCCGGTGCCGTTCGGGTTGGTCTGCTTTCGCTGGCGACCGGCGGGTCGGTCCGAGACGGAGCTCGACGCGCTCAACGCGCGGCTGCTCGCGGCGGTGAACGCGGGGCGCGAGCGCTACCTCACCCATACCCGGCTGGCCGGCCGCTATGCCATCCGGCTCGTCGTGGGGCAGCGGGCCACCGAGCGCGAGCACGTCCGCGCGGCGTGGGACGCGGTGCGGCGGGCGGCTGCGGACCTGGCCTAGCGGAGGGAGGCGGTGTTCGTGTCCGTCAGCGCTCGCATGAACGCCACCAGCGCGCGCTTCTCCGGGCGAGTCAGGTGCAGTGGCTCCGGCGACAGGGTCTGGTTCGGAAGCTCGATGCCGATGCCGGCCCCGCCGCCCCGGTCGTAGAAGTCCACGACCTGATCCAGCGTACGGTACACGCCGTTGTGCATGTAGGGCGCGGTGAGCGCCACGTTGCGGAGCGACGGAGTCTTGAACGCGTGGAGGTGGATCGGCACGTGGTCGAAGCCCGCCACGCCCGAATCCGGATCGATCGTCGCCCGTGCGGTGAGCGGACGAGACGGCACCCCGATCACCTCGGGCTCCGACTCCAGCAGCGCCGGCGGCAGCGAGCCGCCGAACGTCGGCGCGAAATGGCAGGTCCCGCAGGCGGCCTTCCCCATGAACAGGTCGAAGCCGCGCCGCTCCTGGCTCGTCAGCGCGGCGGTATCCCCGGCGACCGCGCGGTCGAAGCGCGAGCGTACGGCCACCAGCGAGCGCACGAACGCCGCGACCGCGGTCTGCACCCGCCGGGCCGAGACGGCGTCGTCGCGGGGCACCTCGTAGGCCGCCGCGAACGCGTCGGCCAGGCCCGAGTCGGCTCGCAACCGCGGCACCAGCCGCTCGAGCGGCATCCCCATCTCGCGCGGATTGGCCAGCACGACCGCGATCTGGTCCTCCAGCGCCCGGGAGCGCTGGTCGGCGAACTGGAACGGCTGCAGCGCCGCGTTGAGCAGCGTCGGCACGTTGCGGACGCTGCCGCTGCCGGGATCCACCCGCGCGACGGCCCGGCCATCGGTAAAGGCGCGGGCGGGCTGGTGGCAGGTCGCGCAGGACCGTCGCTCGTGCTCCGAGAGCCTCGGATCGAAGAACAGCCGCCGGCCGAGGGCGACGACGTCGGGACGGAGCGGCCTCGCGTCCGACGGCGCGTAGTCGAAGGGGTCGAGCGCGCGAGCGTCGTAGATCGCGTCGGCGGCGGTGAACCACGCCGTCGGGCGCGTCGTTCGGGGGATGCCGAGCGATGCCTGAAACCGGGTGAGCGCGGCCGCGAGGGGGGCAGCGGCGCCGGTGATGAACCTCAATCGATCGAAGCGATCGAAGTCGGGATCTCGATCGAGCTCCGCGATCGCCGCGCCGAGGCGGCGATCCAGCTCGGCCCAGGCCGGGTCGGCGGCGTCCGCTGGCCGATAGGACTGCAGACCCGCGCGCACGCCGCGCAGCGCCTCCGCCGACTCCGCGATCCCGTCGCGGGTCATGGTGGCATCGAACCCGGCGAGGCCGAGCGTGGTGATCCGCGCAATTTCCTGGCGGACCGCGTCGAAGAGCCGACCGTCGGCGGTGCCCGGCTCGAGGCGGACGTTGCGGACCCCGGCGAGCGTCGGTCCCATCAGCGCCACCTGGCGCCGCACGATGGAATCGGCCTCCCGCCCGACGGCGGGGACGAGGGCGGCCTCGATCACCTGGAGGCCGGTGGGCGGGACGGTCGCGTCGACCGTCGTCTCGTGGGGCCGCGGCAGCGGCGGCCCGTTGAGCGCGAGCTCGGCGTCGGGCAGCGGCGTCCGCGACGAGGTACTCGACCCGCTTGTAGGCGCGCCGAGCTCGGCGATACGCCGCGAGCGCCGACGCGGCGTCACCGCGCGCGGCTGACGGCAGCGCCGCAACGGCTGCCGTCAGGGAGTCCACGCCTTCGACATAGGTGTCATGGGCCCGCTCGGCCGGCGTCGGGTGCACGCCGGCCGGGCGCGGGACCGGCGGAGCGCCGCGTCGCGGCGACGCCGAGGAGCGGGGCCAATCCGAGCAGGAGGGCGAAAGCCAGGCGATTCATCGTCCGAGCCAGAAGGAGCCAGGGCGGTGCAGGATGAACCCCGCCCCGCGCCCGGTGGTGATCAGCTTCCGGGAAGGCGGAGATACAGGAGCTGTCCGCCTTCCTTTGTGAGGTTGACGGTCGTCTGCCCGTCCTGGTAGCTGAACGGCAGCGTGTGAGCCTGCACGTCGAACAGCCAGGTGCCCGCCCCCAGCCACTCCGATGCGTCGATGATGCCGCTCGATTCCCAGCAGGTCCCCGCCGCCTCGACGCACACGTTGCCGGTGAACTGCTGGGTGTTCAGCTCCACAACCGCGCGGGGCGATCCCAGGCCGCCGTCGTTGTTGAGCTTGAAGTTCCAGATCCGTTCCGCCCGGTTGAACTCCGCGTACGCCGGGTCCTCCTGCAGCATCAGGCTCTTGCCGCTGACCGCGATGTTGTCGGGTGACGCCCAGTCGCCCTCGGCCACGCCGCGCGAGCGGGCGAGCAGCACGAGGCGTGCATTGGCCGTGGGATCGGTCGCATCGAGGTCCATCCGGTAGATGGAGCCGAAGAGATCGCAGGCTTCGCTGCCGCAGCGCGCGTTGATGTTGCCGGTATCCACGAAGTAGAGCGAGGGCTTGGCGTGCGGCTGGCCGGGGTGTCGGCTGTAGTCGATGTCCTCGAGCCGGACGAACTTGAACGCGCCCAGACCGTCGACCGCCGTCTGCAGCTGGTCGGGCGTGAGGGCCGAGGCACCCGGCACCTCCACGAAGCGCCCACTGATCGGCGCACCGGTCGTCAGCTGACCCGAGTTGGTCTTCTCGCTCGTGGTGAAGACATACAGCTTGCCGGTGCCGTCGAGCACGCCGCCGGCGTTGTCGGCCACGTACATGTAAAGCTCGGAGCGGGCCGGGCTGCCCAGCGCGGCGGGGCTGTTATCGTCGGTCCCGATCAGCACGACCTTTCCGGGCACGCCGGGGACGGCGATGTAGTTCTCGTGCGCGAACCGGCCGAGCTGGGGCAGCTTGCGGGTCTCGCTGCCGTCGTGCTTCACGGCGAGCTGGATGCCTTCGGCGCCGCCGGTGAATGATTCCTCACCCGTGAGGAACCAGCCGTCGCCGAGACCTTCCGCGGCGCCCGCGAACGTGGCCGAGCAGAGCCGTTGGAACAGGAAGCCGGTCGCCTTGCCCGTGATCGGATAGGAGCCGCCGAGCACGCTGAGCGTGGCCGGGTCGAGCACGAGGCGCGACACCCGGGCGAAGGTGAATCTGCCGTCCACGCCCGAGCTCGAGATCTCGTGGTTGGCGAACAGCACGAGATTGGCGCCGTCCCGAAAGGCGCCGAGGCCGTCTGGAATCGGCGCCCAGACCCGCTGCTCGGGATCCGGGTTCGACTCCTGGCCGGGAATGGGATCGCCGACCGTGAGGATCGGCTTGACCGAGGCCTGCGGCAGCAGCGCGTGCGCCTGCGCGGGCTTGCCGGTGACGAACCCGGCCTGCACGGCCTCGAGATCGGTGGTGGAGGCGAGCGTATCCGTCTGCTTGTCGCAAGCGAAGAGGGCCGAAGCCGTGGCGACCGCCGCGAAGTACGGCAAAACACGCATGTCAGGATCTCCGGGAGATGGGGTCGTCGTACAAACAGGCCCCAACGATTCGTCTCTCCCGTCACCCGCGCCCCGGCTTCCGGTGTGCAAGCGGTCGCGACTGTGCAAAGATTCGGTCACGACGCCCGGAGCGCTGCCCCCCAGCGCATGCGCCGCCACGGCTGCCACGATCATCGCCTCAGCCGACCACAGCAACACCACGACCAGTGCGGCCTGACGCCAGCTCATCCGGCGAGCGCCGCCTCGGGTGCCGGCTGCAGAAGGGGGCGCAGATATCGTCCCGTGTGGGACTCGTCGACCGCCGCGACCTGCTCCGGCGTGCCTTGGACGACTACCTGGCCGCCGGCGTCGCCCGCCTCGGGCCCGAGGTCCACGATCCAGTCGGCCCGCTTCACGACATCCAGATGATGCTCGATGACCACCACGGTGTGGCCCGCGTCGACCAATCGGTCGAGCACCTGGATCAGCACCCGCACGTCGTCGAGATGCAGTCCGGTGGTCGGCTCGTCCAGAATGTAGAGCTTCTTCCCCTCGCGCTTGCCGGCCTGGGTCAGCTCGCGGGCGATCTTGAGCCGCTGGGCCTCGCCGCCGGAGAGCGTCGTCGCGGGCTGCCCCAGCCGCAGGTACCCAAGCCCCACCTGCTGGAGCTGCCACAGCGCGGCGCCGAGCTTGGGCTGGTGCCGAAAGCGCTTGATGGCCTCGTCCACGGTCCACTGCAGGACGTCGTGGATCGAATGCCCCTGGATGCGGACGTCCAGCACGTCCCGGCGGTAGCGCGTGCCGGCGCACACGTCGCAAGGGACGAAGACGTCCGCCAGAAAGACCATCTCGACCTGCACGTGGCCGGCGCCCTCGCAGGCGTCGCACCGGCCGCCGGCCAGGTTGAAGGAAAACGTGGCAGCCGAGTACTTGCGCTCGCGCGCGAGCGGCTGCGCGGCGAAGAGCTCGCGGATCTCGTCGAAGGCCCGGATGTAAGTGATCGGGTTGGACCTGGGTGAGCGCCCGATGGGCGACTGATCCACCAGGAGCACATCCTTCAGCAGCTCCCACCCCGTGAGCGACGCCACCTGGCCGACTGGCTCGCCCAGGTGGCTCTTGGCCGAGTGCTCGCCTCGGATCCGCCGCTCGAGGTTGCGGTACACCACGTCGTAGAGGAGCGAGCTCTTGCCCGAGCCGCTGACGCCGGTGATCGCGGTGAGGGTGCCCAGGGGGATATCCGCGTCCACGTTCTTCAGGTTGTGCAGCGTGGCCCCGCGGATCCGGAGCCACCGCGGGCCGAGCGCCCGGCGGGCGCTGGGCACGGCGATCCGCTTCTCGCCGGTGAGATACTGGCCGGTGAGCGACGCGCCGGCGGTGTCGACCGGTCCGGCGTGGACCACGCGGCCGCCCTGGTTGCCCGAGCCCGGCCCCAGCTCGAGCATGAAGTCCGCCTCCCGAATGGCGGCCAGGTCGTGCTCGACCACGACGACGGTGTTGCCGGCGTCGCGCAGGCGGCGGAGCAGGGCCAGCAGGCGGTCGGTGTCGCGCGGGTGCAAGCCCACCGACGGCTCGTCCAGCACGTAGAGCGTGTCCACGAGCCGCGCGCCGAGCGCGTTGGCGAGCGAGATCCGCTGCGCCTCGCCGCCGGACAGCGTGCGGGTCTGGCGATCCAGCGTCAGATACCCGAGGCCGACGTCGCGCAGAAACCTGAGCCGGGCGTCCACCTGCTCGACGACCAGCGCGGCGATCTCGCGCTCGAACGGACTCAGAGCGAGCGCGTCGAGCCAGGCCTGGATTCCATCCACCGAGCGGCACGAGACGTCCGCGATGGTGTGCTCGCCGATCCGGACCGCGAGCGCGTCGGCGTTGAGCCGCGCCCCGTGGCACGACTCGCAGGTCTTGGCCAGCTGATACTGTCGCAGAAAGACTCGGATGTACTGTTTGTACCGCTTCTCTTCCAGGCCCTTGAGGAAGGGGAAGATGCCGACGTAGCGGCCCTTCCGTCCGTGCAGCAGCTCGCGGCGATGGGCGGCCTTGAGCTTGTGCCACGGCTTGGTCGGATCAGCGCCGAGCGATCGGGCCTGGTCGAGCAGGAGCTTCCGCCGCGACTCGTAGCGGGGCTTGGTCCAGGGATCGATCGCACCGTCGGCGAGACTGCGGCCGGGGTCGGGCACGACCAGCGACTCGTCGTATTCGAGCACGGCGCCGAACCCGTTGCACTGGGCGCAGGCGCCGCGAGGATTGTTGAACGAGAAGAGCGCGGGGGTGACCGTGGGCGCGGGAGTGTCGCAGGCGCTGCAGGCGGGAAAGCGGGTGAAGCGAAGGCGTTGGCGTCCGGACCCCTCCGGCCCGTGCAGCACCAGCGCCACGCCTTCGCCCTCTTGAAAGGCAGTGGCGACCGATTCGGCGATCCGCCCCGCGCCGGCGCCGTCGGCGACGAGACGATCCACCACGACCAGGAGCTCACCGGCCCGGGTGAGATCGAGGCCCGCTGGCAGCTCGTCCAGGTGGTGCCCCGCGCCGTCGGCGAGCACCCGGACGAAGCCCAGCGCGCGAAGGTTCTCCACCACCGCCGCATGGGTCAGCCGGGCCACCGGGGGCAAAGGAAACGCGACCAGGATACGCCCGCCGGGCACGGCGGCGAGGACGTCGTCGGTCGCACTCTGGGGCGTATCGCGGCGCACGGGGGCGCCACAGACCTGGCAGTAGCAGCGGCCCACGCGGGCCCAGAGGAGCCGTAGGTGGTCGTACACTTCGGTGGCCGTGCCGACCGTCGAGCGGCTGCTGATCACGGGATTGCGCTGCTCGATCGCCACCGACGGCGCGATGCCCTCGAGGTGGTCTACGAGCGGCTTGGGCATGCGCTCGAGGAACTGCTTGGCATACGTCGAAAGCGACTCGATGTAGCGCCGCTGCCCTTCGGCGTACAACGTGTCGAAGGCGAGCGAGCTCTTGCCGGAGCCGGAGGGCCCCGTGATGACGGTGAGCGCCCGGTGTGGCAGCTCGACGGTGATTCCCTGCAGGTTGTTCTGCCGGGCGTTGACGATGCGGATGACGGACATTCTAAGGAAGGATAAGGGGTTCGGGAAAAGTTCGGGAGCTTCAGGGAAGCGGGAAGCCCCCTTAGGTTTCCCCGTCCATGCCTCGGCTTACCCCCAAGTTCCTCCTCCGCGGATTCGAGATCTCCGTCCTGGCCTCGCTCGTGGGGTTCGGGATCACGCTCCTCTACGGCAACGACTTCCAGGCGTTTCTCGCCGGGATCGGGCGGCTCCACTGGGGCTGGCTGGTGGTCGGCCTGGGACTGGCTTCGCTGGACTGGATCGGCGGTGGCCTTCGAAACTGGGTCGTCGCCAGCCACGTGCACCCGAAGCCGTCGCTCAAGGGCATGATGCTCGCGGGCGGGATGGGCGCCTGGGCCGGATACATCACGCCGCTCAACTCGGGCGCGGGCCCGATGACGATGTACACCATGCGGCGGTACGGGCTGCCGCTGCCGGTGGCCGTGACCTCCACGTTCATGAGTTTCGTGGCGACCATCCTGTTCTTCGCCATCGCCGGTCCGCTCGCCCTGCTCTTCGGCGCCGGGCAGTCGCTGGGCCAGCGGGGCAACCTGCTTGGGCTCTCCCTGTACGATCTGTTCCGGGGCAGCCTCACGATCATCGCCGGCATCGGCGTCCTCATGGCCGTGGTCATCTTCTTCCCGCGCTTCGTCCGCGACCTGATCCACCGCGTCGCCGGGTGGGTGGGACGGCGCAACCAGCGGGTGGCGGACCGGCTGGAGCGGCTGCGCGAGGGCATCGACGCCGCGCACGCGAGCGTGATCGCCTTCAACAGCCCGGGCGGCTGGCTCACCCTGTTCTGGGCCACGATCCTGTCCGCCCCGTCACATGCCAACAAGCTGCTCGCCGGCTATGTCGCGCTCCGCGCGCTGGGGCTCCATGCCAACTTCGTGGACATCCTCCTGGTCCAGACGTTGGTCATGTTCCTGCTCTACTTCGCGCCGACGCCTGGCGCGTCCGGCATCGGGGAGGTACTCTCGGCGGCGGTGATGAGCTCGTATGTGCCGCGGGAGCTCACGCCGATCTACATCCTCGTCTGGCGGCTCATCCTCACCTATTTCACGCTCGGCTTCGGCTTTTTCGTCTTCTCGAGCTGGGTCCGCCAAGGGCTCAAGGACGTCGGGCAAGGCGTCGTCGCGGAGCCGGCCGGGTAGCCATGAGTCAGCCCGCCGACGATTCCGATGCAGCCGGGCGCGGCTACGACGCGGCGCTGCTCCGGCGGCTGCTCGCGTTCCTGCGGCCCTACCGCTGGCTGACGGGGGCCGCCGTCGCGCTGCTCATGGCGCAGTCGCTGCTGGCGCTCATCGGGCCGCGGCTGACTCAGCACGCCCTCGACGTGGCGGTGCCCAAGCACGACGTCGGCCTGCTCAGCCTGTTGGCGGGTCTGTACCTGACCACCCTGGTCCTCGACTTCGTCGTGGAATACGGCGGCACGCTGCTCACGACCTACATCGGCCAGCGGGTCATGTACGATCTCCGGATGCGGATCTTCGAGCATCTGCAGCGGCTCAGCATCACCTACTTCGACCGGAATCCGGTCGGCCGGCTGATGACGCGCGTGACGTCCGACGTCGAGACGCTGAACGAGCTGTTCTCATCGGGCGTGGTCACGATCTTCGGCGACGCCTTCACGCTGGTCGCGATCATGGCGATGATGCTCGCCCTCGATTGGCGGCTCGCGCTGGTCACCTTCGCCGTGATCCCCCTGGTGTGGCTCACGGCGCGGATCTTCCGCCGCCGGGTGCGCGAGGCCTTCGGCGATATCCGGGTGCGCCTGGCCCGGCTCAACGCATTTCTGCAGGAGCGGCTGAGCGGGATGCGGATCGTCCAGCTCTTCGGGCGCGAGGAGGACGCCGCGCGGCGGTTCGCGGCGCTCAACCGGCACCACCTAGACGCGCATCTCCGCTCGATCACGATCTACGCGGTGTTTTTCCCGGTCGTGGAGGTGCTGACCGCCGTGGCGATGGCCCTGCTGCTGTGGTACGGCGGACTGCGCGTCCTGGGCGGTACGCTCACCGTCGGGGTGCTGGCGGCGTTCATCCAGTACACCCGGCGGTTCTTCCAGCCGCTGCAGGATCTCTCCGAGAAGTTCAATCTGCTGCAGAGCGCCATGGCGTCGTCCGAGCGGGTGTTCGCGCTGCTGGACGAGCGGGTGACGGTGGAGGAGCCCGTCCGGTCGGTGCCGTTGCCCCGCCCGGTACGCGGCGAAGTGCACTTCGACCATGTGTGGTTCCGCTACAGCCCGGACGGTCCGTGGGTGCTGCGCGACGTGACGTTTACCGCCTCGCCGGGCCAGACGATCGCTCTGGTCGGGCACACGGGCGCGGGTAAGACCACCATCGTCAACCTGCTGCTCCGGTTCTACGACCCGGACCGGGGTCGAATCACGGTGGACGGCGTGGACATCCGCGACCTCTCGACCGCCGATCTTCGCTCCATCATCGGCTTCGTGCAGCAGGACCTGTTTCTCTTTACGGGTGACATCCTGCACAACCTGACGCTCGACGCGCCGATCACGCCCGAGGCGGCGCAGCAGGCCGCGCGCCGGGTGGGCGCGGACCGCTTCATCGAGCGGCTCCCGTCCGGCTACCGGCACGAGCTCGGCGAGCGCGGCCGGAGCCTCAGTGTCGGCGAGCGCCAGCTCCTCAGCTTCGCCCGTGCGCTGGCGCTCGATCCGCGGATCCTGGTGCTCGACGAGGCCACGAGCTCGGTGGACGCCGAGGCGGAGGCCCAGATCCAGCGCGCGATCGCGGAGCTGATGGCCGGTCGAACCAGCCTGGTGGTCGCACACCGGCTCAGCACTATTCTGCATGCCGACGAGATCCTGGTGTTGCACCACGGAGAAATTCGAGAGCGCGGCAGCCATCGGGAACTCCTGGCTCAGCGGGGTCTCTATGAGCGGCTCTACCAGCTGCAGCTGCGCGGCCAGGAGGCACGGAAAATTGCCTAACCCGCGTCTGCTTGCGCGGTTACGGGCCGCGGGATACGTTTGTCGGCGACCAGCTTTTTCCTCGGGATTCGATCGATGATGCACCTCGAATTCGGCGGCGCGCGCATTCCGGTGCCCGTCGGTGAGACGATCATAGGGTCAGCGCCGGGCAGCGCCATCGTCCTCGAAGGTGAGGGGGTGCGGCCGCGCCACGCCATCCTGCAAGGCACACCGCAGGGGGCCGCCGCCATCCGGGCCGGCGAGCCCGATGCGGAACTGCTCGTCAACGGCGTCCGGCTCGGCGCCGATCCTACCCCGGTCCTCCACGGCGACAAGATTCAGATCGGCCCCCACGAGATCCTCGCCGTCGACGCCAGGCGGACCGGGAGCACGCAGATGTTCGACTCGGGCGCCTTTGCCGACCTCGCGCCGCCGCGTCCGTCCGGGCCGTCCACGCCGGCCGGCGCGACCGGCGGTCGGCTCGTGTGCCTCACCGACGGGCGCGAGTACACCATCACGGGTGAGACCCTCGTATTCGGCCGTGAGGCCGGCTCCGACGTCGTCATCAGCGGCACCGAGGTGTCGCGCCGCCACGCCGAGATCGACGCGACGCCCGAGGGCTACGTCCTGAACGACCTGAGCGTGAACGGGACGTACGTCAACGGTGAGCGGGTCGGGCGCCAGCACCTGCTGGCCCGGGCGGACGTGATCCGCATCGGGCACGACGAGTTTCGCTTCTACGCCGATGCGCCCGCGGCCGAGCCCCGAGCCAGGCGCAGCGTTCCCCAGGTGACGGCCCCGCATCCGCCGACCGGGGCGGGGGCCCGGCTGTCGGATACTCTGCACGGTCTGCCTCAGTCCGCGCTGAGCGCGGCGGTGACGCCCACGCAGCCGCAGGCGGCGGCGCTGGCCTCGCTGCTGGTGCGGAATGGAAGCCTCAAGGGGCGACGCCTGCCGGTGAAGGTGCCGGTGGTGAACATCGGCCGGGCGGAATTCAACGATGTCGTGATCGCGGATCCCAGCGTCAGCACCAGCCACGCCAAGCTCCAGCGCCGCGACGACATCTGGACGCTCACGGATCTCAACTCGACCAACGGGACCTTCGTCGAGGGCGAGCGGCTCACTGGCGAAGTGGCGCTCGGACCCGGCACCACGGTGAAGTTCGGGGAGGTCGCCGTGCTGTTCGAGCCGTTCGACGAAAAGGTGCCGGTCAGGCGGTCCTCGGGCACGCAGGTGGTGTCGGGGGTGCTGTCGGCGGCCGACGCGGAGGGCGAGACGCCGGCGGGGCCCACCGCGACCCGCGCCCGCCGTCCGATCCGAGCCGCGGCACCCAAGCCGAGTGGGCCGTCGGCCTGGCTCATCACCGCGGTGATCATCGCCGTCGCGGTGGCCGCCTTCTTTCTTCTGCGCTGACCGAACGGGGCTCTGTGCATTTCACCTGCGCCGCGCGCACCGACATCGGAATCGTCCGCTCCGGGAACGAGGACAACTACCTCATGCTCGCGGAGCGCGGAGTGTTCATCGTGGCCGACGGGATGGGCGGCCACGCCGCCGGCGAGGTGGCGAGCGAGATGGCGGTCCGCATCACCTCGCATCAGATCGGGACGCTTCGGGGGCTGAGCGACGAGCAGGCCGGCGAACGGGTGAGCGAGGCGATCCGCGCCGCGAACGACGCCATCTTCGAGCGGACGTTGGCGGAGCACGACAAGCGCGGGATGGGGACCACCGCCACGGTGCTGGTGCTGATGCCCCGCCGCTACCTCATCGGTCAGGTGGGTGACAGCCGTGCCTATCTGCTCCGTCGCGGCGAGTTCCAGCAGCTCACCAAGGACCACTCGTACGTGCAGGAGCAGGTGGACGCGGGACTGCTCACGCCCGAACAGGCTCGCGTGCACCCGTACAGCAACGTCATCACCCGCTGCGTGGGGGCCAGCATGGACGTGGTCCCCGACATCTACTTCGGGACGCTGGAGCAGGGCGATGTCCTGCTGCTCGCGTCGGACGGGCTCACGGGCATGCTCGAGGACGAGCAGCTCACCCGGATCCTGACCGCCGACGGCGGTCCCCAGCACTGGGTCGACCGGATGGTGACCGAAGCGAACCGCCGGGGCGGCCTGGACAACATCACCGCCATCGTCATCCGGATCGACTCGGTCGACAGCACCACCGGCGAGCACCCGGCCGCCGCCGCGGCGGCGGGAACGAGCTGAACGCCCTCCGCTACAACACCCGCTCCAGCTTGATGTCCGCGCGCACGTAGCGGGTATCCGCCTCCAACGGCACCCGCACGAAGCCGTGCTTCTCGTACAGGCGGATGGCCGGCCCGAGCCGGGTGTTCGATACGATCACGACCCTGCTGGGCGCCGGCGGTCTGCGAGAACGCCACGGCCGCGTCCATCAGCAGATCGCCATAGCCCCGTCCCCGGGCCGCGGGCGCGACCGCCATCTTGGCGATCTCGTGCACCTGGGCGTCGTGGCGGATCACGGCACACGTGGCCAGTGGATCGCCGCCGTCCACCACGAAGAAGATCTGCCCGCCCGGCGCGACGATCTTCGCCCCCGGGTCGCGGAAGGTCTCCCGGTCCGCCTCCTCGAGCGAGAACCAGGTCTCGATCCACTCCCGGTTGAGCTGTTCGAACGCCGTGCGATACTCGTCGCGATAGGTCACGACCTCTGGCATCCCGCTCTCCGGTTGAGCGTCTACGCCGGTGCCGCGCCCGGTCCCCGGCTAGTGCTTGGCGAAGAGAGTCGTCTTGCCGTCCCGGGCGAACGAAACCACGTCGTACGGCTCGGGCGGCTGTCCAGGGACCGCCATCCCCGGCGTGCCGCCTGGCATGCCCGGCACCGCGAGCCCGGCCACCTTCGGCCGCTCGGCGAGCAGGCGGCGGAGATCGCCGGCCGGCACGTGGCCCTCGACCAGGTACCGATCGAGCAGCGCTGTATGGCAGCTCCGCACCTCCTGGGGAACGCCCATCTCGTCCTTGATGGCGTCCATCCGCTCCTCGTCGTGGATGACCGGCGCGAATCCGCTCTCCCGCAGGTGGTCCACCCACTTCGCGCAGCAGCCGCAGCTCGCGCTCTTGTACACGGTGATCGCCGTATCGGGCCCGCGTCCGGTCCCGGCGAGCAGGCGCCGGCCGCTGGTCAGGCCGACGGCCAGTCCGACGGCCTGCGCCACGAAGTCGCGGCGGTTGATCATCGGGTCGAGCTCCTCTCCAGCAAGGGTTGATGCCCGTCCAGCCGGGTCTTGAGCTCGGTGGCGGGTAAGGTCAGCAGATCGGGAATGCCCCGCAGGGATCCGCGCGGCGTGTCGGCCACGAACACCCGGAGGCGGCGCGCGCTCCGGTAGAGCTCGTCCGCGACCCGTGGCAGGCCGAGCTGTCCCGCGCGGCCGGCATCGGTCAGCCGCTCGACCGAGCCACTCCGAGTGCGAAGCGGCAGATCCACGCCCAGCATCGACGAGCGCGCCGGGAAGTCGAGCAGCAGGTCCCCCGGGGCCAGCCCCACCTCGCGCGCGAGCGCGTCCTCGACGCGCTCGACCAGCGCGGGATCCTCCGCCACCCAGGGCTCGGCCCGCTCGGGGACATCGCTCGCCGGCAGATCGAGGGCGCGCTTGTGAAGCCGCCGAGCCCGGATGGCGGCGGCCAGCGCGTTGCCGTCCCGCGTGATCAGCTGCTCCATCAGCCCGTCGTCCGTCGCCTCGGCGATGGCGGTCATGGTGAGGGTGCCCCGGGACACCGCCCCGCGCACGGCCCGCTTGAACATGCAGGTGGCCGAACGCACCGCGTGGTGCCAGTACACGTTGCGGTACATCTGGTACTTGGCGAAGAGCAGCGACTCCAGGGCGCTCACGCCCTTCTCCAGCACGCCGACCTCGTAGCGTCCGGAGGCCGTCTCCACCAGGGTCAGCGTCGCGAGCAGACGGTCGACATCCACCGTCCCGTACGGCACCCCGCACATCCGCGCGTCACGGCTCAGGTAGTCGATCTTGTCGAGGTCGAGCGAGCCGGAGATCAGACCCTGCAACGCGCTCGGGCTCGTGCCGGTGATGAGCGCGCCCAACTGCTCCGCGAAGGCGGAGCCTCCGATCTCCTGCAGACGCTCGCCCAGCTCGCCGCGGCACAGCTTCGCGACCCCCAGCCGCTCATGGGACGGAAACCCCGCCTCCTCGAGCGCGTGGGAAAACGGGTAATGGCCGATGTCGTGCAGCAGGGCGGCGAGTCGCACGGCCAGGCAGTCGCCCTCCGGCACGAGATCGAGCTCGCCGCGCTCCTCGAGACTCGCGAGGGCGCGCCGGGTCAGGTGGTAGGCGCCGAGAGCGTGCTCGAAGCGGGTGTGGGTGGCACCGGGATAGACGAGGAAGGCGTGACCGACCTGGCGCACGTACCGCAGGCGCTGGACCGCCGCGGTGTCCAGCGCCAGCAGCGCGGGACCGTCGAGGCGGATGTTGTCCCAGAGGGGATCGCGGATGACCTCGAGCTCTTTGTGATCGGCCATGGGGAGAGGGAGCGACCCCGAGCGCCGCGCGGAGCGTGCTCGGGTCAGCCTCCCGATGAGGGCCCTGGCCTCAGGCCACCGGTCCCGCCGCGGCGACCACCTCGGACACCTGCGGCCGGAACTGCTCGAAGTTCTCGCGGAACATGCGCACCAGATCGCGCGCCTGCGCGTCGTAGGCCGCGGGGTCCTTCCAGGTGGCGCGCGGCGCCAGCACGCCGGCGGGCACGTCGGGCACCGCGGTAGGCACATCGAAGCCGAATACGGGATCCCTGGTGAACGTGGCGCCGTCGAGCACGCCCGCGAGCGCCGCCCGCACCATCGCTCTCGTATGGGCGAGCTTCATCCGCGAGCCGGTGCCGTACGGGCCGCCGGTCCAGCCGGTGTTGACCAGCCAGACCTTGGCGCCGTGCTTGGCGATCCGCTCACCCAGCATCTTGGCGTACACGCCCGGATGCATGGGCAGGAACGGCGCCCCGAAGCAGGCGGAGAACGTAGCCGCGGGCTCGGTCACGCCACGCTCGGTGCCTGCGACCTTGGCGGTGTACCCCGACAGGAAGTGGTACATCGCCTGCTCAGCGGTGAGGCGCGAGATCGGCGGCATCACGCCGAACGCGTCGGCGGTCAGGAACACGATGTTCTTCGGGTGACCGCCCGAGCCGCTCGGCTGGTAGTTCGGGATGTAGTGGATGGGATAACAGGCGCGGGTGTTCTCCGTGATCTTGTCGGAGTCGAAGTCCACGGTCCGCGTCGCGGGATCGAGGACGACGTTCTCGAGGACCGTCCCGAACATCTGGCTCGCCGCGTAGATCTCCGGTTCGGTCTCGGCCCGGAGCCGGATGACCTTGGCGTAACAGCCGCCCTCGAAGTTGAAGATGCCGCGGTCGCTCCAGCCGTGCTCGTCGTCGCCGATGAGCTGGCGGGAGGCGTCGGCCGAGAGCGTGGTCTTGCCGGTGCCGGAGAGCCCGAAGAACACGGCCGTATCGCCGTCCGGGCCCACGTTGGCCGAGCAGTGCATCGTCATCACGCCCTGGGCCGGCAGCAGGTAGTTCAGGGCGGTGAAGATCGACTTCTTCATCTCGCCGGCGTACCGCGTCCCGCCGATCAGCACCAGCTTCTTCCCAAAATGGATGACGACGAACGTGCTCGAGCGGGTGCCGTGCCGCCCGGGGTCGGCCTGGAAGTCCGGAGCGTGCAGCACCGTGAAGCCCGGCCGGAAGTGCGCCAGCTCCGCCGGCACCGCGCGGATGAACATGTTCCGCACGAACAACGCGTGCCACGCGTTCGGCGTGATGAACCTGACCGGCACGCGGAAGGCAGGATCGGCGCCGCCGAACAGGTCCTGGACGTAGAGCTCACGCGCGTCGAGATAGGCGCGGACGTCCTCGTGCAACCGGTCGAAGGCTTCGGGATCGAGCCGGGGATTCTTTTCCCACCAGATCCGGTCGGACGCGCCGGTCTCTTCGACGACGAACTTGTCCTTGGGAGAGCGGCCGGTGTGGGGCGAGGTGACGGCGGTGAACGCACCGTGATCGGTCAGCTGGCCTTCGCTGCGGCGGAGCGCGTGTTCCAGGAGCGCGGGGGGCGTCAAATTGGCATGGATGCGGATCGGGAAGAGGCCATGCTCGACGAGGGTAAGGCTCTCGCGAGGGACTGCGCTCGTCTCGGTACTCATACGCTCCTGGGCGCTTGCGCGGGGAAAAGGACTCGATCGGCGACGTGCCGGCGGTGACAGGCGGGAAGTATCGGCAAGTTGCCCGCCAGGAGCAACCCGGAACGGCAACGCCATGGCCGCCAGCGACTTAGGCTCGATACGTCCGGGCCGGGCGCGTGGCGATTCCGCCGCGCATGTGGAGGGAGCGACGCAACCGCGGAGAGTGGCCGGGTGCCGGCCCGCTCAGGGCGTCGCCAACGTCACGTTCGGGGCTCGGGTGTAGACGAGCTGGGCGGTCTGGAGGTCCCGCTCACTGGGCCCGGGGACGGTGGGGTCGGCGAACATCAGATCGCTGCTCGACTCCGAGTGGCGCCAGATGCCGAGCGCGTGCCCGAGCTCGTGGGTCGTGGTGAGCGCCAGGCACTCCTCGAGCCCAGGCGCGGACGGGTCGGTCCTCGGATCCACGTAGATCCGGACCGGGAGGCGGAGCTGGGTGTGATCGGGGGTAACGTCCAAGTCGGTCGCGCCGGAGCACTCGGGCGCGAGGGCGCTGTGCAAGCGGACGCGTGCGAACTGCGCGCCCGGTCCGACGCCGGCGCGGACGATCACGTCCGCAGTGGTGGAGTCGCTCACCACCTCGCCGGCGAACTGGCTTTGCGTCAGCCCTTGCCGCCATGCGGTGAGGCCGGCGGCCACGTGGCCAGGGAGGTCCGCCGCGTCCTCTACCCAGATCCGCACGGGCAACCGGTTCTGGGGCCAGTGAAACGTCAGGCTGTCGTCGCCGGTGCCACCGGGTGACGCCACGATGAGGCGCCACTCGTAGAAATCGTTGGGTCCCGGGCCGGAGGCGTCGCTGCACGCGGCCCCGGCCACGACGGCGAGCGCGGCAACCCACCAGCGGCCGATCATCGAACGCGCGGGCTGGACGGAGCAACGTCGGAAGGGCGTCATGAGCATGCGGAGAAAATGCCTGCGGCCCGTCACTCGGTCAACGCGTGGGAGGGACGCGCGCATACGCCCGCAGCCGTCGCAACATGCGACGATCCTCCGTGATCTCGTCGTCGCCCTTGGGGGTCTCGAGAATCTTCATGACACCGGCGAATCGGGGATCGCGCATGATGCGGCGGAACGGCTCGGCGCCGAGCGAGCCCTCCGCGATGAGCTCGTGACGGTCGCGGCGGGAGTTGAACGGCGTCTTCGAGTCGTTGAGGTGGAGGCAGGCCAGCCGCTCCAGGCCGATCGTGTCCTCCCACCGCCGCCAGACTCCTTCGTAGTCGCGCCGCAGGTCGTAGCCGGCCGAGTAGAGGTGACAGGTATCGGCGCAGAAGGCGACCCGGTCGCGCACCGAGCGCCCGATCGCCTCGCCCAGGCGGGCCAGCTCCTCGAACGTGCTGCCGAGCGAGGTCCCGGTTCCCGCGGTCGTTTCCAGGAGCACGCCGACCGTGCCGGACACCGCCTCGAGGCAGCGCGTGATGGATTCGGCGTTGCGCGCGATGCCGGCGTCGCGATCGTCGATGAAATTGCCGGGATGCGACACGACCGCCGGGATGCCGAGCGCGGCGCAACGCTCGAGCTCGGCGCGGAACGACGCCTCGGATCGCTTGCGCAGCGCCCGATCGGGGGTCGCGAGGTTGATTAGGTAGGAGTCATGCGACACTATACGTGTCAGTCCGCTCCGGACGAGCTCCTGGCGAAACGCCGCCGCGACGTCCTCCCCGCACACCGGCTCACGCCACTGATTGGGAGTCTTGGTGAACACCTGGATGGCGGTGGCTCCAATGGCCGTGCCGCGCGCCGGCGCGGTCGCCATTCCTCCCCTGGCCGATACATGCGCGCCGAGCAACTCGGACGCCGCCCGTTGAACCATTTGTCCCTCGCGATCGGATGACCGGCACCGCCGGCGAGCCGCTTGCTCGGCCGCGGGTGCTGCTCACCGGTGATGCCTCCGCACGCCCCGACGGCCTGGAACGGGCGCTCACCCGCGCCGGATTCCAGATCGGCGAAACCGCGCCCGGGCCCCACGAGCTGCCGCCGGACGCTCTCCTCACCACGCTCGCGGCCGCGGACACCGACCAGCTCCGCCACCTGCTGGCCGATGCCACCGTCGAGCCCCCGCGCATCGTCGTCTTCGCCCGCGAGGACCGCGATGCCCCCGCGGCGGCGATCGAGCTGGGGGCCGCGGACGCGCTCGCCGCGCCGGTGCATCTCCCCGACCTCTGTGCCAGGATCGCCGCGCGGATCCGGGATCGCCAGGCCCCGGTCCGCACCCCGTACGAGGCGCGCGTCCGAGACAGTCTCCAGGACCTGGTCGAAGAGGCGCGGACGCTGCTGCAACCCGACGAGGTGGCCCAGGCGCTGGTTCGCCGGCTGGGTCGGGCGCTCGACCTGGCGCACTGCGCCTACGTGATGGTCCGCTCGGGTGAGGACCAAGGGCGCGTCATCGCCGACTTCACCGAGGCGCGGGGCGAGCATGCGCGGCTCGACCTGGCGCGGTACCCCGAGGTCGGCGAGGCCGTCCGCAGCCGCCGGCCGCTCGCGATGCCCGACAGCGCCGCGGCCGGCGCCCACGCCCCGAGCGTCGTGGTGCCGGTCGTGCTGGAGGACGAGGTGGCCGCGGTGTTGATCCTCCGCGGCCGGGAGTCGGCCCCGAGTTTGAACGCCAATCAGCTGGGCCTCGCGGCGGGCCTGGCGGAAGCGGCCGCCAAGGCCCTCGAGGGCGAGCGGACCGGACAGCCCCGGCGCCAGCGGTTGACCCCGCTCCCGCTCGACCGCCGCCTGGAGGAGGAGCTCGAGCGGGCACGGCGCTATTCGCTCGGCTTCAGCCTGGTGCTCGTGGACGTCGAGCCGCCGGCCGACGACGGGGCCGGCGACGGCGACGCCATTGCGCGCTACCGGCAGGAGACCGGCACTCGCCTCCGCCGCGAGCTTCGCCTTCCCGATTTCGTGTCCGGCTATGGCGACGGCGAGTACGCCATCGTCCTGCCCGAGACCGGGGCCGACGGCGCGCGACGGTCCATTATCCGCCTGCGAGAGCGGATTCCCGGCGTGACCGCCGGCATCGTGGCCTACCCGCACCCGGCCGTCACGGTCCCGGACGACCTGTTCGCTCTGGTCGAGGCCGCGCTCCGGCGCGGGCAGGCGCAGAGCGGCGAGCGGATCGGCATCGCCGACTAACGCGGCGGCTAGCGCTTCCGCAGCCAGGCGGTCGGATCGAGCGCCACCTGGTTCTCGCCCCGGATCTCGAAGTGCAGGTGGGGGCCGTAGTCGGAATTCTCGCCGCCCACGGTCCCGACGGTCGTGCCCTTCGTGATCGTCGCCCCCAGCTTCACGGCCGCCGATTGCAGGTGGGAGTAGACGGAGTAGTACCCGTTGCCGTGCTCCAGCACGATCGTGAGGCCGTAGGTCCCGAACTGTCCGACCAGCCGCACCTTGCCGGCCTCCACCGCGCGCACCGACGTCCCGACCGCCGCGGCGATCCCCACTCCATTCCACCGGATGATGCCGCCGCTCGGCAAGGTGTCCCGGCCGAAGCGGTAGACGATCGTCCCCTCGACCGGCCAGTCGAGCTTGCCCAGGCTCGCCGTGGTGATCGAGCCGGGACCTGTCACCGTGCCGCGAAGCGTGCCCCGCGCCGCCTCCTCACGCCGCGCGCGCTCGAGTGCCGCGAGGAGACCGTTGAGCCGCGCCTCGTCCTTCTGCAGCGCCGTCAGGCGCCGCTCCGTGCTGCGCGCGGAGCGCTGCAGGCTCTCCAGCCGGCGTTCGCGCGCCCGCGCCAGGTCGGTGAACTTGGCGAACTCGGCCTCGCGCTCCTCGCGCGTCCGGTCAAGCTGGGTTCGCACGTTGAGGATGTTGTTCCGCTCGACCACCACGCGATTCCGGAGCTGCTCGACGTCCGCCACCAGGGCGCGATCCTGCTGGCTGGTCAGGTACAGGTACTTGTACCGGCTCAGCAGATCGCCGAACGACTCGGCGGCGAACAGCGCCTGAAAGGTGTAGAGCCGGCCGCGCTTGTAGATGTCCACCAGCCGCCGCTCCAGCACCGCGCGCCGCTCGGCGAGGTTGTCCTCCGCCAGGATGAGCTCGGCGCTGGAGCGGTCGAGCTGGCTGGACAGCCCGCCGATCTGGCGCTCGATCTCGCTCACGATGCGCTGAGTGGATTCGCGCTGCCGCTCAAGGTTGGTGAGCTCGTCGTTGACGTCGTGCACCTGGCCCTGGAGCCGGAGCTGCTGCTCCTCCAGCCGATCGCGCTCGCGGCGGATCTCCTGCAGGCGGCGGCGGCTGCCCTCGAGCGTGGTGTCCTGGGCGTGGAGGGTGAGGGGCAGGATGGCCGCGAGTACGAGAAGACGGAGAAGACGGAGAGGACGGAGAGGGAAGAGCCCGTCCGTGCGGACGTCCCTCTCCGTCCTCTCCGTCTTCTCCGTCCTATACATGTCGCAGATGTCGTCCCACGCTCACCATGCTGCCGCCCAGCCCCAGCAGGACGCCGAAGAGGACGATGCCCAGCATCTGCACCGGGTGAAAGAAGATGAGCCCAGCGAAGGTGCCGCCGCTCTGGTCCCGGAACAGGAGGTATCCCGCGTAGCAGAGGACGAGCGACAGGAGTCCGCCGAGCAGCCCCTTGAGAGCGCCTTCAAGCAGGAACGGTCCCCGGATGAACCAGTTGGTGGCCCCGACCAGCCGCATGATCGAGATCTCGCGGGCCCGCTGGAGCAGCGTTAGCCGGATGGTGACGCCGATGATCACCACCGCCACGGCGGCGAAGGCCAGCCCGATGACCAGTCCGACGATGCCCGTGATGTTCCGAAGGTGATCCAGCTTCTGCACCCACTCGCGGCCGAAGCGGACGTCGTTGACGAAGCCGAATCCCCGGAGCCGCTGCGCCACTCGCTCGACGTGCGCCGCGTCGCGATAGCCGCTCTTGAGCCGCACCTCGAGCGACGCGGGCAGCGGATTGACCTGCAGGTCGCGGTACGCGTCGCGGAACTCCACCAGCTCGCGCCGGGCCCGGGCCAGGGCCTGCTCCTCGCTCACGTAGGCGACGTCCTGCACCTCCGGGAAGGCCGCGATGTCCTGGCTCGCCAGCGTGATCGTCTCCGCGGGCGTGCCCCGCAGCACGAAGGCCACGATCTCGACCCGCTCCTCCAGCCCGCGGAGCGCCTCGCGCAGGTTGATAGCCACCAGGCCGAACAGGCCGAGCGTGAAGAGGGAGAAGGCGATCGTGGTGATCGAGAGGGTGGAGAGGAGCGGGGCGCGCCGGAACGAGAGCAGAGCCTCTCGCGTCAGCAGCTTCATGGCGCGGCCTCCGCCTCGTCCGCGTCGTCGGTGGCGCTGTCGTAGACGACGCTCCCGTCTCGGAGCTCGATGGTGCGGTAGTTGGTCTGGCGCACCAGGTCGAGGTCGTGCGTCGCCATGACGATCACGGTCCCGCCGGCGTTGATGTCGCGCAGCAGCTGGAAGACCCCGCGGGTGGCGCGCTCGTCGAGATTGCCGGTCGGCTCGTCGGCCACCAGGATCGCCGGGTCGTTCACCAGCGCGCGGGCGATGGCCACGCGCTGCTGCTCGCCGCCCGAGAGCTCGCGTGGATAGGCGCGGCTCTTCGCGGCCAGGCCGACCTGGGTGAGGACCCGCATGACCCGCGCGGCGATCGTGTCGGTGCGGGCGCCCGTCACCTCGAGGGCGAACGCGATGTTCTCAGCCGCCGTCCGGTCCTCGAGCAGGCGGAAGTCCTGGAACACGATGCCGAGCCGGCGGCGGAGCTTGGGGATCTCGTCGGGGCGGAGCGCTGTGACGTCGTACCCGGACACGCGAACGTCGCCGGCTGAGGGGCGCTGCTCCGCAAAGAGCAGCTTCATGATGGTGGATTTGCCCGCGCCGCTGTGGCCGGTGAGAAAGACGAACTCACCCTTGCCGATCCGGAAGGACACGTCCTTCAGGGCCAGCGCACCGTTGGGATAGGCTTTGTCGACGTGGGCGAGACGGATCACGGACGGAAGCTAACCTTTGCCCAACGCTTCCTGCAGGTCCGTGATGATGTCCTCCGCGTCCTCGATGCCGCAGCTCAGGCGGAGAAAACCATCCGGAATCCCGAGGGCGGCGCGGTCCTCGGGCGAGATGCCTTTGTGGGAGGTGAGGCGCGGCTCGGAGACCAGGCTCTCCACGCCCGCGAGGCTGGGCGCATGGGTCACCAGCTTGAGCCGCTTGAGCATCCGCTCGGCGGCCTTGGGGCCGCCGGCGAGCTCGAGGCCGACCATGCCGCCGAATCCGTCCAGGACCTTCTTGGCCAGCGCGTGATCCGGGTGGCTGGGCAGCCCGGGATAGTGGACCGTGGCGATGGCGGTATGGCCCGATGCCCACTCCGCCACTGCCATCCCGTTCGCGTTGTGGCGCGCCATGCGCAGCGCGAGCGTGCGCATGCCGCGGTCCACCAGCCAGGCGGCATGGGGATCGATCGACTGGCCCCAGTTCCGCATGAGCCGGGTGACTTCCTCGACGAAGGCGGCGGAGCCCGCCACCGCGCCCGCGATCACGTCGCTGTGGCCGTTGAGGTATTTGGTCGCGCTGGTGATGGCGATGTCGGCGCCGTGCTCGAGCGGCCGGAAATTGACCGGGCTCGCGAACGTCGCGTCCACCAGCAGGGCGAGGCCGAACTCGCGGGCCACGTGCGCCACCGGGCCCAGGTCGACCACCCGCATCAGCGGGTTGGTGGGCGTCTCGACGAAGATGGCCCGCGTCGCCTTGCGCACCGACTTCCGCCACAGCCGTGGCTGATCCGGCGCCACGTAGGTGATCTCGATCCCGTGCCGGATCAGCTCCTCGTTGAACAGGTGCTGGGTGCCGCCATAGATCCAGCTGCTGCTGACGAGGTGATCGCCGGGGCGCAGCACGGCCAGGTGGGCAAGCGCCGTCGCCCCCATGCCGCTCGCGAGGAAGATGGCGTCCTCCGCGCCCTCGAGCAGGGCGTACTTCCGGGCCAGGTCGAGCTGGTTGGGATTGTTGCCGTACCGACTGTAGATGATCTCGGCGTCGCTGCCGACCGGGCTCACGAAGGTGCTGCTCTGTTGCAGCGCGGGCGCGATGGGAGCCCACTCGGGCCGGCGGCGGGGGACCCCGTGGATGGCCGTCGTGGAGAGCCCGTAGCGGCGGCCTCTCATGCGATAAGGAGCGGGTAGTACCGGTCGTCGTCGGCGCGGACCAGCCGGTGCAGCGCCAGCTCCGCGAGCGCCTCGTGTCCGCGGGAGCCCGGCCAGTCGAGCACGCCCGCCAGCTCGCCGACGGTGAGCGCGCCACGGGTGCAGATGCAGTCGAACGCGGCGCGGCCGTCGGCCGTCACCCAGCCAAGCACCGTGGGCCCTTCGGGCGAGCGGTGCTCGTCGCCCGGACGCAGCGCCGCCACCGCCAGCCGGTGGTGGGTGAGCACATGCTCGATCGCTTCGTGCTGGTCCTCCCGCAGCCCCTGCAGCACCACGAACCGGCCGCCGCGCTCCGCGTCGTCGAGCAGCAGCTTGGCCACCACCTCGTCCGCGCAGCTGAAGTCGAGCAGTTCCACGCCGGAGAAATCGAGCAGCGCGGTGAGGCAGTCCGAGCCCGCCAGGGCCTCGCGGATGCGGTTGCGGATGGCGGCGCCGGTGGGGCGGGTGACGAGGTTCCGGTAAGGCGAGGCCACCGTCTCGCGCAGGAGGCGGCCGATGTGGATGGTCTGGATCATCGGGTCTCGCCGTCCTGCGCGGGGATGATGATCTGCACCTGGGCTCCTGGAAAGAAAGGGAGATGCTCGCTCAAGGGAACGTCCTCATCCCACGGCGGCACGATCGCCAGACGCGCCGTGCCGCTCCGGATGGAGATCTTGCCCTTCCACTGATCCAGAAAGCGCTTGATGAAGGCGAGACCCTGCCCGCGGCCCGGATCGCGGAAGCGACTGACCCCCTGGATCAGCGCTGCCTCGAGGGCGGCCCCGTCACCCCAGCGCTCACCGAAGCGCTTGGCATGGCTGCTCTCGAGCGATGTCCGGAACCCGATCCCCGCGTCGCTCACGCTGATCACGACCACGCGCCGGCCCAGCCGCCGGCGAAAGGTGTACGCCTGCACCGCCACCCAACCGCTGGTGCCGGCGTGCTCCACAATATTCTGGCATGCCTCCGAAAGCGCCATACTGAACCGCATCGTCGCCTTCATCTCCAGACCGAGCTCGCCGTGGAGGATGCGCGAGGCGCCCTGCGAAATCTTCTCGACCACCTCGTGCACGTCCTCGGTGGCGCGGACCGGGGTGACGTCGAGCAGCACGTCGGACGGACCCGACGTCGTCGCCCGCGGCACCTTGCCGTGCAGCTCGAACAGCTCCGAGGCGTAGGTGAAGAACCCGGCCCGCGCCCAGTAGCGCTTCACGTCGTCGCTGGTCGGCACGGTGAACAGCGGCCGCTCGCGGCGGGCCTCGGCCAGCGCCTGGCCGGCGGTGAGCATGGCGAGGAGACCGAACGGCGAGGCCCACTGTGCGCCGCGCGCGTCGAGCAACACCTTCTCCTCGGGCGGCCAGGTCCCGAATGCGGCGGCGAACTGCTCGAACGAACGATCGTCGAACGTCGCGGGCACCTCGATGACGCGCGTCACGGTACCAACAGCTCCCCGCGGAGGTGGCGGCTCAAGCCGCCGGCTCCGCGGAGCATGGCGTTTCGCGCCGCCATCGCGGTGGCGTGCGCCAGGGCGGCTTCCGCTCCGTCGCCGGCGAGCAGGCGCGCGCAGGCCGCCGCGCCGAAGACATCGCCGCAGCCGGTGGGGTCGAGCGCCTCGACGTAGGGCGCGGGTACGAGCGCGCTGCGAACGGTGGCGGTCGGCCGGTCGGGCGGTCGGCCGGCCGGTGGAGAGACGGAGCGCCCGACCGCCTGACCGCCAGCTGGCCAGCCATCGAATCCCGGCGCCGCCACATAGGCCGCTCCCTTGGGTCCGAGCGTCACCACCAGCATCGACACGCCCGCGCCGAGCGCCTGCGCGCTGAGCGAGAGCGGATCGGGGGAGAGCTGCCGCATCTCGTCCTCGTTGAGCTGGACCACGTCGAAACATCCGAACCAGGCCGTCGGCTCCGCGAGCGGCTGGAGCACGCGGATCCCGTCGTGCTGCATGCCGAGGAACAGGCTGTGCAGGTCGGCGTAGATCGGCCCACGGAAACCCTGGCGGAGCGCCTGCGCCGTGCCGAGCGCCAACTCGAAGCCGGAGATGAAATTCACATAGAGGGCGTCGAGGTCGCGGACCATGGGGCCGAGCTCGAGCCAGGTCCAGGCTGGCACGCCGCCCGACATCCGCTCGCAGCGCCGCTCGGCCGACTGGTAGTGCAGCACCACCCGGTTGTTCGGCGCCGGCACCTCGACGCACCGCCCCCCGGGCGTGAGCCGGGACAGGCCGCCCAGCAACTCGGCCGCCTGCGGCGCGAGGTCGCGTCCGACCTTGATGAGCGGGACGATCTCCCACTCCGACGGCAGGCTCGCATCGAGGCCGCCGAGCGCGTAGGCGATTCCACCCCATTCCTCGGTCGGCGGCGCCAGCGGGTCGCGACCGTGGATGAGATCCCAGACGAGCGAGCCGACGACGCCGACCTTAGGCACTCGCGGCCGTCTGGTCCAGGAAGGCCTTGGCCGCCCCGTAAACACCCGCCGTCCCGACGAGCTCGCCCGGCACGATCCGGCACGCGGCCACCGCGGGCTTGAACGCTCGGCGGGCGACCTCGCGCTGGAGGGGCACGAACAGGTGATCGCCGGCGAGCGTCACGCCGCCGCACACGACCACGACCTCGGGATTGAACACGTTGAGCAGGTTGCCGATGCCGACCCCGAGGAACTTGGCGGTGTCGTTCACGACCTCGAGGGCGAGGTCGTCGCCGTCGGCGGCGGCCTGGTAGACGGTCTGGGCCGTGATCTTGGTGAGATCGCCGCCCACCAGCGACGCCAGCCGGCTGACCGCGCCAGCCTCGATCTCCTCGACTGCCCGCAGCGCGATGTTGGGCCCCGAGGCGTAGGCCTCGAGGCAGCCGTAGTTGCCGCACTTGCAGCGGCGGCCTTCAGTGTCGATGGTCGTGTGCCCGATCTCGCCCGCCACATCCGACGCGCCGTGATACAGCTTGCCGTCGAGGATCAGCCCGCCGCCGATGCCGGTGCCGATGGTGATGCCGATCGCGGTCTTCGCCCCGCGGGCCGCGCCGACCCACCATTCCCCGAGCACCGCGCAGTTGGCGTCGTTGTCGAGCGACGCGGGCAACCCGAGCCGCTCGTGGATGATCTGCCGTAGCGGGAGGTTGACCCAGCCGAGGTTGGGTGTCAGCAGCACGATGCCACGCTTGGTGTCGAGCGGCCCCGGCGCGCCGACTCCGACGCCGAGGATCTCCGCGTCCGGCGCTTCGCGCCGCGTGGCGGCGATGGCGCTCTCGGCCAGACACACCAGGCGCTCGAGCACGTCCTTCGCCCCCGCCTCCGCGTGGGTCTGCTCGCTGGCGGTGGCGAGGATGCTCGAACCGTCCTCGGCCACGCTTCCGACCACGAGGTTGGTCCCGCCGATGTCAATGCCCAGAACGAATCGCACGAATTCCCTCCACGCCAGACACGGTCGCCACCGCGGCGGCGACCGACTCGACCGATAGCTCCCGCATGCAGCGGTGATGACCCAGCGGGCACGTCATAGGCCCGTGCGCGGAGCAGGGACGACAGACCAGCGACGCATGCTCGACCACCCGGTCCCGTGCGCCGCGGGGACCGAACCCGAAAGCCGTCACCGTGGGGCCGAACAGCGCCACGATCGGCGTGCCCACGGCCGTCGCCAGGTGCAGCGGCGCCGAATCGTTGGTGACCAGCACCGCCGCCCGCGCGATGAGCGCCGCCGAGGCGCGGAGGCTCAGGCCGCCGGCCGCGCTGTGGGCCCGACCTGGCGCGGCTGCAACCACCGTCTCGGCGAGCGCCTCGTCGCCTGGCCCCCCGACCACCACGATCGGGGTGTCCAGGACGGTGGCCAGCTCCGCGTATCCCGGCCACCGCTTGGTGCCCCAGATCGAGCCCGGCGCGAGCGCGACGAACCCCGAGCCGAGCCCGCGAGCGTGCAGCCACGCGTCTGCTGCTGCCCGATCCTCCGCCGTCAGCTCCAGGTGGACGGGTGGGGCGATCCCGGGGCCCTCGGCCAAGGCCAGGAGGCGCTCCACCTCGTGCCCGCTCTCTGGCCGCCGAATGCGCCGGGTATACGTCACGGCCGGCGGGCTGTCCGCGAATCCGATCCGCTCCGGCGCGCCGGTCAGAAGAGCCAGCGCCGCCGATCGCCACGAGCGGTGGGGCAGCACCACCCGCGCGTAGCGGAGGGCGCGGAGCCGGTGGCCCAGGCGCCAGAGGCCGACGAGGCCGCGGTCGGCTCCCCGCTTGTCGTACCGGATCACGGTAGCGACCGCCGGGTGCGACTCCAACAGCGCCGCCGCGGCCGGTGTCGCCACCACCCCCACGGGCCCGTGACGAGCGGCCAGCGCGGTGAGCAATGGCGTCGTGAGCACGACGTCGCCGAGGAACGCGGTCTGGATGACCAGCGTGTCCGCTGGCCGGCCGGTCCGCTCGTCCGCTGGCCCGTCCCTCATTCCACCTGGAGCACCGCCAGGAAGGCCTCCTGCGGGATCTCGACCGCGCCGATCTGCTTCATGCGCTTCTTCCCCTCTTTCTGCTTCTCGAGGAGCTTGCGCTTCCGGGTGATGTCGCCGCCGTAGCACTTGGCCAGCACGTCCTTCCGGAACGCCGAGATCGTCTCGCGGGCGATGACCTTGTTGCCGATCGCCGCCTGGATCGCCACCTGGTAGAGTTGCCGGGGGATCAGCTCCTTGAGCTTCTCCGCCACCTTCCGCCCGTACTCCTGCGCCTTGTCGCGGTGGATGATGACGCTGAACGCGTCGATCGGATCGCCGTTGATGAGCATGTCGAGCTTCACCAGGTCCGAGTCGCGATACCCCGCCATCTCGTAGTCCAGCGACGCGTATCCGCGCGACATCGACTTGAGCTTGTCGTAGAAGTCGAGCACGATCTCGCCCAGCGGGAACTCAAAGTCGAACTCCACCCGCGTGGTGTCGATGTAGTGCATCCCGTTGTAGACGCCGCGACGCTCCTGGCCCAGCTTCATGATGCCGCCGATGTAGTCGGCCGGCGCCATGATCCGGGCCTTGACGTAGGGCTCGTCGATGCGATCGATCTCGGCCGGATCCGGCAGGTTGCTCGGGTTCTCCAGCAGGAGCATGTCGCCGTCGGTCCGATAGACGTGGTACTCCACCGTCGGGACCGTGGTGATGAGGCTGAGGTTGAACTCGCGCTCCAGCCGCTCCTGCACGATCTCCATGTGCAGCAGGCCGAGGAAGCCGCAGCGGAAGCCGAAGCCGAGGGCGGTGGACGACTCGGGCTCGTAGTGGAGGCTGGCGTCGTTGAGCACCAGCTTCTCGAGCGCGTCGCGCAGGCCCTCGTACTGGTCGGAGTCGGTGGGATAGATGCCGGCGAACACCATCGACTTCACGTCGCGGTAGCCCGGCAGCAGCTCGCCGGCGCGGTTGTGCGCGTCGAACACCGTGTCGCCCACCCGCGCGTCCCGCACGCCCCGGAGGCTCGCCACGAGATAGCCCACCTCGCCGGCCTCGAGCGCGGGCGCCGGGTGCTGGCCCAACTGCAGGTAGCCGACCTCGTCCACGTGGTAGACGTCGTCGGGATGCGAGCCGAAGGCGATCTCCATGCCCTCGCGCACCGTGCCGTCCACCACCCGGATGCTCGGGATCGCGCCGCGGTACCGGTCGTAGTACGAGTCGAAGATCAGCGCGCGGAGCGGGGCTTCCTCCTGGCCGCGGGGCGGCGGGACTCGGGCGACGATCGCCTCGAGCAGCTCGGGCACGCCGGTCCCCTCCTTGGCCGAGACTGCGAGGATCTCCTCCCGCTTCGCCCCGATCAGATCGATGATCTCCTGCGCGCGCTTCTCGGGCTCGGCGCCAGGCAGGTCGATCTTGTTGAGCACCGGAATGATCTCCAGCCCGGCGTCCATGGCGAGGAAGAGGTTGCTGAGAGTCTGCGCCTGCACGCCCTGCGAGGCGTCCACCACCAGGATCGCGCCCTCGCAGGCGGCCAGCGAGCGCGAGACCTCGTAGGTGAAGTCGACGTGGCCCGGGGTGTCGATGAGGTTGAGCTCGTAGGTCACCCCATCCGCCGCCGGATAGCTCATGCGCACGGCGTTCAGCTTGATGGTGATCCCGCGCTCGCGCTCGAGGTCCATCGTGTCCAGGAGCTGCTCCCGCATCTGCCGCTTTTCGACCGCGCCGGTCGCCTCGATCAGGCGATCCGCCAGGGTCGATTTGCCGTGGTCGATGTGCGCGACAATGCAGAAGTTGCGAATGCGGGACTGTGACATGGCGGGAATATAAGGACGGGCGGGCGGGGGGGCAGGCGGGCGGTCAGGCGGTCGAATGGGGGAGATGTTAAGCTTCCGCGTGACCAACCCCGACGAGAGCCCGCACGCGGTACCGCCAGGCGGCACTCGCCGACCGCCTGACCACCCAAAGGCCGGACCGCCTGGCCGCCCGAACGCCGGACCGCCTGCTCGCCCGAGCGGCCTTTCCACCCACGATCTGGGCATGCTGCTCGTGTGCCTGATCTGGGGGATCAACTTCAGCGTCACCAAGCTGGCCATCGCGCAGATGCCGGCGCTGCCCTTCACCGCGATCCGGTTCATCCTCGCGAGCGTCCTCTTGTGGCTCGCTCTGCGCGCGCTCGAAGGGCCGGCCCGCCTGCCGCACGCGGCCGTTCGGCGGCTGGTGGTGCTCGGCGTCGTCGGCAACACGCTCTATCAGCTCGCCTTCGTGCTGGGGCTGGCCTACACCACGGCCACCAACAGCTCACTCATCATCGCCACCGTTCCGACGGTGGTCGCCGTGTTCGCGGGGGTGCTGGGGATCGAGCAGATCACCCGGCGCATGTGGATCGGCATCGCGCTGGGAACGATCGGCGTGGTGCTCGTCATCGCCACCAGCGGCGTGGAGTTCTCCTCGGCGACCCTGCGCGGCGACCTGCTCACGGTGCTGGGCGTGTTGTGCTGGGCCGGTTACACCGTCGGCCTGCGCAAGCTGCCGGCCGACATCAGCCCGCTCCGCGTGACCATGATGACGACCGTCGCGGGGACGCCGGGACTCGTTCTCGTGGGCCTGCCGGGGATGGCCCGGATGACCTGGAGCGCCGTGCCGGGCACGGCGTGGGCCGCGCTGGGCTACGCCACGCTGTTCTCTCTCGTGGTGGCCTACATCCTCTGGAACCGGAGCGTGCAGACTGTCGGGGGGACGCGCACCGCCATCTACATGTGCGTGACGCCGCTGGTCGCGGTGGTGGCCGCCTGGATCCTGCTGGGAGAGCACGCGCAGCCGCTCCAGGGAGTCGGCGCGGTGCTCATCATCGCGGGGGTCTTGCTGACGCGGTAGACCGGCCCGGCGATCGCCGGCCTACGACCCCCTCGTCTCCAGCTCTTCCAGCCTGCCCATCGCGCGCCGGAGATGGGGGATCACGATGCTCCCGCCTACGACCAGGCCGACCGAGAAGATCTCCAGGAACTCCTCGCGGCTGACGCCCTCTTCGTGGCACCGGATCACGTGATAGGTGACGCAGTCGTCGCAGCGCAGAACCAGGGAGGCGATCAGCCCAAGCATTTCCTTAGTCTTGGTGCCGAGCGCGCCGGCCTCGTAGGCCCGGCTGTCGAGAGCGAAGAAGCGATTGACGGTGAGGTTGCCGGCACCCAGAATCAGGTCGTTCATCCGGGTGCGAAAGGCATTGAAATCCGCGAGGGAATCGGCCATGGCGGCAATATATCACCCAGCCATCGGCGTCAGGGCCGGAGCGGATCGTCCACGATGGTCCGGTAGCTCTCGGGGTTCCAGGTCGGACGCGCGGCGGCGTCGCCGACCTTGTGGCCCAGGTAGTAGATGAGCCGCAGGATGCGCGACTCCTTCTCGCTGTCGATCTTGTCGGGTGAGTCGGTCACCCGGTGGTAGTCGGGGTGCACGCCATTGAAGAAGAAGAGAATCGGGACGCCTTTCCGCGCGAAGTTGTAGTGGTCCGAGCGGAAGTAGAAGCGCTCCTCCGGCCAGCGATCGTCGACGGCCGTCATCCGCAGCTCGGGGTGGTCGCGGTTCACCCGGTCGAGCGTCGCGCCCAGGCTCGAGTGCTCCTTCCCGATCGCGACGATCGTGTCGCGCCAGTTGCGGCCGATCATGTCGATGTTGATGTCGGCCACGATCCGGTCGATCGGCACCGCCGGATGCTCGCTGAAGTAACGGCTGCCCCAGAGCCCTTTCTCCTCGCCGCTCACGGTCAGGAAGATCACCGAGCGCTTCGGCCGCCCGCCCGGCCGACTGAAGGCCTCGGCGAGCTCGATCACCCCCACCGTGCCCGATGCGTCGTCGTCGGCGCCGTTGTTGACGCTGTCCGCGCCGCCCGGCGTGATGCCGATGTGGTCCATGTGTGCGGAGAAGACGAGGTACTCCTTTCGGAGCACGGGGTCGGAGCCCTGGAGGATGCCGACGGTATTCGGCGCGGTGAGCGACTCGAGCACCGAATCCCGGAGCTCGGCCCGGACCTTGAGCTGCGGGAGGGAGCGAAAGACCGGCGCCGTGTCCGCACGGACTTCCGCGAGATCGAGGCCGGCCGCCCACAGCACCGAGGCGACCGCGGTCTCGCTCACCTCGATGAAGGGCGGGCTCACCAGCCGAAGGTCCACCGCCGTGCGGGCCAGCGCGGTGCGGGGGATGCGTTGGGCGAACTGCGCGGGATCCACGTTGGCGACCAGCAGCACGGCTTTGGGCGCGGCGAGCCGGATGGCGCGTCCCACCTGGGTCGCGCGATCGGCCGGGAGCGCGTTGAAGTCGGCCACGTAGATCACGACCTTATCGCGGAGCGCCATCCGGGCCACCTGGTCCGCGTCGAGTCGCCCGCCCACCAGCACGGCGGCGCCGGTGACGGGGGCATCGGGGATGGCGCCCTGGACCAGCCGGGCGTCGCGGTCGAACCGCACCTCGGCCTCCACCCCGCGGGCCGCCAGCAGGACCCGTGAGGAATCCCGATCGAACTGCCGCCGCTTGATGGTGTACCGCTGAAACCAGCCGCCGCTGTCGCCGCCGGGTTGGAGCCCGAAGCGGCGGAACTGATCGGCGACGTAGCGGGCCGTCATCTCGAGACCGTGACTGGGTGTGTCGCGCCCCAGCATGGAGTCGTCGGCGATGATCCCGATCCGGCGCGCCACGTCGGCCGCGGTAATGGTCGCGGCCGCGCGGGCGGACGGGCTGGACTGAGCCGAGAGCGGCCCGGCCACGAGCGCCAGACCGAAAACGAGGGAACGGTACATGGGGAGGATCCCGGGACGAGGTCGTCGACGGACAGACGTCGGCGGAGTATAGCGGGACGGTGCGACTATGGTCGCCGCCGCTTGAGCTCGGGCTCGCCCGTGCTGCGCGGCGCCGCGGTGGAAGGCTGGAGGCCGGGCGGAGCCTCGCGCCCCCGGTCCTCGTGCCCGCGCGCCCGGGCCCGGCTATCCTTGCCATCCGGATCGTCCCCCCGAGGTTGGACCCGGCGCCGTTCGTCGACGAGCGGCCGTGCTGGCGAGAGCTCGGGCGCGACCTCGCGGGCGCGATGGCGAAGCGAAGGGAGACGTGGCGCGGGTACAGCGCCGCGCCCACCGATATCCTCGCTGGTGCGCCCGACGTCCGCGTCCTCGTCCCCCCGGCGTCGCTCGGGCTCGCCGACGCTCACCGCGGGGCTCAGCGGGTCGGCGTCGCGAAATACGAAGCGGGGGCCCGGATGCGCCGGCCGCTCGGCGACCACGTTGCGACCGCCGTAGCGGTACGGGTAGTAGCGCGGGTCGTCTCGGATGACCACCCGGTATCGAGAGCAGGAGGCGAGGTAGGGATTCCACTCATCGTAGCTGGCGTAGGCGTGGCAGTCGTAGCAGACGAAACGGGGATAGTCGTATCGGTGGTCCACGTAGTACGGGGTGACGTCGTAGTCGTAGTCGCCGTCGGGCACCAGCCGGGCCGCCAGGTCGGTCAGGCTCACGTAGGGATCGCCCCGGATGCGCCCCCCGTCGATGAGCCGGTAGTCCCAGTAGTCCCCGCGGGTGATGAACCGGAAGTCGAACGGCTCGTTCGAGGCGATGGCGAAGACGTAGCCCACGCCGGGATCATCGTCCACGAGGAACGAGCGGTCGTCCCGGCCCCCAGTCACCTCGAACTCCCGGTGGTCCCGGACGAAGCTGTCGGTCCAGGGCTCCCGGGGAAAGAGCACCCGGATGCGCCCGTCGGTGTCCACCCGGAAGACGGCCACGTGCGAGGGCTCGTCGACGCTCAAGTAGACCCGGGCCCCGTCCCCGCGGCGGTAGGGCTCGTCCCGGTCGGTCCATACAGTCACCCGGCCCCCCTCCCGCTCGTAGGGGGGGACGGCGCGATGAGCCGCGGGTCGGTTGAGGGGGAGGCTGGCCAGCAGCATCCAACCCAGGGTGACGAGCATCAATCCTCCAGGCACTCGAGGCGTAGCACGCCGCATCCAGCAGATGGTGTGCCAGCCAGAGGTCTCGGCATAAGATACGCCGGAGTAAAACGTTGGCGCTGAGCGAGGCAGCCCCGATCAGCGCGATTGTCCCCTCGGGAGGACACGGCACGCCTCCGATGGGACGTGGGCCCGTCCGGATTGCCTCCGCCCGACCACCCCTCTACGATTGAACCCTGCATGCACCGTCCCGCGTCCGCCGCCGCCCGTCCCCGTCTGGATCTGCTCGACCCGCTCGAGGTTTCCAAGCTCGGCGGCCTCGAAGTCCTCACCGAAGGCGTCGTCGAAGGCTTCCTGTCCGGCCTTCACCGCTCGCCCCGCCGCGGGTTCTCGGTGGAATTTGCCGAGCACCGCATGTACCAACCGGGCGACGAGCTGCGCTACGTGGACTGGAAGATCCTCGGTCGCAACGACCGCCTGTACGTGAAGCAATTCGAGGAGGAGACCAACCTTCGCGCCATGGTGGTGTGCGATGCCAGCCGGTCCATGGCCTGGACAGGCAACCCCGAGCTCACCCTGCCCAAACTGGCCTACGCCCAGCGGCTGATCGCGGCGCTCTCGCTGGTGCTCCTCCGGCAGCGGGACGCCATCGGACTCATCACCTTCGATGACGACGTCCGGGACGTCCTGCCGCCCAGGGCCCGTCTCAGTCACTGGCGCCAGCTCCTGGCGACGCTGGGCGCGCTCGAGGCCGGCCAGGGGACGGCGGCGGAACCGGCGCTCCGTCGGGTAGTCGGTCAACTCCGGCGCCGCGGCCTGGTGGTGTTCGTCTCCGACCTGCTGCTCGATCGCGATCTGGCGCTCAAGGCGTTGCGCTTCCTTCGTCACCGCGGCCATCAGGTGCTCGTCCTCCACATCATGGATCCTGCCGAGGTGTCGCTTGGCGGACCGGCGGAGGCCCGCTTCGAGGACCCCGAGACCCGGGCCGCCGTCGTGCTCCGCCCCCGGGACTGGGCTGGCGCGTACCAGGCGACCGTCCGCGCCGTCGTGCAGGAGTGGCGGCTGGCCTGCCGCCGCCAGGGCATCGCCTACCACCGGGTCACCACCGACACTCCCTACGGGGTTGTGTTGCGCGAAGCGCTCGCCTCATCGTCCCGAGCGGCATGATCGGCTTTCTCCACCCGTGGGCTCTGGCCGGCCTGGTCGCCGCGGCCATCCCCGTCCTGCTCCACCTGTTGGCCCGCCGCGAGCCGCCGACCGTGGCGTTTCCGGCGGTGCGCTATCTCATCACGACCACGCGCGAGCACCAGCGCCGGCTCAGGCTGCAGCACCTGCTCCTGCTGCTGCTGCGCACGCTGTTGATCGTCGCCCTCGTCCTCGCAGCGGCGGGACCCACCCTGCCGCGCCGCGGCGTGGCGGGCCACGCGCCGAGCGCGCTCGTCCTCGTGCTCGACAACTCGCCGAGCAGCGGCGTGGTGGTGGCCGGCACGGCGCGACTGGCGCAGCTCCAGGCGGCCGCGCGCGCGGTCCTGGCCCGCGCGACCCCGGACGACGCCCTCTGGCTGCTCCAGGCGGACGGCGTCCCGCGCCGCGGGGATCGGCAGACGCTGATGGACGAGGTCGGTGGCCTCGCGGTCTCGCCCCGCCGGCTCGATCTCGGGGCCGCGGTGGGGGTCGCCGCCGCCGTCCTGGCGAGCGATGCGCGGCCGGGCGAGATCATGCTGCTCACCGACCTGCAGGCCAGCGCCCTGTCCCCGGCCGAGCCCCGGGTGCCGCTGGTCGTCGCCCGTCCTGACGAGCCGCCACCGGCCAACGTGGGCATCGCGGGGCTGGAGACCGGCCCGCAACCCTGGAGCTCCGACGGCGGCCGCCTCACGGTGAGCCTCGCCGGTGACTCGGGTGGCGGCACTCCCGTGACCGCCCGCCTCGGCACGCGGCCGGTGCGGCAGGCGCTCGCGCACGTCGGCGGCTCGGCCGTCCTGACGATGCCCGGCGCGCCGAGCGGCTGGTGGAGCGCGGATGCCGAGCTCGATCCGGACGAGCTGCGCCTGGACGACCGTCGCGTCGGCGTGGTGCGGGTGGCACCGGTCGCTCGGGTGGACTGGGATTCGGCGAGCCGCTTCGTGGCCGCCGCCTGTGAGGTGCTGGAAGCCAATCGGCGGATCGCGCGCGGCGGCGAGGTGATGCTCGGACGGCTCGGACGCGGGAGCTCGATCGTCCAGCCGCCCGAGGATCCGGCGGCGCTGGGCGCGCTCAATCGCGCGCTGGCCGCGCGCGGGGTAGCCTGGCGTTACGGGGCGCCCCTCATCGATCCGGGGACCACCGACAGCGGCGCGCTGGTCGGTCGGGTGCGCGTGCTCCGCCGCTATCAGCTCCAGTCGGGCGAGAGCGGCCGTACCGGCGTGTTGGCGACGGTGAACGGCGCGCCGTGGCTGGTGCGCAGCGGCAACGTGGTCCTGCTCGGCAGCCGGCTCGACCCGGCGTGGACGGACCTGCCGGTGTCCGCCGGCTTCATGCCGTTCATGGACGCGCTGGTGAATCGGCTCGCTCGCGGCGAGGTGTCGCTCGCGGACGGCGCTCCCGGCGACCCCATCCCACTGCCCGATCTCGTCTCGGAGGTGCGCCAGGGGGAGCGGGACTGGCGGGTCGAGGGCGGGGGCGTGTTCCGCCCGGCGGATCCCGGCGCGTACTACCTGCTCGCCGGCACCGACACCGTCGGTGCCATCAGCGCGAACATCGATCCGCGCGAGTCGTTGCTCGCGCCGGCCACCGATCGCCAGGTCGAGCAGCTGTGGAAGGGGGCGCGCATCGTGTCGCTCGGGGCGGCTGGCGACGCGGTGTTCGGAAGCGCCGCGCGCGGCGATCTGCGCGGACCGCTGCTCTGGGCGGCGCTCGCGCTCGCGCTGGCCGAGGTCCTGCTCGCCAGCCTCTGGCGGCGGCAACCGCGATGAAGCTGCGCCCGATCCTGGACGCGTTCGCGCGGTCGCCGGCGACGGTCGAGCTCGCCGGCCGGCTCCCCACCCGGGGCGAGACCGTTCGTCTGGCCGGACTGCACGGGTCGAGCGGCGCGGTGCTGACCGCCTGGCTCGCCTCGGAATTCTCGCAGCGCCTGCTCACCATCGTGGCGCCCACGCCCGGCGAGGCCGAACGCTGGCTGACCGACCTGGCGCACCTGACCGACGAGGGCATCGCGCTCTATCCGCAGCGCGAGGCCCTGGGCGAGGACGAGCCGCACTACGAGATCGCCGGTGAGCGGGCCGAGACGATCGAAGCCCTGCTGCAGGGTCGGCTCCGCGTGCTGGTGACGACGGCGCGGGCCACGGCCGAGCGGACCATGATGCCGGCCGCCCTGGAGCGCCTGCGGCTCCGGCTCGCCACGGGCGAGCGCCGCGCGCCCGGTGACGTGGCCCGGACCCTCGAGCGGATGGGCTACCGGCGCGTCCCGACTGTGACCGAGGTGGCCGAGTTCAGCGTACGCGGCGGCATCGTGGACGTCTACGGCTTCGGCATGGCGGCGCCGGCGCGGCTGGAATGGTGGGGCGACGACGTCTCGTCCATCCGCGGGTTCGACCTCACGACCCAACGCTCGCTCCAGGAGCTGAGCGAGGTCACGATCCTGCCGATCAGCACTCGTCGGCATTCGGGAGGACGGCAACGGAGCGGCACCAGCGAGCGTCCTGCGCGAGGGGCAGGCGGAGGCGCCAACCCGGCGGACGCTGCTGGAGCTGCTTCCCTCCGACACCATCATCATCGAGGAGGCCGCCGGTCCCGATCACGATGAGGTACAGCGCGCCTGGAACGAGGCGCAGCATCACCTCGAGGTCGCGCGGCGCCTGGGCGAGGATGTCCCGGGGCGCGAGGACATCCTCGAGGCGCCGGAGGTCTGGGACCGGCGCATCCGCGGGTTCCCGCGATTGCTGCTGCGTGACGAACGAGTCGACTTCCAGTTCGGCTTCTTCCCGCCGGAGAAGATCGACCGCGATCTCAACCGCCTCCGCTCGCTCCTCGCCGGTACGCCCCCGACACTCATCCTGTGCGACAACGAAGGCCAGCTCGAGCGTCTCGAGGAGCTGCTGGAGGAGGGCGCCCGCGGCACCGTCCGGGCCACGCTGGCGATCGGCGCGCTCGACGGCGGCTTCGTCATGCCCACGCTGCGGGTGCTCACCGACCACGAGATCTTCCGCCGCGCCCGTCGGCTCCGGCGGCCGCGGCGGTACCGGCAGGCGGCCCCGTCGGCCGCGACAGGCGCGCTGACCGAGGGCGACTACGTCGTCCACCTCGATCACGGGATCGGGGTCTATCGCGGGATCCAGACCATCACGGCGGGCGAGTCCACGCTCGAGGTGGCCATCGTCGAGTACGAAGGCGGCGACCGTCTCAATGTGCCGCTTTACCGCCTCGACCAGCTCGAGCGCTACCGGGCCGCCGGCGAAGACGGCGACCGGCCGCCGCCCCGGCTCCACCGACTCGGGGGATCGTCGTGGGCGCGGGTGCGTGAGCGGACCCGCCAGGCCATCAAGCAGATGGCGGCGGAGCTGCTGGACCTCTACGCGCGCCGGACGGTGAGCGGCGGCTTTCCATTCCCGCCGGACGCGCGGTGGCAGCGCGAGCTGGAGTCGAGCTTCCTGTACGAGGATACGCCCGATCAGCGCAAGGCCACCGAGGAGGTGAAGGCGGACATGGAGCGTCCGCGGCCGATGGACCGGCTCCTCGTTGGCGATGTCGGCTACGGGAAGACCGAGGTCGCCGTGCGGGCCGCGTTCAAGGCGGTGCAGGGGGGCAAGCAGGTCGCGGTACTGGTCCCCACCACGATTCTGGCGGAGCAGCATGGCCGGACGTTCATCGAGCGGCTGGCGGATTTTCCGGTCACCATCGAAGTCCTCTCCCGCTTCCGCACGGTCAAGGAGCAGAAGGCCGCGCTGGAGCGGCTCGCCGCGGGCCAGATCGACATCGTGATCGGCACGCACCGGCTGCTGTCCAAGGACGTGCTCTTCCGCGACCTCGGGCTGCTGATCGTCGACGAGGAGCACCGGTTCGGCGTGAAGCACAAGGAGCGCCTCAAGGCGCTCCGCCTGTCGGTCGACGTGCTGACGCTGACCGCGACGCCGATCCCGCGGACGCTGCACCTCTCGCTCGCCGGCCTCCGGGACCTCACCCTGATCGAGACCGCCCCGCGCGACCGCTCGCCGATCCTCACCTTCGTCGAGCCGTGGGACGACGGCCTGCTCGAGGAGGCCTTCGCGCGAGAGATCGATCGGGGCGGGCAGGTCTTCGTGGTGCACAACCGGATCGAGACCATCGATACCATCGCTGCGAAGGTGCAGTCGCTGGCGCCCCGCGCGCGGGTCGGCGTCGCGCACGGCCAAATGGCGGCCGAGCAGCTGGAGACGGTGATGCGCGGGTTCGTCGCCGGCGAGGTGGACATCCTGGTGAGCACGATGATCGTCGAGTCCGGGCTCGACGTGCCCAATGCCAACACCATGGTGGTGCACGACGCACACCGGTTCGGTCTCGCCCAGCTGTACCAGCTGCGGGGGCGCGTGGGCCGGAGCCACCGGCGGGCGTACTGCTATCTCCTGGTGCCCGACACGATCGATCTCGACGCGGAGGAGCGGCTGAAGGTGCTGGAGCACCACACCGATCTCGGCGCGGGCTACCGCATCGCGCTCAAGGACCTCGAGCTCCGCGGCGCGGGCAACCTGCTGGGCGCCGAGCAGTCCGGCCACGCCCACGCGGTCGGCTTCGATCTGTACATGCGGTGGCTGGAGGAGACCGTTAAGTCGCTCCGAGGCCAGGGCACGACCGAGCAGCCGGCGCCACCCGATGTGGTCCTAGACCGGCCGGCCCACCTGCCCGACGGTTACGTTCCGGATGACGACGTGAAGCTCGACCTGTATCGGCGACTGGCGCGCGCCACCTCGTCTGGCGACATTGATGGGCTGCGGGATGAATTGCGCGAGCGCTTCGGACCGCTCCCGGTCGAGGCCGAGACCCTGCTCGACATGGCGCGCCTCCGCGTGCTGGGAGCGGTCCTCGGCCTTCAGCACGTCTTGGTGCGTGGCGACGACGCCCGGCTGACGTATCGCTCCGGCACGAATCCCCGGCTCGCCGGCCTCACCTCGGCATTGGACGACGTACAGCTCGCCGCCGAGGTGCGGCGGACGCTGCCGCTCTCGCTCCGGCTGCTGCGGCTCGGGGGCGAGCCCATCGTACCCGCACTGGTGCGGGCGCTCAAGGCGGCGGTGAAGTGACCCTTTCTGGAGATGTCATGCGACGCAACGTGATCCTCGTGGCGGTCCTCGCGATCGGCCTGGTCGGCTGCGGGAACTTCCGCGATCTCTTCTCGGCCCACGCCGATCTGGCAGCCGAGGCCGGCGGCCAGCAGCTCACGGCCCAGCGACTCGCGCAGATCGTCAGCTCGGGCGGGAAGGGGGTTCGGATCAACCGGGAGACGGCGGACTTCGTCGCCAACGTCTGGGTGGACTACGCGCTGCTCGGCCAGGCCGTGGCGCAGGGCAAGCTGCCGGTCGATTCGGCCAGCGTGGCCGAGGCCGTGTGGCCGGAGATCTCCGAGCTCAAGGGCACCCACTGGCACGACACGCTCATGACCCGTCGGGCGGGCGTGTCGGACGCCGCCATCGACAGCCTGTACCAGGCTCCGGACGTGCGCGTGCTGCAGCACATCCTGTTCGGCGCGCGGGCCAGCGCCTCGCCGAGCGACAAGGCCGCCGCCAAGCGCAAGGCCGAGGGCGCGCTCGCCCGTATTCGGAAGGGCGCCCCGTTCGATACGCTCGCCAGTGAGCTCTCCGAGGATCCAGGCAGCAAGGCCGACGGCGGGTTCCTGCCGCCGAGTCCCAAAGGGCGCTTCGTGCCGGCGTTCGACAGCGTGGGCTGGACGCTGGGCCCGGGGCAGGTGAGCGGCGTGGTGGAGACGCCGTTCGGGTATCACATCATCAAGCGCCCGTCGAAGAACGAGGCCCGGAGCCGGTTGGTCGGCTATCTTCAAGAGAAGGCGGGCGCGCGGTTGGACTCGCTCTACATGGACAGCCTGGCAACCGCCAACAAGATCCAGGTGGTCTCCGGCGCGGCGACGAGCATGCGGCAGGCGTCGGATGCGCCCGACGAGCACAGGAACTCGACCGAGGCCCTGGTCCGCTACACCGGGGGCCAGCTCACCGTGAAGGACTACCTCCGCTGGGTCCGCGCACTGCCGCCGCAGTACACCGCGCAGCTCAAGTCCGCCGACGACTCGATGCTCACCAAGTTCGCCAAGATCCTGACCCAGAACGTGCTGCTGATCCGCGACGCGGACCAGAACAAGATCACGATCACCCCCGTGGAGTGGGCGGGGCTCAAGCAGCGCTACGAGAGCCAGCTCGACACCCTCAAGACGGAGATGGACCTCCAGAGCGCCGACGTGCGTGACTCGTCGATCTCGCTCGCGGAGCGGGAAAAGGTGGCGGGCCTCAAGGTCGGACGCTACTTCGATCAGCTCGTTGCGGGGAAGACCCGGCTCCGGCCGCTCCCGTCCGCGTTGGCCACGCTGCTGCGCGACCGGTTTCCGTACGCCGTCCACGACGCCGGCGTAAACCGCGCCGTCGAGCTCGCGGAGGGCCTGAAGGCCAAGGCCGACTCCGCCGAGCCCAAAGGTCCGATGCAGCCGGCGCCGGGCGGCCCCCCGATTCCGGGCGGCCAGCCGCAGACGGGCGCACCGACACCGGGTGGTGCCGCGCCCGCCCCAGGTGCCGCGCCCGCCCCAGGTGCCGCCGCGCCCGCGCCGGGTGCCAAGCCTCCCGGCGCGCCGCAGGCGCCGCCGGCGGGGAAGCCGCAGCCGTGACGCTGACCGTCGGCCGCATGTCCGCGGTGCTGTTGGCGCTGGCCCTGCTCGGGCCGCCGGGGGACGCCAGGCTTGCGGCGCAGGACTCGACTGCGGCCCCGCCGCCGGTGGATTCCTCGGCGGTTTCCCCCGCCGACTCGACCGCGCCCGCGGCGAGTCCGGCGCCGGCTCCTGCGCCGGCCGCGGCCTCGCCCTCCGCCGAGGCCATGCCCGACACGGCTGTGGTGGTGGACCGGGTGGTCGCCGTGGTGGGGAACCGCCCCGTGCTTGCATCGCAGGTGGACGAGGAGATCTTCTCGCGCCAGTCCCAGGGCCAGCACATGCCCAACACGCCGGACTCGCTCGACATCATCCGCAAGCAGATCATCAGCTCGATCGTGGACGAGGAGCTGCTGGTGCAGCAGGCGCAGCGGGACACCAGCATCAAGGTCACCGATCAGGAGATCGCCGACGGCGTCGAGCAGCAGGTGCGCAAGGTGCGCGGCAACTTCAACTCCGAAGTCGACTACAAGAACGAGCTCAGGAAGGCCGGGTTCGGCACGCCGGAGGAGTACCGGCGCTGGCTCACCGACCAGCAGCGGCGCGCCGCGTACCAGAACCGGCTGATCGACAAGCTCCGTCAGGACGGCAAGCTCAAGCCGGTGCCGCCGACCGAGCCCGAGATGCGGACCTACTTCGACGAGCAGAAGGGTCAGCTGGGCACCCGCCCCGCGACCATCTCCTTCCGTCAGATCATTCTCACGCCCCAACCGTCGGGGGAGAGCAAGGCGCGAACGCGGGCCCAGGCGGACTCGATCGTGCTCGAGCTCCGACGTGGCGCCGACTTCGCGACCGCCGCCAAGCGGTTCTCGCAGGATCCGGGCTCCAAGGATCAGGGCGGGTCGCTCAACTGGTTCCGCCGGGGCGTGATGGTGCCGGAGTTCGAGCGGGTAGCGTTCTCGCTCAAGCCGGGAGTCGTGTCGGACCCGGTCGAGTCGCCGTTCGGCTTCCACATCATCCAGGTCGAGCGGGTGCAGCCGGGGGAGGTCCAGGCCCGGCACATCCTCCTCGTGCCCGCGATCGACTCGGCGCACATCAAGGGCGCGCGGGCGCGGGCCGACTCGGTGCGGGCGCTGGTCATGCGCGGGGCGTCGTTCGATTCGCTGCAGCGCATCTTCCACGACCCGTCGGCCGAACGTGAGGCCGACAATGTGCCCGCCGACAAGCTGCCTGAGGCCTACGCCAAGGTCATCGGCCAGGCCGATTCGGGGGTCGTCGTCCCCGTCTTCGAGCTGGAAGCCACCGGGGCGCGGACGCAGTTCGTAATCCTGCAGGTATTGGGTCGCCGGCCGCCGGGCGACATCCGCTACGAGGATGTTCACGACCGGATCCGCGAACAGCTTAGCCAGCAGCTGGCGATCCGTCGGTACCTGGATCGGTTGCGGAAGTCCACGTACGTGGATGTGCGATCATAGATCATAAAGGACGGAGATGACGGAGATGACGGAGAGGACGGAGAGGGCCAGCCCTGCCGGGAGCTGCATTCCCTCTCCGTCCTCTCCGTCGTTTCCGTACTCTCCGTCGCTCGTTCTCGCATGATACCCCGCCTCGCCATAACCCTGGGCGATCCGCGCGGCATCGGACCGGAGATCACCGCGCGGGCCCTGGCCGAGCCGACACCCGCGGAGATCACGCTCGTGGGAGCGGAGGACCAGATCGCGGGGCTACCGGCGACGCGCCGGGTCGGCGTGGGGACCTGGGGTCTGGGCAGCGGCGAACGGGCCGAGGATCGCGGGCGGGTGATCCGCGCGGGCCGACTCGCGGGCCACGCGGTTGAGACCGCCGTGAAGCTGGCGCTCGCCGGTGAGGTGGACGCGATCGTCACCGCGCCGGCGCATAAGCATGCGCTGCACTTGGCGGGATTTCCGTACCCGGGTCACACCGAATGGCTCGCCAAGCTCGCGGGCGGCGTGGACGTCGCGATGATGCTGGCAGCCCCGGAGCTGCGGGTGGTGCTGGTGACGACCCACGTGCCGTTCCGGGACGTGCCCGCGCTGCTCACGGTGGAGCGGGTGACGCGGACCGGCCGGATCACAAAGGCGGCACTGCGCGACTGGTTTGGGATCGCAACGCCGCGGCTCGTGTTGTGCGCGGTCAATCCCCACGCCGGCGAGAGCGGCCTCTTCGGCGACGAGGAGGAGCGCGTGCTCCGGCCCGCGGCCGTTGCGCTGGAGGCGGCGGGGCCGCTGCCGGCGGACACCGTCTTCCTGCGCGCGATGCGAGGGGAGTTCGACGCGGTGCTTGCACCGTATCACGACGTGGGCATGACGGCCATCAAGGTGGCGGCGTTCGGCCGGGCAGTGAACGTCACCCTCGGGCTGCCGTTTCCGCGGACTTCGCCGGATCATGGAACGGCGCTCGACATCGCGGGGTCGGGCCGGGCGGATGCGTCGAGCATGCGGGCGGCGATCGAGCTGGCGGCCGAGCTGGCGGGCAGGCGGTAGACGGCGGTCGGGTGCGGGGAGAGCACTTGCGGCGATGGGGGTCCACGGCTCCGGCGGGGGTGGAGCTCGCTGCGGTCGCTGCAGTGCCGTCGCGATCCGGCATCGCAATCGGGTGAGGGCACTGACGCTCCCCTCGCGAGCCCCACCCCCGCCTGCGCCCAATTTTCCGACCGCCCGACCGCCCGACCGCCCGACCGCCCTGACTGCCTGACCGCCTCACCTCCTACCCCCGCTCCAGCCGCTCCATCAGATCCAGATACGCGTCGAGCTTGAGCTTCTGGGCCGCCCGGTTTGCCACGAGCACCGCGCCGCACTGTAGCACCGTCTCCCGCTCGACCAGGCCGTTCGCCTTCAGCGTGCTCCCCGTATCCACCAGGTCCACGATCCAGTGCGAGAGGTTGAGCAGCGGCGCGACCTCGACCGAGCCGTTGACCTGGATGATGTCCACCGGGCGGCCCGCGGCGCCGAAGTGGGCCTGCGCGAGGCGAGGGTACTTGGTGGCCACCCGCGCGGTGATGCCGCCGGGGAGGGCGGGGTAGGGGGCGTCCGCGGGCGTGGCCACCGAGAGCCGGCAGAAGCCGAAGCCCAGCTCCAGCGGCTCGAGCACGTCGGCGCCGGTCTCCCGCAGTACGTCGGTGCCGGTGATGCCGATGTCGGCGGCGCCGGATTCGACGTAGACCGGGACGTCGCCCGGCTTCACGACCAGGAACTCGATCGTCGGGTCGCTCGACGGGATGAGCAGGCGGCGTCCCGCATCGGCGGCCGGCGCGGCCCCGGCGCGCCGGAACCGCTCGACCGAGGGCTCGAAGAGGCGCCCTTTGGCGAGCGCCACGCGGAGGCGGCTCACCGCGGGACCTCCGCGATGGTGTCGAGGTCTAGCGAGACGCCGACGGCCGGCATCGGTCGCCCGAAGCGGCCCATCAGCTCGTCGTAGCGGCCACCGGCCCCCGCCGCGCGCCCGGCCCCCGCCACGAAGACCTCGAAGTGCATCCCCGTGTAGTACTCGAGCCCCCGCACCTCGCCCAAGTCGTACACCACGTGGGTCCGCTCGTCCGGCGTCAGCGCGTCGTCGAGGGCGAGCAGGTGCTCCAGGCCAGCGACCGCCAGCCTTGGCGCCTGGCCCGCCGCTCCCGCGAGCGCGTCGCGGCGGCCGATCACGAACGGCAACACGGTCAGCGAGGCCGCATCCCCGGCCGCGCCCGAGAGCGCGCGACAGAGGCTGCCGCGGTCCTTGCGGTCGATCCACCGGCGCACGTCCGCGCGCTCCGCGTCGGGCAGGGCGGCGATGCCCGGCGCGAGCACACCCGCGTGCCCGAGGTTCACCTGGAAATCCTGGAGGCCGGCCGCGCGGATCAGCGCGATCGTGATCCGGACGATCTCGACGTCCGCGGCGAGGTCGCCTTGCCCCAACAGCTCGGCGCCGACCTGGAGCATCTCGCGCGGGCGGCCGCCGCGCTCCGGCTCCTGCCGATACACCGTGCCGGAGTAGCACAGGCGGAGCGGCCGCGCGGCGTCGGCGAAGGTGGTGGCCGCGACGCGCGCGAGGCTGGCCGTGAAATCGTACCGGAGCGCCAGGATGCGGCCGTCACGATCGGGAAAGCGGATGAGCCGCTCGGCCACGTCCGGTCCGCCGGCGCGGAGGAAGGTGTCCTGATACTCGAGCGTCGGCGGGATGAGCTCCTCGTAGGCCGCGCGCTCGAGAGTCTCCATGGCCGCGCGCTGCAGCCGCCGCCGGCGACGGGCGGCCTCGCCCGTGAGGTCGAGCGCACCGGGCGGTGTGACGGCGTGCTGTGAGGGAGACATGGGGCGGGAAGGTAACGCCGGCTCACGGGGAGGCGCGAGCCTCAGATCGCGGCGGCCAGAGCCTCCCGCACTTTCCGCGCGAGCTGATCGGCGCTGAACGGCTTCTCCAGCAGGGCACTGCCGACGGCCAGCTCGCCCTGGCGCTCGACGGCCTCGATGGCGTAGCCCGTGATGAAGACCACCCGAAGCGCGGGCCGGAGCGCCACGAGCCGTGAAGCGAGCGCGGCGCCGCCGAGCCCGGGCATCACCAGATCCGTGACCAGCAGGTCGATCGTCCCCGCCGTCTCTGCCAGAGCGAGCGCGGCCTCCGCGTGGGGTGCCTCGAGCACGCGGTAGCCTTTGCTGCGGAGGACCCGGCACACGAGATGTCGCACCGCCTCCTCGTCTTCGACCACCAGCACGGTCTCGGAGCCGCCCGCCACGACGGGCGGCGCGGCCGCGACCGACGCCGTCGGGCTCGACGCCACCGCGCGGGGAAAATACACGGTGAACGTGCTGCCTTCCCGGGGCTGGGAGGCGACCTGGATCGTGCCCCCGCTCTGGCGCACGATCCCGTAGACCGTCGCCAGGCCGAGTCCAGTTCCGCGCCCCAGCTCCTTGGTCGTGAAGAAAGGCTCGAATAGATGCGCCAGCACGTGGTCGTCCATACCGGTGCCCGTGTCGCTCACCGCCAGAGCCACGAGCGGCCCAGCGGGAAGCCGGTCGTCGCCAGGCGAGGGAATGCCGGCCGCGCTGACGTTGGCCGTGGAGATGGTCAGCGTGCCCCCGTCGGGCATGGCATCGCGCGCGTTGACGCCGAGGTTGGCGATGACCTGCTCGATCTGTCCCGGATCGGCCATCACCGGGCCGAGCGCGGGATCCAGATCGAGCCGGAGGGCGATCCGCTCGCCGACGACTCGGCGCAGCAAGCCGCCCATGTCGTGCACGATCGTATTGAGGTTCACCAGCCGGGGTTCCATGACCTGCTTCCGGCTGTACGCCAGGAGCTGGCGGACCAGGCCCGCCGCGCGATGCGCCGCGCGCCCGATCTCCTGCATGTCCTCCCGCCGGGGATCGGCGACGCCGGTCTCGGACAGCAACAGCTCGGTGCTGCCCAGGATGGCAGTGAGCAGGTTGTTGAAGTCGTGCGCGATCCCGCCGGCGAGCTGCCCCACCGCCTCCATCTTCTGCGCCTGGACCAGCTGGGACTCGAGGCTCTTCCGCTCGGTCACGTCCCTGAGGTAGACCAGCAGGTAATGCGGCCGGCCGTCCGCGTCGAGCACCAGCGACGCGTTGAGGTACATCCAGCGCTCCGCCCCGCTCGAGAGCAGCCAGCGGGTCTCGAGATCGACGCTCCGGCAGCCGCTGCGAACCAGCCGCTCGCGCTCGGCCCGCTCGACATCGACGTCGTCCGGGTGCAGCAGGACCCCGATCGAGGTCCCGAGCAGCTCCTGCTCGTCCACCTCCAGCAAACTGCAGAGGGTGGGCGGCACTTTGAGCCACCGGCCGTCGAGCCCGAGATGCGCGGTCATCACCAGCGCGAACGCCTCCGCGCGGGCCAGTTGCGCCTGGCTTTCGCGCAGCGCGTCTTCGATGCGGAGCCGCTCGATCGCGCCACCGCAGTGGTCGGCCAGCTCCTGCAGCGTGGCGAGATCGTCCTCGTCGTAGGCGTCCGGGAAGTAGCTCTGGATCGAGAGCACGCCCGTGGTGGCGCCGCCGTGTCGCACCGGCACGAACATGAGCGAGAGCGACAGGCGGCCGGTGTCCCCGAACGGGACGAGGCCGTCCGCGTCCGTCGAGATCCGCGGCCGGAGCACGAGCTGGGCGCCATCCCGGAGGACGCGCTCGGTCATCGGGCCCGGAGTCGTGGCGGTGTACGCGTGCGGCACGTCCACCGGCGGACCCTCCACCGAGTCCATCGACAGCACGGCCTGGATCCGGCGGCTGTCGGGGGAATACAGGTCGAGGCTGCAGGCGTCCCACCCCAGCAGCTCCTGCGCGACGTCCATGATGATCCGCGCGGCCTCCTCCGGCGTGCGCGCGGCGCCCAGGCGGCGGCTCACCTCGAAGAAGGCCGCGCGCGTGCGTTCGGTCGTGCTAGCCATGCGCCCGCCCGCCGGCCGGCCCGCCCTGCTCGACCTCCACCGGCGGCGCCGTGTGGAGTCGCAGGGTCTTCACCCGCCGCCCGTCCATCTCGACCACCTCGAACGCGAACGGCCCGGCGGCCACCCGGTCACCCGGACGTGGCAGGCGGCCGAGCTGGCCGAAGACGTAGCCGCCGAGGGTGGTGTAGTCGGTATCGTCGAGCGCGGCGTCGTACTTCGAGTTGAACTCGGTGATCGGCATCGCGCCGTCGAGACTCTTGGCGCCGTCGCCGGCGGCCGGACGGTCCTGCGGATCGTACTCGTCGAAGATCGGGCCGACGATCTCCTCGATCAGGTCCTCCATCGTGACCAGGCCCGCGGTACCGCCGTACTCGTCCAGCACCACGGCCAGATGGGTCTTGAGCCGCTTCATGTCGGCCAGCACGTCCTCGACCTCGCGGGTGCCGGGGACGAAGAGCGGCGGCCGCATGATCTCGCGGACGGTCTGGTGCGAGCGGGAGCGGAGCGCGGTCAGGATGTCCTTGGCGTGGACCACCCCCACGATCTCGTCGAGCGATTCGACGTACACGGGATAGCGCGAGCGACGGGCCCTCGCGACCTCGTCGGCGGCCTCCTCGACCGACATGCTGGCGGGCAGCGCGACCATCTGGGTGCGCGGCGTCATCACTTCCTGGGCGGTCTTCTCGCTGAACTCGAAGACGCCTTCGAGCAGCCGGGCGTCCTCCTTGAGCATGCTGCCGCCCTCGGTGCTCTGCTCGACCAGCATCCGGATCTCTTCCGGCGAGTGCAGCCGCTCGTGCTCGCCGGGGGGCGAGATGTGCATGAGCCGGAGCAGGCGGTTGGCCGTGCCGTTCAGCAACGCGATCGGCCACTTCATCACCCAGGCGAAGCCGATCAGGGGTGCCGCCACCCAGGCGCTGATGACCTCGGGGTAGAGCAGCGCCAGCGCCTTGGGCACCAGCTCGCCCAGGATGATGTGGAGGATCGTGATGATGATGAAGGCGATCGCCGAGGCCACGGCGTGGGTGGCGACCTTGGCCAGGGCGGCCGGGAGCCACGCGAACCCGCCCTGGATCAGACCGGCCAGCGCCGGCTCGCCGATCCAGCCGAGCCCGAGGGAGGCGAGGGTGATGCCGAGCTGGGTGGCGGAGATGTAGCGGTCGAGCGATTGTACCGCGCGACGCGCCAGCCTAGCTTTGCCATCCCCCGCCCGAGCCATCTCGTCGAGCCGGGTGCGCCGCGCACCGACCAAGGCAAACTCGGCCGCCACGAAGAAGGCGTTCGCGAGCACCAGGACGACGACCGACGCGAGACCGAGGCCAATCGAGGGCGACGCGGATGTTTCCATACCCGATAAGTGTAGTGTCTCGAATGTGTTACCGCGAGGTCCCGCGATGATCCGCGTCCTGGCCGTCCCGCCGTTCGACGCGCTCGACCCGCTGCTCTCGCGTCGCGGGGGCAGTGACGCGGCGACGCGCGATGCGGTGCGTGGGATCCTGGAGGACGTGCTCGCCCGGGGTGATGACGCGGTGCGGGAGTACACCCGCCGGTTCGATGGCGTCGAGCTGGCGCCGCGCGAGTGGGAGCTCGATGCGGCGAGCTGGCAAGACGCGCTGGCCAGGATCGATCCCGCGCTGCGCACAGCGCTCGGTCTGGCGGTGGACCGGGTGCGCGCGTACCACGAGCACCAGCGGGAGCCCGGGTTCCATCTGACGGAGGCCGACGGCAGCCTGGTGGGCATGAAGGTGACGCCGCTCGACCGGGTCGGACTGTACGTGCCGGGCGGCAAGGCCTCGTATCCGTCCTCGGTCGTCATGAACGCCGTGCCGGCCCTGGTGGCCGGCGTCCAGGAGATCGTGGCGGTGGTCCCGCCCCAGGGGGTCACCGACACGGTGCTCGCCGCCTGCGCGCTCTCCGGCGTTACCCGGATCTTTCGAATCGGCGGGGCCCAGGCGATCGCCGCGCTCGCCTACGGGACGGCGACGGTCCCCCGGGTGGACAAGATCGTCGGTCCGGGAAGCCGCTGGGTGGCGGAGGCCAAGCGACAGGTGGTGGGCCAGGTCGGCATCGACATGATCGCCGGCCCCACCGAGGTGCTGATCCTGGCCGACGCCACCGCCCAGCCGGCTCGGGTCGCGGCCGACCTGATCGCCCAGGCCGAGCACGACGAGGACGCCGTCGCCTGGTGCGTCACCACCGACCCGGCCCTCGCGGAAGCGTTGTCGGGCGCGCTCACCGAAGCGCTCGAGCGGACGCCCCGCGCGGCCATCGCGCGGGCCGCCCTGGAGCGCAACGGGCTCGTGGTGCTGGTCCCCTCCATGCGCGAGGCGATCGAGGTGGCGAACCGGCGGGCACCCGAGCACCTCGAGATCGTCGCCGAGGGCGCCGAGCGGATCGCCAAGGCCATTCGGCACGCCGGGGCCATCTTCCTCGGCGATGAGACGCCCGAGCCGGTCGGGGACTACCTGGCCGGACCCAGCCACGTGCTTCCGACCAGCGGGACCGCCCGCTACGCGTCGCCGCTCGGCGTGTACGACTTCGTCAAGCGGACGAGCGTCATCCGCTACACCCGGGCGCGCCTGGCCCAAGATGCCGACGCCATCATCGCGCTGGCGGAGGCGGAAGGCCTTTACGGCCATGCGGAAGCGGTTCGCATCCGGACGGCTGGCGGGGAGCGGACACCAGGCCGGCACGAGTCGGGCGCCGGTCGCATCGTGGAGTCGTACTGACGCCCCTCGCCATTACTTTTCTCTCATGGCCAGCACCGCCGTTCGCACCGACTGCGCCCACCTCACTCGGGGGCCGGCGACACCGATGCCGCGCCTCTGGGCGGTTCTCGGGCTCACCGGCGCGTTCATGGTGCTCGAGGCCATCGGAGGCTGGCTCAGCGGATCGCTGGCGCTCCTGGCCGACGCCGGGCACATGCTCACCGACGTGGGGGCGCTGGGGCTCAGCCTGGTCACGGCCTGGGTGGCCCAGCGTCCGGCCGACGACGCCAAGACCTACGGCTACCTGCGCTGGGAGATCCTGGCCGCGCTGGTGAACGGTGCGGCGCTGTTCGGGATCGCGGGGTGGGTGGTGGTGGAGGCGGTGCAGCGGATCCAGCACCCGGAGCCGATCCGTACCGGGCTGTTCCTCGGCGTGGCGGCGGCGGGACTGCTCGTCAACCTGATGAGCCTGGTGCTCCTGCGCGGCTCGCGGGACGGGAGCCTCAATGCGCGCGGCGCGTACCTGCACGTCATGGGCGACGCGCTCGGCTCGATCGGGGCCCTGGCGGCGGCCGCGATCATCTGGGTCACCGGCTGGACCCTCGCCGATCCGATCGTCTCGATCGCCCTCTCCCTCCTCATCCTTACCGGCGCCTGGCGGCTCATCCGGGAAAGCACCGACATCCTGCTCGACGCCGTTCCCAGACACGTGGCCATGGCCGACGTGCAACGCCGGATCCTGGGCGTGCCGGGCGTGGCCGGCGTGCATGACCTGCACGTCTGGACCGTGGTGAACGGCGTCGTCGCCATGAGCGGACACGCCGTGGTGCCCGACCTGGTGGCGCATCCCGGTGTGCTGGAAGGGATTCGCACCGAGATGGCGGCGCTGGGTATCGGCCACGTCACCATGCAGCTCGAGGTGGCGGACGAGTGCGAGGAGGTCCGCCCGGTCGCCCCCATTCCCTCGGCCGGCCACGGCCATCACGGACACGCGCACTAGGCTCGACTCCCGCTGCCGGGCTCACGGCCACCCTCCGATTTGCCCCTCCCAAGGTTCTTGCGGCCCCGGCCGGCCTAGTCTATATATGCGCCGCGGAGGCCCGGGCGTCCGGGCCTCGTCCGTTCAGACTGAAGGAAGGGCTGTGATCCGTAACCTCGCCATCATTGCGCACGTCGACCACGGCAAGACGACGCTGGTGGATCAGATGCTGCGGCAGGCGGGCGCCTTCCGCGCCAACCAGCAGGTCGAGGAGCGGGTCATGGATTCCAACCCGCTCGAGCGCGAGCGGGGGATCACCATCCTGGCCAAGAACACGGCCGTGCGCTGGCAGGGTGTGAAGATCAATATCGTCGACACGCCGGGCCACGCGGACTTCGGCGGCGAGGTCGAGCGGATCCTGCGCATGGTGGATGGCGTGCTCATCCTGGTGGATGCCGCCGAGGGCCCCATGCCGCAGACGCGCTTCGTGACCCGGAAGGCGCTCGCGCTCGGGCTCCGGCCCATCGTGGCGATCAACAAGATCGACCGGTCGGACGCGGAGCCGCTGCGGGTGCACGACGAGGTGCTGGGCCTGTTCATCGATCTCGATGCCACCCCCGAGCAGCTCGACGCGCCTTTCCTTTATACATCGAGTCGCGCCGGCACCGCGACGACCGAGCTCGATCACCCCGGCACCAATCTCCAGCCGCTGTTCCAGAGCATCCTCGACTACGTGCCGCCGCCCAAGGGCGACCCCGACGGCCCGTTTCAGATGCTGGTCTCGACGCTCGACTTTTCGAGCTTCCTGGGCCGCATCGCCATCGGTCGGATCGAGCGCGGCCGGGTGCGCGTCGGCGATCAGGTGGCGCTGCTGCCCCTGGGGGAGCCCGGTCCCGTGGCCGAGGAGACTTTCGAGCGCAACCGGGTCACCAGGCTCTACACCTTTGACGGACTCAATCGGGTCGAGGTGGACGTGGCCGGGGCGGGCGACATCGTGGCCCTGTCCGGCTTCGAGGCCATCGAGATCGGCAAGACGTTCACGGCGGTGGACGCGCCCGAACGCCTCGCGGGGATCGCAGTCGAGGAGCCCACGATCTCGGTGGACTTCATCGTCAACAACGCCCCGTTCGCCGGCCGCGAGGGGAAGTACGTCACCAGCCGGCAGCTCAAGGACCGGCTCTACCGTGAGCTCGAGCGCAACGTGGCGCTCCGGGTGGAGGAGACCGACAGCCCGGACACCCACACCGTGGCGGGCCGCGGCGAGCTGCACCTGGGCATCCTGATGGAGACGATGCGGCGCGAGGGCTTCGAGTTCCAGGTGTCGCGGCCGCGGGTCATCACCAAGCTCGGTCCCGACGGCGAGCGGCTGGAGCCCTACGAGGAGCTCACCGTGGATGTGCCCGAGGAGTACATGGGCGTCGTCATGGAGAAGCTGGGGCCGCGGCGGAGCGAGATGACCGAGATGCGGAACCCGGGGCAGGGGATGGTGCGGCTCACGTTCCGGATTCCGGCCCGCGGCCTGTTCGGCTATCGGTCGGAGTTCCTGACCGACACCCGGGGCACCGGCATCATGCATCACCGCTTCCTGGATTACGGGCCGTGGGCCGGCCCGCTCGCGGGGCGCAAGCGGGGCGTGATGGTGGCCGACCGCGAGGGCGATGTCGTGGCGTTCGCGCTGGGGAACCTGCAGGAGCGGGCCCAGATGTTCGTCACGCCGGGCGACCACGTCTACGAGGGCATGATCGCGGGCGAGAGCTCGCGGCCCGGCGACATGGACGTCAACGTCACGAAGGAAAAGAAGCTCACGAACATGCGGACCACGGCTTCGGACGAGAACGTGATTCTGGAGCCTCCCCGCCAGATCACCCTGGAGTACGCCCTCGAGTACATCGAGGAGGACGAGCTCATCGAGGTCACGCCCAAGAACATCCGGCTGCGCAAGCGGGTGCTGACGGCGAACGACCGCAAGAAGGCCGCGCGGGCGGCTCGGGTGGCGGATGCGTCCTAAGATGCCGGAAGTACACTCTCTCTGATGGCGGAGGACATCATGTTGGCCTGGGAGACGTCGGTGGAGGCCCTGGAGCTGCGTCGGAAGTTCGACGACGACGAGGACGAGTTCGAGGACGACGGGTTCACCTTCGACGATGAAGACGAAGAGGACGACGAGGTCGAGGAAGAGGACGACCTCGACGACGAGGACGACTTCGACGACGAGGACCTCGAGGAGCTGGAGGACTTCGACGAGGAGGAGGAGCTGCGCTGAGGCGGGCCGGACGCGGCTCCACCTTGCGTCGGTCCGCGCGGGCGACTATCCTCCCGTCCCCGTCGGAAGGGCCTGTAGCTCAGGTGGTTAGAGCGCACGCCTGATAAGCGTGAGGTCGGTAGTTCAACTCTACCCAGGCCCATGGATCCGAAGCCTCTGCCCCGCTCGCACTTATGTGCTGGTGGGGCAATTTCGCTTGAGCCCCCGGCGCATCCGCAGTGTCCTTCCCAGTGCCAGAAGGCCTCACCAGCCCGAGCCGATGCAGCCGGTCACCGGTCGCCCGCCGTTCTCGTCGGTGACACTCGCCAGAAAGGCTAAGGGGCCGGCGGGGTGCGAGGCGGTCCGCCGAGCGGCCCTGCCGCATCGTGATCACGAGCCCCGGGCCTCATCACTTCCGAGCTACCGGCATCACCAAGTTGGAGGCAATGGCCTCGCCCGCCGCGACTGCCACCGATTGGAAGAAGCGCACCTCTGCAGCCGCCGAGGAAATCCTTGGCGGGTCGAAGCTCAGCATAGGATCTGTGCTCTCGTCGACTCGATAGCAGGTGGGTCCGTCGTCTCCTTGCAGGGTGTAGCAAGCTCGGTTTCCCACGCGATAGTGTAGGCGCTCCTGTTCGCCAAGTAGCCAAGGTGAGCCAGGTCCATCGAGGATGTCGCGACCAATCCAGGCCACAATGCTGTGGAATCCGATGAATGTCCGCCACGGTGGGCGCGACGTCGACCTGGTGGACCGGGTAGCTGCTCACGCTAGGCGCGCGAAGGCCCTTGGTTACGATCGCAAGCGGAATGCGTGCCATCAGCTCAACCACCTGGTGCTGCGCAACCGGAATGTGTGGTTTGTAGCGCGCGCCATGGTCGCCGAGCATGACAACGAGCGTCCGATCCCCGATGGGACTGGCGAACAGCGTGTCGAAGAAGGATGCGAGGCTCTCGTCCAGGTAGCGCAAACGCGACAGATAGCCAACGTAATCCTTGTCCGCAGGCCCTCTCTTTGCGGCTGCGCGCAGCGTCGCCGGCACCGGCCCCTCGGGGATCTCGCTCACCGGGTGGTGCGTGCTCAGCGTGAGGACGTTTGCGAACACCGGCCGACCGTCCTGTGCTTCGCGCTCGAGGATACGTACCGCTTCCTGGAGCATCGGCCCGTCGGGATAACCGCATTCGAACTGTCTGCCCTTGTAGGGAATGGAGGCCAGGTACTCGGCCCCGAAGAAGGCATCCGTTCCGTGCAGTGACTCGAAGAGTCGCTTCTTCTGAAAATCTTCGGTTCCACCCGAGATCCACAACGTGTGGTAGCCGTGCTCGCGTGCCACCTCCGCTAGGCATTTCACCCGAACGTTTGGGTACCACAGGTAGACGGCCCCCCCGCTCGGGCCGGGCAGCAGCGAGCAGAGGGTGGTAAACTGGCCTTGAACCGTCTTGGCGGCGTGCGGCGCGGACGCGTATGCCGTCGGAAAGCGGAGCGCATGGCTTCCGAGTAGCGCCCGGGTACGGGGAAACACCTTCGGCCCAAGTGCAGGGTGTTCCATCTCGAAGGCGCGCACGCTCTCGAGAAAAAGGATGATGACGTGAATCGGGCCCTCGACCGGAAGCCCGAGCCGCTCCCGTAATGCGAGCGTGTGCATAGCTTCCGGCTCGAGCTCCCGCACCAACGGCCGTGCGACACCGAAGTCGGCGTTCGGCCAGCGCTCCCTCTGCGGGTGCCATTGCCAGAAGCTTGCAAGCACTCGGTCCGGTGCCGAGGCATCAAGTGCGACGGCGTCACGCAGACTTTCCGCGATGCCGCTCCACGCGAGCTGCTGGTCGGTGATCCGACCTCGCGCCTCCTCGATCCAGGCCACAAGGACTTGTTCGGCGAGAACCGAGGTTCCGCCATGGAGAACGCCGCGTTTGATTGGCGCGGCAGCGAGCGCGATCAGCGCCGCACTGCAAGCGCAGAGAGCCCCGGATCGGGCGGATACCACGGGTGTGCTTGAACGGAGTCCTGTCCATCGTCGCCCGACCAGGAACAGCGGGATGGCAACCAGCCAAGCGGTGAGCGCCGGCGCACTGAGGAGGACCTGGCGCACTGAACCCGCCCATCTGCTATCTCTCGACCCCGCGAGTATTTCGGTGCTCGCGGGGTCGTCATCTTTGTGATCTTCCCTCTCCATGTTGTCCGTTGTGTTGTCCGTTTGGCTCAGGCTTCGAGCCGACGCCGCGCCGCAAAGGCCTGCTGCATCGACACCGCGTCCGCTCGTTGATAGCAGGTTAGGACCGTCTGCGGGCTCTTCCAGCCTCCCAGCGCGAGAGCTCGGCACCTCAGGAGCATTGGCACAGTCCAGGTTCGGCGGACCTTGTCGTGCTGCCTAGAGGGTAGCGCGCCATGGGCGTTGCTGTCCTCGTCAGCGCGTTTCCGATCCTGGTCTCTCGCTCCCAATGACCGATTGCATCGGGTTGGTCGGGACAAACTCGCGAATCGCGTGCGCAATCTCAACGCTGAAATCGCCTAGCGTTTTGCTCAACAACGCCACCGATTGCTCGGTCGAGGCACCGGTGGCCGAGGCGGATTCGCGTGCTTCCTTGCGAGCTATGCGTTTGCCTGTTCGCGACATCGCGCAGGAGCCATCGTGCGGCGAGGTGCGCCGTCCCGGCGGTGTCCGTATCGAAGCTCAGCACCTCAATCTCGAGCTGATACGCCGGCCGCTGCTGGCCCGGCCAGCGGTTGAGGCTCACCTGATCGTTCTGCAGCAGCATCGACAAGTTCTGGGCCAGCACGTGCCCAATGTTGTCTTCCAGGGGCTCGGCCCAACGATCGTTGTCGGAGAGGGTGAAACGATTCTGGGAGATCCGGGTGACTATCTGGTCCTGGTCGAGATATCCGGGCAGGTGGATGGGTCCGACCCCGATCGCACGCACTGCCCGCGGCCCGGGCGCGCTCGTGCTGCCCGCTGCTCAGCTTCGGTTCAGGAAGCGGGCTGAGGCTAAAGAGTCGCCACGGCTGACCTGCTGTTGGCCGACGTGTACGCACCCGGCGAAGCAGAGGCAGGCCAGCGCCAGGAGCATCAGCCGACGAAACGGACTTCGCATCACTTCTCCCGGGCCACCGGTCTGCCGAAGAGGACCGCACTGGGGTTCCGCTCCAGATACCCGGTCAACAGGCGAACCGACCGCGCCGCGGCCGAAACCTCCTGCAACGTCCGGGTGAGCTCGTACATCAGCGGGGAGTCGTTGATGGTCGCGTCGGTGTGCTGCAGAACCTTGCCGGCCTGATCCATCATCGCCGTCGCCTTCACGCTGGTCTGCCGGAGATCCTGCGTGAGCCCGGAGACGTTGCTGTCGAGCCCGATGGCCAGCTGTGACACACTGCCCGCCGCATCGCCCAGCCGGCCTGCGACGTCACCCAATGATCGGATCGCCGTTTTCAGGTCCGGCGAGGCGACCAGTTGGTGCATGTCCGAGATGGTTTCGCCGGGCAGAGTCGACCAGGCCCTCGATATCGCTCTCTGCCAGCTTGGTGAGCACCTCGCTCACTGCCGTTCGAGCCTTTTCCGTGGAAGACGGCTCGGTCGGAATCTCGCGGTATTGGTATTTTCGGGTGCCCGGCTGCTGGACAAAGGTGGCCCGAGTACCGGGGAAATAGTCCAGCGCCACGAACAGCACCCCGGTGACAATGCTCTCGGTCTGGAGCTGCGCCCGGAGCCCGCGATCGATCGCGCTCTGATACTCCGCCCGGCTGTTCAGAATGGTCTCGCTGCCACCGAGACTGGTGATCTTCTCCGGGTCGATGCCGATGATGACCGGGAATGCGGGAAACGCTCTGGTCCGCCTGCAATTGCAGTCGAATGTCTATCGACGGACCCAATCTCGACTCCGCGAAACTTTACCGGCGACCCGATGCGGAGGCCGTTCACCGATCCCGGGAAATAGAGCACGAATGGAGATGACCGGCGGAGGAAATGACCCGAGCCGATGAGGACCACTGCTATCACCGCCAGCATCACTGCGCCGAGCACGAAGGCGCCGATGAGCGTTGGGCTGACCCGCCGGTTCATGGTCACTGCTCTTCTCCCCGCGTCAGGAAGCTCCGGAGGGTGGGATCCTGGGTCTGGGCCAGCAGCTCCTTTGGTGGGCCGCTCGCGGTGATCGCGCGGCTGGGCACGTCGAGGTAGATACTGTTGGTGCCGATGGCGAAGATGCTGGCCAGATCGTGGGTCACCACCACCGCGGTCATGCCGAGGCTGTCGCGCAGGTTGACGATCAGCTCGTCCAGCCGGCGCGCGCTGATCGGGTCGAGCCCGGCCGATGGCTCATCGAAGAAGAGGATGCCGGGATCCAGAGCTATGGCCCGAGCCAACCCGGCTCGTTTCTGCATGCCACCACTGATCTGCGACGGGTAGTAGTCCTCGAATCCCTTGAGGCCCACGAGGGCAAGCTTGAGCGAGGCGACCTGGCGAATCTCGGCCGGCGTGAGATCGGTGTACTCCTCCAGCAGGAGCCCGACGTTCTCACTCAGGGTCATTGCGCTCCATAAGGCGCCACCCTGAAACAGCACCCCGACGTTCCGGAGAAGCCGTTCCCGCCGGCTCTGGTCCGCCGTCGTGAAGTCCTCTTCCTTATAGTAGATGCTGCCGTGCGCCGGCTGGGTGAGACCGATGAGATGCCGCAACAGCGTGCTCTTGCCGCTTCCGCTGGCGCCCATGATGATGAACACGTCGCCCTGCCTGACAGTGAAGCTCATGTCGCGCATGAGCACGTAGCTGCCGTAGGCCATCGTGAGATCGCGCACCGTGATGCAGGCCGCCGATCCGTTCCCGCTGGGGGACTGGTTCATCATCAGATCCCCAGGATGTAGAAGAGGAAGGCGAATACCCCGCAGGCCACGATGATGGCAACCAGGCCGCTTACCACCGCCGACGTGGCTGCCCTCCCGACGGCTGAAGCACTGCTCCCTGCCTCGAGGCCGCGGAAGCATCCGGCAAATGCGATCAGCCCGCCATAGACGGCACCTTTGAACACGCCACCCACGATCTCACTCAGTTGAAGCGCGTGGATGGTCTGGCCCAGGTACAGCGTCCACGAGAGATTCAGCATGCCGACACCGATCACAGCTCCGCCGAGGATGCCGACGACATCGGCGTAGAGGCAGAGCAGCGGCATCATGAGCACGAGGGCAAGAACTCGGGGCAGCACCAGAAACTCGAGGACCGAAAAGCCCGCGGTGGTCAGGGCGTCGAGCTCCTGAGTCACCTTCATGGTGCCGAGCTCGGCTGCGAACGCGGCTCCGGTGCGGCCCGCCATCAGGATGGCGGTCATCAAGGCGCCCATCTCCCGGGTCATGGCGACGCCAACCAGATTGGCGACGTAGATCTGGGCGCCGAACTGTTTCAGCTGGACGGCGCTGACGAAAGCCAGAATCACTCCGAGGAGGAAGCTGACCAGTGTGACGATTGGGAGGGCCTCGACGCCGCACTGCTGAACCAGCAACCAGAGATCGGAGCCACGAAAGCGCGCCTTCATCCGCGCCAGCCGTACCGAAGTGACTGTCATGTTGCCGACGAACGAGAGGGTTCCTTCTACCCCGCCGACGACTCCGATGACGTCTTTGCCCACAAGCTCGAGCAAATTGGGCGTTGTGATTTCCTGGCGCGCGCCGGTGGGCTCGGGCACGGCCTCAGCCAGGCCGAGGAGGTTCTGGAGACCGATCGGCAGGGCGCTGGTGTCGACCGCTACTCCTCGTTCGCGGGCGGCCTGGGTCACCCGGGCGACAAAGGCCAGGATGCTGCTGTCCCACCGATCCAGCTGATGGGTGTCGAACCTGATCCTTGACGGGCGCGGCTCCCGCGCCAATTCCGCTTCCACGGCCGAGGCGGAGGCAAGCCCGTTCCCCAATTCCCATCGTCCCGGCAAGACGAATCAAGAGGACATCGTTCTCGTCCGATCATCGTGACCTGGTTCATGGGCATTGCTGCTCTGACCGCTGTGATCTTCCCACCGCGGCCAGTCCTGGTCGCCGCACGCGCTCTTCTGTCGATGATCGCGATGGCGAGGGTACCGACCGGCACGCGCTCCGAGCCGGGCCCAGCTCGGGCCCCCGCAAGGCAGGGCCCCAGCGATTGTCGTAGCCGCTGACCTCCAGGTCCTGGTGCAGCCCTACCTCGGTAGACGACCAGCAGGTCCGGGTTCGCGGTGCTGTCCGCCCGGGCCAGTCCCTTCGCCGCCAGCTGGCGATCCCCGGCCGCAACGATGCGGGCGTGGTTCAGATCGTCGGCCAGGTTGGTCCCACCGGCCCAGGCGTAGGTCCGGTATCCGGAGAAGTTGGCCTGCCGGTCGTAGTCATAGTTCACCTCCTGGGCTGCTGCCCCTCGAGCCAGCAGCATCAAGCCTGCCATCCAGAGCAGGGCGATCGTTCGCACCTGACCTCCTCGATTAGATGATGGCAGGCCGCCTGGCCTGCCTCGAGCGAAGAACCTAGGCTCGGGTCACAGTCAGATCGTGGATGTCGCTGAGGAACGAAATTGCGGCCCCAGGTTGCCTCACGGCTTCGACATCGATCTCGATGTCGACACGTTCACCGATCATGATGCCGTATTTGTCCCAGGCGACGTTCCCGCTGGCGCCAAAGTCCCGCCGTCTGATGGCTGCCTTGGCGGAGAATCGGGCCCGCTCGTACCCCGATCCATCGAGAGTGACGCCGCTGCTCTCGACCTCGAGTATCACCTCGCCCACCCGACCCTTCATCGTCAGCTCGCCGACGACCTGGAACACGTCGGCCTGCCGGGCGGTGACGTAGAGCGTCCGAAAGGTGATGTCGGGGTAGCGCTCGACGTCCAGGAAGTTCGCCGACCGGAGGTCCGTGTCCCGCTTGGCTATGCCGGTATCGATGCTCGATGCGTCGATCGCCACGTCCACGGTCGCGCGACCCCAGTCGCCGTCCGGAACCAGCACTGTCCCGCTCCAGCGGGTGAACCGGCCGCGCACCTTCGAGATCAAAAGGTGGCGCACGGTGAAATTGATTTGCGAGCTACTCGGCGATCTCCCAGCGTTCGATGCTCATTGTGGTCTCCTCTTTATGGTTTGACGATCGTCAGTTGCCACCGCCGAGAAACGGCCGGCGGATCAGGGCCGGAATCACCGGGATCACCTCGAGCACCAACCTTCCCTTGTCTCCATATGTGTCCTGGCTGACAACCGAGTACTCGAAACCGAGCTGGAGCTTGACCGGCATCTTGCCGAGCAGGGTGGTTTTCGCGACACTGAGGCCCACGGGCACATTCCACTTGTTGCCGGACGTGGCCCTGGCGTCGTAGGTGATGGTCGGATCGAAGGCGATCTGCCAGGCGTTTGGCAGGTTATACGAAAAGAAGTAGAGCAGGTTCATGAAGCTGGCGTCCTGGACGCCGGGCTCTCGGGAGCCGCTGGATCCGACCCCGATGTAGTACTGGGCAAACGCCCCGAAAGTCGCTGCTGGGGTCCGGTAGCCCACAACCGCCGACGGACCGATGCCCCATTGGTCGCGACCGAAGGCATCGTTGGTCGCGGTGGGGAACAGAAAGGCAGGCCCCGCGCCGAGGATCCAGTTCCCCGTGGGGGGCGCGATCACGGTCGGCAGCTGGATGTCACCCAGCCCGCCGGTGTGGTCGAAGCTGTTGAGACCGGTCGGGACCGGCTGACTGAACAGCACCGGGATGGTGGGCCGTGCGATGAGGTTCCACCGGTTCGCCCCGGTGCCGTGGAGTGGCACCGGGAGAATCGGCTGAAAGAGCATGCTGCTCCCGACCTTCGCGTCGCCCTGATTCACATCGCCGTCCGCGAAGCTGGCGTCGAATCGAGTGAACAAGGCCCAAACATCCGAGAGCGGGTTGGAGAGTTTCTTGCCCGTCTCGGCGACGTCACTTCCAGAAGCTCCCTGGGGCTCCTGTGCGCTTGCTGCTGGTGCGAACCAGATGGCCGCGATCAGGCTCGCCGCCCCAAGACCTGCTCGCATCCATTTCACTCTCGGCCGTTCCGTTCGCATCTTCCTATCCTCTGGTTAGTGTTTCTGTCAGATTCCGGGTCTCCGCCGCTCCCAGACCAGGAGCGGGTCTACGCGTCCTGCCGCGCCGGTGCTCAGCGCATGGCGCCGTGCGCCCCGGCGTGGCCGTGCATACTGGCCATGGCAGAGTCCAGAGTGGCCTTTCTGGCGGCGACCTCGCTGGCGGTCAGAGTCTCTGGCTGAGGCGCCTTCTCATAGCTGTCATATTCGTAGCCCATCTGCGCCGTACGGTCGGTCGCGCTGACCGGCAAATACACGGCCTTACCGCTTCGGTCCCCGTAGGCGAACTTGCGGTTGAGGTACTTGGGATCGGTCGGATTCTTATTGCCCAGCTGGTTCCAGCTTTCCCAGAGCCGGTCGATGTTGGCGTGGTGCAGATAGAACAGCGGGTCCCCTCCTACCGTGGAGAATTCCGCCATGTCGCCGCCGAGGGCGAAATGCGTGAAGAAGTGCGGGTTCTGGTCCAGACGGGGCTCGAACCCGAGGTTGCCGTTCGCCGAGTCGATGTAAAACTTCTCGTTGAGGGCGCTCAGATTGATCCAGTTCCGGTAGAGGTCATCGATCCGTTCGCCGCCATTGACCCAGGGCCAGCGAGTGCCGTTGAACAGCGGGCTGCCCGGGTCCCGGAACACGGCCGGAACGACGAGATCGTCGGGGTTTCCGGTGATCGGGTTCCAGTAGGGAAGCGTGAAGCTGTCGTCGTGCAGCACCTCGCGAATGACTCCCTCGAACTGGTGCAGCATGAGCCGGTGCCAGGGCAGGAAGTACCACTGCTGAAAATGCTCGGGGTCGGAGGGATCGATGGCGTGTGCCTGGCAGCCGTTCCACACCGCCCAGGCCGCTGCCCGGTACTGCGGCGGAAGTGAGTCGATCGCTTCCTTCTTCCGCTTCTGGGACAAGTCCCACAGGAACGCCGGGTAACCCTTGATCCAATGGGTATTCCACCACCAGGTCCAGGAGCGGGTATCGTAGGACGGCAACGTCTTCATGATCTCGATCGCCCGGGCGTATTTCGCGAGCATCACCTGGCCCTCAGGGCTGTTGACGTTGTAGCGGATGTCGAGCTTGGTCGAATCTCTGGAAGCCGCCCCCGCACTGCTGGAAAGCGCCCCTCCAGTACTGAAAGGGGCGTCCCAGATGCGGAAGGGAAGGCTTTTCGCACCACCGGGGGACATGCCCCCGGTGTGGATCGACAACTTCTTCGGCTGCTTCGCTCTTCGTCGCCTGTGCCGGCCTCGGCTTGAAGAAGTCCAGCTCCAGCACGTCATGCGACGCCGTGTGGGTCTCGAGATGCGGGTCGATGAACACCATGGCGCCGGCGGATTGGATCATCCCGCTCACCAGGTGGAATTCATTGCCGATCACCGCACCGGCCAGGCCGTGGCGCGGCATCATCATGGGGGCCAGGGTCATCCACGAATTGATCGCCGGGTCGTACGCCTGGATCCCGTTATACGCGCCGACCAGGCCGTTGGTCGTTATCTCGCCGCCCGCCACATAGATCAACTTGCCGTCCGTGCCCCAGGCCCCGCCGCTTCGGGCATACGGCATCCGCTCTCTCGGAGCACTCCACGAGTCGGTCACGGGGTTGTACGCCTCCACCGCATCCGTGTTGGTGGCGGACAGGATGAAGGCGTGGCCGGTGCGGCCGCCGATCACGTAGATCTTGCCATTGACCGACCGCCGTACGCGTGATTGCGCGGCACCGCCATCGGGGTGCGGCTCTCCCACTTGTTGGTGGCGGGGTCGTACACTTCGTTGGTGGTGAGCACCTTGGCCGATCCGTACGCAGTGAAGAACGAGTCCTTGGATGCGTCCACCGTGGTGGCGCCACCGATCACGTAGATCTTGCCGCCGGCTTCGGAGGCCAGTGCGGAGCCGCGCCGGGTGGGCATCGGCGCCAGCGACTTCCAGGTATCGGCGGCCGGGATCGTACTGCCACACGTCGTTAATCGGTTGCCATGCGGCGCCGAGGGGGACCGTGGTGTTGGTTGGGGGCACGAAGCCACCGAAGACGTAAATCTTGCCGTTCAGAACGGCCATGGCCGCGTGGTGGGCCGGCCGCGGCATCGACGTTTTCGCGACCCATTTGTCGGTGGCGGGGTCGTATTCGTAGTTGAAGCCCCCGGCCTTACCGTCGGCCCAGCCGCCCATCACGTACATCTTGCCGTTGGCGGCGACACCGTAGAGCTCCTCATCCGGCTTGGGGAACGGCGCCGCCTTCTTCCACGGAGATGTTGGTGGCATCTGCGCCAGCGTGGCCGTGGCGAAACCCAGGCTGACCAGTGCGGAAAGGATCGCGGTTCTTCGTTGCAGCATGTTCGACATGAAACTCTCCCTTCGAGATAGTTGTTGATCGTTCACTTCGTGTTCACGATCAGGCCGAACATCAGGTAGTTGACGTCCTTGAGTCCGTCGCTCTTTTCCCACAGATAGGACGGCTGAATCGACACCTGCTTCGTGAGCGGCAGCGTGACGCCGGCCCACACCCGATCCTTGCTCCACCCGGCACCGCCGCCGTCGTAGGTGGCCTCGTATGCGGCAAAGGGCTGCCAGATCTGGTGTCGAACCGCGAGGGGATGCGAGATCATGACTCGACCGCGATAGCGGTTGATATCCGCTGCTGGATCCGGGAGAAACCTTCTGACGTACATGTTGCGGACGGCGATCTGGAACTTCCGGAGGGCGAACCCCACGGTGCCGTCGATGCGGAACTGGTGCTCCCCATAGCTGTCGGTGAATCCTGCCGGCTCCGGCGCGAGCTTATTGAGCCCGCTGGCAGGAACCGAGTAGTACATGTAGCTGGGCGTAATCGTCAGAAACTTTGTGGCCCGAACAGGGACCTCCAACTGTCCGACCGGCGCTTTCAGGTCCCCGATGTAAAATCCGTAGAATCTCAGAGCGACCTGTTTTTGCAGCGGGACGTTGACCTCCAGGTAGCCCGAGGGCGCGAACACCGTGCCCGATCCAGCTGCGCTGAAGGCACGTCCACTTCCTGGGCTACGCACGGCCGGCCAAACGAGGCCAGACCGATCAGCAGAAGACCCGGCACGCAGATGCGCCGCGAAACTTGGGAATCCTTTCATACCCTCCCTCTACCCGGTTGGTTGTGAGCACCGCCTGCGACGGCGAACTCCGTCGCACGGTCATCATTCTACGGCCGAGCCGTTGCGGCCTCTTGAACGCGGCAGCGGAACGAAATTGCTATCTTCAGCGCGACGCTCACAGCACACCCAACAGGGTGTAGAAGCCGAGCATCGCCACACCCATTGCGGCCGCAAGGATCCCCTGCTGGCGGAACGTGAGCGGCCTGCGGTCCTGGTTCATATCATCCTCCTAGGCAGCAACGCGCGTGACCGAATCGATCACAGAATCGATCAGCAGCTGAACGGCCGCGGCGGACTGCTTCCGACGTTCCAGGTCTTTCACGATCTGAAGCTGCGCCCGGACGATCGACTCCTGGATGTTTCTGGCCGCCGGTAGACCCTCGTAGCCCTTCTTCATTGTCATTCTCCTAGTTGCTAGCAAACCTTCTGAAGAACTTGTCCGTCGTGACTGCGCACATAATGCGACGGCCCGCGAGGCGCCACCATTCAGCAAACGGTTAGAAGTCAGTACGACTTTTCTTCGCTGTGACTACGACTTTCGAAGGCGAGACGATCGGCGTACGGGGTATAGAGCAAAAGTCGTAGTTGCCAGCTTACGGTAGGTTCGCGGGGAAAATCGAGAGCGGGCAAACGCTACAGAGGAACGGAATTGCCACGAGATCGCCCGCAGTCGCGGAGTCGGGGGGGGGACGAAACTGCGCCAGGGGGCTCCGAACCCGCGTCTGAACGTCAGTGGGTTCTGGTTTGCAGCGCCTTCACGGAAAGCTAGGCGGCAAGGCGCGTCACCGATCCATCAGCAGCTGAATGGCCGCGGCTGACTGCTTCCGCCTTCCAGATCCTGAGAGATCTGAACGGCGGAAGCTGCGCTGCATGTGACAACCATATCTTGCTGAGCTCCCGCTGAAGCGTGACTCCGGCATCGGCCAGATCGAGCGTGCTATGTGGTCGATAGCCGGCATCACCCGGATCGACAATGAACTGCAGGTCGCGTAGCCCGCCTTACCTCACCGCAATTTCGTTCCTCAGCTCCTCTGGCAACCCGCGGCCCTCGGCTATAGCCTGAAGGTGATCCCGGAGCCGACAATGACCTACTTCGAGCCATGAGCCCGCGTACGCTCGTCCGAATCGCCTGCGCCATGACGTGCTGGCCCTGCGCTCCTCTGGCTGCACAGGTGCTCGACCTCGCCCAGTACGCACATACCGCGTGGCGGGTGCAGGACGGGGCGCCTGGCGCGGTGAGGGATCTGGCGCAAGGAGCGGACGGCGTTTTCTGGATCGCCTCGGAACGCGGCCTTTTCCAGTTCGACGGCGTCCGATTCGAGCGATTCGAGCCGCCGTCGGGCCAGACTCTCCCGTCGTACGCGCCCCACGTCCTGCTCGCTCTGCCGGACTCCTCGCTGTGGATCGGCCACTTCACCACCGGCGTGAGCGTTCTCCACGGGGGCAGGATCGTCACCTACGGCATAGAGGACGGCCTGCCGGGCGGCGCCGTGACCGCGATCGCGCGGGACTCGGGCGGCACCATGTGGGCCGCGACCTCGCGTGGGCTCGCCCGGCTCGTCGGCAGGCGGTGGGAGGCGATGGACAGCGCCGCCGGGTATCCCGGAGGCTATACCGAGCCGGTCCTCGTGGACGGAAGCGGGTCGGTCTGGGCCGTGGCGGGACCCGACATCTATGTTCTCCCGAGAGGCGCGGCGCGCTTCCAGAAGCGCGAGTTGCCCCGCGTCGGCCACCGCGATACTGAGGTGGACGTGCTGGTAGCGGCGCCGGACGGCTCGGTCTGGGCCGTTTACCAGTCGTACGGCGTGTTCCCCGTTGCCGACGGCCGCGGAGGCCCGCCACCACCCGGCCGCCTTGCCTACGCCGATACCGGCATCTACGCCCTGACCTGGTCCGGGGATCATCCGGTGGTGGCCATCGGCACGTCGGGCCGGCTCGTCCGTCTCTTCTCTCACCCCTTGGCGGGGAGGCCGGGCAGACGGAGGCCGTTCCGCCAAGGGCGCTCACCATCCCGTTCTCCCGCTCGGCGGGCATGAGTGGAAACCTCGTCGTGGCCGCGCGGTACGATCGGGAGGGGAGCCTCTGGGTAGGGACCCCGACCGGCATCGACCGGTTCCGCGAGACCAAGCTCACCCCGATCGAACCGCCGGGGTACCTGGAAGCCGCTGCCGTCGCGCCGGATACGAACGGGATGGTGTGGGTCGCCGCGAGACGCGGTACCCCGGCGGCTCTCCTCAGCGTCGGTGACCGGATCGTCCCGCGGCTCGACGCGCCTTCGATGCTGACGTGCATCTACCGCGATCTCCGCGGCGGCGTCTGGATTGGCGGTGGCGGACTCTGGGAGCGGAAAGGTGACGCGTTCGCTCCCGTGCCCCTGCCGCCGGTGCTGCCGGGAGGATCTGCCGAGGGGCGCGAGATCCAGGCGGTGGCGCGTGAGCGAGACGGCGGGCTGTGGGTGGCGATCGCGTTCAACGTCGGCGTCTTCCGCCGGCGGCCGGGGCGCGGCTGGGAGCAGTTTGGGGCGCCGCAAGGGCTCGAGCGCAGTCTCCCCAACGTTATTACCACGGACAGCAGCGGCGGGACGTGGCTGGGGTACCAGAGGGGCGATCTGGTGCTCGTGGTGGGCGACTCGGTCCGCGTGTTCGCGGCGGAACAGGGACTCGACGTGGGCCGCGTGCTCGCTATCTCCGTATACGGCAACCGCGTGTGGATCGGAGGTCAGTCCGGCGTGGCCGCATTCGACCTGCGCGAGTCCGGCGGACGCGGTCACCGGCTCTTCGTCCCGTTGCTGACGGCCGGCGAGCCGCTGCGCGGCGTGTCGGGCATCGTCGAGACGACCGATGGCGAGCTCTGGGTCAACGGCGCTGACGGCGTCACCCGGATTCCGGCGGTGGAGGTTCGCCGGGCGCTCGCCGAGCCGGGGTACCGGGTCCGGTACGAGCGGTTCGATTACCGCGACGGCATCGAGCCCCCGGCGCAGCAAATCCGCCCGCTGCCCTCGGCCGCGGCCGGCACGGACGGCCGCATCTGGTTCGCCTCCGCGGGGGGCGTCGTCTGGGTCGACCCGCACCGGGTGCGGCGCAATCCGTGCCGCCGCCGGTGCAGCTGCGGGCGCTGACCGCCGGGGGGCGGCGCTACTTCCCCGGTGAGTCGGCGGGCGACACCGTACGGCTCCCCCCGCGCACCAACGCGCTCAGCGTGGCGTACGCGGCCTACAGCCTGGCGGTGCCCGACCGGGTGCGATTCAAGTACCGCCTGGAAGGTCTCCAGGCCGCCTGGCAGGACGCGGGTGGCCGGCGCGAGGCGTTCTTCACCAACCTGCCGCCCGGCCGCTACCGGTTCCACGTCATCGCCTCCAATGACGACGGCGTGTGGAATACGGCGGGCGCCGCGCTGGCCTTTACCATCGCGCCGGCGTGGAACCAGACGTGGTGGTTCTTGGGGACTCGTCGGCCTCACACTCGTTGCAACCCCGACCCTCGCCGCGATCGCGTGGCAGCGCCGCCGCGCACGCCTGGCCGCGGAGCGCGCCCAGGCGCGGTTCGAAGCCATGCTCGCGGAGCGGACCCGCCTCGCCCGAGAACTGCACGACAGGCTGCTCGGCGGCCTGGCGGGCGTGGCGCTGCAACTCGACGCCGGCGCCCGACGTCTCGCGGCGGGCGACAATACCGAGGCCATCGCCGACCTCCTCTCGACTCTGGCCTCCCAGGCCCGTTACGCGCTGACCGAAACCAGAAAGTTCGTGGGCGCCATGCGCACGCCCCCGCAGCCCCAGCTGGTTCACGAACAGCTGGCCAGCGCGGTGCAGCGCACGTTTTCCGGGACGGAGACGGTGGTTCACCTCACGCAGACGGGAACGGAGCGCCCCTACCCGGCGACGCTCGAGGCGGAGATCGTCAGCATAGCCGGTGAGGCGCTAGCGAATGCGCGGAACCACTCCGGCTGCCGGACCGTGTGGGTCATTTGCGATTCCGGGCCCAGAGAGCTGCGCGTGGGCGTGCGCGATGACGGTCGGGGGTTCGACCGCTCACAGGCCACCCCGACGGGACATTGGGGCCTGATCGGCATGCGAGAGCGGGCCGCGTCCATCGGAGCCACGCTCACCATCACCAGCGCCCCCGGCGCCGGCACCGAGGTGGTCCTCGTCCTGCCCGAGCGTTCCGCGTGGTCCGCGCTGTGGAGCCGGCTCGTCCGGATGGGCAGGCGTGATGGCCCTGGTGCACCGTGACCGGGGCCTCGCCGACTGACGCGCGGCTCGCCTAGGCCGCGCTTTCTTTATAGAGTGTCCCATAGAGCACCAAGCCGCGGCCCACGGCGGTCGCGATCAGCTCCGCCATGTACTCCGGCATCCCGCTAAGCTTGCGGCCCACGGTCGCAAGCGCCTTCCGCGGGTCGTCGCTTTGCCGCATCCCAACGAACCCTTTCATGAGCCCGGCGGCCGTCGCCTCGTGCACCCACGGCTTGGTCTCGACCGTCGCCGTAGTGACCTCGGCGGCCGTGACAGCCCCGTCGGGGCCGATGGTGAGGCCAATTTCGAGCGGCCCGTGCGGCGTGTCGATTTGCTGAAAGAGAACGACGCCCACCGGGGCGCCACCGTGGCCCTGGCCGAGATAGAAGGGCACCTCGGGATCGTCGGGGGTGAAGTCGCTCGTCTTCCGGATGGTCGCGAGATTCTGTTTGCCGATGCTCACGGTCCGAAGGATGGTCTGTTTCCTTTATATGTGTCCGAGTACCCACATCGCCTGATTCCGGGCGCTTGCCCATCCATCAGCAAACCTTCTGAAGAACTTCTCGCTGCTCCGGGACGCGCTCTGGCATTGGCTGTCTCCCGCCGCTTCCCCCGCGACGGACGCCGACTGCGGCACTGCCCCACGCGGCCGGCGTCAGGCCGTAGACTTCCTTGAACTTGCGGCTCAGATGGCTTTGGTCGGCGAAGCCACACTCGTTCGCCACCGTTGCCACCGATAGACCGGATGAGAGCAGCTCGACTGCAAGGGCGAGCCGCAGCCGAAGGTGATACGCGTGCGGTGGCAAGCCGAATTCGAGGTGAAACGCTCGAATAAAGATGCGACTCCGTGAGGCCGATCATCTCAGCCAAAGCCGCCGTCGGGATCAGCTCGCCAAGGTGGGCTTCGAGGTGCCGGCGCACGGGAGCGAGCGACCTGCCGCAGGAACGGGCACGTCCCAGCGGAGCGCTGCGGGCGAACAGACGCTCGAGCAGCGATCGAGGGATAGCTTCGCGGCCGATCAAGCCCACCGGGCGCTGCAACCGATCGATGAGCGCCGCCAGCTGCGCCACACATTCTGGATCGGTGACGAGTGCCGGCCGGTCAGGAACAGCAAGCCCTTCCAAGTCAGACGCTTCGAGGAGCAAGGTCACCGGTCCCCGGCCCGGGTCGCCCTGGGCGCGCAGCGCGCAGAGCTGTAACCGAGGTATGAGGAGGATCTGGTTCCGGTCCGCGGCGAGGCCCCTGCTCGATTCCACCGTGACGAAGGCGGGTGAGCGAAGGAGCGTGATCGCGAATCGGCTGTGGATCCGCGGGGCAACGTCCCCCGGCTGCGTCCTCCAGACAAAGAACTTGCGCGACCTGCTCGGGGAACGGGCGCCACACACGGGGCCGCTCGATCACCCGTGGCGCCTCCGGTGCGAGGCTCAAGCACGCGTCATCTATCCGCATGCTGGTCAGCTCCGACACTCGCGCCATGACATCCTCCAGTGGGTTCATGAGAGACAGAAGCGAATGAGGTCTCAGGCTGCCGGCCTGAGGTCCCAGTAGCCCATCGTCCTTACGTAGTTCCGGAGCTGGAGGGCAGATTTCCGGAGTCCCTCCAGCTCGGCGAGAGCTTCCCGCTCCAACTCCTGACGGGAGTAAAGGTCCATCGCCTCGCGCTCCGCTTCGGGAGCATCGTTCCATCCGTTGTAATCGGCCGTCATGGGTACTTCCCTCGCACTTTCAGAGTCGTTGGATGGCTGCCGCTCCTCATCCACGGCGGTCCGTTGTGACGGCGCACAGAATGCGACAGCGCGCGAGGCGCCACAATTCAACAAACAGTTAGAAGTCAGTACGACTTTTTTGCGGAGTGGCTACGACTTTCGACGGCGAGACAATCGGCGGGCGGGGTATAGATCAATAGTCGTAGGGCCACCTTGTCCTTTCGGCCAATAGACGGGCTTGCCGGCCTACGATAGGTTCGCTACAGGGCCATGCAGCGTTGCGGGGCCCTAACATCTTGAGGTGAGATTTGCCGAGCCTGCCCATCCGAGTTCTGTTGGCCGATGACCACGCCATTGTCCGAAACGGCGTGGCGCAAATCCTCAACGAGCAGCCCGACATTCGGGTCGTCGCCGAGGCGGCGGATGGCGAATCGGCGATCGCGCTCTATCGCCAGGAGCATCCCGACGTGGCGCTCCTCGATCTCCGGATGCCCAAGGTCGAGGGAACTCAAGTGGTCGAGCGCATCCGGGGGGAGTTTCCCGAGGCAATGCTGGTGATCCTGACCACGTTCGACACCGACGACGACATCGATCGGGCGCTGCGCGCGGGCGCGAAGGGCTACCTGCTGAAGGATGTGGCCCCGGGCGATCTGGTGGCGTGCGTGCGAACGGTGCACGGCGGCGGCACCTGGGTCTCGCCCAACGTCGCATCCAAGCTGGTGGGACGAATGACCCGGGTGCAGATCACGCCGCAGGAAATGCGCGTGCTGCGCCAGGTCGCCGATGGGAAATCCAATCGGGAGATCGGCGAGACCCTCTTCATCAGCGAGGCCACCGTCAAGATCCATCTCAGCCATCTCTTCGAGAAGCTCGGTGCCAGCAGTCGGACCGATGCGGTGGCCAAGGCGGTGGAGCGAGGCCTCATCCGCATGGGGTGAGCTCCGACCCCGCCGCTCGACACGCCCGCTCCCCGGGAGCAAATTGGAAAGTGACCGTCCATCCTGATCAAGCCGAGCCTCCGGTGAGAAGCATCAGACGCTTCGCGCCGTCATTCGCGCCCGGCGCCGCACTGCACCCCCGTGACCGGTCGGAGCGCGAAGGCTCCGTCCGCAGCCTCTGGTACCGCGCTGCTCCGTACCTCCTGTCCATCATCTCCGTCGCCGCGGCGCTCGCCGTCAGGTTGATCCTCCAGCGCCTCGGTGTCGTCGGTGCCAGCGAGATGAGGATGACGCTCTTCCTGTATGCGATCGCGGTGAGCGCCTGGTATCTGGGCACCGGGCCCGGAGTCGTTGCGGCGATACTGTCCGGTCTCGTGTATGACTACTTCTTGAGCGATTCCCATCATTCCTTGAGGATCACGCCGGACCAGGTCCCGTTCTACGTCGCGTTCGTGCTCTTCGCGGTGATAGTCACGCGGTTCACCGCCGTCCGGCGCCGGGTCGAGAGAGAGCTCCTCCAGTCGCGCGACGGGCTCCAGAAGGAGGTGATCGAGCGGCGGACGCGCGAGGAGCAGATCCGTGAGCTCAACCAGCAGCTCGAGAGGAGAAGCGCCGAGCTGGAGGCGAGCAACAAGGAGCTGGAAGCCTTCGCCTACTCGATCTCGCACGACCTACGGGCGCCGCTGCGCCACATGGTGGGCTTCGCGGAGCTGCTGCGGCAGCACGCGGCCACGGCTCTGGACGAGAAGAGCCGGCGGCTACACGACCACCATCCTGGATGCCGCGCAAGCGCATGGGCGCGCTCATCGACGACCTCCTCGCCTTCTCTCGGATCAGCCGCACGGAGACGCGCGCGTCGACCGTCAGTCTCCGGCACGTGGTGAACGAGGTGGTGGAGGAGATGCGCCCCGACATGGCCGGACGGACCGTCTCATGGCGCATCGGCGACCTGCCGGACCTGTACTGCGACCGCTCGATGCTGAGGATGGTCTTCGTCAACCTGATCGCCAACGCCATCAAGTTCACCCGTCCGCGCGAGCGGGCCGAGATCGAGATCGGATCGTTCGAGGACGCTCGCGGCGTGGTGGTGTTCGTGAGGGACAACGGGGTCGGCTTCGACATGAAGTACTCGAACAAGCTGTTCCGCGTCTTTCAGCGTCTTCACCGGAGCGAGGAGTTCGAGGGCACCGGGATCGGCCTCGCGACGGTGCAGCGGATCATCCAGCGTCACGGCGGAATCCGTCTGGGCCGAGGGCTCGGTGAACGGCGGCGCCACGTTGTTTCTGGCCGTTCCCCCGGCACTGAGGCGCTGATCCCGCAGCGCACGAGAACAGGAGAAGTCTCATGGACGGACTGCGGCGGATTCTGATGGTTGAGGACGACCCGAGGACGTGGAGCTGACGTTGACGGCGCTGGAGCAGTACAACCTGGCGAACGAGGTCGTCGTCGCGGGCGACGGGGAAGAGGCGCTCGACTACCTCTATCAGCGGGGCAAGTTCATGGCGCGCGCGAGCGGGAACCCCGCCGTCCTGCTGCTGGACCTGAAGCTGCCCAAGGTCGACGGGCTCGAGGTGCTGCAGCAGATCAAGTCCGACGACCGATTGAAGATGATCCCCGTGGTCGTGCTCACCTCCTCGCGCGAGGAGCGCGACATGGTGGCGAGCTACAAGCTCGGCGTGAATGCGTACGTGGTCAAACCGGTTGATTTCCACGAGTTCGTGAACGCGGTCAAGGAGCTGGGGGTCTTCTGGGCCCTCATCAACGAGCCGCCGCCGGGAAGCATCAAGCGGGCGTGATCATGGATCGTCCGCTGCGCATCCTTCATCTCGAAGACGACGCCAGCGACTCCGCGCTGGTCCAGGAGACGCTGGAGGCGGGTGGTCTCCAGCTGCGAGATGACCCGCGTCGACACCCAGCCCGCGTTCTGCGCGTCGCTCGACCAGGGCGGCTTCGATCTGATCTTCGCCGACTATACGCTGCCCTCGTTCGACGGCCTGTCGGCCCTGCGGCTCGCGACGGAGCGGCGCCCCGACGTGCCGTTCATCTTCGTCTCCGGAACGCTGGACGAAGAAGTTGCGATCGAGTCGCTGAAGATCGGCGCGACCGACTACATCCTCAAAACGAAGATGTCGCGGATCGTGCCGTCGGTGCGGCGGGCACTCCGCGAGGCCGAAGATCGAGCGCGCCGCGCCGAGGCGGAGAGGGCGCTGAGGCGGAGCGAGTCGTACCTGGTCGAGGCGCAGAGGCTCAGCCATACCGGGAGCTTTGGCTGGAACCCGGCGAGCGGCACGATCTACTGGTCGGAGGAGACGTATCGCATCTTCGGCGTCGAGCCCGGGACGCCACCGACGCTCGAGCTCGTAGTGCAGCGCACCCATCCCGACGACAGGGCCGCCGTTCAGGCGACCATCGAGCGCGCGCAGCGCGACGGGCTGGACTTCGAGCACAAGTACCGCCTGCTGATGCCGGACGGCTCCGTGAAGCATCTCCATGTCGTCGCCCACGCCGTGTCGGATGACGGAGGCCGCCGGGAGTTCGTCGGAGCGGTCATGGACGTCACCGAGCGCCAGCGCGCCGAAGAAGGGCTCCGCGAGAGCGAGGACCGTTTCCGCACCTTCGTGGACCATGCGACGGACGCGTTCTTCCTGCATGACGACGAGCTGCTCGTGATCGACGTGAACCGCCAGGCCTGCGCCGGCCTCGGCTATTCCCGCGACGAGTTGATCGGCATGTATCCCCTGGATTTCGACGTTGGTCTGGACGAGGCGATGATCGGGCAGCTGGCGGATCGAGTCTCCTCTGGCGAAAACGTCACCTTCGAGAGTCTCCACCGCCGGAAAGATGGGACCGTGTTTCCGGTCGAGGTCCGCATCGGCCGGTTCCAGCGGGGGGGTCGGCTCTACGGCCTCTCGCTGGTGCGCGACATCACCGAGCGCAAGCGGACAGAGGCCGAGTTGTCGGAGATGAGAGAGCGGTACCGCGTTCTTACTGAATCCTCACTTACCGGTATCTATCTCACCGAAGGGACCCGCTTCGTCTACGTGAACCCCGCGATGGCGAAGATGTTCGGCTATACCGTGGAGGAGCTGCTGGGCGGAGGGAGTGGCTCGCTCGATCTGACGTGTCCCGAAGACCGCCACCTGGTGGCGGAAAACATGCGACGTCGGCTCGATGCCGAGGTGGACGAGCTTCGCTACGAGTTTCGAGGACTGCGGAAGGACGGCTCCGTGTTCCCGGTCGAAGTGCATGGCCGGCGGATCGAGCTGGGCGGCAAGGTCGGCGTACTGGGAACCCTGATCGACAACACCGAGCGCAAACGAGCTGAGGAGGAGCTCCGCGAAGCCGACATCCGCTTCCGTGCCTTCATCGACCACGTCAGCGACGCCTTCACCGTGCACGACGAATCCGGCACTATCGTCGACGCCAATCGGCAGGCCTGCGAGAATCTCGGCTACACCCGCGACGAGCTGATCGGCATGCATCCCCGCGATTTCGATCCCGGCGTCGCCGCGGACGAGGCGCTGATGGGGGAAATCAACCAGCGGCTGGCAGCCGGGGAAACCTTCGCGTTCGAGACCATACACCGGCGCAAGGATGGAACGTTTTTCCCCGCCGAGGTTCGCATGCGCCCCTTCCGGCACGGCGGCCGAGCATTCGGTCTGGCGCTGACCCGAGATATCACCGAACGCAAGCGAGCAGAGGAGGAGCGCGAGCGGGCGCGCCGGCTGGAGCAGGAGCAGCAATCCGCCATCGCGGCCGAGCGGACCCGGCTGGCGGGAGAGATCCACGACACTCTGGCGCAGGGACTGGCCATGATCGTGATGCAGCTCGCCGATGCGGAGGCCAAGCTGGGAGCCGCGTGGGCTCGTGCGGAGAAGCCGCTGGGAATCGTCCGGGAGTTGGCGGTGGAGAGCCTGGCCTACGCCCGACGCTCGGTCACCATGTTGCAGCCCAGCGCGCCGGCGGCTGGACTGGCCCGGGCGATTCGCGACGTGGTCGACAGCGGGCGACGGCACTTCGGCGGGACGCTGAACTTTGCCGTCACCGGCAACGCCGTGCTGCTTCCCGCGTCAGTGGAATCGGCCCTGGCCGGCATCGCCCGGAGGCGCTGACCAACGCGACCCGCCACAGCGCGCGCGCCGCAGGTCGAGGTGGAGCTCGCCTTTCAGGATGGAGGAGCAGTCCGGCTCGCGGTGGCGGATAACGGGGTCGGCTTCGACGTCGAGAACGTTCGTTCCGATGGCTACGGGCTGACCAGCATGCAGGACCGCGCGGCCCGGGCCGGCGTCGCCCTGACCTTCGTCACCGAGCCAGGCGCCGGAACGGAGGTGGTGGCCAGCTGGTCCCCGTGAGAGGATAAGGGGTGGTGTCCTCCCTGATCGAGTAGCAGCCAAGTTTAATCATGGTCGGGAGGCGACGATCTCGAGGCGAAGGGGGCAGCGGCCGGAGAGTTCATCGTGGTGCCATTCGTGGTGACAAACCAAGCCAGCGCCGGCCAACGCCAATCGGCGACGAAGTGAGCTAAACCAAGCAGAACCAACGGCCATCGGTGACAGCCAACGCTCAGTTTCGGCCTGATAAGCGTGAGGTCGGTAGTTCAACTCTACCCAGGCCCATACTGCTATCTCTCGACCCCACGAGATGTGGCGTTCGGATGGCGCTCGGCGCCACGCCGGAGAGGCTGCGCAGGGAGGTGCTCGGCAGTGCCCTGGTCGTGGCCGCCGTAGGTGCGGCGGTCGGCCTCGGCGGAGCGCTGGTCGGCTCCCGTTTGCTCGCGGCGTTGCTCTTCGAAGTGAGCCCGACGGATCCGGCCACGCTTGGCGGGGTCTGCATCCTGCTCCTTGCTGTGGCGCTCATGGCCGCCTACGTCCCGGCGCGCCAGGCGACCAGGGTCGACCCAGTGCAGGCGCTACGAGCAGGGTAGGTGGGCGTTGCGGCAAGGAGGAGCCAGGTCGTGAACCTGACGACGAGCGGATTGAGAGTCGGGCGTTGCCGTTCCAGCCGGCATCGCCTTCCATGGCGGCCTTCCCCCGGTCCAAATATTATTGGGTCGACTGAGAGCTGGGCCGCCCGCCTGAATCCTGCGAGCTCCGCACGACCTTTCGTCTCCCGCTGAGGTGCGATGGCATCGAGCATCGCCTCCCCATCCGACCGCCTGATCAGCCTGACCTTGCTGGCGCCGCTGTCCGGCCTCATCGTGCCGCTCGAGCGCGTGCCCGATCCCGCGTTCGCCCAGCGGCTCGCGGGCGACGGTCTCGCCCTCGATCCGCTCGACCAGCGGCTCGTCGCCCCCTGTGATGGCCAGGTGCTCCACGTGCATCGCGCCGGCCACGCGCTCACCCTGGCGGCCTCGGGCCTCCAGATCCTCATCCACGTCGGGCTCGACACCGTGATGCTGAATGGCCGCGGATTCGAGCTGCGGGTCAAGGCGGGGGACGTGGTGCGGGCGGGCGATCTGCTGCTGACGTTCGACGCGGACTATGTGGCCAGGAACGCCCGCAGCCTGATCACGCCGGTGCTGGTGGTGAGCATGGATCGCGTCGCGGCCCTGCAGATGCGAAGCGGCCGGGTCACCGGAGGACGGGACGCGCTCTTCGAGGTGCGTCTCGCGGCGGCCGAGCCTGAGGCGATCACCCCGGCGGAGGGAGGCTCGGTCGAGTCGACCCCGGTCGTGATCGCGAGCGAAGGGGGGCTGCATGCGCGTCCCGCCGCGGCGGTCGCGGCCGTGGCGCGCCGCTTCGCCGCCGACGTTCGGCTGGTCAAGAGCGGCCGCGAAGCCAACGCCCGCAGCGTCGTGTCCATCATGATGCTCGAGGTCGGGAACGGGGATGCGGTGACCGTCGTGGCGCGGGGGGAGGATGCCGCGGCCGCGGCGGCCGCCGTAGTGCAGGCACTCGCTTCGTCGGCGCCCGCCGCACCTGGCGGCGAGACAAGGCGGCCGGTCGTGACCTCGGCCCCGAGCGGCGGGACTTCCGCGAACGCAGTCCCGGCCGGTCCGGTCGGCCCGCCCGGCGGTCCACTGACCGGCGTGCCCGCCTCGCCCGGCGTGGCGATCGGCCGCGTGTTCCATCTCCGCCAGACCGACGAGGTCCCGCAGGAGCGGGCCACGGACCCGAGCCACGAGCGGCGCGCGCTCGACGCCGCGATCGCCCGCGCGCATCGCCAGCTCGAGGCACTGCAGCTGCGGCTGGCCGAGGAGGGGGACGCCGACCGGGCCGCGATCTTCGCGGCGCACCAGGAGCTGCTGGCGGATCCCGAGCTACTCGACGGCGCCGCCGAGCAGATCCAACAGGGGGCCACGGCGGCATACGCGTGGCGGCAGGCCTACCGGCAGCAGGCGGACCGGCTCCTGGCCCTCCGCACCGAGCTGCTCGCGGGCCGCGCCGCCGATCTGCGCGACGTGGGCCGGCGCGTGCTCCATCTCCTCGTGGGTCGCGATGGCACACCGCCCGAGATCCCGGCGGAGTCGATCGTCGTGGCCGAGGACCTCGCGCCGTCCGATGCCGCGACGCTGGATCGCACCCGCGTCCTCGGCTTCTGCACGACCACCGGCAGCGCCACGTCGCACGTGGCGATCCTGGCACGAGGGATGGGCGTCCCCGCGGTGGCCGGCATGGACCCGCGCGTGCTCGAGCTTCCCGCCGGCGCCCGCGTGGTGCTCGATGGCGACGCCGGAACCCTGCGGCGCGATCCCTCTCCGGCCGAGGAGGCGGAGATCGCCCAGCGCCAGGCATCCGGTGCGCGGTTGCGTGCTGCGGAGCTCGCGGTGGCCGGGCAGCCCGCCGTGACCAGGGACGGCCATCGCCTGGAGATCGCCGGCAACGTCGGTGACGTCGAGGAGGCGCGCAAGGTGGTGGAGATGGGCGGCGAATCGATCGGGCTGCTGCGCTCCGAGTTCCTCTTCCTGGAGCGCCGCACGGCGCCGTCCGAAGACGAGCAGGCGGCCGCCTACGAGGCGATCATCCGCGAGGTCGGGCCGGAGCGCCTGGTAGTCATCCGAACGCTCGACGTGGGAGGTGACAAGCCGCTCTCCTATCTGCCGGTCGCCGCCGAGGCGAACCCGTTCCTCGGCGAGCGCGGCATCCGCCTGCTGCTGAACCGGCCGGAATTCTTCGCCGCCCACGTGCGCGCCATCCTCCGGGCGTCGCCGTGCCGGCAAAGTGGCCATGATGTTTCCCATGATCTCGACCGTCGGGGAGTGGCGTGCCGCGCACGAGCTGGTGGAGCTCCAGCGGCTCGCGGTGGGCGTACCGCCGCTCCCGGTCGGCATCATGATCGAGACCGCGTCGGCCGCGCTCCTGGCCGACCGATTTGCGGAGGACGCGGATTTCTTCTCCATCGGCACGAACGATCTGACTCAGTACACGCTCGCCATGGATCGCACCAACCCGGGGCTCGCGCCTCAGGTGGACGCCCTGCATCCGTCGGTGCTGCGTCTGATCGAGCGGACCGTCGCCGGGGCGCACGAGAAGGGACGGTGGGTCGGCGTCTGCGGCGCGGCCGCGGGCGACCCCCACGCCGTGCCCGTGCTTGTCGGCCTCGGGGTGGACGAGCTGAGCGCGAGTGTGCCCCTCATCCCGGCAGTGAAGGCGCAGGTGCGCGGACTCTCGTTGGCGGAGTGCCGGGACACCGCGCGGCTGGCGCTGAACGCCACGGACGGCAGGGAAGTGCGCGAGCTGGTGGCGCGGCGTCACATGGGAGCGCCGACGTGAACCTCGGGCGCACCGCCTTCGGCTGGCTGCAGAAGATCGGCAAGTCGCTCATGCTGCCGGTCTCGGTGCTGCCGGTGGCAGGCATCCTGCTCGGCGTCGGCAGCGCGAAGTTCGCCTGGCTCCCGCCGGTGGTCTCCAATGTGATGGCGCAGGCCGGTGGCGCGGTGTTCGGGAACCTGCCGCTCATCTTCGCCATCGGCGTGGCCCTGGGCCTCACCGGCAACGACGGAGTCGCCGCGCTGGCGGCCGTGGTGGGCTTCGCGGTCATGGTGGCGACCATGGGGGTGATGGCCCCGCTGGTCGGCTACGAGCCGCGACCGATCATGGGCATCCCCTCCATCGAGACCGGGGTTTTCGGCGGCATCCTGATCGGCGCCGTCGCGGCGATCCTGTTCAACCGGTTCTACCGGGTCCAGCTCCCGCCGTATCTCGGGTTCTTCGCCGGCAAGCGGTCGGTGCCCATCCTCACGGCGCTCGCCGCGGTGCTGGCCGGCATCGCGCTCAGCCTGGTCTGGCCGCCGATCGGCCGGGCCATCGATCACTTCTCGCACTGGGCCGCGTCGGAGAACCCGGCGCTCGCGTTCGCGCTCTACGGGGTGGTCGAGCGCTCGTTGATTCCATTCGGCCTGCACCACATCTGGAACGTGCCCTTCTTCTTCGAGGTCGGCCAATACGTCGACCCCGCGACCGGCCAGGTCATCCGCGGCGAGATCTACCGCTTCACGGCCGGCGATCCGACGGCGGGCAACCTCGCCGGCGGCTACCTGTTCAAGATGTGGGGCTTGCCCGCGGCCGCGCTGGCGATGTGGCGGACCGCGCGCCCCGAAAACCGCGCCAAGGTCGGCGGCATCATGGTGTCCGCCGCCCTGACGTCGTTCCTGACGGGCATCACGGAGCCGATCGAGTTCTCCTTCCTGTTCGTGGCGCCGCTGCTGTATGCCCTGCACGCGCTGCTCGCCGGGCTCGCCTACTTCACCGCGATCGAGCTGGGGATCCGTCACAGCACCACGTTCTCGCACGGCCTGATCGACTACATCGTGCTCTTCCCGCACTCGTCGCGCGGGCTGTGGCTTCTGGTACTGGGCCCCCTGTGGGCGCTGATGTACTACGCGCTGTTCCGCACGCTCATCCTTCGCTGGAATCTCAAGACGCCGGGCCGGGAGGTCGAAGACGTGGCCGACGCCGCCGGCCCCGTGGGTGCCGGCGACGCGATGGCCGCCCGGCTGGTGGCGGCATTCGGCGGCGAGGCCAACATCAAGAGTCTCGATGCGTGCATCACGCGCCTCCGGGTCGAGCTGAACGATGTCTCCCTGGCGAGCGCGGAGGCCCTGCGCGGGCTGGGTGCGGCCGGCGTCGTGCAGGTCGGCGGCGGGATGCAGGCCGTGTTCGGCACCCGCTCCGAGAACCTGAAGACCGACATCGAGGAATACCTGCGAGCCGGCGGCGCGCCCGTCGTTCAGCCGCGCGCGGCCCCGCTACCGTCGAAGCCGCCCGTGGAGCCCGCCGGCGGCGCGGCGGTCACGCCGGAACACCGGGCGCTCGCGGGGGCGCTGATCGCCGCGCTCGGCGGCCCGGAGAACATCGTCCGCGTCGAGCCATGCGCGTTGACGCGCGTGCGGGTCGAGCTTCGGGACCACCGACCTTTGGACGACGCCGCGTTGGAGGCGGCGGGAGCCGGAGGGGTGCTGCACGTGTCCGACTCCGTGGTCCACCTCCTGCTCGGCGATCGCGCCGGCGCCGTGGCGGCCGCGCTGGATGAGGAGCTTCGAGCTCCAGCCGCGCTGGGACGACCATGACGGCGCACATCCGCCTGCTCCTAGCCCTCGCGCTGGCGTTCGCCGGTGCCGGGTGTCACCGCGCCGCCCCCGCCACCTCCCAGCCGGCTGCCGTCCCCGCGGCGGCGTCCGCACCGCGGTACGATCCGGCCCACGACCTCGGGCCGCTGTTCCATGACGTGCAGATGGCGGCGCTCTTCCCCGACTCCAAGACGTTCGTCGATGCCCGCGCCCTGCAGGCCCCGTCCGAGATCGCACGTCGCTACGCCGACGAGCGCGGGCGCCCGGGATTCGACCTGCACGCCTTCGTGGCCAAGCACTTCGAGCCGCCCCGGCCGGCCGGCGAAGGCGTCCCGGTCGATACGTCGAGCTCCATGGAGCAGCACATCCTGCGGCTGTGGCCGGCGCTCACCCGGCCGGCGGATGCTCCCCAGCCCTATGCATCGCTCATCCCGCTGCCGAGCCCATACGTGGTGCCCGGCGGCCGGTTCCGCGAGATCTACTACTGGGATTCGTACTTCACCATGCTCGGATTGGTCCAGAGCGGGCGAACGGATCTCGTGGGCAGCATGCTCGACAACTTCGCGCACCTGGTCGGCACCGTCGGCCACATCCCCAACGGCAATCGGACCTACTATCTCGGGCGCAGTCAGCCGCCGTACTTCGGCGCCATGGTCGGCCTCTACGCGCGGGCGACGGACAGCGCCCGGGCGCTGCGCTACCTCGACGCGCTGGAGGCGGAGCACGCGTTCTGGATGGATGGGGCGAGTCGGCTGGCGCCGGGGACGGCCTACCGCCGCGTCGTCAGGTTGCGCGACGGAGGGCTGCTCAACCGCTACTTCGACGACATTCCGGAGCCGCGGCCCGAGTCGTACCGTGAGGACTACGCGCTCGCCCAGACGGTGCCGGAAGGACGTCGGACGGCGCTCTACCGCAACGTGCGAGCGGCGGCGGAAAGCGGCTGGGACTTCTCCAGCCGCTGGATGCGCGATCCGAAGGATCTCCGCACCCTGGAGACGACCGACCTCGTGCCGGTGGACCTGAACAGCCTGCTCTACCACGCCGAGCAAACCATCGCCGCGCTCCGGCGGCTGCGCGGCAAGGAGGGCGACGCAGAGGCGGCCGCGCGATTCGACGCGGCGGCCGAGAGCCGCCGGCACGCGCTGCTGGCCGCGGCGTACGACCCGGACAGCGGCTTCTTCTACGACGTGCGCTGGCGCACCGGCGAGCGGCTCACCGACCGGCCCACGCTGGCCGCCGCGGCGCCGCTCTATTTCGGCCTGGCGACGCCGGAGCAGGGTCGGGCCGTGGCGGCGCGCCTCGAGCGCGACTTCCTTCGGCCGGGCGGGTTCGTCACCACACTGGTCTCTTCCGGACAGCAATGGGACGCGCCCAACGGCTGGCCACCGCTGGAGTGGCTCACCATCGAGGGCGTTCGCCGATACGGCCGCGGGGACGTGGCCGACCTGGCCCGCGAGCGCTGGCTCGCGCTCAATCGCCGCACCTATCGATCGGCACGGAAGATGACCGAGAAGTACGACGTCGTGAACCTGAACCGACCGGCCGGGGGTGGCGAGTATCCCACCCAGGACGGATTCGGGTGGACCAATGGCGTCGCGCTCGCGCTGGCGGCAGAGGAGTGCGTGGCGGCGCCAGGCGGACCCGCCCCCTGCCCGGAACTCACCCCCGCGCGGTAACACCGACCTCTCGACGACCGCTGGCGCCGAGACGTTCCCTGCATCCCTCACCTGCGGCGCGAGGCGCCTTCCCGAAAATGTGATGTATGACCTTGCGCGATTGCCAGGGGGATCACAATCCTGGGCGTGGCCCCGGCTGCTGCCCACGTGCCGGCCCTGTATCAAAGCATAACTGGACGACGTTGCCATGTCGCTTGAGGTCCCGCGCCCCAACCGTGGGGTCGCTGCGTCCTGTCTCGCCGGGCGAATCCGGAGCACCGCACCTAGTCCTCCGCGGGCTTCCCGTCGTGCTGTTGCGCTTCATCGTTTCAACATCCTGCCGTCCCGTTGCTTTCCAACTCCATCACGTTCCGCCTGGATCCCGTGCGCCGCCGCGGCCGCTGGCCGTCACGCGCGCCGGTTCTGACGGCGCACCCACTGGAGGCAGCCCCATGATTTCCCGACTGCGTTTGGATCGACTTCGCGCGAGCCACCTCGCCACGGGAGCGCTCGCCTGGCAACTCGTCCTCTCGGCCGGGCTGCCACGAACCGCGGCGGCCCAGGAGCCGGCGGCGCAGACCGGCACCATCAGCGGGAAGATCACGGACGAGAACGGCAAGCCGGTCGGCTCGGCCCAGGTGTTCCTGCAGCACCCCTCGCTTGCCACCCAGAGCGGCAGCAACGGCCAATATGTGCTCGAGCGGGTACCCGCCGGGAGTCAGACCGTTCAAGTGCGCATGCTCGGATTCCGCCCCGACTCGGCGACCGTGACGGTGGGCCCGGGTCAGACCGCTACCCAGGACTTCACGCTCATCCGGAACCCGCTGCAGCTCCAGACCATGGTGGTGACCGGGACCCAGACGCCGCGCATGAATCTCGATGCCAGCGTGGCGGTCACCACCCTGACCTCGGACGAGGTCCAGTCGGCGGCGCCACGCAGCACGACCGAGATGCTGCGCTACGTGCCAGGCTTTACCCGGGTCGAAAGCTCGGGTGGTGAAGTCAACGAGAACATCACCATGCGCGGCATTCTGGGCGTGGAGTACGTCGCATTCTTCGAGGACGGCCTCCCGGTGTACCCCACGATGCACACCTTCTTCATGAACGCCGACAACCTGTTCCGCTTCGATGAGAACATCGATCGGATGGAGGTCGTGCGCGGCGGCAGCTCACCGCTCTTCGGCTCCAACACGCCGGGCGCGATCGTCAACTTCATCAACAAGACCGGCGGCGACGTGTTCGCCGGCTCGATGCGCGCGTCGGCGGCCACCGAGGGCCTCGCCCGGTACGACCTCAACATCAACGGGCCGTTCGGGGACGATTGGCGCTTCAACGCGGGCGGCTTCTATCGTTACGACCACGGCGTTCGCGATCCGGGGTACCCCGGCATTCGGGGAGGTCAACTCAAGGCCAACATCACGCGCCTGCTCAACAACGGGTACGTCCGCTTCTCGGTGAAGTACCTCGACGACCGCAACGAGTTCATCACTCCGCTCCCCTTCACCAACGCCGCCGATCCGCAGTTCGTCGAGGGATTCGGCGATTACGGCTCCATGATCACGAACGAGGGCGTGGACATCACCGTGCCCACGCCGAATGGTCCGCTGCAGCTGCCGCTGGACAACGGGCTCAGGACCAAGTCCACCTGGTTCACCGGAGACGTGGGGCTCGACCTCACGAAGGATTGGCATCTGCAGAACACCGCGCAGGTCATGCAGAACGATCAGGAGTGGAACGCGATACCGAGTGGCGGCCTGTTCACGCGCTCAGGACTTCATCACGGCGCCCAAGAACCAGGGCGGACTGGGCCTCCCAGCCGGCACCACGGGCCAGTACTTCTTCACCAATGTCTTCGACGCGAAGGGCGATCCGCTTCCCTTCGACACCCCGAACCAGCTAGTGGCATCCCCGGGTGAGTGGCACATCGAGAAGCCCATCTCGGCGGTCCAGGATCAGCTCTCGCTGCGGCGGAGCTTCGGACGCCACTCCCTGACGATCGGCGGGTACTTCGCCAACTATACCCAGACCAACCGCTGGTTCTTCACCAACATCCTGACCGACGTGCGCGACGTTCCCCACTTCCTCGACCTGGTGGTCACGCCGCCCGGGAGGCGCCCCGGACACGGTCACCAAGAACGGGTTCCGCCAGTTCATCTCCAACTACGCGAACGGCACGGGTCAAACCACGATTGTGTCGGGAGTGCTGGGCGGCGAGGTCCAGATCACCGACCGGCTCCGCGCCGACCTGGGCGCAAGGGTCGAGTACGACGATTACGTGCAGCAGTCGGAGAACACCTCGCCGTTCGACCTGGACGGCGACCCGGCCACGACCGTCGACAACATGAACTTCGGGAACAACTGCGTTCCGGCACTTCACGAAGAACATCACCGACTGGTCGGCCTCGGTGGGACTCAACTACAGACTCAGCGATGCGCTCTCGCTGTATTCGACGGCCGCGCGGGGATACAAGATGCCCGCCCTGGACGAGTTCCTGAACGCGTCAGGCGCAGGCGCAGGTCGACCTGTTCGAATCCCGTGAGGTCCAGTCGGTCGAAGGGGGCTTGAAGTACGCCAGCGGCCGGTTCGGCGCCACGGTGAATGGCTTCTACACCAAGCTCAAGAACATCACCGGCCAGGGAGCGGTCATCGGCGCCGACGGGTCAACCACGTGGCGGGTGACCGTCGACCCGGAGGCACGGTCGTACGGGGCCGAGGTGGAGGCCTTCGTGGCCCTGTTCGAGGGGCTGCAGGTGGAGGGCAGCGGCACCTTCCTCAGGGCCGAGCAGGGCCCCGGCATCGACAGCCTGGTGGGCGAGCGGCTCGCCGGTGTCCCGACCGTTGTCGGCAACCTGGCCGCCATCTGGTCGCCTGGGCGGGCGGCCGGCCTGCAGCTCAAGGCCGATTGGCACTATGTCGGCTCGCGGCTCACCGAGGCTCCGCGGGACCGGGTCAACGGCACCGAGCTGCCCGACTACAACTACTTCAACTTCGGCGTGGGCTGCGTGATTCCGAACTCGGGCACCAGGTTCAACGTCGATCTCCTGAACGCGTTTCAGAGCAAGGGGTTGGAGGAGGGGAATCCGCGGATCGTGATCGGGCGCCCCTACGACCCTCTTCCTCGCCCGGCCCATTCTACCTCGCCGGCTCCAGGCGTCGGTCAGCTACGACTTCGGCGGAGGCCGAGGGCCACAGTCGCAACCGCAGTGATTCGAGCGCTGACGGGGCTATGGTGCGGCATCGCCATGGCCCCCGCGCTCGCGACCGCGCAATCCCCCGTCGACTCGACGGGGGATTCCACGTTCGTGCTCGCCACCGAGGATCCCGCCCGCGCGCCCTCGCCCTTCATTGGCAACGGGCGGTTCAGCCTGGTGATCCCACCGCTCGGGCTCGCCGCGGAGCGGTCGTACGCGACCGGGCTGTACGAGCACGGCCCGGGCGACGTTCCACGCATCGTCGCGCTTCCCGCCTGGAACGGCATCCGCGTCTTCGACGGCGAGCGCTGGCTCGAGGACACGCTCTCGGCCGGCGACTCGGTCCAGTCGTACCGTCAGGCCATCGACATGCGGACGGGAACCGCGAGCACCGGCTACGAGAGGGTGAGCGGGACGAGGCGCACGTCCGTCCGGGTGGAGACCTTCGTCTCACGCGCGTCACCGCGCGTCGCGGCCATTCGGCTGGAGCTGGTGCCGCGCCAGGCCGGACGGCTCCGCGTGCGATTCGCGCTGGCGGGATGGCCCCGGCCCCACCGGTTGCCGCTCGACACCCTGTCGCGCACCCAGCCCGGCTGGGGCCCGAAGGAACTGTGGTACCCCGGGCACATGGTGGTGCGGTCGCGCACCGCGGACAAGGGAACCGCAGCCGGCTCCGGCCGGCTGTCGCTCGCCGCGATTCCGGAAGGGCGCTCCACCGTCCTCGCCGAGGTGGCCGAGCTGCGCTGGCCGCGGGACCTGCCCGGCGTGAGCGTGCGCACGCTGCCGGAACCGGGCGCCGCGAGGATCGAGGTCGCCTTCGACGCGACACCGGACCGGACGTACACCTTTACCCAGGTCGTCGGCTTCGGCACTTCGACCGAGACGTCGCGCGCGCTCGACCGCGCCCGCACCGCTGCTGGGGCCGCCGCGCGCGGCTACGACAGCCTCGCGGCCGAGAACACGCGGGCCTGGGCCCGCCGCTGGGAGACCGACATCGTGCTCGACGGGGATCCCGAGCTCCAGCGGGTGGTGCACGCGATGCTGTTCTACCTGCTGGCGAGCGCGGACTCGGGCACGTCGATGGGCATCCCCCCGATGGGACTCTCGAGCGCCGGCTACTACGGCCACATCTTCTGGGACTCCGACACCTGGATGTTCCCGGCGCTGGTCCTGACGCACCCGGACGTGGCCCACTCGATGGTCGCTTTCCGCGCCCGCACGCTTCCGGCCGCGCAAGCCAACGCGCGGGCGAACGGCTACCGCGGCGCAATGTATCCGTGGGAGGCGGACGAGCGGGGCGTGGAGACCACGCCGCACTTCGCCGCGCAGAACGCCAGCTCCGAGATCCACGTCAACGGCGACGTCGCCCTCGCGCAGTGGCAATACTACCTCGCCACCAACGACTCCAGCTGGCTCGTGCGCGAGGGGTTTCCGGTGATCCGCGGGACCGCCGACTTCTGGGTGAGCCGCGCGAGCTACGATTCCACAAACCGCCGCTACCACATTCGGAACGTAGTGTCGGTGGCGGAAGGCCTCGTCGGCGTGAGCGACGACGCGTACACCAATGCCGTCGCTCGCCGCAATCTGGAGATGGCCATCGCCGCCGCCCGGCGGCTCGGCGTGGCGGCGGACCCGCGCTGGAGCGACGTGGCCGGAAAGCTCCACCTGCCGGTCGATTCGGCCAGCGGCTTCTTCCGTACCTACGAGGGTGCACCGGACTCCACGCTCGGCTGGGTGACACCGCTCCTTGCTTTTCCCCTCGGCGTGCCGATGAGCGACACGGCCAAGCGCGCGCACCTCGACCAGGCCGTGCACCGACTCGCGGATGAGGCCGCCGGGGCCATGATGGGCATCACGCTTCTCTCGGTGGGCGCCGCGGAGCTGGGAGACCGCAAGCTGGTGGACTCGCTGCTGCCCTTCAGCTACCGGCATCACCTGAAGGGCCCGTTCCTGCTGCCGTCGGAGACGCCCACCAACAACGCGTTCGCCTTCCTGACCGGCGCGGGCGGCTTCCTGCAACAGGTGATCTTCGGCTACACCGGCCTCCGACTCGGCGAGCAAGGGCTGGAGCCGGCCTTCCCACCCGTGCTGCCCTCTCGCGTCAGGCGCTTGCTGCTCAAGAACGTGCCCGTCCGGGGGAAGCGGATCGACGTGTTGGTGGACTCGACGGGGCGACACGTCACCGAGCGGAAGAGCGGAGGAGCGCCCGATGCCGGGCGGGCTGTGGAAGGTGAGCGACGGGGCGCACCGTCCCCGCCTTCCGAGCGAGGTGAGGGGCCTCCACGACCGGCTGCAAGCGAGCGGGCAAGGTCCCTCGCTTCGCTCCGGACGAAGATGACCCCGGTCCTGGAGCTCCCGCCCCGGTGATCGCGCTCGCACTCCTGCTCCTGCAGACCATGCAGGCACCCGTACTCGCCTTCCCGGAGCCGGGCGTCGACGATACCGCTGCCTATCAGGGATATCGGACACGGTTCTACCGGGACTCCCGGGGCAACACCGTCCAGATCTACCTCGAGCCACGCGGTGCCCGGGTGGTGAGCGTCTGGGCGGACGCGGCGGACGAGAGCCTCGGCTTTACCGTGAGGGACCCCGCCGGGAAGCCGGCGCGGCTCGACTGGGCGGCCGACAGCGCGGAGGCCCGCGATTCCGGAGCGGTACGGACGCTGGCCTGGCGGCTGGCCGCCGGGTCACCGCGCGTGACGGTTGGATGGTTCCTGCTGGGCTCGATGCGGGTGGAGCGGGACTTCCAGTATGCCAAGGCACAACTCCGGCCCTTCACCACTCCGCCGTATTACGTGGCCGAGGAGTCGCTCCTGGTGGCGAACGTGGCGCGGCTTCCCTCGGAGGAGCGGCAACGTCACCTCCAGCTCCTCGCCGCGGGCAGCGTCGCGGCGCTCCGGTCGCGGCTGCTGCCGACGCTCGCGGGATCCTGCGCGGCTGCGTGCACGGTGCGCGTCGAGCGGCCGTCCGTGGACGGACGCAACCGTCTCACGCTCGAATTGAGCGCCGACCCCCGCGAGACCTCGATGCAGGTGGGGGCCCGCACGGTCACGTTTCGCTCGCGCTCGGGTGCCCCGGTGCGACTTACGGTACGCCTCGCGACCGACGCGGCGCCGCTGACCCCGCTCGCGCGGGACTCGATCTTCAACCGGCCGTTCCTCGACTTCCTGGCACGGACGCGAAACGGGGACTCCGCAGCCGGCACGGCACGCCGGCTGGAGCGCGAAGTGCGGAGCATCGAGCTCCTGAGCTCGGAGGAGAAGCTCATGGCGGGCCTGCCCAACTTCGCGACCTATTTCGGCCGCGACATGTTGATGGCCGCCCTCATGATGGGGCCGGTGTGGCGGCCGGAGATGGCGGAGCATGTCATCGCCAGCGTCCTGCGCAAGCTCTCGCCCCGCGGCGACGTCAGCCACGAGGAAGCGCTCGGCGGCCAGGCGATTCGGGAGAACGCCGCGGAGTACAACGAGCTCATGGCGGCGTACTTCGAGTCCACCCGACGGGCGCCTCGGGCGCCGGCGGACAGCGGCGAAGCGGCGGAGTGCGACAGCGTCCCGGCCTCGAGCCCGAGCGGCACCGCGGTCGGTCCGAATGGCCGGCGCTGCCTCCTGCCGCGGGCCCGTGCGCTGCTGGCAGAGCTCCAGCGCACCCGCGAGAACTACCACATGCTGGACGACGAGTTCCAGCTTCCCATCCTCGAGGCACGCTACCTCGCCGATTCGTCGGTTCCGGCCGGGCGGAAGAAGGCGTTCCTGCTGGCGACCGAGGAGGGCCGGCCAGCGAGGCTCACCCTCGTGTTGCGCGAGCTGGCGCTCGTCGCGGAGGAGACTCTGCCCTACGCCCGCGATTCGCAGCCGGCCAACCTCATCAGCTTCGTCAAGCGCGACTCCACGCACTGGCGCTCAGCGAGCTGGCGCGACAGCGACGCCGGTTACGCCAACGGGCGGTTCGCCATGGACATCAACGCGATCTGGGTGCCGCGGGCGCTCGAGGCGATCGCCGGCATTCTCGCGGCGCTCCCCGCCATAGGGATCGACCGGACGGCGCTGGACACGCTCGCCTCGGAGGCGTTGCGGGGGCCGCTCGGCGGCTACCTGGCCGACCCGGCTTCGCTCCGGCGCGCGGTCGACGTGTGGCGCGGTGCGCGGCGGCACTTCGTCGTGACGCTCGGACGCGAGGAGATCGCGCGCGGGGTGAGCGCGAAGCTGGCGTGGCTTCCTCCGCCGGAGCGCGCCTACTGGAAGGCGGCGATGGCCACGCAGGGCGGAGCTCCCGATTCGCTGGCGTTCCTTGCCCTGTCACTGGATTCGGCAGCTCGCCCGATTCCGGTCGTGAACACCGACCTCGCCACCGAGCTGTTTCTGGACGCCACGTCCGGCCGGCCGGCGGAGCTCGGCGCGATCGAGGCGTTCCTCCGGCCGTATCCCGTCGGCGACTTCGTCGCGGGCCTCGGCCCGCTGGTCGCGAACGATGCCTACGCAGGGAGGCGGGTTTGGGACACCTTTGCCAAGGATCCCTACCATGGGCCGCGGGTCGTCTGGGGCCGGGAGGTGAACTTGCTGCTCCTCGGCCTGGCCGTGACGACAGGGTCTCCAGTCGGTCCCGACGTCGCCTCGCATTCTCGTCGCGCGCACGAGGCATTGCAGCGTACGCTCGGCGCCGTGCGCGCGTCCGGACTCGAGCACAGTGAGCTCTGGAGCTATCGGATCGAGGGCGGCCGTCTCCAGCCGACCCGCTACGGCACCAGCTCCGACGTCCAGCTCTGGAGCAGCACCGACCTCGCCGTGCAGTACATGCTGTCCCGACTTCCACCACAGTAGTGAGCGCCATGCCTCCCGCTCCCGTCGTCCAGCTCTCACCCATCGACTACGTCATCATGGCGGTCTATTTCGGCGCGGTGCTTGGCGTGGGCTGGGGACTCCGGAGCCTCACGCGCACCAGCACCGACTTCTTCCTCTCTGGCCGGTCCCTGCCACCCTGGATCACCGGGCTCGCGTTCATCTCCGCCAATCTCGGCGCCCAGGAGGTCATCGGGATGGGCGCGTCCGGGGCCAAGTACGGCATCGCCACCAGCCACTTCTACTGGGTGGGCGCCATCCCGGCGATGGTCTTCGTCGGGCTGTTCATGATGCCGTTCTACTACGGCTCGCGCGCCCGGTCGGTCCCTGAATACCTTCGGCTCCGGTTCGACGAGAAGACTCGGACCCTGAACGCGGTCTCGTTCGCCGTCATGACCGTGTTCTCCTCAGGGGTCTCGATGTATGCCATGGGGAAGCTGCTGAACCTGCTGCTCGGCTGGAGCTTCGATGTGAGCGTGCTGGTCGCCGCCGTGATCGTGCTGGTCTACATCCTGCTCGGTGGGCTCACGAGCGCGATCTACAACGAGGTGCTGCAGTTCTTCCTCATCGTGTTCGGGTTCCTTCCGCTCGTGGCGCTCGGACTCTACGCGGTGGGCGGCTGGGACGGCCTCTCCGCCAAGCTCGCGGAGGTGGCGACCGCGCGGGGCTTCCCCGCGACAGCCTACACCCATACCTGGTCGAACCTGGGAGACGCGTCCCGCAATCCGATCGGGGTCGAATGGTTCGGCCTGGTGATGGGGCTCGGCTTCGTGCTCTCGTTCGGCTACTGGTGCACCGATTTCCTGGTGGTCCAGCGCGCGATGGCCGCCGACTCGATGACCGCCGCCCGCCGCACGCCGCTCATCGCGGCGGTGCCCAAGATGCTGTTCCCCTTCCTGGTGATCCTGCCGGGGATGATCGCGCTGGTGCTGGGCGCGGGGCACGAGACCGTCGCCGCGGGGCAGGGCCTGGTGCCGGCCAAGCTGGCGGCCGATGGGGGGCCGTTGCTCGATGGGACCGGCCGCGTCGTGCTCGACTACGACCTGGCCACGCCGATGATGCTGGTCCGGCTCTTCCCTGCCGGCATGCTCGGCCTCGGGCTCACGGCACTCCTGGCCTCCTTCATGTCCGGCATGGCGGGCAACGTGACCGCGTTCAACACCGTGTGGACCTACGACATCTACCAGAGCCACATCCGCCGCGGCGCCTCGGACGCGCACTACTTGTGGATGGGTCGGGTCGCTACGGTCGCGGGCATCGTGCTCGCGGTGGCGGCCGCCTACGTGGCGGGCGCGTTCAACAATATCATGGACCTGCTGCAGCTGGTGTTCGCCTTCGTCAACGCGCCCCTCTTCGCCACCTTCGCGCTGGGGATGTTCTGGAAGCGGGCGACGGGCCACGGCGCGTTCATCGGGCTGCTCGCGGGGATGCTGGCCGCGGCCATCCACCACGGTCTCACGCTGCCGGCCGGCGTACCGGTGGGGATCAAGGGCGGGTATCTGGGCATGGTGCACACCTATCCCAGCGAGCTGGCGCAGACCTTCTGGACCGCCATCGTCGCCTGGGTCACCTGCTTCGTCGTCACCATCGTCGTCAGCCTGGCCACCCGCCCGCGGCCCGATGAGGAGCTTCGCGGACTGGTGTACTCGCTCACCCCCCGGCCCAGCGACAGCGCCCTGCCGCTCCGCGCGCGGCCGGGGACCCTGGCCGTGGTGGTGCTGGCGCTGACCGTGGCGTTGAATCTGGTGTTCTTCTAATGCTCCATATCGAGCGACGCGTGGGGGCCCTGCTCGGGAGTCGCTCAAGGATGGCAAAGCGGTCCCGCGCGTCGCTCGGGCTGAAGCTGGTCGGCCAGGGTTGAGGAGGCCACAATGAGCACGGCATCCAGCCTGGACATCCGTCTCCCCATCGGGGGCCTGTTCACCCTGCTCGGCCTGCTGGTGGGCGGCTACGGACTCGGCACCGCACAAGATGCGGGGCGATACGAGCGCTCGCTCGGCGTAAACGTCAACCTGTGGTGGGGACTGATCATGCTGGTGTTCGGAGTGCTGCTGCTGGTGCTCGCTTCTCGGGCGCGGCGCGAAGTCGGCGCCCGTCCCGCCGGGGACTCGGCGGAGGGCCGAGACACCGAGGATCGGGAGCACCGGCAGGGGCTCGAGCGCTGATGGGCGCGGTCAGCGCATCTCGTCCTGCAGGTTGGCGCTCGACAGACCGGCGTACTTCTCGATCACCAGCTCGACGTAGCTCGTGGGCCGAACTCTCCGGATCGGTCCAACCCAATAGCCGTGGCCCTGGGTCTGAACCACGAGGAAGAAGTTGAGACCCACGGCGCAGAGTCGTTGTTCCCGCGAGATCGCGTATTCCGCGGCGCCTTGGCTCGGCACCGTTCCGAGCCAGAGAGGACTCCGATCGCCGCAGAGCAGGTACACGTCGACGTCGCTGGCGTTGTGACTGCGCACAGCCACCGGGGTACTTGCCTTCGGGTCGGCACGGCCGACCAGCCCGCAGGCAGCGAGCAGGAGACTGGTAAGGGCGACTGGTTCCTTCATGTCCCGAACCCCCTCTGTAAGATGCGCTGATCGGCAGCGTTCCCGCCAGAGGGCTGCGTTCGTGGCGTCCTTCCCGATGACACAGGGTCTCAAGCCAAGGTTTGCTATCCGGATAGCGCGTCCCGCCGCACGGCGTCATCTTCCGAACTCCGATGTCCATTCCATTCGACCGGATCCGGCGCGGGTACCTGGGCGCGGCGCTGCTCGCGCTCAACACGGTGATCTTGTTCGGCATCCTGGAGGCTGGTGCCCGGCTTCTCCTGCCTCCGCCGCCCGTCTGGGGCGATCACGGCGGGCTCCGACCTCCTGCGGTCCCAGCCCTCTGCGGTCCCAGCCAGGTGGTCGGGCCTTTGACCGTGATGCACGTGCATACGGCTACCCCCTCAGACCGGCCCCGCACGTCGGCTTCGTCGCGGCGCCGTTCACGAGTCCGACCCTGAACGTCGGCGCCGACGGTTTTCGAGTGGTGCCCGGAGCGTCCGACAGCGCCGCAAAGTCGATCCTGCTCCTCGGCGGCTCGACACTGTTCGGCGTCGGCACGCCCGACCAAGCCACGATCCCCGCCTACCTCCAGGCCGCCGATCCCTCGCACCGCATCCTGAACCGCAGCGTGCCGTTCTGGATGTCCACCCAGGAACTCATCGCCTTCACCCTCGCGCTTCGGAGCGACCCCGCCCCCGAGGCCGTGGTGTTCTACGATGGGGTGAACGAAGTCGCGCGTGCCGTGGAAGCGCTAGGCCCGGACATGCCTGCCCAGCCACCGGTCGCCGACTGTCCAGTTCGGAGCCGCTTCCTGTTCGCCGTGGTGGAAGTCGCCCGCCGCGGAGGGCGCGCCGTGCCGCACATCGCCTGCGTCGATCCGCCGCCGGGTCCGGAGCGCCGATGCGAGCCGCTATGCCAGACTGTCCGACGGGCGCAGGCATTGGCGCGGCAGTCGCCGACTATCTCCGCAACATGGCGGCCGACGGCTTGCGCTGGCATCTCGTGGTGCCCGTGTTCGTGTGGCAGCCCACGCTGTACACATCGCGGAAGCCCCTGAGCACCGAGCGGGGGCCTGAGCGAGAGCGCGAGGCCGATCTGGCGCGGGCAGTCGACCGAGACATATCCCCGCAGACATGGCCGGTCGCCATGACGGCTTGCGCCTGGCATCTCGATGTGGTTGGCCCGTGTTCGGGTGTGGCATTGCCCGACGCTGTACACTTCGCGGAAGCCCCTGAGCGCACTACTGAGCGGCGTCGGGCCCTGAGCGGGGGCAATCCCGCGAACGCCGATCTGATGCGGCGGGTAGCATCGAGAGCCGTCCATGCGGCCATGCCCGGTCACCCTGAGCTGGCAGTGACTTCTCTGGCGCGCTCGACTACCCTCTCGGGCACCGTGTTCGAGGATGGGTGGCATTTGCTCCCGCGCGGCAACGCGGTGATCGCCAGCGCTCTACTCGATCTCCTTCGGGACCTGGGTGTGGGCACCCGAGCCCGACTCGCTCCCGGTGTACGCAACGAGCCCCGTTAGCAGTTTAGATCAGCCGGCGCTCAGCCTACCTCAGGCACGCCGGTATCCCGCTCTCCCCTTCGTAGGTCTGCCCTGGCACTCGCTGCCAAGCGACAGTAGCCAGCTAATACCTGGTCGAGTTCTCGCTCTTCGAGCTGTTCGAGATCCAGCAGGGCGTTGTGGGCTCCCGCCGTCGAGCGCAGCAACTCGTCCAACTTCACCTGCACGGCCTCGGCATCACGGTTCTGGGTAGCCTGAATGAGGAAGACCATCAAGAACGTGATGATGGTCGTACCCGTATTGATCACCAGTTGCCAGGTATCGCTGAATCGAAACACAGGCCCCGTGACCAGCCAGAGGAGAATCACGCCGACGGCTAGGCTGAAGGTCGACGGCCTGCCGGTCACCCGAGCTGTCGCCTTCGCCAGGCGAGTGAACCGCGATCCAGACTTTGTCGGCCGCATAAGGGCTGTTCCTCTCAGGGAGGAAGTGGGTGACGTGATCTCGCGTCAAAGCGCCTGCTAGTGACCCCCCGCACACCAGCGAGCCGTCCCAAGGTGCATACTTCCAATCTCGGAGTTTCAGGACTATGGATCGGGGTCGATTCTGCCGGAGGTCCGAATGGGTATGACGGCTACAGACCGCCAAGCGCGGCTTCGGCCTGAAGGGGCCGAGCACTATCCGACGTTTCCAGTCCGTGTGTGGACGTCGGCTGCTTGCATGGCTGAGTTGGCGACCTCCTGCCGCGGAATACTACCCGAGCGAGCAGAACATCACGTCCAGGAGCGTGTCCTCTCCGTGGCGGACTTCCAGTTCCGGGGCGGGTGCCCCGGCTGGTCGCGAGGATTTTGCGCGCGCACGCGCCTCGGTGAGCCCGCCTTTTCCACTTAGAACTGACCAGGGCGAGAGTTTCCTACGGATGTACCGAAAGCGCACAAGTGCTGCAAGGGGAGAGGACGAGGTGCGGTGAGAGGTCGCGGATTCATACGAAGTCCGCGACCTACGGGAAGGGAGGGCTAACTATCGTCTAGACCGGACGTTGGAGGCGACCAACGCTCACCACCCCGTGACGCTTGGCCGATGGTCGGGTGCGTAGAAATACGAGGAGACTCTCTCTACTCGAGTACCGGAAAAGGATCCATCCGTGCGGGCGACACGTGACTCCACGGCTCATCACCCGCCATCCGTGGTTTCCGCCGCCGCTCGATGAGGGTGCTCACCGTCTCTAGGAGAAACACCGGGTCGAACTCCTCCCCGATTGTGGGCACATCGTCGGGCAAGCCGCCCGGTACGGTCGACCCGATGTGCAGGACCTGAATCCCCGGACTGGCCGAGCGGACGCGTCGGACGAGGCCCCCGACGTCAATTCCTGTCCCATGCGTATTCATCACCAGCAGCGCGATCTCCGGCAAGCGCTGGCAGAGCTCCTCAGCGGCCTTGCCGTCGTGAGCCTGGAACACGCAGTATCGGCTCATGCGTAAGAGGCCAGTGACCGACAACAACAGAGCGTTGTAGTCGCAAATAACGATGCGCCGCCCCTCGCTGGAGGAAACGGAAGGCTGGGCCAGCATGTTGGAACCTTAGATCCGGCGACGACGGCCGGTGAAGGCAAGAAGCCTAGCGAACCACCTCAAACTGGATCCGGTACGCTCCTCGGCCCGCAGGATCACCACGCGGTCCGGAAAGAGGGCGGACGACCGCCGCCCCCTCGTCCGAACCAACCGGATCGGCCTAGATCTGAGCGGCGATCTTGTGAAAGGTCGAGTTGGAAACCTCGTAGGCATGCACTTCGGGCGTTCCCTCAACCACCTTGGCTAGGCCCTTGAGCACCTGGGGATAGGTGTCGCGGCTGTACTGCTCCGCGCTCTCCTTGCGATCCCACAGGCTGATGGCGACCGCATCCTTGCCGCCTGCGCCGAGGAACGTGATCTCGTCCTTGAAGCCGTTCTGCTTGCGAAGAAGGGGCAGGATGTCCTTCTCGAACATCGTGGTGAACTCGTTGGCGGAATTGGCCTTGAGCTGAAGCGACACATTTCGAGCGTACATGTGATCTCCTTTGATTCATTGCGAAGCGGGCCATGCAGTGAACTAGTCTCCTGGGCCGCTGTACTGTGATAGTTGAGAGAACTGGAGTGTAAGGCGAAGTGCTGTTCTTGTCAAGTTAAGTCATGCAATTGCCACCGCCCGGAGGTGTATATTAACTATTATCAGTTATGTCAGGTTGGCCAAGTGCGGAGGGAACAGCCATGGATGTGTCATTCGTAATCCGACAGCGGCTGGAGACATTCGGCCTGGGCCAGCGCGAACTCGCTCGCGCCGCGCAAGTCACCGAGTCCTACATCTCCCAGCTGCTGACCCGGAAAAAGGCGCCGCCCGCGCCGAGCCGGACCGACATCTACGAAAAAATGGACAGGTTCCTCAAGTTGCCGAGCGGGGAGCTTGCGCGGCTGGCGGCCCTCCAGCGGAAGGAAGAATTGAAGCGCGTGTTGGGGGAAGAGCCAGCGCCCCTGTTTCGCGAGGTCCGCGAGCTGATCCTCCGCAAATGCCGCCCGGACAGAGAAGCGCACGTCCGCGCGATCTTCGACAAGCAACCGTTCGGCGAGCTCGAGCGGCTGGTCACCCAACGGATCCTCGACGTGCTGCAGGCCGTGGCCAAGGAGGAGTTGGAAAACGATTACTGGCTTCGGATGGTGGCTGACCTCGGCGGTCGAACCTTCGAGGAGATGCGCGTCATCGTGCTCGAGTTCCTCGATACGGACGTCTTCCACCTGACCCGGGAGCAATGCACCTCGTTCCTGGATCCAATGATCGAATCCTGGGACATCGACCTTGCGACGTTCGCCCTGGATATCCGCCTGAATGCCCGAGTAGTCTCCGGGCATGTGAAGCGATTCGAGTTCATCGAGCGGGACCCCGACCAGCTCTTCGTCGAAGAGCCGGGACTCACGGAATTCCTGCGGGATTTCTCACTCAGTGGATCCGCCAGCGCGCAGGAGGTCGAGTTTCTCAAGCGGTTGAAATTCAAGGGAAAACGGCCTACACCCATGTATTTCTACCGTGAGCTGCAGAGCCTCAGGGATCCGCTGCATTTCAGCGCGCCCTAGGTCGATCTCGCGGTGCCGTTACGAGCGTTCGATGACTCGGTAGTGGCAACTCTCAGGTCACGGACCTTGCACACGCGAAGTTGTCGATCATTGCCATTTCCATTCGCCCTATCAAGGCGCGGCCGGCGAAGGTGTGTGAAAAACGGCCGACGATCAGCGCCAGCCCCGTTTGTCCAGCCCGGTCTCCGTGTACGTGCCGACCACCCGGCCGCCATGCGTGAGCAGCAGGAGCGTGTCGGGTCGCAGGTCGTTCGCGTAGCGGTAGGCGTAGTACAGCCGGCGGAGGTAATGCCGGATGGCCAGCGACCGGATGCCCTCGTCGGTGAGCTGGACGGTGAGCGTGTCCTGGCCGGTCTCCCCGAAGCCCTGCAGGGCGTCGAGCGACTGCAGGTCGCTGATCGCGGTGGAGAATGTGGGCTCGCGCAACAGCTCCACGCCTGAGCGCACCCCCCGGGCCTGCGCCAACCGCGACCCGTCCGAAGCGGAGCCTGGCGAGGGAGGCGTGGCACCGGCGCTGCTCGCGAACGTCGGCTCCGCGACGGCCGCCGAAACCGAAGAGGGCGACTCGTCGCGCCCGCTGATCGCGCGCGCCTCGGCGCGCCCTTTGGCCGCGGCTTCGAGCTCCCGCTCCCACACTTGGCTGGTGGAGCACTCGATCGATTCCGTCGCGCTGGTCGTCAGCGTCCAGCGCACGGTGGCCTTGATGCGGCTGCTCGCCGAATCGCCGCGCACCAGGACGTTGTAGATCGCGAAGTTCGGCGAGAGGACGGAGCCGTTGTTCTGTCCGCAGTCCGCCCAGTCCTTGCCTTCGTCTCCCACGGCCAATGGCTCCGTGGCGATGATGCCGGACGCGCGCTCGATGGTCCGGATGGGGATGTTGCGGGCCGCGAACATGTCGATCACCGCGTCCCATGACCGGCCCATTGACGCGGCGACCTCCGTGGCCTCGCGCGGCGTGGGTGGGGCGGGCGGCTTGTAGGCCGCGCACGCCGACGCCAGGGCGGCGCCGGCGAGCGGGCAGAGCCTCAGGAGCCGCCGTGCAGCACGCGGAGGGCGAACTGGTCGGTGATGAGTGGTGCCTGGCCACGGCATGGGTAGCCCTAAGGGGAGACGTGCTTTGACGTTAGCACACTCGGAGCGGAGCGGGAAGACCGACTCCGGCCAGCGCGACCGCCAATGTACGGCAACGTACGAGCGATCCGACCAAAGGACCGGCGAAAACGCGGGGGATCGAACGGCTCGCGGGCTACCCGCAGAGGATACTTGAGCCGACGACTACTGATGGATCGGCTACTCGGCGTCTCCCGAGGGCCTCACGAACGCCCCGCTGGCCGGGCGCGCCTCAGCCCGCATCCGGCAGGTCGGACACAGCGGCAGGGACCCGGTTCCCATGACGACCCACTCCCGAGGGAGCTGTCGGCCGATGGGGCAGCGAAGATCGATATGATAGACGGTGTCAGCCCGTCCATGATAGCCTTGGCTGAACTCTTCCGTCACGGCGCGGCCTTTCGTCGGAGCGGCAAGGCGCACTGCCGAGCAACTCCCGTGCCGACCGCGAGCGTACGTCAGCGTACCGATGGTCCGGGGGCTCGGCCGGCGGCCGCTCCATCTCACTACCGAGGGCTAGGGCGCGCCGTGCACGATGGTGCCCCGGTTACCCACCAGGAACACGTCGGCCGCCGAGCTTCCCCAGATACCCAGCAGCGTGCGTTGGCTCGGCCGGCTTTCCGTCCAGGCGGAGCCGTCGTAGTGGAGCATGCCGCCGTCGTCGGCCACCGCGTACACGTCGGTGGCCGAGCTGCCCCATACATCCTGGAGCACCCCCGTGTTCGGCACGTCCATCCGGGTCCAGCTCGCGCCGTCGAAGTGTCGGACCGCGCTCGTGACCCGGGCGCCGTTACTCACTGCGAACCCCACCGCGAACACGTCGGTCGCGGAGCTGCCCCAGACGGCGTTCAGGCGCAAGTCCTCCTCCTCCAGCACCGGCGACCAGCCCCCGCCGTCATAGCGGATGATGACCGCGACCTGTCGCTTACCTCGTCGCGGCCGACGGCGTACACGTCGGTCGGGCCGCTGCCCCAGACGTCGAACAGCCGAGGGGACGTCTCGGCGGGCGGATCCATGCGCCGCCAGCCGGAGCCGTCGTAATGCACGATGAGCGACTTCTGGAACCGGCCGTCGAACGCTACCCCGACGGCGAACACATCCGTCGCCGAGCTGCCCCAGATGCCCTGGAAGGCCAGCTCCTCGTCCTGGTCGGTGAAGTTGTCGGCCTGGACCCAGGCGACGCCGTTGTAGTGGAGCAACGCCGCCCCCAGGCCGATAAAATGGAATCCGACCGCGTACACGTCGGTGGCCGAGCTGCCCCAGACGCCTCGCAGGCTGAGATCCTCCTGGCGGTACTGGGGTTGCCAGGCGCCGCCGTCGAAGTGCAGGACGACCGACGCGACGCCTTGGCCACCTTGGGTCTCGAGCTCGCCGACGGCGAACACGTCGGTGGGGCCAGTGCCCCAGTCCTCGGTCAGGTCGGCGTTGGTGCCGCTGGTCATCTCGGTGAACTGCAGGGGTCCGACGACGCAGGTCACCGCGAACTCGACGGTCAACGGGGCGCCGGCCGCGGTCTCGATCGCACGGGGGTTGTCGCCAGCAACGGTGCAATTCGGCGCCACGCCGGTGAGCAGGAGCGAATGGGGACCGGGAGCCAGCGGAGAGAGCAGCACCGATCCGTTCACGTCGATCGACACCTCCACGCTCCCGTCCACCTGGACCGTGTAGCCGTCGGGATCGGGACCGAGACCGGACGTGGTCGTGGTCACGGTGACCACGCCGACGCAGGTCACCGCGAACTCGACGGTCAACGGGGCGCCGGCCGCGGTCTCGATCGCACGGGGGTTGTCGCCGGCAACGGTGCAATTCGGCGCCACGCCGGTGAGCAGGAGTGAATGGGGACCGGGAGCCAGCGGAGAGAGCAGCACCGATCCGTTCACGTCGATCGACACCTCCACGCTCCCGTCCACCTGGACCGTGTAGCCGTCGGGATCGGGAACGAGACCGGACGTGGTCGTGGTCACGGTGACCACGCTGCCTGGAACGGGACAGGTGACGTCGAAGTCCACCTCGGTCCTGCCATCGGCCGGCACGGTGGCCGTTCGGGGGTTGTCGCCCGCCAGGACGCATTGCTCGGGGACGCCGGCCAGTTGGCTCGAGTGATCACCAACCGGAAGGTCGGGGATCGTGATCGCGTCGTTGGGCGCGATCGGCTGGGTCGTCCCGCCATCCACGCTCACGGTGTAGCCCTCGAGGCCCGACGGCGGATTGTCCGTCACCGTACGGATCACCAGGGCGCCGGTCTCGGGAACCGACAGGTCACCGCCGCCACACGCCACCCAAAGCAACGAAACAGCCCAGGTCGCGACGGCCCGGGCTGGAAAGCAGCAGGAAGTCTGTAGGGACCGCATACGACCGACCCTTCGAAGTTGCTGCTGAATATGATCGCTATTTCCTACTGCTCGACCGTAGCGGGCGGCCCGGGCGGTGTCAAGCAGTCCTGAGCCTACCCTAGCCAAACCCGGGTTCGCGGGCGTAACATCTCGCGTCCCTCTGGCGAGCCGGCGACTCGGGGTCGCCGTGCCGCCTCGCGATTGGTCTCCCTCCTCGTGGGGAGGGCTCTTGGCCGTGTCCTCGTGGCCCCGGAGCCGTCATGCCCACGAAGCTGCCCGATATCGAGCTGGTCACCCTCCTGCCCTGGGCCAAGCCGTTCGACGGCCCGGAATGGATGTTCGAGCCCAAGTACGATGGATTCCGGGGGCTGCTCTACGGCTCCGCGTCCGGGTGTGAGATCCGGACCCGCCGGGCGCACCGGGCGGAGCGCTACACCGACCTCCGCGAGCGCGTGGCCCGGGTGCTGGACGGACGGCAGGCGGTGCTCGACGGCGAGATCGTCTCGCTCGACGAGAAGGGCAAGCCGGTCTTCCGGGACCTGCTCAAGGGCCGAGGCTATCTGGCCTTCGCGGCCGCCGACCTGGTCTGGCTGGACGGGCAGGATCTGCGCCCGTTGCCGCTGGCGGAGCGCAAGCGGCGCCTGACCGACCTGCTCCCTTCCGACACCGGGCCGCTCTACAAGATCTTCACGCTCGAGGAGCACGGGCGGGCGCTGTTCGAGACCGCGCGCCGGATGGACCTCGAGGGCGTCGTCGCCAAGCGGGCCGGCGACCCCTACGGGCCGGAAACGCCGTGGTACGTGATTCGGAATCCGGCCTACCGGCAGGGTGAGCCGGGCCGCGCTCTGCCCGAGCGACGGAGGACGGCGCGTCGCGATGCGCCCTCCTCCGCGCTGATCTCCTGACGGAGATCGAGCGGCACTCGCTAGGCCGAGAGCACGACTTTCTCGCAGCCGTCGCGCTTGTGCAGGAACATGTCGTAGCCCTTCGGCGCGTCCTCGAGCCGCAGGCGGTGGGTGATGACGAAGCTGGGGTCGATCTCGCCCCGCTCGACGCGCTCGAGCAGCGGGCGCATGTAGCGGTGCATGTGGGTCTGGCCGGTCCTCACGGTGAGCGATTTGTTCATCAAGGCCCCCATGGGGAACTTGTCGATCAGCCCGCCATATACCCCGATCACCGACAGGATCCCCCCCGGCCGGCAGGCCATGACCGCCTCCCGCAACGCGATCGGCCGGTCGGTCTCGAGCATCAGCGCCTGCTTGGCGCGGTCGTAGGCGTAGATAGCCGGGTGCCCGTGCGCCTCCATCCCGACGGCGTCGATGCACGCATCCGGCCCGCGTCCCCCGGTTAACTCCTCCAGCCGCTCCAGGACGCTCTCCTCCTCGTAGTTGATCGTGTCGGTAGCCCCGGCCTTGTCCGCCGCCATCGTCAGGCGGTAGGGGAAGCGGTCGATCGCGATCACGCGCTCGGCGCCGAGCAGCTTGGCACTGGCGATCGCGAACTGGCCGACCGGTCCACAGCCCCAGACGGCGATCACGTCGCCGCGCTGGATGTTGCACATTTCGGCGCCCATGTAGCCGGTTGGGAAGATGTCGGACAGGAAGAGGACCTGCTCGTCCGGAATCCCGTCCGGCACCTTGAGCGGCCCGACGTCGGCGAACGGGACCCGGGCATACTGCGCCTGCCCTCCGGCGAACCCGCCCAGCATGTGCGAATACCCGAACAATCCCGCCGGCGAGTGGCCCATCAACTTTTCGGCCATCCAGGCGTTCGGGTTGGAGTTCTCGCACAGCGACCAGAGGTCACGCCGGCACATGTCGCAGGCACCGCAGGCGATCGTGAACGGCACCACGACACGATCGCCGACCTTGAGGTTCTTCACCGACTTGCCGGTCTCGACCACCTCGCCCATGAACTCGTGGCCGAGGACATCGCCTTTCTCCATCGTCGGGATGAAGCCGTTGTACAGGTGCAGATCGGATCCGCAGATGGCCGTCGAGGTGATGCGAATGATCGCATCGCGGGAGTTCAGAATCTGCGGGTCGGGCACCTCCCGGACCTCGAGGTGCTTCTTCCCCATCCAGCAGTTCGCTTTCATCGATCATGTCCTCCGTTCGCGGACGCGCCGGAGGGTTGCGCCGGATGCATGCCGCGGTGAATGCTGGCGTCGGAGTGGACCACCTCACCGGTCTCCATGACCTGCTTCAGGCGGCGCAGGTCACTCTTGACCTGCAGACTGGGCTCCTCGCCGAAGAGCTTCGCGACCACGGCGCCGAGCTTGCCGCCGGGCGGGTCGTAGCGAAGCTCGACCTGGACTTCGGCCCCCCGGTCGCCGGGCGCGCGGAGGAAGCGGACTGTGCCGAAATTGGGCACGTCGGCCTCCCCGACCGAGCGCCACGAGATCCGCTCGTTCGGCACGTCGGTCGTGATTTCGGCCTCCCATTCGACCGTTTTGCCGGCCGGCGCCCGGGCGGTCCAGCGCGACCGGCGGTCGTCCAGTACGCGCACGGACTCGAGGTGCTCCATGAAGCGCGGGAGGTTCTGGAAGTCGCGCCAGAAGCGGTAGAGCTCTTCCGGCGGCTTGCCGATGGTGATCTGCTCCCTGACTTCGATCCCGGGTCTGCTGGCGCCCCGCGCCGCAGTGGATTCGGCCCCGAGACTGCGGCCGGTCATCACGTCGAGCAGGGTCACCCCGAGCACGGCCGCGGTCGCCGCCGCGACTCGGTTCTTCTCCGAGCGGTCCGAGCGGAGCGCGCGCCCCAGAAAGGCGAGATCCATCACGTCGCCGCCGACGCGCGCCCAGACGGGCACGACGGGCCGGTCGCCCATGAGGATGCCGATCCCGCTCGCGATCTCGCGCACCCCGTAGGCGAACAGCGTGTTCCGGTTGGTGTCGTCGTCCCTGAGGCCGATCATCCGGGCGACGCTTCTCGGCGCGGCGCATTCGGCCAGACCCAGGCCGATGCTGAACCAGCCGAGGCCGCGCGCGACCTGGTGGGGATCGCGCAGCGGGCTGGGACCCGAGCGGCCGCCGTTGCCGCGGCGGGAGGGCTCGAGGTTGGCCTCGATCCGGTCGCCATCGCGCCGGTCGTAGGTAGGTGCCTGCTGAGTTGCTGTGGTCATCGTCTCCCTCATGTCAGAATCGAGGTGGCAGATCGGGCGACGGCCGCTGGGGAGCCGGCCGAGTGGTAGCGATGCGGAGAACGCGGAGGGGTGCTGTGAGCAGCATTCACGTCAACGTCTGTCCGATGCCGGCCCTCCCGGGCCGAAATGGCACGTCTGAAGCGCACGCGCCGGCGGAGCCGAGCACGCGCTGACAGATACGGCCGAATGACGGGGTGAGGCGGTGACGGCGGTCACCGGACTGGAGCTAAGCTTCGAGGAGTTCCGAGTCGGGAAGTGTGCAGCCCGCCTGGCGCAGGTGCGAGCGCACGGCGCGAAGGACGTCGGGCAGATCGAACGGCGGGGCGAGGAAGCGCATGTCGGCTGGCAGGTCGGCGCTCGCGCTCGGGTCGATCACGTCTGCGATGCCCATGATGGCGGCTCCACGCGCCTGCTCGCGGAGCCGCCGCGCCGCCGCGGCGAGGTCCGCGTCCAGCACCCGGGCGCCGAGGAGGATGAGCAGGGGGTTGATGGTCCCTTCGGCCAGGGCGCCGGCGCCGATGTGCGTGTCGGGGCAGGCGATGACATGGCAGCCCGAGCGGTGCAGGAACTCCGTCATGGTGAGACGGAGCATGGGCTCCGCCTCGATCAACATCACGGTCGGGGCGGTGCCCCGGCGAGACGCTTCAGACGACGGGAATGGCATGCGAGTCCAGGTACGGGGACAGACGGCCAAGGTCCACGTTGAACAAAGTGGCGGGTACGCGCATCATTGGGCAATGGGCAGAGGGACCCACGACAGGTTCGTGACCTGACAATCGCCGCGGAGAGGTCTTCGACATGCACCCCCAGCGCCGGCCCCTACCCCCGGGCCTGCTGTTCGGCCGGACCTTCCTGCGTCATCCCCGGATGCTCGGGTCGGTGGTGCCCAGTAGCCGGTTCCTGATCTCCCGAATCCTCCGCCAGGCCGACTGGCCCCGGACCCGGGTGGTGGTGGAGGCTGGCCCTGGGGTCGGCACCGTGACCACGGCGATCCTCGACCGGCTGGGCGCTGGGGGCTCGCTGGTGGCCTTCGAGATGAATCCCACCTTCGTCACCCACCTGCAGACCGAGATCCCGGATCCCCGGTTCACCGTGCTCCATCGCTCCGCCGCCGACGCAGAAGCCGCCTTGGGAGAGCTGGGAGTGGGTTGCGCCGACCTCCTGGTGTCGGGGATTCCGTTGAGTGGGCTCTCACGCAGCATGCGACGGGACATGCTCGCAGGCTGGCGGCGCGTGCTCCGGCCGGGCGGGGTGCTCGTGGTCTACCAGTTCACTCGGTCGGCGCTCCCGGATCTGAAGCATCTCTTCGGACAAGTCCGACAGGAATTCGAGCCGCTCAACGTCTTGCCGGCGCGAGTCTTTCGCTGCGTGAGCTGAGCGCCGCCCACCCTCGCTCCATTCGAGCATTCGAGCTGGCCAGGAAGGTGCGGGAGCTGCTCGATCGCCGGTAGATTGCTCGGATGGCGATTCGACAGGGCCTCCTTGTCAGCGTGCTCTGCCTCGCGCCGGCAGCGCTCTCCGCGCAGGCGCCGAGCCAGTTCCACCCGCAGGCGACGGTCGGTGCCCAGCTGGGGTATTCGCGGAGCAGCCTGGGCGGGCCCGACGCGCAAGGCACCCAGAGCCATCAGGGCGCGCTCACCGGCGTGTACCTCCAGGTTCCCCTCGGCGCAGCGCTCTCGCTCAGGCCCGAGATCCTGTTCGCGCTCAAGGGCGGACGAGCGCAGGCCGCGGTGGTGGGCGGCGGCACGCTGGACATCGACATCGGCCTGGCCTACCTCGAGTTCCCGGCGCTGCTCCGGTTCGAGCTCCCCTCGGGGCGGTTCCGGCCGCTGCTCTTCGGCGGCCCTGCCGCCGCTCTCCAGATCGGGTGCGACCTGCAGGTCATCGACCCGTCTTTCCCCCTGCGCGCCGAATGCAACGAGACCAATCTGCCGGCCTTCCGCCAATTCGACCTGAGCGGCGTGATCGGCACGGGGCTCGAGGTGCACTGGCCCCAATCCTCGCTTTCCCTGGAGGCCCGCTATACCGTCGGCTTCCAGTCAGTTTTGAACGACGTCGACGTGCGGAACCGCGCCTTCGGCATCGTGCTGGCCATGACCTTCTAGCGCCTTGCCCGAGCGCCTTGCCGCGAGCCGCCCGAACGACATGGGGGGCAGGCCTGAAGGCCTGCCCCCCGGTGTTATGGTAGATGCTGAGCCCGCTAGAACAACCAGCGCCCGCCCACCTGGAACTGCCGCGGCTCGCCGAGGCCGCTGCGAATGGTGCCGTCGAAGTTGAGGAACGTGCCGGTCGACGACGGATCCTTGAAGTTGTCGGCGTTGGTCACGTTGAAGACCTCGAAGATCGCCTCGAACGTGCCTTGCCGCCCGAAGGTAGAACGGCTTGGACAGGCGGATGTCCCACGAGACAATACGCATTGTCGCGCCGGATCGTGTTGCGCTGGAGCACGTGCCCGTCGGGACAGATCCGCTGAGCGGGTTGGTTGGCCCGGAGGCCGGTGGGCTGATTGTCCGCGCCGCAGGTCTCCGACGCGGGCTGAGCCGTGTACGAAGCTCGCGCGGTTGTTGAGGTAAAAGTCGCCCGGCAGGATCGGTGAGCAGCCAGGCGTTGACCCGATGGCGCTGGTCCCGGTCGCTGTAATTGTACTCCTTCTCCAGCGAGTCGGCCCGCGCGTAGCGGAAGGTGAACGGGTCCCGCTCGTTGTCGTCATCCGACTTGTCCCACGACAGCGTGTAGTTGGCCTGGAACTGCAGCGGTTGCCGCCGATCCGCCTGATTTCGGCGGTGATCCCGTTGAACCGCGACTTGGCGGTGGCCTCGTATCGTCGTCAACGTGCTGATCCCGTTGGTGCCGTCGCGCCGAGTCCCGTGGACCACGGCGAGCCGAAGACCGGAGTCGTTCCGGTTGACGAAGCGGGTCAGGTGATCGGTCCGGGCATGGGTGTAACTCACGCTGGCGGCGAGATCCGTGCGCGATCTGGCGCTCGTAGCCCACGCGTGGCGCTGAATGTGCGCGGGTTCTCGAAGTCCTTGTCGAACACGAACACGCCGGGCATGAACGGTTCCCCGGACGGCACGGGGATCAGGTCGCCGTACGCCGGCAGGGTGCCGAACGCGGAGCCGGCCGCCAGCGTCTGGCCGCGCGAGCCGTCGGTGCTCCGGCTGCTGGCCAGGTTCAGCCCCGGGATGCGGGCGTAGTAGAGGCCTCGCGTTGGCGCGTAACACCGACTTGCCGTCACCCTTCATGTCGTAGGCCAACTCCGAGCCGCGGCTGGAACATGTTGTAGTCGCTCGGGATCGTCCCGTCACCCGGGAACTCGAAGGTCCCCACCGAGTTGGTGACCGTCTGCCCGATGAACGGCGCGTAGAACAGCTCGTCGATCGGGGTGATCAGGTCGGGCTGGATCTGCGCTTCCCACCGCAAGCCGTAGTTCACCGTCAGCTTCGGACCGGGGCTTCCAGCTGTCCTGCAGGAACAGGGCGAGCTCGTGCTGGATGATCACCTGGGTGCCGGCCTCGGCCGACCGAGAGACCGCCCACGCCGGCCTGCTGGAGATAGAGGGCGACCGGCCCCGTGATCGTCGTTCCGGTGGGGCAAGTGCCCGTGAGTGCTGCTCGAGCCGTCGGAGCATTCCACGTAGCACGGACCGTTCGCGCGCAAGTTGAGGAAGCCGTGCACCGACGTGAACGCCATGCGGCCGTTGGCGAAGCCCGAGGAACGTCTGGTTGACCCCGGTGCGGTTGTATTCGCCGCCGACCTTGAACAGGTGGTTGCCCTTGAGGATCGACACGTTGTCCAGCACCTGGAATCGGTAATCGTACGCCGTGTCGAGCGGGATGAAGAACGGCATCCCCATCCGATAGCCGCGAAGCCCTCGGGCCCGACGAAGCCGACGTCGGTGTCGGGGAAGGGCCGGCTGGTCGCCGGGTTGGTCGGCCCTGTGTACGGCCGGGGCCGGTCCTCGCGCGCCCACTGGAAGCGGAACTCGTTCGAAAGCGACGACGAGAACAGTCGAGCTCAGGCTGCCGTTCACGGCATGGGAGTGGTCCTGCTCGAGGGCGTTGGCGCTCCGACCCCAGGAGTCCACGTCGAACGTGCCGTTCTCCTGGCTCGACCGGGTGTAGTTGTACTTGAGCGGTGGCGTTGTGCTTCTGGCTCAGGCGGAAGTCGAGCTTGCCGAGGAAGGCATTGGCGTCGTTGGTCCGGGTGATCGATCCGAAGTCGTCCCGGAGCGCGCCGCCGAACGCAGTGTCGGTCAACGCCACGAGCGCCGGGTCGATCGAGTCCCAGCCGGTCGGTCTGCTTCATGTCGTTGTATTCCTGCTGGTCGTACGCCAGAAAGAAGAACACCTTGTCCCGGACGATCGGCCCGCCGCAGCGTGGCGCCGAACTGGTGCTGGGCGAAGTCGGGGGCGAAGCCGCTGGAAGGAGCCGCTCGGGAACGTGTGCTCGTAGTCGGCGCTGAGCGCGTCGTACTTGCCGAAGTAGTGGGCCGAGCCGTGGAACTCGTTCGTGCCCGACTTCGTGATCACGTTGATGAACCCGCCGCTCGACCGCCCGAACTCCGCGTTGGCGCCGTCGGCGACACGACGACGAAGTCCTGCACCGCGTCGAGGTTGAACGTGAACGCCGGCCGCTGGCCGCCCCGCTGCTCGCCGAAGAACGGGTTGTTGAAGTCGGCCCCGTCCACCGAGACGTTGTTGTGGATGCCCTTCTGGCCGCCGACGCTGATCTCGTCGCCGTCGGGTCCCTGCACGATCGCGACGTTCGGCGTCAGCGTCGTAAAGTTGAAGATGTTGCGGCCGTTGTTCGGCAGACCCTCCACCTCCTCGACGCTCAGCCGGGTCGCGCTCTCCGAGCGTCGTCACGTCCACCAGCGGCTCGCCGGCGACCGTGATCTCCTGGAGCTGCACGACCTGCGGCGCCAGGGAGAACGGCACCTCGAGCGTCTCGCCCAGCCGCAGGGCCAGCTGGTCCTTCTTCCCCTCCTGGAAGCCCAGCGCGCGGGCGGTGACGTCGTACGTGCCCACGCGAAGCAGCGTCGCAACGTACACGCCGCTCTCGTTGGTGGTCAGCACGCGTTCGGCGTTGGTCTCCACGTTCCGCAGGGTGACCGAGGCGCCGGCCAGGATGGCGCCCGTGGCGCTGTCCTGCACAATGCCGCGGATGACGCCGGTCGTGGCCTGGGCCTGACCCGCGAGGCGCGCGGGCAGGAGCGCGAACGCGAGGCCGAGCAGGGGGAGCATCGAGCGGATCGGACGGGGCACGAGCATGGGCGGATGTCCTTTCACACGGCGATGGGCATGGGGCCGACCTACGCCCGGGCGGCACCGGGAAGGTCGTAACGAGATGGGATTGGGTGCCGATAGCATACCGTGGTGATTCTCAGTCGGCAAGACGGTGTGGGGTACGTCACATCTTTGTCTCGCGCCCGGGTCCACCTTGAAACTGGTTTCGAGCGGTCATTCCAGCCCCCTTATACCGGCGCTCCGCCGCCCGAAAGACCATGACCTCAAGCAGCGCGACGCCGAGCGTTCGGACCTCCCGCGACCTGCTGCCTCTCCTGGCTCGCAGGGCCCCGGACTGGAGACGGATCAGCGAGAGCGTGCGCGGTCCGCTGCTGACGCTCGCCGCGGCCGTGCTGCTGGACATCCTCCGTCGGCACGGGGTGGGCATCGTCTCGCCGTTCCCGGTGCTGATGCTGACCGTGGTGTACTCCGCCTACGTCGGAGGCCTGCGGCCGGCGCTGGTGAGCGTCGTGATCACCGTGCTTTATGCGCTCCACTTTTTCGCGGAGCCCGGGCTCCCGCTCCACTACACCCCGGAGAACGGCGCGAGCCTCCTGGCGGTGGCCTGCTCGTCGCTCCTCGCCGGCGTGGTGGTCGCGAGGCTCCAGGAGCGGCTCGGTCACGCCGAGGAGATCGAGGTCTCCCGCGCTGAAGCGGAGGCGCTGTCGCGCCGCTTCGCTTTCCTGGAGCAGGCCTCACTGATCCTGAGCTCGACCCGCGATTTCGACGCCACCTTCCGCGATCTGGCGCGCCTGCTCGTGCCCACGCTCGCCGATTGGTGCACGATCCATCTGGCGACCGACGACGGAGCGTGGTACCTGGCCGCCGTCGCCCATCGCGATCCGTCCCGCGACGTCGTGGTCCGGGCGCTCGCCGAATCCGGTGACCGCGCGCTGCCGTTCGCCGCCGAGGCGGTGGCTCCGCAGGTGGTGCCGATCGACGACGCCCTCCTCCGGACCATGGCGTCGGAGCCGGAGCAGCTCAAGCTGAGCCGCGCGCTCGCGCCCACGGCCGTGCTGCGCCTGCCGCTTCGCGCGCGCGACCGCGCCGTGGGTTTCATCACCCTGGTCATGGCCCGGGATTCGGGCCGCCGATTTCCCGCCGCCGACGTGTACCTGGCCCAGGAGCTGGCGCTGGCATCCGCCGTGGCGGTGGACGGGGCGCGGCTGCGTCACGACCTCACGGGGGCGGAGCGCCGGTTCGGGCTGGTCTTCGACGCCCACCCGCAGCCGATGTGGTTGTTCGACGTGGACACCCTCCAGTTCCTCGCCGTCAACGCCGCCGCCGAGCAGCACTATGGCTGGACGCGCGAGGAGTTCCTGGGCATGACCATCCTCGACCTGCTCGCCCCCGAGGACGCCACACCGGCCCCCTCCGTGTCCGACCGTGGCGGGCCGCGGGGCGAGGTCGCCCTGGCGCATCATCGGCGGCGCGATGGCACGCTGGTCGACGTGGAGATCGTGAGCCGCGAGCTGGACCTGGACGGCCGCCGCGCTCGCCTGGTCCTGGCCACCGACCGAACCGAGCGCGCGCGCACGCTCGTCGCGCTGCATCAGAGCGAGGACCAGCTCCGCCATGCGCAGCGCTCGGAAACGCTTGGCCGGATCGCGGGGGCCGTGGCGCACGATTTCAACAACCTGCTGACGACCATCCGCGGCTATGGCGAGATGATGCTGCTCGACATGGTGCCCGACGACCGGCGGCGTCACGACGTGCAGCGGATCTGCCAGGCAGCCGATCGAGGGACGGTCCTGACGCGCCAGCTCCTTTCGATGGGCCGAACCGGCGCGACGGCCCCGCGGCTGGTCTGTCTCAACGACCTCGTTCGCGGCCTGGAATTCCTGGCCCAGCGGCTCGTGGGTGCCGACATCCAGCTCGACATGCGACTGGCCTCCGGCCTGGGGTACGTCCGCGCCGATCCCGTCCAGCTCGAGCACATCGTCCTCAACCTGCTCCTGAGCGCGAGCGACGCCATGCCCGCCGGCGGCCGCCTCACCATCGCGACCGCGGAGCGACGCATCAGCGCGCTGAGCCACGGCCGGCCGGTGCGCCCGGGGCGCTACGTGCTGCTGGCGGTCACTGATTCGGGGAGCGGTCTCGACGAAGGCGACCAGGACGACGCCGCGAGCGCCGGGGAGCGACGCCAGGGCAGTCCCAGTCGGGCGACCGTGTTCGGGATCGTCCGGCAGCATGGCGGGGTGGTGCGGGTCTCCAGCGAGCCGGGCGAGGGGACCACCGTCAAGGTGTACCTCCCGCGGGTCGATTCCGACGTGACCGTGGAGGAGCCCGCTGCCGACGAGGGGACCGGCGGTCTGCGCGGCAGGGAGACGGTGCTCATCGCCGAGGACGAGGATGGCGTCCGTGAGCTCCTGCGCAAGGTGCTCCAGGAATTCGGCTACACCGTCCTGACCGCGCGCCACGGCCGCGACGCGTTGATGCTCGCCGGCGAGCACGGGGGAGCCATCGATCTCCTGCTGACCGACGTGGTCATGCCGGAGATGAGCGGGCGAGAGCTGGCGGAAACGCTGCAGGACCGCCTGCCGGACCTGAAAGTGCTGTTCATGTCGGGCTACACGGACGACGAAGTGCTTCAGCGGGGCGTGAGCGGGGCGGATGCGCCCCTGCTGCGGAAACCGTTCGCCACCGAGGAGCTCGTGCGCCGGGTACGCACGCTCCTGGACGGCGCGCCTGCCTAGCGAACCCGGGGACGGTACGTCCGGAGGATCTCCCCGCTGGCTTCGCCGTTGAGCCACATCGCGGTCTCGCCGATCCGCCAGGAAAGCGGTCCGGCGCCGGGCGGCGTCTGGCCCGCCCGCAGCCGCTGCTGATCCAGCAGGATCAGCCGCCCTTGCGAGTCCTGATAGACCACCCGGACCACCGGCCGCGTCGCGTCGGCGCCCAGGACCGACGAGCCGCGCACCAGTCCCATGAACATCGGGCTCAGGCCCTCGATCACGTGCGCCGGACCGCCGAGCTGCCGGGACGCCTCATCCAGGCCGATGCGGAGATACACCTGTGCGCGCTGCTCGATCGTCGGGGGCGCGGGCGGGGTCGCGGCCGGCACGGGCGCGGCCATCCCGGCGGCGACCCCGCCGGCGGGCGCCGACCGTGCGGAGGCCGCGCGACGACGGCGCTCGGCGTCGATCGCGGCGGTGGCTGCCGCCGCCTCGTTGCGCCGCCGTTCGCGGTCGAGGTCCGCGAGCGCTTCGGCGGCCCGAACCTTTACCGAGGCGATATCCTCGGCGGCGGCCGAGTCGGCCTCGCTACCATCGGCGGCCGTTTCGGCGAGCGAATCGATGGTCTGGGCGTCAGCCTTCTCCAGCCGAGACTCCTGGGCAGCCACCGGGGGCGCCGCCTTCGGCGTCGCCCTGGCCAGCTCGCGCTCGGCGGGCTTGGCCGGGGGGGTGGTCTGGGCCGGCGCGGCGGACTTGGTCTGCGCCGTCGACGGCCGGTCCTTCAAGGCGAGCGCCGAAGATTCCGGACGCGCGGCGGCTTCATCCGCGCGCGGCGCGGCTTCCACCGGACTCACCACCGCATCCGATTCCGCGGCCGTGGAGCGTCCGGCGATCGGACCCAGGGCCGCCGACTTCGGGCGCATGCTGACCCCGAGGAAGCCGGCGCCCACCATCCCCACGACCAGCGCCGCCCAGCCGAACTTGCGCAGCCGGCGCATACGCCGGTCCGCGGCCGATTCGTTGTCGGGGATCAGGAGCACCGGTGGCGGCTCGTTCCACGGCTCTCGGGGCGACTCGGCCGTGCGCGGCCGGATCGGAGGCTCGCGCCGAGCGGGCGGCTCGGGACGGGCGATGGGATCCGGGCGGGTGGCGGTCTCGCGCTGGGCGGCCGCGGGCGGCACGGCCCCGACCGGCTGGGTTCCCAACTCGACGGAGGCGATCAGGCGGTCGGCTTCGACCAGGAACTCCTTCACCTCGCGGAGGCGCAGCCCGCAGGCCGAGCACGAGCCGAGATGCGCCTGGATCTCGGCGACCTCGGTCGTCTCGAGCTCGCCGTCGAGCAGGGCGTGCAGGGTGCCTTCGTCAAGATGCGACATTCTTCCCTCGTTCCTTGAGCTTCGCGCGCTCCTGCGCCCGGTAGGCCTCCACCAACCGACGGCGGGCCCGCGCGAGCGTCGTGCCGATCGCGCCCTTCGCCAGCCCCAGCGTGGCAGCGATCTCCTCGTAGTCGAAGCCTTCCGCCTTGAGCAGGAGCGCTTCACGATCCCGCTCGTTCAGCGTGGCCAGCGCCGCGCGCACCCGCGCGCTCTCTTCCCGCCGCTCGAATTCGGCGTCCGGTCCGTTGGAAGGCTCGTCCTGTTCCGCCTTCAGCAGCTCGAGCCGGCGCCCGCGCGTCGCCGCCCGACGGCCGTCCTCCCGAACCAGATTCAAGGCCACCGCAAAGAGCCACGGCCGCGGGTTGTTGGGCGGCGCGGCCACGGCCCGAGCGAAGGTCTCCTGCGCCAGATCTTCGGCCCGGTCGCGGTCGCCGGTCCGGCGATACAGCATCCGGACCAGGGAGGGGTAGTACTGCTCGAACAACTGGGTCAGGTCGGCGGCCATGAACCCCTACGGTAAGTGACCGGCCTCCACGTGTCGCCAACATGGCGATTCAGGGACAGGAAGACCGTGATCCGCATCCTATGGACTTGTCGGGCAGGAGTCCAGCCCGGCGGCCATACCAAGGTTAACGTTCGTGGCGAAAACTAGTTAGCTCGTCCGACTCAGCCGGCACGATCGCAGGGTCGAGCCGTTGGAGATGCCCCAGCGGCAAAGGCTTGCACGTCTTGTGCCCACTGGGGCTAGGCCTGGAGCGGCCGCGAGACCTGACGCAGCGCGCTGGTCAGGTCCTCGGGAAGGAAGGGTTTTTGGAGGAAGGCGACCACGCCGTTCGCCTGATCCACCATGCGCGCGGCGACGTCCTGCTCGGTATAGCCGCTCATCAGGATGACGGGCACGTCGGGACGGCGCTCGCGGATGTTCAGGAGCGCTTCGGTGCCCCCCATCCGGGGCATGGACAGGTCGAGCAGCACCGCGGAGACCGGGCCGTTGTGCTCCTCGAGCCGCTGCAGCGCGGACACGCCGTCTTCGGCGGCGAGGATGTGGAAGCCGAGCCGCTCGAGCATCCGGGCGACGACGTCGCGGACCCCCTCTTCGTGCTCCACCACGAGCACGCTGCCGTGGCCGCGCCAGTTGGCGCCGGAGATCCGGCGGGTCGCGACGTCGGCCGTGCCCTCGACGGCCGGGAAGAGGATCCGGAACGAGGTGCCCTCGTCGGGCGCGGTCTGGATCCGGATATGGCCGCCGTGGCTTTCGACGATGCCCATCACCGCGGCGAGCCCGAGACCGCGACCGGTGAACTTGGTGCTGAAGAACGGATCGAAGATGCGCTGCAGCGTGTCGCTGTCCATGCCGCAGCCGGTGTCCACGACCTCGAGAAACACGGCGCCCTCCAGATCGTCGCCGTCGCCGTCCTCGACCAGGCCGGTGCGGAGCGAGATGGTGCCGGGTGCCTCGCCGAGCGCGTCGGAGGCGTTGGTGATGAGATTCATCACCACCTGGCGGATCTGGGTGGCGTCGGCGGTGATCGGCGGCATGTCGGTCGCGAGGTCCCACGTGAGCAGCGCCTGCTTGGAGATCGCCGTGCGAAGCAGGGTGGCCATCTCGCGGACCTCGTGGGAGAGGTCGAGGTGGCGGGTCTCGATCGCACCGCGGCCGGAGTAGGCCAGGAGCTGTTTGGTCAAGTCGGCGGCCCGCTGCGTGGCGCGGATGACCTCGTCGAGATGCTCACGTGCGGCCGAATCGGCTGGCGTATGCATGCGGGCCAGGTCCGCGTTGCCCAGGACCACGTGGAGCAGATTGTTGAAGTCGTGGGCGATGCCGCCGGCGAGGACGCCGATGCTCTCGAGCTTCTGGACATGGCGGGAGCGGGCCTCACTGGCTTCGGCTTCGCGGCGCGCGGCTTCCTCACGCAGGCGGAGCTCGTCGGTGAGCTGTCGCTGGGCCGAGATGTCGCGCACCAGCCAGCGGAAGCCGATCGCGGTGTCGCGCGGCCCGCCGCGGGCCACGGAGAGCGTGATGGCAGCGTCGAACGACGGCCCGTAGCGGGGCTGGAGCCGGAGCTCGAGGCTCCGGGGTGTCGGCTCCGACTGCCATCGGCCCAGCTCGGCGCGGATGCGTGCGCGATCGTCCGGCGCGACGAACGACACCATGGCCTTGCCGGCCATGAACCGCGGCTCGACCCCCAGCATGCGCGCCGCCCAGCGGTTGGCTTCCCGAACGATGCCGTGGAGATTGGTGAGCAGGTAGGCATCAGGCGCGAACTGGAAGAGCTGGTGATACCGCCGGCGCTCCTCCTCCACGGCGAGGTGGGCCGTCGCGAGCTCTTCGTGCTGCTGCCGCATCTCCTCTTCGGCGTTCCGCAGCTCTTCCATGGCGGCCAGGAGCTCGTCGAGCGCACCCTTCGGCGCCCGGCCGCGGGCGCGCCGCCGGATCGCCTCGACCCGCTGCCGCATCCCGTCCAGACGGGCCGCGAACTCCTCACCGTTACCTGCCCGCACACGCAACTCCCGAGAGCAGACGGCTCATCCTCGCGCGTCCAGCTCCTCCATCAAGAGAATCGCCCCGTGGGACTCGGCCGCCCGGCCCGAGTTGAGCGGCATACAGCTCACGCGCACCCGCACCGGACGTCCTCGCCGGTTGGTCGCGTCCAGGGTCAGATCGACGTAGTCCGATTCGTTCCCCAGGCATGCCCGGATGGGCGCCCGCAGCTGGTCGACGGGGAGACCGATATCGAGGTTCAGGAAGTTCTTCGACAGCACCTCCTCGGCTCGGAGGCCCCACATGTCTTCGGCGCGACGGCTCCACTTGCGCACGTGCAGGTCGCGATCCACCACGGCCACCGCGCTCCGGAGCGACGTCAGGATCGACTCGAGGAAGCTGTTGAGCTCGCCGAGCTCATCGCTCCGGTCACGGGCCTCCTCGTTGATCGTCTGCAGCTCCTCGTTGGTGGACTGGAGCTCCTCGTTCATAGTCTCGAGCTCCTCGTTGGTGGACTGGAGCTCCTCGTTGGTGGTCTCCAGCTCCTCCACCGTGGACTGCAGCTCCTCGTTGGTGGTCTCGAGCTCCTCGTTGGTGGACTGGAGCTCCTCGAGCGCCGTCTCGAGCTCCTGGCTGGCGCGATGGACTTCCTCCTGCAGCCGACGCTGCCGGGACACGTCGGTGAAGAATACCGCCACGCCGATCGGGCCGTCGGCCCCGTCGAACAGCGGCACCACCAGAAGATCGAGATACATGACCTGCCCGCTCGGGCCGGTCCACCGGCCGTCGACGGCCGCCGTCGGGCGGCGCTCCATGTAGGCCCGCTCGATGCTCGAGCGGAGCTCGAACGGCCGGTAGGAGAGTTCGAGGTCCTGCAGCGGTCGGCCGATGTCGCGGACGGTGAGCCCGAAGAGCCCGCGAAGCTGCTGATTGGCCTGGACGACTGTGCCATCCCGGTCGATCACCAGCTGCGGCACAGGCGCGACGTCTCCAGCGGCGTCGCGCAGGCTCCGGATTCCGTCGCTCTCGCTGGCGGCGGCGAAGGCCAGATGACGCGTCTCCGGCAGACGATCCGTCTTCATGAACAGCCGGCGTTTCACGTCGACGGCTTCGAACATCGCGCTTTGGGCCAGGAGCGTCTCCGCCTTGCCGAGAAACAGAAAGCCCCTGGGCACCAGCGCGAAGTGGAATCGAGCCAGGATCCGCCCCTGTGCCTCGGTGTTGAAGTACATGAGGCAGTTCCGGCAGATCAGCAAGTCCACGCGTGAGATCGGAGCGTCCTGGAGGAGGTCGTGGCGCCCGAAGATCACCGAGCGACGCAAATCCTTGTTGAAGACGTAGCGGTCGTCCTGCAGCTCGAAGTACTTCGCCAGCAGGGGCGCGGGCACGTCGTCGGTGATCCGGAACGAGTAGACGGCGTGACGCGCCTGGTTCAGGGCCTCTTCGTCGACATCGGTGGCGTAGATCTTGACACGTTCGCGAAAGGCCTCGAACCCGAGCGCTTCGGCCAGCAGAACGGCGATGGAATAGGCTTCCTCGCCGGAGGCGCAGCCCGCACTCCAGATGCGGATCGGCTCGACCGCTCCGGCCGCACCGGTGAGCCGGGGCACGATCTCATCCCGGACGTATTCCCAGTGCGCGGCGTCGCGAAAGAAGCTGGTGACGTTGATCAGGATGGTATTGAACAGCCGGGTGAACTCCTCCGGATCGACCTGGAGGAAATCCAAGTAGGCCGCGAAGCCGTTCACGCCCAGCGTCTGCATGCGGACGAGCACCCGACGCATCAGGCTGGAGCGTTTGTACGAAGTGAAATCAAAGCCGCGACTCTGCTTCAGATGCGCCAACAGCGCTTCGAATTCGGCCATGGTGGCCGGATCGTCGGGAACGACGACCTCGCCGGTCCGCTGCCGGGGCCGACTCACAGGGCCGGCTCCATGGCGACGAGCTCCTCGAGCGCTCGGGCGATGGCATTGAGCGGAAGCACGCGGTCGACCGTCCCGGCTTGGACGGCGGCGTGGGGCATACCGGGGAACTGCGAGGAGGGCTCGTCCTGCACGATGACCGTCCCTCCGAATCGACGAAGGTCCTGCGCCCCGTCGGCCCCGTCAGAGCCGGTCCCGGTCAGCACCACCGCGATCGCGGCGCGGCCGAAGCTCCGCCCGACCGAGGTAAAGAGCCGATCGCCGGACGGGCGGCAGTAGTGCAGGGGGGGCAGGTGCGAGAGCTCGATCCGCCGGTCGAGGCTCACCATCAGGTGCACGCCGGGCGGCGCGACGTACACGGTGCCGACCTCGAGCCGAGCGCCTTGCCGGGCCTGTTCCACTGCGAGCCCGGTGTGCAGGCGCAGGATCTCGGCGAGGTGGCTTGGCCGCGACTCCTGGAGGTGCTGGACGAGCAGCACGCACGCCGGCAACGTCGGCGGCAAGCCCCCCAGGAGGCGGGACACGGCCGCGAGGCCACCGGCCGACGTCACGATCGCGATGACCCGGGTGGCGAGGGTGCGCTCGATCAGCACGGCCTCGACTCTCATCCCTGCTTCACCGAAACGGGGCCTTGGTCAACGCCGACGGGCCTGTCTCCGTTGGTCCTCGCGGCCGGCTCCGCGGGCGCCTCCAGTCCCTTGCGGAAAGGGCCGCTCAGCAGGGACGCCCGAATCAGGTTGGAGCCGTGCTCCGCGTCGCGGGCCATGGCGTCGAACTGGTCGGCGGAACGACTCTCCACGCTTCGGCGACGCATCCGCTCCGCCAGCCGCCGGGCCAGATCGGCTTTCTCCTCCAACGCCCGCATCGCGCTCCAGAGCGCGGTTTCCAAGGCGTCGGATTGCTGGGCCAACAACGACTCCTCGCCGAAGGCGTGCCCGACATGGCAGGCGAAACGCAGCAGGCCGCCCTCCTCCGACTCCCACAAGACACCGCCGCAGTCGGGACAGGAGAGGCCGGACGCCCGCCCGGGCGGGTGCCCCTGACGAAGCCCGGCCGTACCCGCCACCGCGCGCTCGACGTCGCCGGGACGGGTTTCCTCAGCCCTGGAACGCTCGTGCGCCGGCTCCGGTGCGGGGTGCCGAGCGAGACGGCTGATCAGTTGGCCGAGGTCCTGTGGTGGTACGACATGATCCACGTCGACATGGTCGAGCGCGCTCAACACCATGCCCGGATACGCGCAATGCTCGGGGTCCTGGACCACTGTAAGGCCACGAGCCGCCTGGATGGCGCGCAGGCCCGCCGTACCGTCGTCCAAGGTGCCGGAGAGGAGGACGCCGACGACGCGGGAGCCGTAGCTTCGCGCGGCGCTGCGAAATAGCGGGTCGATCGCTGGCCGGAGCCCGTGCTCCCGAGGCCCCCGAGTCAGCCGGACGAAGCCCTTCCCGACTAGCAGGTGCTGATCGGGCTGGCCGACGTAGATGCGTCCGGGGACGATTTGAGCCTCGTCGGTCGCCGCCATGGTTGGCAGCTCGGTGGCTCGAGCGAGGATGGCTGGGAGGGCGCTAACGCTATGGGCCGGAAAGTGATGCACGACAAACAACGAGGCGGGAAGATCGCGCGGTAGATCCGCCACCAGTTGGAGCAGGGGGTCGATGCCCCCAGCCGAGAATCCGACCACTACGATATCGTGCCCTGGCATATCGACCAATCTGGCCTCTGCCGTTTCGATCTACCGGCCGTCCGGGCCAGTCCCTCCGAGGCGAACCATGCTCGGAAGATAGCGCCCGCCGAAGGTGACCGCAAAGCGTGCGTAGCGGGAGGCTAAGGCGTTGGCTATGTTTCCGTTGTGACATCTACGCCCACGGAGGTCCCCATGCAGACGGACACCCTGACCGCCCCCGCCACGACCGCCGACACCTTCCCGATCAACGGCACGGATTACATCGAGTTCTGGGTTGGCAACGCGAAGCAGGCCAGCCTGTACTACCGCGCCGCGTTCGGCTTTCAGCTGGTCGGCTACCGGGGGCCCGAAACCGGGGTCAGGGACCGGGCCAGCTACCTCCTGCAGCAGGACAAGATCCGCTTCGTGCTGACCACCCCGATCCGGCCCGACCTGAGCGACGAGAGCCGGGCCATCGCCGACCATATCTACCGGCATGGGGACGGGGTACGGGATCTGGCCCTCTGGGTCGATGACGCCCGGGCGGCCCACGCCGCGGCCCTCGAGCGGGGCGCCGTGTCCGCCCAGGCGCCGACGGCCATGCGGGATGAGGACGGCGAGATCGTGGTCGCCGCGATCCGCACCTACGGCGATACCGTCCACTCCCTGGTCGAGCGGCGGAACTACCGGGGCCTGTTCATGCCGGGCTTCAAGCCGCTCACACCGCGCTTCCAGCCCGAGCCGGTCGGCCTCAGGTACGTGGACCACTGCGTGGGCAACGTCGAGCTGGGCAGGATGAACACCTGGGTGCAGTTCTACGGCGACGTGATGGGCTTCCGCAACCTGTTGACGTTCGACGACAAGGACATCTCGACCGAGTACTCGTCGCTCATGTCGAAGGTCATGGCCAACGGCAACGACCGGATCAAGTTCCCTATCAACGAGCCAGCTGCGGGGAAGCGGAAGTCCCAGATCGACGAGTACCTGGAGTTCTACCAGGGGCCCGGCGTGCAGCACATGGCCCTGGCCACCGACGACATCATCAAGACGGTGACCACGTTGCGCGAGCGCGGCGTCGAGTTCCTCTCCGTGCCCACCAGCTACTACGATGAGCTCCAGGGCCGGGTCGGCAAGATCGACGAACCCCTGGAGGTCCTGGCCTCGCTCGGCATCCTCGTGGATCGCGATCCCGACGGCTACCTGCTGCAGATCTTCACCAAGCCGGTCGAGGATCGGCCGACCGTGTTCTACGAGATCATCCAGCGCAAAGGGGCCCGCAGCTTCGGCAAGGGGAACTTCCGGGCGCTGTTCGAGGCGATCGAGCGCGAGCAGGCGGCGCGCGGGAATCTTTGAGGGGACCAGCACGATGCCGATCTATCACAGCCTGGGCCAGATCCCACGCAAGCGGCACATCGCGTTCCGGCGGCCGGACGGGGGACTGTACGCCGAGGAACTGATGGGACACGAGGGATTCACCGGAACCTCGTCTCTCCTCTACCACACACACCCACCCACCACCGTCAAGAGCGTGCGCCGGCTGCGGGAGACCAAGTACGAGGCGGACGCCGACCAGACGCTTCGCCACCGGCATTTCCGCACCTCGCAGGTGAAGCGCGGCGGCAGCCCGACGCTGGATCGCATTCCGCTCCTCTTCAACCAGGACATCGCGATGCTGTACGTCGAGCCGGACGAGAACGACGCGCACTTCTACCGGAACGCGCAGGCGGACGAGCTGGTTTACGTGGCGAAAGGGTCGGGGACGCTGGAATCGGTCTTCGGAGATCTGCCCTATCACGAGGGGGACTACCTCGTCATTCACCGGGGCATCATGCACCGGTGGCGGCTCGACCTCGGCGCCGAGCCGAACAAACTGCTGGTCATGGAGAGCCGGGGTCACGTTCGCTGGCCCAAGCGCTACCGCAACGAGTTCGGCCAACTGGTCGAAGGTGCGCCCTACAGCGAGCGCGACATCCGGCGGCCGAGCGCGCTCCGCATCCACGACGAACGCGGCGACTTCCCCATCCTGGTCAAACAGTACGACGGGTTGAACGAGATCATCCTCGATCATCACCCGTTCGACGTCGTGGGGTGGGACGGCTACTTCTACCCCTGGGCGTTCAACATCTACGACTTCGAGCCGATCGTCGGCCGAGTGCATCAGCCGCCCCCGGTGCACCAGACCTTCCAGGGCGACGGATTCGTGGTGTGCAGCTTCTGCCCGCGGCCCTACGACTTCCACCCCGAGGCGGTTCCGGCGCCGTACAACCACAGCAACGTGGATTCGGACGAGGTGCTGTACTACGCCTCGAGCGAGTTCATGAGCCGGAAAGGCATCGAGTTCGGCAGCATCACCCACCATCCCGACGGGATCCCGCACGGGCCGCATCCGGGCCGCGCCGAGGCGAGCATCGGAGCCAAGTACACCGACGAGCTGGCCGTGATGATGGACAGCTTCCGCCCGCTCAAGGTGGCCACCGCCGCGCAGGCGATCGAGGATCCGAACTACCACAAGTCCTGGCTCGACGCGCAGCACGCGCAATTCAATCCGCCGACGTCGTGAGCCACGGGCGCGGGTGATGGCGATCCGCCGACTCAGCGCACCGACTCGGATCGAATGTCCGGCGATGCTTCCCTGAACGACCCGATCTGGACGCCCTCGCCGGAGCGTGTCGCCCGGGCGAACATCACGCGGTTTCTGGCCGAGGTGCGCCGGGGACGGCCGCCTGGAGCGGACGCCGTGGAGGATTTCCCCGGCCTCTACGCCTGGTCTGTCGCTAGGCCCGACGCGTTCTGGCCCGAGGTCTGGCGTTTTTGCGGGGTGGTCGCCGACGAGCACGACGGTCGCGCGCCGTGGGGCCGCGTCGTGGTCGGGCTCGACCGGATGGCCCCGCCCGATCCGGAGCTGGGGCCGCGCTGGTTCCCCGGCGCCCGGCTCAACTTTGCGGAAAATCTGCTGCGCCACGACGGTGACCGCGACGCGCTGGTCTTCTGGAATGAGCGCGGGCCCCAACGGCGGCTGAGCCACCGCGAGCTCCGGCGCGAGGTCGCGGCGGCCGCCGCGGCGTTTCGGGCGCTCGGCGTGGGCGTCGGCGATCGGGTCGCGGGCTTCCTGCCGAATCTGCCCGAGACCGTGATCGCGATGCTCGCGGCGGCCAGCCTCGGCGCGGTCTGGTCCTCGTGCTCACCCGATTTCGGCGCCACCGGGGTGCTGGATCGATTCGGTCAGATCACCCCGATCGTCCTCGTGTGCGCGGACGGCTACCGCTACGCCGGCAAGGCCGTCGATTCGCTCGATCCGGTGCGCGAGGTGTGCGAACGGCTGTCGGCCATCCGGCACGTCGTGGTGGTTCCCTACCTCAGCCGGACGCCCGACCTCTCCGGTCTCCCCAGTGCGGTGCGATGGGACGACCTCCTCGACGCCCACCGCGGGGCCGATCAGCCGGCCTACGTGCGCCTTCCGTTCGATCATCCGCTCTACATCATGTACTCGTCCGGCACCACCGGCTTGCCCAAGTGCATGGTGCACGGGGCGGGGGGGACCCTGCTCCAGCACCTGAAAGAGCTGGTACTGCACACGGACCTCGGCCAGGACGACCGGGTGTTCTACTTCACCACCTGCGGCTGGATGATGTGGAACTGGCTGGTGTCGGGCCTCGGGACCGGCGCGGCCGTCGTGCTGTTCGACGGCGCCCCGCTGGCGCCGCCCCCCATCCTCTGGACGATGGCGGCCGACGAGCGGATCACGGTGTTCGGGACCAGCGCCAAGTACCTGGCGCTGGCGCAGAAGGAGGGCCTCGAACCCGGCCGCACCCACGATCTGTCATCGATGCGGGCCGTCCTGTCGACCGGGAGTCCGCTCGCCGCGCACAGCTACGACTACGTCTACACCAGCGTCAAGCGCGACCTCCACCTGGCCAGCATCAGCGGCGGCACCGATATCATCTCGTGCTTCGCCCTCGGCAACCCGGCCGCTCCCGTGTGGCGGGGTGAGCTGCAGATGCGCGGCCTCGGAATGGCGGTGGAGGTGTTCGATGCGGAAGGGCGGCCGTCCCGAGGCCGCGAAGGCGAGCTCGTGTGCACCCGGCCGTTCCCCAGCATGCCGATCACCTTCTGGGACGATCCGGACGGCGCGAAGTACCGTGCCGCCTACTTCGACGTGTTCCCGAACGTGTGGCGGCACGGTGACTGGGCGCGGTTGACCGAGCACGAGGGACTGGTAATCCTGGGTCGGAGCGACGCCACCCTCAATCCGGGAGGGGTGCGAATCGGAACGGCGGAGATCTATCGGCAGGTGGAGCAGCTTCCCGAGGTGGTCGAGAGTCTGGTCGTCGGGCAGGAATGGGAGGGGGATGTCCGCATTGTGCTGTTCGTCAGGCTGCGCGAGGGATACGCCCTGGACGAGGCACTGCAGGACCGGATCCGGCGACGGATTCGCGAGTTCGCGAGCCCTCACCACGTGCCGCGCAAGATCTTGCAGGTGGCGGACATCCCGCGCACGATCAGCGGCAAGATTACCGAGCTGGCGGTACGAGACGTCATCCACGGGAAGCCGGTCAGGAACGTGGACGCTCTGGCCAATCCCGCCGCGCTGGATCTCTACCGGGATTTGGAGGCTCTTCGGGTCTGAACCGGTCAGATTCGCCCGAAAAGTGTGATCTGTGACCTAGTGGAGTTGCGGTTTTGGGGGTAGCTTGTTGCCTCAGAACGAATCGGCAGGCATAGAGCCTTTTTGCGCAAGCCCGCGGTTGGACAACCATCGGCGACGACGCCCAGTGCGGGCAGGGCTCGGGTCGCCACTAGGAGCGAATAATGAAAACCCTCTGGATCCTGGCGGCGGCTGCCACTTTCGCCGCGTGCCACAATCGCTCGTCTGATGAGACGGGCGCCGCCCCCGATAAGGGCGACAGCACGATGACCACGATCGACACGACCAAGACGGCGCCGAATCCGTCGGGTTACGACACGACTGCTGCGCCGACGGCCCCGAGTGCGGATACGACCGCCGCTCCGACGGCTCCGAGCGCGGATACGACCATGGCCCCGGCGGCCCCGAGCGCTGATACGACCGCTGCGCCCAGCGGGCAGGCCTACGACACGACCAGCACGAGCGTGCCGAGCCCGAGCGTCGACACCACGATGAACAACCCGAGCGCCCCGACGTCCACGGACAGCACGCAGAAGTAAGTCCGCCGCTCCACGGCGCGACAGCGAGCGACCCCGGCAGACGCCGGGGTCGTTTCGTATTAGACTCTTGCCCATGCCTACCCAGGTGACGCGTACGTACCTCGAGCTCGGCTCGCCGGCGGACCTGCGGCCGGTCAGCCCGCCGGACCCGGCCCCGCGGATCGAGCGCGTCGGCGAGTGTCCTCCGTCGTTCTATCGGTACCTGTACGCCGAGGTCGGACGCGCGTTCCGCTGGACCGACCGGCTCGGCTGGAGCGACGAGACCATTCGTACCCATCTCTCGACCCCCGGGCTCTCGCTCTGGCTGCTCACCTGGGAGGCGGCGCCCGCCGGCTACTTCGAGCTCAAGCCGCACGACGACGCTTCGATCGAGATCGCCTACTTCGGACTGCTGCCGGAGTACATCGGGAGAGGTTGGGGAAAGTACCTGCTGAGCGAGGCGGTGCGGGAGGCATGGTGTCTCCGACCGACGCGCGTCTGGCTCCACACCTGCACGCTGGACCATCCGGCGGCCCTGCCGAATTATCTGAGCCGCGGCTTCCGCGCCGTGCGGGAGGAGACGTACAGCGTCGAGACCTGAGCGCCGCTCGGTTGGCGGGAAGCGCGAGTTCGGCGGCGCGCGTGCGAGCTCGAGGGCCGCGGTTATTATCCGGAGGGACTCAGCCATTCTTCCACTCCACGGAGCCAAGCTTGCCGAGCCGCACCGCTCCCTTTCATCGCCTGGGCACGTCCGCTTGGACCCTGCTCGCCTTGGTAGTGTGCACCACCACCGGTTGCCACAAGCTTCGAAGTCAGCTCGCCGGGACGGGAGACGCAACGGCCACCTCGGCAGCCGCCACGGACTCGTCGGGCAAGGCCAAACACCTCCACCTTGGGGGTGGTAGGGGGAAGGGGAGAGCCCCCGCGGGTGCGAGCCTCTCCGCGCCGCACGAGCCGTCCGAGGCCTCGCTGGCGCGGCATTCGCGTCATGCCATGACGCCCCTGTTTCACTGGGACGACGGTGGCGGCGCGGAAGCACGACACAAGAGCCATTCGCACCTCTAAGGTCGGGACGGCCGGGCGGCGCTGGACGCCGCCCTGATGCGACGAGGGATCCACGCACCCCGGCATTCTATCCCGGGTAAGTGGATCCTCGTTGCGTTCGGATGACTGTTCTCGAGCCCTGCCCGAGGCCGCCTGCCCCGTCTGTTCTACCGCCCTAACTTACCCAGCATCCCGCCGATGTCGTCGAGCACCGACCCGTCGCCATCGCGGTCGAGGAACTTGCCGAGCATTCCCATGACGCCGGGCGCCGCGTCGGTGGCCCGCTGTTGCTCGCCGCCGAGCATCCCGGCCAACCCACCCGGATCGAGCTTACCCTCGCGCTGCGCCTTCCCCAAAGCGCCCATGACGAGCGGCGCCAGCATGGACAGCAGAAGGCCCGCCTTGGCCGGGTCCATGCCCGCCACGTGGCCCAATCCTGTGGCGACCGATCCCTGCTTCCCTCCAAGGACGTGCTTCAGGATGCCGTCGCCGTCGGCGTACTGCGCCTGGCCGAGGTGGCTGGTGACGTCGTCGAGAATGCTCCCGTCGTGGTCCTTCGCCAGCGCGTCGCTGAGGGCGCCGGCCTGCTGCGGGTCCTGGGCGTTCCGCGCCAGCGCGCCGACGATCATCGGGAGCGCGGCGGCGATCGCCGAATGGGTCGTGCCAGGATCGGCGCCGAGCTGAGCGCCGATCTGCTTCACGGCGGCCTCGTTGCCCAAGCGCTCCTGGAGCATATCGAGCAGTGACACGGGTACCTCCTGCATGGGGGGACGCGACGGTCTTACCCGCAAGATCGGCGTCCGGTTATCTTCGCGCCATGCCCGGCCGTCCCCGCGCGAGGATCCAGCTCGCGGCCGCCGCCGCGCTCTTCTCGACGGGGGGCGCGGCGATCAAGGCCGCCGAGTTCACCGGGTGGCAGACCGCGAGTCTCCGGAGCGGGATCGCGGCCGTCGCCATCCTGCTGCTGACGCCGGCCGCCCGGCGGGGCTGGACCGGGCGCACCCTGCTCGTGGGCCTCACCTACGCCGGGTGTCTCACCCTGTTCGTGCTCGCCAACCGGCTCACCACATCCGCCAACACGATCTTTCTCCAGAGCACCGCACCGCTCTACCTTCTGGTGCTGAGTCCGTGGCTGCTCAAGGAGCCTGTCCGGCGGCAGGATCTGGGCTTCATGGCGGCGGTGGCCCTCGGTCTCGCGCTGTTCTTCGTCAGCGCGCAGCCGCCGATGGCGACGGCGCCCGATCCGATGCGGGGGAACCTGCTGGCCACGATCAGCGGTTTCTTCTGGGCGTTGACGGTCTGTGGTCTGCGCTGGCTGGGCGCGGGCGACGGGACGCGTGGCTCGCCGGTGGCGGCGGTGGTGAGCGGCAACATCACCGCGTTCCTCGTGGCGCTGCCGATGGCGCTGCCGCTTGGCTCGCATGGCGCTGTCGACTGGGCCGTCGTCACCTACCTCGGCGTGTTCCAGATCGGCGTGGCGTACGTCCTGGTGACGTCCGCGATCCGACACATTCCGGCGCTCGAGGCGTCGTTGATCCTGCTGATCGAGCCGGTCCTGAATCCCGTATGGGCCTGGATCATCCAGGGCGAGCGGCCGGGTGCCTGGGCGCTGCTGGGCGGGGCGATCATTCTGGGCGCAACGACGCTCAAAGGGTGGCTCGACGCGCGAGCCCAGCGAGCGGTGGTGGCGCCGATCGAAGTGCCGCTGGCAGCGCGCGCCGGCGGAGAGCCGGTTCCCTGAGGACATGGAAAGCGCACCATGGACACTCTGATCGAAACCGTCCGCATCCGGAACGGTGCCGCCCCGCTCTGGTATTTGCATGTCCGCCGACTGGCCACGAGCTGTCGCGCGCTAGGGGTGCCGATTCCGACCGAGCTGATCACGCCCGAAGGCGGCGCGGACCGGGTGCATCGCCTGCTCGTCAGCCGGCGCGGGCTCGTGGTCGGGGAGCGGCCGGTCGGCAGCCTGGCGCCCGTGCGGCTCATCACCTCCAAGGTGGTCCACCGCCCGTATCCTCATAAGCTGGTCGACCGCGAGCGCTTCGACCGGGCCCTGGCCGAGGCCAAGGCCGCTGGCGCCGACGATGGGCTCCTGGTCACCGTGGGCGGCCAGGTAGCGGAAACGGCCATTTGGGGCCTGTTCTGGTGGGAGGACGGGCGGGTGGCCGCGCCGCCGCTCGAGATCGGTGTGCTGCCCGGGGTGGCTCGGGCGAGAATCACCGAGCTGGTGGGTGAGGTGCACGAGCGGACGGCGACAGTGGAAGAGATCCGGGGTAAGTCGCCGTTCGTCGCCAACGCCGTGCGCGGAGTGATTCGGGTGGCCACGCTCGACGGCGCGGTGGTACCGGAAAATGCCGAAACGGACGCGCTGGCGGGACGGTTCTGGCCTTGACCCCGGCCCCCTAAACGCGGTACTTTTTGCGGCTCTGGAACGGGGCCCAGGCTCCCCGCGGTGGTTGTAGCTCAATCGGTTAGAGCGCCGGACTGTGGCTCCGGAGGTTGCGGGTTCAAGTCCCGTCAGCCACCCTGGTGAAGGTGCAGAGGTCCGTAGCTCAATTGGTAGAGCACCGGTCTCCAAAACCGGGGGTTGCAGGTTCGATTCCTGCCGGGCCTGTGAGCGGACGGGCGGCACGACGCGATGGCCGGTACCCACGGCGCTATCGTCTAGGGGACTAGGACGGGGCCCTCTCAAGGCCCAAACACGGGTTCGAATCCCGTTAGCGCTATAGATGGAAGGTAGGGACGGCCCCATCGTCTATCGGTTAGGACGGGACCCTTTCAAGGTCCAGAGAGGGGTTCGACTCCCCTTGGGGCTATGTGGGGGAGGACGGGATCGGGGCGAGCGCCGCTAGCTCAATTGGCAGAGCAAGTGACTCTTAATCACTAGGTTGTAGGTTCGATTCCTACGCGGCGCATAGAGTCTTCCAAAGACCCAACGGCTTAGCGCAAGGCTAAGCCGTTTCTGTTTGGTGCGCTTCCACCGCGTCGCCGAGCTGCGGGCGACTCTGGCCCGGAGAAGACGAGCGACGGAAGTCTCGGCGCGGATCCACTCCTCGAGTCCGACAAACTGCGGCCTACTGGACTTAGGTCCAGCGGTCTCTCGGCTCTCAAAGACTAGATTGTGGGTTCGATGCTTACACGGCGCGCATCCGGCACAGCACACCCCGCATGTGGGTGTGCTTGGCGTTGCGACCAATACGGGGGTGGCCGGGAGTGTCGCTCGGATACCCCCCAAGACCGATTGCAGGGCGTATGGATGAGCTTCCCACCGTGACGCCGACATTGTGGCATGTCCGCTTGCTCCCACAGCTGCGGCGAGCGCTGCTGTGCGGCTGCGGTGCGTGGCAACTCCTGGGCGGCGCGCCGATGGCCACCTCGCAGGATTCGGCCAAGAAGGCTGCGGCCAGCACCGCCGCGGATACGGCCAAGAAACCCGGGACCAGGACCGCCGCGGATACGGCCAAGAAACCCGGGACCAGCGCAGTCGCGGACACCGCTCAGAAGCACACACCCGACCAGTTGGATGCGCTGGTGGCGCCGATCGCGCTCTATCCCGATGACCTGCTGGCCCAGAGCCTCGTGGCCTCCACCTATCCCCTCGAGATCGTCCAGCTCCAGCAGTGGCTCGCCAAGAACCCGAAGCTCAAGGACAAGGCACTGGCCGATTCGGTCGCGAAGCAGCCCTGGGACCCCAGTATCCAGTCGATGGCCGCCATACCCGAGGTCGTGAAGCGGCTCGCCGACGACATCCAGTGGACCACCGAGCTCGGCAACGCCTTCCTCGCGCAACAGAGCGAGGTGATGGCTGCCGTCCAGCGGATGCGCAAGAAGGCCAAGGACAAGGGCGCGCTGGAAACGAACGAGCAGCAGAAAGTCGAGACCAAGGTTGTCGAGAAGCAGACGGTGATTGTCGTAGAGTCCCAGAATCCCGAAGTCGTCTACGTCCCGTCCTACAGCCCCACCGTCGTCTACGGCCCTCCGGTCTACGCCTACCCGCCGATCTATTATCCGTACTATCCTCCCGGCGCGGCGTTCGTTTCGTTCGGCGTAGGGATGATGTGGGGGGCCGCCATGTGGGGCGGTTCCTGCTGTTATGCTGGCTGGGGCGGCGGCAACGTCTATATCAACAACGGCAACAACTTCAATAATATCGGCGGCGTTGGCGGCGTTGGCGGTGTCGGCGGCGTTGGCGGCGTTGGCGCTGTCGGCGGTGTCGGTGGCGTTGGCGGTGTCGGTGGCGTTGGCGGCGCAGGCGGTGTTGGCGGCGCAGGCGGTGTTGGCGGCGCAGGCGGTGTTGGCGGCGCAGGCGGTGTTGGCAGGCCTGGTGGTGCCCAGCCCAAGGGGGCTGGCGGCGCTTGGTCTCACAACCCTTCGCATCGAGGCGGTGCCCCCTACGCCGACCAGCGGACCGCCGACAAGTTCGGCGGCTCGAACCGCGGCCAGACGCAGCGCGGCGCCGGGGTCAGCGATCGGTCTGCCGGTGCCGGCCAAGGGCAGCGCGGCGCCGGGGTCAGCGACCGGTCTGCTGGTGCCGGCCAAGGGCAGCGCGGCGGCGGGGTAAGTGACAGGTCTGCTGGTGCCGGCCAAGGCCAAGCCGGCGGCGGTGTGAGCAACCGGTCGGCTGGTGCGAGCGGCAGCAGGCCTGGTGGCGGGGACCAGATCGGGAATCAGAGCATCTCTCGAAGTGGCGGGTCCGGGGGCAACAGCGCGTTCAGCGGTGGTGGAGGTGGGTACAATGGCGCGAACGCTCGCGCGAGCAGCTCCCGCGGTGCGTCGAGCATGGGTTCGCGGGGCGGCGGCGGGTTCTCGCGGGGTGGCGGCGGGGGGCGCCGCAGATGAGGACGATCGCGCTGGCGGCGCTGCTGGTGCTGAGTGCATGCGGCAAGGAATCCGCGCGCGAACAGGCGCAGGCGGCGTCCGATCAGGCAGGGGCAGCCCCGGCGGAGCCGGCGGTTCCACCACGGGAGTTCGGCACCCCCGGGGAAGCAGCGACGGCACTGATCGAGGCAGCAGAACGGTTCGATCGTCCCGAGCTCGTGGCGATCCTCGGAACCCAGGGCAAGCCGCTCGTCTTGTCGAAGGATTCCGTGATGGACGGCAGGTACGCCGCCCAGTTTGCGTCCGAGGCTCGAGCGCGGCACCGGATCGAGCTGGATTCGGCGCGCACGACCGCTACGCTCTCGATCGGCGCGACCAATTGGCCACTTCCTTTTCCCATCGTGGAGAAGGACGGCAAGTGGGCCTTCGACGCGGAAGCGGGAGCGCGTGAGGTCTTGCTCCGTCGCATCGGCCGAAACGAGCTCGATGCCATCGAGGTGTGCCGCGGCTTCGTCGAGGCGCAGCGCACGTACGCCCGGAGGCGGCACGATGGCGCCCTCGTGAATCAGTATGCCCAGCGCATCATCAGCACGCCCGGGAAGCAGGATGGACTGGCCTGGCGCAGCGCCGACGGCAGCTGGCACGGCCCCGTCGGTGAGGGCATCGCCAGGGTGATCGCGGAGGGCTACAGCGAGCAGATCGAGCCCTACCATGGTTACTACTTCAAGGTCCTCAAAGGGCAGGGCCCCGCGGCGCCCCTCGGACAGCTGGACTTCGTCGTCGAGGGGGTGATGATCGGCGGGTTCGCCCTGGTCGCCGCCCCGGCGGAATACCTGGTGACCGGCGTGAAGACCTTCATCGTGAGCCACGACGGCATCGTCTACGAGCAGGACCTCGGGCCCCAGACACTCGAGCGCTTCCGGGCGATGGAGCGTTACAACCCCGACTCGAGCTGGACCCCAGTCAGCTCCAACTGACAACCTCAGGCGGCCGCCGCCCCACGCAGCCGGCCGTTGACCAAGGCTGCATTGGCCGGCCGTGCAGAACCCCGATCGCGCTGTCCGCGCCATCGGGGTTCTGTTGTGTCGCCACTTGGCGGCGATGCTCCTTGGAGAGGGAGCGTGATTAGGGCGACACCTCGGGCCTGGTGGTAGAAGTCCGCTCCAGGCAGCTCAGAGCTTCGCGCAGCATCTCGGTCAGGTCGGGGCCCGTCAAGGTGAACGGCTCGTAGCTCTTGCTGCGAGGCCGGACGTTGAGGACGTAGGACGAAACCTTCCCCACCCCTTCCTGATGGCTCTCGAAGGCGGCGCGACGGCTCAACGCGGCCCGCACCTCGCTGTAGGACAGCACCTTTGAAGTGCCCGGATCGTCTTGCATAGTGTAGAACATAGCCCTCGGGACCGTCTCCCGTCAGGACCTTGCGGTGACGGCTGGGGTGACAGCAGGTCAGCCCCCGCACCTCCTGGCGCCCGAGCCCGGATGGCTCTTGAAAGTCGCTTGACGTGCCCGACACATATAGTCGGCTCAAGTCATCCGGCGTGCGACTACCGGCAGCACACGCCTCGCGCCCCGGCGACCTCGCCGCCAGCAGGAGGGACACGTGATGCGATCGATCTCCGTCCTCGGCATGGGGCTCGTCGTGGCCGTGTCGGCTTGTACCGACGACAGGCCCCTCACGGGTCCCGAGGCCACCGGCGCCCCCGCCTTCGAGGCGGCCGTCGTCGCCGCGGCGCCCAACACTTGGACTCCCAGAGCCCTGCGCCCGTCACCGGAGTTGTTCGGTACGTTCGCCGCCGTGGCGCCCAACGCGGCCGGCCACTCGATCGTCTACGTCTTCGGGGGCACCGATGGCGAAGGCGGCACCGGCTTCGGGGCATTGGCCTACGATGCGACGACGGACAGTTGGGGAGCGGCCCCCGGCTGCCGGTCCAGCGCCTTCGAGGCGCATGGGATCGCCAAGATCGGCAGCCGGTTCTACTTCTCCGGCGGCTACACCTACGTCGAGACGAAAACCACCCTGCGCTCGGCGTACGCCTGCGACTACACGCGCGGCGTGCTCACGCAGAAGGCCAGCTTGCCCATCTTCGGGGCCCAGGGCGTGACCGGCGCCATCGACGGCAAGCTGTACGTCTTGCCCGGCTTCTGCAGCGGGGAGCTCTGGCCCAACCCTGCGTACTGCGAGCAGGAGACCAGCCGCCGGTTCTATCGCTACGACCCGGCGACGAACGCGTGGCAGGCGCGGGCCCAGGCCCCCCACTCGCACCGCGGCGGCGCGGCCGCGGTGCTCGACGGCAAGCTGTACGTGGCGGGAGGGTTCCGGGGCGAAGGGGGTTTCACCCCGGTCTCGGACCTCGACGTCTACGATCCCCAGACGAACGCGTGGAAGACCCTGGCGCCGATTCCGACTCCCGGCCGCGCGCTCGGGGCGCCGCTCCAGGGCAGGTTCTTCGTGCTCACCGATGGTCACGCCTACGTCTACACGCCGTCGACGAACACGTGGAAGTCGAGAGCCGTTCCGCAGCATGGGCCCGACGTCCTGGTCCTGGTCTCGATCGATGGCCGCCCCCGGCTGCTCGCCGTGGGATCGGAGTCCACGGAGCTGTACACCCCGTAAGCCCCTGTTGCCGACAAGGGACGAAGTGCTGCGGGCCGGCCCCATCCTCACGGAGCCGGCTCGCTTCACTTCAGCGTCCCCTCGCCGATCCATTGCGCCTTGTGATAGGTCCCGCTGTCGTACAGGTCGGGCTGCAGCTTCACGTCTGCGCGGATGTCCCGGTAGACCTCGCGCTGGACCTCCTTCCCGTCCACCTTGATGATGACCTCGGGCGCCACCCAGCCCTTCCCGAGCGGCTGATACTTCTCGAAGGTCACGTCGAGCACGTTGGCCGGCGCCTGCGGCTCCTTCGGATTCTTTCGCGTCTCGATCAGACGGACGAAGACCAGCCTGTCCTGATCGATCCAGAACTGGCTAGACGTCGTGTCGCCCTTCCCGGCCCCGACGACCCACATCTTGGCGCCGTTCCAGCGATCCTCGCGCACCTTGCTCAGGTCGATGCCGGCCGCCTCGAGCTGGGCGATGGTCGTGTCGGGCGCCTGACCGTAGACGTCGAATCCGAGGGTCATCAGCAGATTGCGGTCCTGACGGGCGGCGACCCGTTTGCCGCCCTTGAAGACAATGGTCGAGTCCCCGACGAACATGAACACGTTCATGCTGTCCGTCGGCGCGATGTCGATGCGGAGCTTGCCGGGAATCGTCCCCGCCTCGTACCATGTCTCCGAAGGACGATCGGGGAAGCTGGTGGTCTGCACGAAGGTGATCGTACGGTACCACTTGCCGGCATAGCGCGCGTGCATCTGACGGACGAGGTCCGCGCCGGTCTTGGGCGCGGCGTGAGTGGCGAGCACGGCGAAGGACAACAGGACCGCGAAGGAATGCACGAAGCCTCCAGGAGAGTTGATATGACGGGCAGGATCGAAGCCGCCCGCCCTACGCCCGGGCGGCGGGCAGGGTTTCGATCCCGCGGAACCGACCGATCGCGACCAGTGAGCGGGGGCGCACCATGAACCAAGCTCGAGCCGGCAGTTCGGCATCCGGGGTGCGGTCCGCTCGGCTCGCCGATGCGCTCCGGCTGGCGACGTTGAGCGCGGAGCTCGGCTATCCGGTCGCCGAGGAGACCATGAGCGCCAGGTTGGCCCGCCTGCTCGCCCGCCCGACGGACCTGGTCCTGGTCGCCGAATCCGCCGAGGGTGCGGTCGTCGGCTGGGTGCACGCCGCGGAGCAGGAGCTGCTGGAGGCCGAGCGGCGCTGCGAGATTCTCGGACTCGTCGTGGACGCCGCGCATCGCGGTCGTGGGGCCGGGAGCCGGTTGGTCCACGCCGTGGAGCAGTGGGCGGCGTCGCGCGGCCTCGAGCTGGTCGCCGTGCGGAGCAACGTATCCCGCCTCGAGTCACACCCGTTCTACGAACGGCTGGGCTACGTCCGCGTGAAGACCCAGCACGCTTACCGGAAGCGCCTCGATCGCGCCCGACAGGAATAGTGCGTCGGTCGCAGCGGGGCGGGCGAGCCGAGAGCTGAAGGTCAGGCCAAGGTCAGGCGGTCCCCGCGCCGGACCGGCCCGACGGGGTCTCGACCAGCACGGAGACGACGAGGGCCGAAAAGCCGATCAGCTGCAGCACGAAGCCGGTAGCGTGAGCGTACTCCCACCGATCCCGCAGCGCTTGCCAGAGCTCCGGCACGGTCTGCGGCGCCCGAGTGATCGCCCTGGCGACCTGGCCGTTGACCGGCGCCACCAGCACCAGCCAGCTCACGAAGGCCAGAGCCAAGGCCACGGCGCCGGCGACCGTCCAGCGGAACGCGTCGCCGTGGTGACGGACGAGCAGCGCGAGCACCCCGGCCGCGACGAGGGAGCCGATGGTATAGACTCCGCCGATCAGGGCGAAGTACCGGTACATCGTGGTGTTGACGGCAGCGTACAGCTGGGCGTCGTAGCCCATCTTCTGCGGCAGCTCGAGCACGTGGGCGGAGGTCATGGTCAGGGCCAAGGCAGCCAGCAGGAGGGTCAGGAAGCGCCAGGATCGCAGCAACATCGCAGGCTCCGGAAGCTGAAGAAAGAACGGCGGGCGCGCACGCGGCCGACTATCGGCCGCGCGTGCGGGCTCCGCCGTGATCCTCACCACTTCGGGTCGTTCTTCGGGGACGGGCTACATCCTCCGGATCCTGAGGTACCGCTTGATGTCCGGCATGGCGTTGACCAGCAGTGTCCCGAGGGCCACGAAGAGGCCCATCTGTATGACGCGACGCATGTTCACGCTCCCTCCGCGACCCCAGTGTGATCGCCGCCCGGCTCGATGCACGGGCGGATGCTACCGCGGGGTCCAGTTCGGGTGGGCGCCGAAGAGTCCATCCACCACACCGATCCGATAGGCCAGCGCCAACCCTACCAGCAAACTAATGACCCCGGATGCTACCCGGAGCCGGTGCGGCAGCCAGGTGAACCTCGCGCCGGCGTAGGCGGACGGCCAGGCGATGCCTGCCGTGATCAGCATCATGCCCACGATCGTGCCGATGCCGAAGACCAGCAGATACACGATCGACCAGGCCGTGTTGCCGATGGCGACCAGCACCAGCAGCGCCACCGCCGCCGAGCCGGCCAGGCCGTGCACCACCCCGACGATCAGGGGCCTCATGGCATGGTACACCCCGAGAGAGCCGAGTCGCCGGTCGAGCCGGGCCAGCGGCGTCTGGTCGGGCGCGTGCGGATGGGCTTCCGGCTCGTGTCCATGCACGTGGGTGTGCACGTAGTCGCCGTGGGGGTGCGGGTGCGCGTGGATCGTTCCCGGCGCGCCTGCCGCCGGTGTCACGGTCTCGGTGATCCGCTGCAGGACGCCGGTCAGGTTCATGATGCCCAGCACGATGAGCATGACGCTCACCGACAGCTCGAGCGACAATCCCACGCGTGGAGGTATCACCCAGCCGAGCAGGATGATGCCGGTCCCGACCACCAGGATCGTGAGGGTGTGGCCCACGCCCCACAGGGCGCCGATCAACGCCGCGTTCGAGGCGCGGCGGTGCCGCGAAACAATCGTCGTCACGGCGATGACGTGGTCCGGGTCGGTGGCGTGGCGCATGCCGAGAAAAAAGCCCAGCGCGCACACGGCGAGCAGGCTGGTCACGGCTGACCGCCCGCGACCGCGCCCCGGCCGCGCAGCACGCCCGCCTCGAGCAGGGACAGGAGCGCGGGCATACCCGCGCCGGTCTTGGCCGAGACACCGAGGGTGCGCATGCCAGGTCGCACGGCCTGGATGTTGGCCAGCGCCGCGGTCCAGTCGAATCCGGCGGCCTCCGCCATATCGGTCTTGGTGACGAGCGCGACGTCGGCGGTATTGAAGATCGTGGGATACTTGAGCGGCTTGTCCTCGCCCTCGGTGACGGACAGGACGACGAACCGCATCGCCTCCCCGAGGTCGTACGACGCCGGGCACACCAGGTTGCCGACGTTCTCGACGAACAGCAGGTCGAGCTCGTCCAGCGGTCCAGCCCTCCAGCGCGCCCTGCACCATGGCGGCCTCCAGGTGGCAGACCGTGCCCGTGGTGATCTGGCGGACGGGGGCGCCGGAGCGTGCCAGGCGGGCCGCGTCGTTCTCGGTGGCGAGGTCACCCACGAGGGCGGCGACGCGGAGTCGAGGCCTGAGCAGCGTGAGCGTGCGCTCGAGCAGCGTCGTCTTCCCGGCGCCCGGGCTCGACACCAGGCTCACGACGAAGACGCCGGCGTCGCGGAAGCGTTGCGCGGAGCTCGCGGGCGACGAGGTCGTTCTGCTTGAGGATGTGCTTCCGCACTTCGACCAGGCGCGGCTCGAGGCTCATTGTTCGATCTCCATGGCGACCAGCTCCAGCTCCCGGCCGCGCTCGACCTGAGCCGTTGGTGTGCCGCAGACGGGGCAACAGAACGATTGCACGCCGTCGAGCGGCTGCTCGGCCTGGCAGCGCGGGCAGAAGACTACCACGGGAACCTCTTCGATCACCAGCCGGGATCCCGCCAGCGGCGTGTCGGTGCACGCCATCTCGTACGACGCGAGCAGCGCTTCGGGCACCACGCCCGAGAGGGCGCCCACCTTGAGGTGCAGCGCGCACACGCGGCCGCCCTGGCGCCCGACCTCCTCGCAGGCGAGGTCCACCAGGCTCAGCGCGATCGAGAGCTCGTGCACGGTCCGAGCGCGCCGAGCGCCGCCTGTCCCAGGCTGATGCCGCCATCGTTGGGTGGCACCAGATGGTTGGTCCAGAGGTCGAGCCCGCCTTGTTCGAGCAGGAGGGCGAGGTCGGCGAGCAGCAGCGCGTTCTGGAACACGCCTCCCGAGGCGACCACGGTGTCGAGCCCGTGCGTCCGACACAGCGCCGCGGCGGCGTCGCACAGGCCGCGGGCCAGCCCGGCGTGGAACGCCCGCGCGATCTCACCGCGGTCCCGGTCGCGCAGACGGTCGGTCACGACGCCTCGCAGCAGCGGTCGGCAGTCGACCAGCCCGCCGTCGAACGGGAAGGGATACGGCTCGACGGTTGGCGCCTTGCGAGCGAGCTGCTCGAGCCACATCGCGGCCTGGCCCTCGAACGTGATCGGCCGGGTGAAGCCCAGCAGCGCCGCCACGGTATCGAACAGGCGGCCGACCGAGGTCGTGGCGAACACCCGCATCCCGCTCGGGAGCAGCCGGCGGGCGGCCGGATAGCGCGCATCGGAACGCGAACGGCGGGCGGGTGAGGTCGGGCAGCCCGGGCAGCTGCGCGAGGAAGCCCGCGGCCGCCTGCACCGGGTGCCGCGCGGCGGCGTCACCGCCGGCGAGTGGCGCGGCGCGGAGGTGGGCCACGCGCTCGAAGCCGTCGCGCACGCTGCCGACGAAGAACTCGCCGCCCCAGATCGCGCCGTCGTCGCCGTAGCCGGTGCCGTCGAGGCTCACGCCGAGGACGCGGCGTGTCCCACGCGCCGCGCTCGGCCAGCACCGAGGCGACGTGGGCGCGATGATGCTGCACGGCGACCCGTTCCGCGTCGCCGAACGTGCCGGCGAACGCGGTCGAGCGGTACTGCGGATGGGCGTCATGCATGACCAGCAGATCGCGCTCCCGCACCCCGTACATCGCCAGCAGGTCGTGCGATGGTCTCCTCGAAGGGCGCGGGAGGCCGTGTAGTGGTCGAGGTCGCCGATGTGCTGGCTCACGAACGCCTGGCCGTCGACCACCAGCGTGATGGCGTTCTTCAGGTCGGCGCCGACGGCGAGAATCGGGCGTGACGACCGGCAGGGCGGCGACCGCGCCCGGCGCGTAGCCGCGGGCACGCCGGAGCATCGTGGAACCGAGCGGGCCGCACCGGACGACGGAATCGTCCACCCGGCGCGCGATCGGCCGCTCGCCGATCAGGAACGCGTCGGCCAGTCCCGACAGCCGCTCCATGCGCGTCGTCGTCCTCGTAGGCGATCGGCTCGCTCGAGCGGTTGGCGCTGGTCATGACGAGCACGTCGGGCGCGCCGGCCGCGAACAGCAGGTGATGCAGCGGAGTGTACGGCAGCATGACACCGAGGTCGTCGGTGTCGGGCGCGACCTCGGCCAGCGCGACGCGCGCGGGCGCCAGCACGATGGGCGCGGCGGCGCTCGCGAGCAGGGCCTCCGCCTCGGCGGAGAGCTCGACCAGGGCGCGTGCCGTGGCCAGGTCGCGCGCCATGAGGGCGAACGGCTTCTCCTTCCGGAACTTCCGCTCGCGCAGCCGCGGACACGGCCGCAGCATTCCGGGCGTCGCAGGCGAGGTGATATCCACCGATGCCCTTCACCGCCAGGACCGCACCGTCGCGGAGCCGGTTGACGGCCCGTCGGATCGCCTCCTCGTCGTCGCCGTCGCCAGATGGCTCGTCTTCCTCCTCCAGCCGGTAGTGCGGTCCGCACGCGGCGCACGCCACCGGCTGCGCGTGGAAGCGGCGATCGCGGGGTCGCGATACTCGTGCGCGCAGGCCTCGTCCAGCGCCCACGGCGCCATCGTCGTCGTGCCGCGGTCGTAGGGCAGGCCGAGCAGGATGGAGTAGCGCGGGCCGCAGTCCGTGCAGTTGATGTAGGGATAGCCGTAGCGCGGATCGGCGGGATCGAACAGCTCGCGCAGGCACCGCGCGCACACCGCCAGGTCGGGCGAGATGGCGGCGGTCGGCTGGTCCAGCGGCAGGCTGGCGCGGATCGTGAAGTCGGCGAGCCCGCTTGGCGCCGCGGCGTCGACGTCGATGGTCGTGATGCTCGCCGCGGGCGGCGCCTCCGCGCGCAGCTCGCGGAGGAACCGCCCCACTCGCTCCCGGTCGCCCTCGAGGTGGATCTCGACGCCGTCCCCGCTGGTTCAGAACCCAACCGGCGAGGGTGTTGGCGCGTGCCAGGCGGTAGACGAACGGACGGAACCCGACGCCCTGCACGACGCCGCGGACGCGAACCGTGCAGGCGCTGGTCATGGCGGTCAGTCGCTCACCGTGCAGCCGCGGCCCTGCCAGCCGATCTGTACCACCGTGCCGTCCTCGACCAGGACGGGCACCGTGCGCTGCGCGCCGGCCAGCGCGCGCATGCGGTCCGCGCGCCGCGCGGTCGGCCTCGACGTCGTACTCGACGAACTCGCGCGCCACGCACTCCAGCCACTCGCGCATGTCCCGGGTGTATGGGCAGTCCGGCGTCCCGAACAGCTCAACGCGCTGGCATCGTCCAGCTCCGCGAGGCTCTCGCGTATGACGTGGTAGACCGAGGCCTGGACTTCCTGGATGCGCGGGATGTAGTCGCGAGCCGACCACGACGAAGTGATCGGCCAGGGCCTGGCGCCGGATCTCGCCGCCGTCGTAGCCGAGCAGCGCGACCGTCAGCAGCCGGCGCTTCCGCGCCTCGTCGAGCGCCGCGATCACGTTGCGCGAGCCGCCGCTGGTCGAGATCGCGACCGCCACGTCCTCGGGCTCGGCCTGCGCGATCAGCTGGCGGAGGAACACGACGTCGGTGCCGACGTCGTTGGCGATGGCGGTGATGTGTCGCCGGCTCCATGCGCGAGCGACACCGCCGGCACCGGCCGCATGCCCGATGGCGGGGCGACACAGTCGATGGCCCAGTCGTTGGCATCGGTGGCGGAGCCGCCGTTGCCGAAGAGGATCAGCTTGCCGCCCTGCCGGAGCCGGTCGTGTACCGCCAGCACGGTTTCGCCGATGGCGACGCTCTGCTCGCGTGCCACTCTGGCGCGGAGGGCGGCGTCGTCCGCGACCTTCATCAGGATCGACGCGGCCACCTCGGCTCATCGAGGTCGGTCGACGCCTGCTTCTCTCGGCCGAGGAAGGGATAGAGAAATCCCGCCTGCCCGACGTCGTGGCCCAGCTCGCGATGCTCGAAGAAGACGTGCACGGTCTCCCAGAGCGTGTGGTACAGGATCTCGATCAGCTCCTGGTGGATGAAGGCGTCCCCGCTGGCGGCCGCGACCGCGTAGGAGCCGCTCGCGCCGGGGAGGGCGAACGTCATGGCCCCGCGGTCCGCGGCGCGTGCGAGGGCCAGGCGGACCTCCGCGTCGCCCTCGGGCGGACCGAAGCCCATGACGATGTCGTCCGGCCGGACCAGGGTCTCGAGCCACGGCCCGAACAGCAGGCGACAGGTCGAGCGCCGGGAGCGCCCGCTTGCCGACGATCACCGGGTGGACGAACTCGACCGAGACGTGCTGGGCGTCGGTCGCGTACGGGCCCCGGCCGAACGCCAGCAGCCGCCCGCCGCGCAGGAACCGCTCGGACATCTCGCGGCAGGCGGCCGCCAGCCGCGGCGGCCTCGCGCGCGAAGAAGCGCTCGAAGAGAGCGTTCCGGGCCAGCAGCCGCTCCTCGACGCGGGTCGCGAGATCCGTGGTGAGGGGCATTGCGCGCCCCTAGCAGATGCGCGGCAGCGGGTCGCCGACGAGCATGTCCACGATCCGAGTGCCGCCGTACCGCGTGCTCGACGAGGACCGTGCCCGGCGGGCTGCTCGCGCACCTCGCCGATGATCACGGCATCGCCGCCGCCGCGGCGTCGCGCGCAGGGCCTCGAGCGCGCGCCCGGCGCGATCCGCGGCCACCACCGCGAGGAACTGGCCTTCGTTGGCGATGTGCAGCGGATCGAGGCCCAGCAGCTCGCAGGCGCCGCGCACCTCGTCGCGCACGGGGATCGATTCCTCGAGCAGGTGCACGCCGAGGCCGCAGTCGCGCGCCAGCTCGTTGAGCGAGGTGGCGACACCGCCGCGGGTCGGATCGCGCATCCAGCGGATGCCGGGCCCGGCGGCGGCGACCAGCGCCTCGACCAGCGGCAGCACCGAGCGCGTGTCGGAGCGGAGATCCGCCTCGAGATCGAGCTCGCCGCGCGCGAGCAGGATCGTGATGCCGTGATCGCCGATCGGGCCGGACAGGAGGATCTTGTCGCCGGGCCGGACGCTCCGGGCGGCCAGGTGACACGCCGGGCAGCGGCTGCCCGATGCCGGTGGTGGTGATGTACATGCCGGTCCGCCTTGCCGTGCTCGACGACCTTGGTGTCGCCGCCGACGATCGGCGACCCCTGCGCGCCCGCGCGGCGTCGGCCATGGCGCGGACTTCGGCCTCGAGCACCTCGGCGTCGGCAGGCCGGCCTCGAGCACGAACGTCGTGACCAGCGCCTCGGCGCCGGGCGCCGGACACCGCGAGGTCGTTCACCGTGCCGTTCACCGCCAGCTCGCCGATCGAGCCGCCGGGGAACCGCAGCGGCGTCACCACGAAGCTGTCGGTCGTGATGGCGACCGGCTGGGCCGCCGACCGCGACGCGGGCGGCGTCGCCGAGCGGTCGCCGTCGTCGGCCGCGCGTGCCGAAGAGCAGCGGCGCGAACAGGCCGTCGACGAGCCGGCGGCTGCCTTGCCGCCGGCGCCGTGCGCCATCTCGATCTGCGGGTCGCGGAAGCGGATCGCCGGCGCGGCCGCGCCGGCGGACGCGTCGCCGGTCAGGCCGGGGTCAGGATCCTGAGGGAGGCCGCGGCCTTCCGATGCTCGTAGTTGTAGTACGCGGCGCATGAGCCTTCCGAGGACACCATCAGCGCGCCGACCGGATGCTCCGGCGTGCACTCCTTGCCGAACAGCTTGCACTGGGCGGGCTTCAGCACGCCCTTGAGCACTTCGCCGCACTGCGCGGCCTTGGGATCGGTCACGCGCACGCCGGGCACGCTGAAGACGCGCTCGGCGTCCCACGCGGCGTACGCGTCGCGGATGCGGAGGGCCGACTGCGAGATGAAGCCGAGCCCGCGCCACTCGAAGTAGGGCCGCAGCTCGAACACCTCGGCCATGGCGCCGCAGCGCGGCGCGGTTGCCCTCCCAGGGCACCACGCGCTTGTACTGGTTCTCGACCTCGGCGCGACCCTGCTTCAGCTGGCGCAGCAGCATCACGATCGACTGCAGCATGTCGAGCGGCTCGAAGCCCGAGACCACGATCGGCTTGTCCTCGTCCTTGGCGATCCACTCGTAGGGACGGCAGCCGATGACGGTCGACACGTGGCCGGGGCCGATGAAGGCGTCGAGCCGCATGTCGGGCGAGTCGAGGATGGCGCGGATCGCGGGAATGATGGTGACGTGATTGCAGAAGACCGAGAAGTTCTCGATGCCCTTCGGCCTTGGCGCGCATCAGCGTGAGCGCGGTGGACGGCGCCGTGGTCTCGAAGCCGATCGCGAAGAACATCACGTGGCGGTCGGGATTGGCGCGGGCGAGCTTCAGCGCGTCGAGCGGCGAGTAGACGATGCGCACGTCGATGCCCGCGCGCCTTGTGCTCGAGCGGGCTGCCCTTGCGTCCCGGGCACGCGCATCATGTCGCCGAACGCGGCGAAGATCACGTCCGGCCGCTCGGGCGATGCGACAGCCCGTCGTCGATGCGGCCCATCGGAAGCACGCAGACCGGGCAGCCCGGGCCGTGGATCAGCTCGATGTTGGCGGGGAGGACGTCCTTGAGGCCGAAGCGGTAGATCGCGTGGGTGTGGCCGCCGCACACCTCCATCAGCCGGTAGTGCCGCGCCCGGCTCGGCCAGGCGCCGGATCTCGTCGCAGGCCGGCGCGATCAGGTCGCGGATCGCGGAACTCGTCGACGAACTTCATGCGGCTCCCTCCCGCTGCCAGTCCGTAGCCGCGCACCTCCTCCATCGCGGCCTCGTCCTCGCCCAGCATGGCGAGCATGCGCATCTGATCCGTCGCCTCTCGCTCGCTGATCTGCTCATGGCGAACCCGACGTGGATCAGCACCCAGTCGCCCACCGCGGGCATGTCGTCCTGCAGCAGCCCGAGGTCGACCCGCCGCCGCACGCCGGTCACCTCCACCATCGCGCAGATGCGCGGGGTCGGTGATCAGCTCGACGATCTGTCCGGGAATGGCCAGGCACATGGGAAACCTCGTCCAGTCTCTATTTGCGGGCCACGATGTCGAATGTCAACTTCACTTCGTCCTTGGTCTTGAGCATGCCACCCGCCACCGTGACGGGGCGGATGCCGAAATCACTCGGCCGGACGGTCGACCTCACCCTGACCGCGCAGGGTGTCGCCCGTGAGGTACAGGCGCGCGGCCACGTTCTGCGGCCGGGAGACGCCGTGCAGCGTGAGCGTCGCCCGGAGAGCGTGACCTGCGCGCCGCCGTTGGCCGTGACCCGCGACCGCGGACAGTCGTAGGTGATCTCCGGGAACCGGCTGCTCTCCAGCACATCGTCTCGCGTCGCCCGCTCGATCTCGCGCCGGTCCTTGTCGCTCGTGCTGTCGATCAGGCTGAGCGATCCCGCGCCGGCCACCAGGCGAAGCGACGACGCCTCGGGCGACTCGGGATCGTACTCCACCTCGCCGCGCAGGTCGCGGATGGCGAAGGTGGGGTTGTGCCCCATCGCCGACAGCGGCCCACCCGCGAACGCCCGGGCCGTGAACCGGCTCGCCTGGGCGTCGACCACGTAGCGCACCGGCGTGCCGCTCACATCCCCCGAAGGCGCAAGTAGCGCTGCACGTCGGGCACCGCCGCCTGGAGCAGGTTGCCGGCGTCCACATCGCCCAGGAACTTCCGCGTCATCCCGCTGGACAGGATCAAGCCCGCGCCGAACAGCAGGCAGGCCGCCCCGCCGAACAGCAGCAGGGTGTCGTTCTCGCTGATGCCACCGTCGCGGGTCGTTCCGATCACATCCATGGCGGCAACCTCCGTGTCAATGTGGCGTGCCGAGGCGTGGGGCATCGTCTCCACCAAGGAGACGCGCGACCAGGCGCTCGATCAGGGTGACTGCTTCCTCCACCGCCGCTCGGACCGGCTCGCTCAGGCCCATCTGCCCCTCCGGCGGCCCCAGGGTCGCCGGCTCGCACCCCACGACCACTACCGATCCCAGCGTCGCGCCGAGCGATCGGGCCAGCCGCAGCACGTGCAATCGGGTTCAAGTCGTGTGCGTCGAGGGTCGTGGCGCCGTCGTTCGGCGAGTCCAAATCGGCAAGATCGGGCTCGAGCACGAAGACGGAGCCTGGCGGCTCGCCCCGCGGGCATGCGTCCACCAGGATGACGTGGTCCGCACCGCGCACGAGCGCATACGCGAGGTCGTACCCGCGGATGCCGTAGTCCACGACGGTGACCCCGGCGGCCAACGGCCGCGCCGCCAGCCGCTGAGCGACCTCCACGCCGAATCCGTCGTCGCCGAGGAAGACGTTGCCGATCCCGGCCACCAGGACGGTCCGAGTGATGGGCGGGCGGACGCGCCGCTCCGGCGGCAGCGGCGCGACCTCCTGCGGCGTGAAGAAGAACCGATGGCCCGGCTGTCGCAGCAGGCCGAGATAGGCGCCGGGATCCTCCTCGAGCACCACGGCGACGAGGAAGTTGCCCTCCAGGTCCTGCTCGATGGCCTCGACCGCGGCCGTCTTGCCCTCCAGCACCAGGTCGAACACGTCGCCTCGAGCGCGTGGCCGGAGGACGACGCGGTCGCCCTTCTGCAGGAGCCAGCCGTCGACGCGAAGCTCTTCGACCGAGCGGTCGGCGTCGAGCAGGCGCCAGTCCTGTTCGTTCACGGCGCCTGCTCCAGCGCGCGGATGTGGCGCAGGACCCCGTGCAGCCGCATGAGGTCGGCCTGGCCCAGCTGCTCGGTGCGCTCCAGCAGTTGTCGGGCCCGTTCGTCGCTCGCTCCCATCTCCCGCTTCTCGGCATCGCTGAGCGTGAGGATCCGGAGCGAGAGCATCTCATCCATCTCGGTGCCGTCGAAGAAGTCGCCGGGGCTCTCGGGGGCGACGGTGGGATAGTCGTAGACGATGATCGGCGAGGAGAGCAGGGTGGTCCGGGTGCCCTCCTCCCCCGCGAGCACCGGCCAGGTGCCGAGGTTTCGACATGCCGCCGCGGCCGGCTGGAGCGTCTCGGGCGGATCGATCAGGCTGACGAACTCGCCCCCGGCGACGCGGAGGATGGTATGGGCGGAGACCAGTGAACGGAGCAGGAGCTCGTCGCGAAGGGACGGGCGCTCGGGTTCCACGGGGGTCTGGTTCAGGATCGTCACCCGCACGCGGTACACACCGGCCGCGACCGGTTCGGCGCTCAGCTCGACGCGGCCGGTCAGCCCGAGCTGTCGGCCCGGCTGCGCCGCGCCCGGGAACGCGAACGCCACGGATCGCGGATCGGTCACGAGGTCGCGCACCGGGACACCCAGTACCGCGATGCTCCGCTCGACCGCGTCCTGCCACTCGGGCTCGCCCGGGCGCTCGGGCGGCCGGGCGAACAGGTGGAGAAACCGGACGCTGACGTCGAGCCGGGCATCCGCGTCACCCTGCACGAGGCACTCCGTTCGCATCTCGCAGGCGTCGCCGCCGCCCTCCGCCCGGGCGTGCGCCTCGGGATAGATCACGCCGAAGTTGAAGCGCTGGCGGTTCTTCACCGCGGACCGCCGGTAGGGATAGAGCAGGTAGCCCTCGTACAGCAGCGCGCTCGCGACCTGCTCGACCGGGGGAGCGCTCATACCGGCGCCTCCTCGTCGACCCGAAGCAGCATGCGCTCGACCGTCTGCTCCCAGGTCGGAATCCCGTGCCGGACCTTGTACTGATACAACCGGTCGAACACGTCCTGCCGGAGCTGGACCCACGCGATGTTGGGGTAGTAGGCGTCCATGAGACGGCGCCAGGTGCTCACCGGCAGGCGGAACCGCGCTTCCTGGGCCCAGGAGATCGGCGCGACCTGAAGCGCACCCTCGCCGTCGCGATAGAACACGCTCCCGCTGAACAGGAAGTCGAGCGGAATCTCGCCCGACTCGAGCGCATAGAAGTACTTGGTCGCTGCCACGTTGAAGTCGTAGGTGCATGGCCACGGGCAGATCGGCCACGGCCTCGCCGCTGAACGGGGGAAACACGCTGGTCGCGTGGGTCCAGAGCATGGCCCGCAGCGTCTGGCCCCAGCGCTCGGGCTCGCCGAACAGGTCCCGGAGTCGGGACTCCTCCTCCGCGGTGTAGTGGCGGCGAGTCGCCTCGATCTGGATCTGGCACCGAAGCACGACGTTCTGGATGGCCTCGTCCGCCGGCGTGTTGATGGCTCGGAGCCGGAACGTGAGCAGCGGCACCATGGCGTACGGGGTGACCTCGGCTCCTTCGACCTGAAAGCTGAGGTCAGGCATTGGACGCCTGCCTTGCCGGCCGGGCGACGCTGGCGAGCTGGGCGAAGAACCGGTCGATCTCCTCCCATACGGCCGCGCCCCCGGTGAATCCCTTCCAATGCAGGCGAATGAGGCCGACCAGCCGGAAGCACTGGTCGATCGGCACCAGATAGCAGGCCTGACTCGCCGAGCCGCGGCGCACCCGATTCACCAGGAGCGCCTGCACGTCCGGCTGCAGCTCCAGGAGCACTGGATGCGCCTCCCGAAGCTCTTGCCAGGTCTCGAGCTCGCAGCAGGGACTCGGTCGCACCCGCGGGGCTGGGGTAGCTGGCCACGACTCGTGCCTGCGGCGTGCTGTGGTAGAAGAACGCCAGGTCGATGGGCAACCGCAGCGCCTCCCACTGCGCATCGCTGATGGCCAGTCCGTCGAGCGCGGTCACGTCTCGCGGTACGCGCTTGTACTTGGTACCCGACTGTGCGCTGAACAGCACCGCGCACGCCCCGCAGGCGCAGGCGAGGCGCCGTTCGGCGGGGTCGAGCAGATGGTCGTGCTCGGCGCCGATCTCCAGCCCGCACAGATCGCAGCGCTCGACCGGAGCTCGCGCCTTGGCGAACCGCCGGAGGAGCTCGAATCCGCTCCGCTGCGCGAGGTCCGGCGAATCCATCGTCAGGCCGGCACGGCCGCCACCCCGATCGATGGCAGCGCCACCTGGGTGCGTCCGTTGCGTGTGAGGAGGGGAAGGGGATCGAGGTGCAGGTCGGAGTGGTCCGTCGCGCGGCCGGCCTGGACGATGTCATAGGCCCGGCCGCAGCCGGGACACGCGAGCACGCGTCCCGCGACCGACCCGGTCCCGAGGTCCGCCTCGCACGCCGGGCACTTCGCCGTGTAAGCGTAGAGGCTCTCGTCCAGGAGGCAGAACAGCAACGGCTGCCCTTCGACGTCCACCCGGCGCGTGGCGCCCGACACCCGGAGCCCGAGCTCGGGCACGTCGCGCCACGCGGCCGAGTCCGCGCGGCCGTGGCCGTTCGACCCGAGAGTGACGAGCGCGGGCTCGGCGGGATGGCCGGACTCCACCTGGCCGTCCACGAGGATCGCGCTGACGTCGGGCGCGGCCTCGTAGATCGCCTGCTCGATGGCGAGCTTGAGCGTGACGGCGGACGAGGGGCAGCCGTGGCAGCTGCCCTGCATCCGGAGCCGGACGGTCCCCGTCTCGTCGATGCCGACGAGCTCCACGTTGCCGCCGTGCGACTTGAGGTAGGGTCGCGTCTTGTCCAGCGCGCCCCGGACGCGGGTCTCGAGCGCCACGGGATGCAGGTCGTACAGCAGCAGCACGCTCGCGACCAGCTCGTCCCGCGTGAGCTGGTCCACGATCGTGGCGCCGGCCGCTCCGTTCCGGCCGATGACCGCCAGCATGCGCTCCAGCGCGGCGCCGTGCATCTCCATGAGCGCGCGCACCAGCTCCTGCGACGCCGCACGACTCGCCGGGTCGGTGGCGGCCTCGACCTGCTGGACCAGCTCGTCGACGGCCGCCATCCGACGCTCGAATTCCGATTGCCTGGGCATCACGCCCTCGCTCCGCGGGTTCCGCCCTCGGGGCGTCTCCTCAGCGGTGGTTGCCGAAGAATGGGGAGTGGTGCGTTTCGAGCACCTTGCCGTTGCCCAGGTACATGTGGACGCCGCACGGCAGGCACGGATCGAAGCTGCGCACCGCGCGCATGATGTCGATGCCCTTGAACTTGTCCGGGCCGTTCTCCTCGAAGATCGGCGTGTTCTGCACCGCGTCCTCGTAGGGGCCGGGCGTGCCGTAGATGTCGCGCGGGCTGGCGTTCCACGGCGTCGGCGGATACGGGTGGTAGTTGGCGATCTTGCCGTCGCGGATCACGACGTGGTGCGACAGCACGCCGCGCACCGCCTCGTGGAAGCCGCAGCCGATCGCCTCGTCCGGCACCTTGAAGTCGGTCCAGGTCTTGGTGCGGCCGGCGTGCAGCTCGGCCAGCGCCTGCTCGGCGAAGTAGCAGCGCGCAGGCGGCGGCGTAGGCCTGGAAGTAGGTGCGGGCGCGGTCGCGCTCGATGGCGTTGCTCCACTTCGGGATCTTCCACTCGAACTCGACCTCGGGCATGCGTCGCGGTCTTCGGCAGGTAGATCTTGACGCTCGTGCCCGTCGCCTTGACGTAGCCGATGTCCACCAGGCCGGCGAGCGCCGTCGCCCAGAACCGGGCGATCGGGCCGCCGCCGGTGTCGAGCGCCAGGTGGTCGCCGGTGCGCTTGTCGAACCAGCGCGGCGACATGACCCAGGTGTACTTGCCGTCGAAGTCGCGCTTCTGCGGCCGCGGGATCGTCGTCTGGTTCCACGGATGGCGCTGGTCGACCGGATTGCCGAGCGGATCCGTGCTTGACGAACGTCTCGTCGCTTCGTCCCAGTCGTCGTAGAACGAGCTGCCCGAGCAGGATGCGGATGTCGAGGTTGATGTCGACCAGGTCGGTGGTGACCAGCTTGCCGTCGACGACGACGCCGGGCGTGACGAACATGCCGTCGGCCCCACTCGGTCATGTTCTTGTAGGTGTAGTCGCAGACGTCCGGGTTGTTGAACGAGCCCCAGCAGCCGAGCAGGATGCGGCGGTGCCGACCTTCTCGTAGCCGGGCAGCGCCTCGTAGAAGAAGTCGAACAGGTCGTCGTGCAGCGGCACGACCTTCTTCATGAACTCGACGTACTTCATCAGCCGGACGAGGTAGTCGGTGAAGAGCTGGACCGTGGGCACGGTGCCGACGCCGCCGGGATAGAGCGTCGACGGGTGGACGTGCCGGCCTTCCATCAGGCAGAACATCTCGCGCGTCATGCGGCTCACCTGCAGCGTCTCGCGGTAGAACTCGCCGGTGAACGGATTGAGCGCCGTCATGATGTCGGCGATCGTGCGGTAGCCGTGGACGTTCGGCGTGCGGCGCCGCGGTCTTCTCGGCCTTCGCCCAGACGCCCGGGTTGGTCTCCTTGACCATCTGCTCGCAGAAGTCCACGCCGACCAGGTTGTCCTGGAAGATGTTGTGGTCGAACATGTACTCGGCGGCCTCGCCGAGGTTGACGATCCACTCGGCGATGGCCGGCGGCTGGATGCCGAAGGCCATGTTCTGCGCGTAGGTGGCGCAGGTGGCGTGGTTGTCGCCGCAGATGCCGCAGATCCGGCTGGTGATGAAGTGGGCGTCGCGCGGATCCTTGCCCTTCATGAAGATGCTGTAGCCGCGGAAGATCGACGAGGTGCTGTGGCACTCGGCCACCTCGCGGGTTGGCGAAGTCGATCTTGGTGTAGATGCCGAGGCTGCCCGACGATCCGGGTGATCGGGTCCCAGTTCATCTCGACGAGGTTCCGCGACTTGCCTGCCGTCCCGGTCTGTGGGGCGGCTACGGTCGTAGCTCATTGCCGTCGCTCCTTTCCCCGGTCAGAAGGACCGGGGGTGATAGCCGGTGGTCAGCTCGGGACGCGGGTGCCGCCACTTCGGCTCCTTGTTGACCGTCGAGTTGGTGAAGGAGCGGAGCGCCGTGATGGCCCGGCCGTAGACCTGGATGGCGGCGGTCGAGATCCGTGCGCCCGGGGGGCTCGTCCATGAACGGCATGAACTTGTCGGGGAAGCCCGGCATGGTGCAGCCGATGCAGATGCCGCCGACGTTGGGGCAGCCGCCGATGCCGGCCATCCAGCCGCGCTTGGGCACGTTGCAGTTGACCACCGGCCCCCAGCAGCCGAGCTTCACGATGCACTTGGGCGAGCCGTACTCGGTGGCGAAGTCGCCCTGCTCGTAGTAGCCGGCGCGGTCGCAGCCCTCGTGCACGGTCTTGCCGAACAGCCAGGTCGGGCCGCAGCTGGTCGTCGAGCGGAATCATCGGGGCCAGGCCGGCGACCTGGTACAGCAGGTAGAGCAGCGTCTCCATGAAGTTGTCGGGCTGCACCGGACAGCCGGGGACGTTGACGATCGGCAGGCCGGCCTTCGAGCGCCAGTCCCAGCCGAGGTAGTCGGCCAGGCCCATGCAGCCGGTCGGATTGCCGTCCATCGCGTGGATGCCGCCGTAGGTCGCGCAGGTGCCGATGGCCACGACGCGCCAGCGCCTTCGGGGCCAGCCGGTCGATCCACTCGCAGGTCGTGATCGGCTGCCCGGTCTCGGGGTCGGTCCCGAGCGCGGCCCAGTAGCCTTCCTTCTTGATCTTCTCGTTGGGGATCGAGCCTTCGACGACGAGCACGAACGGATCGAGCTTGCCTTCCTCGGCCTGGTACCAGTACTTCAGGAAGTCGTCGCCGACCTCGTACGGCGAGCACGGGGTTGTGCAGGTGGACCTTGGGCAGGCCGGGGATGGCGCCGAGCAGCACGTCCTCGATGCTCGGCTGCGTGGCCGCGGTGATCGAGACCGAGTCGCCGTCGCAGCCGAGGCCGGCCGTCATCCAGAGGACGTGGACGTCCGAGACCGCCGGCGGCTTCTGGGTGGCGCGGCCGTAGGGCACGGTGGCAGGCATAGACACTCCTTCCGAGGCTCCGAGGGAAGGGAGAGGTGAGGACCGACTTCCGGCGCACACGCGGCGCGCAACGCCCGAGGGCACGAACGCCGCTGAGCGGGGAGAAGTGATGGACCGAATTTGGGATCGGCGGCAGTTGCCGCAAGCAGGCCCGACCCGCGCGCGACATGAGGGATTTTCCTATGAGGAGCATCAGGGAATCCCCGAGGCCCATTCGGCAGGAAGCGCTACTTGGCCGTTTCGGCCAACCTCCATTCGATCGCCCGCTGCACCAAGTCGCGCGAGCTCTGCAGGCCGAACTTCTCCTTGATGTGCGCCTGGTAAGACTCGACCGTCTTCACGCTCAGGTGCAGCTCGTCCGCGATCCGGCGGGTACCGTGCCCCTCGCCGATGAGACGGAAGACCTCGAGCTCCCGGTCGCTCAGCCGCGCGATGGGGGTTTGGTCCGGCTTGCCCGTACCCAGCGCGATCTGCCGCAGCATCGCGCTGGCGATGCGGTCGCTGACGTACATCTCGCGGCGCAAGATCCGGCGGAGCGCCACCAGGACGTTTTCGGTCGCCTCCTGCTTCATGATGTAGCCGTTGGCCCCGGCCCTGAGGGCGCGCTCGGCGTAGACCGACTCGTCGTGCATGGACAGCACCAGGACCGGCAGCGAGGGATCGGTGGCGCGGATGGCCTTGAGCACCTCGATCCCATCCGGTCCGGGGAGCGAGATGTCGAGCAGGACGACGTCGGGACGGCTGGCGGCGATCGCGGCCAGGGCCGACGCGGCCTCCTCGGCTTCGCCGCAGACCTCAAGGTCCGGCTCTTGGTCGATCATCAGGGCGAGCCCCTGGCGCACGATCGGATGGTCGTCCACCACGAGCACCCGGCTCTTGGTGCCGGGCGGGTGCGCGGGGGCTCGGCTGGACATGATCGCGACTCCTTTCAGGCTTCGAGCGGAAAGCGGCAGCAGATCGTGGTCCCCTGGGGGGAGCGGCGGCGGACGTCGAGTGAGCCGCCCATCATCGTGGCGCGGTAGCTCATGATGCGCAGGCCGAGTCCCGCGTGGCTGGTCGCCACCTCGGGCATGCCGGTCCCGTCGTCTTCCATCCGCAGCGTACCGGTATCTCCGTCACGAGCCAGCGAGACGAGGATGTGCTCCGGCCCGCCGTGCTTGAGCGCGTTGCTCACCGCCTCCTGGGCGATGTGATAGAGGTGCGTGGCCCGGCTCGGGTCGGTGATCCGGATGGGCTCGGGACACTCGAACCGGCAGGCGACGGTGAAGAGGTCTTCGACCTCGGCGGCATATTGCTGGAGCGCCGACATCAGGCCTTCCGCATCCGAGAACACCGGCAACAGCCCGCGCGCCAGCTCGCGGGTCCGGTTGACCGCGTCGTTGACCAGCCGGACGATCTTGCCCGCGTGGGGCGCCTGCGGCGCTCCGGCCTCGGCGAGCTGCTGCTCGAGCACCTTGCTCATGAAGGCGATGCCGGTCAGATGCTGTCCCAGCCCGTCGTGCAGGTCCTGCCCGATGCGGCGCTGGACCCGGCCCCTGACCTCCAGCAGCGCAGTCTCCATCCGCTTCCGTTCGGTGATGTCCAGCCCGGTGGTGATCACGTGCGCGGGCGCGGTCCCGATGGCGGGCAGGATGGAGTTCGACCACGCGATCCGGCGCCGGGAGCCGTCCCGCGCCGTCCAGTCACTCTCGAAGGCGCGTTGCTGGCCTGGCGTGAGCCCCTGGAGCAGCTCCCGCATGCCCCGGGCTTCGTCCGCCACGGGGAACAGGTCCCAGAAGTATCGGCCCCGCACCTCGGGGAACGAGTAGCCGCTGATGTACTCGCACATCCGGTTGAAGCGGATGATGGCTCCCGACGGGCTCAGGACAACCACCAGCGCACCGACGGTATCGAGCACAGCCGAGACCAGGTTGCGCTCGCTCTCGAGCGCGGCTTCGGCTTCCTTGAGCTCCGTGATGTCGAAGCCCACCCCGTGGATGAACCAGGGGCGCCCGTCGTCGCGACGCACCATCTTTACTTCGCACTGGAACCAGACGAGGCGGCCGTCGCGGCTCAGCACGCGGTACGCGGACCGGAGCGGCTTCCCGGTCAGAAACATCTCGGCGGCCTCGAGACTCCAGCGATCCTGATCCTCCGGGTGGATGTGATCGTACCAGCGGACCGGATCCTCCAGCCACTCCGACTGGGTGAACCCCATTACTTCTTCGATGCGCGGGCTCACGTACGCTTCCCCGATGCCCCGGTCGAGATACGCCATGAACACCACTGCCGGCACCTGCTCGACGAGGGTCCGGTACTTGGCTTCCACGTTGGGCAGGGGCGGATCATTGGCGGGGGCGGCGATCGTGCGGCCGCCGTCACGCGCGAAGACCGCGGCGAGGCCTCGGAGGATGGTTTCCGCCTCGAAACGGTCGACCGTGCCGGTCATTCCCGCACCCGGCCGGCGCGCCAGCTCGGCTCCTTGTTCATCGACGCCATGGTGAACCGGCGGAGCGCCTGGATCGCGCGGCCGTACGTCATGACGGCAGCCGACGACAGCAACGAGCCCGGTGGCTGGTCCATGAACGGCTGAAACTTGTCCGGAAACCCGGGCATGGTGCACCCGATGCAGATCCCGCCGACGTTGGGGCACCCGCCGATCCCCCCCATCCAGCCGCGCTTGCCCACGTTGCACTGCACCACCGGCCCCCAGCACCCCAGCTTCACGATGCAGAGGTGCGAGCCGTAGGTGTCCGCGAACTCGCCCTGCTCGTAGTGCCCCCCGCGATCACAGCCCTCGTGCACGGTGCGCTCGAACAGCCAGCGCGGGCGGAGGACCTCGTCGAGCGGGATCGGAGGCGCGCGGCCGACGAATTGATGGAGAAGGTAGAGCAGGGTCTCGGTGAGGTTGTCCGGCTGCACGGGACAGCCCGGGAGGCAGACGATGGGCAGGCCCGCGGCCGATCGCCAACTCCAGCCGAGGTAGTCGGGCAGCCCCATGGCGCCGGTGGGATTGCCCTCCATGGCGTGGATGCCGCCGTATGCGGCGCAGGTGCCGGCGGCGACGACCGCCCAGGCCTGCGGCGCCAGCCGGTCGATCCAGTCGCACGTGGGGATCGGCTGGCCGGTGGCCGGATCGGTCCCGAACGTCGCCCAGTAACCCTCGGTCTTGTTGGTCTCGTCGGGGATCGAGCCCTCGACCACGAGGATGAACGGGCCGAGAGTGCCGCGTGCGCCCCGGTGGAAGAAGTCGACGAACTCGTCGCCCACCTCGGTGGCCAGAAACGGATTGTGGAGGGTGACACGCGGGGTCCATGGCAGCGCGCCACTCAGCAGGTCCTCGAGGCTGGGCTGGGTCGCTCCGGTCATGGCGATGGTATCGCCGTCGCAGCTCAGACCGGCGGTCAGCCACAGAATGGCGATCTCGGGCTGCGAGCTGTGGGCGCCCTTGAGGACAGCGGGCTGCGGCGGAGCGACAGGCATGGTGAGACTCCAGGCCACCGGATGAGCGGTGCTCGTTCTAAGCTAGTCCGATTCAAAACGGCTGGTAACCAGATGAGAAGGGGGGCCGCGGCCGCGGCCCCCCAGGCGTGAGGACGATCGGCCCGGGCGCGGGGCTAGGCGGGCCGGCTCTCGGGTGTGCGGCTCGGCTCGGCGTGGAGCGGCAGCGGCTCCCGCTCCTGCAGCGTGAAGACCGCCGACGCCAGCGCACCGCCCGCCAGCGGGCCGAGCAGGTAGATCCACAGGTTGGCGAAGGTGCCCTGTCCCAGCAGCGCATCGACCAGGATGGGGCCCAGGCCCACCGCGGGGTTGAACGCGCCACCCGAGATGGGGCCGCCGGCAAACGCCGCGACCACGATCGTGAATCCGATGGCCAGCCCATAGAATGAGTTGCCGTGCGTCTTCGCGGATGCCGCGGAATTGAGCACGACCAGCGCCAACGCGAACGTGTAGAGTAGCTCGACGATCACCGCGGCGGTTCGGCTCGCGGTTGGTGCTGGCGCTGGAGCGAAGGTCTGACCGACGATGGCGTACACGACAAGCGCCGCCGCCACGGCGCCCAGACACTGGGTCAGCACATAGCGGCCGAACTCGCCGGCCGACGCCATCTTGCCCTGCAGGAACACGGCGAGCGATACCGCCGGATTGTAGTGTCCGCCGGAGACGTGGCCACCCATGTACACCATGATCATCAGGGAGGCGCCGATTGCGAGGGGGGCCAGCGGAGTGCCGCCGAGCACGGTGAGCCCGATGGTGAGGACGAGAAAGAAGGTGCCGATGAACTCGGTCAGATAGTTGCGCACCGGGTCGCTCCTGGGCCAGGGTGACGGTGGGGCTAGTGATCCTCGCGATGAATGCCGCCTTCCGGCGTCGCGGCCGATCGCCGCAGCGTCATCTCCAGCCAGCCGGGCAGGAAGCTCCTCGCCCGGCCCACGAGGGCGATCGTGGTCCGCGGCCGCTCGCCGCGCCACGGCCCTTCCCGCCGAAGGGTCCAGCGCGAGCCGATGAGATCGAACACGTAGCGGACGGAAGGATCGCTGCGCAAGTGGAGGATGCCTTTGGCCCGGAGCACGCCCTCCGGCAGAGTCGCCGCCCACCATCGGAAGCCGGCCTCGTTCAACGGCTGGTCGGTGATCCAGCTCCAGGTGGTGTATCCCACCTCGTGCGGATGCCGCTCGACGGTGCGCCCGGGCGTCCAGGAACGACGCTCCAGCCGAGCCTCGTCCGTCGGGTGCCGCCCGAGGAGCAGGGCCGGCGGGAGCCGTCCGTATGACGCCTCGACGACCCGCGTTTCCGGCACCAGTTCATGCAACCAGTCGCAGACCGATTCCAGCTCCGGACGGGACACGAGGTCGGCCTTGTTGAGGACCACGAGATCGGCGGTCACCAGTTGGCCCAGCACGTCGGGGCCGACTCCGGGGTCCGTCGCCTGGGAGCGCACCGCCTCGGCGTCGGTGACGATGATGACCCCGTCGAGCCGGTAGCCGGGCAGGTACCCGTATTGGGCGATGTTCTGCGGCGCGGCGATGCCGCTCGCCTCGACCAGCACGTGCTCCACCTGATCGCGCTGGGTGCGCAGGTCTGCGAGCGTTTCGGCGAACGCGCCACCCGCCCGGCAGCAGATGCACCCGTTGGCGAAGCTCAGCACGTTCCCCGCCCGCCGACGGACCAGCGTCTCGTCGATGCTCACCTGCTCGAAGTCGTTCACCAGCACGGCGATGCGGCGGGCCGCGCTGTTCCGGAGGAGATGGCCCAGCAGGGTGGTCTTGCCGGCCCCGAGATAGCCGGCGATCACCGTAAGGGGCACGACCGCGTCGCTCGCCGGACCACCGGCGCTTCGGCGCGGGTCACCAGGTACGCGCACCATCGCTGTCATTGCTCTATCTGATCGAAATTGAGGACTCAGGGGATCGGCGCTCCCTCCCCTGATCGAGGGGCGGATGCCGTCAGAGCAGGATACATCCCGCGTCCGGGTAGGTCTATTGAACCTTGGGGCAATGGTCCGCGTATCATGTGCAGCGGCGTCTGCGTCGGCCGGTTTCGCGGCGTCGCCACGCATTGTCGCATCCGGTGTGATCACGCCCTGCAATGCGACATCCGAACACCTCGTTTGCGGAGACTCCATGGACGACCGTCCGCTCAGATGGTCACGCGGCGACTACCTGGTGTCCACGGACCGGGGCCGCCTCGACGTGCGCCGGGTGCTCGCGCTCCTGCGAACCACGCACTGGGCGGACGGTCTGACCGAGCCGCTGCTCGACCGCGCGATCGCGCATTCGGTCTCGTTCGGTCTCTTCCGGGGGGCGGATCTGGTGGGGTTCGGGCGGGTGATCACCGACCTCGCGACCTATGGCTACCTCACCGACGTGGTGGTGGCCACCCCGCATCGCGGCCAGGGGCTTGGCGCGTGGCTCACCGAGTGCATGCTCGGGCACCCGGAGCTCCAGGGGTTCCGTCGGCTGGCGCTGGTTACCCGGGACGCGGAGGCGCTGTACGCTGTCCGGGGCTTCGTGCGGGGGGCCGGGGCGCTCGTCTACATGGAGCGCCGGCCCACGGGGAGCTAGCCGCCCGCGATAGCCCCGACCACCATCAGCGGCTCGGCGCCCGACGCCACCGGCTCCGGCAGCGGCGCGTCGGGCGAGTCCAGCGATATGTCCTGCTCGCACGCGAAGAAGCGCAGGAACGCCCGCCGACGGAGCGTACCATGGTCGCGGATGGTGCCGCGGAGCACCGGATACTCCGCCTCGAGCGCATCGAGGACGGACCCCAGCGTCACCGGACCAACGACCTCGAGCCGTACCTCCTCTCCCACCTTCGCCAGCCGCCGAAGGTGGAACGGGAGCGTCACGCGGATCATGCCAACGTCTGGACCTCGACCGACAACACGGCCGGCAGGTCCCGGACGATGGGCCTCCAGCTGTCCCCCGCGTCGGCGGAGACGTAGACCTGCCCGCCCGTGGTGCCGAAGTAGATACCACATCGGTCGAGCGAGTCCACCGCCATCGCGTCGCGGAGCACGTTCACGTAGCAGTCGCGCTGCGGCAGCCCCTTCGTCAGCGGCTCCCAGTCGTGCCCTCCGCTCCGGCTGCGGTAGACGCGCAGTTTGCCCTCGGGGGGGTAGTGCTCGGAATCGCTCTTGATGGGCACCACGTAGATGGTATCGGGCTCGTGTGCGTGCACGTCGATCGGGAAGCCGAAGTCGGTGGGCAGGTCGCCGCTGATCTCCTGCCAGGACTCGCCGCCGTCGTCGCTCCGCATCACGTCCCAGTGCTTCTGCATGAACAGGACATCGGGCCGGGAGGGGTGCATGGCGATCCGGTGCACGCAATGGCCCACTTCGGCATTCGGGTCGGGGATGTACTGGGAGCGAAGGCCGCGATTGACCGGCCGCCAGCTCGCACCGCCGTCATCGGTGCGGAACACTCCCGCCGCCGAGATCGCGATGTGCATCCGGTCCGGGTGGGACGGGTGCAGCAGGACCGTATGCAGGCCCATTCCACCCGCGCCCGGAGACCAGCGTGGGCCGGACGAATGATTCCGGAGTGCCGCCAGCTCCTGCCAGGTTCGTCCCCCGTCGACCGAGCGGAACAACGCCGCGTCCTCCACGCCGGCGTAGACCGTGTCCGGGTCGGTGAGGGACGGCTCCAGATGCCACACGCGCTTGAACTCCCAGGGATGCTGGGTGCCGTCGTACCACTGATGGGTGCCGGTCGGGCCGTCGTACGCGAACTCGTTGCCCACGGCCTCCCAGGTTGTGCCCCCGTCGTCCGAGCGCTGGAGCAGCTGGCCGAACCACCCGCTGGTCTGGGAGGCATAGATACGGTTCGGCTCTGCGGGCGAACCCTTGAGATGGTACATCTCCCAGCCCGCGAAGTGAGGGCCGCTCACGTTCCACCGGTCGCGCTTGCCGTCCGCCGTGAGGACGAACGCACCTTTGCGCGTGCCGACCAATACCCGTACCGCGGTCATCCCTTGCTCCTTGCTGAGGTTACGACGATTATCGCTGGCGGGGCGGTGCCCCCAATCTACTAGTCGAACGAACCCTCGATAGATCGACATTGCACGGATCACAACCGGGTGACGACCGGGGAGGCCTGATGCGACTCGCCACGCTCCTGCTCTTGCTCTCGACCCTGGCCGGTCGCGCCTCCGGGCAGGCGTCCGACACCGCGGCCGCCGGACGACACGTCGCGATCCGCGCCGCCCGCCTGATCGATGGCCGGGGCGGCGCCGTGGTGCAGAACGCGGTCATCCTGATCGACAGCACCAGGATCACCGCTCTCGGGCCCGGCCTCGCGATTCCTGCCGGAACGCCGATCATCGACCTGGGGTCCGCGACGGTGTTGCCCGGATTGATCGACTGCCACACGCACATCACGAGCGGCGACCCCGGAGACTACTACGAGGGCCTCTTCCGCCGCAGTCCGATCGACTACGCAGTGGCCGCACCCACCTTCGCGCGCCGCACACTCGAGGCCGGCTTCACCACGGTCCGGGACGTTGGCGCCGGCGAGTTCATCGACGTCGCTCTCCGCCGGGCCATCGACTCGGGGCTGGTGATCGGTCCTCGGATGCGGGTGGCCACGCTGACCGTCGGTGCCACGGGCGGCCACGGGGACATCGTCGGCTTCTCCCCATACCTCAAGTTCGGCCAGTTCTCCGGGCTGGCCGACGGAGTGGACGAAATCCGGAAGCTCGTCCGCTTCGAGATCAAGAATGGTGCGGATCTCATCAAGCTGCTGGCCAGCGCCGGCGTGCTGTCCGAAGAGGAATCGGCCGGTGCGCCACAGTTCTCGCAGGAGGAGATGAACGCCGTGGTGCAGGAGGCCACGATGTGGGGGCGGAAGGTGGCGGCGCACGCCCACGGCGCCGAGGCGATCAAGCGCGCCGTCCGCGCCGGGGTCGCGTCGATCGAGCACGGCAGCCTGATCGACGACGAGGGGATCCGCCTCATGAAAGAGCGAGGGACCTACCTGGTCGCGGACGTCTACAACGACGACTACATCCTCGCGGAATACAAACGGCTCCGGTTCCCTGACCGGATCCTGGAGAAGGAGCGACAGGTCGGCCGGCTGCAGCGCGAGAACTTCCGCAAGGCGGTCCGGGCCGGGGTGAAAGTGGCCTACGGCACCGACGCGGGCGTGTATCCGCACGGTTGGAACGGCAAGCAGTTCGCCTTCATGGTGCGCTATGGCCTCACGCCGATGCAGGCGATTCAATCGGCCACCCAGAGCGCGGCCGACCTGCTGGGCTGGTCCGAGTCCGTCGGGACCCTGACCCCAGGCCGCTACGCGGACATCGTGGCCGTCGAGGGCGACCCGCTGAAGGACATCACCGAGCTCGAGCGGGTCACCTTCGTCATGAAGGGCGGGGTGGTCTACAAGAACGTGCGGGGCTCACCGCGCTAGCGGCCCCGACCCGGTGGACGTCCGGAGGAAGCGCACGACGGCGCCGACAACCGTATCCGGCTGCTCCAGGTGGGAGAGGTGGCCAGCAGAGTCCACGGCGACGAGCGTGGCGCGAGGCATGGCGGCGAGCAGGGCGCGACTCTCGGCGAACGGCGCCCCCCGGTCCTGCCGGCCCCACACGATCAGCACCGGTCTCGGCTCCGCGCCGAGCCGGCGGAGCAGGGCGCCTTGATGCGGCGCGACCGCGATCGCGGCGCGGGTCCGGCGGAGCGCCTCGCGGGTCCCCTTGAACTGCTGCTGCACCCGATACCGGGCAACCCAGTCCGGATGTCGCTCCGGGTGGAGGAAGTCGTCGAGCTGGCTCCGCGCCATCTCGTCCGTGCCGCCCCGGAGCACCATGTGGATGTCCCACGCCAGGGCCGAGCGCTCTTCGGGGCGAAGCGGCCGACCGGTGTTGAAGACTGGATCGAGGTAGGTGAGCGTCCGGACGCGCCCGCCGTGTCGGCCGGTGAATTCGGTGGCGATGGCCGCGCCGAAGGAGATCGCGGCCAGGTCCACGGGTCCTTCGATGTGCAGCGCGTCCAAGAGACCGTCGAGCTGGCGGACGAACAGGTCCAGCTCGTAGGCGTCGTCGATCCGGTCCGACCACCCGCGGCCGTAGTAGTCGAAGCGGAGCACGCGATAGCCCGAGTCGGCCAGGCCCTGGTAGAGCGAATCGCTGATAAACGCGGGCACCGAGAAGGCGGCGGCCAGCACCACGACCCGGCCCGTGTCCGGTCCCGCGAGCTCGTAGTGGGTGACGCCATCCGCCAGCCGGACGAAGCCGCCGGGCACGCCGGCGCGGGCGGCGGTGTCGAGCGTGCGGCGCTCGGAGTCCTTGACGCGGTAGACGGCGAACATCGCGGCGGCCCCGACCAGCAGGACGAGCAGGGCGACACGGACAAGGCGGCCGATCACAGGCGGTTGATGTCGCGGCCGTCGAGAATCGGCTCGGGGTAGCCTCGCCGGGCGACCGCGATCATCGCGCGGCCGAGCTGCGCCGTGGTGGTCACGGCACCGGGCAGGAGCGCGCGCAGGATGGGGGATAGCGGTGCCATCGCGCCGTAGAACAGCCGGTACCACCGCGTGCGCGAGCGGATGCCATCCAGCGGCTGGATGTACCCCGGCCGGAAGATGTACGCCCCCCTGAACGGCAATCGCATCAGCGCGTTCTCCGTGCGGCCCTTCACCCTGGCCCACATGACGCGGCCGCGCTCGCTGCTGTCGGCGCCCAGGCCGGACACATACAGGAAGGTGAGGCTGGGGTTGAGCCGCGCGATCGTCCGTGCCACCGCCAGGGTGAGATCGAAGGTGAGGCGGGTGTAGGCGTCCTCGCGGAGGCCGGCGGAGGTGACCCCGACGCAGAAGAAGCAGGCATCGAACCCGGTGAGCTGCTGCTCCACGCCCGAAAGGTCCGTCAGGTCCGGCACGACGACGTCGCGCAGCTTCTCATGGGTCTGCCCACTCGCGCGTCGCCCTACGGCCACCACGCGCCGGACCCGGGGGTCCCGCAGACACTCACGGAGCAGGCCTTGCCCCACCATGCCGGTGGCGCCGAAGATCAGGTAGTATCCGCCGCCCGTGTCTTCCATCAACCGGATCCTCTCGTGCCTAGACGGCCACCACGGCTCATCGGCCTGCCATACGACGCAAGCTCCTCCTACCTCCAGGGCGCGGCAGCCGCACCGCCGCTCGTCCGCGAGGCGCTGCGCTCGCCTTCATGGAATACGTGGGGCGAGCAGGGGCGCGACGTGCTGGGTCCGGAGGGGCTGTCGGACGCCGGCGATCTCGCGCTGCCGCCGGCAGGGGAGGCCCGCGCCCTGATCGAGGCCGGCGTCGCGGCTCTCCTGGCCGCCGGCGCCCGTCCGATCGCGCTGGGCGGCGACCACTCGGTGACCTACCCGATTCTCCGGGCCGTCGCCGGCGTCGAGCCCGGGCTCACGATCCTCCACGTGGACGCGCACCCGGATCTCTACGACGAGTTCGAAGGCGACCGGTACTCCCACGCGTGCCCGTTCGCCCGGATCATGGAGGAGGGGCTCGCGAGTCGCCTGGTGCAGGTCGGTATCCGTACGTTGAACGGGCACCAGCGGCGTCAGGCCGACCGGTACGGCGTCGAGATCATCGACATGCGCGCGTGGCAGGGCGGCTCACGGCCCAGCGTGGATGGCGCGGTCTACGTCTCGATCGATCTCGACGGGCTGGATCCCGCGTTTGCGCCCGGCGTGTCGCACCGCGATCCCGGCGGACTCTCGACCCGCGACGTGCTCGGCCTGGTGCAGGGCGCCGGCGGCCACCTGGTGGGGGCCGACGTCGTGGAGTACAACCCACGGCAGGACCTCGGCGGCGTGACCGCCACGGTGGCAGCGAAGATCGTCAAGGAGATCGCCGGGCGCATGCTGGCGGAGGTCGACTGACCGCCGCATCACCCGAGGCACAATGTACAGGAGCGGACTCGACATGCGACATGCGACCCTGATTCTCGCCATCCTCGCGGCCGGACTGCTGGCAGTTGCCGGACCCGGGACCCGACTCGACCTCTGGACGTTCCGCACGGGCTTCGACCTGCTCCGCTGGGGCGCCTATCTCGGACTCGCGGCCGCGGCCGGTGCGCTGGTTCAGCTGGCGGTGCCGCGCTGGCGTCCGCCGACGGTCTGGCCGCTCGTCGCGGCGCTGGGACTTGGGCTCATGGCGGCGGGCGTGCCGTGGTTTTGGCGGCAGCGGGCCGGCCAGGTGCCTCCGATCCACGACATCACCACGGATACGGACGATCCGCCCGAGTTCGTGGCGGTCCTCCCGCTGCGGGCGCACGCGGCCAATCCGGCGGGGTATGGGGGCGCGGAGATCGCCGCGGCCCAGCGGCAGGCGTACCCGGACATCCAGCCGCTCGTGCTGTCCGGCGTCGCGCCCGCCGTCGCGTTCGGGCGCGCGCTCGACGCCGCCAAGGCAGCCGGTTGGGCGGTCGTGGGGACCGACTCGGCGGCCGGCCGCATCGAGGCGACCGCGACGACGGGCTGGTTCGGGTTCAAGGACGACGTGGTCATCCGGATCCGTCCGGCGGACGCGGGCAGCCGGGTCGACGTCCGCAGCGTCTCGCGGGTGGGCGGGAGCGACGTCGGCACCAACGCTCGACGCATCCGGGGCTACCTGGCCCGCCTCCGAGCGCCTCGCGGATGAGCTCGGGTCGTCTCATGGGGACGCCGTCGGCCTTCCCGACGCCTCGAGCCGAGCGCGACGAACTCGTCGTGCGCCTCCGCGAGCTGGAGCGTGCGGGCCGGCCGCTCGACCCCGGTACTGGGCGGCGGAAGCGGCTCCGGGGGGCGGTCGTGGCCTCGACCGAGCGATTCCTGCGCCGCATCGGTGCCCGCAAGGGATACGAGGACACGGAGGGAAAGGGGCGCGGCCTCCTAGCCGTGCCGATCTCCGAGGACGGGATCGCGGTCGAGACCGCCATCGCCCTGCTCGAGCGCGAGGTCGTCGGCCCCGGTGCGAATCCCGCCACGCCCGGCCACCTCGCCTACATCCCCGGCGGCGGACTCTACCACGCCGCGCTGGGTGACTTCCTCGCCGCCGTCACCAACAAGTACGCGGGCGTCTTCTTCGGCGGCCCGGGTGCCGTGCGGATGGAAAACATGCTGGTCCGCTGGGTGGCCGACCTGGTGGGCTATCCCGCCTCGGCCGCCGGCCACATCGCCTCCGGCGGCAGCATCGCGACGCTGGCGGCCGTCGTGGCGGCGCGGGAGGCCCACGCCGTGGCGGGCGCCGAGGTGTCCCGCGCGGTGGTCTACCTGACCTCCCAGGCGCATCACTGCATCGACAAGGCGCTCCGCATCGCGGGCCTGGGGCAGGCCCAGCAGCGGCAGGTGGCGATGGACGATCGCTTCCGCCTGCGGCCCGACGCGCTCGCACAGGCGATCGAGGCGGACCGCGCCCGGGGCCTCCGGCCGTGGCTCGTCGTCGCCTCGGCGGGCACCACCGATACCGGGGCGATCGACCCGCTGGAGGAAGTCGGGGCGATCGCCGGGCGCGAGGGCTGCTGGTTTCACGTGGATGCGGCGTATGGCGGCTTCTTTCTGCTCACCGCGGACGGTCGCCGACTGCTCCGCGGCATCGAGCGCTCGGACTCGGTGGTGCTCGATCCGCACAAGGGCCTGTTTCTGCCCTACGGCTCCGGGATCGTCGTCGCGCGCGACGGAGCCGCCCTCGCCGCGGCCCACAGCTACGCCGGCCATTACATGCAGGACGCGCTGCGCGAGCCGGAAGAGATCTCGCCGGCCGACGTCTCGCCGGAGCTCTCGAAGCACTTCCGCGGCCTCCGGATGTGGCTGCCGCTCATCCTGCTCGGCACCCGGCCGTTCAGTGCCGCCCTGGAGGAGAAGCTCCTTCTCGCGCGGTACTTCCATCGCGAGGTCCAGCGGTTGGGCTTCGAGGTCGGTCCGTCGCCCGAGCTGTCCATCGTGACCTTCCGCTGGGCGCCGCCGGACCTGGGGCCGGGCGAGGCCAATGCGTTCAACCAGCGCCTCGTGGACGGTGTGCGGCGGGACGGGCGAGTGTTCCTCTCCTCGACCATGCTCGACGGGCGATTCACCCTGCGCCTCGTGGCGCTGGCATTCCGGACGCACCAGCGGACGATTGATCTGGCGCTCCGGGTGCTGCAGGAGCAGCTGGTGGCCGTGGCCTAGCGGACCGCCGATCTGGAGCCGGACTCGCCGTCTGCTATCATTGAGCTTCATGCTTCTCCTGTCCGTTCAGGTCGGCCAGCCGTCAACCTATCCGCTGCCCGACGCCGAGGATCCCGGGGCCGTGTTCACGAGCGCGATCGGGAAGCGCCCGCTGGCCGGACCGGTGCGCGTCACCCGGCTCGGGCTCGCCGGCGACCAGGTCGCCGATACCCGCGTACACGGTGGGCCGGACCAGGCGGTGTTGGCCTACGCGTCGGCCCACTATCCCGGGTGGAGCGCCGAGTGGGGCCGGGACCATCTCCTTCCCGGGAGCTTCGGCGAGAACCTGACCGTCGACGGCGCCGACGAGGCGTCGGTGTGCATCGGCGACCGCTGGGCGATCGGCGGCGTGGTGCTCGAAGTGACCAAGCCGCGGAGTCCGTGCATCAAGCTCGCCTCGTACCAGCGTCGGCCCGACCTGATCACCCGGGTCCGTGACACCGGCCGCTCGGGATGGTACCTGCGAGTGATCGTGGAGGGCGACCTGGAAGCCGGCGCGGCGATCGAGCGATCGGCGCGGCCGTACCCTGAGCTGTCCGTCCGTCGCGTCGCGATCGCGATGGCCAACCGGCATCAGGATCCCGACGAAGCCTTGTGTCTGGTCCACTGCACCGCCCTCGCCCAGGACTGGCGCCTGCGCCTGGCTCGGGAGGGGTTCCGCCGCAGATCGGGGAGCAAGTCATGACCGACTGGTACATCGAAGGCGTCGAGTATGGGAGCTGCAATTGCGCTTATGGCTGCCCCTGCCAGTTCGAGGCGCTGCCGACCTACGGCCACTGCCGCGGATTCGAGGTGCTCCGGATCGACAAGGGTCACTTCGGCGATGTCCGGCTGGAGGGGCTGCAGGTCGCGCTGATCTACGCGTGGCCCGGGCCCATCGCGGAGGGCAACGGGGAGATGCAGGTGATCGTGGACGAGCGCGCCACTCCTGCTCAGCGCGACGCGCTGTTGCGGGTCGTGACGGGGGAGGAGACCGACGAGGCCGTGACCCACTGGTGGGTCTACCGCGCGATGTCGAGCACCGTCCACGAGCCGCTGGTGCGGCCGATCGCGTACCAGGTGGACCTGGAGGCACGAACGGCCCGGGTGTCGATCCCCGGCGTGCTCGAGTCGACCGGGAGGCCGATCGCCGGGGCGGGCGGCCAGCCGCACCGCGTCCGCATCGAGATCCCCAACGGCATCGAGTTCGAGCGCGCCGAGATCGGGAGCGCGACGACCACCGCCAGCGGCGCGATTCCGCTCGAGCTGTCGGACACGTACGGGCAATTCAACGTCCTGCGACACTCACGGAGCGGCGTGGTTCATAGCTAGCGCGCTCGTCCGGCGGCGCGCTCTGGCGGCCCCGATACCTGCGGCCCAGATTTGTGACATGACCTTGCTGGGCAGCGGCTCCGAGACGCTCACGGTCCACTGCGGCGGGTTCCCCGCTTCGGCACCGGAGCATGGCCGGACGATCGAGCACCGCTTCTTCACCGTCATGGCGATCGCCATCGCGATCACGGTGTTGGCCGGGTTCGCGCGCACGTACTACCTGGGGCCCTACTTCGGCACGCCGCCGCTCCCGCCCCTCCTGCACCTGCATGGCCTCGTCTTCAGCTCCTGGATCGCGCTCTTCGTGGTCCAGACGTCGCTCGTCGCCGCCCGCCGGGTGCGGGTGCACCGCCGGCTCGGCGTGGCGGGCGGGGTGCTCGCGGTCCTGCTGGTGCTGGTCGGCACAGTCACGGCGATCGTCCGCGCACGGCAGGGCGCCGCGCCGCCCGGGGGACCTCCGCCGCTGGTCTTTCTCGTCGTCCCACTCACCGACATGGTCCTGTTCGCCGGTCTGGTGGGCGCGGGGCTCTACTTCCGGCGGCAGATGGCGGTGCACAAGCGGTTGATGCTGCTCGGGACCGTCGCGCTGCTCGCGGCGCCGATCGCGCGACTGCCGTTCGGCATCCTGCGGAGCGGCATCCTGGCGGTGTTCGGACTGTCCGACGTGTTCATCGTGGCCCTGGTCGCGTATGACCTCGCGATGTACCGGCGGATCCACCGGGCGACCGCCTGGGGCGGCCTCGCCGTGGTGGCATCTCAGCCGCTGCGGCTGATGCTCGGGAGCACGGGCGGCTGGCTCGCGTTCGCGGGGTGGTTGACGCGCTAGGAGGACGTGGTGGCGCTCCTTTTCCACGTGCTGCTGGGCTTGGCCGTGGTCCAGGCGCCGCCGGGGCGGGTCGTGGGCACCGTCACGGATGGCGAGACCGGTGCGCCCCTCCCGGGTGCTAGCGTCGCCCTCTCCGACCTCAGCCGCACCACCACCGCCGACCCTCGCGGTCGGTATCTGCTCGTCGACGTCCCACCCGGTCCCCAGCATATCGTCGTGCGCTTCCTCGGCTACGCGCCGCGCATACTGCACGCGTTGGTGCCGCGGGAGGGCGAGCTCGCGATCAACGTGGCGCTGCGCGCGACTCCGCTCAGGCTCCAGACGATCGAAGTCCGCCCTGGCTTGGCCGTCCGCGGCCTGGAGCAGGAGAGCGCGGCGTACCCGGACCGCTCGCTCACCATGACGGCCGTCCGCGGGAACCCCGTGCTCGCCGAGCCCGACGCGCTCGAGGCGTTGGGCGGAGGCGAGGTGGTGCTGAGCCCGGAGTCGCCCACCGGGCTGCATGTCAGAGGCAGTGCCGCCGACCAGACCGGGTTCGTGCTCGACGGCGTGCCGGTCCTCAGCCCCTACCACGCCGCAGGGCTGTTCGGCGCCTGGAACCCCGACGCGCTCACCGGCGTGACGCTCGCGGCTTCGGGACCGTCCGCCATCGGATCGCCCGCGTCACTGGCCGGGACCGTGGCGGCCGAAACTCGTGGCCCGGGATCGAGGCTCGACGTCCAGGGCGCGCTCAGCACCTCGCAGGCACGCGCGACGGTCGCGGGACCGCTTGGTGCGACCGGCGCCGGCTTCCTCCTGAGCATACGATCGGGTTTTCCGAGCGGCGTGGGCGGCAACCCGGACCCCTCGCGCCTTCGCGGCGAGACCGCCGATCGCCTGGCGACGCTGGACGTGCCGGCGCTCGGTGGCCGTCTGCGACTCCTGGGCTACGACAACGACAACGAGGTCAGCGCGGCGGCCCTCGCGAACACGGAGGAGCGCGGCGGCGGGCTGTTGCGCAACCAGTTCGCGTGGCATGGCCGGTCGATCGGGGGTGACTGGCGATCCGGCCCGGGTCGCGCCAGCGTGCGGGTGACCGCCTGGCATGCGGCCTCCGACGCGGACGCGGACTGGCTCGCGGGCGCGGGTCCGCTCGCGATGGCGAGTGTCCGCCGCGATCTGGGCGCGATGGTGTCCCTCGAGCGGCGGGCGTCGGCCGTGCGGACCGTGCTCGGTGTCCGGTTCGAGCGGAGCCGAGCGACGTACCTGACGGTGCCTGCGGGGGCCTCGAGCCCAGGCTTCGCCCTGGAATCCGACGCGACAGTCGCCTCGGCGTACGCCCGGGTCACCCAGGATCTTGGCAGGCGCGTCGAGCTCGACGTCGCCGCCACCGTGGCGGCCGGCGGCGGCGAGCCTCGGCTCGATCCCGGTGGTCGAGTGCGCTGGCGGGCCACGGACGCCCTCACGCTCTTCGCCGGCTACGACCGCCGCCACCAGCTCACCCAGTCGCTCCGCAACCCCGAGTCGATCGTCGCCAACGTGTTTCCGGCCGACCTGCCGATCGGGGCCAACGCCACCGGCATCCCGATCGCGCGCAGCGAGGTAGGCATGATCGGCGCGGAGCTGCGGCCGTCGCCGGGGATCCGCCTCGCGGGCCAGGCGTACGTGCGCCGGTCACGCCACCTGCTGCTGGCTGCGCCGGCCGCCGCCGATCCGTTCGCGACCGACTCGTTCACGATCGGGTCGGGGCAGGCGAGCGGCCTGGTGTTCGAAGTCTCGATGGCGTCAGCGCGATACGCGTTGACGGGGAGCTACGCCTATCAGCACGTCCGGCTGAGCGACGGGGTCACGTCCTACGTGCCGGAGTACGGTGCGGCGCATCTGATCGACGGCGGGGTGGTGGTATTCCCGAGCCCGACGCTGGCCGTCCGGGTCGGCGGCGCGCTCGAGGCGGGACGGCGCGCGACTACGGCACCGGGCGCCATCGAGTGGGAGAGCTGCAATCTGCTCGACAAGGGCTGCGAGCTGGCGGGCAGTCCGCACTACGACGGCACCGGCCTCGGCGGCACGCGCATTCCGTCCTACTTCCGACTCGACCTTGGTGTCCGGAAGCATTGGCACCTCGTGGTGGGTGGCCGGGACGCGGTGGTCGGTCTCTACGGAACGCTCACGAACCTGTTCGGGCGCACCAACATCCTTACCTACGCGGGCGATCCGTTAGCCGGCCCGCCTACGGCGGTCGAGATGCGCCCACTCGCCCCGCTCGTCGTCGGGCTCGACTGGCGGTTCTGAGACGCGGCAGCTGCCCTGTCACAATTTCCCGGCCTGGGGGCTCCACGGTGGACTTGCTCCTGGAGACGACGTCGTCGTACCACGATCAGTTCACGGCGGTCTTCGAGGCGAACTTCGCCCGGCTGTTCCGCTACCTCGACCGGCTCTCGGGCGAGCCGGAGCTGGCGGCCGACCTGGCGCAAGAAGCGTTCGTCCGCCTCTACCAGCGGGGCGCGTTGCCGGACGCGCCGGAGGCGTGGCTCATCACCGTGGCGATGAACCTGTTTCGCAACGACCGCGGCTCGCGCAGGCGGCGCCACCGTCTCCTGGCCGAGGCGGTGGCGGGTGACGAGCCCGCGACGGCGGCCAGCCCGCCGGACGAGGGCGTGGTGGCCCAGGAGACCAGGTCGCAGGTGCGTGCGGCCCTCGACCGGATGTCCGAGCGCGAGCGCCGGCTGCTGCTGCTGAGCGTCGAAGGATTCAGCTATCGCGAAATCGCCCGGGGGCTCGGCCTCCACGAGCCGAGCGTGGGCACGCTGCTGGCCCGCGCGCGGCGGCGATTCCGCGCGCTCTACGAGGAACGTGCCGATGTGTCCTGACGATCTCGCGCCTGACGATCTTCGATCCGAACAGCCGGATGACGAGATTCGGGCGCTGCTCGCGACGCTCGACCATCCGGTGCCCGCCCTGTCGGTCGCGAGCATCGCGGCCACGGCACGCGCGCGCGGACCGTCGCGCCCGGCCCGGCCGTTCCTCCGCTGGGCGGCAGCCATCGCCCTGACGGTCGGCGCCGCGGGCGTCGCCCTGGCGGCACCGGGCTCGCCGCTGCTGCACTGGGTGGAGACGGTGGCCGGCCGCCTCGGTCTCGCCCCTCGAGTGTCGCAGGCGCCGGTGTCGCCACCACCCACGCGGGCGAGCGCGGGCATCGCACTGCCGCCGAGCGATCGGCTCGCCATCGTCGTCAGCTCGGCTGGACCGGGTGCCGCCGCTCGGGTCTCGCTCGCGGACGGCTCCGAAGTGGTGGTTCGGGCGCCGGCGAGCGCCGCTTCGTTCACGACCGGGGCCGACCGCCTGCTGGTCGACCTGGGCGCCACGGGCGACACCCTCACCATCGAGATACCCAGGACGGCGCCACGGGTCGAGCTGTTCGTCGGCGACGCCCGCGTGCTCGTCGCCGAGCGCGGGAAGATCGCCACGGCGGTCACCCCCGATCCAGCGGGCGGCTATACCGTGCTCCTGTCTCCGACCGGCCCCTAGGCGACGGCGATAGATTTCGCCGTCCCGTTTCCGGAGGCGCAGCGATGTCGCAGTTCACCGGAACTTCCTCGACGGCCGTTGCCGACGCCGCGGCCTACACGGCCGCCATCCTCGGCACCCTCGGCACGCGCGACCCGTGGGAGGTCCTGCGCGCGACGCCCGCCGCCGTGCGCGAGGCCGTCTCCGGCGTACCGGCGGCGGTCGTGGCGACGCCCGAGCGGCCGGGCAAGTGGTCCATGCGGCATGTCGTGCAGCACCTCGCGGACGCCGAGCTGGTGGGCGCGTTCCGGTATCGGATGATTCTGGCGCACGACCGGCCGGCGCTGCAGGGCTACGATCAGGACCGCTGGGCGGAGGAGCTGCGCTACGCCGACAGCGACCTGCAGGGCGCGTTGGAGCAGTTCTCCGCATTGCGCGCCGCCAATCTCCGGCTGCTGGAGCGAACCTCACCCGACGAACGCCGCCGGGTCGGCATCCACGCCGAGCGGGGCGAGGAGAGCGTGGAGCACCTGCTGCGGATGTATGCGGGGCACGACCTGGTGCACCTGAGGCAGCTCGCACGGATCGCGGGCGCGGTCGGAGCGCCGGCCCGATAGCCGCGTCGCGTTCCTCCGCCCGAGCCCTGAGTCGCGACCGGATCCTCTGGTTGGTTCCGCTGCTGCTCGCGTTGCACAACGCGGAGGAGGGGCTCTTCTTTCCGCGCTACCTGCCGTTCGTGCTGGTCCGGCTTCCAGCCGGCTGGCGCGCCGTGGCGGGGCCGGTCACGGCCGGACAGGTGTGGCTCGCGCTCGCCGTGGTCACCGCCCTCGGCGTCGTGGCGACGGCCTGGGCCGTGCGCCGCCCGGCGAGCCCGGCGGCCCTCTGGACCGTGCTGCTGCTGCAGACCACGATGCTGGTGAACGCCCTGTGGCACGTGGCCGCCGCGATCGTCCTGTTTCGCGGCTATGCCCCAGGCGTCGTGACGGCGCTGCTCCTCAATCTTCCGTTCTCCGTCTACCTCCTTCGCCGTGCGGCCGCGGAGCGGTGGGTCGGCCGCCCGGCCCTCTGGGCGCTCCTCCCCGGCGCGCTCGCGCTCCACGGTCCCCTCCTGTCGACGCTGCTCCTGGCCACCGAACGGCTCTGAGGCCTCGCGGCTCGGGCGCTGGCCCACGCTCGGCGACCGTGTCATGTTGCATGATTCCCCTCGTTGTCGATCGCACGCTCGCGAGAGATCGGACGCATGCCGACTCCAACCGATCCTGTCGGATCCGCGACCGGCCCCTCGTTCTTCGAGGCGCTGCGGGAACGCTACGTCGTCGAGCGGGAGCTCGGACGCGGGGGGATGGCCACGGTCTATCTCGTGCGCGAGCTCCGGCTCGACCGTCCGGTCGCGCTCAAGGTGCTCGAGGCCGGCCTGGCGGTCGAGCTCGGTCCGGAGCGTTTCCTCCGGGAGATCGCGACCGCCGCTCGGCTGCAGCACCCGCACATTCTGCCGGTGTTCGAGTCGGGGGAGACCGCCGGACGGCTCTGGTACACCATGCCCTACGTGGAGGGCGAGAGCCTGCGCCAGCGGCTCCTCCATGCCCCGCCGCTCACGCTGGGTGAGGCGCTCCGCATCGCGCGCGAGGCCGCCCACGCGCTGCACCACGCGCACCTGCACGGGGTCGTGCATCGCGACGTCAAGCCCGAGAACATCCTGCTCACCCGGGACGGCAGCACGCTGGTCGCCGACTTCGGCATCGCGAGCTCGTCGGACGCGGGGCCGCGCATCACATCGGCAGGGTTCGCGGTGGGAACGCCGATGTACATGAGCCCCGAGCAGGCCAGCGGCGAAGGCCTCGTGGATCCGCGCAGTGACATCTACTCGCTCGGCTGCGTGCTCTACGAGATGCTGGCCGGCGAGCCGCCATTCGACGGGGCCAGTCCGCAGGCCATCGCCGCGAAGCATCTCACGCAGCCCGCGCCCGCGCTCCGCGGCGCGCCCCCGGTGGTGGCGGCGGTCGTGGCCCGGGCGCTGGCCAAGCTGCCGGACGAGCGCTTCGCCACGGCCGCGGAGTTCGCCGACGCGCTCGAGAGCGTCGCCCCCGAATCCGGCGCGCGGGCGTGGCCCCGCGTCGCGGTGCTCGCCGTCGCCGCGGCGCTGGTGGTCGCGGCCGTGGCCCTCTGGCACGGTCGCGAAGGGCAGCGCGGGATCACCGGGGCCGTGGCGTCGGGCTTCAACCGACGGATGGCGCCGATCACCTCCGCCGAGGGGGTCGAGGAATGGCCGGCGTGGTCGCCCGACGGCGCGCGACTCGCGTACGTTGCGGAGGTCGGAGGCTACCGGCAACTGTTCGTGCGGACGCTGGCGACGGGTGAGGAGCGCCGGGTGACGCGCGGCACGCGGGACGACATCCAGCCGGCCTGGTCGCCCGACGGCCGCCGTCTGGCCTTCGTGCGCGCGGCCGCCGACAGCGGCAAGCTCGAGCCGGCTGATCTGAACGACTGGTACTTCGAGGGCGGGGACGTCTGGACCATGGACGTGGGGTCGGGAGCGGAGCGCCGGCTCGTGCCCGATGCGTTCGGTCCGTCGTGGTCGCCCGACGGCCGTCGGCTCGCGTTCGACGCGGCCTGGGCCGGCCCGCGGCGGATCTGGATCAGCGACTCGGCCGGACTCAATCCGCGCCAGCTCACCTCCGATTCCAGCGAGGCGGTGGTGCACGCGGGCGCGCGCTGGTCGCCCGACGGCACGCGGCTCGTCTTCCGGCGCATCGAGAAGACGATGTCCGATATCCTCACCGCGGACGTCGCCTCGGGCGCGACGGCGCGAGTGACGGACGACGCGGCCTTCGATCTCGACCCCGCGTGGGCGCCCGACGGGCGGAAAGTGTACTTCGCATCGAGCCGGGGCGGCGGGCTCAACGTCTGGCGGATCGCGGTGGGGACCGACGGCCACGCGGCGGGCAATCCCGAGCAGCTCACCACCGGAGCCGGAGACGACGTCGAGCCGACGCCATCGCCCGACGGCAAACGGCTCGCCTTCGCGGTGCGGGGCATCAACTCCGATCTGTGGGAGCTGCCGGTCTCACCCAGCTCCGGCGCGACGACCGGCGTTCCCGCACCCGTGGTCGCGACGTCGCGCGTCGAGAGCCGCGGCGCCTGGTCCCCCGACGGACGGACCATCGCCTTCAACTCCGATCGCGAAGGCGAGATGAACCTCTGGCTGCACGACGTACGCGCCGGGACCGACCGGCGGATCACCAGCGGCCCTGGCGGAGACTACCAGCCCGCCTGGTCGCCCGACGGCCGGTGGCTCGCGTTCTTCTCGGCTCGCTCGGGCAACAGCGACATCTGGTCGGTGCGGGTGGCCGATGGCCGGCTTACGCGCTTGACCGACGATCCCGCGATGGACACCAATCCCGCCGTGTCGCCCGACGGCAAGCTGATCGCGTTCATGTCGGACCGGCAGGGCCGCACCGACGTATGGGTCATGCAGGCGGACGGTACCGCCCAGCGCCGGGTGGGCACCGGCGGCGCGGGCGGGCACTTTTTGCGCTGGACCCGGGACGCCCGCTCCCTCGTGTTCCGCGAGGAAGTCGGCTCCAAGACGCGGATCGTGAAGCTCGACGTGGCCGATGGCACGGTCACCCGGCTGCCGGACGTGGCCAGCGGCGGGCACATGTCGTGGTCGCCCGACGAGTCGCTGATCCTCGACGTGCGGGGCCACAAGACGCTGTTCGTCTACCCCGTCTCGGGCGCGCCTCCACGACGGGTGTTCGAATTCGATGATCCGGACGTCCGCATCGATTATCCCGTCTGGTCGCCGGACGGGCGGCACGTCCTGTTCGACCGCGCCGCACCGCACGGCGGCGACCTGTGGCTGCTCGACGGCGTGGAGTGACCCTTCCCTAGAGGGATTCGAGGAACGCCACCAGCGACGCCCGCGCGAGCGAGGGCTTGCCACACGAGCGATGATTCGGCGCGCCGCTTGTGACTGCTCCGTGATTTCCGTAAGTTGGCCTCGCCGATCTGTCGGACGCTTCCCCTTGTCGCGAGGATGCCGATGCAGCCTGCGGCCGCACCTGATGTCCCCTCGGCCCGGCGCCGGTTCCTCGGCCGACTCTCGCTCGCGCTGTCGGGTATCATCGGCGCCGTGGCCACCGTGCCGGTGATCGGATTCCTGCTCTCCCCGCTCACGCGGAAAACACCCCGCGTGTGGCGACCCGTCGGCGCCGTGGACGGGTTCGCCGTGGGGAAGACGGTGAACGTGGTGTTCGAGGACGCGTCACCGCTGCCGTGGGCCGGCGTCACGGCGCGCACCGCGGCCTGGCTCCGGCGCGACGACGCCGACCACTTCACCGCGTTCACGGTGCACTGCACGCATCTCGGTTGCCCGGTGCGCTGGGTGGCCGACGCCCAGCTCTTCCTCTGTCCATGTCACGGCGGCGTGTACTACGCCGACGGCACGGTCTCGGCGGGACCTCCCCCGAAGGCGCTGCCGCAGTACCCCGTGCGGGTGCGGAACGGGCAGGTCGAGATCCTCACCAGTCCCATCCCGATCGTCTGAGCCGCGCGTGCTTCGACGTGCGCTGGCCTGGCTGGACGATCGCAGCGGCCTGATCACCGCGGCCCGCCGGGCGCTCGAGCACCCGGTTCCGCCGCGGACCGGCTGGTGGTACGTCTTCGGCAGCGCCACGCTGCTCGCCTTCGTGCTGCAGGTCGCGACCGGGATCGCGCTCGCCACCGCCTACGTACCCTCGAGCGGCCAGGCGTACGACAGCCTCAAGTTCATCTCCGAGCAGGCCCTGCTCGGCCGGTTCCTCCGCGGGATGCACTACTTCGGCGCCTCCGCGATGGTGCTGCTCATCGGGATCCACGTGTCCCGCACGTACCTGATGGCGGCGTACAAGTACCCCCGCGAGCTCAACTGGCTGACGGGAGCGGTGCTGCTCCTGCTGACTCTCGCGCTCGCGTTCACGGGGCAGCTGCTGCGGTGGGATCAGACGGCGGTCTGGTCGGTCATCGTCGGCGCGGCGCAGGCCGGACGCATGCCCGTGCTCGGGCCGGACATCGCCCGGTTCATCCTCGCGGGCGACACCATCGGGGGCGCGACGCTGAGCCGGTTCTTCGCGTTCCACGTGTTCTTCATCCCCGCCGTCGTGTTCGCCTTCATCGGCATCCACCTCATGCTCGTTCTGCGCCACGGGATCTCCGAGCGTACGCGCGACGGCAACGTAGTAGACCCGGCCACCTACCGGGCGCGCTACGCGGCGCTGCTCGAGCGCGAGGGCGTGCCGTTCTGGCCCGATGCGGCCTGGCGCGACGTGGTGTTCGGCGCGGCGATGGTGGCCACGATCGTGGCGCTCGCGCTGATCGTCGGACCGCCGGCCCTCGGCAAGCCGCCGGACCCGAGCATCCTCGAGGCCTATCCGCGGCCGGACTGGTACTTCCTCTGGTACTTCGCGGTCCTGGCGCTCGCCCCCCACCATCTCGAGACCTTCATCATGGTGGCCGGGCCGCTGCTGTTCGGCGCCGCGCTCCTCCTGCCCGCCTTCTTCAACAAGGGACAGCGGAGCGTGCGGCGGCGGCCGTGGGCCGCGTTGCTGGTGGTGTTCATGTGGACGACGATCGTGAACTTCTGGGTGGCAGGCGAGCGCGCGGACTGGTCGCCGGACTTCACGGCCCCGCCGCTGCCCGCGTCGATCGTGCGGAGCGAGCGGCCGGAGGTCGTGGAAGGCGCGCGCCTGTTCCGCGAGAAGGGCTGCGAGTTCTGCCACGCCGTCTCGGGATTCGGCGGGCGGCGCGGTCCGGAGCTCACCGACGTGCGGGGCCGGATGAAGCCGCAGGAGATCGCGGCGCGCATCACCAACGGCGGACCCAACATGCCCGCGTACGCCCGCACCCTGACGCCGCAGCAGGTGCAGGCGCTCGTGGCGTTCCTCTCGACCCGCGGGCCTTGAGCCGCGGGCCTAGGGCCTGATCTTCAGAATGCTTCCGTTCACGCCGACCAACCAACCGACGTTGTCGGCGAAGGCCACCGCCCAGAATCCAGCGACGCCGGGCAGGGTGTGCCAGCTGCCGCCTTCGTCGGTGGAAAAGGCGGCGCCTCGGGGTCCGGTAAGGAACACGGCTCGCGGGCCGAAGCCCGGCGCGTAGGCCAGTCCGTAGACTGAGCCGCGGAACGGTGCCGCGGTCACCAGCGACCAGGTCACGCCGCCGTCGCTCGACACGGCGACGTTGTGCGTCCGGGGGTCGATTTCGGCGATGTCACCGCCAGCAATGATGCCGTGGTGGGCATCGCGAAAGGCCACCGTGGTGCCGCCGGCCGCGGGTAGGCCCTGCACGATCGGCGTGTTGTAGGCTTTCCAGGTGTCGCCGCCGTTGGTGGTGGCCAGGACGCGCGCCGTGGCACCGCCGGTGATGATCCAGGCGTTCTCGGTACCCTGCGTCGCGACGCAGGTGCCGCTCGCGGCGAAGCCGAACTCACCGCTCTTCGCCTTCGGGAGCCGTCCGCCGATGTTGATCCAGTTCTTGCCGTCGGTGGTCCGGAGGACGGGGAACACGCCGGTCCCCACCGGGTCGCTGAAGGCGATGGCGCGGTCCCGATCCCAGAACGCGAAGCAGTCGTAGAACGAGGTCGCAATGTTGGTCTTGAACTGCAGCTTCCAGGTGGCCCCGCCGTCCACCGTCTTGTAGATCCGCGAGGCGTTGTCCACGCCGGGGATCGACATCAGGTACGCCGACCTGTGCGCTCACGCCTTGCACGTCCCTGAATTCCAGATCGCTCGCGCCCGGCACGACGCCGGCATGCCAGGTGGCGCCGCCGTCGGTCGTCACGGTGAATGTGCCGCCCGTGCCGCTGGCCCACGCCACCCGGTTGTTGACCGGGCTGATCGCCTGGAGCCGCTGGGTTGTGCCGCTCGACTGGGGTGTCAGCTCGGGGGTCGTGGCGCTGGTGGCCGGATCGATGGCGGGCACCGAGGAGGGATCAGAGCTATCGGAGCAGGCGAGCGTAGCCGCGGCAGTCAGGCCGACCAGCACGCCGGCGAAGGACGAGGTTCGCATCATGGGGGTCTCCGACAAGAAGAAAGGAGAGCAGCGATGTCGAGGACAGCCTATCTCCTGCCGCGAGTGACCGCAAGATGGCCGCTCGTCCTTGTCGCGGTGATGGGCGGCGGTGAGATTTTGCCGTCATGCCGCTCCTGCGTGTCACCTACGTCGGCGGGCCGACCGCGCTGCTCGAGCTGAGCACCCTTCGCCTGCTCACCGATCCGACCTTCGATCCGGCCGGGACGGAGTATCGCTCACCCGCGTCCACTCTTAGAAAAACGCAGGACCCAGCGCTCACCGTGGCGGAGCTGGGCCGGGTCGACGCCGTCCTGCTGAGTCACGAGCATCACGCCGACAACCTCGACGCGGCCGGCCGGTCGATGCTGGGCACGGTACCCCGCGTGCTGACCACCGTGACCGGCGCGGAACGGCTCGGCGGAAGCGCGGTCGGCTTGGCGCCCTGGGACCATGTGGATCTTCCCGCCGCCGACGGGCGGGTGCTCCGCGTGACTGCGACCCCGTGCAGGCATGGCCCGGCGCATCTGGACCGCGGACCGGTGATCGGCTTCGCGCTCGCCTCGCTAGATGCGCCCGACGACACGGTGTATGTCTCGGGCGACACGGTCTGGTACGAGGGCATGGCCGAGGTGGCGCGGCGGTCGAGCGTGCGAGCGGCCGTGTTGTTCATGGGAGCGGCGCGTGTCGCCGCGGTGGGGCCCTGGCCGCTGACGCTGACGGCCGAGGACGCGGTGGAGGCCGCGCGGGCGTTCGCGGACGCGGTGATCGTCCCGCTGCACTTCGAGGGATGGGAGCACTTCTCGGAATCGCGGGCGGACATCGCCGCGGCGTTCGAACGGGCGGGTCTGACGGGGAGACTTCGCTGGCCGGCCCCCGGCCGCGCGATCGCCGTCGCCTGAAAGCGGACGGCGATCAGCGCCGACAGATCAGCGCGAGTAGTACTCCACGATCAGCGACAGCTCGGCCTGGACGGGGATCTGCTCCCGCTCGGGAAGCTCGCGCACCCGCACGCTCCGCCGGTCCTTGTCCAGATCGAGGTACGCCGGCGGCCGCGCGTTGTCGAGCGGGACCGTGAAGGCCGCGAGATCGCGGCTTCGGGCCGCCAGCGCGACCGCGTCACCGGGCCGCAGTTGCCGGGCGGGGCGGTCCACCTTGCGCCCGTTCACCAGCACATGGCCGTGCACCACGGCCTGGCGCGCCGCATAGATCGTACGGACGAAGCCGGCCCGCAGGACCACCGCATCCAGACGCATCTCGAGCAGCCGCACCAGGTTGACGCCGGTGTTCCCGTCCTGCCGCGTGGCCTCGGTGAAGGCGTTCTGCAGCTGGCGCTCGCTGATGTTGTACTGCGCGCGCAGCCGCTGCTTCTCCAGCAACTGTTTCTTATACTCGCTGACCTTGCGCCGCGTCGTCGCGCCGTGCTGGCCGGGCGGATTCGGGCGGCGCTCCATGATCCGCGCGGCCTTGGGCGTGAGCGCCACGCCGAGCGCGCGCGCGATCCTGACCTTGGGTCCCCGTTTCATCCTTCGATCCTCGTCCCGTGGTGGCAAATTCCCGGGGAGGAGGGTAGCGACCCGAGCGCGGGATGGGAAGGTGTCCGGCTCCGGCCGGGGTCGCGCCACATTGGAGAGGAGCCGTCGCGTGCTGGAGTACCTGCTGGACTTGGTAACGCGTCTGGGCCACTGGAGCTACCTCATCATCTTTCTTGCGGCGGCGCTCGAGTGCGCGGCGTTCGCCGGACTGCTGGTGCCGGGCGAGAGTCTGGTGCTGGCATCGGGGTTCCTGGCCCACCAGGGGGTGCTGTCCCTGGATACCGTGATGGTGGCCGCGGGCCTCGGCGCGGTGGTCGGCGACAACATCGGCTATCAGCTGGGTGCCCGGCTGGGACGCGTCTGGTTGGTGCATCATGGCCGGCGGGTGGGCATCAATGAGCGGCGTCTCAAGCGCGCCGAGGCCTTCTTCGACCGGCACGGGCCCAAGGCGGTATTCGTCGGCCGGTTCGTCGGGTTCGCCCGCGCGCTGGTGCCGTTCGTCGCAGGCGCGTCGCGGATGCCATACCGACGATTCCTGATGTACGATGCGCTCGGCGCGGCCCTCTGGACCGTCGGCTTCGTGCTCCTCGGCTACGGCCTTGGCGCGAGTTGGCGGGTGGCCGAACGGTGGGTGGGGCGCGTCGGCCTCATCGTGGGCATTGCGGTCGCGATCGCAGGCCTGGTCTTCTGGGTGCGGCGCCGTGGGCGAGCGGACGCTCACTGAGGCGTGGCCGGGCCCCGGACCCGCCGCTACATTCCACTGTCCTTCCACCGTGGTGCCGTGACCTCGACTCTCCGGGACCAACTGCAGGCCGCGCTTGGCCAGGCGTACGTGCTCGACCGCGAGCTTGGCGGCGGCGGCATGTCGCACGTGTTCCTGGCTCACGAACAGGCGCTGGGCCGGCAGGTCGTCGTCAAGGTCCTGCTGCCCGACCTGGCGGCCGGCGTCAACGTCGATCGGTTCCGCCGGGAGATCCAGCTGGCCGCCCAGTTGCAACATCCGCACATCGTGCCGCTGCTCTCCGCCGGCGAGGCCGAAGGCCTTCCCTATTTCATCATGCCCTACGTCACCGGCGAATCCCTCCGGGCCAGGATGAGCCGCGAGGGCGAGCTGCCGATCGCCGAGACGGTCCGGATCCTCCGCGACGTGGTCAGCGCGCTCGCCTACGCCCACACCCGCGGCGTAGTGCATCGCGACGTGAAGCCCGACAACGTGCTGCTGTCCGGCGGCGTCGCGGTCGTGACCGACTTCGGGGTGGCCAAGGCGGTCAGCGCTTCATCCGGAGGCGAGTCGAGCGGCATGACGTCGCTGGGCGTCGCGCTCGGCACCCCGACCTACATGTCGCCGGAGCAGGCCACCGCCAGCCCACAGACCGATCACCGGGCCGACATCTACGCGCTCGGCGTCATGACCTACGAGATGCTGACGGGGATGCCGCCGTTCACCGGTCGGTCGCCCCAGGCGGTGCTGGCGGCGCACGTGGTCGAGGAGGCGCACCCGGTCGAGCACCGGCGACCCGCGGTGCCGCCGATGCTCGCGACGCTGGTGCGCCAATGTCTGGCCAAGCGGCCCGCCGACCGCCCGCAGTCCGCATCCGACCTGATGCACGTGCTCGACGGCCTGGCCACGCCGAGCGGGGGGACCGCGCCGACGACCGTCGTGCAGGCGGTGCACCTGCCGTCGGGGCCGACCGCTTTCCCTTCAATGGAGTCGGGGCAGGCCCGTCGCCGGCCGTGGCTGCTCGCGGCGCTTGGCGCGGGGGTGGTCGCGCTCGTCGGGGTGCTGGTCAGTCGCCCGCACGCGGTGCCGGGCGTGGTGCCCTCCGTGGCTGATTCGGGCCCGGCGGCTCCGGCGGACTCGTCGGCCGTGGTGTCCGGCACTCTGCGCGACACCGCCCCGCCGCCGCCGGCGCGGGTTCCCGACACGTCGCCGGCGCGCGGGACCGCCGCGCCTCCGTCGAAGCCGCACCGGGACACACTGGTTCGGCGCGAAGCGCGGACTACCCGGCAGGCACCGGATTCCGTGCCCACCGCGCGCCCGGCACCTGCCGTCGCTGCCGTGGAATCCACCGCGTCGGTGCCGGCGGTTCCGGCACGTCCCGATACCTCGGCCCAGACGCCGGCGCCACCGGCCGCGCCGCCTGCTCCGGCGGTGACGAATCCCGCGGCGAAGCCGGCTCCCGTCCCCGCGCCTCCGCCTCCGCCGGCCGACCCGCGCCCCGAGATCCGCGCCGTCGTCGGCGACTACGCGAACGCGGTCGAGGCCGAGAACCTGACCGAGCTGCGCCGGATCTATCCCGCGATGACGCCGGCGCAGCAGCTGGGCTGGGAGCAGTTCTTCCGGCTGGTCCGGGATGTGAAGGCCGAGCTGGCCGTGGAGCGCTTGGACGTGACTGATGCATCGGCCGAGGCGCAGATCGGCGGGAGCTACACCTACCTCAACTCCAGCACCCAGCGCACCGAACACCAGCCGGTGGCGTTCCATGCCACGCTGCATCGCGACGCCGGGCGCTGGCGCATCGCGACGATTCGCTGACCGTGTCACGCGGCGCGGCCGGGTCCCCGTCTAGAAGTTGTATTCCAGTCCGAGCGTCCAGATGAGGTCCGCCCGGAGGCCGCCGCGGTTGAGCGGCCACACGGTGTTCCCGACGAGGGTGAGACCGGGCGCCGCGGTGAGCTTGAGCCCCAGCGACCCGTCCACCAAATCGTCCCGCCGGTCGGGAATCGTGCTCGGCGTGATCGTGCGCACATAGGGCGACTGGATCACTACCGGATCCGGCACCTGCAGGGGGCTATCACCCACCTGGAGCTGGGAGAGAAGATCGACGGCGAGTGTCGCCCACGGTGCCAGCAGCTGGTCGAACCCGAGCGCGCCGAGCACGGCGTCGGTCTCGAACTCACCGCCACGGTACAGGTAGCCGGCGTTGACGTGGGGCGAGAAGTTGCCGAAGTGCGCCGAGAAGATGGCGAGGCCGCGTGCCGCGTAGGCGCCCGAGCCGAGCAGATCGTTCTCGCTCCCGGTCGGGAAGCGCACGTCGGCCAGCACGCCGACGGCCAGCGGGTCGCCGCGCCGGAGGTTCACCTTCACCCGGGCGACCACATCGCCCAGGCCCGTGGCGGAGCCCTGCACGGAGCGGGACGCGGTCAGGACCGGGTTCTCCGGCGTGCCGCCGAAGAAATGGACGGCCGGCGGTGGACCAAACGGATTGATCTGCGCCCGGCTCGTCCCTTCGATGTCCGTGTTCACCAGCGGCACGACCACGCCGACGTCGAGCCGGTCCGTGACGCCGTAGGTCAACAGGAAGGCCGTCAACGTGAGACGCACGTCGAGCGCGAGGTCCAGGTCGATGGTCTCGTTTTCGAGCGTGGGCACGCCGAGCAGCGAGCAATCACCCCCCGCGATCGAGTCGCAGCCCTCGAAATCCGAGTTCGCATGGGTGAAGGTGAAGCGAAGGTTCTCCAGATCCTCACCCCGGATCGCCTTGAAGTTCACGCCCGTCCGGCTCAGCGCCGCGAGGACACGACCCCGTCCCAGCGTCTGCGCCCGCTCGCCGAAGATCGGCCCCGCCGAGGCGGACGTCCTCACCGGGACGCCTCCCTCGAAGCTGAAGGTGGTGCCGCCACTGGTGGCGCTTACCGGCACGTTGCCCACGTTGCTGCCGATCGAGTTGGTCAGGAACGAGATGACGGTGCCGTTGCTGGCCACGGCCGCCGGGACGAAGTGATTGCCGTGGATGCGAACCGACTCGGGGTTGTTGGGGTCGCCGGTCCCGCCGAGAAAGAGGGGATCCTGCCCCTCGCCGAAGATGAAGAGCTGCCCGAACTCTTCGCGGAGGCTCTGGGCCCGCAAGCGGGACGTGGCGATCAGAAGTAGCGCGACGGTGAAGGAAATGCGATGCATGGAAGCTCCGGGGGTGGTGGGCCGACGTCCGGCCCAGCGGCTCCAGTCTCGGGACTCGGGGTGTTTCCCGCAACTCCTCGCGCGCTGGGCTCGCGCTGGGGCCGTCGCGCCGCCATAATGCGTTGGTCTCGCACTCCGAGCGCCCCGATGACCGACCCGAAACTCCGCACGGTAGTCGATGAGATCCGGTCGCAGCTGACGAACGCGCAGGGGCTGCCTCCGGAGCAGCGCCGCTCGCTCGAGGTGCTCGTGCGCGACCTCGAGCGGCTGCTCGACGACCCTTCCGCCGGCGAAGGCACGAGCCTGCGGGACCGGGCGACCGACGCGGTCCGGCGGCTCGAGGCCTCGCATCCTACTCTGTCGACCACGCTCGGAAACGTGGTGGACGCGCTCGCTTTCTTCGGCTTGTAGCGCCCCGCGGACGCGATGCTCGCGCGCGCCCGCGCCCTTCCGCTCATCATCCTGGCGCTCGCCGCCTGCCGCGTGCAGCGCTCGGCGCCGGCCGCCGTTGCCGCGGCCGATCTCATCCTCCGGAACGGAGCGGTCTACACCGTCGACGCAGCGCGGAGCTGGGCCAGCGCCGTCGCCATCCGGGGCGGGCGGATCGTCTACGTCGGCGGCGACAGCCTGCCGCCCGGCCTCGCGGGACCGCGGACCGAGGTCGTCGATCTGGCCGGCCGGATGGTGCTGCCCGGCTTCCAGGACGCGCACGTGCATCCGATCGACAGCGGCGTCGACCTGGGCGAATGCGATCTCAATGCCGCCGAGACGGCGAGCGAGGCCGCCGACTCCATCCGTGCCTACGCGGCCGCACACCCCCACTTGCCGTGGGTCCGGGGCGCCGGGTGGCAACTTCCGCTGTTCCCGGACGGCAACCCCTCGAAGGCTCTGCTTGACCGCCTCGTCCCCGACCGTCCGGCGCTGATCTGGGCGGCCGACGGGCATTCCGCCTGGGCCAACTCACGGGCGCTCGCTGCCGCAGGAATCACCAAGGATACGCCCGACCCACCCAACGGCCGGATCGAGCGGGATCCGAGCACCGGCGAGCCGAGCGGCACGCTACGTGAGTCGGCGGCGGAGCTGGTGGAGGAGGTCCTACCCGAGCGGACCCCCGACGAGCTCGCCGCCGGCCTGGACCGCGCCGAGCGGCTGGCCAGCTCGTTCGGCATCACGACCGTGTTCTCGGCCAACACCGACGAAGGGGAGCTTCGCGCGTTCGCCAATGCCGACCGCGCGGGCCGGCTGCAGGTGCGGGTGATCGCCGCGCTCGTCGCGCCGGGAAGCGGCGACTCGATGCTCGCCCGGCTGCGGGACTGGCGCGCGCGGTACGCGACCCCGCACGTGCGGCCGACGGCGGTCAAGCTGTTCCAGGACGGCGTCATCGAATCGCGCACCGCGGCGATGCTCGCCCCCTACCTCGACCGGCACGGCGACGCGGGCACCCCGGTGCGATCGCAGGCCGAGCTCGATCCGCTGGTGACCGCCCTGGACCGCGACACCTTCCAGATTCACGTCCACGCCATCGGCGACCGGGCCATCCGGATGACGCTCGATGCCCTGGCGCACGCCCGAGCCGCCAACGGCGCGCGCGACAGCCGCCACGCCATCGCCCACCTGGAGCTCATCGATCCCGCCGACATTCCCCGATTCCGCGCACTCGGCGTGGTCGCCAACTTCGAGCCGCTCTGGGCCAACGGAGACGAGTACCTCACGAAAATGACCGAGCCGGCGCTGGGACGCGCGCGGTCTCGCTGGCTCTATCCCATCGCGAGCGTGGTGCGGAGCGGCGCTGTGGTCTCGGGCGGGAGCGACTGGTCGGTGTCGTCGCTCAATCCGCTGGACGCGATCGAGACCGGGATCACGCACCGGGACCCGGGAGACACGGCCGGACCGCCATGGAATCCGGCGGAGCGGGTGGACCTCCCGACGATGATCGCGCTCTACACGATCAACGCTGCCTGGGCTCATCACCTGGAGCGGGAGACCGGATCGATCGAGACCGGCAAGCTGGCCGACCTGATCGTGCTCGACCGGAACCTGTTCGACGTTCCGGTCGAGCGCATTCACGAGGCGCGGGTGGTGCGGACACTGCTCGAGGGGAGAACGGTGTTCCACCGCTGACCGTCAGTCGGCCGGCGGGCCGATCCGCCGGGTGGCCGTGGCGATGAGACGGTCGAGGTCCGCGCGCGGCAGCCATCGCCCGCCCACCGCAACGCCTTCGACGCGGGCGGAGTTGCGGATGTCGGCGAGCGGGTCGGCGCCGACGAGGACGAGGTCCGCGCGTTTCCCCGGCTCGATCGTGCCCCACTCCTTCAGCGCGTGAAGGAACTCCGCGGGATTGCGGGTGGCGGCGGCCAGGGCCTGCCACGGCGTCAGGCCGGCGGCCACCAGACTCTCCAGCTCGCGGTGCAGGGTGAAGCCGTAGCCCAGGAACCACTCGGGCGTATCCGAGCCTGCCATGATGCGGCCGCCCGAGTCGGCGATGGCCTTGACCAGGCGGTTCCGTACGGCGATCCAGCGCATCCGCCGTGCCTCGGTCGGCGCCTTGGCCCAGTAGTTCTTCCGTGCCTTCAGGTAGAGGTCGCGCACCGGCGCCGGCATCATCCCCCAGTCGGGCCGGGAGCGAATCTCCTCGTCCGTCTGGCCCAATCCGAACGCCTGCTTGAACATCGTCAGGGTGGGCGTGGTCCAGACGCGGGCCCGCGCAGTTGCACCGGCGATCCGCTCGACCTTGCCGTCGTCCACGAAGTCGAGGCTCTCCCACCGCACCGGGTAGAACACGCCCAGGTCGGACACCGACTCCCGCATCGGCGCGGAGTCCGCCAGCACCGATTCCAGGTAGTTGTCGAGGTGCTCGATGTGCTGACCAGCCGCGAGCGCTCGCGCGACCCCCACCCGCGGGTCCACGTGGCCGATGACCCGGATGCCGTTCCGCGCCGCCTCCGCGACCACCGCGTCGTACACCTCGGGCGTGATGTCCGTCGTCAGTTTGACGAAGTCGTACCCGGCATCCGCCACCTCCTTCACCGCCGCGCGTGCCTGATCCGGGGTGCTGACGACGCGGGCATTGGCGCTCTCCGTGCCGATGAGCTGCGGGCTCGCCACCCAGAGCTGGGGTCCCAGCAGGCGGCCCTGCTCGATCCGGGCGCGGAGCACGAGGTGCTCGGGCGTGCCGATCATGAGCCGGATCGCGGTCACGCCGTTCGCGATCATGACGCCGAGCTCGTCGCCGGCGAGCGAGTCGGGAGTTTCGTCGTCCGAGTAGAGGTGCACGTGCATGTCGGCCAGGCCCGGCACGAGGTACTTGCCGCGCCCATCGATCCGCCGCGCGCCTCGTGGCACGCGCACGGTCGCGGTGCTGCCGACGGCTTCGATCCGGCCGTCGCGGACCACCACGGTGGCATCGCGCAGCACGCTGTCTGGCGACGTCATCGGGATCACCGTCACGTTGGTCACGGCCAGGACGCCGGGGGTGAGCGCGCCGCGCGACCCGGGTGGCTGGTCGGATGGCGGTGTGAGGCCGGCGGCGATGAGGAGGGCAGCGCAGGTCGCTAGCACGGAAGTCTCCTGGCGCGCGGGTGGATGGGGGTCGTCCCGCTCTACGGCTGCGAGCCTGGTCGGTTTCACCACCCGGTGCGTGGACTGCCGCGCCGGCTCCGCTTAGGATGCGGCAGGAGGCTCACCGTGGATCTTGGTATCGAGGGGAAACGCGCGCTCGTCACCGGCTCGACCGCGGGGATCGGCCTCGCCGCGGCGGGCGCGCTGGCCCGCGAAGGCGCGCGGGTGGTCGTGAACGGGCGCACCGACGCGCGGGTGAACCAGGCGGTTCAGGAACTTCGCGCCGCGGTTCCGGGGGCCGAGGTCGAGGGCGTCGCGGCGGACCTCGGATCGGCGGAGGGGTGCGCGGCGCTCGTCGCGCGGGTGCCGGCGGTGGACATCCTGGTGAACAACGTCGGCATCTTCGAGCCGAAGCCGTTCGAGGCCATCCCCGACGCGGACTGGTTCCGCTTCTTCGAGACCAACGTACTGAGCGGCGTGCGGCTCAGCCGGCACTACGTGCCGGGCATGCGCGAGCGGAACTGGGGGCGGGTGGTGTTCGTGTCGAGCGAGTCGGCGCTGCAGATCCCGACCGAGATGATCCACTACGGGATGACCAAGACCGCGCAGCTCGCCATCGCGCGCGGGCTGGCCGAAACGCTGGCAGGCACCAACGTCACGGTGAACAGCGTGCTGCCTGGCCCAACGGCGTCCGAGGGGGTGGGGACGTTCGTCGCCGACCTCGCGACGGCCGAGGGCACGGATACCGCGACCGTAGAGCGAAGCTTCTTCGCCTCAGCCCGTCCCTCGTCCATCCTCCAGCGCTTCGCCACTCCCGACGAGGTCGCGTCGATGATCGCCTACGTCTGCAGCGCCCGGGCGTCGGCCACGACCGGGGCCGCGCTCCGGGTGGACGGTGGGGTGGTGCGGGCTATCCCCTAGCGCGTGCCCGCTAGCGCGTGCCCGCGTCGCGCTCGAGCGGGGTGCCCCCGAGCGCCTTGAACAGCGCCGCGTAGGACGTGGCGGCGTCGGTGTGCGCCTGTGCCAGCTGATCTTCCGCGTCGAGCTGGGTCCGCTCGGCGTCCAGCACCTGGAGGAAGTCCGCCACGCCGCCTTCGAAGCGGAGCCGAGCCAGGTCGGCCGCGCGCGCGCTGGCGGCGGCGGCGTCACCGATCCGCTCCACCCGTACCCGGGACGTGCGATACCGGTTCAGCCCCGTCTCCACTTCCTGCAGCGCGCGCAACACCGTCTGTGAGTACTGCGCTTCGGCCTCCGCGGCCCGCGCCTGGTTGGCGTCCACCCGGGCCTTGACCCGGCCCAGGTTGAGCGCAGGCCAGGAGATGACCGGTCCCACGAAGTAGCGCAGCGTACCATCGTCCCCGAGGCCGCTGAACTCGGCCGCGGAAGTGCCGGCGCTCCCGCCCACCGTGACGCGCGGCAGATAGTCCGCTTTCGCGGCGCCGACGAACGCGCGCTCGGCCGCCACCTGGCGCTCGGCGGCCGAGACGTCCGGGCGCCGGCGGATGAGCGAATCCGGGCTCTCGACCGCAACCTCGGCGGGCAGCGCGGGGATCGCGACGGAGCTGGAGAGCTCCTCGGCCACCTGCGCCGGCGGCCGGCCCACCAGCACGCCGATCTGATACTGCGCCGACGCCACCTGCGCCTCGAGATCCGGGATCGACGCCAGCGTGAAGCCGAGCTGCGTGCGCGCGCGCTCGGTGTCGAAGGCGGTGCCCCGACCGGCGTCGAGCCGTTGCTGGGTCACCTCCAGCGTCCGACGCTGGTTCTCCCCGTTCCGGCGCGCGACCTCCAGGCGCTCCTGGGCGCCGCGAAGCTCGAAATAGGTCCGCGCCAGCTCCGCCGACAGCGAGACTTGCACGTCCCGCAGGTCCTCGCTGGCCGCCCCCACCAGAGCATCCTGCGCCTGCACGCTCCGGCGAATGCGCCCGAATAGATCGAGCTCCCACGAAGCGTCGAACCCGGCGTCCCAGATGTCCTGGTCGGGGAAGGTGCCGGCGCCGATCGGGAACGCCGCGCCGGAGATCCGTTGCCGGGTGTAGCTGCCGGCGACGGTCACCGTCGGTGCCAGGTCGAGCGCCGTCTCGGTCCGGGCGGCTCGGGCCCCGCGGACTCGCGCCGCGGCCGAGCGCACGTCCAGATTGGCCCGCAGCACCTCGCCCATCAGGCGGTCGAGCGTGGTATCGGCCAAGGCACGCCAGAAGGTGGCCTGGTCGACGGTAATGTCCGCGCGCTGCGCGCCCTGGCCGGCGTTCGGCACCCGAGCCGAGTCCGCCGGCGCGGCCGGTTGCGGCGCCGGGGCTGACGTATCCGCCGCCGTCTCCCGGAACGACTGGGGGACCGGCACGTCCGAGGGGCGGTAGCCGGGCGCGCCGCAGGCGGCGAGCCCCAGCACGACCCACGCGAGAGTCCGCTTATGCATGGATCGTCTCCCGGGCGTCCCGCTCGGTCGGTATGGTTGGCTCCGGACGCCGGCGGTGCTCGATCACCTTCGAGATGACCACGTAAAATACCGGCGTCAGCATCAGCCCGAAGAACGTCACGCCGAGCATGCCCGAGAACACAGCGACACCCATGGCGTGACGCATCTCGGCGCCCGCGCCGCTGGAGAACACCAGGGGCAGCACGCCCATGATGAAGGCGAACGAGGTCATCAGGATGGGCCGCAGCCGGATGCGGCAGGCCTCGAGCGCGGCCTCCACCGCGGATCGGCCCTGCTGTCGAGCTCGCGCGCGAACTCGACGATCAGGATGGCGTTCTTGCACGCCAGCCCGATCAGCACCAGGAACCCGATCTGGGTGAAGATGTTGTTGTCGCCCTTGGTGAGCCACACGCCGGTGATGGCGCAGAGCAGGCACATGCGGCACGATCAGGATGACCGCCAGCGGCAGCGACCAGCTCTCGTACTGGGCCGCGAGCACCAGGAAGACGAGCAGCACGCAGAGCGGAAAAATGAAGATCGCGGTGTTGCCGGCCAGCCGCTGCTGATAGGTGAGGTCGGTCCACTCGTAGCCGATACCGTTGGGCAAGACCTCCGCCGCCAGCCGCTCCATCGCCGCCTCCGCCTGGCCCGAGCTGACCCCGGGCGCGGGGCCGCCGTTGATGTCGGCCGCGGGGTAGCCGTTGTAGCGCAGCCCCTGGTCCGGCCCGTGCGACTCCTTCACCTGCACCACCGAGCCGAGCGGCACCATCTCGCCCTGGGCGTTCCGCACCTTGAGCTGGGCGATGTTGTCGGCCGTGGCCCGGAACGGGGCGTCCGCTTGCGACCTTCACCTGATACGTACGCCCGAAGCGGTTGAAGTCGTTGACGTAGACCGAGCCGAGATAGACCTGCATGCGTCTGGAACAGGTCGGTCAGCGAGATCGCCCTCCTGCTTCACCTTCTCGCGGTCCACGTCGACCTCGAGCTGGGGCACGTTGACCCGGTAGCCCGGAGAACACGCCGGCGAGCTCCGGCGTCTGGTACGCCCGCCCGATCAGCGCCTGAGTGGCGTCGTTCAGCGCCGTCTCGCCGAGCCCTGCGCGGTCCTCGAGCTGCAGCTTGAAGCCGCCGACCTGGCCCGAGCCCGTTCACCGGCGGTGGCGGGAACACGGCCACGAACGCGTCCTGGATGCCCGAGAACTTGCCGTTGAGCGCTCCGGCGATGTTCAGGCCGTACTGCATCCTTGCCCGTGGCGCTCGTCGAAGGGTTTCAGCGTGAAGAACACGATGCCGGCGTTGGGCGCGTTGACGAAGCCGTTGATCGACAGGCCCGGGAACTGCACCGCGTTCTGCGACGCCCGGCTGCTTCCGGCCGATGTCGGCCATCTCGCGCATCACGCGCGTCGGTGCGATCGAGCGTCGCCGCGTCGGGCAGCTGCGCGAACGCCACCAGATACTGCTTGTCCTGGGTGGGCACGAAGCCGTTCGGCACGTTGCTGGAAGCCGAAGACCGTGAGGGCCACGAGCACCGGCATAGACCGCGAGCGACGACGCCGCCGCGCCGCATGATGCTGGCGACCGTCGTGCCGTAGCGTTGCGAGCCGCGCTTGAACGCCCGGTTGAAGGGGCGGAAGATCCAGCCGAGCATGCGGTCCAGCACGCGGGTGAGGCGGTCGGGCGGGGCCTCGCGCGGACTTGAGCAGGATCGCGCTCAGCGCCGGGCTCAGCGTGAGCGAGTTGATCGCGCGAGATCACCGTCGAGAACGCGATGGTCAGCGCGAACTGGCGGTAGAACTGTCCGGTGAGCCCGCTGACGAAGGCCACCGGCACGAACACGGCGCACAGCACCAGGCGCGATGGCGATGATCGGCCCGCTGACCTCGCTCCATCGCCCGGTAGGTCGCGTCCCGGGGCGACAGTCCGGCCTCGATGTTCGCGCTCGACGTTCTCGACCACGACGATGGCGTCGTCCACCACGATGCCGATGGCGAGCACCAGCCCGAAGAGCGACAGCGTGTTGATCGAGAAGCCGAAGCGCCAGCAGGACCGCGAACGTGCCGACGATCGAGACCGGCACCGCCACCAGCGGGATGATCGAGGCCCGCCAGGTCTGCAGGAACAGCACCACCACGATCACCACCAGCAGGATCGCCTCGAACAGCGTCTTGACGACCTCGCGGATGCCGTCGCGCACGTTGATGGTCGGGTCGTAGACGATCGCGGTACTCGCACGCCCTCGGGGAAGTTCTTCTTGAGCTCCTCCATCGTCTTCGCGCACGGTGGTGGAGAGCTGGAGCGCGTTCGACCCCGGCGCCTGGAAGATGCCGATGCGCCACCGCGTCCTGGTTGTCCAGCATGCGAGCGCAGCGCGTAGTCGCCGGCGGCCGAGCTCGACGCGCGCCACGTCGCGGAGCCGCGTGATCTCGCCGTCGGCGCCGGTCTTGATGATGATGTCGCCGAACTGCTCCTCGTCGAGTCAGGCGGCCCCGGGCGTTGACGGTGAGCTGGTAGTCCACCGGCCCGGCATCGGCGGGCGCGCCGACCACGCCGGCGGCGACCTGCACGTTCTGCTCGCGGATGGCGCTCACCACGTCGCCGGCGGTCAGGCCGCGGGCCGCCACCTTGTCCGGGATCCAGCCAGACCCGCATGGCGTAGTCGCCGCGCGCCGAACACCTGGACCTGGCCCGACGCCCGGGATGCGCGCCGAGCACGTCCTTGACCTGGAGGAGCGCGTAGTTGCGCAGGTACGACGGTGTCGTAGCGGTTGTCGGGCGAGACCAGGTGCACCACCATGTGAAGTTGGGCGAGCTCTTGACGGTCGTGACGCCGAGCTGGCGCACCTCCTCGGGCAGGCGGGGCAGCGCCTGGCTCACCCGGTTCTGCACCTGCACCTGGGCCAGGTCGACGTCGGTGCCGACGCGGAAGGTCACGGTCAGCGTCAGGACGCCGTCGCGACGTCCCCTGCGACGACATGTAGAGCATGTTCTCGACGCCGTTGATCTGCTCCTCGAGCGGCGTGGCGACCGCCTCGGCGAGCGTCCGGGGGTTGGCGCCCGGGTAGATCGGCGCGGACGACGACCGACGGCGGCACGACGTCGGGGTACTCGCTGATCGGCAGCGCGAACATCGCGATCAGCGCCCGCGATGAAGATCACGATCGAGAGCACGGCCGCGAAGATCGGCCGGTCGATGAAGAAGCGGGAGAGATGCATGGCTCAGCGCTCCGCGACGGCGGCCGCGGCGGTATCCCGCCCGGTCGATGAATCCCGCGTGGTGGACGAATCCGGCACCATCGCGACGACGGTCGGGGTGACCTTCACCCCGGGCCGCACCCGCTGAGCCCGTTGACGACGACCTTGTCGCCGGCTTCGACGCCCTTCCGCACGATGCGGAGGCCGTCGAACAGGCGGCCGAGCTCGACCGGGCGGTACTCGAGGCTGTCGCCTTTGGCCAGCACCAGCACGAACTTGCGGTCCTGGTCGGTGCCGATGGCGCGCGTCGCGCACCAGCAGCGTGGGCACGCTCTTGCCTGCCCACGAGCTTCACCCGGGCGAACAGCCCCGGCGTGAACCGGCGGTCGCGGTTGGAGAAGATCGCGCGCGTGCGGATCGTGCCGCTGGCCGGATCGAGCCGGTTGTCGACGAAATCCAGCCGGCCCTCGTGGGGGAATCCGGTCTCGTTGGCCAGCCCGAGGTAGACCGGAGAACGCGCGTCGCGCCAGCTTCGGTGCCCGCCGCGACGGCACGCCCGGAGTACGCAAGTAGGTCTGCTCGTCGGCTGTCGAAGTAGAGATAGATCGAATCGAGCGAGACCACCGTCGTCAGCAGGGTCGCGTCGGGCGGTCCGGCCTGCACCAGGTTGCCGTCGGTCACCTCGGCGCGGCTCACGCGGCCGGCGATCGGCGAGCGCACCGCGGTCCACTCGAGATTGAGCTGAGCCGTCTCGACGGCGGCCTCCGCGGCCTGCACGGCGGCCGCGCTGTTGGCCTGCGCGCTGGTCCGGTTGTCGAACTCCTCGCGCGAGATCGCCTGCACGTTCACCAGTTTCTCGGCGCGAGCCACCTCGCGCTGCGGCCAGCGCGGCGGCGCTGCGCGCCTGCTCGAGCTGGGCCTGCGCGCGATCCAGCTCGGCCTGGTAGGGCCGCGGGTCGATCTCGAACAGCACCTCGCCCTTGCGAACCTCGCGCCCCTCGCTGGAACGTGAGCCGGCTCGATGTAGCCCGAGACGCGGGGCCGGATCTCGACCGATCCACGGCCTCGAGCCGGCCGCTGAACTCGTCCCACTCGGCGACGTCGCGCTCGAGGACGGGGGCCACGGTCACGGCCGGCGGCGGAGGGGCGGCTGGCGGGGCGGCCTTGCAGCCGACGAGCGAGCCAGCGAGGCCCAGGACCGTGATCTGCGTGAGCGACCGGTACCGCATGCCAACCTCCCAGAGAGCGAGCGGCCCCCTGCGGGGCCGGTCGGCTGTTACGATGGTTTTACAACCGTCTAACACCTTTGTCGAACCACGGCGCTACGCTTCGCATCCTGACGGAGTTACGCGCTCAGCCGCCCGTTGGCGCTCACCCGGCGCAGCAGCTCGGCCGTGTAGGCCGCCAGCACCTCGCGGCGCACCTCGCAGTGGAGGTATTGCCCCTCCTTGTGGGCGTCCACCAGGCCCGCGCGCACCAACTCCTTGATGTGGTGGGAGATGGTGGCCTTCGACACGGGGAACTGGTCGCGCAACCGCTGACACGGGCACTCGGCCTCGCCGGCGATGGTCTCCAGCAGCGCCATACGCCGGGGATCGGCGAGCGCCTTCGCGATCAGCTCGAATTGCCGGCTGGTCAGCCGGACACGGGGTCGCGTATTCACAGTTCAATGATTATCGAACTATCTGACTGTGTCAAGCCGCCCCACGCGCTGCTCGCCCCTACCGGAACGTTCCCGGACTCACCTCGTACCGCAGATGATGCCGCCCCACCTCGTCTTCCGGCGCCCAGAACCCGAGCTGCTCGGTCCAGCGCGTCGTCTGCAGCCGGCGGCCACGCAGCGTGAGAAAGCCCGCCGCCCGGGTCGTCACCACCCCGAGCCCGCGCAGGTCGCGCAGGGTCCGGAGGGTGAGCCCGCGCCGCTCGGCCACGAGGCGCCGTGCCGCGACGGGGCCGACGCCCGGCACCCGCACCAGCTCGTCGTATCCCGCCCGCGCCACCTCCACCGGGAAGCGGTCGGGGTGCGCCAGCGCCCAGGCGGTCTTGGGATCGACGGTGAGGGGCAGGTTGCCCGAGGGCTCGTAGACTACCTCGTCGGCTGTGAATCCGTAGTCGTGCAGGAGGTAGTCGGCCTGATAGAGGCGATGCTCGCGGAGCGCCGGTGCTGCCGGTACGTCCTCCATCGGCGTGTCCACGATCGGGCGGAACGCACTGAAGTGCGTGTGGTGGATCCCGCCGCCGGTCTTGAGCCGGGCCACGGTGTCGATCAGCGTCTTGTCGGTATCGGGCGTGGCGCCGACGACGAACTGCACCGTCATGCCCGCCCCCCCGCCGGGGTGCAGGGCGTCGATCGGCTTGCCATGCGCGCGCTCGGCCCGTTCCAGCGTCACGAGCGCACGCACGCGCTCAAGGTTCTCCAGCGCGATCGGCAGGCTCTTCTCGGGCGCGATCTGCGTCAGGCTCTGGCCGCACGGCGCCTCGAGATTGAGCGACACCCGACTGGCGAGGGACGTGAGCCGCTCGATTTGGGCGACCTCAGCGCCCGCGACCAGCTTCACGTGGATGTACCCGCGGAAGCCGTGGGTCTCGCGCAGCAGCTCGAGGGCGGTGATGAGGTCGTCCATCACCTTGACCGGCTTGCTCGGGATGCCGGTCGTGACGAACAGCCCGTCGACCCAGCCTCGGCGCAGGGCTCCGAGAAAGATCCGGACCAGCTCGGCCGGCTTGAGCAGCGTCCGGGGCAGCTCCCGATCGCGGCGCATCGGGCAGTAGGCGCAGTTGTAGCTGCAGGCGTTCGTCATCAGTATCCGGAGGAGCCGGGTTTCGCCCGGCCCGCGCGATCGCAGGCGCCTGATGTTGAGTGGGCCGAGCGCACCGACCGTTCTGGCCTGACGCAGGCGGGGTGGGGGACCGTCGCGGTCGTCGGCCGCGAGCGACATGAGGGTGTCGAGCTTCTGCTCGAGATCCGGGACCCGCAGCATGGAAAGCTCCTCAGCCAAAGCCTCCCCACAGTACCCGAATAAACGCCGAAGCGCAAGCCGGCGCCCCAGGAGGTACCGTATGCCCGAGACCGATTCCGCCGTTCGCGACCACCTCGCCCGCGTCCTCGCGTGGCACGAGGCGCACCCCACCTTCGACGACGCCGTGGCCGACCTGCCGGAGGACCTCCGCGGTCGGGCGCCCGCTGGTTTGCCCTACTCGCCGTGGCAGCTCGTCGAGCACCTCCGGATTACCCAGCACGACCTGCTCGATTTCTGCCGGAACCCCAAATACGAGGAGCTCTCGTGGCCGGCCGACTACTGGCCGAAGTCGCCGGCGCCGCCGTCGGCCGCGGCCTGGGAAGCGAGCCTACGTCGGTACCGGGAGGACCGCGCGGCGTTCCAGGCCCTGGTGCGGGACCCGGCGATCGATCCGACGGCCACCATTCCCCACGGCACGGGCCAGACGTACCTGCGGGAGATCCTGCTGGCGATCGACCACGCCGCGTACCATGTGGGCGAGCTGATCGTGGTCCGCCGACTGCTCGGTGCGTGGAAGGCGAGCTGAGGCACCGTAGCCGTTGCCGCAAGGATCCTCGGCATGCGTTAGGACCAGCTAGCTTTCGCCGGATGAGCACTTCGGCGGAGCGCAGGTGACCACGGATGCGGCGAAGACGACGAAGCAGGCCCCCCCGCCGGCGATCCAGACCGGCGACCACGAGCGGGTGGGCGCGTCCCGCTGGATTATCCTGCTCGGTCTCATCACCGCGGCGATCATGGAGGTGCTCGACACCACCATCGTGAACGTGGCGCTTCCGCAGATGGCCGGGAATCTGGGGGCCACCCAGCAGGAGATCAGCTGGGTCAGCACGGGCTACATCCTCTCCAACGTCGTCGTCCTGCCGATGACGGCCTTCTTCACCGAACGGTTCGGGCGCCGGCGATACCTCACCGCATCGATCATCCTGTTCGCGATCGCCTCCTTTCTCTGCGGCACGTCGCATTCCCTGGTGGAGCTCGTCATCTGGCGTATCGTACAGGGCGCCGGCGGGGCCGCGCTGCTCTCCACCGCGCAAGCCACCATCCGGCAGATCTTCCCCCGCGAGCAACAGGGACTGGTCCAGGCCGTGTTCCTGCTCGGCATCATCGTGGCACCCACGCTGGGCCCGACGCTCGGCGGCTGGATCACGGACAACTACAGCTGGAACTGGTGTTTCTTCATCAATGTGCCGATCGCGATGGTGTCGACGTTCCTGGTCACCACGTTTCTCAAGGATCCGCCCGGCCAGCGGCGGCACACCGGCGCGGTGGACTGGCTCGGCATCACCCTGCTCACCGTGGGGCTCGGCTCGCTGCAGTACGTGCTCGAGGAAGGCAACCAGGACGACTGGTTCAACGACCCCCTGATCCTGCGCTTGGCGATCGTGGCCGGCGTCTGTCTGGTGACGATGGTCTGGTGGGAGCTGACCCCGCGGAACAAGCATCCGATCGTGAACTTCCGTGTGCTCCGGAACCGCCAGCTGGCGGCCTCGATTTTCCTGTTCGTGGCGCTCGGGTTCGGGCTCTACGGCGGCGTCTTCATCTTTCCCCTGTTCACCCAGAGCCTGCTCCGCTTCACCCCGACCGAGACCGGCCTGGCACTCCTGCCCGGCGGCCTCGCCACGGCCGTGACGGCGCTGATCTGCGGCCGGCTGCTGAACGGACCTCGTCCGCTGGTGGATCCGCGAGTCCTCATCGCCCTCGGCGTCGCCATCTTCGTCGTCTCGATGTGGGATCTGGGGCACCTCACGACCAACGCCGGCGAGCCGGACGTGCGCCTGGCGCTCATCGTCCGCGGCGCCGGTCTGGGCTTTCTCTTCACCCCGATCAACAACGTGGCCTACGCCAGCCTCAAGCCCAGCGAGGCGCAGCAGGCCGCGGGTCTGATCAACCTCGCCCGGCAGCTCGGCGGCTCGTTCGGGATCGCCATCCTGGCCACGTTCATCACCGTCCATACCCAGATCCACCGCGTGGACCTGATGGCAAACGTCTATCCCGGCCAGCGGCTGGTGGACGAGCGGGTGCAGACCATCACCGGCAACCTCATCGCGCACGGCTATGGGCCCGAGGCGGCCCATCGGGCCGCGCTCGCCCTGCTTGACCAGCAGGTGATGCGCCAGGCCTCGATGCTGAGCTACAACGACGCGTGGATGCTGTTGCTGCTCTGCTTCCTGGTCGTGTCGCCGGCCATCCTTCTGCTCCGGAAGCCTCGCGGCGAGAGCCGCGCCCCGGCGGACGCGCATTGAGCGAGTCGGCCCGCCGGCCCCGCCGCCCGAACCTCAGTGCCGGATTGCTGCTCTACCGGCGCCGGCAAGGGGATCTGCAGGTGTTCCTCGCCCATCCGGGCGGCCCATTCTGGCGCGACCGCGAGGCTGGTGCCTGGACCATTCCCAAGGGCGTGGTGGATGAAGGCGAGGAGCTGCTCGACGCAGCACGGCGCGAGTTCGAGGAAGAGACGGGCATCGTTCCGCAGGGCCCGTTTCTCACGCTCGGCAGCGTACGCCAGAAGGCCGGCAAGGTGGTCCATGCCTGGGCGTGGGAGGGTGACGCGGATCCCGCTCGCGTCGTGAGCAACACGACTTCGAGCGAATGGCCCCCGGGCTCCGGCCGCAGGATCACGTACCCCGAGGTGGACCGCTGCGCGTGGTTCGATCTGGACGCCGCGAGGACGCACGTGAATCCCGCCCAGGCCGAGCTGGTCGACCGACTGCAGGCGATGCTGCCGGCGAGCGGTCCCGACACGCCGGCCTGATCGGACATCCATCGCTTCGCCCTGGGCAAGCAATTCCAAGCTGCCATCCGCCCGGCGGCGGCACCTGGCGAAGGACGCGGCGCGCGCCGCTGCCGCGCGGTCGCGGTGAACCATTCCCGACTGAATGAGATCGATGGAGGTGCGGGGCGGGAGACCGGCCGGTCCCGCGAAGCTCCGCGGGACCGGCCGCTCGAGGAACTACGGGATCAGCGTGCTCACCGGGTTAGTCGTCGGGAGCGCTTGGCCCTCGGCGATTACCTCAGCCGCTACGAGGGGGCACGTCGGGTGGCCCCAGCCGCTGGGGCTGACGCCGTTCGCGTCGATGTCGAAGACGATGTTGTCGAGGCCGCTCGCGGGATCGACGCCGCCCGGCACGTAGTCCAACGCGGCATCACTGTTGGGACCCACGAGCAAGTAGTCCCGCACCTTCCACGCAATGCTGTGGTCCGCGCACGAGGTGTCGCCGCTGACGCCGACCGCACCGATGACGGCGCCACTGGCGTCATACAGCGCGACCCCGCCGCCGAACACATTCACGCCGCCGATCCGCTTGCCGATCATGAAGTCGCTGGTGGTCCCGTATTCATCCGCGTTGCCGCCGTACGCCGCGTCGATGTTGACGGGGTTGCTCTCTTGCAGCCCGAACAGGCTGCCGCCCGGCTGGACCGCGCTGTAGAGATTCGCGGTCGAGAGCGCGAGGCCATTAAGGCTCAGGCTGTTGGCGGTGTTCGCTTTCTGCGCCGAGATGACGCGCGATGCAGGCCACTGATCGCCTTCCTTGGCCCCCGTAAACGCGATGGCGCGGACGATGCCGCTGCGGTCGACGACGGTGGCCCACATGTCCAGACCGAAGCCTTTGTTGTCCTCAGCCTGGGCCTTGTCGAGCGCCGCCTTGAGCTGATCGTGCGTCGGCAGATTCGGGCTGCCGTCCGGTCCCACCCCGGTGTTGCTGTTGTCGTCGCTGCAGGCCCCCAGGGCCAGTGCCACCGCGACGACACCCGCCACGCGCCTCCAGCTGGAAACCAGATGTCTCATGTCCGGTCCCTCCACGCTCGAGTTGAGGAACGTGCAATACTCGCCCCGGCACGTTCGCGTGCACGAAGCGAACGGGCCGTGCGGCAGCTCGGCGGTCGTGAGGTCGCGGCAACTCATCGTCGCGAGCGTCGAGGACCCGTGGCTTTGCGTCCCCGGCTTTCGCCGGGTATGCGTTTCACTGTGAGGCTGAATGCCCAACGTAGGAGTTCACGCGAGGCCGGTCAAGCGAGGGCGACGAAAACCACACCGCCGAGCGTTAACGATCCGTGAATTCGTCCATTCCGCAGTAGTTGAGGAATGCCACGAGCTCTTCGGCTTCCTGCGGCGTCGACACCATAACGACCGTCTGCCCGCGCTGGACGAGCGGGATGAAGGGAAGTCCGCCACGACCGGGCTTCCTGAGCGGGCGCGTTCCCACGAACCACGGTCCACTCTGCAACCGTTCGGCCGCGGGTCCCTGGGACAGAACATCGGTGATGAAACGCCGCAGCAGGGCCGAGTCGTGCCGCTGCCGCCCGCGAGGCCGGCGTTGATGGGTGAGGAGCGCCGCGAGTTCCAGGGCAGCGCGCTGACAGTAGGTCTGGGTGGCGAGCTCTTCCATCAGATCTCCAAAGCCCTCGCGAACGGAACGACCGGTGGTTCAATGTGACCACGCTCACGATACGTGGGAAACTTCGCGCGACAATGTGAGATGGAACCCGGCACGCCGGTCCGGAGTTGAACTAAGGTGCAGTAGTGGAAACGATGCACCGGATGCAACGTGCAAGCTGGCGTCCGACACTGCAAACTACAAGAGGGGCCGTACCGAGATGCTGCCGAACCTTCAGCTCGATTGGCTCACCTTCGATCCCGCGCCGATGGCCGCGCTGTCCAAGCCAGTTTTCGTCGCTCTGGCGGGGTCGTGGATCGCGCTTCTGTTCCACGAGCTGGGGCATGCCGTGGCTGCACTGCTCGTCGGCGTGCGCATCTGGGGCATTCGGCTGGGTGTCGGCCCCACTATCTGGCGCGGGCGGATCGGCAACTGTCGCGTCCACCTGGCGCTGCTGCCCTTTCTCGGTGCCGTGCACCTGCTCGACGAGGATGCCTGCGCCATCGGCTACCGCGATATCATCGCCGGGCGCTGGCGTTTCGAGTGGGGGCCGGAGGCCTGGCGCGCCCCGGTCATTTCGGCGGCCGGCGGGCTGAGCAATCTGGTGGGGTTGCTGCTGCTCGCCGTCTGGTGGGAAGTGTTGGGGCAGCCCTCGCTTCGGACCATGGGCGGCGAAGTGCTGCTGGTCGGCATGGTGGCGAACCTCGGCGGCTACCTCAATCTTCTCCCATGCTTTCGGTCAGACGGCATCCACCTCCTGGCCCACATCCGCGCGGCCCGTTTCAGCCTGCAGCCGGCCGGCGCTCGCGCCTGACCTGTGTAAGCCAACGCACCGCGCTCGACCTTACATTCCCATCTCGCCCATCTCGCTGTCCCCGCGCTTGCGCTAGCCTCGTCGCGCGCCGGCCGGCTCCCGGGTGGCGCGCCAGTTGCCGCTCCCATTGCCGTCCGAGGTCCGGGATTTCCGACAACTCGCAGGGGAATCTGGACTTGCCGCGATCGACCAGGGGTGCCACGCCCGCCCGGGCTCTCCCGTGGTTCGCCGCGCCGATGCAGATCGCCGGAGCTGTGACGTCCCCGAGCTAATTACTGCATCTCCTCCGCCGGAAGGACGCATGCCGAGCATCCGCCGCTGGTCTCCTGTGCTTGTCGCCGTGATCTGCGCCTGCGGCGGTGGCAGCGATCCCAGCGGACCGCCGCCTCCCCCGGCCACCGGCAGTCTTGCGGTCGCGATCACGGGATTGCCCTCGGGCACCGTTGCGGCGGTGACGGTCACCGGGCCCGCGGGGTATGCCCACGGCGTGTCGGCCTCCGAAACGATCTCGGGGCTCGCGCTCGGTGGCTACACGGTGACCGCGCAACCCGTCAGCACCGGTGGACACGCCTATCAGCCTGCGGTGACCAGCCAGAACGTGTCCGTCTCGGAGGTCGCGCCGGCATCGGCGAGCGTCGCGTACAGCGAAGTGGCCACGAGCGGGTTCAACCTTCGAATCGACGGATTGTACCTCACCCAAAGCGTCCAGACCTACGGTGGCGCCGTGCCCCTGGTGAAGGACCGCGACGGCTACCTTCGCGTCTTCGTGACCGCCAGTGAGTCGAACCTGGCCGCCCCGGCGGTGCGTGTCCGGTTCTACCTGGGCGGCGTGCTGGCCTCGGAGTCGACGATTCCGGCACCGGGCGTGTCGGTCCCGCTCACGCCCGGTGAGGGTAGCCTGAGCTCGTCGTGGAACCTGCCGGTGCCGAAGGCGCTGGTGCAGCCGAACCTCACGATCCAGGCCGAGGTGGATCCGACCAACACCGTTTCCGAGTCGGACGAGACTGACAACGTGTTTCCCGCGTCGGGCACACCATTGGCCATGGACGTGCGCTCGACCTCGACCTTCAGCGTCCGCCTGATCCCGATCAAGCAGAGCGCGAACGGGCGGGTCGGTGATGTCACGGCGGGCAACAAGGACGCCTTCCTCACCGCCACGATGCGGATGCATCCGCTGGCCGCCTTCGACGCCGACCTGGGGCCCACCCTGACGACGACGGCGCCGGCGGTAGACAAGGACAACACCAACGGTGCGTGGGGGACCATTCTGAGCGAGCTCGACGGCCGCCGCGTGAGCGAGGGCGGGTCGAGATACTACTTCGGCGTGTTGAGTCCGACCTACTCGAGCGGCATCGCGGGGATCGGCTACGTCGGCCGGGCCACCGCGCTGGGCTGGGACAAGGGTGGGGCCGATCAGGTGGCGGCCCACGAATGGGGACACAATTGGGGTCGGAGTCATGCGCCGTGCGGCGGCGCCGGGAATCCCGACACGCACTACCCGTACGCTGGCGGGACGATCGGTGTCTACGGCTTCGACGTCGCCGCGCAGAGCCTCAAGCCACCGACCTCGTCGGATGTGATGGGCTACTGCAGCAACGAGTGGATCAGCGACTACACGTACACCGGCGTGTTGAACTTCCGCGCCGCCGAGACCGACGTCGCCGCGGGCTTCGCGCAGGCGATGCAGCCGTGTCTCCTGGTCTGGGGACGAATCGTGAACGGTCAGCCCGTGCTGGAGCCGGCATTCCAGATCGTGACCCGTCCAAGCCTGGCGAGCATGGGTGCCTACCGCATCGAGGGCACGGCCGCCGACGGCTCACAGCTCTTCGGCCTCAGCTTCACCCCGTCGCCGGTCGCCGATGACCCCCATGGCGACGCCCACTTCGCCTTCGCCGTTCCGCTCCAACCCGAACGAGCGGCCCGGCTGAACCAGGTGCGCCTGTCCATTCCGGGACGCGTCCCCGTCTCGCTCCGCGCGGCGACCAGGAGCGGCGTGCCGCCCCGCACGAATGGGATGGCGGTGCGCACGACGCGCGTCGCGCCCGACCGCGTGGCCGTGGAATGGGATGCGGCCGCCCACGCCATGGCGATGGTGCGCGACCCGGTTACCGGACACGTCCTCGCCTTCGCGCGAGGAGGTCGCGCCGAGATCGTCACCGACCGGGACGATCTCGAGGTCCAGCTCTCGGCCGGTGTCGGCGGGCGCCCTGTGCACGTCGGAGTCCAGCGCCGATGACGGACGGGTGGCGCATCGCGGTCATCGGGGCGGCGTGCCTCGTACCGGCATGCGCGCGGCCGCCGCGGCCCGCGGCTGACACCGCATCACCGTCGCCGCCGCAGGCCTCGACCGAAATGGAAAGCGTGACCCTCGAGCGCGGACCCTGCTTCGGCACCTGCCCGGTGTACACCGTCACGCTCGATCGCGCCGGGAACGTCCGCTTCGAGGGCCGCCGTTTCGTCGCCGACACCGGCGTCGCGACCGCGACCGTGGCGCGCGCGCAGGTCGACAGCCTGTTCGCCGAGCTGGAGACCGTCCGCTATTTCGATCTCGCCGACAGCTATCGAACCGGGGACCCCGGCTGCGAGCGCTATGCGACCGACCTCCCCACCGTGATCACCGAAGTGCGCGCGAGCGGCCGCACCAAGCGCGTCGAGCACGACCGCGGCTGCGCCGACGCGCCGGCGACGCTTTCGGCCATCGAGACGCGGATCGACGAGGTGGCGGGAGTGAGGAGGTGGATCGGGAAGTAGGCTGGCGGAGGCCCGCTCCGCCCGCCCTCACTTTCCCGGATCCAGCCGATCCCGCACGGCGTCTCCTAGCAATGTCGCCGCGACCACGACGAGCACCAGCGCCACCCCCGGCGCGGCGGCCACCCACGGGGCGTTGATCAGGGTGTCCCGCCCCGATGCGATCAGGTTCCCCCACGACGGCGTCGGCGGCTGCACGCCGAGCCCGAGGAAGGACAGTCCCGCCTCCAACAGGATGGCGTTCCCCAGCCCGAGCGCCGATGCGACGATTACGGGTGTGAGCGCGTTGGGCAGGATGTGACGCAGCAGAATGCGGCGTCCCGGGACCCCCAGCCCGACCGCGCTTTCGACGAACGGACGACTCGACAGCCCGCGCACCTCCGCATGTACCAGTCGCGCGATGGTCATCCACCCGGTCAACCCCAGCACCAGGATCACCAACCCCGCGCTCGGCTGCCACAGCGAGGCGAGCAGCAGGAGCAGCACCACCCTGGGCAGGGCGAGCGCGAAATCGGTGAGGCCGAGCAGCCCGACGCCGACCCAGCCGCGCCAGAAGCCCGCGACCGCGCCGACGGCCACGCCGATCACCACCGACAGCAGAACGGCCAGGATGCCGACGCCCAAGGACACGCGTGCCCCGTAGATCACCCGGGCCCAGACGTCGCGGCCGAACCGGTCGGTGCCGAGCAGGTGAAACGCGCCGAAGGGATCGGTGGCGAACGGCGGCAGAAACCGCGTGGCCACCACCTCGCGTTGGGCGATCGGGTCGCCCGCGAGCAGTGGCGCGAGCAGCGCGGCCAGCACCGCCAGCGCGAGCACCGCCGCCCCGGCCGCCGCTCGGCGGTCGGCGAAGAGGCGCCGCGCGTCACCGCGCATCGCGCCGCCTCGTCATCGGGTGCGCGGGTCGGCCCAGCTCACCAGGACTTCCGCGAGCAGGTTGCCGAGCACGACCAGCACCGCGCTCACCGCGGTCGCGGCCATGACGACGGGATAGTCGCGTGCCTGTACGGCCTCGACCAGCACCCGTCCCACGCCGGGCCAGGCGAAGACGGCCTCGATGAACACGGCGCCGGAGAACAAGGTCGGGAGCGAGAGCCCCAGGAGCGTCACCACCGGGATCAGCGCGTTCCGCAGCACGTGCCGGAGGGTGACCCGGGTCTCGGACAACCCCTTGGCGCGCGCGACCGTCACGTAGGGCGCCCCGGCCACGTCCAGCATCGCGCCCCGGACGAACCGCGCGGTGCCGCCGAGGCCGACGAGGGTGAGTGTGGCGAGCGGCAGCGCGAGATGGCGGAGTCGGTCCGCCAGGCGGGCCGCTGGGGGGAGGAAGTCGGCGTCGAACCCGGCCGCGCCGAACGCCGGCAGCCACCGCAGGCGGTAGGTGAAGACCATGACCAGCATGAGGCCGAGCCAGTATCCCGGCAGGGCGAACAGCGTCACGGTGGCGATCGAGAGCGCGGTATCCAGCCGGCCGCCGCGCGACGCCTGCACCACGCCGATCGCGATCCCTATCAGGTAGCTCAGCACGAGCGAGATCCCGACCAGCCGAACGGTCGCGGGCCACGCCTGGGCGAGCATGGCGCGGACCGGCCGTCCGGTGGCGATGCTGGTCCCCCAATCGCCCCGCGCGAAATTGCCAAGCCAGGTCGCGTATTGCGCGCCGATGGGCCGGTCGAGCCCGAGCGCGTGCCGCTGGGCCGCCACCTGCTCCGCGGTGGCCGCGGGGCCGACCAGCAGCATCGCGGGATCGCCCGGCGCGAGTCGGAGCAGGACGAACATCAGGGTCACGACCCCGAGCACGACGCCGAGGCCGCTCAGGGCGCGGCGGGCCAGCAGGAGCATGGCCTGCAATCTCCCCGGCTCCGGTTCGTCACGCCAGCCGTGGTTACCTTTCGCCGTGCCTCGTTGCGTCTCCGCTCTGCTGTTGGTCCTGTCGGCGGTCGCGGGCTGCCAACCGGCTGCCGGCCGGCGGGGCGCGACCGTCCTCTTCGCCTCCGGCGCCGATCTCCAGAGCATCAACGCCCTGCTCACGCTGCACCCCCTCGCGCGCCAGGTGCAGCGCTATGTCCTGTTCACGACGCTCGCGCGATACGACTCGGCGCTGGTGCCCCGGCCGTATCTCGCGCGGTCGTGGAGCTGGTCGGTCGACCGGCGGCGCGTCACGCTGCGCCTCACGCCCGGCGTCCGCTGGCATGACGGCGTGCCGACGACGGCGCGCGACGTGCGTTGGACGCTCGACGCCGCGCGCGATCCCGTCGTCGGCTATCCCCGCGCGGCCGAGCTCTCGGCGCTCGAGCGCGTGAGCGCGCCGGACGATTCCACGGTCGTGCTCCATTTCACCACACCGCCGACCACGTTTCCCGACGTGCTCACCGACCTCGCCATCCTGCCGGCGCACCTCCTGGATACCATTCCCCACGATCGCCTGCGCCGGGCCGCGTGGAACGAGGCGCCGGTCGGGAACGGGCCGTTTCGATTCGTCGCCCACGAGCCCAATCGCCGCTGGGTGTTCGCCGCCAATCCCAACTTCCCGGCCGCCTTGGGCGGTCCCCCGAAGCTCGGCCGCCTCATCATCGTGGTCGTCGACGAGCCTGCGACCAAGCTGGCCGCCCTCACCGCGGGCGAGCTGGACTTCGCCGGGATTCAGCCCGCGCACGCCCAGTTCGTGGCCCGCGATCCCCAGCTCGCGGTCGTGAGCTATCCGCTGCTGCTCACGTATGGCATCGCGCTCAACACCCGGCGACCGCCCTTCGCCGCGCTCGAGGCGCGTCGCCGGCTGGACGCGGCGGTGGACCGCGGTGCCATCGTGCAGGGCTATCTCTATGGATTCGGGACGCCGTCGAGCGCGGCGGTGCCGCCGGAGCTCCCTGGCTATGTTCCGGTGGCTCGTGACACGACCTCCAGCCAAGGCGGCGCGGCGCTCCGCTTCGAGCTGCTCACCGTCGGGAGCGGCGAGGCGCCGCTCGAGCAGATGGTCCAGGCCCAGCTCCGTGCGGTGGGCATGGACGTGACGATCCGCCAACTGGAGCTGTCCGCCTTCCTCGCCCGGGTGTATGGACCGGCCCACGACTTCCAGGCCGCGGTGGTCGGCGTGTCGGGTGACGCCGGCCTGGCCTATCTTGGCTCGCTGGGGACGCTCGCCGGCGTGACGCTCCCGACGGATCCGGCGGCGGCGCAGCGGATGGTGGCCGACTCGGTGCCGATGGTGATCCTCTATCATGCGCGAGGATTGCAGGGGATGAACCGGCGCGTTCACGGCGTGCGCATGGACCTTCGGGGAGAACTGCCGACGGTGCACGATTGGTGGGTGGACCAGTGACGAGCGTCTTCCGCGCGGCGGCCCCGGTGCGGCTCGATTTCGCCGGTGGCTGGACGGACGTGCCGCCGTACTCCGCGCTCGAGGGCGGAGTGGTGATCTCCGCCGCGATCGGGCTCCGCGCCCATGCGGAGGTGCGACTCGGTGGAGCTGGTCTTCGGCTGACGGCCGAGGACCTGGGCGCGGGCCTCGAGGTCGCGAACGAGTCGAAGCTCGCGCCGAAGGGGCCGTTGTCCCTGCTGCAGGCGGGGCTGCGAATGCTGCCGGTCGGCCCGTGCGCGCTCGTCACCCGATCCGACGCGCCGCCGGGATCCGGGCTCGGCAGCTCGGGCGCGCTCGGCGTGGCCCTGGTGGGCGCGCTGACCTCCGCCCGCGCGGAAACGCGAGACATGCGCGCCGTCGCGGAGCTGGCCTGCCGACTCGAGCGCCAGGAGGCGGGGATTCCCGGTGGCCGCCAGGACCAATTCAGCGCCGCGTTCGGCGGGTTTCTGCGGCTCGGCTTTCGGGATCCGGAAGCGTCGGTCGAGCCGCTGGCGCTGGATCCCTCGGTGCTCGGCGCGCTCGAGCGCCGAATGCTGCTGGTGTACACCGGCGCGTCGCACTTCTCCGGCGCGACGATCGGCCGCGTGATGCACGCCTACGAGCAGGGCGACCGCGCCGTCACCGCCGCGCTCCACGGATTGAAGGAAGTCGCCGAACGGATGCCCGAGGCGCTCCGCCAGGGCGATCTCGCCCGCATCGGCGCCCTGCTCGACCGGAACTGGGCCCACCAGCGGACGCTCGACCCCGCGATGTGCACACCTCTCATGGAACGACTCGGCGAAGCGATGCGAACGCATGGTGTGCTGGGGGGAAAGGCCGCCGGCTCCGGCGCGGGCGGGTGCATGTTCTTCCTCGGCCCGGACGATTCCGAGCCCGCCGCGGCGGCGGCGCGAGCGATGGGCATGACCGTTCTGCCGGTGCGCTGGTCCGCCAGGGGTCTGCACGCATGTTGACGGCGTCCGACATCGAGCTCCGCCGGGAACTGGTCGGCACCTCCGCGGATCTAGGCACCCTGGCGCGGCGCCTCGCCGAGCGCGCCGCCCCGTTGCTCGAGCGGACGCCGGTCTGCCCAAGGGACAAGGCGCTTCTGTCCACCGACGGTGGGGTCTGTCCCGAGGACGGGACCTCCCTCACGTTCGATCCGTGGAGCCCGACCGCCCACCGCTGTCCTCGCTGCGACCGTCGGCTCACCGGCGAGCGGCACGATCGCGCCTGGGCACGGTACCAGCACCTGTGGCTCGCCGAGCGCGCCGCCACCCTCGCCGCGCTCGGCTGCCTGGCCCGCGACGCGCGGGCGGCTGAGCGCGCGGTCACGATCCTCGGGGACTATGCCTCGACCTACTTCGACTATCCCAATCGCGACAACGTCCTCGGGCCCAGCCGGCTGTTCTTTTCCACCTACCTCGAGTCCATCTGGATCACCAACTACCTCGCGGCCGCGTTGCTGTTGCGGGAGAGCGGCGCGCTCCCCGGCGAAGTCGCGGGTGGCGTCGGCGTGGTGGCCGAGGAGGCGGCGAACCTGATCGGTGACTTCGACGAAGGCCTCTCCAACCGCCAGACGTGGCACAACGCTGCCCTGGCCGCCATCGCGGTCTGGTTCGAGGACGAGGAGCTCGCCACCCGCGCTGTGCAGGGCTCGAGCGGAATGCTGGTCCATCTGCTTCAGGGGTTCGGGGACGACGGCATGTGGTACGAGGGCGAGAACTATCACCTCTTCGCGCTGCGCGGACAGCTCACCGCGATGGGCTGGGCACGACAAGCCGGCGTGGAGCTGCTCGAGGACGAGCGGCTGACCGCTCGACTCGCCGCGGCGTTGCGCGCGCCGGCGCTGACGGCGCTGCCGGATCACACCTTTCCGGCGCGGAAGGATTCGCGCTTCGGCGTGTCGCTGGCGCAGCCGATGTACCTCGAGCTCTGGGAGGTCGGGCTGGCGCGGCTCGGCGACGCCGGCTCCGATCTCTGGAGGTGGCTGCGTGAGCTCTACGCCTCGCCGGCACCGCCGGCGCAGACCTTCGATTCCTACCTGCATGAGGCAGGCGAGCCGGTTCCGGGCCCGACCCGCTCGCGCCGCGATCTCTCGTGGTGGGCGCTGTTGGAGATGGCGCCGTCGCTGCCCGACGAGGCCGCGCCGTGGGCACCGGGCTCGGTGCTGATGGCGGAGCAGGGGCTGGCCATCCTGCGGAGCGGCCGGCGCTACGCCAGCCTCGAGTGCGGTCGCTTCGGCGGAGGGCACGGGCATCCCGACCGATTGCATCTCACGCTGTTCGCCGACGGGCGGCACTGGCTCGCCGACCCAGGTACGGGATCGTACGTGAGCCGGGACCTCTTCTGGTACCGCTCGACCCTCGCGCACAATGCTCCCCGGCTCGACGGTCGCTCGCAGCCGCCGGGTGACGCCCGGTGCGAGGCGTTCGATGTGCAGCCGGGCGCAACCGGCGAGTGGAGCTGGACCCGCGGTCGCTACGGCGATCTGACCCGGACGCTCGTCGCCGGCAGGTACCTGCTCGACGTGGTTGAGGTCGGCGGGGCCGAAGCGCGAACGCTCGAGCTTCCCTGGCACTTGGATGGGTCCCTCGAGGTCCTGACCCCCGGCGGATGGAGCGCGGACCGGCTCGACGACCCGTTCGTCGAACAAGTCGAGCGGTTCACCGGAGCGACGGATGCCGGGGTCCTCCTTCGGGTCCGCGCCGATGAGGGGGCCACGTTGACGGTGTGCCTCAAGTTCGAGGGCGATCTGCTCCGCGCGAGCGTTCCCGCCAGGCCGGGGCGCGCGGGGCGGGCGGCCTGCTATCTCGTGCGGACTCGGTCTGCCCGGGTCATTGCCGCGCTCGAGAGCACGAGCGAGACGCCGACGCTCCGGACGGTGACCGTCTCCGGTGAGGTCATCGAGGTGGAGACCACGGCCGGCGTGGACCGGCACGAGCCCGCGACGAATGGCTGGCAGATCACGGGGCCTTCGGGGACCGTGCGCCTCGGCGGGGTGCGCAGGGTCACGGCCGCGGCCTCGGGCCCGCTGGTCGACATGAACAAGCCCACTCCCGCGCACGGCACCGCGCTCCACGTCGCCTCACCGCCCGATCTGGGCGGCAGCCTCGAGGGGTTCGACGCCGGCGCTCCGCTGAGCCTCGACTACGACGACCAGTACCGGCGGAGCGAAGCGCCATACCCGGGGCCCGAGGAGCTCTCGGCCACCGCGCTGGTCAACTGGGATCAGGACGCGCTCTACCTTGCCGTCGACGTCGTGAAGGCGGAAGCGATCGTGCGTCCGGACGATGCGCCGCCACTCCGGCTCGACAACGAGCCGGACGACATCCACGCGGACGGGCTGCAGGTGTACCTTCGGCTCGACCCGGAAGGGCCGGTCTACGGCTTCCTGGTCGTCCTCGCGGATGAAGCGGGACGCATCCGGGTCTCGGCGATCTCCGGCACCGCTGCCGGCGCCGACATGGTGGACGGCGCGTGGCAGGCGACCGGGACCGGCTACGCGGTGACGCTGCGCCTCCGACTGCCCGACTGGGGCCCACGGGGCGGCGACCGGCTCGGCTTCGACCTGTTGATCAACGAGATGCATCCGGACCGGCTCCGCCGAGCGGGGCAGCTCGTGTGGAGCGGCGGCGCGGGGTGGGTCTATCTCCGGGGTGATCGCCAGTCCGCCGAGGCGCTCGGCACGTTGGAGCTCGGATGACCGGCTCGGTCGCGGGCGTCACCTCGACGGGCAGCAAGCGTCCCGATGCGCTGTTCGGCGGCGAGGTGCCGGGCATTCCGAGCGCGATGCTGCGCTCGGCCGGGTGCCGCGTCTGGGCCACGGACGGTCGCGAGTATCTCGATCTCGTCATGGCGCTCGGCGCCGTCGCGCTCGGCTATGGCCATCCGGCCGTGTCCGATGCCGCCGTCGCGGCGGTGCGTGACGGGGTCGTCGGGCCTCTCCCCCCCGCGCTCGAGGAGGAGGTGGCCGGCGAGATCCGCCGCCTCATCCCGTGGGTCGAGCGGGTCCGCTTCCTCAAGACCGGCGCCGAGGCGATGGCGGCGGCGGTCCGGTTGGCCCGCACGGCCACCGGCCGCGACGCGGTGCTGGGCTGCGGCTACCACGGGTGGCTGGATTGGTGTCAGACGGGCGAGGGCCGCGGCGTGCCGGAAAGCACGCGGGCGCTCTATGCCGAGCTGCCGTTCAATGACGCCGAGGGCACGCGCGAGATGATTCGCCGCGCGGGTGATGCCCTCGCCGCGGTCGTATTCGAGCCGGTGATCCTGGCGCCTCCCGATCCGGCGTGGTTGTCCGTCCTGCGCGACGAGAGCGCCCGCGTGGGCGCGGTGCTCATTGCCGACGAGATCAAGACCATCGGGCGCCTGGCGGTGGGGGGCGGCTGCGAGCGGTGGGGCGTCCGGCCGGACCTCGTCGTGATGGGAAAGGCGATCGCCAACGGCTTCCCGCTCGCGGCCGTCGGCGGGCGGGCCGACATTATGGCCAAGGTGAGCCGCACGTGGATCTCGTCCACACTCGCGACCGAATGGGTGTCGTTCGCGGCCGCCCGCGCGACGCTCCACGAGATCGTCGCGCGGCGCGTCCCCGAGCACCTCGGGCGCGTCGGCGCGCGCCTGATGGACGGCCTGCTCCGGCTCGCGGATCGGCACAGGCGGCTGGTGCGCGGTGTGGCCGGACTGCCGGAGATGTGCTGTCTTCTCTACCATGACGAGGCCGACGGCGCCGCGCTCGCCGTCGAGGCCGCGCGGCGCGGTCTCCTGTTCAAGCGCGGTGCCTACAACTTCGTCTCGCTCGCTCACGATGAGGCCGCCGTGGAGGCGGCCCTCGGCATTCTCGACGCGTCGCTGCACGCGGTCGCTCGCGACCGTTCACCTCGCTCCGTGGAACCCCGTTAGATTGCCTCGACGACCCCGGGTGCGCGACGGTCGCGCCCCGGATCTGCAGGTGTACATCCGACGGGAGCGCACCATGTCCCCAAGAAAACCGACCGTCGACGATCTGGACGACGTCGACGATGAAAACGGCGTCGTCGAGCAGGAAGTAGCCGAGGCCCGCGATCTCTCGCTCAAGGTCCGTGGTTCCGACGACGTCGGTCTCGGCGGCACAACACCGCCCGACGAAGCGGACGACGAGGGCCCGAAGGCCGTGAGGTAGGCCCGGGTGCTCATCGACGTCCACGCGCACTTCCTGCACGACCGGACGCCGCGCGCCGACTGGCGGGATCGCAACGCCAGCCGGCTGCGTGCCGGTGACCGCGTGGGCATCACCATCCACGTCGCCTCGATCCTTGGCAGCTGGGGCGCGACGTCGCCCACCTACTTTCCATCGCTGCCCGACCTGCGCTACGCCAACGACTTCCTCCTTGCGCTGCAGCGCGAGTACCCGGCGCGCGTGCGCGGCTACGTCGCCGTCAACCCGAACTACACCGACGAGTCGTTGGCGGAGATCGAGCGCTGCCTCGACGGGGGCATGATCGGCATCAAGCTCGCGGCCAGCCGCCGGGCCAACGATCGTCTGCTGGATCCTATCTGCCGCCTCGCCTCCGACCGCGGCGTCCCCATCCTGCAACACGTCTGGCAGCACCGCCAGCGCGACTATCCGGGGCAGGAGGCCTCCGATGCCCGCGAGCTCGGCGAGCTCGCCGAGCGGCACCCGACCGTCCGCTTTCTGCTCGCGCACATCGGTGGCGGGGGCGACTGGCTCTTCTCGCTGCCGGTGCTGCGCAGCCTGCCCAACGTGTACGTGGATCTCTCGGGCAGTGGGGTGGATGGCGGCATGCTCGAGGCCTGCCTCGAGGCGGTCGGTGTCGGGCGGCTTCTCTGGGGCTGCGATCTGACCATCGAGACCGGCTGGGCCAAGCTGCGCTACCTCGAGCATCTGCTCGGAGCTCGGGAGCTCGAGCTCGTCCGCTGGCGCAACGCCGCGGGCATCTTTCCTCCAGGCGCCTTTCCGGCCGATTGATGCGCATCGACGTCAACGCGTTCGTCGGCTCGTATCCGTTCCGTCGCGTGCCCGGCACCGCGCCCGACGCGCTGCTGGCCGCGATGGACCGGACGGGCCTCGACCAAGCCTGGGTCACGCACCTGCCCGGCGTCTTCTGGCGTGATCCGACCGAGGGCAATGCCTGGCTGGTCGACTGCGTCCGTCGGCACGCGCGCCTCCAGGCCGTCCCTGCGGTGCATCCGGGGCTCGCGAGCTGGCGCGACACGCTGCGCTCCGCCGCGGATGCCGGCGCGCCCGCGGTCCGGGCGGACCCGACCTTCTACGGCATCGATCCCGCCGGGACGGCCATGCGCCAGCTGGTCGCCGCCTGCGGGGAGGCGGACATGCCGCTGGCGCTCGCGGTGCGCTTCGAGGACGGCCGCCAGCGACACCCGCACGATCACGCGCCCGAGCTCCCGGCGGCCGCGGTCCGGGCGCTCGTCCGGAGCGATGCCCGCGTCCGCCTGCTGATCACCCACGCCGACCGGCCGTTCATCGAAGAGGTGCATTTCGGCTCGACGCCGAGCGAGGCGTCGCGCCTCTGGTGGGACATCTGCTGGATCTGGGGGCCGCCGGAGGATCATCTCCAGACGCTACTCGGCACGATCGGTGCCGAGCGCTTCGTGCTCGGCACCGGCCAGCCGCTGCGACTTCCCGAGAGCGCGGGCGCGAAGCTCGACCTGCTCGAGCTCTCCGCGGCTAATCGCGCGGCCATCGAGAGCGGGAACGCCCGCGCCCTCCGTGGACGATGACCGGGTTCGCGAGCATCACCGTGGCTCCGCGTGGTGAGCCGCTGATGCCGTCGCTCGTGGACCGGTTGCGGTGGGGCCTCGTGCCTGCCGTGCCCGTCCCATTCCGCGGATCCGCGATCGACGAGTCGGCCCAGCGGGCGTACGCGCGCTGGATGGCGGCGCAGCCCGTGGCCGGCGTGGCCGTGTGGGCCCACACCGGACGTGGTCCCCATCTCTCGGCCGAGCAGCGCGCGGTGGTGCTCGAAACCTGGCGGGATGCTCTCCCGGACCGGGTCGTGGTCGCGGGAGCGCGTGACATCAGCATGGCCATCGAAGCCCGGCGCGGTCGCGCGGACGCCCTGCTCGCCTTTCCCGCCCGCGCCGACCCGGTGAGCCACCACGCCCGGCTGAGCCGGGAGCTTCCCGTCATCGCGTTCTGGCTCTACGAGGCGGCGGGCGGCGTCGCGTACGACGACGCGACGCTGCACGCGATTCTCGACCTGCCGGGCGTGATCGGCATCAAGGTCGCCACTCTCGACTCGGTCATGACCTTTCAGCGGCTCGCGACCCTACTGCGCGCCCATCCCGACAAGCTGCTCATCACGGGAGAGGACCGCTTCCTGGGCTACTCGATCATGCTCGGTGCGCAGGCCGCCCTGGTGGGCATGGGTGCCGCGTTGCCCGACCTCCAGGCCGGTCTCCTCCGCGCGTACGCCGACCGCGACTGGGCTGGCTTTCACGCCAGCTCGACGCGGTGTGACCGCCTGGCCGAAGCGACCTTCGTACCGCCGATGGAAGGCTACGTGCGCCGGATGCTCTGGGCCGCCGCGGCGGACGGGGCGCTGCCGGGCGAGGCCTGCGACGACCCCTGGGGGCCGGCGCTCCCCGTCGAGGAGCGCGCCGTCGTCGAGCGCGCGGTGCGCGATGCGCGCTCGTCTCACGCGTGACTTCGAGCGGTTCGGCCGGGCGCTGCCACGGGACGCGGCATCGCACGTCCGTGAGGTGTACGGAATCGACCTGACCGCGCGATACCTCGGCTACACGTTGCCGCATCCCATCGGCAAGGGCTCGGGCCAGCTCTCACTCAATGCGGACCAGCTCGAGACCGACCGCGAGGCCGGCCTCGCCTTCGTGGTGCTCAAGACCGTCATCGCGGAAGACGAGACCGGCGACCGAGCCATGGGCGCCTGGGCGATCCACGAGACGAAGATGCGGGTCGAGCGCCGTCCGGCCGCCGACGGGCGGGACGGCTGGACAGTGACCTGGAAGGGCAGGGGATGGGACCGGTCGTTCGAGGACTACCTCGGGCTGGTCCGCGCCGCCGGAGACCTGACCCGGAGCGGCGAGCTGCTCGCCGTGCCTTCGGTCAAATACCATCTGCCCAGGCTGGACGAGCCCTTTCGCGACGCCGAGTACCGCTTCACTACCCGAGCGCTCGCCGCCGCGTGGGGAGACGGTGAGCTCCCGCTGGAGAAGGACTTCTCCCCCACGCTCGCCGGTGATGCGCTGGCCGATGAACAGGCTCGCGTCCTCCGATGGCTGCGCGAGGTCCCCGCGCGGATCCGGGCCGCCGGGTGCCCGCTCCGGCTCGCGCTCAAGCTCATGAACGCACGGTTCGACGACGCCTTCCAGCGGGAGATGATGGACGCCGCCCGCGATGCCGACGCGATCGTCTGCTTCAACCGGCTCTGGGATGCATCCGCCGGCGTCGCCTACGGCGGCTGGGACCTGAGCGAGCGCAACCTGCGGGTGCTGCGGCAGGCGCGGGAAGCGGCTGGTCCCGCACGCGTCGGTACCGGCAACGTCTGCTCCGGCCGGGTGCTGCTCGACTACGCGCGGGCTGGGTGCGAGAGCGTGGCCCTGCACACGTTTCTCCAGCTTCCGCTGGCCGAGTACCCCGCGTCGGCGGGCACCCGCAGCCAGCGCGCGCTGCATGCGCTGCTGTTTCATCCGGTCGATGGGCTCGTCGCCGGGATGCTGGACCTCGAGCGCTACGGCGTGCTGTCGCGGGACGGCGGCGAGCTGCGGTTTCTGGACCTGGTGCACCCTCGTGGGTAGTCCGGTCCACCCTTCGCCGATGCGGCTGACGGAGATCGAGCTCCACGACCTCGCGCTTCCACTGGTCGAGCCGTTCATCATCTCCGGCGGCACGATGACCGTCCGCCGCTCGCTCGTGGTCGTGGTGCACGACGACACGGGGCACGTCGGCTACGGCGAGTCGCCGCCGTTCGAGCTGCCGTTCTACTCCGAGGAGACCGTGGACTCGGCGCGGCTGCTGCTCCAACAGGTGCTGATTCCGCGCCTGGCCAACCGGGAAGTGCAGGGGCCCGAGGAGGTGGACGCACTGCTCCGACACGGGGTTCGCGGCAACCCGTTCGCCCGCGCCGCGCTCGAGACGGCCATGTGGGACCTCGAGGCGCACCGCCGCGGCCTCGGTCTCGCCGATCTGCTCGCCGAGCGGCTGGACGCGACGCCGGCCGCACGCATCCCCTGCGGCGTAGCCCTGGGCATCCCGGCGGACCGCTCGACCGACACGCTGCGCCGCTGGATAGACCAGGCGCTCACCCACGGATACCGGCGCGTGAAGATCAAGGTCGCGCCGGGCTGGGACGGCCTGCCGGTGGAGGCCGCACGGCGGTCGCTCGCCGGCACCGATATCCCCCTGACGGTCGATGCCAACGGCGGCTACGCGTGGCCGGAGCACGAGCCCGCGCTCCGGGCGCTGGACGAGGCGGCGCTGCTGTACATCGAGCAGCCGCTCGCCCCCGAGGAGCTGGTGGGCCACGTGCGGCTCTCGCATGAGCTGCGCACGCCGGTGTGCGTCGACGAGACCCTGCACTCCGCGGCGGCCGCACGGCAGCTGCTCGCGCTCGACGGACCCCGCGTGTGGAACGTGAAGGTCCATCGAATGGGCGGACTGACCGAAGTGTGCCGCGTCGTCCGGCTGGCGCGCGAGGCGGGAGCGCGCCTCTGGGCCGGCACGATGCCCGAATCGGGTCTGGGCTCCCAGGCCGCGCTCGCGGCCGCCGCGATGCCCGGCTTCGTCTACCCGAGCGATCTGGAGCCGAGCGCGCGCTGGTTCCCGGGCGGCACCGACGTGCTCGAGCTCCGCATGGCCCCGGACGGCACCATGGAGGTGCCGCGGACCTCCATCGCGGGCCGGCTCGACCAGACGCTGTTCCGCCGGGCGAGCCGACGGTTACATTAGGACCACATGGTCGAATACGCGCTCCTCCTCGCCAGCACCTCGTTCCGAGGCCTTGCCGGAGAGATCGGAGCCTGGGCGTCGACGGTGAACTGGCACGCCCTCGGCTACGTGCTTCTCGCGCTGGTGGCGCTTCGGATCGCCTTCTGGGCGTTTCACCGCTCGGAATACTGAGAGCCGATTCGGTGGCCGGGCTCACCGTCCATCTCATCCCGCACACCCACTGGGACCGGGAGTGGTATCTTCCCCGCGCCACATTCGTGGCCCGGCTCGTCCCCGCCCTCGACGATCTGCTCGACCGCCTCGACACCACGCCCGATTTTCGCAGCTTCTTCCTCGACGGTCAGACCGTGCTGCTCGAGGACTACCTCCGGGTCCGTCCGGAGCAGCGTGCGCGCGTCGCGCGGTTCGTGCGCGATGGTCGGCTGCAGGTCGGGCCGTGGTATGTCCTCGCGGACGAACTCATCCCGTCCGGGGAGTCGCTCGTTCGCAATCTTCTGCTCGGCCGGGCCGACGCCGAGCGGCTTGGCGGTCGCACCGACGTGCTCTACTCGCCGGACGCCTTCGGCCACCCGGCCGTCTGGCCCGCGCTCGCCGCCGAATTCGGCATCGCGTACGGCGTGCTCTGGCGCGGCTTCGGTGGCGAGGCCGGGCAGGAGGGTGATCTGTACCGCTGGCACGCTCCGGATGGCCGCTCGATCCTGCTGCATCACTTGCCGCCGGACGGTTACGAGTCGGGTTCGGGCCTGGTGGACGACCCCCGCCCGCTGGCGGAATCGTGGGCGCGGCTCCGGCCGGTCCTGACCGGCCGGGCGTCCACGACCCAGCTCGCGGTGCCGGTGGGCGCGGACCATCACGCCGCGCCGGCCGCGATCCACCGGGTCCGCGACCTGCTCGCGCGGCTCGAGCCCGAGGCCGACGTGCGCGTCTCCCGACTCGACGAGTTCTTCCGCGCGGCGGCCGTGGAGGCGAACGGCGTGCCGGCGATCCGCGGCGAGCTGCGCTGGTCCTACGGGTACACCTGGACGCTGCAGGGCGTCCACGGGACCCGCGCGCCGCTCAAGCGTCGTCACGCCGACGCCGAGCTGCTGCTCGAACGCACCGCCGAGCCGCTCGCCGCCTGGGCGCCCGGCGATCGTCGGGCGCTGCTCCGCGATACGTGGCGCGCGCTGGTGCGGTCGCAGTTTCACGATTCGATCGGCGGCTGCACGTCCGACGCCGTGGCCAGACGCGTGGCCGGCCGCCTGGACGACGTCGCGCAGGCCGCCACCGAGTTGGCCCGCGCGAGTCTCGATGCGCTGATCGGCAACGATCCCGATCGGGCCCGCGATCATCCCGCCGAGACCGCACCGAGGCTGGTGCTGTGGAATCCCGTCGCCCGCCGTCGGCGGGGATCGGTCGTGGTCGCCGACCTCACCTGGTTTCGTCGTGACGTGCTCGTCGGGCCTCCGGGCGACCGGAAGCCTCGGCACGGCGAGGGACCGCGCGCGGTGGCGCTCGCCGGCGCCGAGGGCCCGCTGGTCACTCAGGCGCTCGGCCGCGCCACCGCGCACGAGCGCCTGGATGCGCCGCGACACTATCCCGACCAGGACGAGGTGGACGTCGTGCGGGTGGCCTTTCGGGCCCCGGCGCTCGGCGGTTTCGGGCTCGCCGCTCTGGAGCCGATCGAGCGTCCGCGCGTTGCCGCCGAGCCCTGCGTGCGGGCGGGGGCCAGGAGCCTCGACAACGGGCTGCTGGCCTTCACCGTCGGACGCGACGGCACCGTCACCCTCGCCGACCGGCGGAGCGGCTTGCTGTATCCCGCGCTGCTCGGCCTCGAGTCGACCGGTGACGTGGGGGACACCTACACCTACGCCCCGCGTCCAGGGGACCGGGTGGCGCGGATGCGCGGGCCGGTCTCCGTCGGGATCCTCGCCGCGGGACCGCTGGTCGCCGCGCTCGAGGCGCGAGGCAAGCTGCCCGTCGGGGCGGGGCGGGTGGACGTGCGTTGGGTGCTCACGTTGCATGCCGACAGCCCGGTGCTGCGCTGCACCCTCGAGATCGACAATCGCGCGCGCGATCACCGCCTGCGGCTCCGCGTTCCCTCCGGCGTGCCCGGTGTGCCGGCCACCGCGGGAGGACCGTTCGGCCCGATCGTGCGTCCAGCCATCGCGGTGGAAGGCGCGCGCTACGTGAGGGAGACACCGGTGGCCACCGCTCCGGCGCAGCGGTTCGTCGCGGTGGCGGGCGCGTTCCGCGGACTCGCGGTGCTCACGCCGGGCTTCGTCGAGTACGAGCTCGCGCCCGACGGAGATCTCCGGGTGACCCTCCTCCGCGCGATCGGTCAGCTCTCCCGCGCCGACCTGCCGACCCGGCCCGGTCACGCCGGCTGGCCGACGGCGACGCCCGAGGCACAATGCCCCGGGGTGGATCGCCTGCAGCTCGCGATCGCACCGGTCGATGCCGGGGACCTGCGGGACGGCGGCACCCTGCCCGAGCTGTGGGAGGACGTGTTCCTGCCGCCGCGCGCGGTGTGGCTGCGCCAGGCGACGACGTTGCGCCTGCCCGATCTCGACGTCGAGCTCGAAGGCGCTGGGCTGGTGCTGTCCACCGTCAAGCCGTCGGAGGATGGCGACGCGGTCGTGCTGCGCTGCTACAACGCGGGCGGGGAGGCGGTGGACGGCCGCTGGCGGCTTGGCCGCGCCGTCGCTCGCGCCATCCTCCAGCGGGCGGATGAGCGCGGCGGCAGCGAGCTGCCCCTCCTCGAAGGCGGACAGGTGATCCCGTTTCAGGCCGGGCCCCATGCCCTGGTGACGATCGCCCTCTATCCCGTCGCGTAACATCGGAGCACGTTCGCGTCGCGCTCGTGAAGGCCTGTCCCGGCCGCGCGTGAGTGGCTAATTTCCCGCATGCACGATTTTCCTTCGCTGCCGTGCTATCCCTGTCCCCATCTCTCCTCCTGCTGCGCCTACGGCGTCACCCTGAGTGACGAGGAAGCGGCCGCGATCATGCGCGCGCACGGCCCCGCGGTCGTGTATCGGACGCGGTGGGGCGAATGGCGCACGCGGGTGCGTGGCCGCCGCTGCGTGTTCCTGAAGCAGAACGTCTGCACCATCCACGCGGAGTCCTACTATCCCGCCGTGTGTCGCGGCTTTCCCTGGACCGACGCCGAGACCGGCGGTCCGTACGAGTACGACCGCACGATCTGCCCCGAGTTCATCACCCGTCCGGAGCTGGTGCAGCTGGGCCGGCCCGCGAGCGCGTGAGCCGAGCGCGGTGATCGCTCGATCGGCGGCGCTGGCGCTCCTCTTCCTCTTCCCGCGACTCGTCCTGATGCCCGCTTCCGCCGACGCGCAGGCGCCGCCCCCCGACGCCGCGCTCGCGCGCGCCCGCGCGCTCCTCCGGTCCACGCCGCTGATCGACGGACACAACGACCTGCCGTGGGAGATCCGACGCGCCGCCGGCCACCCGCGCGATGTGGCCGCCTACGACCTGCGAACCCGCTCGCCGAAGCACACCGATCTCGAGCGCCTGGCTCAGGGCCAGGTCGGCGCGCAGTTCTGGTCGATCTATGTCGATGGCGAGATGAAGGACAGCGGCTACGCGCGGGTGCAGCTGGAGCAGTTCGACATCGCCCGCCGGATGATCGCCCGGTACCCGGACCGGCTCGCGCTCGCGCTGTCGGCGGATGACATCGAGCGCGCTCGGAAACGGGGGCGGCTGGCGTCGCTCCTCGGCATGGAGGGCGGGCACGCCATCGAGAATTCGCTGGGCACCCTCCGGTCCTACTACGCGCTCGGCGCCCGGTACATGACCTTGACGCACAACGTGACGCTGGACTGGGCCGACGCCGCGCTCGATACCGCTAGGCATGACGGCCTCACCGAGTTCGGCCGGGAGGTGGTGCGCGAGATGAACCGCCTCGGCATGCTGGTGGATCTCTCGCACGTGTCGCCCGGCGTCATGAGCGACGCGCTCGACGTGAGCGACGCGCCGGTCATCTTCTCCCACTCGGCGGCCCGCGCGCTGGTCGATCATCCGCGCAACGTCCCGGATTCGATCCTGGCGCGGCTGGGGAAGAACGGAGGGGTCGTGATGGTGACGTTCGTGCCCCAGTTCGTGTCGAACGAGTGCAAGGCGTGGGACGATTCGTTGCAGGCGGAGATCAAGGCCGCGAAGGCTGCCGTCGCCGATACGGCCGAGGTTCGCCGCCGTACGGAGTCCTGGCAGGCCGCTCACCCGCCACCGTCCGCGACGCTCGCGCAGGTGGCGGACCACATCGAGCACGTGCGCCAGGTGGCAGGGGTGGATCACGTCGGCATCGGCAGCGACTTCGACGGGATCGACTACGTACCGGCGGGGCTGGAGGACGTGTCAAAGTTTCCCGACCTGTTCGCGGAGCTCATTCGGCGCGGCTGGAGCGATGCGGACTTGAAGAAGCTGGCGGGTCGGAATCTCCTCCGGGCCCTCCGCGCGGCCGAACAGACCGCGGCGCGGCTCCAGCGGGAGCGCGAGCCGTCCACCAGGACGATCGAGGAGCTCGACGGCGCGCGACCCGCCTCCTGAGGCGCGACCCGCTCACGGCCCCCGGCGCGCGGGTCGCCCCACGACGAGCACCGCGAACGCGGCCGCCAAGCTGGCGAACAGGAACCACTGCACCGCGTAGGCCAGGTGCGGCCCCTCGTCGACCGGTCCAGGCTCGAGCCGCCGGGGGAAGCGTGGCAGGGCACTGTCCGGACTCTGCTTGATCATGATCGGTAGCACATCGTAGGGCAGCCGCCCGCGCAATGCGTCGAGGTCGAGTCGCCGCCAAGTGACCCGACCACCGTGCTCGATGGGTTGTCCCGGTCCCCGCGGGGCGAGCATCCCGATCCCCCGGACGGTCAGCTCGCCGGGCTCCGCGGCTCCATGCAGGTCCACGGTGACGGCATCCGGCGTCGGCAGGAATCCACGATCCACCAGCACGGCTGGACCTCGGGTCGCCAGCAGGAGGGGCGTCACCAGCCGCACTCCCGGCACACCCTGCAGCACATCGCCGCGGATCACGATGTCGTGGGCGTGGTCGTATCGTCCGCGGGCGACCAGGTGGCGCTCCGCGAGCGTGTCGAGGCCACGCTGACCCGGAGCCAGCACCACCGGCGGCGCCCGTCGGGCCGCCTCAGTGATGAGGTTCGCCGCGCGACGCTCCCGGAGGCGGCTGAGCTGCCAGACGCCGAGACGGGCAAACCCCGCCGCGGCCAGGAACAGCATCCCCATGAGAACGCGGCGGGCCGTGAGTGACATCAGTGTTTAAGTGACATCAGTGTTTAGAAAAGAGGACAGGTGGACGCCCCGCCCCGCTCGGGCCTCGGCGGTAAGCGCTGCCGTACCAACCTGATATCCAAATGGGACTCCAGCGGTCCGGCTCTTGCCTTGCGGTACGACGCACCCCCGAGGACAGCAACTTAAGCGACGACGGGGTGGAACAGGTGGACCCTGTGACATGGCGTGGTGGCGGCAGCCGCGCGGTGGATCTTCGTTATTCCGCCACGGATGGCGGTCGCTACCACGAGCGCATTCTGAACTTCTGCTCTTCCAGTCGGGGCGCTGACTTGGTATGCTACAACACCCCAGAACCCATGAGTCGTAGGTGATGAGCATGAAACGCCTTGCACTGTTGTCGTGCATGACGCCCGCTGTCTTGGCGCTGGGCATCGCCGCCTGCGGCGGGGACCTCACGCTGCCCGACGCCAACGGGGGCGTCGCGCTGCGCGTCGTCGACGGGGATGGCCAGCTGGGCACCGTCGGCGAGGCGTTGCCGTCGGAGGTGATCGTGGAGGTAAAGACCGAAGCGGGCGCCCCGATCGTGGGGAGCCAGGTGGCGTTCATGACGTCCGGTACCGCCCCGAGGGAAGAGTTCGACCCGGCCGTCGCGCAGACCGATGGCCAGGGCCGGGCTTCCACGCGGTGGGTGCTTGGCACGGTGCCGGGACCCTATGCCGCCGAGGCCCGGGTCGTCGTCGAAGGCGACAGCACGGTGACCGCCGTGACCCTTCGAGCCGACGCCGTGGCGGGTGATCCCGACTCGCTTCGAGCAACCAGCGATACCTCCCGGAGCGGCCGGAGGGGGCAGACCTTCGACGAGCCGCTCAGCGTCATCGTCGTGGACCGCTTCGGGAATCCGGTCGGCGGCGCAGACGTCGAGTGGAAGGTGTCGGGCGATGACGGATCCGTGAGCGCCGAGCAGACGGAAACCGCTGCGGATGGGACGGCGAGCGTCACCTGGACACTGGGCAACCGCATCGGGGTGGAGAGGGTCGAGGCCAAGGTTGAGAAGGCATCCGGCTCGCCGGTGACGTTCACCTCGGTCGTATTCTTCTAGCTGGTGTTGTGGCGGCGGGACCACACTCTCTCGGCCCCGCGAGCCAAGCGCTTCCCGTCCAGTTGCTTAACCACTGTCGGCGCCCTCCCGCAGGGGCACGCATCCTGCTTTAATTTCCATGTCTTGCGGTGGCTCGACCAGCGGGCGCCGCGCACCCGCCCTTCGGGGCATTCTCCAACCCGATCCTAGGTGAACCCGACCCGGCGACGTTACGCGTCCATGATCGCGCTCGCTCTCGCCACCGCGGCCTCCGGCTGCGGGGGCGATGGCATCGTGCTGCCGGGTGAGTCCGGTCCCGCCAGGATCGTCATCGTCGACGGCGACGAGCAGTCCGCTCCGGCGGGAGCCACGCTGGGCAAGGCGCTGGTGATCAAGGTGACCGATGCCCTGAATCGTCCGGTCGAGGGTCAGTCCATCACCTTCGCCGTGGATGCGGGTGGCGGCAGCGTGACGCCCGGCAGCACCTTGACGGGGTCCGACGGTGAAGCGGCGAGCAGCTGGACGCTGGGCGGAGGGGCTGGGCAGCAGCGCGTGCTCGCCACTGTCCAGGGAGACCACCTGCCCGCCGGGCTCGTGGTCACCTTCAAGGCCTCGGCCATGTCCGGTGCCGGCGCGCTGCTGGAGATCGCGAGCGGCGACAACCAAACGGCCGCGGTGGGCTCGGCGCTGCCGGATTCACTCGTGGTGCGGGTGACCGACGCGCTAGGCAATCCGGCCGCGGGCGTGCAGGTCGATTGGACCGTCACGGGCGGCGGCTCGATCAGCCCCGAGACCATCGTCACTGACGCGAACGGCCTGGCAGCGGCGGAGCGCGTGCTCGGCAACTCGTCCGGCAGCCAGCAGGCCCAGGCCTCCTCGGCCGGGCTCACGCCCGTGAGCTTTACGCACACCGCCGAACCGGCCAACCCCACGGCGCTCGTCCTGGTCTCGGGGGACGCCCAGAACGGGGGCATCGGGTCGGTGCTCGCCAACCCCCTCGTCGTTCGCCTGGAAGACGACAACGGCAACGGGGTCGGCGGCAAACCCATCACCTGGGTGGTGGGGGCGGGCGGCGGCAATGTCAATCCAACCAACGTTGTCACCGACCCGAACGGCTTGGCCAGCACCGTGTGGACACTCGGCTCCACCGTCGGCCAGAAGAACGTGACGGCGATTTTCTCCGGGTTGCCGCCGGTCACCTTCACGGCCAGCGTCGGCGCCAGCGGTCCGACTCAGCTGGCGATTACGCGTCCCCCACAGAACACCGCGGCCGGCGTCGCATTCAGCCCGTCGGTGCAGGTCTCCATCCAGGACGCTGGCGGCAACACGGTCACGACGGCCACGGACGCAGTCACGCTGTCGCTCGACGCCAACCCCACGGGGGCGACGCTTTCCGGGGTGCTGACCGTGAACGCGGTCAACGGCGTCGCAACGTTCCCCGGCTTGTCGGTCGACAGGGTCGGCAGCGGCTACACGCTCGCCGCCACGGCCGCCGGGCTCACCGGCGATACCAGCCCCCCGTTCGACATCCTCCCGGGCGGCGCCAACCGGCTGGTGTTCATTACGCCGCCAACAAATCGGGTGGTGGGCCAGGCTTTCTCGCCCGGCGATCCAGGTCCAGGTTCAGGATGCCGCGGGGAATCCGGTGATCACGGCGGTCAATGCCATCACCCTCAACTCATCGGTGGCGGGCACCCTGGTCGGAAACAACACGAAGGGCGCGGTAGGCGGCACCGCGACGTTCGGAGGCTTGTCGATCAAGGCCGCCGGCACCGGCTACACCCTGACGGCGGGCGCGTCCGGCCTCACCAGCGCCACCTCCGAGGCGTTCGACATCGCCCCGGCCTCCACGAAGATCGACATCACCGGCCAGACCCCGGCCGCGTCGCTGCCTGGTCAGAGTTTCAACGTCAGCTACGACGTCGACCCCATCCTGCCCGGGGCCGGCGAGCTCAACGGCAACGTCACCGTGACGGACGGCACCACGAGCTGCACCGGGACCGTCACCATCTTCGGCGGCGGCAGCTGCAGTCTTTCGCTCGCGGATCCTGGCTCCCATCAGATCACTGCCTCCTACGCCAACGATCCCAATTTCTCGGGCAGCACGTCGGATCCCGTCACGCACGTGGTCCGGTCGCCGACCAGCCTGACGATCACGCAGGACTCGCCCGAGCCGTCCACCGTGGGAAGTCCGGTGACCGTGCACTGGACCCTGAGCTCCTCGGGCGCGGCGCCAATCACTGGCAACGTGACCCTGACGGTGAACGGCAACGCGGGTACGTGCTCCGCGCCCGCCGCCCTCGGGGATGGCTCGTGCGACCTGATCTTCACCGCCGCCGGGACGCGGACCATCACGGCTACCTACCCGGGCGACAGCAACTTCGGCAGCTCGACCGACACCGAGAGCCACCTCGTCACCGCCCCCAACCAGCCGCCCACGGCCGACGACGATGGCCCGTATACCGTGCTCGAAGACGGCTCGCTCACGGTCACGGCGGCGAATGGCGTGCTGGTCGGGGATAGCGATCCGGAAGGCGCCTCGCTCACGGCGGTGAAAGACGCCGACCCGCAGCACGGGACCGTGACGCTCAACTCGGATGGCTCGTTCACCTACACGCCGGCCGCCGACTTCAGCGGCGACGACAGCTTCACCTACCATGCCTTCGACGGCGCGCTGCCGCTCGGCGACGGCCACCGTGAGCATCACCGTGACGCCCGTGAACGACGCACCCAGCTTCACCAAGGGGCCCGACCAGAACGTCTCGGCCCTGGCCCTCACCCAGACGATCCCCAACTGGGCCACCGGCATCAGCGCGGGCCCAGGGTGACGTGGGACAGACTGTGCAATTCGAGGTCTCGACCGATGACGACTCGCAGTTCTTCGGCTCGACCCCTCCGCAGATCAGCAGCGACGGTACGCTGACGTACACACCGAACCCGTTGAGCTCGGGCGGCGACGGTGACGGTCACGGTGAGCCTTCAGGACAACGGTGGCACCGCCAACGGCGGGGTGGACACCAGTCCGCCACAGACCTTCACGATCACCATCACTCCCTAGCGCCGTCGACGGTCGCGGCTTCTCGGCGCACTCCAGGTCGGCCTTCCACCTGGTGATATAGTTCACCGCCGGCCGACCCCGTTCCCGCTACGTTCGTCGTGTTCTCCGCACGCGCCGTCGCACTTCCATTTCGAAGCAGAGCACCGTGGCCACGATACGACTCACCCAGCGCCTCGTTCCCGCCGTGGCTCTCCTCCTGGCCTGTGGCGGAGGCGACCTCGTGCTCCCTGCCGACGGCGTGCCCGCTTCCATCCAGGTGGTCGAGGGTGACGGGCAGAGCGGACGGGTCGGCGTCGCGCTCGCGGATCCGGTCGTCGGGCGGGTGACCGACGTCCAGGGCCGGCCCGTCGCCGACGTGCGGATCGCCTTTGCCTTCACCGACGAGGCCGCCGCGGGGTCCGTGGCGCCGGATACGGGGACCACCGACTCCGACGGCCGCGCCGCCTTCCAGGTGATGATGGGGACGCGCGTCGGCCGGGTCGGCGCGGAGCTTCGGGTCGCCGGCGCCGGTCCCCTGATCGCGCCGCTCGGCTTCACCGCCGTGTCCGCCGACGCGAACGAGCTTCGCGTGGTCGGCGGGGACGGGCAGACGGCGCCTGCCGGGGCGGTGCTGACCGAGCCGCTGGTGGTGCAGGTGACCGACGCCTTCGGCAATCCGATCGCGGGCGTGCCCATCGCCTGGAGCGCGGACGGCGGAGGTAGCGTGAGCGCCGCGACCACGGCGACCGCTGCCGACGGGCTCGCCTCGGTGATCCGTACGCTCGGGCCGGCGGCGGGAGCGCAGTATGTCATCGCCAGCTCCCCGGGGCTCGCCGGCTCCCCGGTCACCTTCACCCACACAGCCGGCGCCGGCGCCGCGACTCTGCTCGAGGCGGTCTCAGGCGATGGCCAGACCGCCGTCGTCGGCACGGCGCTGGCGGAGCCGCTCGTCGTCCGCGTCCGGGACGACGCCGGCAATCCCGTCGCCGGCCTCGCGGTGGCGTGGGTCGTGGGGGACGGCGGCGGCACGCTCTCCCCGGCCACCAGCCTGACCGACCAGGACGGCCTCGCCTCGACCCGCTGGACGGTAGGCGCCTCCCCCGGGACGAACGGGGCGACCGCGGTGGTGTCGGGTGTCGGGACCGTCGGTTTTACGGCGGCGGCGGTTCCTGGCACGCCTCCCGGCCTTTCGCTCGAGACCCCTCCTCCACCGACCGCGGTGCGCGGCGTGGAGTTGAGCCGCCGGCCCCTGGTGCAGTTGCGGGAGCCGGACGGAAGCCCGCGCCGGGTGGCCGGAATCGGCGTGAGCGTCTCCGTTGTCGAGGGCGGCGCGACGCTCACTGGGACCGTCCTGCGCTCGTCCGACGCCGACGGCCGGGTTGAGTTCCGCGACCTCGCGTTGCTGGGCGTCCCGGGGACGTACACGCTCGCCTTCTCTGCAACGGGCTACGCCGGCGTCACCTCGTCGGCGATCGCGCTGGCCCGCGCGGCCACCACGATCTCCATTCGATCGGACGATCCTGATCCGTCCGTTGCCGGAGCGGCCGTCCGGGTGCGGTATCGCGTCGAGTCGGCGGGCGGGACGCCCACCGGTCTGGTCAGCGTCGCTTCGGACGACGGAACGAGCTGTTCCGCGACCGTTGCCGCGGGCGAGTGCAGCCTGTCCCTCACCGGCGTCGGCGCGCGGACGCTGAGCGCGACCTACCCGGGCGACACCCAGTTCGAGGGCAGCAGCACGACGGCCGGGCACCAGGTCGACGCGCCGGCCCAGCCGAGGCTGTCCCTCCGGACCCAGCCGTCCGCCTCCACCACCGCGGGCCAGCCCTTCGACCGACAGCCGGTGGTGCAGCTCCGCGACGCGGGGGGCGCGGAGCTGCGTACCCCCGGCGTGGTGGTGACGGCGGCGATCGGGAGCGGCGGTGGCACGCTGGGCGGGGCCACCACGAGAGCCACCGATGCCGACGGCCGGGCCGTGTTCACGGACCTCTCCATCACCGGCGCCGCCGGCTCCTACACGCTCGCTTTCCACGCGGACGGCTTCGTGCCGGTCACGTCGGAGACGGTGGCCGTCGCGCCGGCGGAGCCCGCGGCGACCACCACGACGATTACGGCCGACGATCCGGATCCATCGGATGTCGGGCAGGCGGTGACGGTCCGCTTCACGGTCAGCGCCGCGGCGGGCACACCCGCCGGGACGGTGACGGTGGCCGCGAGCAGCTCGGAATCGTGTGCCGCGAGCGTCGCGGCTGCGGCGTGCACGCTTACACTGACGCAGCCGGGCACCCGCACCCTGACCGCCACCTACGCCGGCGACGGCAATTTTGCCGGAAGCGATGGCACGACCAGCCACACCGTGCGGCCTCCGCCGGTCGTGCCGAGCGCCGCCACCTCCGGTGTCGAGGTCAAGGACGCCACCCTCGGTCTCGGGCAGCGAACGGACGTCGTCGTGAGCGTGCGCGACGGCTCGGGCAGCGAGCTGGAGAACGTGACCGTCACCCTCTCGGCCACGGGAGGGGGCAACCTGATCGACCCCGCATCCGCGGTGACCGGCAAGAAGGGCGAGGCCAAGTTCCAGTTCAGCTCCTCCGAGGCGGGATCCAAGACATTGACCGCGGTGGCCGACGGTGTGACGATCAGCCAGCAGCCTACGATCGCGGTGGCGCAGGCCACGACGACGACGCGCATCGTGTCCGATGCGCCGGACCCGTCCGCGCCTGGCGCCGCGATCACCGTGGCGTTCACCGTCACGAGCGATGCCGGAACCCCGGCGGGTGACGTGACCATGAGCGCGAGTGCCGGCGGCACCTGCACCGCCCCGGTCACGGTAGGCCACTGCGATCTCGTCCCCGGGGGCGGCGGCAACGTGATGCTGCTTGCCGCCTACGCTGGCGGCGGCAACTTCGCCGCCAGCTCGGACACCGAGTCGCACACCGTCAGCGCGCCGAACCAGCCTCCGACTGGCGGGGCAGACTCCTTCACCGGCACCGAGGACGAGGCGCTCGTCGTGAGCGGGCGCGGCGTGCTCGCCAACGACAGCGACCCCGACGGTGATGCGCTCCAAGCGGTGGTCGATGGCCTGCCGGCCCATGGTCAGCTCGAGCTCGCGGCGAATGGCGGGTTCAACTACGTGCCGGCGCCGGACTTTTCGGGTGAGGACGGGTTCTCCTATCACGCGAGCGACGGTGCGCTTTCCTCGAGCTCGATTCCAGTCAGTCGTCACCGTGGCGCCGGTGAACGACCCGCCGAGCTTCACCGCCGGTCCCGATGAGAGCGTCGCTGCGAACGCCGGCCCCCAGAGCGTCACGGCCTGGGTCACCGGCATCAGCCCCGGGCCCGCCGACGAGAGTGGCCAGCAGGTGGTGTTCCTGGTGGAAGTGGTCTCCGGCGGTGATCTCTTCGGCGGCGCTCCGGCCGTGGCGGCCGATGGTACGCTGACCTTCACTCCGTCCGGCGTCGCGGGAGCGGCCGAGGTGCGGGTCACCGCGCGGGACGACGGCGGCCGGTCAGGTGGGGGCAACGACACCAGTAGTGCAGAAAATTTCATCATCACGCTGACGCCCCCATGAGGGCGTGTGATCTACCTCCTAGTGGACTGACCTGCCGCGCAGTACCCTTTCCCCATGCCTTCAATCAGCCCCAGATCCTTCATCGCCTCTCTGGCGATGCTCGCCGCCTGCGGCGGTGATCTCGTGCTGCCCAATGACGGAGGTGGCGGCGGATCGCCGACTGGCCCGGAAGGTCCGGGCGTGTTGCTCTCGCTGGTGGATGATCGTTTCACCACGCTCGAGGGCGTGGATCGCACGTTGACCATTCCTTCGCCCGGCGTGCTCGGCAACGATCTGGTGAATGGCAGCGCCAGTACCGCCCTCAGCGCGGCGCTCGTGTCCGCTCCCACGCACGGGCAAGCGGCCGTCGGCGCGAACGGGTCGCTCTCGTACACGCCCGAGGCCGGCTGGTTCGGCACCGATCGCTTCACCTACCGGGCTTCGCTGGGAGAGAGCGTTTCCGAAGAGGCGACGGTCGTGGTGGAGGTCGAGCCGCTGAACGACAGCCCAATTTTCACCCCCGGCCCAGACCAGGAGGCGAAGCGGGAGAAGGGCGAGGGCAAAGGCGGCGACGGCGAGGAGGACGCGGAGAGGGAGGTCACGGTGGAAGGCTGGGCGAGCGATATCCGCCCGGGCCCGGCCAACGAGTCGGACCAGTCGGTGGGGTTCCTCGTGGAGGTCACCTCGGGCGCCGAGTCCCTGGCCGAGACCCCGTCCGTAAGCCCTTCTGGTACGCTGCGTTACACACCGTCTGACCACGAAGGCACCGCGCGGGTCGAGGTCAGGCTGCGCGATGATGGTGGCACCGAGCACGGCGGCCAGGACACCAGCCCCCCGCACACGTTGATCATCGTCGTCGAGCACTAGTCCCGGTCTCGGGTGACGCCTACCAAAGTGCGGCACCCCGGGGTAACGTGAAGCTCCCGGCAGGCCCCATACTCGCTCGCCCCACGGAGGGGTGCTCCATGCACCTGTTCCGTCGTCCGCTCATGTGTCTCACGCTCCTGGCCTTGGCGGGCTGCGGCGGCGGGGACCTCGTGCTGCCCAACGAGGGGCAGCCCGCGGACGTGACCATCGTCCGGGGCGACCGGCAGACGGGCACCATCCTGGAGCCCGCACCGGATTCCCTGGTCATCCAGGTGACCGACCGATTCGGCAGCCCGGTGCCAGGGATCGAGATCGCCTGGTCGGCCGAAGGTGGTGGCGACGTACGGCCGACGACGGCCGTGACGGGCAACGACGGGCGAGCGGCCACCCAGCGGCTGCTCGGCGAACAGCCGGGCAACTACGGCACCAACGCGGTGGCGCCCGCGCTGCCCGAGGACGTCGTGTCGTTCACCACGACGGCGGTGGCGGCCAAGCTCGTCCTCGTCACCCAGCCGGGCGCGACGGCCTCCTCGGGGGCGGTCATCGATCCCCAACCCGTGCTGCAGCTGCAGGATCCTTCCGGAAATCCGCTGGTGCGCGCCGGCGTGTCGGTCACCGTCCAGATCGCCACCGGCGATGGGAGCCTCCGCGGCAGCACCAGCCGCACGAGCGACGCGAGCGGCACCGTGACCTTCGACGACCTCGCGATCGTCGGCGCGCCCGGTGCGCGCACCCTGATCTTCGCGGCCTCGGGTTATTCGCCCGCCATCAGCACGCCCGTGTCGCTCGGCGTGGGGGCGCCGGCCTCGGTCGCGATCGCCGCGGGGGATGGGCTAAGTGCGGCCATCGAGACGAAGGTGGAGACCACACCCGCGGTGCTGGTGCGGGACGCGGGCGGCACGCCGGTCCCGAATGTGCCCGTGACGTTCGCCGTCGCCTCGGGCGGGGGCACCGTCGAGGGCGCTGACGCGACCACCGGCGCCGACGGCATCGCCGCTGTCGGCAGCTGGACCCTCGGCCAGTCGCTGGGGAGCAATACGCTCACCGCGACCGTGCAGTCCGACGGCGTATCGTCGAACCCGATCACCTTCACCGCGACGGCTACGCCCGGACCCCCGAGCGCCAGCCGGAGCACGGTGTCCGCCGCGCCGGGCACGATCGCCGCGTCCAGCGGTTCGGTCGCGAGCGCCGTCACGATCATCGTGCGCGACAGCCGCGGCAACCCGCTGACCGGCAGTTCGGTCACACTGGCGGCCACGGGCTCCGGAGTGACGCTCTCGCAACCGGGCGCCACGGACGCCTCCGGTGCGACCAGCGCGCGCTTCAGTGCCACGGGCTCCGGCGATCACGTCATCAGCGCCAGCATCGGCGATCGCACGCTGGGCACCACGACGGTGAAGGTGACCGCGGGGCCGGTGGTCGCCTCGCAAACCGCGGTTGAGGTGCCCAACGGGACTGCCGGCGCAACGACGGCGATCGACGTCACGCTCACCGACCAGTTCGGCAATCCGGTGCCCGGTGCGGCGGGGCAGGTCGCGGTCTCGGTGTCGGGCCCGAACTCGAGCGGCGGCCTGCCGGTCGAAGAGCAGGGCGATGGACGCTATCGGGCGCTTTACACGCCACGCGTGGTCGGCACCGATCAGATCGACGTGCGGGTCGGCGGACAGCCGGCGCCCGGCTCGCCGTTCACCAGCGCCGTCGCGCCCGGTCCGCCGGATCCGAATCACACCACCGCGGTCGTGCCGGACGGCACCTTTGGAAACCCAGTCAATATCCTGGTGTTTCTGGCCGACGGGGAAGGGAACCGGATCGGCCAGGACGTCGGGGTCGTCAATGTGAGCGTGCAGGGTATCGTTCCGCTGAGCGTGACCTACGCGGGTGACGGCATCTATCTGGCGCAGTGGACGCCGCGGGTAATCGGCACCTTCCAGGTGGACATCACGCTCGGGGGAACGCCGATCGCGAATAGCCCGTTTCCCATCCACGTACGGTTCTTTTAGGAGTGGTCGCGGGCGGTTTACATCCCCTCGCCTGGCGGCTATCTTGCTCCGCCGCACGCCCTGGTGGTGAAACTGGTAGACACGCTATCTTGAGGGGGTAGTGCCGAAAGGCGTCGCGGTTCGAATCCGCGCCAGGGCATGAAATGGGGGCGCACGCGTGCGCCCCCTCGCTGTTGATCGGCCACTGTAGCTCAGTGGTAGAGCACTCGATTCGTAATCGAGCGGTCGTCGGTTCAAGTCCGACCAGTGGCTCTCCTCGCTCTTCTTGTTTGACCCCGCTTGCACCCGCCCGGCGCGGCTGCGGCCCCGGCACGTTCGATCCCTCTTCCACCACGCCACCGACTCGGCGATTGCGCTACGATGGATCGGCGCTCGCCCCATCACTGAGCCGGCCGCTCGAATCGCTCGAGGCCGTGCAGGACGAGGAGCTGGAGGAGCGTCGCGCCCGCGGCCAGGACATAGTGGCCGAGTCCCACGGCGATTCCGATGGCGGCAGTCGCCCAGATCGAGGCCGCGGTCGTGAGCCCCGAGACGTGACCCTCGCCGTGTCGCGATCCTGCCGTGATGACTCCGCCACCCAGAAACCCGACCCCGAGCGCGACCGCCTGCACGACGCGAATCGGATCGGCGCGGAAGCCGGGGTCGGCATTGTGGAGCGCTCCGGCGGCGAGGGTGCCGAGGGTCGTGTACAGGGCAGCGGCGAATCCCACCAGCGAATGCGTGCGGAGGCCGGCCGGCTTGCCGGCTTGTTCCCGCTCCCAGCCCAGCGCGGCCGCGAGCGCGCACGCCACCACCAGGCGAAGCAGCAACTGCACTTCCGCCAGCGCGGGGTGCGGCATACGGCGGTTCAGGCCGGGACTAGGCGGCTGCCCAGCGCCGGCAGCCGCATTGCCCGCACGACAGTGAGGCCGCCACGGCGCTCGCCAGGTCTCGCTGCGCAAGCGTCAGGGAAAAGCGAAATCCGCAATCCAGGCAGTGCAGGGTGATCGTCATCCCGTCTCTCCGGTAGGTCCCACCCGCAGAGTAGGCGCCGGTCCCCTGGCCGGCTGTGCGCGCCAGCACGCTGCCGCCTGGACCAACCTCACCTCCGGTCGATCCCTGGAGACGCGAAGGGGGCATGCCGTCAGGCATGCCCCCTTGGTGGTGTCGACCTCCGGCTGCCTCCCCGCCTACTCCTGGCGCCCCGTCGTCAGCATCGCCCGCAGCGGGTGGTGGGCGAACACCGGCTGCATGGCGAAGTAGCGCGCCATCGTGCGCGTGCCGGGAACCAGGAGCTCGTACTGGTCGAGGCTCCCGACCGCGGCTCGTACGTCCCGGCTACCCGCCGTGCTCAGGAGGAAGTGAACTGCGAACGCGGCGGCCTCCGCCTGGTGCTCCGATGGGTTGGCGTACCCGTACCGCTTGGGGTCGCGAATCTCCGGCACGTCCCGCCAGAGGGCCGCGAGCTGCGCGCCCGACCGGGCCTGCCATCGGTGTGCCAGCTCGTGCGCCAGCGTATGGCGAAGCTGCCGGACGCTGGTCATCCGCCCCGGATCGAGCGCGAGCGAATCGCGCGTCGCGACGTACTCGCCCAGCCGCCCCGCCGCGCGTCCCCGTGGGCCCACGAGGCCCGCGACTCTCGCCGGCCGACCGAAGATGGCGTACAGCGAATCGGCGTAGGAACCCGTCATGATCGCGTCGAGCAGCCGCTTGACGGCGGGCGCGTCATCCGCATCGACCAACGCGCGCTCCGCCACCCACTCGCGCGAGCCGAGACTGTCGAGCCAGCGTGGATGTTCCGCCAGATCCAGGAGGGCGCCCGGGGCGTCGGTGGCGAACACGCCCCCATCCACGCGGAAGAGATAGGACGGCCGCCCGAGGGCGTCGTCCACGTAGGCGAGTGTGACCGCGGAGGCTCGCCACGGTCCTTGGGTCGAGCGCCGCACCGGTCCCACGACCGGGAGGGTCGCGCCGTAGCGTCCGTCGGCGGAACGAAACACGAGACCGGTGTCCGTGACGAAGAGCGCCCCTGGCATCGGCGGCAGACCGCGGGACGAGAGATAGCCGGTCACGATGCCGCCGAGCGACGTACGGCCACGCGGGTCCGTGGCCCCGGCCGCCGTCAGACGCACGCGAAGAGTGTCGTCCTCGTCGGGGATGACGGCATACGCGGGCCAGACGTGGGCAGGCTTCGCGGGCGCGGGATGCGCGACCGGCGCCGGGCGCGCGATCAGCGCGAATCCGGCGAGGCCGACCGCTTCGAGCGCTCGACCCAGCGTCACCGGAGCGCGAAGCTCCCGCCGTCGGCCGCCACGGGCGGCGCTTCCGTCGCGCTGGCAGGGTCCACCCAGGTGGTCTGGATCAGCAGCACCACGAGAGCCACGATCAGCAGCAGCATGGAGCCGAGCACGGCGAACGCCGTTCGCTCGAACACCGGAGCGACCGGAGAGGTCGCGGTGGACGGAGTGCTGGAGGGCGCGTCAATGCGGCGGTCGGCGGACACGGGGTTCTCGACTAGCTGCGTGTTGGAGGTGGACATCAGCCGGGGATGCGGAGACGCATGCCGGCGCGGAGCGCGTGGTCGCTCCGGAGCGCGTTGACCCGACGGATCGAACGGATGGACACGCGGTACCGGCGCGCGATGCCCGTCAGCGTTTCGCCCCGACGGACCCGGTGGGTTGTGCCGGCGTACCGCACGCTGCTTCCGCCGAGCGTCCCCGTGGCACGCATGGCGAGCGCGGACGGTACCGCGACGGCCGGGATCACCACTCGGGTGCCTCGAGCCGGGCGGGTGGTCTTGAGCTTGGGGTTGGCCGCCTGCACCTCGCGCATTGGCAGGTGGTAGCGCGCGGCGATGGTGCTCAGCCGGTCGCGCCGGCCGGTGACGTGGGTCAGGTAGTGCACCCGCGCCTTCGGGCTCAGGCTGACGTACCGCTTGGCGACGGTGGCGCCGGTGCCCTCGGGCACGCGGATCACCGACGACCTGCGCGGCGGGGTCGCCAGCCGGAGGTACTGGGGGTTGAGGTCGCGCATGACGGCGACGCTCGTTCCGGCGAGCTTGGCCACCACGTCGAGGCCGGTGGCATCCGTCACCACGATCGAGTCGTACGTGAACGGCGCCGGCGCCGGCGGTGTGAAGCCATAGCGGGCGGGAGCCTTGGCGATCAGCGCCGCCGCGATCAGCTTCGGCACGTAGTCCTGGGTCTCGGCGGCCAGGAGGTCGGTCGACGCCAGGCGGAAGAAGGCCGCGTCGCTGGTGATGTCGGTGCTGTCCGGCTCGACGACCGGCTCGTCCTGCGCCAGCTCCTCGCCGTCCGCCAGCGTGTCGACCGTGGCCTCAGCGAGCGTGTCGGCCGCAGTCTCCGCGAGCGTGTCGGCCGCCGCCTCGGCGGCGTCGGCCAGTTGGTCCGGCTCGGTGGTATCCGCCGCCTCGGCGACGGTGTCGGCGGCAGGCGTCTCCCACTCGAGCTTGCCCAGGCTGCGCGACACTTTCCCGGCGCCGGCGTTGTAGGCGGCGGCGGCCAGGTACAGCGATCCGAAGCGCTCGCGGAGATCCCGGAGGTGCCGCGCAGCGGCGTCGGTCGCCTTCACCGGATCGCGCCGCTCGTCGACCCAGGAGTCGACGCGCAGGCCGTAGCCCTTGCCGGTGGCCCGCATGAACTGCCACATGCCGACGGCGTAGGACCGGCTCACGGCCTCGCTCGAGTAGCCGCTCTCGATCAGCGCGAGATAGCCGAGATCCCCGGGCAGGCCCTCCTGCTGGAAGCGGGCCCGGATCATCGGCTCGAACCGCGCGCTCCGACTGAGGAACACTTCCATCCCGCCGCGGCCGGGTCCCTGGAAGTAGGCGAGGTAGTACTGGACGCGTGGATGCGAGGCGTAGGTCCGGACATTGATGTCCCAGCGGACGCTCCGTCCGTCGAACGCCGGGACCATCGTCGCGTCCGGCGTCGCGGCCGCGAGATCGTTCAGGGCTTCCGCGTCCGCGGCGGAGCTTTCGTGCGTGAGCGCATCGAGATCGACGACGGGAACCAGCGAGTCGTGGACGGCCGTCGAGACCGGTCTCGCGGTCGGAGCGGGCGGCAGATGGCTCGCGCATGCGGCCAGACCGACGAGCGTGACCGGCAGCAACAGTCGATTCATGCGGGCGTGTTATGGGCTGCAGGGTTTGCGGATGGTGGCTGACTCGCGCTCGAGAAGTGCACGAATCGGGCCGAGGGGGTTCGTCTACTAACTGCTTGTTCCACAATGGCTTGAGGAGGCCTGCAATGTCGGTCTCGAGCGCCGCTCAGGCAAAATCTTCGGCGGGTCGCAAAACGCGCCGCGCGGGGCCGAGCCGCCGGGACGAAATTGGGAGATCCGTTAGGGCTCGGGCGACTGCCGGGAGATGGGTGATGAAGAAAGGGGCGCTCCGTACGGAGCGCCCCTCTGTGTTTCGGGTTTTCCGGGACTCAGGCCGCCGACTGACCCCGGCCGGCCTTTCGGGTTTCCACCTGGCGCTTGAGCCAATCGATCTGGTCCTTGATCGTCTGCCGAGTGGCCTTCGTGGCCAGCCACTCGAAGGCGCGGCGCCGCTCGTCCTCGGTGAACACCGGCGAATCGGCCAGGCGCTGGTAGAAGGCCACCTGCTTCTCGGTGGGCGCGTACGGACCGACGCGGCCGACCGATTCCGTGGTGGGCACCGTCGGCGTGACCGGCTCGGATGCGGCCCGGGCCGGCGACGCGGGGTGCTCGACAGTCTGCGCTGGCGTGGCCTTCGAAACGCCGCGCAGTGCGCCCGGCCGGGCCTCGACCACGCGGGCGTGGCCGCCTTCGCGCGCGCTCGCGATGACCTGAGCGCGAACGTTGCCCGGGATCAGGCGGAACCGCGCATTCCGGGCCGCCTTCATCGCACCGGCCTCGTACCAGTGGGGATTGAGCTGACGCTCTCGCCGAGCCGTGACCTCGTCACCGGCGAGGATCTGGCGGACGAAGTCGCGGATGGCGGGCTCACTGAAGTGCTCGGCCATCCAGGCGAGGTAGTCGCGTCCCTCGTCGAACTGGAGCAGCTCGCGGTAGGTGCGCCCGCGATGCTTCTTGCTCGGCACGCGGGCGTCGAGGTCGAGCTGCGCGGGCTCGAAGTACAGCGGCTGCCGCTTGACGCCGATGACCTGATCGAGCCGGACCTCCTGGCCCGCCGGCGACACCGCGAAGCGAGCGGCCTTGACCTTGAAGAGCGCCTCGCGGTCGTCCCCGTCACCGATCACCTCGTACTGCAAGTCTTCCTCGCGGATGACCTGACCCTGCGACACGAGCGCCATGCAGCATTCGTCGACGCCGGTCTTGGACAGCCCCACGACCTCCTGGCCGCCCTCCTTCACCACGTACACGAGGTCCGTCCCGGCCACCCCGTCGAGCTCCTTCCGAAGCGCCTCTTCATCCAATCGGTCCATCAGCTGGAACGGATCCCACGCAGGCGGGGCGGTTGCCGCGGCTTCGGCGGGATTCGGCATCGTCTCGGACATGTGCCTCGATCTCCTCTTCCTGTGCATGGGACCGGCGGCGGCCGGCCCCTCCGGATACATGATCCCTCACGGGATCGCTCGCATCGTTCAGTCGGTCGGTCCGGTACGCGGTTCCTGCGGGGCGGGGCCTGGCGAGGAGGACGGTACGGCGGTGACGACTCAACGTAAAATACAATATAGCAATGAGTTAGCTGCTGTCAACAGGGGCTATGTGATGGGCTGACAAGGGGTTGCATCGGCGTTTATTCGGGGTGCCAGATGTGCCGCAAAAAGAAGGGGCCGGTGCGATCTCCGGCCCCTCACGACCCCGAACGGTCGCCGCTATTCATCGCCCTGCTGCTTCTTGTAGAGCCAGTACTCGGGACCGGCGAGATTTTCCGGCCATTCTCCGAGGTGGAGATCCCCCCGCCACGCCTCTCTGTCGGCGGGTTCCGTGTCCCCGTCCGGCGAGTCCCAGGGGAGGTCTCCATCGCCCTCCCAGGGCCGCCCATCGTTCAGGCTCATCTCGGTCTCCTTCGGTCCAGCGTGGGGTGGCCTGCCAGCGGCTGCACCAAACGCAAATGCCGGGCCGATGCTGGCGGTTCCCTGTCCGGGGGCCCTTAAGTATCGGAAGGAGGCGGCGAGAGGTGAGGTGGGGGCGGTCACTCCAGGAAAGTGCTGCGAAAGTAGCCGGCCGGGATGGTCCCCATACGCATCAGGCGCTCGTGGAACGCCTTGGCCGAAAAACGGTCACCTTGCCGCGCCTGCAGGGCGTCCCGGAGCTCGCGGATCTCGTTCTTGCCGAGGTTGTAGGTGATGGCCTGGGTGGGCCACTTGGAGTAGCGGTAGATCGCTCGGCTCGCCTGGTCGCACACGGCCTTGGCGGTCGGATCCGTGACGGCCGCCTGGCAGGCGCCCGGCCGGAAGGCGACGTGCTCGGTGAAATAGTTCACCGCCTCGTCGTAGGTCATCCGCCCCGTGTGGATCCCGACGTCGACCCGCACCCGGACCGCCCGCAGGAGCTGTCCCTGCAACTCGTAGAGGTGCTCGGCCGCCGAGTAGAACCCGTGCGGCCGGCCGGCGGTAGGCTCGGCCATCAGCTCCTCGCTGTAGAGCGCCCAGCCTTCGGCCGCCATCGAGTCCTCCCACATCGAGGACGAGTCTTCGACGGCGCCGGGCGTGAGCCAGCGGATGTTCGAGATCTCTCGCGCGTGCTCGGTCATGTACTTGTAGTGCCAGTCGTGACCGGGGAAGCCCTCGTGGACGGCGGTGTCCGCCACCGACGACCGGTTGTTGAGCTTGAGCGCGGCCGGGTCGTTGCCGGTCGGGGTGAGGTAGAAGCGGCCCACGCCCGACCTCTTGAACGGCGGGGCGGTGTAGTAGGCCGCGTCGATCGTGCTGCGCAGCACCGGTGGGGTGGGCACCACGTCGAGCCGATACGTCGCCGGGATGTCGAAGAGCTGGTGCTCGCGGCCGTAGGCCACGGCCCGCTCGCCCGCCTGACGATACCAGCCGAACAGCTCGTCGTCGTTCGCCGGCGCGTCCTTCGAGAGGCGATCCATGACGGCGCGGACCGACCGCCGCCGCTCGGCGTCGGTCGTGAAGGGCAGGTCGAGGCTCGGCCTCCCGAGCTACCTCGGCGGCGACCTCGAACACCTTGCCCTCGTAGAGAGCCACCTGCGCCGCGCCGTACTCGTACAGCTCGGCGGCGCGCCGGGTCACCTTGAGACAATGCTCCAGCCGCCAGTCGTACTCCGTCTCGCCGGCCGCGAAGCGATCCACGGACTCGTTCACGTCGTACAGCTCGCCGAGCGTGCCGGCGAAGCGCTGGAACGCGGCGGCCGCCGAGGTCCCCGACTTGGTCACCCTCGCCAGCATGTCGGCCGCGAACGGCCGGTTGCCGAGCAGCTTGCGCGCGCTGTCGGGCAACGTCTTGTGGAAATACTCGGCGTCGTCGGTCGCGCCGCCGATGCCGTCGCGCTGGACCATGCGCCGATCGGGCAGGTTGCCGCGCCGCTTGCCCTCGCGGAGGTTGGCGGTGGCTGCCTCGAGATAGGCCGGCACGGCGTCGAGCCGCGCCACCACGAGCCGCCACTCGTCCTCGCTGCCGAGCAGCTCCGCCGGGGCCGGGGTCATCTGCTGGAGCTGCCAATCCACGCCGCGGAAGGGCTCCGCGACGTACGTGTCCACGCTCCGCTCGTGATAGCGGCGGTCGTCGATCTGGTGCAGCAGGAAAGCGAGCTGCGCCTCGAGCACGCCCGCGTCGATCCGTTCGCCGGCGTCGAGGGTGGTCCGATCCACCTTGCCGAGTGCGTCCCGGATCTCCCGGTAGAAGGCGACCTCCCGGGCCAGTGCCTCCGGGCGATAGTCCCGGAGGCGGCCGTTGGCTCCGGCGAGGGCCGGGCTGTAGCCGTCGCCGCCCAGATAGGTCGAGATCACCGGGTTGAGCTCCAGGGTGCGGACGAAGTAGCGGTCGCGGAGCGCCGCGAAGGAGGAGGCACTGCCAGTCTTGGCGGGGGCACTGCAGGCGCTTACCTGGCGCAGAATGCCGAACGCGGCGGCAGTCCAGACCGATCGGTGGACGAACTCACGGCGGTGCATGGCGGCTCGGTGGGGGCAGGGAAACGAAAGATAGGCGGACCCCTTCCCACCACGCACGCCGCGGGGTACAATTCCGCCTCGCACGACGGGACGTAGCGCAGTCCGGTAGCGCACTGCAATGGGGTTGCAGGGGTCGCGGGTTCAAATCCCGCCGTCCCGATTCCTGCTTGGCCGACCTTCGGGTCGGCCTTGTCATTGATGGCCCTGTCTCTCCCTCTCGGAGCTTTCATGCGACGTCTTTCCATCCTCTCCTGCCTGGCTGTCCTGGCCGCGTGCGGCGGCGCCGGCGGCGACGCCAGGACCGGCGGCTTCAGCGCCGCGCTCGGCGTGGACACCACCACGATGACCAAGGCGCCGTCGGGGTTCTGGTACACCGATGTCGCGACCGGTCAGGGCGACGAGGCGGTCCCGGGGCGGACCGTGCGCGTGCACTACACCGGCTGGCTCCCGGACGGGAAGAAGTTCGATAGCAGCCGGGATCGGGGCGAGCCGTTCGCCTTCACCCTGGGCGCGGGACAGGTCATCACCGGGTGGGACGAGGGGGTGAAGGGCATGAAGGTCGGCGGGCGACGGAAGCTCGTGCTGCCGCCCCAGATGGCGTACGGCGATGCCGGCGCGCCGCCCGACATTCCACCCGGCTCGACCCTGGTGTTCGACGTCGAGGTGCTCGGGATTCAGTAGCGCGTATGTGACCTGGATCACCGCCCCGGGGGTCACTCCGCCTCGAGCTTCGAGCAGGCGTCCCATCGCGACGCCGTCCCCCGTCAAGGCAGGAGGTCCAAAATGTTCACTCGAATTCGGAGTGTGCAGGCGGCGGCCGCGCTCGGCGTCATGGGCTGGGCGCTCGGTCTCGCCGGCTGCGCCGCGAAGGTGAAGCGCGACGACTTCAACACCGAGGTGGCGCGCCTTCGCGAAGAGATGCAGGCCGGCGACCGGCAGGTCGCGAGCCGGGTCGATTCCACCAACCAGGCCACGAGCCAGGCCCTCGCCGATCACGCGAAGCGGCTCGACGCGCTCGAGCAGGAGCTGCAGGCCTTTCGCACGGAATACAAAGTGAGCGTGGAGAAGGTGAATGGCATGCTCAAGTTCGACGTTCCCGTGCACTTCGAGTTCGCCAGCAGCGAGCTGCGCGAGACCGACCGGCCGGTCCTCGACCGGTTCGCCTCCGTCGTGAAAGAGTACTATCCGGGCGCGATCGTGACGGTCGAGGGATTCACCGATCCGGCGGGCACCGCGGCGTACAATCAGCGGCTCGGACAGCGGCGGGCGGACGCCGTCAAGGAATATCTGGCGACGGCCGGCGGGTTCACCAGCGAGACGTTGAAGGCGGTGAGCTACGGCGAGGTGCGGAATCGCCAGGTCGTTCCCGGCGCGAAGGGCCCGGGCGATGTCGGCGTGGAGAACCGTCGGGTCGCGCTGGTCATCGACCACGCCGCCGTGGCGACGGACCAAGTTGCGACGCCCTGATTGGCGGGACGCCTACCGATCGATGCGATGCAGCGTGTCCGCCGTCTGAGCCGGCGGGACGACACTCGGCACGACCGCCGGCGGCGCGGGGGCGGGCACCGGCCGGCTGACCTCCTCGCGGCGTAGGATGACCTCGGTCACCTGCGCCGTTCCTTCCGCTTGCGCCCGGCACATGGCCGGCGCGCTGACGACTTCCCAGTGACCCGGGAACAGGAACTCCTCCAGCCGCACGGCGAGCTCGTACTGCTTGGGATGCCGGACGCGGACGAAGAACTCACCGGTGGAGTTGGTGAAGATCACCTCGCCGCCGATCGCCAGCGCCGCGCCTTCCACAGGTTGACCCAGCTCATCCCGCACCACGCCGCGCACGACGTAGCGCCCCATCGATCCGCCGGTGCCGACCTGCTGCGGCTGGATGCCGCCCATCCCGCCCATGTAGAGGAACGTGCCGCCCGAGGCTGAGTAATCGACCGAGCCGTCCTCTCGCACGTACGTCCCGAAACTGGTCGAGTACTTCCCGAGCTGCAGGCGCGCGGTGAGGTTGAGCGTGCTTCGGAACGGGTTGAACGGCCGGAAGGGTTGATGCACGATCTGGTAGTCGGCACCGAACTCCCCGATGCCGGTGCGGATCGTGGCGCCGAACAGGACGGTCGGACGGCCGTCGTTGAAGATGACCTGCTGGTTGAGGCCGAGCCGCGGGGAGACGGTCCACCGCAGGTGGACGATCGGCGTCGTCGTCATCGGCTGCCCCTCGGGCCGGCTCTGCAGCAGAAATGCCTCGGCGTCCAGCCAGGTGGTAACCTGCCGGCCCACCGCCGCGTACGAGCTCAGGTTGTGGATCCCCGCGGCGCGTGAGTCATACAGGCCCCCGGCCAGCCGAAAGTCACTCAGGCGCCCCGCGGCGAAGAACGAGTTTCCCGAGGCGCGAACGATCGGTTGCGTGTCGGCCGAGTCCTGGACGAAGTTCTGCCGGGCAAAGCCCAGTGACAGGTTGGGCGTGACGTTGTAGGTGACCTGCACGTTCTCGCGATCGGCCTCGGCCTGGTTCGGCCCGGGCACAGCGGCCCGCCGGAAGCGGTGCGGGTTCCAGACGTAGGATGACTTGATCTCGATGTCGCCCCGCCGGAAATACGCACTCGACGCGGCGTAGGCCCGGTCCGAGCCGGTGCCGGCCACCAGAGCGGTGGTGAGGTCGGGCGTCGCCTGCCATTGCACGCCGGGCATTACCGTCTGCCGCTGCGCGAATACGGCGTCGGCGCTGAGGCGGATCCGATCGGTCAGCAGGTGGCGAAGGCGCAGGGCGCCTAGCGGGTTGTCGGGAGTGGCGGCCTGAAAGGCCGGCGCGGCCAGCCCGTCCGAGCTCGCGCCGCCGAACACGAGATACGACGTTCGCGCGGTGCCGCCGGTGTAGCTCACGCCCTGCACCAGCAGGTTCGAGCCGGTCGAGAAGAGATCGGTCGGGAACCGCAGCACGATCGCGTCGTTCCCGATTCGTAGGGTGTCCTTCTTGAAGCCGGTCCGGAGAAAGGCGCCGATCCGCAGGCCGTTCAGGTAGCCGATGCCGACCCACCCATCGTAGCCCGCGTGCCAGTAGTTGGCGGTGGCGCCGTATCCGCCCAGCAGAGACGATCCGCCGCCCTGGACTTCCACCACCGTCTGCGCCGCGACACGGCGCGGCGCCAGCGCCAGCACCATGGCTGCGGCCAGCGCCGCACCGACGCGGACGAGCGGGTGGCGGGCGACGAGCACGCGGTCACCGTGCCGGCGCGGCCGCCGAGTCGGCCGCCAGCACGGGCAGCGGACCGGGGGCGGGCGCTCGAGGCGCGGGAGTCGCCGCGAGCACCGTGTCGAAGGTGAACTTGGCCGCTCGAACGGCGACGCGTTCGGGCGGCGTCGAATGCCGCCACTCGAGCTCGGTCCAGCGCCGGCTGTGGGGCATCAGAGGAAAGCCAGCGCCCGGGATGCTGGACCCGTCGGGTCCGGACGCGCTCACGGCCAGCACGCGGCCGAGGTTGGAGCTCGTGTTCTCCAGCTGCACGCGGACACGGCCCGCCGCCGAGTCGATCTCGAGCGCGCGCACGCTGACCTCGCCGCGGGCGAGCGCTGTCTTCTGGTTGAGATACACGACGTGCGGCAGGATGATGCGGAGATTGATCCCGTTGTCCGTCCGCGCGCCGGTCATGGCGCTCAGGATGTTGAACCAGGCGGGCGCGCTGTCGGCCTTTGCCTCGTAGAACACGTTGTAGGTGGCCCGCGGGGCGATGCGGAAGCTCATGGCGGACAGCTTGACGTGCACCCGGCTCGTGTCGAGCGGGACGTCCACCATCTCGCCCCGCTCCGTGATGCGAAAGCCGCGCAGCTCGATCACCACGTTGAGCGGATAGAGGGTCGTGTTGGCGAGCTGGAAGGAGCCGCGGGCGCGTTCCTGGTACTCGGAGATCGGAGGACTGACGGTCTGGGCAGGCAGGTGGGCCGCGGCGAGCGCCAGCAGCGCTCCCGCGAGCAGCAGGATCTCAGCCAGGCGGTGAAGGCGCCGGTGATGTCGGACGGGGTAAGTGCCGCGCATGGCTCCTCATTGAGTCGTCGCCACCAGGTTGAGCGTCCCGGTGTAGATCCCCGGCGGCAAGTCCGGCTGCCCGCTCAGGTCGATCCGCATCTGCAGCTCGTCGGTCCGGCTGCCCACCGCGTTTCCGCCGGCGATCGGCTGGGCGAACAGCACCAGGGTCCCGCCCGATACGCCGAGCATCCCGCTCCCCGTCGCCACCGGGCTGCCGGTGAACGGGGCGAAGCTCTTGGGCCCTCCGGTGGGCACCCGCCCGAAGACGCTGCTCGCCGGAATCGCACCCAACTCGGCCGCCAGGGCGCGGGCGGGGGCGTCGAAGAAAGCCACCAGCTTGACCGACGCCGTCCGCGCGGGGTCGAGGTTCCAGGAGGTCACGACCGGCAGCGGCGCGAAGTCGTTCGGTCCCGCGACGAGATCACCGGGGAGCGTGGCCGCGGCACCGGCCGGCAAGGTGATGCCGACGGAGCCGCGCTTGGTGGCGAGCAGCTGCACCGACTGGGAACCGGAGGCGAGCCCGATCTGGGCAACGAGCGGCGCTGCAAGAAGTTGCAGGCCACAGACAGCCGAAAACAGCGTGGCGAGACGTACCATCCTCGAAGGTGCAGGACGAAGCTGACGTGCGCCAGTAGTCGCGGCTATGCGCCTGGGTCCTCAGGGATCGATGGGCTGTCGGGTCACCGCCTTCGCTACAGGTGAAGTATCGTCGCCATCGGCGCGCGCCTTTTACTGCGCCACCGCGCGAATGTTCAGGGTGCCGGTATACGTCCCTACCGGCAGATCGGGAAAACCAACCAGGTCGAGCTGGAGCTCCAGATTGTCGGTCCGTGTTCCTTGCTTGTTAGAGCCGGTAATGCCGATGCCGATCAAGGAACAGGTTCAGACTTCCCCCGGCCGTTCCCGCGCCCGCCACAGCGGACTGGGTGAACGCCGTAAACGTCGTCGGCAGCCCTGTCGCCATCCGGCCGAGGATCCGACTCGAAGGGATCTGCACCGTGCCACCCGTCATCGCTTGCGCGGGCGTGGTGAAGTAGGCGACGAGGTTGATGCTGCTGGTCTGTCCCGGCTGCACGTCCCACTGGGTGGTGATCGCCACGGGGGTGGGGAAGGCGTTCACCGTATTGTCCTGCACCGCGGCGATGGTCTGGACCGCGCCCGACGTCACCGACACGGTCAGACTGTTGACCTTCGCCGCGCCCAGCGTGATCACCTGCACCGGCCCGAGCGTCGCGCCGCCCTGCGCCGCCGCCTCCGAGCGTCCCCACCCGAGCCCAAGGCTGGTGATGAGGACGGAGACGCCGCGACGCAGAACGAGCGAACGCATGACTCGGCGGGTCGGTCCCGGGCCGCCCCGGGCCGACTTACTGCGCGATGGCCCGCAGGTTGAGCGTGCCGGTGTAATCGCCAGCGACCGCGAACGCGTTGGTCATGTTCAGCCGCAGGTTCAGCACGTCGGTGCGGTTGCTCTTGAGCGTCGGCCCGGCGACGGCCTGATTCCAGAAGGCCAGCGTCGCACCGGCCACGCCCGCGCTGCCGACCGGCGCGTTGGTAAACGCGGCGTACGAGCCCACGGGCTGGCTAGACAGCTTGCCTTCCACCTGCGAGCTGGTGATGGCGTCCGGCCCGTTCACCAGCGCCTGGGCCGGGTCGGCGAAGTAGCCCACCAGCGTCACGCTGGTCGAGGTCTTCAGGTTCCAGTTCGTGGTCACGCTGATCGGCGTGAAGTCGTTCGCGGTCGAGCTGTCCGCGATGCCGGTGGCCGCGACCAGCGAGGCCGACGCGGTGACGCCGCTGAGCGAGAGCGTCTCCTTCTTGGTGGCGTTCAGCGTGACGCCGACGGCCGGTGACGGGTTGTTCTGGGCCTGCGCGACCGGCGCGCCCACCAACGTAAGAAGCGCCGCGGCGGCCACGGCGTGCTTCGGAAAGCGGGACATGCTCGACTCCGGGGGTGAAGGTTCAGTCAGACCTGCCATTACGGATGAGGGAGGCGTGCTCCTGGGGGGCGCGAATACAAGACATATGCCACCTGTGGCAGTCCTTGCCGTATCAGCGGAAAATTTGACGACCGGAACTTGGTCACCCCATGATCCCCGCAGGCGCGCACCCCGCGAGGCACGCGGGCCGGCCCTGGAAGCCGCGGACGGGCGCGACATGCCCGCGAGCCTCGCGATGAGGCCATGGCTAACATCTATCTGCAGAGCGAGGATGCGCTTAGGCGCGGATTCTCGAATCGCGGATGCGCCGGCTCACCAGCGCCGCGGGGAGCTATCTACTGAGCGGTGGTCGGTTTGGGTCTGGGCGCCGTGAAACGAGGCAGGCGTAGCCGCTTCCCCGGCGGGGTTGACCGTTCGAATTCTGGTGGGTTGCGAGGAATCTTGCGGAAGGGCGGGCCCGCTCGCTCATAATGCGACGGGCCCGGTGGTAGCGACCGAGGCTCAGCGGTCGTCGTGGTCGCGGTCGTGGTCGTGGTCGTCCGACTCCTCGGCTCGCTGCAGATGCCCCGGCCGCACGAGCTGGACCGTGCCCTGAAACGATTCCAGCGAGACCTGGGCGCTGCCGCCGCCGATGGTGAAGCTGAAGCGCTTCCCCTTGCGGGCTTCGCGAAGGGTGACCGGAAATTCCGACTCGAACTCCCCGTTGAACGTGCTCACCGACACCGTGGCGCTGGAGGATTCGGGCATCGCCAGTGTCACGTCGCCGTTGTGGCTGGACAAGGTGTACCGTCCGCCGTTCCGGATGGGGCCGTCATATCCGACGTCCCCGTTCACCGTGGTGGCCTCGAGGCTGGTCGCATCCACCCGCTCGAGCACGATCTCGCCGTTCACCGTCTCCGCCACGATCTCGCCCGACGCGTCGGAGACCCGGACGTCCTCGTTCACCGAGTTCACGTCGATCCGTCCCTTGGCGCCCTTGAGCCGGACCGAGCCCTGCACCGACCGGAGTGAGACCAGGCCCTCGCCGCCGGTCACGTCGACTTCACCCTGCACGGTCTCCACCGTGATCGGCCCGCGCGTGCCAGTGACGGTGACGTCGGTGTAGACCCCGGAGAGATCCAGTCCCATCCAGGCCGGTGCCGTGATATGGAGGTCCACCGCCGACGGCGGACCCCGGCGGCCCTCGGTCCGCACCTCGACAGCGCCGCCGGCGGTCGAGATCTCGACGCTGGTCCGGGACGACGGGTCCGCCTCGACCCGCACCGCGTTCCGCGCCCAGGTCTTCACCTCGATCTCGCCGCCGTAGGAGTCGACCACCAGCCGCTGGCCCTGGCGGGCCGGAACGGTCGTGTCGATCTGCTGGAGGAGGGCGAACGCCGTGAGGGCGCTGCTGGCCAGGGAGAAGAGCACGGTGGTTCCTTTCAGCTCACGGAGGAGACGAGCGCGGCCGCCTGGCGCAGCAGCTCGAGCTTACGCCGCATCGTCTCGGCCAGATGCGAGTTGAGATAGGCGTTGCCGGAATCCGCCGCGACGGCGCGCTGCGCCTGCGCGATGGCGCTGTCGATCGTGGCCAGGTTCCGCTCGATGACGCGCACAGTCGTGGTGTCCAGACGACCGCGACCCTCGGCCAGGACCCGCTCGAGATCGCCGACGGCGCCGTCGTATCCCCGAGCCGGCGCGCCGGTCGAGGCGGGCACCACGAGCCCCGGCCCGCTCGGCGGCATGGGAGCCACCGCGACCGGCGTCGGCGTCACCGGGTGCAGCAGCCACGCGGCGCCGCCCGAGAGCACCATGAGCGCGATCCCCGCGGCCGCGAGCTGCGGCAGCGAGAAGGTCCAGCGGCGCCGCTCCCGCACCGCGCGGAGATCGACGATCCCGGGCTCCGCGGCCGCCCCGATTCGTGCCGCGATCCCCGGCCACAGATCGCGGTTGGGCGTCCCATCCTCCAGGCCCTGGGCGCGGACCACGATGCGCCGCAGGTCCGCGAGCACCGCGCCGCACGCGACGCAGCCCCGGAGGTGGGTCTCCAGCTCCGCCCGCTCCGCGGGCGTCAGCTCGTCATCGAGGTATTCGGACAGCCGGTCGGTCCACTGGTCGCTCATGTCACGCCTCACCGCTCGAGGTGCTGCCGCAGGGCCATCCGGGCCCGGTGCAGCTGGGACTTCGACGTACCGGTCGCGAGGCCAAGCATCTCGCCGATCTCCTCGTGCCGGTAGCCTTCCACGTCGTGCAACACGAACACCTGTCGAGCACCTTCCGGCAGCCGCCGGATCGCCGTCTCGAAGTCCATCGCGATTTCCGGCGTCTGCCGGCGGCTCGGTACCGCGTCGAGCATCGCGTCCCCCTCCAGGTGCCGCTGGCGGCTGATGCCCCGCGTCTCGCGCCGGCCCAGGATCACGTTCACCGCCAACCGGTGCAGCCAGGTCCCGAATGCCGCCTCGCCCCGGAAGGTGCCCAGCTTCTGCCAGGCCCGGACGAAGACGTCCTGAATGACGTCGTCCGTGTCGTCGTCGCCCAGCATGCGCCGTGCGAGGCTCGCGATCCGCGCGAGATGGCCCCGGTACAGCCGCTCGAAGGCATGCGCGTCCCCACTGGCGGCCAGCGCCGCATCCACTGCATCCGGATCGGTCCTGCCGGTCGTCTCGTGCTGCAGCGTCGCTGCTCCAGTCCCTGGTGGGGTCATCGCGAGGGGTTGGATCGAGTGGCGGCTCAAAAGGTTGCAGGGCGTCGCCGGGAACGCAAAGCGGCTCTAGATTGGGTCCCATGACCCTCGCCCCTTCCGCGCCGATCACCGCCCCCACGGGGACGACGCTGTCCTGCAAAGGCTGGCACCAGGAAGCGGCGCTCCGGATGCTGATGAACAACCTCGACCCCGCGGTCGCCGAGCGCCCGGAGGAGCTGATCGTTTACGGCGGCGGTGGCAAGGCGGCCCGCAACTGGGAGTGCTACGAGCGCATCGTCGCGACGCTCCGGCGGCTCGAGAACGATGAAACCCTGCTGGTCCAGAGCGGGAAGCCGGTCGGGGTGTTCCGGACGCACGAAGAGGCGCCGCGGGTACTGATCGCCAACGCTCACCTGGTGCCCCGGTGGGCGACCTGGGACGAATTCCGTCGGCTCGATGCGCTCGGACTCACCATGTACGGCCAGATGACGGCCGGCTCATGGATCTACATCGGCACGCAGGGCATCCTGCAGGGCACCTACGAGACCTTCGCCGAATGTGCCCGCCAGCACTTCGGCGGGACGCTCGAGGGTCGGCTCGTGGTCACCGGCGGCCTGGGCGGGATGGGTGGCGCGCAACCGCTCGCGGCGACCATGAACGGCGCCGCGTTCCTCGGCGTGGACGTGGACGAGTCCCGCATCCGCCGGCGGGTGGAGACGCGCTACTGCGACCGGCTCGAGCACGACCTGGACGCCGCGCTCCGCGCGCTCGACGAGGCGAAGGCGCGCCGGCGCCCCCTCTCGGTCGGCCTGGTCGGGAACATCGCCGAGGTGCTGCCCGAGCTGGTGCGACGGGGTGTGGTGCCCGACGTCCTCACCGACCAGACCTCGGCCCACGACCTGCGGGTGGGTTACCTCCCGGTGGGCCTCTCGCTCCCCGACGCGGCGACGCTGCGCGAGCGCGATCCGGCCGGGTACGAGCAGCGTGTGCTCGACTCGATGGTGGCGCACGTCCAGGCCATGCTGGCGCTCCAGGCGCGGGGCGCGGTCGCCTTCGACTACGGCAACAACCTGCGGGGGCAGGTGGCGGACCACCGGGGCATGCGCGAAGCCTTCGAGATTCCCGGCTTCGTGCCGGCCTTCATCCGGCCGCTCTTCTGCCGCGGGGCCGGCCCGTTCCGCTGGGCCGCGCTGTCCGGCGACGCGGCGGACATCGCCGTCACCGACCGCGCGGTGCTCGAGACCTTTCCGGAAAAGGAGCCGCTGGCCCGGTGGATCCGGCAGGCCCAGGAGCGGGTGCAGTTCCAGGGTCTCCCCGCTCGCATCTGCTGGCTGGAGTACGGGGAGCGAGCCGAGATGGGCCTCCGCTTCAACTGGCTGGTGAAGCACGGCAAGCTGCGCGCGCCGATCGTGATCGGGCGCGACCACCTCGACACCGGGTCGGTGGCGTCACCCAACCGAGAGACCGAGGGGATGCTGGACGGCTCCGACGCCATCGCCGACTGGCCGCTGCTCAACGCCCTGCTCAACACGGCGTGCGGCGCGAGCTGGGTCTCGCTGCACCACGGCGGCGGGGTCGGGATCGGGTACTCGATTCACTCGGGGATGGTGGCGGTCGCCGACGGCACGCCGACGGCGGACCGTCGGCTGGAGCGCGTGCTGACCGCCGATCCGGGCACCGGCGTCATGCGCCACGCGGACGCCGGCTATGCGCTGGCGATCGAGACCGCCCGCGAGCGTGGCATCGACCTGCCGATGGTGAACGGATAGGCTCCGGTCAGCGTGCCGGGCACCGCTCGCCTCTCACCCCGAAGGCACGAAGCACACGCAGTTCGCGATTGCGCCGAGCGATGAAGGTCCTCGAGAACATCGCCCAGCTGGCCACCTGTCGAGCCGATGGTGGTCAGGGCGAGATCCATGCGATCGCCGACGGGGCGGTGGCCTGGGAAGGCGACACGATCCGATGGGTCGGGCCGCGCCGTGAGCTGCCGGCGGTGTACGCCGCCGCCGAGCGGCTCGATGCCGGCGCGGGTCTGGTCATCCCCGGCCTGGTCGATTGCCATACCCACCTCGCCTTCGGTGGCTGGCGCGCTGACGAATTCGAGCAGCGGATCCTGGGACGGAGCTACCTGGAGATCGCGGCCGGTGGCGGCGGCATCGCACGAACCATGCAGCTCACCCGCCGCGCGACCGACGACGAGCTGGCCGCGCGCGCGACGCGATTCCTGAACGAGATGCTCTCGCTCGGCGTGACCACCGTCGAGTGCAAGAGCGGCTACGGGCTCGACCGCGAGAACGAGTTACGCCTCCTTCGGCTGTACCGCGTCCTTGCGGCCTCGCAGCCCGTGCGGCTGGTCCCGACCTTCCTTGGCGCGCACGTGGTGCCGCCGGAGTTCAGTGACGACCGCGCCGGCTATCTGGCCCTGCTCACCGATGACCTGATTCCCACGATCGCCCAAGAGCGGCTGGCGCGCTTTTGCGACGTGTTCGTGGAGCGCTCGGCGTTTACCGTCGAGGAGGCGCGGCGTCTGCTCGCGGTGGCGCGGGGCGCGGGACTGGGCGCCAAGCTGCATGCCGATCAACTCACCGCCGGCGGTGGGGCGGAGCTCGCCGCCGAGGTGGGCGCGGCCTCGGCGGACCATCTGGAATGCGCGTCGGCCGCGGGCATCGCCGCGATGGCGCGTGCCGGCGTCGTGGCCGTGAGCCTGCCAATGGCGTCGTTGTACCTGGGTCAGTCCCCGGCGCCAGCGCGGCGGTGGATCGACGCGGGCGTGTCGGTCGCGGTGGCGACCGATTTCAACCCGGGTTCCGCTCCGAGCTACCACCTGCCATTCGCGCTCACCCTCGCCTGCACGCTCCAGCGGATGACGCCGGCCGAGGCCTTGAAGGGAGCTACCCAAATCGCCGCGCGAGCGGTCGGGCTGGCGGACCGCATCGGCTCGCTGGAGCCGGGCAAGATCGCCGACATCGCGGTCATGGACGCGCCGGACGTCAACCACTGGCTGTACCACCTCCGCGCCAACGCTTGTCGCACCGTCATCATCGGTGGGAAGGTGGTCCAGGTCCAGCGTTGAGGTGGCGCCTCCGCGACACCGGATGTTCGATGAGCCTCCCTGGCGAAGCGGAGGCTCGTTTCACATAATAGGCAGTCTGCGCAGTGTCCGGGGCGGCGCGTTCCGTCTTCTGCGCGTCGGCCTTCGTGTTCCTGGCCGCCACCTCTGCCGCTCTCGCCGGCACGCGCGGTCGGCACGAGGTCCGGCTCAGCTGCGCTTGATCGTCCTCGTTCCTGTCCCTCCATGAAGGAGATCACATGCCTTACCGCTCTTCATCGCTCCGTTCCGTGCGGTCACTGGCGCTGGCCGTGGCGGTGGTTTCCCTCGCCGGGTGCGGGGGTGAAGCCTCGAAGTATTCGGGCAAATGGTCGCGCGATCTATACGGCGAAGGCGAAGTCCGCATGAATCTGGCGTCGAACGGCAATGTCGAGCTCATGCTGCCGTCGCCGCGCTGGCCCGATTCGGTGGACATGAAGGGCCGGGCCGACTTCGTCGGCGACACGCTGCTCTTCAAGGCCGACACGACGGGCAGCGCCTGCCAGACGGCGGATGCGCGCTATATGGTGAGTCGCACCGAGGACGAGCTGCACATCGCCGGCGTCGGGATGGATAACTGCGGCGGGCGGCGGGCGGCCCTCGTGGGGACCTGGAAGAAGTCCTGAATCAGGCCGGCCACTGCTGGGTGACGCAGTGGAAGGCGCCGAGGCCCCAGACAAGATCGGTGCAATCGATGCCGACGATCTCCCGGTCGGGGAAGACCTCCTGCAGTACCGCCGCCGCCTCCTCATCGCGCGGCGGGTCGTACGTCGGCAGGAGCACGAGCCCATTGGCGATGTAGAAGTTGGCGTAGCTCGCCGGCAGGCGCTGGTCCTCGTGCCAGAGGGGCCGGGGCATCGGCAAGGTGACGATCCGGAGCGGCCGGCCATCCTGGTCGGTCATCCCGCGGAGCCGCTCCAAGTTGGCCTGGAGCGGCTCGTAGTTTTCGTCGGCCGGATCGCGCTCGACCGCGGTCACGACGGTCCGCTCGTCCACGAAACGGGTGAGGTCGTCCACGTGTCCGTCGGTGTCATCACCCATGATGCCGTCGCCCAACCAAAGCACCTTGGTGACACCGAGGTAGTCGCGCAGGTAGCCCTCGATCGCCGCCCGGTCGAGGTGCGGATTGCGGTTGGGGTTGAGCAGACAGGCCTCGGTGGTGAGCAGCGTGCCGCGACCGTTGACGTCGATGGAGCCGCCCTCCATCACGATGCCGGGATGGAACACGGGAAGGCCCAGTTCGGCGCCGATGCGGCTCGGAATCACGTCGTCGAGGTCGTAGGGCGGGTACTTGCCGCCCCAGGCGTTGTAGTCCCAATCCACGATGGCCTGCTCGCGTCGCCCGTTCACCGTGCGCTCGAGGAAGATCGGCCCGTGATCCCGGCACCAGGCGTCGTTGGTGGGATTGTCGTGGAAGAACACGTTACCCGCGCCCGCGCCCTCGTCGGCGAGCAGGCTGCGGACCGACGCCTCCATGGCCGGTCCGGCCACGTTGAGGTGCACTTCCTCCCGGTCGGCGAGGGCGCGGACCATCGAGGCGAAGATTCGCGGTACCGGCCCGAACTTTCCCGGCCACGACGCCTCCTTGTGGGGCCAGCTCAGCCACGTGCCGCGGTGCGGCTCCCACTCGGCAGGCATGCGGTAGCCCAGCCGGGCCGGTGTCGGCTCGCTCAGGATGGCTCCGGGGTCAGTCGAGGTACCGCTTGGTGATGTCCTGGTACGCGTCGATGCGGCGATCGCGCAGGAAGGGCCAGTGGGTGCGGCTCACGTCCACCTTGCCCAGGTCCAGCGTCGCCGTCAGCACCTCGTCGCCGCTGCCGCCCTTCACCAGGATCCGGCCGCCCGGATCGGCCACGAAGCTGCCGCCCCAGAACTCGATCCCGGCGGACGCATCGCCCTCGTGGCCGACCCGGTTGACGGCGCAGACGTAGACGCCGTTGGCGATCGCATGGCTGCGCTGGATGGTCTCCCACGCGGCCTGCTGCTGCGCGCCGTGCTCGGCCTTCTCCGGAGGGAGCCATCCGATGGCGGTGGGGTAGAACAGGATCTGCGCGCCGCTCAGGGCGGTGAGCCGGGCGGCTTCGGGATACCACTGGTCCCAGCAGACCAGCACGCCGATCCGGCCGAAGCGTGTGTCCCAGCTCCGGAAGCCCAGGTCGCCCGGCGTGAAGTAGAACTTCTCGTAGTATTGCGGGTCGTCCGGGATGTGCATCTTCCGGTACTTGCCAAGGTACCGGCCGTCGGCATCGATGATGGCCGCCGTGTTGTGATACAGGCCTTCCGCGCGCTTCTCGAAGAGGGAGGCGACGATGACGACGCCCAGCTCCTTGGCGAGCGCGGTCAGGGTCTCGGTAGACGGACCCGGGATCGACTCCGCGAGGTCGAAGAACCGATGGTCCTCGACCTGACAGAAGTATTGGCTGCGGAAGAGCTCCTGCAGGCACACGATCTGGGCACCGCGCGCGGCGGCCTCGCGCACACCGGCGATCGCCGTCCGCATGTTCTCCTCGGGATCGGCGGTGCACCGGTGCTGCACCAGGCCGAGGGTGACCGAAGTCCCGGACGATTGGCTCATGAACTGCAAGATAATTCGGAAGTTACCGGGGGGCAGGCGCCGGAGGACGCGGGTGACGCGGGTCACCGGACGATCGAACCGGAGCTTCCATCTTAGGTCCATCAGGCTCGGGCCCGGTCACCGGCCGTTGCACCCCCTCACGGAAAGGGAGGCTCCATGGCTTCGCAGCATCAGGGCGCGTTGAGACTGCGGGCCGCTCTGCTCGTGTTGAGCCTGCTCGCCGCTTGCGGCGGGGACCGCGCACGCGCCCCGGGGGGCGCGGACACGACTGGATCCGCCGTCGCGACTCAGGACTCGGCCGCGACGCGGGTGACCGATACGGCAGCGCATCGCGACTCCGCGACGGCCCCGGCCGCCGACACTACCGCGAAGTCGTCACCGGCCGTGCCCGCCGCGGCCCCAAAGTCCCCCGCGACCGACACCGGTGCCAAGCGGCCGGCCGCGACCCCGACCCAGGGGAAGAAGCCGGCGGCCAAGCGTGATACATCGGCCGCGCAACCCGCCGACTCCACCAAGAGTCCGGCGTCGCCCGCGACGGCACCCACGTCGCCGCAGCAGGATACGTCGACGGGAGCCGCGCAAACGGCGGAGGCCCCTCTTCGGGACGCGTACCATCAGGCGCCCCGGGACACCGTCACCGCAGACGGTGTACGACGGTTGGAAGCAGTTCAATCTCAATTGCGCGCGGTGTCACGGCGAGGACGTGATGGGCACGACCATCGCACCACACCTGATCCTTTCGCTCAAGCCCGACGGCCCGATCAACAGCAAGGAGCTGTTCATGCAGACAGTTTGCGCCGGCCGTCCCGCCAAGGGCATGCCCGCGTGGTGCGCCTTGGGGCTCGGCATGGACAAGATCGACGCGATCTACCAGTACGTGAAGGGCAGGAGCGACGCCAAGATCGGCCCGGGACGACCGGCCGTGAAGCAGCAGGGCTAGCCCATGATGTCTCCCGGATTGGTCGGGCTCGTGCTCACGGCCGCCCTGCTCTGGCCCGAGGTCATGCGAGCGCAGGATCGCGAGTCGGGGCCGAAGCTCAACGCGACCAAGTATGAGGGGTGGCGGCAGTACAGCGCGCACTGCGCGCGGTGTCACGGCCAGGACGTAGTAGGCAATCCGGTCGCGGCCGATCTGCTCAAGGCTACGGCGGACGGCGGTCCCGTCGCGGAAGCGTCGGCGTTCACGGAGGTGGTCAAGGCGGGCCGTCCCAAAGGCGGAATGCCCGGCTTCGCCAAGCAGCTGACGGATGCCCAGGTCAACGACATCTATGCGTACGTGAAAGGCCGCGCAGACGGGGCGATCCCGGCCGGCCGGCCGGAGAAAACGGGCAAGTAGGCGAAGCTTCGGGACCGTCAGCCGGCCGGCGTCAGCACCACGCTCGCGCCGCCGCGCTCCACCGGCCAGCGGAGCACGACCGCGTCTCCCTGACGGGTGCGATCGAGCCCGCGCTCGGACTTGGCGACCGTCTCGATGACGTACCGCCACTCGTCCGCGGCCGGTGTGCACTCGAGACGCACGGGCGCGGCCAGCGACAGCTCGGTGGCGAACTGGTCCCCCGCCTCGCCCGCCGCCGGGTCCCACCGCCAGCCGATCGTCAGGCGTCCGTCGGCCTCGAACCGAAGCCGCTTCTCCAGCCGAGTGCGCCCCTCGCCGGTCAGGCACACGATCTCGACGCCTCCCTTTCGCCGCTCGATGGTGACCGCGCAGCGCTCCCGCGCCCACGAGTGAATCGCCCAGAACCCGCCGCCTGCAAACTCCTTGAGCCCGACCCCGCGGGGGAGGACCCGGTCCACGAACAGGGCGCGATCGTCGGCATCGAGCGGCGGGCGCGCGTCGAGCCGCAGCCCCCCCTCGATGTCGTGGATGCTGGCCGCGCCGCCCTCGACGGCCGCCGTCTGCTCGGCGGCGCGCTCCAGGGCCAGGTCGTGGTAGGCTTCGCGCCGGCGCGTCAGCGTGTTGGCGCAGTTGACGCCGCGCGCGAAGACCGTGTACTCCTCGACCGCGCCGCCTCGCGCCAGGCTGACCAGCGCGGAGAACGCGGCGGAGTGGATCCAGATCTCGTCGTTGCCGTCGCCGTCGAGATCCAGCACTTCCCAGGCGAGTGCCTGGCCCTGGCGCAGCGCCGCCTCCGCCTCGGCCAGGTTCCGCCAGATGGCGTCCCGCAGGTGCGGCAGATAGAGGCCGCCGAACACGCCGTGCCAGTAGGCGTCGTTGCACTGCGCCCGGCCGATCGCGCGCCGGACGGCCGGGCTGGCATTGCGTCGCCCGCGCGCCAGCGCGCTCAGGGCCATCATCTTCTTGTGCATCCGGTTCGACTCGGGATACTTGACCAGGAAGTTGCGCCAGTGCGCACCGCGGAGCAGGGCGCCCTCGGGGCCCGCCACCCGGCTCTCGCCGAGGTCGCGCTCGAGGCGGACGAGACGCAGCGCCGCGTCGGGCGGCAGCGACCATGCCTCCATCTCGCGATAGGACGCCGTCGGGAGATAGGCCAGGCCGCCGCTCGGGACCGTGTCGAGCGCGTCGTCCAGCCGGCTCAGTAGCACTTCGCCCCGCGTGACCAGGCCGCCGATCGTAGCCATGAACCGGTCCAGCCAGCCCTTCCCGTAGACCCACTCCTTGGTGCCCGGCCAGCCGCCGAACTTCTCGCCGTCGTCGGCGAGCACGGCCAGCCGGTGACCGGCGCCGCGCAGCTCCCGCAGGTAGTCGGCCGTCTCTTCGGGCGGGCGGAACGGGATCAGGTACCGGAGCCGCTCGTCGATGGGGAACAGAGCGACCCGTTTGCCGTCGCTCTCGGTCCAGAGCGGCGCGTGGAGCTGGTCGGCGGTGAAGCCGGTGACGAGAAAGTGCCGGTCGTCCACCAGCGCGTAGCGCACGCCGGCATCCGCCAGGTCGGCGGCCAGCTCGGGCTCCCACACCCGTTCCGTGAGCCAGAGTCCGCGGGCGTCGACCCCGAAGCGGTGCCGCACCGCTTCGTGCATCCACTGGATCTGCTCGACGCGGTCCGCCCGGGGCAGCGAGGCGAGCACTGGCTCGTAGAACCCGGCGAGAAGGAGCTCCACGCTGCCGTCGGCCGCCAAACGTCCGAGGCGGTCGAGATAGCTGGGCTCGTGCTGCTCGAGCCATTCGAGCAGTGGTCCGCTCAGGTGCAGGACGACGGGCAAGAACTCGCGGTCGGCGAGCGCGTCGAGGAGCGGGCGGTACACATCCTCGACGTGCTGGGCGAAGACGTGATCGAAGTTGCCGACGGGTTGATGGAGGTGGAGCCCGAACGCGAACCGGATGGGCGCCATGAGCTAGCCGAGCACGAGGGAGCGCGAGCCCCCGAGCGCGGCCGCGATGGCCGGCACGATGTCCGGGAAGAGCGCATCGCGCTCGGCCAGCTCCGCGGCCCGGCGGTGTCCCCGATCCAGTGCGGCGGGCGACCCGTCCACCAGCGCCACGACCAGCTCTTCGGTATCGCTGCAGTGCTCCCGGAAACGGCGCTCACCGTAGTCGGCGGCCGCACCGGTGGAGATGATGAACTGCCAGTCGGACGACTGGGCCAGGAGCAGCTCCCGCGCGGCCTGCGCGAGGATGAATCGGGAATCCTCGGAGGCCAGAGCCGCCGGGGCCACGTCCCAGAATCGTTCCTCGAGCGGCCACAGCCGCTCCCACGTCCACGCGGTCTGATCGCTGAGCCACATCGAGAAGTCGCCGTTGGCGCCCCACGACCCGGTCGGCATCCGGATCGTGGCGCGAGAGGGGTGTCGGACGAGGTGCTGCGACCCCGTGCTGGGCCGGACCTCGGGTCGCCCGCGCAGTGCGTGGTAGACCGCCCCCAGGAAATCCGGGCCCTCGAACCACCAGTGCCCGAAGAGCTCCGTGTCGAACGGCGCGACCACCACGCCATCCCGGCGCTGGCTCTCGGCAGTGGCGATCGTGCCGAGGAGGCCGGCAAAATGGTCGGCGTGTCCGCGCGCCCGGTCGAGCGCGGCGGCGGGATCGTAGGGCTGCTTGTCTCCGAGGTCCACGTCGGGCCCGCTCACCCGCCAGAGCTTGAGGCCGCCGGGCCAGCGCATCTTATGGAACTCGAGGTAAACGCCGTCGCCGGGGTAACCCTCGAAGCGGCTCCACACCTGCATCGACGCGGTGGGATCGCGCACGTAGGCGGAGACGTCGCCCGCGCCGCGGCTATGGGCGACGCGGTAGGCCTGATAGGGAGTGCGCTGCGCGGGGCCGCCACCCGGGCGGGCGCCGGGCAGATGGACCTCTGGGTCGAGGGCCGCCGGATCGCCCGACAGCCCCAACGGGCGCCCGGCCGCGGCGAGGTGCGCATCGACGAAGAAGAAGCGGTATCCCGCGTCGGCCAGATGCTCCTCGATGCCGCGTCGCACGCCGCTTCGCGGGGCGGTCGGCCACGGTGCCCAGGGACCGCGCGGCCGGTAGGCGCACTCCGGAAGCCAGCATCCCGACGGCGCGCGCCCGAACAGCCGGCGGTGCTCCGCCGTGCCCACCGCGAGCTGCAGGCGGATGCTCTCGTCGCGGGCCAGCAGCGGCAGGAAGCCGTGCGTGGCCGCGGAGCCGATGATCTCGAGCTGTCCCGCCGCCTCGAGGGCGCGGAACGCGGACACGAGGTTGCCATCCACTGCCTGGAACAGACCGCGCAGGCGGACCAGGCGATCGCGCCAGTACTCGACCAGCGGCAGCAGATGGGTCTCGCCGGTCGTGCTGAGGGACGCAGGCGCCTCGGCGCAGGCGGTCAATCGCTGATCGAAGAACGCCTCCATCTCCCGCACGAAGGTCGGGCTCGCCAGCTGGTTCGCCAGCACGGGCGTGAACCCGATGGTGACCGGGGCCGGCGTGGCGTCCTCGCCGAGCTGGCGGAGCGTCTCCAGCAGCGGGAGATAGGTGTCGAAGGCCGCCTCGCAGATCCAGTCGCTGCCGTGCGGCCACCGGCCGTGATTCAGCACGTAGGGCAGGTGGCTGTGGAGCGTCAATACGAAATCCATCCGCCCTCCGCTCATCGGACGGCGCGCCGCGCCAGCGCGCGCCGATAGACATCCAGGTACTGGGCCACGGACCGCTCCCAGCTGAAATCGTGGGCCATCCCGCGCCGGACCATCGTCTGCCAGCGCGCGGTGTCCGCAAAGCAATCCAGCGCCCGAAACGACGTCTCCGCGAAGGCCTCGGCGGTATAGGCGTGGAAGGTGAAGCCGGTCACGCCGTCCTCGACGGTGTCACGCAGCCCCCCGACGCTGCGGACGATCGGCGGCGCGCCGTAGCGCTGCGAGCGCATCTGGGTGAGCCCGCAGGGCTCGTAGAGCGACGGCATGAGGAAGATGTCGGCGCCCGCCATCAGCCGATGCTCCAGCCGGTCGGTGAAGTCGAGCTGCACGCCGATCCGGTCCGGGGCCGACAGGGCCAGCTCCACCAAGGCCTGCTCATAGCGCTGCTCGCCCGAGCCGAGGAAGACGAACTGAGCGTCGGCCTCGAGCAGCTCGTAGGCGCCCAGGATCAGGTCCAGACCCTTCTGCGTCACCAGCCGCCCGGTCATCCCGAAAAGGGGGGTCTTCCGCCGCTGCGGCAGCCCGAACGAGCGCTGCAGCGCCGCCTTGCAGCGCCGCTTCCCCTCGAGGCGATCGGCCGCGTAGGTGGCCGTGATCTGCTCGTCGGCGGTCGGATCCCACTCGCGCTGATCGATGCCGTTCAGGATGCCGACCAGCCGGTCGCCCAGCTCCTGAAACACGTCGTGCAGGCCGAAGCCGCCGCCCGCGGTGCGGAGCTCGCGGGCCTGGGTCGGACTCACCGTGGTCACGAAGTCGGTGAACACGAGCCCGCCCTTCAGGAAGTTCATCTTCCCGTACCACTCGAGCTGGTGCCAGTTGTAGATCTCCCACGGGAGGCCGACGTCCGGCATCGTCTCCGGCGGGAAGTGCCCCTGGTAACCGGGGTTGTGCACCGAGAGCACGGTCGTGGCCGACTCCGACAGCCGCCGATGCGCCGGTGTCGCCCGCAGGTACACCGGCACGAGCGCGGTGTGCCAATCGTGGGCGTGCAGCAGCACGGGTCCGCTCACCAGCCGGGGCAAGGCCGTGACCGCCGCGGCCGCGAAGAAAGCGAAGCGACGGGCATTGTCCGGGTAATCCACCGCGTTCTCGCCGTAAATGCCGGGTCGGTTGAAGTAGCCGAGATGCTCGATGAAGAACACCTGCGGACCCGGCCGCGGTCCCGGGGTGCGATAGACCCGGGCCTCCTCCGTGCGGCCGCCCATGGTCACGAGGAACGGCGGCCCCACCGGCTCGAGGTCCGGCTCGGCGTCACGCACCGTGCGGTAGAGCGGGAGGACGGCCAGGACATTGAGTCCGGCGGCCTGCTGAAAGCTCGCCAGGCCGTTGACCGCCTCCGCGAGACCACCGGTCCGGGCGAACGGGAAATACTCCGCCGTGACGTGCACGACCGAGACCGCCTCGCCGGTAGGACGGGTCAGTGGCGGTCGGGCGCTTGCCGGCGCGATGCCCGGCTGGTGGACGGTTGCCATCCTGCGATCCTTATGCCGTCGGCGGATCGTCCCCGGACGATTCGCCGCGGATAGCCGGAGCGTAGTGCTCCTGTACGTAGTCCTGCAGCATGCGACGGGCGGTGAACTTCGAGCCCGCCAGCCGCAACGCGTGGCGCATCTTCTCGACCCAGCCGAGCGGCACGCCGGCCGCGTTGCGCGTGTAATAGAGCGGGATGACTTGCTCTTCCAGCAGCCGGTAGAACCGGTCCGCGTCGGAGGCGTCGGCGTCCTCGCTCTCGCCCGCCGGCGAGATGGCCCAGCCGCTCAGCCCGTCGTAGCCCTCCTGCCACCAGCCGTCGAGCGTGCTCAGCTGCGGGATGCCGTTGAGCGCCGCCTTCATGCCGGATGTGCCGCTGGCTTCGAGCGGCACCCGCGGGAGGTTGACCCAGAGGTCGACCCCCTGCACGAGCAGATGGGCGAGGTGCATGTCGTAGTCCTCCAGAAACGCCACTCGACCCTCGAACTCGGGGTCGCGCGTGAACTGGTACACGCTCTGAAGGACCTCCTTGCCCGGATTGTCGGCGGGGTGCGCCTTCCCGGCGAAGATGATCTGCACCGGGCGCCACGGATTCACCAGCAGTCGGCGCAGACGGTCGAGGTCGCGGAAGATCAGATTGGCGCGCTTGTAGGTCGCGAACCGGCGGGCGAAGCCGATGGTGAGCGCCGTGGGATCGAGCAGAGTGCCCGCGCCGACCACCTGGGCCGCTTCCTTCATCTGCGTCGCGAAGCGGCGGCGGGCCTCCTCGCGCACGAAGTTGGCGAGGATCTGCTTGAGCCGAAGATGCGTCTCCCAGAATCGATGGTGGTCGAGCGTGAGCACCTGGTCCCAGAATCCGGGCTCGTCGAGGCGGCTGTCCCAGCCCTCGCCCAGATGCTCGTCGAGCAGCGTGCATCACGGGGCTCGCCATCCAGGTGGCCAGGTGGACGCCATTGGTGACGTGGCCGATCGGCACCGCTTCCCAGTGCCGCCCGGGCCAGAGATCGCGCCAGATGTTGCGGGAAACCTGGCCGTGGCGGCGGCTGACGCCGTTGACGCCCGCCGACAGACGCATCGCGGTCACGGTCATGTGGAACTGCCCGGGCAGGTCCGGGTGCGCGCCCAGGCGGAAGAACGTGTCGCGGTCGATCCCCATCTCGTCCCATACCGGCCCGGCCACGCTCTCGAGCTGCTCGACCGAGAACGCATCGTGCCCCGCCGGCACCGGCGTGTGCGTCGTGAACACGCTGTGGGCGCGGACCTGGTGCACGGCCTCCTCGAGCGCCAGTCCCTGCTGCACGTACTCGCGTAGCCGCTCGACCATCATGAAGGCCGCGTGGCCTTCGTTGGCGTGCCACACGCTGGGGTTTACGCCCATGGCCCGCAGGACTCGCACGCCGCCGACGCCCAGAATCCACTCCTGACGCAGCCGCATGTCCGGGCCGCCGGCGTAGAGCTTGTTCATGAGCGCGCGGTCATCCGGGTGATTGACCTCGAGGTTGGTGTCGAGGAGATAGAGCGGCACCCGGCCGACCGTGATGCGCCAGGCGCGCACGTGCACCGGTCGGCCCGAGGTCTCGATGGTGGTGAGGAACGGCTCCTGCTTGGCGCCGGTCACGGGCACCAGCGGGGTGAGGCTGACGTCGAACTCCTCGTCGCTGTCCTCCTGCCAGCCATCGAGCCGGAGCCGCTGATCGAAGTAGCCCTTCATATAGAAGAGCCCGACGCCGACCATCGGGATGCCGAGATCGCTCGCGGCCTTGCAGTGGTCGCCGGCCAGCACGCCGAGGCCGCCCGAGTAGATCGGCACCGAGTTGTGCAGGCCGAACTCGGCGCAGAAGTAGGCCACCGGCCGACCGTTCAGCTCAGGGTAGGCGTGGGCGAACCAGGTGTCGGTGCTGGTCGTCCCGTGCGCCATCAGCGCCATCACCTGGTCGTAGCGGCGGAGGAAATCACTGTCGCTGGCGCAGGCGGCGATGCGGGCGGGATCGACCCGGCACAGGAGCTCGAGCGGATTGTGACGCGTGAGATGCCAGAGCGCTTCGTCGATGGAGCGGAAGAGGCCGCGCGCCTCGCGGCTCCAGCTCCACCAAAGGTTCATGGCGAGGGCGGACAGCCCTTCGATGCGTGCGGGCAAGTAGGGAATGCGACTGTGCGGGGTCGTCATGGCCGTAACATAGCGGAGGCCATGGGTGCGGTACACCGGCCGCGCATGATGGCGACAATGGACTTGGGACGCGATCGTGACGCGACGGAGTCCACGGCTGCGGCGGGGGCGGAGCTCGCTCCGGTCGCTGCAGTGCCGTCGCATCCAGTCATCGCGAGGCGGTCAGGGCACTGACGCTCCCTCCGCGAGCCCCGCCCCCGCCTCCGCCCTGCGTTCCGACCGCCTGCCCGACCGCCTCTAATGCACCAGCTTCTTGTACCGGATCCGGTGCGGCTGATTGGCGTCCACGCCCTTCCTGCGCTTGAGGTCGGCGGCGTACTCGGCGTAGTTGCCCTCGAACCAGACGGCCTCGCTGTTGCCCTCGAACGCCAGAATATGGGTGGCGATGCGGTCGAGGAACCAGCGGTCGTGACTGATGACCACGGCGCAGCCTGCGAAGCCGAGGAGGGCGTCCTCCAGCGCGCGCAGGGTGTCCACGTCGAGGTCGTTGGTTGGCTCGTCGAGCAGCAGCAGGTTCCCGCCGCTCTTGAGCAGCTTGGCGAGGTGCAGCCGGTTCCGCTCGCCACCCGACAGGGTGCCGACCTTCTTCTGCTGGTCGGCGCCGCGGAAGTTGAAGCCGGCGGCGTAGGCCCGCGCATTGACGCTGCGGCGGCCGAACTGGAGCTGGTCCTGACCGCCGCTGATCTCCTGATACACGGTCTTGTCGGGATCGAGCGCGTCGCGGCTCTGGTCGACGTATGCCACCTGGACTGTCGAGCCGACGGTCAGTGTGCCCGAGTCCGCCGCCTCCTGGCCCGTGATCATGCGGAACAGCGTGGTCTTGCCCGCGCCGTTCGGGCCGATCACGCCCACGATGCCGCCCCGCGGGAGCGCGAAGTTGAGGTTCTCGAACAGCAGGCGGTCACCGAAGCCCTTGGCCACGTCGGTGGCGACCACGACCTCGTCGCCCAGTCGGTCCGGCACCGGGATGAGGATCTCGGCGCTGCCCTCGGTCTGGCGCTCGGCCTCCTCGCGCAGCTCCTCGTACCGGGTGAGGCGCGCCTTGCTCTTCGCCTGACGCGCGCGGGGCGCCATCCGTACCCATTCCAGCTCACGCTGGAGCGTCTTCTGGCGAGCCGAGGCCTGCTTCTCCTCCTGGCTCAGCCGCCGCTCCTTCTGCTCCAGCCACGAGGAGTAGTTGCCTTCCCAGGGAATGCCCGCGCCCTGGTACAGCTCGAGGATCCATCCGGCGACGTTGTCGAGGAAGTAGCGGTCGTGGGTGACAGCGACGACCGTGCCCTTGAACTCAGCGAGAAAGCGCTCCAGCCACCACACGCTCTCGGCGTCGAGGTGGTTGGTCGGCTCGTCGAGCAGGAGCATGTCCGGCTCCTCGAGCAGCAGGCGGCACAGCGCCACCCGGCGGCGCTCGCCGCCCGAGATCCTGCCCACGTCGGCGTCCCCGGGCGGCAGCCGCAGTGCGTCCATCGCGAGATCGATCTTGTGGTCGAGCTCCCACAGGCCGAGGGCGTCGATCCGCTCCTGCAGGTTGCCCTGCTTCTCGAGCAGCCGCGCCATCTCGTCGTCGTCCATCGGCTCGGCGAACTTCGCGCTGATCTCGTTGAACTGGTCGAGCAGCGCCTGTTGCTCGCGGACGCCGTCCATCACGTTCCCGCGCACGTCCTTCGCCGCGTCGAGCTGCGGCTCCTGGGACAGATAGCCGATGCGGGTGCCCGGCAGCGGTCGCGCGTCGCCGAGGAAATCCTTGTCCACGCCCGCCATGATGCGGAGCAGCGACGATTTGCCCGCGCCGTTCGCGCCGAGCACGCCGATCTTGGCACCGGGGAAGAAGGAGAGATAGATCCCCTTGAGGATCTCGCGAGACGGGGGCACGACCTTGCGCAGGTCGCGCATCGTGAAGATGTATTCGCCGGCCATAGGGCGGGAAACATAACAGAAAGGGCGTCCCAGCGGGGACGCCCTTTATACTGCGCCGGCCGAGACCGGGAGACTCAGCTCACGTGCTGTCACGTGCTTGTTGACCATCTTGGTCATGTCGAACATGGTGACCTGCGACCTGCCGCCGAAGACCGGGCGGAGCTTGTCGTCCGCGTTGATCGCCCGCCGGTTCTTCGAGTCCTGCAAGCCGTTCCGCTTGATGTACGCCCAGAGCTTCTTGGTCAGCTCGGTGCGGGGCAGCGGCGGTGCTGCCGACCACGGCGGAAAGGGCGTTGTCGGGCGTGCACCGGGCGCATGAACGCGGCGCTCGGCGTGCGCTTCTTGGCTGACTTCTTCGCGGCCTTCTTGGTGGTTCTCTTGGCGGACTTCTTCGCAGATTTCTTGGCGGACTTCTTGGTCTTTTTCTTGGTCGCCATCGCGTGTCTCCCAGTGAATGTGAGAACTGCGTGCCGCGCGTCCTGCCGTACTACCGAGACAAACAGTACACAACCGCCACGGATTTACAATAGGGAAATGGCCGTTTTCCCTCGGAAAACCCCGATTTTGGCCGGGTTTTCCCTCGGAGAAGCCGATTTTCGGCTGTTTTTCCCTCGGAAACGGCGTCCGGCTCCCCTCGGAAACCGCTCGCCCCCCGGTCCCGTCGGGCGAGTTGGGAGCGGGCCCCGGGTATCTTGCGGAGTCGCCCGGGAGCCGCCCGTTGCTCCCGCTGGATCGCCCCAACACGTGGGATCTGCTATGCACCTGCGCCATGCGTTCTCCCGCTCGATCATGACCGCGCTGCTCCTCGGCGCCGCCGGTATCCTGGGCGCGGCGGTCTCCCATCGCCCCGCGCCGGCGGCGAAATGCGCCCCGGACAACGGGGGGCTCACCTTGCCCGAGGGATTCTGCGCGTCGGTGTTCGCCAACGACGTCGGGCCGGTCCGGCACGTCGCCGTCGCGCCCAACGGCGACCTCTACGCCGCGACCAGCGGCGGCTTCCTCCGCGGGGGCGTCACCGGTCTGCGCGATCGCGACGGCGACGGCGCCGTCGACGACAAGGCGAGCTTCGGCCCGCGCGGGGTGAACGACGTCGCCGTGCACGACGGCTATCTCTACCTGGCGCTCCCGGATCAGGTCGTTCGCTACAAGCTCACGGCGGGACGGCTCGAGCCCGAAGGCGCGCCCGAGACGATCGTCTCCGGCCTGCCCGACGACGGTGATCACGAGGCCAAGACGTTCGCGTTTCCCGGCGGGAACGTGATGCTGGTCAAGATCGGGTCGGCCAGCAACAGCTGCCAGGAGTCCAACCGGCGCGCGAAGTCGCCCGGCCGCTCGCCCTGCGTCGAGCTGGAGCGTCACGCGGGCATCTGGCGGTTCGACGGCGCCCGCGCGGGTCAGCGCTTCGCGGACGGGCGCCGCTGGGCCACCGGCATGCGCAACGCGGAAGCGCTCGGCGTGCAACCGGGCACCGGGGCCGTCTGGACCGCGATCCATGGGCGCGACCAGCTGGGGGACAACTGGGGGTTCAGCGACGTGGCCAACGCGAACAATCCCGCCGAGGAGCTGGTGCAGGTCTCCGAGGGCGACGACATCGGCTGGCCCTACTGCTACTTCAGCAACGACGAGAAGAAGAAAGTGCTCGCGCCCGAGTACGGCGGCGACGGCCGGACGGTCGGCCGTTGCGCCAAGGCCAAGGACCCCGCGATCGCATTTCCGGGACATTGGGCGCCGATGGGGCTCGCGTTCTATTCGGGCAACGCGTTCGGACCGGCCTACACGGGCGGCTTATTCGTGAGCTTCCACGGGAGCTGGAACCGGGCGCCGCTGCCGCAGGAAGGGTATCGAGTGGTGTTCGCGCCCTTCGCCGACGGGAAGCCGACCGGCAGCTACCAGACCTTCGCCACGCTCGCGAACGGGAAGCTGCGTGCGGTGGGCCTGGCGGAGGGCAAGGACGGAGCGCTGTTTCTCTCGGGCGACGATAACCGCACGATCTGGCGGATCGTGAAGCGCTGAGGTGGCGGGCTAGGTCGAGGCCAGTACTCGTTCAATCGCCGCGAGCTCGGGCTCGATCTCGATCGGCCGGTTCGCGTGCGGGGGCGGCGGGTCCATCTCGCGATGGTACTTGAGCAGGAGGCCCGGGTCCTTGAGGATGTGGCCGGTGAGCACCGCCACCGCGTGCTCCTCCGGCGCCATGAGCCCGCGGCGCACCAGTTCGCGCACGCCCGCGACGCTCGCGGCGCTCGCCGGCTCGCAGCCGATGCCGCTCCCGTCGACGACGGCCTTGGCCTCGAGGATCTCCTCGTCGGTCACCGCGAGGACCACGCCGTCGGTCTCGCGGATGGCATGGACCGCGCGGGGGAAGGAGGCGGGATCGCCGATGCGGATCGCGGTGGCGACGGTCTCCGCGCGCACCGCGTAGCGATGCTCGAAGTCCTCCGCGAAGCTGCGCGCGAACGGCGCGGCGCCGGCGGCCTGCACCGCCGCCAGCCGGGGCAGGCGTGAGATCAGGCCCCAGCGGTGCGCCTCGAGCAGCGCCTTCCCGAACGCCGCGGTGTTTCCCAGGTTGCCGGCCGGAAACACGATCCAGTCGGGGGGCTCCCAGTCGAGCTGCTGCAGCATCTCGAGCACGATCGTCTTCTGGCCCTCGATCCGGAACGGATTGATCGAGTTGAGCAGGTAGACGCCCAGCCGCGTGCTCGCCTCCTCCACCAATCGCAGACAGGCGTCGAAGTCGCCGCGCACGAGCAGAGTCCGGGCGCCGTAGGCGAGTGTCTGCGCGAGCTTGCCGATCGCGACCTGGTCCGCGGGGACGAGCACCAGGGCCGGGATGCCCGCGTGCGCCGCGTAGGCGGCGAGCGAGGCGGAGGTGTTGCCCGTGGACGCGCACGCGACCGCGGTCGCCCCGATGCGCCGTGCCTGGGTCACGCCGACCGTCATGCCGCGGTCCTTGAACGAGCCCGTCGGATTGTGGCCTTCGTGCTTGAGCAGCAGGTGGTCGGCACCGGTCCAGCGGTCGAGCGCCTGGCGGTGGAGCAGCGGCGTGTTGCCCTCGGGGTGCGACACCACCTCCTCCGCCGACGGGAGGACGATCTCCCGGAAGCGCCACACGCCCGACGCCATCGCGCCGGGCCGCTGCCCGCGCCGCTCGGTGAAGCGCTCGATGAGCGCGGCGCGAGTGAGGGTCGGCGGGCGATGCTGAACCTCGAGCAGGCCGCCGCAGGCCACGCAGCGCGGGTGCGGATCGAGCTCGGTGGTCTCGTTGCCGCACGCCACGCACACCTGCCAGCTGTCCGGGCGCTGGGTCCGGAACCTCATGGGCCCTCCCGCGGGGCGGCGCGCGCGTCGTCCGCCCCGAGCAGCCGCGCGCCGTCGCGATCCACCGGCGCCACGCGCGCCTCGCTCCGCAGTCCTTCCGCGCGGTACGCCGCGACCATGGCTGCCGCCACTCGCTCGCCGACTTCGCGGCCGCGGGTGAGCGCGAACGCCGTCGGCCCGCTGCCCGAGATCGAGCTGCCGAGCGCGCCGGCGGCGAGCGCGGCGGCCTTGGCCTCGGCAAATCCCGGCAGCAGCCCGGCGCGCGCGGGCTCCGCGATCCGGTCCTCGATCGCGCGGCCGAGCAGTGCGTAGTCGCCGCGGGCGAGCGCCGCCGCCATCGCGGCGACCTGCGCCGCCTGGTGCAGTGCGTCCTCGAGCGACACCATCTCCGGGAGAACGGCGCGAGCCTCGGCGGTGCGCATCACCTGTTCCGGCCGAGCCAGGACGACGATCAGCTCCGGTGGCACGGGGAGGGAGACCACGTCGGTGGGCTGCATGCAGCGGATGAGGACGATGCCGCCCAGCAGCGACGGCGCGATGTTGTCGAGGTGGCGACCCGCGACTGCCTCTTCGGCGACGAGGCACGCCTCGAGCAGCGCGTCGCGGTCGAGCGGGCCGCCCAGCAGCGCGTTGACGGCCACCGCGCCCGCGACCGCGGACGCGGCGCTCCCACCTTGGCCACCGGCGAGCGGCAGCCCTTTCGTGACCCATAGCGCGATGCCCCGCCTGCCGCCCGGCGTCTCACGGGCGGCCGCGAGCACGGCTCGCGCGGCCAGCGCCGAGGTGTGCCGGGCGGGATCGCTCGACAGGTCGGGGTGTCCGGGGTCGCGCAGGTGAATCCCGGCCTCCCCGGTCCACTCGGCGCGCACCGTGTCGCCGGCGCCGGCGACCGCCAGGCCGAGGATATCCAGCCCCGGGCCCACGTTGCCGACTCCGCCCGGCGCGAACGCGGTCGCGGACGACAGGGCCGTCATGCGCCCGCCAGGCTGAGGATGTCGTTGAGCACGCCCGCCGCCGTCACCTCGGCGCCGGCGCCGGGGCCGGTGATGACGAGCGGGTTGGCCTTGTATCGGGCCGTCGTGAACACGAGTTGGTTGTCCGAGCCCTTGATGGCGGCGAGCGGGCTCGAGGCCGGCACCGGCCGAAGGCCGACGGCTATCTTCGACGGCGTCACCGCCGCCACGTACCGGAGCACCATGCCGTCGGCGGCGGCGTCGGCGACCCGGCGCCGCCAGCCGGCGTCGAGCTCCTCCAGACGCTCGAGGAATTCGGGCAGCGGCAGCGCGCGGGCCCACTTCGGCACCAGCGACTCGACCGCGGCGCGCGACAGCTCGCCCGGATAGCCGAGCAGGCGGGCGAGGATCAGCGCCTTGCGCCCGACGTCCATACCGGACAGGTCGTCGCGCGGATCGGGCTCGGTGTAGCCGCGCGCCATCGCCCGGCGCACCGCCTCCGAGAACGAGGTTCCCGCCGACACCTCGCTCAGCACGTAGCCCAACGTGCCCGACAGCAGCCCTTCGATGCGCTCGACCCGATCGCCGCTCTCCGTCAACTTGTGGTAGGTATCGATGATCGGGAGCCCGGCCCCGACCGTGGCCTCGTGCAGCACCCGGCGGCCGCGCGCCCGGGCGGTCTGCCAGAGCGCCTCGCTCACGGCGCGGCGCCCCGCGAGCGGCCGCTTGTTCGCGAGCACGAGGTCCATGCCATGCGTGAGCGCCAGTTCGAGCGCCGGCGCGGTCTCGTCCGCCGTGAGGTCCACCAGCACCGGTCGGGTGAGCGCGTAGCTGGCGATGTGCCGCACCGCCTCCTCCGCCGTGGCGGCCCGGCCGTGCGCGGCGTCGGCCAGCCGCCGGCCGCCGCGCTTCTCCTTCGCCAGCGCGGCCAGGCGGCGAGAGCTCAGGCCCTGCGGGTCGAAGACGAACCCCGAGCGGTCCACGACGGCGGCCACCGTGAGGTCGAGCGCGGGGCGCCGCACCTGGCCGATGAGCGTGGCCAGCGTCCGACCGATCTGGCCGAAGCCGAGCAGCACGACCTCCATCCGCTCGGGCTGAATGACGCCGCCGCCGGCGATGCGCGAGAGCTGGAAGGACGCGTGGATGCGCCGTTGCGCCTCGGCGGCGTGCCGCGCCTCCACCACCACCGAGATGTTGAGCTCGGAGCTGCCCTGGGCGATGGCCACGACGTTGATCTTCCCGCCCGCGAGCGCCGAGAACACGCCCGCGGCCACGCCCGGCGTGCCGTGCATCCCGAGCCCCACGACGGCGACCGTCGCCATGCCCTGGCTCACCTCGACCCCGTCGATCTCGCCCCGTCCGATCTCGCCGGCGAACTCGCGCTCGAGGCTCTCGCGCGCGTCGGCCGCGAACGTCTCGGGCACGCTGAAGCAGATCGAATGCTCGGACGAGGCCTGGGAGATGAGCGACACCGAGATCTGTCGCTCGTGGAGCGCGTGGAAGGTCCGCGCCGCGATCCCGGGCACGCCGAGCATGCCGCTGCCGGTGACCGTGACCAGCGCCTGGCCGCCGGCGGCGGTGAGCGCCTTGACCGGAAACCGCGCCGGCGCCACCCGCTCGGACACTTCCGTCCCGGGCGAGTCCGGATCGCTGAACGGGCGCACGTAAACCGGGATGCGCCGTCCGGCGACCGGGATCAGCGCGCGCGGATGCAGCACCTTGGCGCCGTAGTAGGCGAGCTCCGCCGCCTCGCGCGCGTGGAGTTGGGGGATCACCCGCGCGTCCGGCACCACGCGGGGATCGGCGGTGAGCAGGCCCGGCACGTCCTTCCAGAGCGACACCCGCGCGGCGCCGAGCGCGCGGGCGAGCAGGGTGGCCGTCAGATCCGAGCCGCCCCGGCCGAGCGTCGCCACGTCGCCGTCCGGCGCGCAGCCGATGAACCCCGGCACGACCGGGATGATCCCACGGGCGAGGAGCGGCGCGAGGGCGCGCTGCGCGGCGCGGTCGGTGCGCGCGTAGTCGGGCGCGGCGTGCCCGAACGCGCCGTCGGTGTGGACGAGCTCGAGGGCATCCACATACTTTGCCTTGACGCCGGTCGCCTCGAGCGCCGCCGTGACCAGACGGGCGCTCACGCGCTCGCCCCGGGAGACCACGTAGTCGGTCGTGCGCGGTGTCAGGTCGTGGAGCAGGCGCAGGCCCTTCGCCAGGGCCTCCAGCTCCTCGAACGCGTCGCCGATGCAGGCCAGCAGATCCGCGCGCCCGCGCCCCGCCGGAAGCAGCGCCCGCGCCACCTCCGCGTGGCGCGACCGCAGTCGGGCGATCAACGACGCGACGGTGCGCGCCTCGCCGGCTCCCGCCTGCTGGGCGACGCCCAGCAACGCGTCGGTCGTCCCCGCCATCGCGGAGACGACCACGACGGTGGGCTCCTTGCGGTGGCGGCGAATGATCTCGACGGCGTGGCGGACGGCGGCGGAATCGGCCAGCGACGCACCGCCGAACTTGTGCACCTGTGGTGCTCGGCGGGACCGTGGCATAAGTCAGGGAGGATATGCTGCGGTCAGGCGAAAGTCCATTAGTTTCGGCGGACCATGTTCACCATTCTGAAGCTCATCCAATCGATCATCAAGACGCTGCACTCCGACGGGACGCCGGGGCAGGTCGGCGCGGGCATCGCGCTCGGCTCCGCCCTCGGCCTGACGCCGCTGGTCGAGGTCCACAACCTGATCGTCGTCGCGCTCCTCATGCTGTTCAACGTGTCGTTCGGCGGAGGGATGCTCGGCTGGGCGCTGTTCGTGCCGCTCGGCTTCCTGCTGGATCCGGTGTTCCACCGGATCGGCTCGGGGCTGCTCCAGGCCCAGTCGCTCCGACCGCTGTGGACTTCGCTCTACAACACCCCGCTCGTGCCGTACACCAACTTCAACAACACGATCGTGCTGGGCAGCGTGGTCGCCTGGCTGGTGCTGCTGATCCCGATCTACTTCGCCGCCAAGTACGGCGTCGCGCGCTACCGGGCCACCATCGGCGAGCGGGTCAAGCAGTCGAAGTTCTACCAGGCCATCACCGCCTCGCAGGTCTACAACTGGTACAAGCTCTTCCGGCCGAACTGATGCCCAACGTCAAGATTTTCCGCTGGAAGGCCATCGGCCCTCTGCTGCTCGTCCTCGCGATCATCGCCGTCTTGGTCATCCTCTTCGCCGAGCCGGTGGCGCGGCAGACCACCGAAGAGGTGAGCACCGAGCTGCTGGGGACGCAGGTGGACGTCGGCCGGCTCGATCTGCTGCCCAAGCAGGCGTCGGTGGACCTGGGCGCCCTGCAGGTGGCCGATCCGTTTGAGCCGCGCCGGAACCTGGTCGAGGCCGACCGCATCCTGCTCAAGCTCAATCCCGAGGCGCTCACCGAGAAGAAGTTCGTGGTCGAGCGGTTCGCGCTGCAGGGGATGCGGTTCGGCACCACGCGGAAGACGCCGGCCAAGCCGGTCAAGGGCGACGGCTTCGCGCCGCAGGCGCTCAAGGCGGTGCGCGAGTGGAGCCGGCAGTTCGACGTGCCGCTGCTGCAGCTCACGCCCATCGACACGATCAAGTCGCTGGTGCTCAACCCGACGCAGCTCGGCACCGTGAAGGCGGCGCAGGGGCTGGTCGCGCGCACCGACTCGACCCGTCAGGCCCTGGAGCAGAACTTCAAGGCGCTCGACGTTCGCGGCACCGTGGATTCGGCGCGAGCGCTGGCCGACCGGCTGGCCGCGACCGACCCGAAGAAGCTCGGCCTCGACAGTACCCGGCAGGCCATCCAGTCGGTGCAGGCGACGCTCAAACAGCTCGATCAGGCCAAGCAGCGGCTCACCGGCCTGCAACAGAACGTGCAGCAGGGGGTGAAGCTGCTCGGCTCCGGCGTGCAGGGCCTCGACGAGGCGAGGAAACAGGACTACGCCTTCGCCCGGTCGCTGCTCAAGCTTCCCACCGTGTCCGCGCCGGACATCGGCAACGCGTTTTTCGGCAAGGTGAGCATCGATCGGTTCCAGCAGGCGCTCTACTGGGCCGAGCTGGCCAAGCACTACATGCCGCCCGGACTCCTGCCGCGGGAGGATCCGGGGCCCAAGCGGCTCCGGGCCTCCGGCGCCACGGTGCGCTTCCCCAAGGAGCACGAGTGGCCGCAGTTCCTCGTGGAGCTGGGGCAGGTGGACTTCATCATCGCCGACGGGCTGCTCAAGGGCGACTACGCGGCGACGGTGCAGGGCCTCACGTCGGCGCCGGCGCTCTACGGCAAGCCGATGATCGTGTCGGCCCGGCGGAACGCGCCGGGTCGGTCATCGCCGGGCTCGACGTAGGCGCGATCGTGGACCACCGCACGTCCAGCACGCGGGACTCGGTCTCCGCCAAGCTGCGCGGCGTGAAGCTGCCGTCGTTCGACATCCCCGGCCTTCCGTTCCGCCTCGCTCCCGGCACCGGGGCGGCCAGCCTCACGTTCGCGCTTCGAGGCGAGCGCCTGTTGGGCCGCTGGTCCATCGACACGAACGAGGCGGCGTGGTCGCGCGACAGCGCGGCGGCGCAGGCGAAGGGCAGCGATCTCGAGCAGCTGGTGTGGCGGGTGCTCTCGGGCGTGAAGCGGCTCGACGTTAACGCGCAGATGAGCGGGACGATCAAGGCGCCGAAACTCGCCGTCCGAAGCAACCTGGACGACGCGATCGCGCAGCGGCTCAAGGCGGTCGTGGGGGAGGAGGTGGCGAAGGCCGAGGCGATGGCGCGCGCCAAGGTGGACAGCCTGGTGGCGGACAAGGTCGAGCCGGTGAAGCAGCAGGTCGCCGCGCTTGCAGGCCGACGCCACCAAGCGGGTGGGCGACGAACAGGCGCGGCTCGACCAGGTGGAAGCGGACCTGCAGGCCCAGCTCAAGCGACTCACCGGCGGGCCTGGCGCCGGACATCAAGCTGCCGAAGATCAAGCTGTAGGCGAGTCCTGCTGGATCATGGCGAGGTCGTGCCGGGCATAGTCCAAGAACCCCCAGTAGATCGAGGCCTGCTGCTCGCTCAGCGGGATGCGGTCGGCATCCAAACGCTGAAGAATGTCGAGCGCCTCGCGCGGCCGGCCCAGCTCGATCGCATCGATCCCGCCCAGAACGGTGAACCCGATGGATTGCGGAGCCACCTTAAGTACCGACTTGGACGCCGCGAACTTGCCGGGACGGTCACGCCGGCAGCTGGCCTGCGCATACCTCAGAACGCCGCGGTCGATCGGTGGGAGCTGATCGCTCGCCGACTCTAGGATCGCGCTGATGGAGTCCACCTCGGCACAGCCGCCGGTGCCGCTCAGCGCGTAGGCCAGCTGGGCCTTGGCCCCGGAGTAGGTGGAGTCGGCAGCGATCGCCGCGCGCAGGTGCGGGATCGCTTCGAAAGCCTTGAAGGTCCAGACGTCATCCGATGCGATGAGCATCTCCTGATACGCCGCGTAGGTGGGCGGCACGCCGGCGCTGCGCCAGCCACTGAACTCCGGCTGAAAGGCCACGGCGAACGCGCCCATGACGCGCTGGCGCAGCAGCTCGATGACCCGAGTCTGCTCGCGCAGGGGGCCGATCGCCGGCTGCAGCGCGAGGATGAGCCGTCCCGTCCTAGCGTCGACCAGCTGCGCCTCGAAATGCAGGTTGTCGCCCTCACGGTAGTAGTCCCCGCCGAGCACCGTGCCGGCGCCCACCCTGCGCGCGAGCTCACGCCCGGCGGCGATGCCGACCCGGGCGGGCTGGCCGGCCTCTCGCGCCATGGCGCGGGCATCGTACACATCCTGGAGCAGCTGCGTGGTCGCGAGGCCTCGCGCGATGTAGTCGGCCGCGATCTCGCCGATCGGGGTGAGCGCCGAGTCGCCGGTACGGTTCTCGAACCCACCGACCACGACACGAGTCGGCTCCGTGTGCCCGAGGCGACCGGGCAGGAACGCCAGGGCGGCCGCGACGACCAGAAGGCCGGCGGCCCCAGCCAGCATCCAGCGCGTCCGCTCCGGTGGGGGTGACGGTGCGCGGGCACGCTCCGCATCCGGCGAGGTTGCGGTGGTGACCAAGGCATCACGAAGCGCCACCGCGGTCGGGTAGCGCTGGTCAGGATGCGCCGCCAGGGCCCGGGCCACCACGGGATCCACCCAGGCAGGCACGTCGGCGCGCACCGCCGTGAGCGGCGGCAGCGGTTCGGTGAAGCGCCGAGCCAGCACCTCACGGCCCTTGGGCGCGGTGCCGGCCAGCATCTCGTAGAGCACGCATCCCAGCCCATAGACATCGCTGCGCTCGTCGAGGCCGCGGCTCCCGGCCGCCTGCTCGGGGCTCGCATAGATCGGCGTGCCCACGGCCAGTCCCGAGTCGGTCCGGAGTCCGTCGCCCGCGGCCCGCGCCACGCCGAAATCGGCGAGCAGCGCGTGCCCCTCGTGAAGCAGGACGTTGTCGGGCTTGACGTCGCGGTGAATCACGCCGTGCGAGTGGGCGTGGGCCAGCGCGCCGTCTGACCGGGAAACAGGCCGATCTGCCGTTGGGGCGTCGCGAGGTAACAGTTCGCCGCGACCCCACCGAGGACGATCTGCTGCGGGACCGCCGGCACGTCGACGATCTCGACGGTGTCCTCGATCCCGATGCCCTGATCCCCCAGGGTGCCGACGGTCACGACATACCCGTCGGAATCCGGTGGGGTCCCCGAGGTGTGGGTCACGACCCGAACCGTTGCGAGGCCGGTGCACGGGACCGTGAAACTCACCACAGTGGTGGCGCCGCCCGCGAGCTTCACCGCTTTCGGATCACCGGCGTGCGGATCGCAGCCCGGTGTGATGCCTGCCAGCGCCACCATATGGACGCCGGACTGCACCGCGTGCAAGACCAGCTCACCCTGGGCGGCGATCGGCTCGACCGTGGCCCCGTCGAGCAGTACGGTGTAGCCGTCCGGGTCCGAGGCCGGCCCCACGGTAGCCACGTGAACCGAGATGTCGCCGACCGTCGGGATGGGCGCCGGCGGCGACGGCGGTGTCGGGTCGGTGACGCCATTGGCTCCGCGGCCGCAGGCGGCGGTGATCAGTGCGAGAACGACGCCGGACAGTCGGCGGGAGGAGCTCATGGGGACCTCCGGAAGCTCGCTTGCCTGGAGCGCGGTGGACGCCGTATATGCTAGAGTCCTCCGGTCACATGTCGGTCAGCGGGGAGTCAACTGGCGCGATGCTTCGGCTGCAGACCTTCGGCGGGCTACGATCAAGCTGTAGGGGTAGCGGACGGTAGCGGACCAGGTCGTCTTGACCGCCTCCCGTTCCGCACCACATTAGACGATCCCTCCACTGGTCCGGAGTCCCGATGCGCATCGGAGTTCCCAAGGAGACCGCCCCCGGCGAGCGGCGCGTGGCGTTGGTGCCCGAGTCCTGCAAGAAGCTCATGCAGGCGGGATACCAAATCGGGGTCGAGACCGGCGCCGGCGTCGCGGCGGGCTATCCGGACGACGGCTATCGCGAGCTCGGTGTCGACCGTCGAGCCGGATCCGGCCGCGCTGATCGGCGGTGCCGATATCGTGCTCAAGGTGGGGCCGCCGTCGGTGGACAGCGGGCGCGACGAGGTCTCCTGGCTGCACCCCGGCGCGGTCTATGTCGGGTCGCTCATGCCGCTCCGCCACCTCCGCTCGGCACGCGCGCTGGCCCAGCGCGGTGTCACCGCCTTCGCCACCGACGCCATTCCGCGCACCACCCGGGCGCAGAGCATGGACACCCTCTCGTCCATGGCCAACATCACCGGCTACAAGGGCGTACTCCTCGCCGCGGTCGAGCTGAACAAGTACTTCCCGATGTTCATGACCGCGGCCGGCATGGTGCCACCGGCCAGGGTGTTCGTGATCGGCGCCGGCGTGGCGGGTCTTCAGGCGATCGCCACCGCCAAGCGTCTGGGCGCCCACGTCACCGCCACCGACGTGCGGCCCGAAGTGAAGGAGCAGATCGAGAGCGTGGGCGGGAAGTACGTCGGCATCGAGCTCAGTGAGAGCGCGGTGGCGGGCGGCGGCTACGCGAAGGAGCTGTCCGACGCGGACAAGGCGCGTCAGCAGGAGATCCTGGCCGCCCAGATCGCGCAGTCGGACGTGGTGGTCACCACGGCCCTGATCGGGGGCGTGTTCGCGCCTCGGCTGGTGACGGCAGCGATGGTGCGCTCGATGAAGCCTGGGGCGGTCATCGTCGATCTCGGCGCGGACGGCGGGGGGAACTGCGAGCTGTCCCGCCCCGGCGAAACGGTCACCGTGGATGGGGTCACGGTGATGGCGCCGCTCAACGTGCCGGCCTCCATGCCGCTCCATGCGAGCCTGCTGTTCTCGCGCAACCTGACCGCCTTCCTGCTGGCCTTCACCAAGGAGGGCGCCTTCGTGGTCGATCTGAACGACGACATCCAGCAGGGCGCGCTCATCACTCACGCCGGCGAGGTCCGGCACGCCCGCACCCGCGAGGCGCTCGCTAAGGAGGGCGTATGACTCCGACCGAGGCGGCCGCCGCGGCGCCCGCCGCCGACTTCTGGGGACAGCTGTTCGTCTTCGTGCTCGCGTCGTTCATCGGGCTGGGGGTGATCCGGCGCGTGTCCCGCCTGCTGCACACGCCGCTCATGTCGATCACCAACGCCATCTCCGCCATCGCTGTCGTGGGCTCGATCATCGTCACCGGCGCCGACTACCCGCGCGAGATCCGGATCCTGGGCGCCATCGCCCTGTTCGCCTCCATGACGAACATCGTGAGCGGCTTCCTCATCACCGACCGCATGCTGAAGATGTTCAAGACCGACACGCGGCCGGGCCCGGGCGGCAAGTCATGAGCCACGGACTGGTGCAGCTGGCGTATATCGTCGCGACTGGGCTGTTCGTCTTCGCCTTGCACTGGATGAACGCGCCCGCCACCGCGCGGAAGGGAGTGCACGCTGGCGTGGCGGGCATGGCGCTCGCGATCGCCGCTACCTGGGCCCAGCCCGAGGTGATCCACCACGGCTGGATCGTGCTGGCGCTCGTGGCCGGCGTGCTCGTCGGCGTGCCGCTCTCTCGGGTGCCGCTCACGGCGGTACCGCAGCGGACGGCGCTCTCTCACGCCTTCGGCGGCCTGGCGGCGGGTCTGGTCGGAACGGCCAAGTACTATCTCTGGCTCGGCGAAGGGCCCGAGAACCTGACCGCGTTCCGGATGGTCGCGATCATCGTCGAGATCCTCCTGGGATTCCTCACCTTCACCGGCAGCCTGATGGCCGCCGGGAAGCTGCAGGAGGTGAAGTGGATTCCCCAGCGGCCGGTCACCTATCCGCTGCAGAACGTGACCAACCTCGCGCTGTTCGGGATCGCGTTGGCGGCGGGCGTCGCGCTCGTGCTCCATCCGACGGCGGCGTGGGCGCCCATGCTCTTTCCGGTGATCATCCTGCTGGCGCTCGCGTTCGGTGTCCTGCTGATCATTCCCATCGGCGGCGCGGACATGCCGACCGTCATCGCGATCCTCAACGCCTACGCTGGTCTAAGCGCGGTGGCGATGGGCTTCGTGCTGGACAACAAGCTCCTGATCACGGCCGGTGCGCTGGATGGATCGAGCGGCCTCATCCTGGCCATCATCATGTGCAAGGCGATGAATCGCTCGTTCACCAACGTCCTGTTCGGCGCGTTCGGCCAGGTGCAGCAGGCCAAGGCCTCGGGGGAGGAGAAGGTCTACAAGGCCGAATCGATCGAAGGGGCGGGGCAGGTGCTGGAGCAGGCCAATCTGGTCGTGGTCATTCCGGGATACGGCATGGCAGTGGCGCAGGCGCAGCACAAGGTCCGCGAGCTGTACGACCAGCTCAAGAAGCGGGGTGTGACGGTGAAGTTCGCCATTCACCCGGTGGCCGGCCGCATGCCCGGGCACATGAACGTGCTGTTGGCGGAGGCCGACATCCCGTACACCGATCTGGTCGAGATGGATGAGATCAATCCCGACATGCCGCAGGCAGACGTCGCGCTCGTGGTCGGCGCGAACGACGTGGTGAATCCCGCGGCGCGCACCGAGAAGAGCAGCCCGATCTACGGCATGCCGATCATCGACGCGGACAAAGCGCGCACCGTGTTCGCCATCAAGCGCAGCAAGAATCCCGGCTTCGCGGGAATCGACAACGAGCTGTATTTTTCGGACAAGACGTGGATGCTGTTCGGCGACGCCAAGAACGTCATCGGGGAGCTGGTGAAGCAGCTTTCCGGCGGGGGCGGGCTCCATTGAGATTCGGGGTCGACGGCTCGCCATGCGGGGACGGTTTCTTCAGACCTCGAGACGTGCCCATCTGGCCCGGTAGAGCCAGGCAACGGAGTTGCACACCATACCACTTTAGCCCCTGAGTTCGTCCGCTTCGGTCACTGTCAGCCGTGTCCAAGCGGACACGATGTGCCCCGACCGGCTTCGACTGCCAAAACTGCAGCCGCCAGACGTCATGCGTGCCCACCCCGCGCTACACCCGGTTGCGCCGCCGCAACTATCCAATCCTATCACGTTTTAGCCTAAGATGTTGATTTTAGGCATCTTAGGCGATATATTGGCCCGTCTTAAATTGAGTCGGCCTCGAATCCGTTGGCAGGTATACCGTGCGGGGACGGGAGTCCTGGAGGAGGCAAACAGCGTGACAGTGAAGGCACGTGGCAAGCGTCGCCCGGTGCGTCCGGCGCAGATCGCTCGTGCAATCGATGAAGGCCGTGAGAGCCTGGACCTCTATCTCGACGAGATCAGCCGGGTCCCCCTCCTCAACCGTGAGGAGGAGATGGAGCTCGCGCGCAAGGCGTTCAAGGGCAACGTGGCCGCCCAGGAGAAGCTGGCGCGCCACAATGTCCGCTTCGTCGTCTCGGTGGCCAAGAAGTTCCAGAACCGTGGGGTGCCGCTCGTCGACCTGATCGGCGAGGGGAACCTCGGGCTCATGACCGCCGCGCGGAAGTTCGATCCCGATCGGGGCGTCAAGTTCATCTCGTACGCCGTGTGGTGGATCCGTCAGGCCGTCCAGGCCGCCATCGCTCGCCACGGTCGCCCCGTGCGCGTGCCGCTCAACCGCACCGCGGACCTGAGTCGGCTCGGCCGCACCACCACGCTGTTGAAGGACAAGCTCGGCCGCATGCCCACCACCGAAGAGCTGGCCCGCGCCACCGGACTCACGGTCGAGGCCGTGCGCTCGCTCAGCGCGCTCAACTCGGAGGCGGTCCGCCTCGACCATCCCACGCGGGACGGCGAGGGCAATGAGCGGATCGAGCGCTTCACGAGCGGTGAGCAGGAGAGCACCGACATGAGCACCATGGCCAACAGCCAGACCCGCGACATCGAGGCCGCGCTCGCCGCGCTGCCGCCGCGGGACGCCAAGGTGCTCCGGCTCTACTTCGGCCTCGACGACGGCAACAGCCGCACGCTCGAGGAGATCGGCCGTATGATGGGCGTCACCCGCGAGCGGATCCGCCAACTCCGGGATCGGGCGCTCCTCCGTCTCCGCGAAGGCGAGACCGGCGACAGGCTGCGGGATCTCGTGGCCTAGTCCGACGCTGTGCCTGAAATCGAAGCGCCCCCCGAACCTGAGTTCGGGGGGCGCTTTCGTTCTGGCTCCGGCCGAGCATCGGGGCAGCGGACTCGGAAATCGGCGCATGCGTACCGGCGGCCCTCACGGGCACGGCGGCGCCTCCGGTCGCTGCAGTGCCGTCGCTGTCGGCATCACGAAGGAGTAAGGGCACTGACGCTCCCTCCGGGCATCCCATCCGCTCGCGGCAGCCGGGACGCCTGCGCCTGGCATCGGCCAAAGCGGCTGGGACTGGCCGACCGCCGTCAGCCCGCCCGCAGGAACTGCCGGAGTACTCGCTGCAGAATGCCCCCGTGCCGGTAGTAGTCGAGCTCGACCGCCGAGTTGAGGCGGACGACCGCGGGAAACACGGTCTCCTTGCCGGCCTCGTCCCGCGCCGTCACCGTCACGGTCCCGCCGGGCGTCAGCCCTTGGGCGATGCCGGTGATGTCGATCGTCTCCGCCCCGGTGAGCCCCAGCGACTTCCGGTCCGAGCCCGCCTGATAGGCCAGCGGCAGCACCCCCATCCCCACCAGGTTGCTCCGGTGGATCCGCTCGTAGCTCTCGGCGATGACGGCTTTCACGCCCAGGAGCGCCGGACCCTTGGCCGCCCAGTCGCGGCTGGAGCCGGTGCCGTATTCCTTGCCGGTCAGGATCACCAGCGGTGTCCCCGCCTCCTGATACCGCATCGCGGCGTCATAGATCGAGATGATCTCGCCCGTCGGGAAGTGGAGCGTCCAGTTGCCTTCCTTCCCCGGGACCAGTGCGTTCGCGATGCGGACGTTGCCGAAGGTGCCCCGCATCATGACTTCGTGGTTGCCGCGACGGGAGCCGAAGGTGTTCCAATCCACCTGCTCCACCCCGTGCTCGCGGAGATAGCGGGCGGCGGGGCCGTTCTTGGGAATCGAGCCGGCCGGCGAGATGTGGTCCGTCGTGACCGAGTCGCCCAGGACGGCCAGCACCCGGGCGCCCCTGATGTCCCGGAGCGGCGCCGGCTCGGCCGGCAGGTTGGTGAAGAACGGCGGCTCCTGCACGTAGGTGGACGCCGGGTCCCACGCGTAGCGGCTGCCCTCGGGCACCTCGAGCGCCTGCCAGGTCTCGTCGCCCTCGAAGACCGAGCCGTACCGTTGCGTGAACAGCTCCGGCTTGAGCGAGCTGGCCATCGCATCCCGAACCTCCGCCGGCGACGGCCAGATGTCGCGCAGGAAGACGGGGCGCCCGTCCTTCCCCGTGCCGAGCGGCTCGCGCTGGAGGTCGATGTCCACCCGCCCGGCCAGGGCGAACGCCACCACCAGCATCGGAGAGGCCAGGTAGTTGGCGCGCACCTGGGGGTGCACCCGGGCCTCGAAGTTCCGGTTGCCGCTCAGCACCGCGGCGGTGACGAGCGAGTGCTCGTCGATGAGTCCGGCGATGGCGTCGGGCAGCGGACCGCTGTTGCCGATGCAGGTGGTGCAGCCGTAGCCGACGGTGTTGAACCGGAGCCGGTCGAGGTAGGGCCGGAGGCCCGATCCCTCGAGGTAGTCGGTCACCACCCGGGAGCCCGGCGCCAGGCTCGTCTTTACCCACGGCTTCGTCGTGAGCCCGCGTTCCACCGCCTTCCGCGCTACCAGCCCGGCGCCGATCATCACCGACGGGTTCGAGGTATTGGTGCAGCTGGTGATGGCCGCGATCACCACCGCGCCGTCGTGCAGAGTGATGTCCGTGCCGTCGAGCTGGCCGGTCACGATCGGCGGGGCGTCGGGATCGGCGGCGGCGACGGTCGCGGTGGTCTCGTGGCCCCCCCCATCACCGATGGTGACGTTGGCGCCACCCTCGCCCATCCAGCGCGAATACGCGCTCTCGGCCAGCTCCTTCCGCGCCGAGGGCACGTTCGCGCTCATCAGGCCGGGCAGATTGACGATGAAGTTCCGCTTGAGCTGGGTGAGCGGCACGAGGTCCTGCGGCCGCTTGGGTCCCGCGAGGCTCGGCGTGACCGTGCCCAGGTCGAGCTCGAGCGTCGAGGTGAACTCGGGGTCGGGCGTGGCGTCGGTGCGAAACAGTCCCTGCTCCTTGCTGTAGCGCTCGACCCGGTCGGACACGGCGCGACCGCGGCCCGTGCGCTCGAGGTAGCGCACCGTCTCGGCATCCACCGGGAAGAAGCCCATCGTCGCGCCGTACTCCGGTGCCATGTTCGCGATCGTAGCCCGGTCGGCCAGGCCGAGCGCGCTGAGGCCCGGCCCGTAGAACTCGACGAACTTGTCCACCACGCCCTTCTTGCGGAGCATCTGCGTCACCGTAAGCACCAGATCGGTGGCGGTGGTGCCGAGGGGCAGCTCGCCCACCAGCTTCATTCCGACGACCTCGGGGATGAGCATGAAGTACGGCTGGCCCAGCATCACCGCTTCCGCCTCGATGCCACCCACGCCCCAGCCGACAACGCCGAGGCCGTTGATCATGGTCGTGTGCGAGTCGGTGCCGACCAGCGTGTCAGGATAGGCGGTGAGCTCGCCGAACTGCGGCCGGAGCTGCACCACCGGCGCCAGGTACTCGAGGTTGACCTGGTGGACGATGCCGGTGCCCGGCGGCACGACGCGGAAGTTGTCGAACGCCCGCTGGGCGAACTTGAGCAGCTGGTACCGCTCGCGGTTCCGGTCGAACTCCAGCTCGACATTGATCTTGAGTGACCGCTCCGAGCCGTACGAGTCGACCTGCACCGAGTGGTCGATGACCAGGTCGCAGGGGACCACCGGGTTGATCCGGTTGGGGTCGCCCTTCATGCGGCCCATGGCGTCGCGCATGGCGGCGAGGTCCACCACGCAGGGCACCCCCGTGAAGTCCTGGAGCACGACGCGCGCGGGCATGAAGGGCACCTCGCTGCGACCGGCCCCGCTGGGGCTCCAGCCCGCCACCGCCCGCACGTGCGCCTCGGTGACGAAGCCGCGGCCGGCGTGGCGCAACGCGTTCTCGAGCAGCACACGGATGGAGAAGGGGAGACGGTCCAGGTCCGCCAGCCCTTGGCGGGCGAGCTCGGGCAAGCGGTACACGACCGCGCTGTCGTCGCCGAAGCGAAGGGTGGCGCGGGCGCCGAACGGATTGGTCGCGTCAGTCGTCATGGTCGTCGTGGTTGTGGTCAAGCGCAATATACTATCCATGGAAGACCCATCGCCCCCATGGAAGACCCATCGTCCGATCCGGAGCGCGCATGCCCATGCCGATGCCGTACGCCATCACCCGCCGGGACGACGGCCTCCTGATCGAATGGGACCAGGACGGCCACCAGGCGCTCTACCCCGCGCGCCCGTTGCGGCTCGCCTGCGGCTGCGCCGTCTGCTCTGAGGAGATGACCGGGCGCCCGTTGCTCGACCCCGCGACGGTGCCCTCGGACATCCGCCCGCTGTCGGTCGAGTTGGTCGGGAGCTATGGCCTCCGGGTGCACTGGAGCGACGGCCACGGCACCGGCATCTACACCTTCGAGCGCCTGCTCGCCGTGTGTCCGTGCGACCGATGCCGTGCGAGGCCGCCGGGGTGACCGCCGACACATCCCACGGGCGCGCGCCGTGGCACTCTGAGCATTCGCGGTAGGAGTGTCTCACCCGGAAGCCGGAGTCGCCATGCACGTGGACGAGCATTCGAACGATCCGAGAGGGAGTGGTCACCGGCGCCATCGGCGGGGTGATCGTCGCCGTGTGGTACCTGCTCGTGGACACCGCCAGCGGCCGGCCGTTCCATACGCCGAACGTGCTGGGCAAGATCTTCTTCCGAGGGGACCTCGCCCCCGGCGTCCGCCAGATCGTTCCCCACGTGGTGCTGGGGTACACGCTGTTCCATTTCATCATCTTCGCGCTCGTGGGCATGGCGCTCACCCTGCTGGTCCATCTGGCGAGCCGCAACATCGCCCTGCGGATGGGCGTGTGGATCGGTCTCGTGGTCGCGTTCGGCCTGTTCGCAGGGCTGACCTACATGCTCGGCACCGGGACCGGTGAGCGGCTCTCCCCCTGGCCGGTGGTGAGCGGCAGCCTGCTGGGCGTGCTGGGCATGGCGGGCTACCTGTGGCGGCGCCACCCCCGCCTGGTGCGGTCCTTCGATCAGGCCCCGCTCGGCGCCGAAGTCCCGGCACCGCCGCACCCTCCGGGCGGGCCGCGCGCGGCGTAACCGCGCCGTCTTGCGCCCGGCGCCTCCCGATCCCACTGTGAAGGAACGCCGCAAATGCAGCGGTGCCCGTGGTCCCGGGCCCGCGGGCCGCGGGGCTGGAGAGCCGGCCCTGCGGACGACCTGCCCGGGGTTGTGAGGTCGTCATGCCGGATACCCGTCACTCGGTCATCGGCGAGGGCACGGACGTCGGCTTGATCGGCGGGATGGCGGTCGCAGTCTGGTTCCTGGTGCTGGATACCCTGGCCGGCCACCCGTTTCAAACGCCCAGCCTGCTCGGCCAGACCGTGCTCCTGGGCGAGCGCGTGCCGGAGGCGGCTGGCCTGGCCTTCGGCGCCATCCTGATCTACACCGCGTTCCACTTCATCGTGTTCGCCCTGGTGGGCATGGGGCTGGTCGCGCTGGTCCACTGGGCAATCGACAACTCCGTGGTGCGCTACGCGTTACTACCGGTCTTCCTGGTCTTCGAGGTCCTGTTCTACGGCTTCCTCGAGGTTTTCTCGGAACGCACCCACGCGCTGTTTCCGTTCTGGGCGGTGGTTTCCGCCAACACGCTGGCGGCTGTCTGCATGGGCGCGTACCTCTGGTACAGGCACCCGGCGTTCCGGCAATCGATTCACGACACCCCGCTCGGCGCCGCGCCGCTGCACTGACCCCCTGGTAGCACCAATCGGGAGTCGCTTCCGTCCGGCCGGTCTCCCGGCCGGATGGGGCTTCCCGGGCGACCGTCGACGCTTCGCCTTCCTCGCCGGACAGGTATAGCTTCCTGCCTCACCACTCTTCGGTCGGGGTCCGTGCGCCGCTCGCCCTCCCTCCTGTTTGTCCTCCTCACGCTCATCGTCGTCGCCGCGCCGCTTCCGGCCCAGCTCGAGCCGCCGTCCACCGGGGGCATCGTCGGACTCGACCGGGAGCTCCGGATGCTCGGTCACGAGAAGCGGGTACTCATGATCGGCGCGCATCCCGACGACGAGGACACCGAGCTGCTTACCGTCCTCGTCCGGGGCATGGGCGCCGAGACGGCGTATCTCAGCCTGAACCGTGGTGAGGGCGGACAGAACCTCATCGGGCCCGAGCTTGGCGAGGCGCTGGGTCTCGTCCGCACCGAGGAGCTGCTCGCGGCCCGACGGCTGGACGGCGCCCGGCAGTACTTTACCCGCGCCTACGACTTCGGGTACTCCAAGACGCTGGACGAGACCTGGCGGCACTGGCCGCGGGACAGCGTCCTCAAGGACGTGGTGCGCATCGTTCGACGGTTCCGGCCGCAGATCATCGTGTCGGTCTTCAGCGGCACGCCGAGGGACGGGCATGGCCAGCATCAGGCGGCGGGATGGGCGGCGCAGGAGGCGTTCGTCGCCGCCGGCGATGCCACCCGTTTCCCGGAGCTCGCGACGGAAGAGGGGCTGGCTCCGTGGGCGCCGCTCAAGCTGTACCGCAGCACCCGATTCGATACCACCGCCACGACCGTGATCCTGGAGGGTGGCGCGGTCGATCGGTCGGCGGGACTCTCCTTTCACCAGATCGCCATGGCGGGCCGGAGCCTGCACCGGTCGCAGGACATGGGGCGGTTGCAGAACCTGGGGCCGTCGCCGGTACGGCTGGCGCTGATCGAGGATCGGACCGGGCAGGGAACCGACGGGCTGTTTGCAGGGGTCGACACGCTGACCGGCGCCTCGGCGCTCCCGCCGCCCGCCTCCGCGGCGGACCCTGCCGCGCTGCTGGCGCTGCGCGCCCGCTCGGCGCAGGCGGGCGCATCCACCGACGAGCTGGCGCATCTCGACCGCGCGATCGCGGCGGCCACCGGCGTGGTGTGCGACGCGACGAAGCGACGACGACCGCGTCGTGGCCGGGCAGCGGGTGACCGTCACGCTCGAGTGTTGGAACACCGGCAGCGAGCCTCGCACCGTGACCGCGTCGCTCGGCGGGTCGAAAGGGTTTTCCTTCGAGGATCGGGCGCCGGCGACGCTGCGACTCGCGCCTGGCGCGCTGGCCGCGAAGCAAGGCGTCGCGGTGGTCGCCGGCGACGCGCCGCTCACCGTCCCCTATTTTCAGCTGCGGGCAACCGGCCCGGAGTACTACGACTGGAGCGCGGCGCCACCCGCCGTCCGCGGCGAGCCGTTCGGCCCCCCTGAGCTGGTCGGCTCCTTCCTCATCGAGGGCGTGGCGGCGATGCCCCGGGAGGTCACGCTCCGGGTCAACGACCAGGCGCGCGGGGAAATCCGGCGACCGGTGACGGTCGTGCCGAGGGTAGACGTGGCGATCGATCCCGAGACCGAGGTGTGGCCCGCGGCCGACCTCCGCCCTCGGCGCTTCACCGTGACCTTGACGCACGGGGCGAGGGATACGACGAGCGGCACCGTCACGCTCGAAGTCCCAGCCGGCTGGCCGTCGGTTCGCCCGCAGTCGTTCCAGCTCACGCGCGAGGACGAGCGCGAGACGTTCACCTTCGAGGTCCGTCCGCCCGCCAGCCTGAAGTCGGCCACCGCGGAGGTGCGAGCGGTGGCGCGTGACGCGTCCGGGCGGCGCTACGAGCAGGGCCTCGTGACGGTGGACTACCCGCACATCCGTCCGCGCTCCTACGCGCGCCCGTCCCTCGCCGTCCTGCGTGTGGCACCGCTGGCCTTGCCGCCCATCGCCCGCATCGGCTACGTGCGTGGCGCGGCGGATCGCGTGCCTGAGGCTCTCCGCGACGTCGGACTGTCAGTGACCGTGCTGGACGCGGCCACGCTCGATCGCGGCGATCTCGGGCGCTTCGGCGCCATCGTCGTCGGACCGCGCGCCTACGAGACCGACTCCGCCCTGGTCGAGGCCAACGCGCGGCTGCTCGACTACGCCCGCCGTGGCGGGCTCGTGCTGGTGCAATATCAGCAGCAGCGATTCTTCGAGGGTGGGTTCGCGCCCTTTCCGCTCACCGTCGGCGGACCGGCCACGAGCCCCGGCTTGCCGCCGGTGAGCCACGATCGCGTCACGGACGAGAGGGCGCCCGTGCGGATCCTCGCGCCGGGCGATCCGGCCATGCGGACGCCCAACGCGCTGACGCAGGCCGACTGGCAGGGCTGGGTGCAGGAGCGCGGCCTCTACTTCGCGCGCAGCTGGGACCGGGCGTACCACCCCGTGCTCGAGATGCACGACCCGGGCGAAGCCCCCCTGGAGGGCGGGCTGCTCGTCGCCAAGGTGGGTCAGGGCACTTACGTCTACACCGGCTTGAGCTTCTTCCGGCAGCTCCCGGCCGGCGTGCCCGGGGCGTTTCGGCTGTTCGCGAACCTGCTCGGGCTATGAGGACGGAGAGGACGGAAAAGGACGGAGAGGACGGAGAGGGAAAGCTCGGGAAGGGCTTGTCCCACTCCATCTTCTCCGTCTTCTCCGTTCTCTCCGTCCTCTCGTGCTCCGACGGCCGCACCCCGGTGGTCGTCTATTCCCCGCACGGCCGGGACCAGCTCACCCTGCTCGAGCATGCCTTCGAGCGGACCCACCCGGACATCGACGTGCGCTGGCTCGACATGGGGTCGCAGGAGATCCTCGATCGGCTGCGGTTCGAGCGGGTGAACCCGCAGGCGGACGTCTGGTTCGGCGGGCCGACCACCATCTTCGACCGCGGCGTCCAGGACTCGCTGCTCGCGCCGTACCGTCCCGCCTGGGCCGACGGCGTCGGTCCGCGCGGCGTCGGGACGGGCGACCGTTACTACCCGGCCTACCGCACCCCGGCGGTGATCGCCTACAACAGCCGCGTCGTGCCCGCCGCCGACGCGCCGCAGGACTGGGACGCGGTGCTCGAGCCGCGCTGGTTCGACAAGGTGCTGATCCGCGATCCCATGGCGAGCGGCACGATGCGCGCCATCTGGGGCCTCATCATCGAGCGGAGCCTGCGCACGACCGGCGACACGACCCGCGGCATGGCCTGGCTCCGCCGGCTCGACGGACAGACGAAGGCGTACGCGCTCAATCCCGCCATCCTGGACGCGCGGCTGGCGCGCGCCGAGGGGCTCGTCACGCTGTGGGACCTGCCGGACATCCTCATCAGCCGGTCCAAGGGCATGCCTTTCGGCTACGTCTTTCCGCGGAGCGGCACCGTGGTGATCGACGACGCGATCGGACTGGTGCGCGGCGCCCGGCATCCGGACGCGGCGCGGGCATTCATCGACTACGTCGGGAGCGTGGATGCGCAGCTCCTCGCCGCGGACAAGGTCTACCGCCTGCCCGCGCGGCACGACCTGCCGCGCGACCGGATTCCCGGCTGGGTGGCGGAGGTCGAGCGGGAGATGATCGTGGCGGACGTGGACTGGGACCTGCTCGCGCGCGACGGGCCGGCCTGGATGGGCTACTGGGATCGGCACGTCCGGGGCACCGGACGCCGTGGAGGTCGGCCATGACCGCGTTCCTGCGCCTGGAGCAGCTGGTGAAGCGGTTCGATGCCACCGTCGCGGTGGATCGACTCTCGCTCGCCCTCGAGCGAGGCGAGATCATGGCGCTGCTCGGCCCGAGCGGCAGCGGCAAGACCACGACGCTCAGACTGCTCGCGGGATTCGAGACACCGGACGCGGGTCGAGTGCTGGTGGAGGACGAGGACGTCACCGGCTTGACGCCGGTGAGCCGGCGCTTCGGCATGGTGTTCCAGCACTACGCGCTCTTTCCTCACCTGGACGTGCGGGCCAACGTGGCCTTCGGCCTCGAGTCGCTCGGCGTGCACGGCCCCGAGCTCGACCGGCGAGTCGAGCGCGCGCTCGCCCTGGTGGACCTCGCCGGATTTGGCGGGCGCCGCATCGCCCAGCTCTCGGGCGGCCAGCAGCAGCGCGTCGCGCTCGCGCGGGCGCTCGCGCCGGAGCCACGCGTGCTCCTGCTCGACGAACCGCTCAGCAACCTCGACCCGACCTTGCGGGAGCGGACGCGCCGCGAGCTGCGCGACGTGATCCACCGGGTCGGCATCACCACGGTGCTCGTGACCCACGAGCAGGACGAGGCGTTCGATCTCGGTGACCGCGTCGCGGTCATGCGGGGCGGCGGATTGGAGCAGGTCGGCACCTCGGACGAGCTCTACGGCGCCCCGATCAACGCGTTCGTCGGCGGATTCATCGGCCGCTCGAGCACGGCCGAGGTGACGCTGCTCGGGGCCTCGGCGCGCGGCGCGCGGATCGCGGTGGACGGGGTGGAGTGGGAGGTGGACGCGATCCCGGGGCGGCCGTTGCCGCCGCCGGGGCGGTGCATGATGCTGGTCCGGCCCGAGGCGCTCCGGCTCACGCTCAACGAGCCTGGCGCGGTGCCCGCGACGATCACCACCCGCCGCTTCATCGGCCCGTCGGCGATCTTCACCGCGCGGACCGACGGCGGCGCCGCGCTCGACGTGGTGGCGCCGCCGCGCGCCGTCCCGGCCGGCGCCCGCGTCGGGCTGATGCCCAGCCGGCGGGTGGGCGGCGGGATTCACCTCTTTCCCGTCGACGGTCGATGACCGCGGTACGCGCCCGCCTGGCCGCCGGTCTGCTCCTCGTGGCGCTGGTCTGGCTCGTCGCCTACCCGCTGGTGCTCGTGTTGCTCGAGGGTGTGCGCGAGCCCTCGGGCTGGACCCTCAAGTACGTGCGCCTGTTCTTCGCCCGGCCCACGGAGTGGCAGGCGTTGTGGGGCAGCCTGTGGATCTCGCTCGCGAGCGTGGGACTGGCGGGCCTGATCGGGATCCCGCTCGCGTTCCTCTTCGCCAGATACGACCTGCCGGGTGGCAGGCTGCTGGGCGGGCTCGTGGCGTTGCCGGCGGTGCTGCCGCCGCTCGTGGGCGTGCTGGCGTTTCTCTTCCTGTATGGCGAGACCGGCTTCGTCTCGCTGCTGGTGCAGCGCCTGCTCGGGCTCACCGATCCCCCGTGGCGACTCGAGGGCGCGGGCGCCATCCTGCTGGTCCACGCCTACTCGATGTACGTCTACTTCTATCTGTTCGTCCGCGCGGCGCTGCAATCGCTGGACGCCTCGCTCTACGAGGCCGCGGCGAGCCTCGGCGCGGGCCGCTGGCGCACCCTCCGCCGCGTGGTGCTTCCCCAGCTCTACCCCGCGCTCGCCGGTGCGGCCCTGCTCACGTTCATGACGTCGCTCGCCTCGTTCAGCGCGCCGTACATCTTCGGCGGCGGGTTCCGGGTCATGCCGACCCAGATCGTCGCCACCCGGCTCAACGGCGACGATCGGCTCGCCATGGTCGAGACCATCTCGCTCACCCTGCTGGCGATCGGGGCGCTGTGGATCTTTCGGGGCGCGAGCACGGCCGACGGCACCGCCGGCGGGCGGAAGGGCGAGGGGCCGGCCAGAATCCCCGTGCGCCGCCGCTCGGTCCGTCTGCTCCTCGGGGTGGTCGGCTGGGGCCTGGCCGGTGTGCTGCTGCTCCCCCACCTGACGCTGCTGCTGGTGTCGTTCGTCCCGCTGGGCACCTGGACCATCGAGCCGGTCCCGCCGGCCTACACCCTCCGGAACTACCTGACGCTGGTGCAGGATCCGGTACGCGCCCGCCCGCTGCTCAACAGCCTGTGGCTCGCGACGGTGGCCACGGTGGCGGCGGTGGCGATCGGGCTGATCGGGGCGTTGCTCAGCGTCCGGAGGCGAGTGCGCGGGGGCCGGGTGATCGAGGCGCTGCTGGCGCTGCCGTGGGCGGTCCCGGGCACCGTGTTCGCCATCGCGCTGGCGACGGCGTTCAGCGTCCGGGCGCCGTGGGCCGGCCGGGTCGTGCTGGTCGGCACGGTGTGGATCCTTCCGCTCGCCTATCTCGTACGGAATCTGCCGATCACCAGCCGCGCCCTGCTGGCCGGCGTGCGCGCGCTCGACCCGTCGCTCGACGAGGCGGCCGCCACGCTAGGCGCCGGCGCAAGGCGCACCCTGCGCCGGATCACGCTGCCGCTCCTCCGGCCCGCGCTTCTGGCGGGGGCGAGCCTCGCGTTCGTCACCGCGTTCGGAGATTTCGTGACCTCGATCATGCTCTACACCTACGACACCCGCCCGATCTCGCTCGAGATCCTGTCGAGCCTGCGCCAGTCGGACGTCGGCGTCGCCGCCGCCTATGGAGTGGTCCTGATGCTGGTGAGCGCGGCGGTGTTCGCGATCGGCGCGGACCGGGGCAGCGCCGGGTGACGCCGCCGCCGAACGGCAACCGCGCCCGCCTCCGGCGCCTCGCGGTCCTGATCTTCGTCTGTTTCGTCGACGCCATCGGGTTCATGATCATCCTGCCGCTGCTGCCGTTCTACGCGACGCGGCTCGCGGCGACGCCCGAGACCGTCGGCCGGCTGATCGCGTCGTTCTCCATCGCCCAGCTGCTCTCGGCGCCGCTCTGGGGCCGGGTGTCCGACCGCTACGGCCGCCGCCCGGCGCTGCTCATCGGGCTCGGCGCCTCCACCATCGCCTACGCCGTCTTCGGGCTGGCGGACGCGGTGTGGCTGCTGTTCGCCTCGCGCATCGTGCAGGGCGCGGGCGGCGGCACCACCGGGGTGGCGCAGGCCTACGTGGCGGACACGGTCGAGCCCAACGACCGGGCCCGGGCGCTCGGCTGGCTGTCCTCGGCCACCGCCGCCGGCGTCATTCTCGGTCCGGCCATCGGCTCGTTCGCCTTCGCCCTCGGACCCGAGGCGCCGGGGCTGGTGGCGGCCGGTCTCTGTCTGGTGAACGTGATCTTCGCGTGGAAGTGGTTGGCCGAGTCCCGGCCGGGGGAGCGCCGGGACGGAGCGGCGGCGCGGAAGCCGATCTGGCATCCGGCGTGGCTGGTAGTCCGGCACCCGACCAACCTGGTGTCGCGGCTCATCTGGATCTACGGTATCGGGATGGTCGCCTTCTCGGCCATGACCTCGGTGCTGTCGCTCTACCTGCAGGCGCAGTTCGGGCTCACCGAGCGCACGATCGGCCCGATCTTCGCCTACGTGGGCGTGCTCTCGCTGGTGATGCGCAGCGTCCTGCTCGGCCCGATCGTCGACCGCATCGGCGAGAACTGGACCATGCGTGCCGGGACCCTGCTTCTCGCAGCGGGGCTTCTGCTGTATCCTATCCCCCAGAGTCTCTGGGCACTCGCGGCCGTCATCCCGCTGGTCCCCATCGGCACGGCACTCCTCTTCCCGGCGACGACGTCGCTGATGCAGCGCTATACCGACCGCCGCGAGCTGGGAACAACGATGGGCGTAGCCCAGACGTTCGCCGGCCTGGCCCGAGTTGTGGCGCCGTTGATGGCGACGGCGATATTCCAGCGCCTGGGCCACGCCTGGCCGTTCTTCGCGGCGGGTGGCGTCGTGGCGCTGGCCGGTGTGCTGACCCTGCAGATCCCACGCGTATCCCGGACGACCGTCCCTGCGGCCGAGGAGGCTGGCGCGACTTGATCACCCGATCGTGAGCACCGACGACCGGCTTGACCGCCTGGAGCAGCGCATGGCCGTCCTCGAGACGCTCGTGCGGCAGCTTGCGGCGGGCGGTGTGGCCCGACAGCCCGTGCCGCCGCCGGCCCGGCCTGTCTCCCCGCCTGTTTCGGCGCCCGTGCCCCCGCCGGCGGCCGCCTCTCCGGCGGCCCCTGCCGCTCCAGCCGTCGCTTCCGTTTCCGGCGACACCGCCGCCGGGCTGGGCTCGCCACCACCTCGCCACGGGCCCGTGCCACCGCCCGCCGTGGGCCCCGCGCCGCCGCGGTCGACTCCCGCATCCGCCGCCCGCTCCACCTCCAAGACCACCGCGCTCGACTCCGAGCGCTGGGTGGGGCAGCGCGTGTTTCTCGGCATCGGCGTCGTCGCGCTGCTGCTCGCGGCGGGCTATCTGCTCAAGCTCTCGTTCGACCGCAACTGGATCTCGCCGACGCTGCGCTGCTTCGGCGGCGTCGTCGCGGGGGTTCTGGTCGGTGGCCTCGGCTGGCGGCTGGAGCCACGCTACCGCACCTACGGCGCGGCGCTGATCGGGGCCGGAGCGGGGATCATCTACCTGAGCATCTGGGCGGCGTCGCGGCTCTACGGTGTGCTCCCGTCCGCCCCAGGCATTGTCGGTCTTGCCCTGGTCTCCGTGGCGCTGGCGATGATCGCCTACGCGATCGACGTCGAAGCGCTCGGCGTCACCGCCGCGCTGGGCGCGTTCTTCGCTCCGGTGCTGCTCGGGCAGAACCGCAACAACGCCGATCTGCTCCTGTTGTACCTGGCGAGCATGGCCGCGGGCCTTGGGCCTGGTGTCGGCCCGCCGGCGTTGGCGGCTTGCCGCCTTGGTGATCGCCGCCAGCTATTTCGGGGTCGGCACGCTCGGCGCCGGGGATCAGGCGAATCCGTGGGGCGTGCTGCTGTTCGGCCTGATCGGCGGAACGGCGGGCCTGTACGTGGGCCTGCGTGAGCGCTGGTGGGAGACGCGCTTGCTCACCTTCTCCGGTGGGTGGACGCTGCTCGCCGCCGCGGGCGAGCGGATCCCCCAGCACTGGGCCGTGCTCGCGGCGGGAGTCGTGCTCTCGCTGCCGGTCTGGTGGTATGGGCTCCGCCGACCGCAGATCTTCCCGCTCCATCTGGGCCCCCGCGGCGAAGGTGCCGGCTGGTCGGCGGGGGAGGCGCTCTACTTCTTCGTCACCCCGGTGCTGCTCGGCTGGGCGGTGCACGGGCTGAATGCCGAGCGGTTCGATGCCAGCCCCTGGCTCGCGCCCTTCATCGTCGCGGTACCCTATCTGCTCGCCGGCTATCTGCGGCCGAGGCCGGCGTTCGCGGCTGTCGCCGCGGCGGCCATGGGCGTAGCGGCGGTTCAGCGCTGGGAGGGCGTTCCGCAGGTCTGGGCGCTGCTCGCCCTGGCGGTCCTGTGGGCCGTGCTCGATCTCCAGCTCGGACGCACCGACGGCCGGTGGTACGGTCTGCTGACCCTGATGGCGGCGCTGCAGCAGCTGTTCGACGGCGCGGCCGGCGTTCGCCGCGCCGACGACCGCGCCTTCGTCGGCCCCTGGGCCTTGGCGCTGTGGGGCGGCATCGCCACCACGTTCGCCTATGCCGGCCGTCTCTGGCGGGTCGAGGACACGCGCGAAGATACCCGGCTGGTCCGGTCCGGTCTCTGGGTGGTCGCAGGCGCGATGGCACTGTTCGGAGTCACGGGCGAGCTTCGGCGCTACTTCGAGCTTCGGGGTCTGGACCCGGAGACGATCACGCTGGCCTCGGGCCTGGCGGTCAGCGCCTGGTGGCTGTTGTTCGCGGCCGTCCTCGTGACGATCGGCTTCCGCCTGGCGCGGCAGCCCGCACGCGTCGCCGGGTTGGCGGTGGCGGGGCTCGCGGTCGTGAAGGTGGTGTTCTTCGACCTCTCATCGCTCGACGCGCTCTATCGCGTGGGATCCGTCTTCCTGCTGGCGTTGGTGGCGCTGTCGCTCGCCTACCTCTACTACCGGCACGAACGCAGCGAGCAGACGTGAGCCGCTGGTCGTCCCGTTGAGCGTGGCCGACGTCGGCTTCCTCACCATCCCCGAGCTGGGACGGCTGCTCCGGTTGCGCCGACTCTCGGCCGTGGAGCTCGCTGCCGAGCTCCTCGGTCGACTGGAACGTCTGGGGCCGACTTACCACGCGGTGGTCCGTGTGCTGCGCGACTCGGCGCTGGCCGATGCCCGCGAGCGCGACGCGGAGCTCGCGCGGGGCAAGGACCGCGGGCCTCTCCACGGGATCCCGTTCGGGGTCAAGGACCTCGTCTCCGTCGAGGGCGCGCCTCCGGACTGGGCCGCGCCCGGCTACCGGACGCCACTGCCGCACGGAGACGCGACCGTCGTCCGACGCCTGCGGCGAGCCGGCGCGGTGCTCTGCGCGAAGCTGGCCATGGCGGAGTTTGCTGGCGGTGTCGGGGCTCGATCGTCGGCCGAGGGGTGCGCGGGCCCAGGGAGAACGCCGTGGGACGGGTCCCGCTGGTCGGGCGGCTCGTCGAGCGGGCCGGGGGCGGCCGTCGCCGCGGGACTGGTGCCGTTCGCCATCGGGTCGGAGACCTGGGGATCGATCCAGTATCCCGCGGCATTCTGCGGCATCACGGGCCTCCGCCCCAGCTTCGGCCGGGTGAGCCGCCACGGCACGGTCGCGCTGAGCAGCACGATGGACAAGCTCGGACCGATGGCGCGGACGGCGGAGGACTGCGGTCTCGTGCTCGCCGCCGTCGCCGGCTCCGATCCAGAGGACCCGTCGGCCCTGGCCCGTCGGTTCACGCCACCTGCACCCAGCGATTCCCGCCGGTACCGCATCGGCGTGCTGCGGGGGACGCTCAATGGGGCGCAGCCGGCCGTGCAGAGGAATTTCCTCGCGTCGCTCGAGCTGCTCGGCGGTGTTGCGGACGTGGTGGACGAGCTCGACCTTCCGGACCATCCGTACGACGCGCTCGCGGGTCTCGTTCTCGATGCCGAAGCCGCGAGCTCGTTCGACCCGGTGCTCGGTCGGCGACGGGTCACCGCACTGGCCGCGCCCGACGACCGAGTTGGCGGCTACGCAGGGCGGGATGTCCTGGCGGGCGACTACCTCCGGGCCATCCGACTTCGACGGCCGGCGGCGGCGGCCCTGGACCGGCTGCTGTCGCAGGTGGACGCCATCGCGGCGCCGACGCTTCCGACCGTCGCGTGGCCTCTCGACGCCGCCCCCGGGATGGCCTATGCGGAGTTCCCCGGTGGCACCGACGTCGCGGGGGCCGCGAACCTTTGTGGCGTGCCCGCACTGTTCCTGATGAACGGCACGGGCGAAGGGGGCCTCCCGACCAGTCTGCAGCTCACGGGCCGAGCGCAGACCGAGGCCACATTGCTGGAGATCGGTATGCAGTTTCAGGCGCGCACGATTTTTCACCGACAGCGTCCGCCAGGAGTTTGACCTCCGCGCGACCGTTGTTATATACCGGCAGCAGCACGCCGGTTGCCTTCATTCCGCAGGAGCGCTCGTGACCACCTCGGCATTGCCAGCCTCACCCGCGGCCTTCGCCAAGGCCACCTGGGAAGACATCATCCCCTACTACGAGGAGCTGGCCGAGCGACCACTCGACGCCTCGACGGTGGAGGACTGGCTCCGGTCGTGGTCCCGGCTGGAGGAGTTGGTCACCGAAGCCGCGGCGCAGGCGATGATCGCCTACACCATCGAGACCTCGGATCCAGAGAAGGAGAAGGACCATCTCCGCTTCTCGACCGAGATCCTGCCCAAAGCCGAGGAGCGCAGCGTGGAGCTGGCTCGGCGCTTCGTGGCCCTGGGCCACAGTACGCCCGAGCTGGCGACGACGCTCGCCCGCTTCCGCACGTCCATCGAGATCTTCCGCGAAGCCAACGTCCCGCTGTTCTCCGAGCTGGAGGAGCTGAGCGCGCGCTATCAGCGCATCACGGGCTCGATGACCGTCGAATGGGAGGGGGTGGAGCGCCCGCTGCCGCAGCTGCAGCCGTTCCTCAAGAGCGCCGACCGCGCGGTCCGCGAGCGCGCCTTCCGCGCCGGGACGCAGCCGTACATCGAGGAGCGCGGCGCCCTCGCGGGCCTGTTCGACCGGATGCTCGAGCTCCGTCAGCGGGCCGCGCGCAACGCAGGGTTCGCCAACTACCGCGACTACGTCTTTCCCGCCAAGTACCGGTTCGATTACACCCCTGCCGATTGCGAGCGGTTCCACGAGGCCGTCGAGCGCGCCGCTACGCCGGCCGTCGCCCGCGTCCTCGATCGCCGGCGCCAGCGTCTCGGGCTGGACGCACTCCGGCCATGGGACCTGGCGGTCGATCCCAGCCGCGCCACGCCGCTCCGCCCGTTCGAGACGGTGGACCAGCTCGTCGGCACCGCCCGCACGGTGTTCGACCGGGTGGACCCGGCGCTCGGCGGTCAGTTCCAGATTATGATCGACGAGCGGCTCCTGGACCTCGACAGTCGCAAGGGAAAGGCGCCGGGCGGGTACTGTGAAACGCTTCACTTCCGCGGTCGGCCGTTCATCTTCATGAACGCCGTCGGGCTGGTGGATGACGTGATGACGCTGCTCCACGAGGCCGGCCATGCGTTCCACTCGTTCGCCTCGCATCGGCAGCCGCTCATCTGGCAACGCCATCCTGGCTCCGAGGCCGCCGAGCTGGCGTCGATGTCCATGGAGCTGCTCGCCTCGCCCCACTTGGTCCGGCCGACGGGCTACTTCACGCCGGAGGACTTCCGCGATGCCTGGCTGGAGCACCTGGAAGACGTGCTGATCAGCCTGGTCCACATCGCTTCCGTGGATGCGTTCCAGACCTGGATTTACACCAGCCCCGATGGCGCCGACGCGTCCGCCCGCGACGACGAGTGGCTGAAGATCCGAAGCCGGTTCGAGCGCGGGGTGGACTGGAGCGGCCTCGAGCGCGAGCGGGTGGCGCGGTGGTACCGCCAGCTCCACATCTTCATGTATCCCTTCTATTACATCGAGTACGGCATCGCCCAGGTCGGCGCTCTCCAGATCTGGCGCAACAGCCTCAAAGACCCCGTCCAGGCGGTGGCTCGGTATCGTGAAGCACTGGCGCTCGGCGCGGTGCGGAGTCTCCCCGAGATGTACCGTGCCGCGGGTGCCAAGCTTTCGTTCGATGCGGGGTTGATCGGCGAGCTGGTCGAGCTGGTCGAGGAACAGATCGAGATGATCCGCGCAGAGGTGCCGGCCCGGGCCTAGGGAAGGGTGTCGGCCCCCCCGGACCTGGCTGCGGTTGCCATCCAGCCCCCACCGCGCAAGATTCTACCCCCGAGCCCGGGCGCCGAGCGGCGCCGGCTTTCAGTTTCCCGTGGATGGAGGGCGTGGATGGCCAAGGAAGAAGGGATCGAGATGGAGGGGGTGGTGACCGAAGTCCTGCCCGACCGGAACTACCGAGTCATGCTCGAGAACGGACACGAGATCCTGGCGTATGCCGCCGGGAAGATGAGCAAGTTCAAGATCCGCGTCCTCGAAGGCGACCGCGTCAGCGTCGTTCTCTCCCCTTACGATCTCACCCGCGGCCGGGTCATCTACCGCCACAAATGACAACGGGCCGCTCGTGAGAGCGGCCCGAAGTGTTTTCCCGTCCGTCGTCCGCGTTACTTGACCTTGACGACGTTCTCGGCGGCAGGCCCCTTCGCACCCTGCACGATGTCGAACTCCACCCGGTCACCCTCGGCGAGGCTGCGGAAGCCCTCGGCCTTGATGGCGGTGTGGTGGACAAAGCAATCCTTGTCCCCGTTCTCCGGAGTGATGAAACCAAAGCCCTTCGCGTCGTTAAACCACTTCACCGTGCCTAGGGTGCGAGCCATTGCTCCTACTCCATGTTTGTTTGACTGCGTCGGTGCCCGAACCACTGGGCAACCGAGTTTTTATGAGCGCAGGCCCATCCCGCGTCATAAAAAACGTGTAGCCGACCGAAGTCAGCTATAACCTTCTATTTCTCAACGAGATAAAGCTTCGCTACAGGACGACGGACCGCCGGGTGAGCCGCGGCCAAGCCGTTGGGGTCGGTCTGGTCGGGCGGCACAAATCTGTCGCCCGACGGCATTTAGTCAAGAGGTGACCCCCGGAGCCACCGCGCCGCCGCGCGGGCCCAGTCCGCCACAGGCTCCCGGCTCTCCGGCGCCAGGGCGCGGTTGAGCGCCTGGAGAAACTCCGCCGCCGAGGGATACCGGCTTTCCACGTCGGCGCTGAGCGCCCGGTCCAGCACGCGCTCCAGCGCTTCACTCACGTCGTCCCGGCGATCGCTGGTGGTGGGAAGCTGGTTGGTGGTCTGCCGCGCCAGCACCTGCTCGGTGGTCGCGCCGGGGAAGGGCGGCGTGCCCAGCAGCGCGTAGTACACCACCGCGGCAAGGCTGTAGAGATCCGAGCGCTGATCCACCCGCTCGCCGAGCAACTGCTCGGGGCTCGCGAACTGCGGCGTGCCGCTCTGGCTGGTGGCGCCGCCATACTTGCCCCGCAGCGCCAGCGCGAGACCGAAGTCGGTGATCTGCACGCTTCCCGTCGGATCGATCAGGATGTTTTCCGGCTTGATGTCGCGATGGACGAGCCCCGAGCCGTGCGCGTGGGCCAGCGCGGAGAGCGCCTCGCGCAGCATGCGGAGCACCTGATCCAGCGGTAGCGGCCCATTCCGCTCGACCAGCTGCGCCAGGCTGGGCCCGTCGATCAGCTCCATCGTGTACCAGAGGAGGCCGAACCGCCCGGCGATGTCGTAGATGTTGACGATGTTCGGGTGGCTCAACCCCGCCGCGAGCTGCGCCTCGCGCCGGAACCGCTCCACCACCTCGGGGTCCTGGGTGAGCGACGGATGCAGCACCTTGAGCGCCACGTCGCGCTCGAGGTGCAGATCCCGCACGCGATACACCCGCCCGAACCCACCCTTTCCCAGCAGCGTGAGGAGCTCGTAGTCGTCGCCCAGGGCCCGCCGGAGCCATTTCTCCCACTGCCCTCGGTCCTCGGTGCCGGAGGTCAGCCCGGGCACAACCCCGGCGGCTCGGGTCTCGAACGTCCCGGCGTCCGACGCGAAGTCCTCCAGCATCTCGGCGGCCGTCAGGTAGCGGTCCTCGGGGGCCGGCCTGAGGGCGCGAAGCACGATCCGCTCGATGGCCCGTGGCGTGATGGGACGCAGCTCCGTGGGCGGGCGCAGCGCCTTCGGATCGTGCGGCGGCGGCTGCCCGGTGACCGCATAGTAGATGATCGCGCCGGCGGTGTAGACGTCGGAGGCCGGGTCGCCGGGAGCGCCGCCGCGGATCTCGGGCGCCATGAACATCGGCTCGTCGGGCTCGGCGCCCGGTGGGACTGCCGGCAGCACGTAGCTGCTGTAGCGAAGATCGGTGATCGTGCCACGGCCGCTCGCGTCCACCAGCACCGAGCCTGGCACGATCCGCCGCACGATCACGCCATGCAGATGGGCGTGCTCCAGCGCGCCCAGCAGCTCGCGCGCGAGCGCGAAGACGGCGGGCATGATCCGGGGGGCCCGCTCGACCGCCTCCCGCAGTCCTTCGCCGTCGATCCAGTTGCCGATGCGGAAGGCGAGATCGCCCACGACTCCCGCGTCGTAGACGTGGCGGATGGCGGGATGGTCCAGCCGGCCGAGCGCTTCGTTCTCGCGCTCGAACCAGGCGCGCGAAGGCTGATCGCGGAAGAAGTTGATCCGCAGGCTGACCCGGCGATTGAGCGTCTCGTCGTAGGCCTCGAACAGCACGCGATCGGCGTTGGCGGCGGCGATACGCTCGAGCCGGTATCGGTGGCCCAGCGCCGCGAGGGTGCGATCGAATGCCTCGACCGGGTCGGGGGCGGTCATCGGCGGAGACCCCGCCGGCGCTCGACGTTCGCGTTGCGCCCGCACACGCTTGCGTCGCACCAGTGCCGGCTGCCGCTCGGCGTGTCGTCGGTGAAGAACAGCGAGCAGGTCTCCCCCGCGCAGCGCCGGACCGCGACCCTGGTCTCGGCCAGCGTGATCGCCGCCGACCGGGCCACCGCCTCCAGCGCGCCGAGCGGGCGGGACGGGACGAACCCGAGCCGCCACTCCCCGCCCAGGCGGGTGAGCTGACGGCTGCCGGCGATCCGGGCGAGCTGCTCGTTCAGCGCGGCGACCGCCGCGCCGGGCGGCTGACGGCCGTCGTGGAGCGCCTCCGCCAGCTCGGTGAGCCGGTCGCGAAACTCGATCACGGCGGGGAACGCGGCGGGCTCCGTCGCGTCGAGGCGCTGCAGGTCGCACCAGCGGCCGAACGCCGTGAAATCGGGAAAGAGGTCGGGAGGGGAAGCGATGCGCCCGCGGGCGCTGTTGACGAAGTCCAGCCAGAGCGCGTCGCCAAGCAGGGTGAACGCGTCGACCGCCATGAGGTCGCTAATCGTCCGCGACCTCAACGGTGTTGCGGCCGCCCCGCTTGGCCTTGTACAGCGCTGAGTCGGCCGCGGCCAACAGGCTGCTCACGGTGGTGCCGTTGCGGGGCGACTCCGCCACGCCCATGCTGAGGGTGCAGGCGCCGAACTCGGGGTTGGTCTCCTCCATCTTGCGAAGGCTGGCCTGGACCCGGCCCACGAACACCTGGGCCTCGCTGGGCTTCGTCATCGGGAGGATCACCAGGAACTCGTCACCGCCGAGCCGACCGACCACGTCCAGCGCCCGGCACTGCTGTCGGAGCACCTTGGCGACCTGGATCAGCAGGCGGTCGCCTGCCGCGTGGCCCATCGTGTCGTTGATGACCTTGAACCGGTCGAGGTCGATGAGCAGCACGCTGGTGTGGAGCTGGTGGCGGAGGCTGCGCGAGATCTCCGCGGCCAGCCGCTCCTCCAGCGCGCGCCGATTGTACAGGCCGGTGAGCTCGTCAGTCGTGGCGGCGCTGTGCAGCTGCTCGACCAGCTCCGAGTTCTTGAGCGCGATAGCCGCCGCGAACGACAGCGTCCCGGCCAGCTCCAGCTCGGCCCGGCCGTACAGCTTGTCGCTGATCCTCGAGCCGAGCACCAGCACCGCCATGCGCTCGGCTCCCGCGTCCAGGGGCACCACGAGTTCGGCGCCGGGCCCGATGAGGCTTGCCACGGCGACGTCGTCGGCGCCAGTGGCGGCGCTGCCGGGCGGCAAGGCGCGGTCGAGCGCCGGCCGGTCGATCGGCGCCGGGCGGAGGCGATCGTTGAGCGAGCGGAACACCTTGGGGACGTAGGCATCGCCTTCAGGCCGATAGAGGCAGGCCCACCAGGCGAAGAACACCTCGGCCATGAAATCGAGAATCAGCTGCTCGGTGTCCTCGATGGAGTGCACCGAGGAGAGCAGCCGCGCCACCTGACGTAGCGCCCGGAGCTGGAATACCGCGTCGTCCAGCGCCGCCTGCCGCTCCAGCAGAATGCTGCGCAGTTCCAGCACGACGCTGAGGCCGAGGGCGAGCGGCATGGCCACCGCCCGCATCTCGCCCGCCACGGCAGGGTCGGCGTGGATCACCACCTCGGTCTCGCCGCTCCCCAGCCGCGCCACCTCCAGCGCCCCATCGAAATTCTTGGCCGGTCCAACGCGGGGGAGGCTCTCGTTCGGCGAGACCAGCGTGAGCCAGATCAGCTCGCTCTGGAACCGCCGCACCAGGGCCACGCGGCAGCGCTCGAACAGCTCCCCTTCGGTACGGGAGAGTCGGCAGGCGGCAGCGAAAGCACTTGGAAGGGTGGCGAGAGCAGCTGGCGGCGTTGAAGCCATTCTCAAGTATACCCGTGGGCGCCGGTTGGAGGGAGCGGGAACGGAACCTGCCCGCCGGACTCATGCCCTGCGGCCTCGGCGCCGATATTATGCTTCAGCTCAAACGCTAGCCTGTAACGTTGTGTAACAACGACTTGCGTGCGTTTGGTGAGCTGGTTACTCTTCGGCCAGACGATAAGAACATAGCCCTTCGGGGCCCCAGGGAATTTCGGCTTTGCGACCTGGGTGATCAAAATCGCTAAGGCCGCCGGTCCCGGCCAGAGCAACGCTCAGCCGGGATTTGTGTTTCCGGCCTGTACGATCCTTCCCGTTGGCGGCGCCGACACCTGGCCCCCTAGCGAATCGTTCACGAACCGGGTCAGCAGGTCCGCTGCCCGCGGGGCCGTCGCCCGGCCTTCGCAGGCCGCCTGGGCCTCAGGGACGTCGTACCCGTCGCCGCCCTCGCACGCAGGATACACCGGAATGGCCACTTTGAGCGTGTCATGTGACTGGATGACACCGCCTGAGGCCCGCCGGACGTCGCCCTTGATCCGTCCACCAGACAGGGCGGCCGGGTCATAGGTAAAGGAGATCCCGGAGACCTGAAGGAAGCCCCCCTTCCCGAGCGATCCATCGGCCACGCCGTGTTCGAGCAGCGCCCGGAGGCGCGCCCCCGTGAGCGGCACGGTGAGGACGCGGGTCTCGTCGGGAAACAGGAAGATGGACTCGAGCTGGTAGTTGCTGAGCGGCCCCGGCCGGATCACGTCGTCAAGGCGGAGCGTCCCGGCGTTGAGAAGGGCGACGTCCGTGCTCGTTCCCCAGCGCATGGCGTCGGTGACCAGGTCGCCGAGCAGGGATTCATGCCGCCGGCCCAGCTCGTCGCGCGCGTCGATCGGCACGGTCGTGCGTCCCACCACTCTCTCGGGGCCCAGCCGGGCGCGAAGGCTGTCCTCCCAGCGCGCGGTGATGGCGGCGACGGCGGTGTCGTCCGGCAGCCTGCTGTCGATCCTCACCAGTCCCACCGCCTGCCGCCACTCACCCTTACCACCCCAGAGCGTAACGAACTGCGCCGACCGCGAGTTGGCGTCCGCCTTGACCACGTGGCGGCCCGACACGATGGAGTCGTGCGCCTCGTGCTCGTGGCCGCCCAGGATCAGGTCGAGGCGGGGCTCCTGGGCGAGCAGCTCGCGGTCCGCCTCGATCGTCTGATGGGTCAACCCCACCACGAGCTCCGCGCCCTGGGCGACGAGGGTGTCGATCGCCCGATGCGCCGCGCTGTCGGGGTCGGCGCAGAGGTAGGCCTTCCGGTAGCCGCCCCGGAGCGTGAGCCCGAAGATGCCGACCTTGTGGGTGGAGATCCGGAGGGTGTCCCACGGGAGCACCTTGGCGAACGGGGTGCCGTCGGCTTTGGTGCAGTTGCTCGACAGCCAGGTGAACTTCGATTCGGCGACCCGGGCCTCGAGCGTGTCGAGCGGCAGCTCGAACTCGTGGTTGCCGAAGGTGGCGTAGTCGAGCTTGGCCGCGTTGAACGCCTCCACCATCTGCTTGCCCGAGTAGTATTTGCTCAGGAGGCTCGGGCTCAGGACGTCGCCGGCCAAGACGAAGAGCACCGGGCCCTGGTCCGCCAGCCGCTGGCGCACGGTCGCGACCCGTGCGAGGCCGCCCTTGCCATCGGCCATGGTGTCGGCCACGTACACGTCGTTGACCAGAAGGAAGCGCACCGGGTTGAGCGGCGCCGGCTTGCCCACGCTGCCGGTGCACGCCGCGAGTCCAAGGAGTGCCGCGCCGTATCCGAGCGTCCACCGTCCTAGGCTGCCCTTCACCGTCCCCCCTCGCTTTGACGAAGACTCCGCACCATGTCGGCGCTCATGAGCCGCAGCTCGGCCAGCATTTCCCGCCGAGGCCAGTCGGCCCGCGCGGTCAGGATCTCGAGCAGCGAGCGGTACCACCAGATCGTCTGCTCCGAGCCCGCCCGCGAGACCGTGCGCAGGTACTCGACCCCCAGGCGCCGCAGCGCGGTCATGGTGGAGCCGCAGGCGTGGAGCTCGTCCGCCACGATGATGTCCAACGCGCGCGGCTCAGCCGTGGCGAGCTGGGTCAGGTACTCCTGCTTGCACGGCTGCCACGAGCGCTCGGTCCCGCGCCGGTCGAACTTCGGCTCGAGCGCGTCCTTCGCCACCGCCAGCACGACCGGCCCGAACTTGTCCCCGATCTTGTGCTCCAGCACGGGCCACTGCTCCGGCGGGCTCTCCTCCAGGACGTGATGCACGATGCCGGCGACGACCGTCACCTGCTCGCAGCCGTAGCGCGTGAGGATCACGGCGACGTTGGCGGGATGGGCGAGGAAGTCCATGCCGGCCGCGACCGGGGCGAGGGCGTTGTAATACTTTGCCGCGAACGCGAACGCGTGGTTGATGCGGTCGGAATATCCGTGCATGAACTGCCGGGTTGGGGGTCGCCGGGATGACAAGACCGTCCCCGACGGGGACGGTCACGGAATGCCGAGAAGCTTATGCGTCTGCAGGCTGAGTCGCCAGCGCGGGTGCGTGAGGCAGTATCGGAGCGCGGCGCGCGTGTTGGCCTCACGCGCCGGCCCGTCCATCGGCTGGAGGAAGAAGTGGCGGAAGTCCAGGCCGGCGAACCGCTCGGGCTCGGCGCCCTCCTGCGGATAGACCAGCTTGAGCTCGTCGCCCGCCAGCACCACCAGCGGCGCCTCGGCCTTCGGGCTGACGCACAGCCAGTCGATCCCCGCGGGTGGGGTCACGGTGCCGTTGGTCTCGACCGCGATCTCGAAGGCCGCCGCGTGGAGCGCCCGGATGAGCGGCGGGTCGAGCTGGAGCAGCGGCTCGCCGCCGGTGCACACCACGAGCGGCCGCGCGAGCGGGTCGCCCGGCGGCCAGACGCCCGCCACCGCGCCCGTCAGGGCCTCGGGCGTCGAGAACTTGCCGCCGCCCGGGCCGTCGGTGCCGACGAACTCGGTGTCGCAGAACCGGCAGATCGCGTCGGCCCGATCGACCTCGCGGCCGCTCCACAGGTTGCATCCGGCGAAGCGGCAGAACACCGCCGGACGGCCGGCGTTGGCGCCCTCGCCCTGCAGCGTGTAGAAGATCTCCTTCACCGCGTAGGTCATGCGTGCGCGGCCTGGTAGCGCGCGGGATCGGCCACGCCCGCCTCGTCGAACCCCTTGAGCCGGAGCAGGCAGGCCTCGCAGTGTCCACAGGCGGCGCCGTCGGGGGCTGGGTCGTAGCACGTGCTGGTGATCGCGTAGTCCAGCCCGAGCGACAGGCCCAGGCGCACGATCTCGGCCTTGGTGAGCCCGATGAGCGGCGTGTGCACCGTGAGTCGGGCGCCCTCGACCCCGGCCCGTGTCGCCAGCCCGGCCATACGCGCCCACGCGTCGAAGTACTCCGGCCGGCAGTCCGGGTAGCCGCTGTAGTCGAGCGCGTTCGCGCCCAGGAAGATGTCGCGCGCCCCCAGCGTCTCTGCCCAGGCTAGCGCGAGCGAGAGAAAGATGGTGTTCCGCGCGGGGACGTAGGTGGACGGGATGCGGGTGCCGATCTCGGCCGTCGGCGTGTCCTTGGGCACCGGCACGTCGGCGGTCAGCGCCGAGCCACCGAAGGCACGCAGGTCGAGGTCGATGACCACGTGATGCCTGATGCCCAGTCGCTCGGCCACCCGGCGCGCCGCCTCGAGCTCGACCGCGTGTCGCTGCCCGTATCGCACGCTGAGCGCGTGCACCTCGAACCCGTCGCGCCGGGCAACGGCGGCCGTGGTGGTCGAGTCCATTCCGCCGCTCAGCAGGACGACGGCCTTGGGCTGAGACATGCGGGAAAGTTAATGGATCAGGCCGCCCGGGCGGGTCGCCCGAGCAGGAACCGAAGCGCGCCCTCGAGCTCGGGATAGCGGAAGGCGTAACCTGATTCAAGGAGTCGGGCCGGCACCACACGCGCGCTCGAGAGCAGGGCCACGTCGGCCATCTCACCGAACGCCAGCTTGAGCGCGGCGGCGGGCACGGGCAGGGCCGCCGGCCGCTCCAGCACCCGCCCGAGCGTCGACGCGAACGTCGCCGCGGTCACCGGGTTGGGCGCGGTGAGGTTGAGTGGGCCGGCGACGGCGTCGGTCATGAGGGCGTGATGAATGGCGCCCAGCAGGTCGTCGATCGCGATCCAGCTCATGTACTGGCGGCCGCTGCCGAGCGGACCGCCCACCCCCAGGCGGAAGGGCGGCAGCATGCGCTCGAGGGCGCCGCCGGCGGGGCTCAGCACGATGCCGAACCGGGTCAGCACAGTGCGAATCCCGGCCGCGCGTGCCGGCTCGGTAGCCGCTTCCCATTCGCGGGCCACCTCGGTGAGGAAGTCGGGCGGCGCCTCCAGAGGTGGAGCTGGACTCGGTGAGCGTCGCGTCGCCCCGATTGCCGTAGATGCCGATCGCAGACGCCGATATCAGCACCTTCGGCGGGCGCTCGAGCCAGGCGAGCGCCTCGGCGATGAACCGAGTGCCGATGCTCCGGCTCTCTCTGATGCGCAAACGGCGCTCCTTCGTCCATCGCACGCCGATCGGCTCGCCCGCGAGGTGGATCACCGCGTCGAGACCCTCGAGCTTCTGGCGATCCACCCGGCCCCGCACGTGGTCCCACCCGACCTCGTCAGGGCGCGGCCTGTGCCGCACGAGCCGGATCACGGTGTGACCTCCCGTGGTCAAGAACGGTACCAACGCGCGGCCGATGAACCCGCTTGCCCCCGTCACCGCGATGCGGAGCCGGGGGCGATCGGCATACGGGGCATGGGTCTCGAGATCACGCCGGACCAGCTCGTGACGGTAGCCGAGCAGGCGCTGGAGCCGCGGACGGATCAGCAGTGGGTCGCCGGCCGCCCCGACACGGCCGAGCGGCGGTTCGTATTCGATCCGATCGGTCATGACGCAGGACCCGGGGCCGTCGGGATCGAACCGATGCAGGTGCCGCCAGCGCGCGAAGGGCCCCGTCACCTGCTCGTCGGCGAACTGCCGGTCCTGCTCGAAATCCACGTGGCGGGCGACCCACCGGATGTTGAGGGGGGCGCCGACCGCGAGCACGACCCGGCCGCCGTCGCGGAGTCCGCCCGACCGTTCCAGCACCCGGGCGTGCTCCCAGGGCGGCGTCAGCCGCTCGAAAGCTCCGGGCCGCTCGTGCCAGCCGAACACCGACTCGGCGGAAAACGGGAGGTGGCTGGCGCGCTCGACGACCGAGCTGTTCGCGGAAGGAGCGGATGGCATGGTCGGAGGGCTTTCCTAGATTGCGGACACCATGTGCATCGAAATGCTTGTCAGGCTTGCGCTCGCAGCGACCGCGCTCGGGTCGTGCGCGGCGCGGGGCTCCACTTCGCCCGATTCGGTCCACGCCTGCGTAGTCGCGCGGATCGTCGACGGCGACACCTTCTACTGCCGCGACGGGCGAAAGGTCCGGCTGCTCGGCGTTGGACAGTCCCGAAACCGGGCAGGGCTCCGTGGCCGGTGACGCCAGTCGGGGTCTCGCGGACCTGATCGCCGCGGGCCGCGCCGTCCGGCTCGAGGGCGACGTGGCGCCCACCGACCGCTACGGCCGAGTGCTCGCCTGGGTGTGGATCGGCGGAACCCTGGTGAATGAAGCGATGGTCCGCCGAGGCTGGGCCGTGACCTACACGGTCCCGCCGAATGTGAAGTATGCGCAGCGCCTGGTTCGGGCGCAAAGCGAGGCCCGCGCGAGCGGCGCGGGCCTCTGGGCTCGCGGGGGCTTCGATTGCCCGCCGCGAGCGTTCCGCCGGGGCGAGTGCGTCAGCTCACCGTGAAGCTCTTCGCCATGCCGTGCATCGCGTGGGGCTTGCCGTCCTTCACGTCGGGAACGAAGCAGATGAAGCCGTAGGCGCCCGGCTCGAACGCCATCGGGAATTGCGCCTGGTCGCCCGGGGCGAGCGGCGCCATGCCGCCGACGAAACGCCCCGGAGCCGGACCCTTCCGGCCGCCCATCTCCCACTTGAACATGTCGCCCACGGCCTTGCCCGGCTCGAGCCGCACCAGGACGACCTCGTGGAGCTGGCCCGAGGTGTTGACGACGCGGATGACATGGCTGCCAGCGGCGATCGGCGCGGACAGCTTGAAGTCATAGTCCATCAGGTCCATGACCAGGTCCGCCTGGGGCTCGGCACCCCCGCGCTCGCTCGGCGTGACCGTGAGCGGCCGGACCATCCCCTTCGCGAGATGCGGGACACCGTCCACCGTCGGCACGAAGCACACGATGGCGTAGTTGCCGGGGGTCAGCGTGACATCCGCCTCCGACTCGAGAGCCGGGCTGACGCCATTCGGCCCGCCGATCGGATGGACCCAGCGCGGTGGCATCTCCGGCTTGCGCAGTACGGCGAGCAGGCTGTCGTAGGTGCGACCCTCCTCGATCCGGATCACGACCAGGTGGTGCGGCTCCTTGCCCTTGTTCACCAGCCGAAACCGGGTCGGCCCTGCTGGCGTCTCCGACGGTCCGTCGAAGGCGTAGTCGGTCGCCGTGAAGGCGACGCCCTGCGGGCCGGTCGCGGCTGGCCCGGCGGCGGGTGGCGCAGCGCTCTGGTCCGAGGCTGGTGCGGGCTTATCCCGACCGCAGGCGGCGGCCACGGTGACAACGGCTATCGCGCCGATCGTGCGAAGACGCATACTGGCTCCGATAAGAGGGATGAGATGCGGGAATGTTGGAGTTGGACGGGCGTCGTCGCCAGAGGGGTGACGAGAGGTCAGCCGCGCGCCTGCCGCACCAGGAGCAGGTCGGTGATGTTGTCCATCGTGAGCATGCCGACCAGCGCGCCGGCGGCGTCCACCACCGGTAGGGCGGGGAGCCCGCTCGCGCGCAGGCGCTCGAGGGCTTCCTGGAAGCCGAGCGTGGGTGGCACCGTCGGCGTCGCGGGCGTCATCGCCTCGGCGACCGTAGCCTCGGCGCCACGGCGGCTCAGGCCACGGATGAGATTGTCGCGGGTGAGCATCCCCTCGGTGCGCCCCAGGTTGTCCACCACCGGGAATTCGCGTTGCTCGCCGGCGAGCAGCAGCTCCACCGCCTGGGCCAGCGTCGCATGGATAGGGATCGTCTGGAACTGGGTCACCATCATCTGGGAGACTTGCAAGCCGCGTCCCGCCATCCGGGTCGCCACCGCGCTCGCCTCCGCGCCGGCGCCGAGGAAGATGAAGAAGGCGACCAGCATGGTGAGCGGCGCGCTCACGACAACGCCGAGCACGCCGAGGGCGAGGGCGAAGACCTGGCCCACCGAGCCGGCGATTCGGGTCGCGCGGACCAGGCCGAGGCGGCGCGCGAGAGCGGCGCGAAGTACTCGTCCGCCGTCCAGCGGGAAGGCGGGGATGAGGTTGAAGAGCAGCACGAATCCGTTGGAGACGAGCAGCCGCACCACGATGGAGGAACCCGGGCCGAAGACGTCGGATGGCATTGCCAGCTCGCCCCTTGCCCAGGCGACCGCGGCGAGCACCAGGATGATCGCGAGGGTGACCGCCGGACCGGCCAGGGCGATGAGCAGTTCCTGTCGGGGCTCCTCCGGGATGCGCTCGAGCCGGGCCACGCCGCCGATGGGGAGCAGGATGACGTCCGGCGTGCGCACACCGAAGCGGGCCGCCATGGTGATGTGCCCGAACTCGTGGAGCAGAATGGAGCAGAAGAAGGCGACCAGGAACACGACGTCGGCCGCGGCCGCGGCAGCGCCGGCCTCCCGGTAGGCCGACCAGCCGAACCAGACGAGGAGCAGGAGGAAGGTGAGGTGCACCTTGATCTCCGTGCCTCGGATGCGACCAATCGTGTACGACCAGCGCATGGCGGCGCTCCTTCCGTGGCCGCGGTGCATCGCGGGCTGGAGAGAAAGATATACGGGGCGCGATGAACTAACCGTCGCAGGTGGGTCGATTGCCCGAGGGCGGTGCCCTTACGCGGCCGGTGCGGGTGCGCAATCTTGAGGTCGGCTGCCATCGCTCGTTGGTGAGGGAAGCGCCATGGATCCAGTCTTTCGCACGATGGCCATCTTCATCGAGTATCCGTTTCTGCCCGCGGTCGTCGGAATCGCCTTGATCGGCCTCGGCCGGTGGACCGGTCGAGGATTGGTCGTCGGCGTCGGCGTGGTGTGGTTGCTGTATGCGATCTATGAGACGGGCATGCGGCAGCGCTGGCTGTGCGGCGGAGAATGCAACATCCGGATCGACCTGCTGCTGATCTATCCGTTGCTGCTCGCCGGCTTGGTGGCGGCTGGTATCAGTCTGCTTCGAGCTCGACGGGGACGGCCGCCGACAGGGTAATTCCAGGACTCCTCACGGGGAAGCGAGGCCGGGCTGAGAATCTGGCTGGATGCCGATGCCGCGCCGAGAGACGTGAAGGACCTGGTGTTCCGCGCGGCCAAACGACTCGTAGTGGAGGTCGTCCTGGTCGCGAACCAGCGGCTGCAGACGCCGCCCGGGAATCCGCTGGTCAGTGCCGTCCGGGTCGATGGCGGCGCCGACGTGGCGGATCAGTACATCGCGGCCCACGTCGACGCGGGCGACCTCGTGGTCACGCAGGATGTGCCGTTGGCGGCGCAGCTCGTCCCCAAGGGAGTGGCCGTGCTCGACCCGCGCGGCGAGGAGCACACCGCCGACACGATCGGAGAGCGGCTCTCGGTGCGGGACTTCATGGAGCAGGCGCGGCTCTCCGGGATGGTGACGGGCGGGCCGCCGCCCTACGACGCCCAGACCAAGCGGGCATTCGCCGCGTCACTGGACCGCGTGCTGACCCGCTTGCGCCGGGCCCGATGATGCAGCGCCGAATGAGGCGCCAATGGACTTCGAGACGCAAGTGAAGTTGGCGGTGTATCGCCACTTCGCAAGAACGGGCGAGCCGCCGGAGCTCGGCGACGTGGCGGGGCCGCTTGGCTGCTCCCGCGAGGACGTCCGGGAGACCTACGCACGACTGCGGGCCGATCGCGTCCTGCTGCTCGAGCCCGATGGCGAGGCCATCCGAATGGCGCCTCCGTTTTCCGGGGTTCCCACCCAGCATATCGTCGAGGTCGGCCGCCGGTCCTACTTCGCCAATTGTGCCTGGGACGCGCTCGGCATCCCAGCCGCGCTCCACCAGGACGGGGTCGTTCGCTCGCGCTGCGGGCAGTCGGGCGAACCGCTCCGGCTGGAGGTCGGCATCGCTGGTCCAGAGCCCAGCACCTGGCTGTTTCACTGTCTGGTGCCGGCAGCCCGTTGGTGGGAGGATCTCGTCTTCACCTGAAGCGCGATGCTCTTCTTCCGGTCGGAAGAACAGGTGAAAGTGTGGTGCGAGGCGCGCAGCGTGCCGCCGCGGCCGCTCGTGCGGATGAGCCAGCTCTGGGAGCTGGCCGTGGCGTGGTACGCAACGCGGCTGGAGCCGGATGCCCGGCGCCCGGCTCCAGACGAGATGCGCCGGATCTTTGGCCGGGTCGGACTTCACGACGCGTTCTGGGACCCGCAGGCGGACGTCTTCGGCCAGGCGACCGCGGGCTAACCTTGCTCGTCTACCCCATCGGCGGTACTCTCGCGTAATGCGACCCCTTCGGTATTCCATCAACGTCACGTTGGACGGGTGCTGCGATCATCGTGAGATGCTCGCGGACGAAGACTTGCATCGTCACGCGGTCGAGAACCTCGACCAGGCCGATGCCCTCCTCTTTGGCCGAGTGACTTACGAAATGATGGAGGCAGCGTGGCGGCCGCCGGCGCGGACGGGAGCGAGGCCTGATTGGATGGAACCCTTCGCCCGGACGATCGACGCGGCAAAGAAGTACGTCGTGTCGAGCACCCTGGACCGGGTCGATTGGAACGCGGAGCTCGTGCGCGGGGATCTGGGGAAGGCCGTTCAGCAGCTCAAGCGGGAGTCGGGTAAGGGACTGTTCGTGGGAGGCGTGAAGCTCCCGCTGGCGTTGGCGGAGCTGGGATTGATCGATGAGTACGAGTTCGTGGTGCAGCCCAGGCTAGCGGGCCACGGGCCGACGTTGTTCGCGGGGCTATCGAAGCGTGTCGACTTGAGGCTCGTGAGCCGGCTGGAGTTCGGCTCGGGGGCGGTGGCGATGCGGTATGAGCCGAGAAGGTAGCCATTGGGCTTGTTAGCCCGAGTCGGCCGCATCACGAGACCCTTCACCGGTGGCATCCCCTTCTATAGGGCCGCCAGCGGTCGCTGATGCGATACATCAAGCAGTACAACAAGACCGCCAAGCCGTTCCGGTGGGCCTACGCCGATCCCACGAGGCGCATCGCATGATCGCTGTACCAGTCGTTCGGACTTGGCGGCGTTGTCCGGAGATTCGCTGCGGGTGGCGTTTGGGGGAGAGGGGCCAGGGGCGCCGGATCAGTTCCACGCGCTCTTCGTGCGTGCTCCCTGAGACGGCGCGGATTCGGCGGCAAACCGCGCAACTCGATCGAGGCCTTGTGCCAGGGCGACCAGAGCAGATCTTTGAGGCGGCCGGGATATCCATGTCGGCCGCATCGGACGCGTCTTTGGAGGCATCATGGGCGACTGGCTTCTCAGCCTGCCGGTGACGGGGATGGCCGTCCTCATCCTCGGGGCTGTCTACGCCTTTACCGCGGCGCTGTACCTGCTGATCACCGCGCTCGCCGTCGGGGAGCGCGCGCGTGCGTTCAAGGGAATCTCTCCCGGCGTGCTTCCGCCGCTCTCCGTCATCTTCGCGTTGCTTGTCGGTTTCCTGGCCGCTCAGGTCTGGAGCGACGCCGACAGGGCGGGCGCCGCGGTCAACCGGGAGGCGAGCGCGCTCCGCGCGGTCGATCTTCTGGGCGATGCGTTCCCCGGCGACGTCGATGCCAGGCTCCGCGACCTGCTCCGCCGCTACATCCACGATGCGGTCACCCAGGAATGGCCCGCCATGGCACGGCGGCAACGCCACCCTGACGATCGCACCGCCGCGAATGGTGGACGCGCTGCGGCTGGCGCTGTCACTCCAGCCGGAGAACCCGGGACAGCTGGCCGCTCAGCGCGAGATGGTCGCGGCGCTCGGCACCGCGCTGGATACTCGCCGGCAGCGGGTCATCCTGAGCCGGTCGTCCATCAACTGGGTGAAATGGACGGCCCTCCTGGTTCAGGCCGCGCTCACCCTGACCGCGGTCGCCATGGTGCACAGCGATAATCGCGCGGCCAACCGCATCATCCTCACCATCTTCGCCACCGGTGTCGCGGCCGCGGTCGTGCTGATCGCCGCTTACAGCCGGCCATTCACGGGCGAGCTCTCCGTGCGCCCGACCGTGCTGCTCCAGGTCCTGCCGGAGGCAGCGATGAAGTGAAGGAGCCGGCGGCGCGCGAAACCCCCGGAGGGCCCCCACCGTAGGCCGGACACACACTCGGCGGGAGCCTCGACCATGACCATCGCAGCAGTAGCCCTCCTCTTTCTGCACAGCGCCGGCACACCACTTCGGCACCCCACTCCGCTGGACACCCTCGTCGACGTCGGCGGCTACCGCATGCACCTGATGGTGTACCGCGGCACGAAGCCGGTCACCATCGTCATGGAATCCGGCGGTGGAGCCTCGCTCGGAGCGTGGTCGGGTGTGGATGAGGCGCTGGCGAGCCGTACGGGGGCAACGGTGGTCGCCTACGACCGGGCGGGGTTCGGCGGGAGCGGAACTGGGCCGGCGGACCTGACGCCGCGGCAGCAGGTCGAGCAGCTCAACGATGCGCTCGAGCGGCTGCGGACGCCCTCGGACCGGATCGTCGTCGGTCACTCGTATGGCGGTCTGCTGACGCTGCTGCAGGCGCACCTGTATTCGAACCACGTGTGCGGGCTCGTGCTGGTCGATCCCATGAACCAGCGTTTCGTGCGGGCCACGGGCGACTTCGTGTATTCGACGGTGCCCCACATCGAGCATCCTGCGACCGCCACGGACACGGCCGTGGCTCGCATGGTGAGCACGTTCCGCGGTCTGGCGCACGATGTGGACGCGAGCGATGCCGGCCTGCGGATGCCACTAGTCGTCATCACCGCGGGCGAGGCGTGGTGGAAGAAGGACGAGATCGACCGGGCCTGGCGCGCCAGCCACGACGCAATCGCCCGAGGCGCGCCAGGGCGGCGGCTGGTGGTGGCTGAGGGCTCCAACCACGACGTGCCCGAGAAGCGTCCGGACACGATCATCGACGCCGTACTCTCGCTCATGACCCGCGCGTCCGCCGGCCGCGGCTGAGGCAGCGCGAATGCCCACGTCACAAGCCCAGAAGGCGGAAGCCTTCCGAGCCTTGCACGCTCGCCCCGGCGCGTTCGTCATCCCGAATCCGTGGGACGCGGGCACTGCCCGCATCCTGACGCATCTGGGCTTCGAGGCGCTCACCACCACGAGCGCCGGTCTGGCCTTCACCCTGGGGCGTGCCGACGGGGCCGGGCTGGTGTCGCGCAGCGAGACGCTGGCCAATGCGAAGGCGATCGTGGATGCCACCCCCCTACCGGTGGCCGCCGACCTCGAGAACGGCTTCGGCGCCGCCCCGGAGACGGCCGCCGAGACGATTCGTCTGGCGGCCGAGATCGCCGGCCTGGTCGGCGGGTCGATCGAGGATACCACCGGCGATCCTCGTCGTCCGCTCTACGACTTCCAGCATGCCGTCGAGCGGATCGCCGCTGCGGTGGAGGCGGCCCACGCCCTGCCGTTCCCCTTCGTGCTCGTGGGCCGGGCCGAGAACTTCCTGCACGGGCGGCCCGATCTGGACGACACGATCCGGCGTCTGCAGGCCTTCGAGGCTGTCGGCGCCGACGCCCTGTATGCCCCCGGTCTCACGCGCGCGGAGGACATTCGGACGGTCTGTGCTTCGGTGCGCAGGCCGGTCAATGTCGTGATGGGGCTCAAGAGCGCGGCCTTCTCGGTCGCGGAACTCGCCGCGCTCGGCGTCCGGCGCATCAGCGTGGGATCGGCGCTGAGCCGCGCGGCGCTGGGCGGTTTCCTCAGGGCCGCGCGCGAGATCGCCGACCACGGGACCTTCGGATTCGCGGAGGAGGCATGGCCCTATGCCGAGGCCCAGCGACTGCTGGGCACGCCGCCGTAAGCCTCGCCGAGCGGCCGGGCGGGGCAGGACGAGCCGCCCGCTGCACACCGGGGACGTGGGTCACATCACGGACTGTCGATCAAGATCGCCGTATCGTGGGTGACGGCTGGACCGGCACGCTCACCCGTACACCGAGGCATCTATGATCTGGCTTGCTGCTATTCTCGTGATCGCGTGGATCTTGGGTTGGGCGGTGTTCCACGTGGCCGGTGGCCTGATCCACCTCCTGTTGGTGGTGGCACTGGTGGTCTTCCTGATCAACTTCTTCAGCGGTCGGCGCACGGTCTAGGACGGCCTGGCGCTCGGCCCTGGCCGCCGTGGGCGGCCGATCGGCGAAGGTATCGAAGTAATGCTGCCCGACTTCGGCCGCACCACCCGGCCGGAGTCGCGCTTTCTTGCGCGGGGGCCGCTCCCGGCTGCCCCTCCCGAAGGGAGGCCTCCCATGGCCATCTGTGAAGTCTGCGGAAACGACTATTACCTGGCCTTCCAGGTGGTCACCGCGGGCCGAACCCACACGTTCGACAGCTTCGAATGCGCCATCTCCCTGCTGGCGCCCGTCTGCGAGCACTGCGGCTGCAAGGTCATCGGACACGGCATCGAGGCGAACGCCACGTTCTTCTGCTGTGCCCACTGCGCCCGGGAGGAAGGCGTCTCGACTGTCGCCGATCACGCCTGAGCGGTCGCCCGATCGCCGGCCGGGGACCTGCCCGTCAGCGTACGAAGAAAAAGGCGAGGCCGAGCACCACGTAGACCGAGAGCAGGAGCACGCCCTCGAACCAGTTGGTCTCCCCGTCCTGGGCGATGGCGTTGACCGCGAACGCCACGGCCGCCACCGCGATCAGCTCGAGCGGATTCGAGAACACCAGGTTCGTCGGCGTGCCCATCGCCCAGGATATGAGCACGAGAACCGGCGCGGTGAGCAGGGCGACTTGAATGCTCGACCCCACGGCGATGGTCATCACCAAGTCCATCCGATCCTGCCGCGCGAAGTACACGGCAGCCAGGTAGAGCCCGAGCCTGCCGGCGGTGATGCCGGTCCGGGCGGCGACAAGGCTCGGACTGACGTCCCGTGGTTCGGTTTGCCGCTACATTACCGGCAATCCCCTCGGAGTCATAGTATGCAGGAGCCCGTCACCCTGATGCGCCCCGACGCGCGGTCGGCCGACTCGCGCGGGGCCTCATCACCGCTCCCGGCCGACCTGCTCGGCCAGTCCGCCGAGCGGCTCCGCATCCTCGCGCTGCTGTACGCGTTCACGTTCTTCATGGCCAGCATCTTCCCGATGCTGCTGTCCCCGGCGGACCGGGTGCTGCTGGTCAGCGGCTTTCTCCAGTGGGGGCCGAGCGTGATCGCGATCGCCATGGCGCTCCTGGTGGCGGCCGTGCTCGGCTCCGGCCGGGTCTCGCTGGCGACCGCGATGAAGCTCGGGCTCGCGTTCGAGGTCGCGGGAAGCTATGGCATTGCGGCCTCTGAGTTCAACGACCCCGTGGGGCTCCAGATGGGCGGACGTACGCTGGGGCTGTCATGGGTCGGGGTGTGGACCGTGCTGTTCACCATCGTCGTACCGACCTCTCCTCGTCGGGCGGCGGCGGCAGCCCTGGCGTCGGTCAGTGCCGTGCCGGTGATCGTCGGCCTGATGATGGCGACGCGAGCCCCCGACTTCCGTCCCGAACCGGCGCAGTTCTTCTTCTGGCTCGTCTTTCCCTACCTCCTCGTGGCCGGGATGGCGTACGTGGGCTCTCGGGTGATCTACGGCCTGGGCACCGAGGTCAAGCGTGCGCGCGAGCTCGGGAGCTACCAGCTGGAGGAGAAGCTGGGGCAAGGGGGCATGGGAGAGGTATGGCGCGCCCGCCACCGCCTCCTGGCGCGGCCCGCCGCGATCAAGCTCATCCGGCCCGCGCTCAGGGAGGATGGGCGGCCCGGCGTCTCCGAGGATGCGATCCGGCGGTTCGAGCGCGAGGCCCAGGTCATCGCCCGCCTCCGCTCGCCTCACACCGTGGAGCTGTTCGACTTCGGCGTCGCGGCCGACGGTGCGTTCTACTACGTCATGGAGCTGCTCGACGGCCTCGACGCCCACTCGCTGCTCCAGCGCTATGGGCCGCAGCCGGCCGACCGCGCCGTGTACCTGCTGCGCCAGGTGTGCCACTCGCTCTCGGAGGCGGAGTCCTGCGGGCTGGTCCATCGCGACATCAAGCCCGCCAACATCTTCCTCTGCCGCTATGGCGAGGAGTACGATTTCGTGAAGGTCCTGGATTTCGGCATCGTCAAGCGCGCCCGCGAGGACGCGGGCGCCGGACCCGGCGAGACCCAGGACAACGCGGTGCAGGGGACGCCCGCGTTCATCGCCCCCGAGCAGGCCGTTGGGGCGCCGCTGGATGGACGCGCCGACATCTACGCCACTGGCTGCGTCGCCTACTGGCTGCTGACCGGACAGTACGTCTTCACCGCCGACACGCCCATCGGCCTGCTTCTCAAGCACGCCCAGACGCCGCCGACGCCACCCTCGGCCCGCACCGGCGGGCCGATTCCGCCGGCGCTCGATCGCCTGGTGCTCGCGTGTCTGGCCAAGGACCCGGCGGACCGGCCGCAATCGGCGCGCGAGTTGTCCAGCCGGCTCGCCGAGGTAGAGGGCGCCGGGGCGTGGACGCAGGATCGCGCGCGGGAGTGGTGGACGACCCACCAGCCGCTGAGGCCAATGACTACCCTCACCTCAACCAGGACGCCTTCATGATCTTCGACATCACGACGTTCACGCTGATCCACGTGCTGCTGAGCCTCGTTGGGATCCTGGCGGGGAGCGTCGTCGCCGGCGGACTGGTCGCCGGCAAGCGACTGGACGGGTGGACCGGCATCTTCCTGGCGACCACCGTCCTGACCAATGTCACGGGCTTCGGCTTTCCGTTCGTGACCTTCATGCCGTCGCACGGCGTGGGGATCCTCTCGCTCCTCATCCTGCCGGTCGTGATCGCCGCCCGGTACTGGAAGCATCTCGCCGGCGGCTGGCGCACGGTCTACGTGGTCGGCGCGGTGGTCGCGCTCTACCTGAACGTCTTCGTGCTGGTCGCGCAGCTGTTCCGGCGGATGCCGGCGCTGATCGTCGCCGCCCCGACCCAGAAGGAGCCGCCGTTCCTGCTGACCCAATTGCTCGTGCTGGCGCTGTTCGCCTGGCTCGGAAGGGCCGCGGTGAAGGGATTTGCCGCCCAACCGGGCACGCGGGTGGGCTGAAGGCCCCGCCCCGGCGGCGGCGACCTCGATTTCGGAGGGTGGATCGATGTGGCTTCACGGACTGCTGTGTGCTCTGCTCACGGCGTCGCCGCCGCTTCCGGCGACGCATCCGGTGCCCGGGGCGACCACCAACCGCGTGACGATCCTGTACGATGCGTTCGGCACCCGTCGGGATCTGACCCGAGACTGGGGCTTCGCCGCGCTGGTGGAGTACGAGGGGAAGCGGATTCTGTTCGACACCGGCAACAACGCCGAGGTGTTCGCGCGCAACGTGCGGACGCTCGGCGTGGACTTGCGGCGGCTGGACTTCGTCGTGATCTCCCACCGCCACGGCGACCACACGTCGGGACTGAACTACCTGCTGCGGGTGAACCCGCACGTCCCGATCTACGCGCCGGCAGAGCCCTTCGGCGTGTTCGGCGGCAGTCGCCCCGGCACGTTCTACCGCCGCGACTCCACCCTCGCGGATTCGATGCGGTACTTCGACGGGACTCCGCCCTCCGAGCTCCGATCCGGGACGCCCTGGCCCGCGGCAAATTTCCGCTGGGTAGACACGCTCACGGAAGTCGCGCCTGGCATCGCGCTCGTCTCGACCATCTCCAAGACGCCCGGCACCCTGGAGCTGCGGGAGCTGTCGCTCGTCATTCGGACGTCCAAGGGGTTGGTCGTGCTGGTGGGATGCTCCCATCCCGGCATCGAGACGATCTTGAACGCCACTAGGGCCTGGGGCGACCACGTGCACCTGATCTTCGGTGGGCTGCACCTGGTGACCAGCCCGGATACCGCGGTGGCGCGCGTCGCGACCGCGCTGCACGATACGTGGGGGTTGGACGGGATCGCTCCGGGACACTGTACCGGCGAGCCGGCCTTCGCCGCGCTGAGGCGGCTGTTCGGCGAGCGCTACATGTACGCGGGGCTCGGGACGGTGAGCGCGATACCGTAGCGGCGAATTACCGCTCGGCCACGCATCGCACGGACAACCAGTAGGTGACGTTCACCGGCGACCGCCAGATCGAGTTGCGGCTGGTGGCGACGTCGCGGTGCCACACGGTGGCAGACGAGTCGTCCGGCGGGCCCGACGTCGAGGTCCACCAGGCCGCGTTCCGGCCCATCGCGATCGAGCTGTCGGCGCGGTAGGGATCTATCCAGCCGGAGTACCGCACGTTGAAGCCCGTGTCTCCGCCGAACTTGAGGCGCCGCCCGACCGGATCCCCCCGGCCTCGCTCCTTGCCGATCTCCGTGTGTGTCATGCCCAGCGCGCGCTCCAGGTGCCGCCAATCCTCCTCCGAGGGTACCCGCCATCCCGCCGGACACGCCTGCAGGGCGTCGTCCAGTCGATACAGTCGGCCATGGTCCGCGCAGTTCGCCTCGTCCGCTTCGTAGCAGCGGCTGTCCGGGGTCTTGAACCGGAGGTTTTCGGCGAACCAGCGCACGCCACCGATGCTGACCACGGCGTAGGCATACCCGTCGCGCGAGTCCACGAGCCGCTCGGGGGAGGGACGTCCACGCGTCGCCGCGGCGAGCGCGACCAGCACCGTCGCGCCGGAGCCGAAAAGGAACGTGAGGCGGGGCATGTCAGGCCGTACGCCCGGGCTCGGACGCCGGTTTCGGACGGGAGGTGCCGAGTCCGGACACCCGGTGCGATATTCGATGGGTCTCGAGTCCGGACATGACCGACCCATCTCCCGCCGCTGCGGTGCAGGACCGGCACGTGCTCGCGCGCGAGCACGTGCCGCATCGGTCTGGCCGGACCTGGGACGTCCCCGCACGCTCCGTAACCGTCAACAGCTGAGGATCGACAACTCCTAGGATCATCACGAGGTGTGCCGATGGCTCTGCCGAAGACCCACCGCTCGCCTCACGCGGCGCCCGAGCTCATCGTCGCCTTGACGCTCCTCGCGAGCTGCGGCGGCGACGACAATAGTGGCCCCAATCCCCCGTCGACCGGCAAGACCATCTACGCCGTCGATCTCTCCGACAACTTCGAGCTCTTTCACAGCGGCACGCCGGGGACGGTGGATCGCAAGCTCCCTATCACCGGCCTTCCGGATGGCGACCGAATCGTCGGCATCGACTTTCGGCCGTCGGATGGGAAGCTGTATGGAGTGGGGACCGACAGCCGGGTGTACGTGGTGGACACCATCACGGCGGCAGCCACCGCGGTCGGCGGTGCGTTCACGCCCGCGGTGGAAGGCGAGCACTTCGGCATGGTGCTCGACCCGGTGACCGATCGGATCCGGCTCCAGAGCGCCGAGTCGGGCCAGAACCTTCGTCTGGATCCCGCCAGCGGGCAGGCCGTCGCCGAGGATGCCGTGCTGGCGTACGCCTCAGGCGATCCCAACGCGGCCGAGGCGCCGGCCCTCGCCGCCACGGCGGTGATCGGGGGGACCAGCCCGACGGCCTATGGCATCGACTGGCTGCTCGACGTCTTCGTGGTCATGAGCGACCCGAGTACCGGGCAGGTCGCCACCATCGGGCCCACCGGTGTGGTCACCGCGCCCTGTGCCGCGCTCGACGTCGGAGGCGATGGGGTGATGTACGCCTCGATGACCACGAGCGGCATCAACAACTTGTACACCATGAACCTGAGTACCGGGGCCGCGACCCTGCTGGGAGAGATCGACGTCGTCGCGTCGATCCAGAGCATCGCGATCCCGAACTAGGCGGGCGGCCGTGCCGTCGGCGCCGACAGCATGGGAGGTAATCAATGATTCGCGAGCTCGAGATCCCGTTTCCACCGCCACATCACCCGACCCCCGGCGGGCGGGTCGAGCCGCCCTGGGTCGCGGTGGTGGCTCGCTGGGAGTATCGCGACGTCGTCCGCGACGCTTCGTCGCTGCCGTCGGAGCAGGAATTGAACGCGCTCGGCGACCAAGGGTGGGAGCTCATCGGTGTGGCGCCGGTGGTCGAGCGCGTCCACTACTACTTCAAGCGCGAGCGACCGGCCTGAGGCGTCCAGCGATGTGATGCTCGTCGTTGCGCGTCCGCGCCGCTTCCCGCAGAATCGTCGGCGACACGCGCCGCGCGCGTGCCGCGAAGCCGACATGGGCGTTGGCTCAGTCGATTCACCCTGTTCTGCACGGAGGACATATGGCAGCGAAGAAGACTTCCTCTCGCAAGTCGAGCGGCCGCAAATACAGCAAGGGCGCGAGCAAGCGGGTCGAGAGCGCGATGCGGCGGCGGAAGAAGGGCACCCTGCGGCGGGGGAAGTCCGGGCACGGGGGGAAGGTGACGAGCCGCAAGCAGGCTATCGCGATCGGGCTCTCGGAGGCGCGGAAGAAAGGCGCGAAGGTCCCCCGAAAGGCCAAATCGTCCTCCCGGCGGAAGAGCGCCGGTGGCGCGCGGAAGCGGTCCAGCTCCCGCTCGAAGTCCTGAAGGCCTTATCGTCGGATCGGGGGCGCACGTGGCCCTCGATCCGGCGGGCCGTCCCCGGGAATGTCGAGAACGCGCCGCCGGCTCCGACTTCTCTGTACCAGCGCCGTGGAAGGCGCCACACCCTCAGAGGAGACGGAACCATGCGCTTCATGCTGATGATGCACGTTCCCGGCAGCGCTCGGGACTACAAGGTCAACGACTGGGCCCCCGAGGATTTCAAGGCCCACATCGCGTTCATGCACAGCCTCAACCAGGAGCTCACGAAGGCAGGAGAGCTGCTTGGCGCCGAAGGGCTGGCGCCTCCCGGTCAAGCGAAGGTCGTGCGAACGGGGAAGGGCGGGGTGCCCGCGGTAACCGACGGGCCGTTCCCCGAGAGCAAGGAGTTTCTCGCCGGCTATTGGATCGTCGAGGTCGACCGGCCGGAGCGCGCCTACGAGATCGCGGCCAAGGCTTCCTCGGCGCCGGGGCCTGGGGGGAAGCCGATGACCATTCCGATCGAGGTGCGCCAGGTGATGAGCGCCCCCCCGGAGCAGGCGTAGCCCGGGGGAAAGCTCCCCCGACAGCTTCTTCAGAGCCCCTGCGGCGACCTCGGTCCGCAGGGGCTTTGTCTCGCACGGCACCCTCCTTGATCAAACCCCCTTACGTGTCCTTGGAGAGGTGGGCGATCATTCATGGGAATGAACGTCACTTGTCTCCCATCGCCATTGTCGCTGTTCATCCTGTCGCTGGGTGTCGCGTGCGCAGCTCGACACGCTCGGCCACCCCGTGCAGGCGGCCATCCTCGTGCCCGAAGACGGTGTCGACCCACCGGGGGCCGCCGTGCAGTTCGACCGTGCCCGCCCGTGGCGGAACAAGGGCTACCGGCTTAGGTGCGTGAAGCCGGGGGGCCGAAAGTTGAGGGCGGTGATCGGGCCGTACGAGGCCTGGGCGTGGATCGAGGTGAAGCCAGAGCCATCGTGATGGCTGCGTCCTGATATACTGTGGGTGACATGACACCGGCTCGTCATGCCTAGCGCGGGATCGTATCCGGCGGCGTTGGCTGAGCGTCTTTCCGACTCATGAGGGTGAGGCGTGCTCACGGAGCCCAGCACCGGCGCTTCCTTCCCGTCTCTGCTGCGCGAGCTCGCGCCCAAGGTCCTCGGTGCCGTCGCGCGGCGACACGAGGACTTCGCTGCCGCCGAGGACGCCGTTCAGGACGCGCTGATCGCGGCGGCGGCGCAGTGGCCGGTCGAAGGAATTCCGGACAACCCGAGCGGCTGGCTCTACCGTGTCGCCGTCCGCCGGCTCACGGACCATGTGCGGAGCGAACAGGCACGGCGCCGGCGCGAGGACGTGGTCGCGACCCAGCTCGCGGCGGAGGCGCCGTTCGCACCGGCCGCGGACGACGACGCGCCGGGGGACCGTGACGACACGCTGGTCCTGCTGTTCATGTGCTGTCATCCGGCACTCACCGCCCCGTCGGCGATCGCTCTCACACTTCGCGCTGTAGGGGGGCTCACCACCGCGGAGATCGCCAACGCGTTTCTGGTGCCCGAGCCGACGATGGCCCAGCGAATCAGCCGGGCGAAGCAGAGTATCACCGCGTCCCGGATCCCGTTCAGCCTGCCCACCGAGGACGAGCGCGACCAGCGGCTGGCCGCCGTGCTGCACGTGCTTTATCTGATATTCAACGAAGGGTACAGCAGCAGCGTCGGGCAGGCGCTCCAGCGGGCCGATCTCGCCAACGAGGCGATCCGGCTGACCCGGGCGGTGCGCGCGCTGCTCCCGACGAACGGGGAAGTGGCGGGGCTGCTGGCGCTCATGCTGCTCACCGATGCCCGCCGCGCCGCGCGGACCGGGGCTGGCGGCGAGCTGATCCCGCTGGATGAGCAGGATCGCGGCCTGTGGGATCGCGGTCTGATCGGCGAGGGAACCATGCTGGTATCCGAGGCGCTCGCCACCGGATCGGCCGGCGCGTACCAGCTCCAGGCCGCCATCGCGGCCCTGCACGACGAAGCGGGACGAGTCGAGGACACGGACTGGCCCCAGATCCTCGCGCTCTACGAGCTGCTCATGGGGATGTCCGACAACCCGATGGTGGCGCTGAGCCGCGCGATCGCGGCCGCGATGGTCCACGGGCCCCGGATGGGCCTCGAGTTGGTGCAGGCGCTGGACCAGGACGGAAAGCTGGCCGGGCATTACCGACTCGATGCCGTGCGCGGCCATCTCCACGAGATGGCGGGCGACCGTGAGCGGGCCCTCGTGCACTACCGAACGGCGGCGGAGCGCACCATGAGCGTGCCCGAGCGAGATTACCTGATGACCAAGGCCGCGCGACTGGCCACCCAGGCCGGATAACCCGAGCGACAAGGGGACGACATGGACCTCCTGATCCGAGGGCCGATCACCGAAGACACGGCTCCCATCCACGTGCAGCGCGCGTGGTACGTCGCGCTCGGCAGCGCGACCGTCATGCTCCTGGGGGCGATCTTCTCCCTCTCCTTCAATCTGCTCATGGGCGCGATCATCGTCGTGGGCCTAGGCCACGGCATGAACCAGCGCAGCTGGGTCGCGTCGGGGGCGCTGCTCCTGTATCTGGTGAGCCTGCTGGCGCAGGCCGGCTGGCGGCAGGGACAGCCGATTCTGATCGCGCTGGCCCTCGCGGTGGCCTACTTCCTGGCCCAGGGGTTCCGGGCGACCTGGTGGTGGCGCGAGCACGAACAGGAGCCACGGATCACCGTCGCCTGAAGCCCGCCGTGGCCGCCCGCACCACCGGGACCCCGCTGCGATTCGTCCTGCTGGTGTTCGCCCTGTCGGTTCCGTTCTGGATCCTCGGCGCGACGAGATCGAAGCAGCTCCTGCCGGGCCTCCCGGTGAGCGCCCTGCAGGCGGTCTGCCCGCTCGTGGCGGCGTCGGTGCTGGTGTACGGTGAGAATGGGATCGCGGGCCTCTCCGCCCTGTTGAAACGAGCCCTGGACTACCGGCGCATCACGCCCAAGGCCTGGTACCTGCCCATCGTGCTGCTGATGCCGGGTCTGACGGTCGTCGCGTACGCGCTGATGCGCGCGCTCGGGGAGCCGCTGCCGGAGCCGCACTTCGCGATCGCGGCCGCGCCGGGATTGTTCCTCGGGTTCTTCGTACTCGCGTTGACGGAGGAGTTGGGCTGGTCGGCCTATGCCACCGAACGGATGCAGGAGCGCTGGAGCGCGCTGCGGGCGGGCATCCTGCTGGGCCTGGTCTGGGCGGTGTGGCATGTCGTCCCGCTTGCCCAGGCGCACCGGGCGCCAGGCTGGATCGCTTGGTGGTGCCTGGGAACGGTGGCCTCACGGGTCATCATCGTCTGGCTGTACAACAACGCGGGCAGGAGCGTCGTCGCCGCCTCCCTGTACCACGCCGTCAGCAATCTCTGCTGGCAGCTGTTCCCGAACTCGGGCTCACACTACGACCCGCGATTCACCGGCGTGCTGAGCGCCGTCACGGCAGGAATCGTCACGATCCTGTGGGGCCCGCGGACCCTGGCTCGATTTCGACCGATCCGGGTGGCCGGACGCTGAGTGCGTCGCCGCGGCCGTGCACGCGGGCGCCGGCCGATCGGCCGGCGCCCGCTAGCCGACTACCCGGAGGCTGAGCGGGACCCGCCGGCCGAACGACAGTGCCGGAGCCGGCGCGCACACGCTCGCCGCCGCCGGCTCCCGGACGGGATGGCGCTCAGCCCACGCGGCCAGGGTGCGGCGGAAGATGATCTGGGCCTCTATCGACGGGAGGTTGAAATAGCGGACGTAGTGCATGATGGCGTCGTCCGCGCTCATCTCGTCTTCCAGCAGCGCCACGGTCTCGAGTGCCATCGCCACGTGGGTGGCGGCGACTGCCTCGTCCGAGACTGAGGCCGCCATCCGGCAGTCGAGACTGGTCTCTTCCTGACTCTGCGCCCGGCGGCGGATGGCGTCGATCATCTGGTCCGGGCGGAGATGGCTCCAGCCGGCCGAGGTGCGGGGCTCGGGCTCCGCAACGTCCCGTGCCGTCGGCGCGAGTGCGATCAGCGCGCGGGCGCGGACCGTGGACTCCATGGCCTGGGGAACGCCCACCTCTCTGAAATACCGGTCGAGCGCGTCCTCGACCGACATCCGTCCGCTCAGACGGCGGACGAACTCCGTGGCCTGCGTACGGTACGTATCGGCGAGCGACTCGAACGCCTTGGCGAACAGCACCTGCAGGCGGAGACGCAGCGGGCTCGAGAACCGGCGGGTTGCGATCAGACTGGGTGCGGCCATTCTGCCCCCCTTTTACCGTAGGGATAGTGCAAGAACTGAACGTCAATTGATTGGGCGGTACGCCTGGCGGAAGTGCGAGGATCGTGCCGGTGGCGGATGCCGGCGACGCTGTGTCGCAGAGTCGCAAACGTCTGAAAAAGCAGCGGTTGCAAGGCGTGCGAGGGACTGCAGACTGCACCGGATTCGAGCGGTGTGGCGCCGGCGCTACTGAGGCGGGGCGGCAGCGGCCCAACCCCATTACATTTTCCGCTCGACCTTTCGCCGGAGACTCACCATCGCCACCACCGCCGCCGCGCCGCCGACCTGGACCGTCAAGGACGCCGAGAAGCTGTACAACATGAACGGCTGGGGCCTCGGGTACTTTCGCGTGAGTCCCGAGGGGCACGTGACCGTGCACCCCGACGCGAACCGGAAGCGCGGTCTCGACCTCTATCAGCTGGCCATGGACCTGAACGCCCAGGGCGTCGGGCTCCCCCTCCTGCTCCGCTTCTCCGACATCCTGCGTTCCCGGATCCAGTCGCTCGCCTCGGAGTTCGCGAGCGCGATCAAGGAGTTCGGGTACGGCGGCACCTACACCACGGTGTATCCGGTGAAGGTGAACCAGCAGCGCCATGTCGTGCAGGAGATCGTGGAGTTCGGGGCACCCCACGGCGTGGGCCTCGAGTGCGGCAGCAAGCCGGAGCTTCAGGCGATCCTCGGGCTCAACGAGAGCACGAACCACCTCATCGTCTGCAACGGCTACAAGGACGAGGAGTTCATGCGGCTCGCGCTCATGGGACAGAAGCTCGGGCACACGGTGATGATCGTGCTCGAGCAGCTCAACGAGCTCGAGGTGCTGCTCAAGGTGGCGGACGAGATGGGCGTGCAGCCGACCGCGGGCGTGCGGGTGAAGCTCGCCACCGAAGGGTCGGGCCGCTGGGCCAAGAGTGGCGGCGAGCGCTCCAAGTTCGGGCTCGGCGCGGTGGAGCTCATGCGGCTGCTGGACCAGCTGGAGCGGCTGGGGCGGAAGGACATCCTCAAGCTGGTCCACTTCCACCTCGGCAGCCAGATCACCGACATCCGCTACGTGAAGGCGGGGCTGGAGGAGGTCGGACGGTACTACGCCGAGCTGCGCGCGATGGGATTCGACGTGACCCACGTGGACGTGGGCGGCGGCCTGGGGGTGGACTACGATGGCTCACGGTCCACGCGTCCCGCCAGCATGAACTACTCGATGCGGGAGTACGCCAACGACGTGGTCTACACGATCGGGGCCGTCTGCCGGGCCGAAAGCCTGCCGATGCCCCACCTGATCTCGGAATCGGGCCGCGCGCTCACCGCCCACCACTCGCTGTTGCTGATCAACGTGATCGACGTCGAGTCGCAGATCGAGCCGGTGGCGCCTCAGCTCGAGCAGGACGCCCACCCCCTCCTGGTCGAGCTGGGCGAGAATCTGGAGGGGATGAGCGCGGATCGCATCGAGGAGGTGTTCCACGACGCAATCTTCGCCAAGGAGCGCGCCCAAGAGTATTTCGCGAGCGGCGTGTTCTCGCTCCGGGAGAAGGCCGCGGCCGACCAGCTCTATCTGGTTACCCTCAACGTCATCCAGCGCGCCATGGGCGAGGATCGGGCGGCGTTCCCCGAGATCGCCTCGCACATCGACGCGGAGCTGGTGGACCGCTACTTCTGCAATTTCTCGGTGTTCCAGTCGCTGCCGGACAATTGGGCCATCGACCAGCTGTTCCCGATCATGCCGATCCACCGGCTGCTCGAACCGCCGACCCGGCGTGGCACGCTGCAGGACGTGACCTGCGACTCGGACGGGGTGATCGACCGGTTCACCGGAGGACGGAAAGGCAAGCCGTCGCTCGAGCTGCATCCGGTGCGCGACGGCGAGCCCTACATCCTGGGCATCTTCCTCACCGGCGCCTACCAGGAGATCCTGGGCGACCTGCACAACCTCTTCGGCGACACCAACGCGGTGCACGTGCGGCTCACGGAGCAGGGCTACGAGATCACCGACATGGTCCACGGCGACACCGTGACCGAGGTGCTCAACTACGTGCAGTTCCATGCGTCGGACCTGCTGGCCACCTGGCGCCGCAAGGTGAACGCCGCGAAGGACCTCAGCCGCCAGGAAGCCAACAGCTTCATCGCGGACTTCGTGGCGGGGCTGGAAGGCTACACCTATCTGGAGGGCGACGTCCCGGTGGGGTAGCTGCGCCCCGCGCGGGCTAGCCGCCCGCGCGGGGTGGGGTCGGAGACCGTCGCGGCCTCGCGCCGCGTCCCCCTCGGCGTTCCCCGATCACTCGTTCCCGCGAGCCACTCTCGCCGTCGGCGCTCCCGTCACGCCTCCTGTGACTCGTACATGTCCTTGAGTTTGCTCACCACCCCCGGATCGGCGAGCGTCGTGGTGTCGCCCAGCGCGCGACCTTCGGCGATGTCCTTGAGCAGCCGGCGCATGATCTTGCCGCTCCGGGTCTTCGGCAGATCGGCCGAGAAGAAGATGTCGTCCGGCTTGGCGATCGCACCGATCTTCAGGGCTACGTGCGCCTTGAGATCATCCTTGAGCTCGTCGCTCGCCTGGTGGGTGTCCTTGAGGGTCACAAAGGCGGCGAGCGCCTGGCCCTTGAGGTCGTGGGCCTTCCCGACCACGGCGGCCTCCGCGACTGCCGGGTGCTCCACCAGTGCGCTCTCGACTTCCATCGTGCCGATTCGGTGCCCCGCCACGTTGAGCACGTCGTCCACCCGGCCCAGGATCCACCAGTAGCCGTCGTCGTCCAGCTTGGCGCCGTCGCCGGCGAAGTAGCGGCCCGGGAAGCGGGACCAGTAGGTCTCCTGGTACCGCTGGTCGTCGCCGTAGATCGTGCGCAGCATCCCGGGCCACGGGGCGGCCAGGGTGAGGAACCCGCCCCCCTTGGGCAGCACCTTCCCTCCATTGTCCACCAGCTCGGCCACCACGCCAGGAAACGGCGTCGTCGCCGACCCGGGCTTCGTGGTGGTGACACCGGGCAGCGGCGTGATCATGATTCCGCCGGTCTCGGTCTGCCACCAGGTGTCCACGATAGGGCACCGGCCGCCGCCGATGTTCGTCTGGTACCAGATCCAGGCCTCGGGGTTGATCGGCTCGCCCACGCTGCCCAGCAGGCGGAGCGTCGACAGGTCGTGCTTGGCGGGATGCTGCGTGCCCCACTTCATGAAGGCGCGGATCGCGGTGGGGGCGGTATAGAGGATGGTGACGCCGTAGGTCGCGATCAGCGACCAGAACCGGTCGCGCTCGGGCCAGTCGGGGGCGCCTTCGTACATCAGCACGGTCGCGCCGTTGGCGAGCGGACCGTAGACCACGTAGGAGTGGCCCGTCACCCACCCCACGTCGGCCGTGCACCAGAACACGTCGGTCGGCTTGAGGTCGAAGACGTACTTCGTCGTGGCGGCGACCTGGGTCAGGTAGCCGCCGGTCGTGTGCACGATCCCCTTCGGCTTGCCCGTGGTGCCGGAGGTGTAGAGGATGAAGAGCAGGTCTTCGGCGTCCATCGGCTCCGGCGGGCAATCGCTCGGAACGCCGTCCAGCAGCCGATGCCACCAGTGGTCGCGCCCCTCCTTCATCGTGGCGAACGACTCGTCGCCCGGCCCGCCGGGACGGCGCTGGACCACGATGCAGTGCTCGATCGAGGGCGACTCCGCCATCGCCTGGTCGGCCATCCGCTTGAGCGGCACGACCTGTCCGCGGCGATATCCGCCGTCGGCGGTGATCAGCACTTTGGCCTTGGCGTCGTTCACCCGGTCGCGCACCGATTCCGCCGAGAAGCCGCCGAAAATCACCGAGTGCACCGCGCCGATCCGGGCACAGGCCAGCATGGCGATCGCGACCTCGGGCACCATCGGCAGGTAGATTGCCACCCGGTCGCCCTTCTTCACGCCCAGCTGCTTGAGCGCGTTGGCGGCGTGGCGGACTTCGCGGGCGAGGTCCCAGTACGTCAGCACCCGGCGGTCGCCCGGCTCGCCCTCCCAGATGATCGCGGCCTTGTTGCGCAGCGGGCCGGCGAGGTGCCGATCCAGGCAGTTGTCGGCCACGTTGAGCTTTCCGCCGACGAACCACTTGGCGTGCGGCAGCTGCCAGTCGAGCACGCGATCCCAGGGGCGGATCCACCTCAGCGCCCGCGCCTGGTCGGCCCAGAACCCGTCACGATCCCGCGCGCCGGCCTCGTATAGGGCGGCCGTGCCGTTCGCCTGCGCGGTGAACTCGCCGGTGGGAGGGAAGCGGCGCTGCTCCTGGAGGAGCGTGTCGAGCTGGTCGGTCATGGGGACCTCAGCGCTTCTCGATGGGCACGAACGGACGCTCGTCACGGCCCGTGAAGATCTGCCGCGGGCGCGCGATCTTCTGGTCCTTGTCGAGCAGCATCTCCTCCCACTGCGCCAGCCATCCCGGCATCCGCCCGAGCGCGAAGAGCACCGTGAAGTACTCGGTGGGGTAGCCCATCGCCTGGTAGATGAGTCCCGAGTAGAAGTCGACGTTGGGGTACAGCTTCCGCTTGATGAAGTACTCGTCCTCCAGGGCGATCCGCTCGAGCTCGAGTGCGATCTCGAGCTTGGGGTTGAGCCCGGTCTCCTTGAAGACGTCGTCCGCCACCCGCTTGATGAGCTTGGCCCGCGGGTCGTACGACTTGTAGACCCGGTGCCCGAAGCCCATCAGGCGCCCGGCGCCGCCCTTCACCTCCGCGATGAACTTCGGGATGTTCTTCTTGTCCCCGATCTCGTGGAGCATCTCGAGCACGGCCTCGTTGGCGCCGCCATGCAGCGGCCCGTACAGCGCGGCGATGCCGGCGCTGATCGCCGAGAACGGATCCACGTGCGACGAGCCGACCCCGCGCACCGCGCTCGTGGAGCAGTTCTGCTCGTGATCGGCGTGGAGAATCAGGAGAATCTCGAGCGCGCGCTGCAGCACCTTGTTGGGCTTGTGCCGCCCGCCGATGCTGAACGTCATGTTGACGAAGTTGCCGATGTAGTCGAGATCGTTGTCCGGGAAGACGAAGGGCAGCCCGCGCGAGTGCCGGAACGCGAAGGCCGCGATGGTCGGCGCCTTGGCCAGCAGGCGGACCTTCTGCAAGGCGCGGTTCTCGGGATCGTCGATGTGCTTCGCGTCCGGATAGAAGGTCGAGAGCGCGCCCACTACGCCAAGCAGCATGCCCATGGGGTGGGCGTTGTAGCGGAAGCCCTCGAGGAACTTGGTGATGTTGGTGTGGACGTAGGTATGGAACTTGATCTGCCTGGTGTACTCGTCGAGCTGGGCCCTGGTGGGAAGCTCGCCCTGGTCCAACAGGTAGGCCACCTCGAGGAAGGTGGCGCGCTCGGCGAGCTGCTCGATGGGATAGCCGCGGTAGCGGAGAATGCCCTTGTCGCCGTCGATGTAGGTGATGGCGCTCCGGCACGCAGCCGTGTTCATGAAGGCCGGATCGTAGGTCATCAGGCCGAAATCGTCGTCCTTGACCTTGATCTGCCGGAGGTCCGTGGCGCGGATGGTCTCGTCCGCGATCGGCACCTCGTAGCTGCGGCCGGTGCGGTTGTCCGTGATCGTGAGCGTCTCTTTGGCCACGAGCCTGCTCCTCCGTGGGTCGCGCGACTGGGTGGGCATGGACCGAACGTCCGAGTATAACTTCAGCCGGGTCCCATTCGCCACCCGAATTCCGAGGAGAACGAATTGTCCAACCCCGCGCCGAGTCTCGGGTTCCGCGCCGCGGGCGCGCTCGTCGGCCTGGCGGCCGGGCGCGGCCTCGCGCGGGGGCCGGGGAGCGACGGCGCCCTCGCGCTCATGCGGATACTCGCCGAGGAGCTGGCCGCGGGACGCCGTGATCTCCAGGCGCTCGCCCACCGCTGGGTCGCGCGCCATCTCGCCGACCCGGGCGACATCGATCCGGAGACCGGCGTCGCGCTCGCGCACCTCTCCCGGCACGACTCGCCGCCGTCACGCGCGGCCGGGGAGGGAAGCGATCCGCTGGTGCGCACGGTCCCCGTGGCGCTGGCCGCGTTCGACGCGCCGCGCGTGCTCGTGAGCGCGACCTACCACGTCGCCGCCCTGACACACCCCGAGCCGATCGTAGCGTGGTCCGCGGTGGCCGTGAATGTCGCCCTTGCGCGGTTCCTCCAGGGGAAGCGCGACTTCGTCCCGGACGTGATCGAGGCCCTCCGCAGCAACGAGGTGCCGGAGCCGTTGCTGGCGGCGGTGCGCCGGGTGCCGCTCCCCGAGCGGGCGGTAGGCACGCTGGAGGCCTCCCTGCCGGGCCGGGCGCTCGACGATGCTGAGGCCGCGCTGCGCGCGGCGTATCACGAGCCGCTGCTGGAGCGCGGCCTTGTGACACTGGCGGTTCGGGGTCCGGCGGCGGCTGGGCGAGCGGGGCTCGCCGGGGCCTTCCTCGGAGCTCGAGCCGGAGTCGGCGCGATTCCAGCCGCCTGGACCGCGGCGGACGACCGGGCCATCTTCGGAGCCCTCGCCGCCCGGCTGGTCCGGGTCGACCCCGCAAGCGCGGAAGGCCGACCGGCTGAATCCCGAGCGGGGTCCGCTCCGTCATCGTGAGCGGAGCCGAGGCTCCGGTCCGGCGGCACCGCCGACCGCCACATTCCTGAACCCTCCGAATAACGGAAGCTCTGCCTCATGTGCCGACGTTTGCTCGTTCTCGCGCTTCTCTCCGCCGCACCGGCGACGCTCCCGGCTCAGACCGCCGTGGACACCGCCGGGGCCGGCGCGCTCATCGCCCAGGCGATGGATCACTCGGAGGTGATGGCCAACCTCCGCCAGATGAGCGACATCATCGGGCCCCGCCTCTCGGGCTCCGCCGCGATGCGCCGGGCCAACGACTGGACCGCCGAGCGGTTCCGGGCCTATGGACTCACGGCCTCGCTCGAGCCGTACACCTTCGGCGTCACCTGGGCGCGGGGCCCGGCCTCGCTCCGGCTGGTGGCTCCATTCACCCGTGCGATGACGGCGCACAGCTGGGCCTGGACGGTGGGCACCGGCGGCAAGACGCTCACGGGACCGGTCGTGCAGGTGGACCTCTCCACCCCGGACAGCCTCGCGGCCAACAAGGGCAAGGTCCGCGGCGCCTGGGTGCTGCCACGCACCGCGTTTCCGGTCTGGAACACTGACGGCCCCGCGATGACGGCGAAGGACTCGGCGGACCTTGCCGAGACGATGCGGCTGCGGAACCTGGCATCGTCCGATACGTCCGCCGCCGCGGTGTTCGCCCGGCGGCAGTACGCGCTCGACCTGCCCTACGCCCTGAAGGCGGCGGGCGCCCTTGGCACGCTGGTGGACGGCGCCAAGGAGCACGGGCTGATGACGATGAGCGGCTCGCCCAACCGGGTGGCGCCGCTGCCGAACCTGGTCATCGCCCACGAGGACTACGCGATGCTCGAGCGCCAGATCCTCGCCGGGGCGAGCCCGCGGATCCAAGGGCGGGCGGAGAACACGATCGGCCGCGCGCCGGTGCAGCAGTGGAACACCGTCGCCGAGCTCCGCGGCATCGAGCGGCCGGGCCAGGTCGTGATCCTTGGCGCGCACCTGGACAGCTGGGACCTCGGCCAGGGCGTGACCGACAACGGCACGGGCTCGATGGTCGTGCTGGAGGCGGCCCGCGCGCTCGCCCAGTCGGGGCTCAAGCCGAAGCGCACGATCCGCTTCATTCTGTTCAGCGGGGAAGAGCAGGGGCTGCTCGGCTCGCGGGCCTACGCCGCGGCGCACGCCGCGGAGGCGGACAGCATCCAGGCGGTGCTGGTGCTGGACAACGGGACGGGCGCGATCCGCGGGCAGGCGCTCCAGGGCCGGGACGAGCTCGAGGGCCTCTGGCACCAGCTCCTGGCGCCGGTGGCGTCGCTCGGTGCCGACACGGTCCGGAGCGCGTCCAAGTCCGGCACCGACCACCTCAGCTTCCTGCCCTACGGCGTGCCCGGGTTCAACTTCGATCAGCTGCCCCGCGGCTACTTCCACACTCACCACTCGCAGAGCGATACCTACGACAAGGCGGTGCCCGCCGACCTCAAGCAGGCCTCGGCGGTGATGGCGGTGACGGCGTGGGAGCTGGCGAACCTGCCGGAGCTCTTGCCGCGTGGCCCGAAGCGCGAGCCCGAGGCGGTGCCGACCAGGCCCTCGGCGGCGGTAGCGGCGACGCACTGAGCGCGGGTCGCGCCGGCCGCGAGGCGCGCGGAGTGCGTGAGCCGCGCGAGCGAGAGGCTGGAGCGAAATGGAGCGAGGGGCTGGGCAGCGCCACTGCGTTGTTTTGTGGCGCTGCCCAACCCCTCGCTCCTTTTCGCTGCCGCGATGTCCGTCGCCTAGCCCGCCTTCGGCAACGTCACCGAACAGGTGGTGTCGAATCCGCCCCGGGTATTGTAGATCGTGGTGACCGTCAGCCGCTGCGGCCGGAGCACCCCGAAGAGGTCCTCCGCGATCTTGGCGGTGGCGTGCTCCTGGAAGATGCCGACGCTGCGATAGCTGGTGACGTAATACTTGAGGCTCTTGAGCTCGATGCAGCGGTCGCTCGGCGTGTAGGCGATCCGAAGCGTGGCAAAGTCCGGCAGGCCGCTGTAGGGGCAGACGGGGCTGAATTCGCGGGTCTCGGTCACGATCTCCTGGTCGGGCCCGGCGTACTCGAACGTCTCGAGGACGCCGACGTCGACCGCTTCGGGCCCGGTAAAGGGAATCGTCCTGCCTTCGGCTATCGCCATCGCTCGTCTCTGGTAGAGGTCGCTCTAAACATACATCGGGCGCTCGAGCTGGCGGGCGCCGTTACCGCTCGTCCGCGAGTCGCGCCATCCCCTGCTCGAGCCAGGTATGCTCGTTCCGGATGACCTGCTGCGCCACTGCGTAGGCCGCGACATCGTCGTTGTCGAACACGGCGGCGAAGCGATCCTCCACCCGGCGGCGCGCCTGGCGACTGAAGAGGTCGGCCAGCTCGACCGGACCGCGGTTCGCCGGATCCCGCGTGATCATGGCCTGCGCGCGACTGCACGCCGCCGTGATCGCCAGCAGCTCCGCTCCGATCTCCACCAGCCGGCCGAGCACCGCCTGGCGCTTCTCGAGCCTGGGGCCGAACCGCACCATGCAGTGGAACAGCGTGCGCGCCAGCTTCCGGCTCGCGCGCTCGACGAAGCGCACGTGGGGCGCGAGCGCGCCGAACTCCCCGTAGCCGAAGCGGCCGCGGAGACCGAACCAGAGCCGTGGATACCAGGTCGCGTAGAACAGGCCGGAGCGGACCAGCGCGGCCAGCTTCACCTTGACCGGCGTCTTCGGGTCGATCAGTGCGCCAGCGATCTTGAGGTGCGTGTCCACCGCCTCGCGGGCGATGAACAGCCGCATGATCTCGCTCGAGCCTTCGAAGATGAGGTTGATGCGGTAGTCGCGCATCATCCGCTCGACCGGGTCCGCGCGCTCGCCCCGGCTGCGGAGGCTCTGCGCGGTCTCGTAACCGCGACCGCCCTTGATCTGCAGCGTGTCGTCCACGATTCGCCAGCCCACTTCGGTGTTCCACATCTTGGCCATCGCGGCTTCGAGCCGGATGTCGGTGGTGCCCCGGTCGGCCATGAGCGAAGCCAGATCCGCCACCGCCTCCATGGCGAAGATCTCCGCCGTCATCCGGCCGATCTTCTGGGCGATCGCGTCGTGCTTCCCGATCGGCTGCCCCCACTGCACCCGTTCCGCCGCCCAGCGCCGGGCGAATTGGAGCGACCGCTTTGCCCCCGCCACCGCCGAGGCGGGAAGCGTGAGGCGGCCCGTGTTCAGCGTGACCAGCGCGAGCTTGAGACCCTTCCCCTCGCCCCAGAGGACGTTCTCGGCCGGCACCTTCACGTCGGTGAAGCGGATGATGCCGTTCTCGATCGCCTTCAGTCCCATGAAGTGGAGGCGCTGCACCACCTCGACGCCCGGCCAATCGGTCTCGACGATGAAGGCGGTGATCTTCTTCGGCCCGGTGCGCGCCATCACCACCATCAGCTCGGCGATGGTGCCATTGGTGCACCAGAGCTTCTCGCCGTTGAGGACGTAGTGGCTGCCGTCCGTGGAAAGGACGGCCGACGTGCTCATGGCCGCGGGATCGCTGCCGACGTTGTTCTCGGTGAGCGCGAAGGCGCTGATCGCGCCTTTGGCCAGGCGGGGGAGATAGCGTGCTTTCTGCTCCGGCGTGCCGAACAGCTTGAGCGGCTGAGGGACCCCGATGGACTGGGCGGCGGACAGCAAGGCGGTCAGGTTGCCGTCCACGCTGGTCACCATCCCCATCGCGTGGGTGTAGCCGGTCTGACTCAGCCCGAGGCCGCCGTATTCCTGCGGGATCTTGATGCCGAACGCGCCGAGGTCGCGCAGCCCCTGGATCACGTCCGCCGGGATCTTGCCCTCACGGTCGATGCGATCGCTGTCCACCTGGTCCCGCAGGAAGCGCTCGAGCCGCTCCATGAAGGGCCGCGCGCGCTCGACGTCGGCCGGATCCATCTGGGGGAACGGGTGCACCAGGTCGAGCCGGAAGGAGCCCTCGAAGAGCTCGCGGACGAAACTGGGCGCCTCCCACTCCTTCTCGCGGGCGGCCTCGGCGACCTCGCGCGCCTCCTGCTCGGTCGCCAGATCGGTGCGCCGTGGTTTCGACGGAGGGGTCAGGACGTCAGTCATGGCGCTCGGCCTCGGCAAGGGTGGCGGTAGCAGCGGCGGCGGGGGCGGTGAGGCCGCGCACGCCGTGCAACACGAGATCCACGACGTGGCGCTTGCGGCGCTCCAGGTCCGCCGTGTCGTGGAACTCGACCCCGACGGCCGGCGCGACCGTGCGGGCGTGAATGAGCGGGAACCAGCAGAGGGCGATGACGCTGAGCAGCAGCTGCGCCGCGTCACCCGACTCGGTGTCGTCGAGGCCGAGCTCGGCGCTGATCGCGGCGAGCGCCTCCTGTCCGGCGGACAGATGGTCGACGCCCTCGAGCTGGCCGCCGCCGCTCAGCGCTTCGCGCTCGATGAGACGGATGAAGTTGGGGCGCGCGGCGAGAAACTCGAAGTAGTCGGAGACGGCACCCGCAAGAATCGTTTCGGTGCCCTGGCTGCTGGCGAGGGCCCGCGCGCGCCCGGCGCGGACCGCCTCGCGCACCTCGGCGAAGGCGCGGTCCAGCACGGCCCGGTAGAGCTCCGCCTTGCTGCCGAAGAAGTAGCCGGGGGTGCCGCGACTCACGCCCGCCGCCGCGCCCACCTCGGTCAGGCTGGTGGCGTCGTAGCCGCGCTCGGCGAAGAGCCGCTCGGCCGCGTCGAGGATGGCGGCGCGGGAGCGGGCGGCGTTGCGTTCCTTCTCGATCCGTTGGGGCATGGCGGCTCCAGAGAGGCTTGCTTGCTGGCCAGCAAGTTATTTCCGAGGACCGCCTCGCGCAAGAGGGGCCTGTCCAGAAACCTGGCGCAAGTTGTTGCAGGGGACCCGCATGGATGTTTCAATCCGAGTCGGTCAGCGACCTTCGGCTCCTTTCGCGAAAGCCGAGAGAGCCACAGATTCTGAGGCCGCCAGTTCCAAGCCCTGGGCCGGCCATTCATCACCTCTCGATGCCTCCGCCGTTCAGGAGCTCCGTATGTCCCCTCGTCTGTGGTGCTGCGCCGTCCTGCTGACTTCCCTGAGCCTTTCTGCCTGCTTCGACCGAGCCGATGATCCGACCGCGCCGTCGGCGGCCGGCCCCGCATTCGCGGCCGGCGGCCAAGGCAACGGAAAGAACTCGCTCGACCTGATCGAGGGCGACTATGCCGCCGGCCTGGTCGATCGCGACAACGCCAACCGCTATCGGCAATACGCGGTCTCGGCCCCGGCCAAGCTGCCCGCCAAATACCGGTCCACTGCCAAAGGCAAGGACGCGACGTACTCGATGGTGTTGATGGCGCGAGATTGGGACAAGCTGAGCGCGTCCACCAAACAGGAGATTCTCGACATCAGGCGCAACGGGCGCGGCAACCTCGGCGATTCCGTCACCACCCAGCACTACGTCCTCCACTACACTCGCCAGGGCAACAACGCCGTGCCCTCGCTGGACGCGGACCGGAACAGCGTCCCCGATTTCATCGACGCGGCGGCGAGGAGCTGGGAAGAGGTGTGGAATCGTGAAGTGGTCCAGCTCGGCTACCCGGCGCCCGTCGGGACGCCGAGGCTCAAGTTCCATGTCTACTATCGGGACTTCGCCTTCTACGGCGTAACCTATCCGGAGAACGTGCAGCTCCTGGCGACGTCACCCGTGCCGCGCGGCACCGCATCGGGCTACATCGAGGTCGAGAACGATTTCGCCGGCTTCCCACCGAACGACCTTGACGTGACCGGCACGGAGACGATCCGGCTCGGCGCCCTCCGCGTCACCCAGGCCCACGAGTTCATGCACGCCTGCCAGTTCAACATCAACGTGTTCCAGTCGGGCTGGCTGTTCGAGTCGCACGCGACGTGGGCGGAGGACGCGGTCTATGACGGGATCAACGACTGGCACTGGTACATTCCCGTTCTTCCTGTCGACTCCGGACTTGCCGATCTTCAGCCGCTACGTCTACGGCTCGGCCTATTTCATGAACTACCTGAGCGAGACCTACGGGACGGACGTGACCCGGCGGATCTGGCTCGCCGCGCGTACACGGACCACGGCGGATGCCGTCCGGAGCGTGGCGTTCGGCGGCTCCTGGGAGGCCATGAAGCTGTTCGCGCCGGCCGAGTACCTGCTCGGCATCTCGGACTTCACCACGGATGCCGCGTCGCTGATTCCGCTGCCGAACAACCGCATCCGGGCGACGCATTCGAGCTACCCGGTAGAAGTGAGCGTGACGGCGAGCACGAAGAAGGTGGCCAACCTGGCGCCCTGGGGACTCGGGGCGAACTTCGTCGAGTTCGTGCCCGGCGGGGCCCGGGGAACGCTCACCCTCAGCTTTCGACGGCGCGGACGGATTTGCGTGGCGAGCGCTGGTGGCGCTCACGCCGTCGAATGGCGGCGGATCCAATGTCGTGCCGGTCACGCTCAGCTCCGGCAGCGCCGGCTCGATCAGCATCGTCGGATTCGGTACCCGCTGGAGCAAGGCGACGCTGATGCCGACCATCGCCGACGCGAACGGCGCCGCGGTGCCGTTCACGTATGGAGCGACGATTCAGTAGACCGACGTGAAACCTCAGGGCACCTGAATGCTCCCGGCGGGCCAGGTGCCTTCGAGGAATCCCGCAAGCGCACTCTACGCGACCGCTGGGCGCGCCGTTTCCCGACTGCAAGCCATCAGGGCCGGCCCTTCACCTGGAAGAGCCGGCCCGGACGCGCGCCAGATCGCCCGGTGACTCAGGCGCTCCGGCGCGCCAGCACCGGCTCGGGCTCAGTCGCCGCGGACTGCAGGTAACCCTCACGCGTAGCGGCGACCAGCGCCTCCGCCCCCTTGGGTGACACACGGCGGAACAGCGGTACGAACTGGTCCCACTGAACCAGGATGCGACGGGCGCGCGGGCTGGCGGTCTTCTCCTCGTGCTCCCGCACCAGCCGCTGCAGCAAGACGATGTCGGTCTCGTCGAGCGCACTCAGCTCGACCATGTCCTTGTTCACCCGGGTCTCGAACGTGCCGGCCTCGTCGACCACATAGGCGACACCGTTCGACATCCCGGCCCCGAAGTTACGGCCGGCGCGGCCCAGCACGACCACGATGCCACTGGTCATGTACTCGCAGCAGTGGTTGCCCGCCCCTTCGATCACCGCGACCGCACCGGAGTTCCTCACCCCGAATCGATCGCCCGCCTGTCCGGCCGCGAACAGCTTGCCGGCGGTGGCGCCGTACAGGATCGTGTTGCCGATGATCAGGTGCTGATGCGACACGTCCGCGTAGGCGGCCCGCCGGAACGGCCGAATGGTCAGCTCGCCGCCGCTCAGCCCCTTGCCCACGTAGTCGTTTGCCTCGCCCTCCAGCTCAAGGTGCATCCCCCGGCAGGTGAACGCCCCGAAGCTCTGTCCCGCGCTGCCGGTGAAGCGGAGTCGGACGGAGCCTGGCGCCAGCCCCGCGTCGCCATGGAGCTCGGCGATCGCGCCGGCGACCCGGGCGCCCACCGCCAGGTGGTGATTGTGGATCGGATAGTTCCCCGAGAACGGCAGCCCGCTCTCGAGATAGGGCTCGAGGTCGGCCAGGATCTCGGCGTCGAGCGAGACCACGCCGGGCCGGTCGTTCCGGGCTTCGGTGCGCCGCCGGGCGGGTGCCGGATGGCCGGGCGGGGTCTCCAACGCCGGCGGCGCCATCAGCATGGACAGGTCGAGCATCTGCGCCCGCGGCACGTCCGGCCGCTCGACCCGCTGGAGCAGGTCGTTCCGGCCGATGATCTCGTCCAGGCTGCGCGCACCCATCCCAGCGAGGATCGTCCGGACCTCCTCGGCGAGCAGCGTGAAGTAGCCGATGACCTGCTCGGGCGTGCCCTTGAACTTGGTGCGGAGATCCTCCCGCTGGGTGGCGATCCCGGTCGGGCACGTGTTGATGTGACACTGCCGCGCCATCGCGCAGCCCATGGCCACGAGCGGTGCCGTCCCGAAGCCGTAGCTCTCGGCGCCGAGCAACGCAGCGATGACGACGTCGCGCCCGGTCTTGAGCCCGCCGTCGGTGCGGACCTCGATCCGGTGGCGGAGACCGTTCCGTACGAGCGTCGCCTGGGCTTCGGCGAGCCCGAGCTCCCACGGGGAGCCCGCGTGCTTGATCGAGGAGAGGGGAGACGCCCCGGTGCCGCCGTTATGACCGGCGATCAGGACGTAGTCGGCGTAGGCCTTCGCCACGCCGGCCGCGACCGTCCCGACCCCGGTCTCGCTCACCAGCTTCACGCCCACCCGAGCCCGCGGGTTCACGGTCTTGAGGTCGTGGATGAGCTGTGCCAGGTCCTCGATCGAGTAAATGTCGTGGTGCGGCGGCGGCGAGATCAGTGCCACGCCCGGCACCGAATGCCGGAGACGCGCGATCAGGTCCGTCACCTTGTGCGCCGGGAGCTGGCCGCCTTCGCCGGGCTTGGCGCCCTGCACGATCTTGATCTCGAGCTCTTCGGCGCGGGTCAGGTACTCGGTGGTGACGCCGAACCGCGCGCTCGCCACCTGCTTGATCCGGTTGTCGGCCCGGTCGCCGTTGGCGAAGCCGTGATAGTTGTGCGGGTCCTCGCCGCCTTCACCGGAGTTCGAGCGGGCGCCCATCCGGTTCATGGCGATCGAGAGCGTCGCGTGCGCCTCCGGCGAGAGCGCGCCGAGCGACATGGCGGACGACACGAACCGCGTGCGGATCGATTCCGCGGATTCCACCTCGTCCAGCGGCACCGGCGTCCCGGGCCGGACGGCCAGGAGATCGCGCGGGCCGGCGGGTCGGCGGCCCGAGTTCTTGACCAGGAAGCCGCCATACGCGTCCGCGCCGTTGGTCTTCACCGCCTGCTGCAGCGCCACCACCACCGGGGGGGCCCAGCCGTGGTCCTCGCCATCCTTGCGAAAGCGCACCCGGCCGTGGTCGGGCAGGGACACGACCTCCGCCGTCGCGGGGTGGGCCGCGCGGTGCCGCGTGAGCACGTCCTCGGCGATCTCCTCGAAGCCGATGCCGCCGATCGGCGAGGCGGTGCCCGCGAAGCAGGTGCTGACGACCTCGTGTCCCAGCCCCAGGATCTCGAAGATCTGGGCGCCGCAATACGAGCTCAGCGTGGAGATGCCCATTTTCGAGAGGATCTTCAGCAGACCCTTCTCCGCCGCCGAGCGGTACTGGAGTCGTGCCTCCGCGGGCGACGGTCTCGGCGTCGCGTCGGCATCGCGCTCGCGCCGGGACGGCTCGCGGCCCTCGCCGAACACGCCGTCGAGGGACTCGAGGGCCAGCCAGGGGTGAACCGCCTCGGCGCCGTAGCCGATCAGCGTCGCGAAGTGGTGGATGTCGAACGCGTCGCCCGCCTCGGCGACGAGGCCGACGCGTGCGCGCAGGCCGGTGTGGACGAGATGCTGGCGCACCGCGCCGATCGCCAGCAGCATCGGGATCGGCGCCCGGGTCGCGTCGGCCGAGCGGTCGCTGATGATGAGGATGTGCGCGCCGCGGCGCGCCGCCCGCTCCGCCGCGCGGCGGAGCGCGGTGAGCGCCGGCTTGAGGCCGTCCGGCCCGCGGGTGGTGTCCCAGAGCGCGTCGAGCGTCACGGTCGAGAAGCCGGCCACGTTCCGGAGCGCCGTCATCTCCTCGGCCAGCAGCACGGGGTGCTCGAGCCGGAGCATGCGGGCGTAGCTCGGACGTTCGAGCAGCGGCGAGCCGCGGCGGCCCAGGTGCATTCGGAGCGACATCACCATCGCCTCGCGCAGCGAGTCGATCGGTGGGTTGGTCACCTGCGCGAATCGCTGGCGGAAGTAGGCGTACAGACTCTGCGGCACCGCCGAGAGCGGAGGGATCGGAGTGTCGTCGCCCATGCTCCAGACCGGATCGGCGCCGGTCCCGCCCATCGGCTCGAGCACGAGCCGGAGGTCCTCGAACCCGTAGCCGAAGCTGCGTTGCGCCCGGGTGAGCGCCTCGCCGGCGTGCACCGGTGGAACCCGCGCGGGATCGGGCGCGAGCGTCGCCATGTAGCGGGCGACCCAGCGGGCGTAGGGGCGGCGTCCCGCCACCTCGCGCTTCGCATCGACGTTCCGAATGACCTCGCCTCGGCGAGTATCCACGACCAGGACCTCGCCCGGTCCAACCTTGCCGCACTCCACCACCTCGCGCGGATCGAGGTCGACCAGGCCGACCTCGGAGCCCGACACCACGAGCCCGTCGCGGCGCACCTTGTACCGCGAAGGGCGGAGGCCGTTCCGGTCCACCGACGCGCCGCAGAGTACGCCGTCGGTGAAGGCGATGGCCGCGGGGCCGTCCCACGGCTCGAGCACGCACTGGTGGTATTCGTAGAACGCCTTCACCGCCGGATCGAGATCGGCATACTTCTCCCACGCCTGGGGCACCATCATCATCGACGTGTGCACCACGTCGCGCCCCGACCGGGTCAGCAGCTCCATGGCGTTGTCGAGGCTTGCGGAGTCGCTGCCCTCCGGCCAGATCACCTCCCGCAGGCGCTCGATCTTCTTGCCCCAGATCGGCGACGACAGCATCGGCTGCCGCATCGTCATCGCGTTCCGGTTGCCCCACAGGGTGTTGATCTCCCCGTTGTGGGCCAGCAGCCGGAACGGCTGCGCCAGCGGCCAGCTCGGCAGCGTGTTGGTCGAGTAGCGCTGGTGGAAGACCGCGATCGCGCTCTCGTACTCGGGATACCTGAAGTCGGTGAAGAACGCGGGGAGTTGGGTCCCGGTGAGCAGCGCTTTGTAGACGAGGGTGCGGCAGGAGAAGGAGCAGGCGTAGAACCCGGGCAAGTTGCGCTCGCCCGCGCGTCGTTCCATCTCTCGTCGCGCGAGGTAGAGCGACTGCTCCCACTGCTCCTCGTCCGCCGCCAGGGCGGGGCGGCCCACCAGCACCTGCCGGATCACCGGGCACGACGCGAGCGCGGTGGGGCCGAGGGCGGCGGGATTGGTGGGCACGTCGCGCCAGCCCAGGAAGGGGATCCCGTCCTCGGCCAGCACGGTCTCGATCATGGCCACGGCTTCGCCCAGCGCCTGCGGCTCGCGCGGCAGGAAGAAGCTGCCGACGCCGAACGGCAGGCCGGGCTGCAGATGCAGGCCGAGACGATAGGCGTCGCGATAGAACAGGCGGTGGGGTATCTGGGTCAGCAGTCCCGCCCCGTCGCCGGAGTTGTCCGTCGACGCGGCGCCGCGGTGGGCCACCCGGGCCACGGCCGCCAAGGCCATGGAGACGACCTCGTGCGAGCGCACGCCCGACGCGTGCGCGACGAACCCGACGCCGCAGGCGTCGTGCTCGCGCGTGGGATCGAGCGCCTCGTCGGCCGAGGTCGCGGCGTGTCGGGGGTCGGTCGGACGGGAACCGGCCGGGTGGATCCGCTGCCCAGGGGCGGCCATGGTACCTCCTGCGGTGAGCGCCCCTGGCGGCCGGAGAGGCCGATGCGGGGCAAGCAAAAGGCCCACTCCTCGTGGGAGCGGGCCGGGGATGGTGCGCGAAATCGCTCGCTTACCCGGTCGCTCCCCTGGAGCGGGCGAGATCAATAAGGACGTCGGCCGGCGTACGCAGCATGCTCATGGATGGATTATTATTCACGCCAATGAATATGTCAAGCGGAGGCGCCCACTTGACACCCCCACGGTCCGCACGTTAGCCTGTGTAAATAGCCGGTGCCGCAGCGGCCCGGCGGCGACTCCAGCGATCAGGACCACAGCCCAGACCATGCTGCTCAGCCTCGCGCTCGTCATCGTGCTCCTTAGCCTGTTGCTTACCGGCCTTATCGGTGAGCAAGGGGTTCGCGGCGTGCCAACACGAGCAACGTGAGACAGTAGCAACGTCTCGACAGACTGCCCCGGCGCCGCGGACCCGAAGTCCGCGGCGCTTTTCGTTTCACCTTCAGCCGAGCCGGTACCCCGTTATGGCAATCCCCGACGTCCTGATCTTCGACACCACCCTGCGCGACGGCGAGCAGGCGCCCGGCAACAGTCTCTCCCCCGAGGAGAAACTCCGCCTCGCCCGCCAGCTCGATGCGCTGCGCGTGGACATCATGGAGGCCGGGTTCCCCGCGGCGTCGGAGGGCGACTACCGGAGCGTCCAGCAGATCGCCGGCGAGATCCGGCGCCCGGTCGTGGCGGCGCTGGCGCGCTGCCATGAGCGGGACATCGAGCTCGCCGGCGAGGCGATCGGCCCCGCGGCGCGGGGCCGGCTCCACGTCTTCATCTCGACCTCGGATCTCCACATCAAGGAGAAGCTCCGGACCACGCGGGAGGACGTGCTGGCCCGCGCCCGAGCCGCCATCCGTCAGGCCCGGCAGTACACGGACGACGTCGAGTTCAGCGCCGAAGACGCGAGCCGGACCGACCCCGAGTTCCTCTGCCGGATCGTCGAGGTCGCCATTCAGGAGGGTGCCACCACGGTGAACCTGCCCGACACGGTCGGCTATGCCATGCCGGAGGAGTACGGCCGGATGTTCCGGGACATCCTGGAGAAGGTCCCGGGCGCGGACCGCGTCGTGCTGAGCGCGCACTGCCACGACGATCTGGGACTGGCGGTGGCCAACTCCCTGGCCGCGATCGCGGCCGGGCGCGCGCCAGGTGGAATGCACCATGAACGGCATCGGCGAGCGGGCCGGCAACGCGGCGATGGAGGAGCTGGTGATGGCGAGCCACGTGCGCGGCTCGGCGCTAGGCTTCCGGTGCAACGTGGAGACCCGCGAGATCTACCGCACCAGCCAGCTGCTTTCCTACCTCACCGGCAGCTTCCCGCAGCCCAACAAGGCGATCGTGGGACGGAACGCATTCGCCCACGAGGCCGGCATCCATCAGCACGGCATGCTGCAGAACGGGCTCACCTACGAGATCATCCGGCCGGAGATGGTCGGGATCCCGCGCTCGACGCTGGTGCTCGGCAAACACTCGGGCCGGCACGCGCTCGAACGACGCTACCGCGAGCTGGGCTACGACCTGAGCGAGGTGCAGCTCGCGGAGGTCTATCGGCAGTTCACCGCCCTGGCCGATCGGAAGCGCGAGATCCTCGACGAGGACCTGCTGGCGCTGGTACACGAGAGCTTCCACGATGCGCCCGAGGAATACCAGCTCACTCACCTGCGGGTCGTCTGCGGCAGCATCACCCCCACCGCCGAGGTACGGATGACCGGCCCGTGGGCGGGCGAGCGGTCGGCGCGGGGCACCGGTGACGGCCCGATCGCGGCCGCGTTCACCGCCATCAGCGAGATCCTCACGCGGCCGATCGAGGTGCTGAGCCTGACCCTCCGCTCGCTCACGCCCGGACGCGACAGCGTGGGCCAGGTGTTCCTCCAGGTCAAGGTGGACGGCAAGTCGCTCACCGGGAACGGCGCGTCCACCGACATCGTCGAGGCGAGCGCCCGCGCGCTGGTGCATGCCCTCAACAAGGCGCACCACGCGGACCGCCTCGAGGCCAGCTCGCTCAACGCCGTCTACTGTGGGGCGTCTGATGGCGGAGCAGCTCACCGGCTCCCAGATCCTCTGCCGCACCCTGCTGGACGAGGGGGTCGATCTCATGTTCGGGTACCCGGGCGGCGCGATCATGCCGTTCTACCACGCCCTGCCCGAGTACCCGGCGCTCAGGCACGTGCTGGTGCGGCACGAGCAGGCCGCGGCGCACGCCGCCGACGGCTACGCACGCGCCAGCGGCCGCCCGGGCGTGTGCGTCGCCACCTCGGGGCCGGGCGCCACCAACCTGGTGACCGGCATCGCCACCGCGCACATGGACAGCACGCCGCTGGTGGCCATCACCGGCCAGGTGTCGCGTGCAATGATCGGGCGCGACGCGTTCCAGGAGACCGACATCATCGGCATCACCCAGCCGATCACCAAGCACAGCCGGCTGGTCGAGGACGTGGAGGAGCTGGCCGACGCGGTGCGTGAAGGCGTTCGCCGTGGCGCGTGAGGGTCGGCCCGGCCCGGTGCTGCTCGACGTGCCGAAGGACGTGCAGAACCAGAAGCTGGCCTACACGGACCCGGCGCCGCGCGTACCGGAGGCCCGCCGCGCGGGGCTGGTGGGCCGCCCGACGCCGATGGCCATCGTGGAGGCGAGCCGGCTCATCGGGCGCGCCCAGCGGCCGCTGATCATGGCCGGCCACGGCGTCATCCTGGCGACGCGTACGACGAGCTGCAAGACCCTGGCCGAGCAGACCGGCATACCGGTCATCACCACGCTGCTCGGGATCAGCGCGTTCCCGGAGTCGCACCCGCTGCATCTGGGCATGCCCGGCATGCACGGCGAAGTGCACGTCAACCGGGCGATCCAGCAGGCCGACCTGCATCATCGGGATCGGGCTCCGGTTCGACGACCGGGTGACCGGCAACCTCGCGGCGTTCGCCCGCGGCGCGAAGATCGTCCACATCGAGCTCGACCCCTCGGAGATCGGCAAGAACGTGCCGGTCACGGTCGGTCTGGTGGGTGACGCGCGGGACGATCCTGCGCGAGCTGCTCGCGACGATCGAGCCGCGTGACTGCGGCACCTGGCGGGGCGAGATCGCGAGCTTCGTGCGGCCGCGGGTGGACAGCTTCAAGGGCGACCTGGCGCCCGAGGGCATCCTGCGGGCGCTCGAGGACGCGAGCGCGGGGCGTTGCACCGTCGTCTCCGACGTGGGTCAGCACCAGATGTGGGTGGCCAAGCTGTTCCGCTATCAGCGGCCCAACACCCACATCACGTCGGGCGGGCTCGGCACGATGGGCTTCGCCGTGCCGGCGGCGATCGGCGTGCACTCTGGCGCGGCCGGGCGAGCCGGTGTGGGCCATCTCGGGCGACGGCGGCTTCCAGATGAACATGCAGGAGATCGCCACGATGGTGCAGGAGCAGATCCCGGTGAAGATGGCGATCTTCAACAACGGCTACCTCGGCATGGTGCGCCAGTGGCAGCAGTTCTTCCACGGCCGCCGCTACTCGGCGACGCCGATCTGGAGCCCCGACTACGTCGCCCTGGCGGAGGCGTACGGCATCCCGGCGTGGCGGGTGGAGCGCGCCGAGCAGGTGGATGAGGTGCTGCGCGCGGCCCACGCCCACGCGGGTCCCGTCCTGGTCGAGTTCCTCATCGAGCAGGAAGCCAACGTGTTCCCGATGATCCCGCCGGGGGCCTCGCTCAGCGAGCCGATCGAGTCGGAGACCGTCAGCGCATGACCACGATGCGCGCGGTGACGGTGTTGCTCGAGGATCGTCTGATCACCTTCAACCGTGCCGTCGGACTGCTCCGGCGGCGGAACCTGCCCGTACGCAGCCTCGCCGTCGGTCCGACGGTGACGCCGGGCGTCTCGAGACTGACCATCATGATTCACTCCGACGAAGCCACGGCCAACCGGGCCGTGCAGCAGCTGCGAGAAGCTGGTGGGCGTGCCGAGCCGCCGTCGCCTTTCCCGCGCGCGACGGGGTCACCCGCGAGCTGGCGCTGGTGAAGGTGCGCGCCACGGGCGAGCGCTACGGCGAGCTGCTCGACGTGGTGCAGCTCTACCACGCCGCCGTGGTGGACGACAACCCCGAGGCCACCATCGTCGAGATGACCGGCTCGGAGGCGTTCGTGCTCTCCTGCATCCGCGCGCTCGAGCGGTTCGAGGTGCTGGAGGTGGCGCGGAGCGGCGCCGTCGCGCTGGAGACCGGACTGGCCGAGACCGGCGCGAGCGTGCCGGCGAACATCTAACGAGAGACGGAGACCATGTCGAACGATCCCGTGCGCGTGTACTACGACGCCGACGCCGACCGTCGGCGCCTCAGTGGACGCACCTTCGCCATCATCGGCTACGGCAGCCAGGGCCACGCCCACGCGCTCAACCTGCGCGACAGCGGCGCGTCGGTCGTCGTCGGCCTCCGGCCGGGCGGCGGCTCGTGGGCGCGCGCCACCGCCGCGGGCCTGGACGTCCGCCCCGTTGCCGACGCCGCGGCCGCGGCCGATGTGATCATGATGCTCACGCCCGACCAGGACGGCAGGGCCGTGTACGAGGGCGGGGTGGCCCAGGGGCTCGCGCCCGGGAAGACGCTGATGTTCGCCCACGGGTTCAACATCCACTACGGCGAGATCGCCCCGCCCGCGGGCGTGGACGTCAGCATGGTCGCGCCCAAGTCGCCCGGCCATCTCGTGCGGAGCGAGTTCGAGGGCGGCCGCGGCGTGCCCGGGCTCGTCGCCGTCCATCAGGACGCGAGCGGCCAGGCGCTGGGCAACGCGCTGGCGTACGCCGCCGGGATCGGCTGTACCCGGGCGGGAGTCATCCAGACCACCTTCCGCGAGGAGACCGAGACCGACCTGTTCGGCGAGCAGGCGGTGCTCTGCGGCGGCGTGACGGCGCTCGTGAAGGCCGGGTTCGAGACGCTCACGGCCGCGGGGTATCGGCCGGAGATGGCCTACTTCGAGTGCCTTCACGAGCTCAAGCTGATCGTGGACCTGATGTACCGGGGCGGCATGCAGTTCATGCGCTACTCGATCAGCGATACCGCCGAGTACGGGGACTACACCCGAGGACCGCGGATCGTCACCGACGAGACCCGGGCCGAGATGCGGAAGATCCTCGACGAGATCCAGAACGGGGCGTTCGCCAAGGAGTGGCTGGCGGAGAACCGGCACGGGCGGCCGAACTTCGAACGGATGCGCCAGGCCGACAAGAACCATCAGATCGAGCAGGTCGGCGCGCGAGCTCCGGGCGATGATGCCGTGGTCCGAGGAGGGCAAGGCTGCCCGACAGACCGCCCCGGAGCCCAAGGAGCGGCCGCCGCCCGGAAGGCCGCGACGGTCTCGTGAGCACCTCGCGCACCCTGGTCGACAAGGTGTGGGACGCCCACGTCGTGACGGAGGCGGGAGTGCAGCCGACCCGGCTGGCCCCTCGCTGCTCTACGTCGATCTGCATCTCGTCCACGAGGTCACCTCCCCCCAGGCGTTCGAGGGCCTGCGGCTCGCGGGACGGCGCGTGCGGCGGCCCGAGCTCACGGTGGCCACCGTCGACCACAACGTGCCCACCGGCGACCGCCGGCTTCCCATCGCCGATCAGATCGCGGCCCGCCAGGTGGCGGCGCTCGTGAGCAACGCGCGGGAGTTCGGGGTCGAGCTGTTCGACCTCGAGTAGCGCGGAGCAGGGCATCGTGCACGTGATCGGCCCCGAGCTCGGCCTCACCCAGCCCGGCATGGTCATCGTCTGCGGCGACTCGCACACGTCGACCCACGGCGCGTTCGGCGCGCTCGCCTTCGGGATCGGGACCAGCGAGGTCGAGCACGTGCTGGCGACCCAGTGCATCGTCCAGGCGCGGCCGAAGACGATGGAGGTCCGATTCACGGGCGTGCCGGCCGCGGGGGTCACGGCGAAGGACCTGGTCCTCGCCCTCATCCGGCGCATCGGGACCGAGGGCGCCACCGGGTACGTCATCGAGTACACGGGCGACGCCATCCGCAACCTGTCGATGGAAGGACGGATGACCGTCTGCAACATGTCCATCGAGGCCGGCGCCCGCGCCGGCCTGGTCGCACCCGACGACACCACCTTCGCGTACCTGCAGGGCCGCCCAGGGCCCCGACTCGCGCAGGCGTGGGAACACGCGCGTCGCGGGTGGGAGCTGCTTCGAACCGATCCCGGAGCCGAGTACGATCGGGTCGTGACGATCGACGCGGCGGGACTGGGCCCGCAGGTCACCTGGGGGACGAATCCGGGCATGACGGCCGAGATCACCGAGCGGATCCCCGATCCCGCCGACGCGCCGTCCGAGGCCGACCGGCAGTCGTACGCGCGGGCGCTCGAGTACATGGGGCTCCGCCCGGGCACGCCGCTCGAGGGCCTCAAGGTCGACCGCGTGTTCCTGGGCTCGTGCACCAACGCGCCGCATCGAAGATCTTCGCGAAGCCGCCAAGGTGGCGCGGGGAAGGAAAGTGGCGGGCGGAGTTCGCGCGATGGTGGTGCCGGGCTCGCAGCGGGTGAAGGCGCAGGCGGAGCTCGAAGGGCTCGACCGCATCTTCACCGAGGCGGGCTTCGAGTGGCGCAATCCCGGGTGCTCGATGTGCCTCGGTATGAACGACGACATCCTGGGGCCGGGGGAGCGCTGCGCGTCGACGTCGAATCGCAATTTCGAAGGTCGGCAGGGGAAGGGCGGGCGCACGCATCTCGTGAGTCCGATGATGGCGGCCGCGGCCGCCGTAGAAGGGCGACTGGTCGACGTGCGCAGCTACATGCGAGGGTGATGCTCGCGAAATCCAGCGAGTGTGACTGCCGTATGCAGGCCTCTGATGTACTTTAGTTGATTGATGCTAACACTATGCAGAACAACGATTTCCACAAGTGACTTAATCTCGTTTGTTCGAGCAGGCGCTCCCAGCTCGACATATTTATCCAAGGGCGTATGCAGCCTTCTCCGTGCACACCGGACGCGCCGTCTCGCTCCCCCGCGCGAACGTCGACACCGATCAGATCATTCCGAAGCAGTTCCTCAAGCGGATCGAGCGCACCGGGTTCGGGCCCTCGCTGTTCTTCGATTGGCGCTACCTGCCCGACGGGTCGCCCAATCCCGGCTTCGAGCTGAATCGGCCCGAGGCCGCGGGCGCGATCGATTCTCATCACCGGCGCCAACTTCGGGTGCGGCAGTCTCGCGCGAGCACGCGCCGTGGGCGCTGGCTGAGTACGGCTTCCGGGTGATCATCGCGCCGTCGTTTGCCGACATCTTCTACAACAACTGCTGTCAGAACGGGCTGCTGCCCGTGGTCCTAGCGGAGCCGCAGGTACAGGTTCTCGCGCGCCGGGCCGAGGCCGCCGGCTACACGCTCACCGTGGATCTGGTGGAGCAGCGCGTGCGCGATGGCGATGGCTTCGACTCGGGATTCGGAATGGACGAGTATCGCCGCGACATGCTGCTCCGCGGGCTCGACGAGATCGGCAAGACCCTCCTGAATGAGCCGAGCATCGCGGCGTTCGAGCGGCGGCGGGAGGCGAGCTGCGCGGAGCCGGCGCATGAGCCGCTATGTGATCGCGGTCCTGCCGGGCGACGGTATCGGCCCCGAGGTGACCCTGGAGGCGGTGCGGGTGCTGCAGGCCGCCGCGGACGTCCACGGGCTGACGCTCGAGACGCCAGACGTACGCTGTAGGCGCGGCGGGCGTGGCGGAGGCCGGCGATTCACTCCCCGCGGCGACCGCGGACGCGGTCGTGCAGGCCGACGCGGTCCTTCTCGGCGCCGTCGGCCACCCGTCGCTGGCGACGGCGGAAGGACGCCGGCGCCCCGAGGCCGGGCTGCTCGCGTTGCGCAAGCTCCTTGGCGCCTACGCGAACCTGCGGCCCGTCGTGGTCCACCGGGCGCTGCGGCACGCCTCACCGCTGCGCCCCGAACGGCTCGACGGCGTGGACCTCCTCATCGTGCGCGAGCTGCTCGGCGGGCTCTACTACGGCGAGCCGCGCGCGCTGCAGCGGGACGCGGCGGTGAATACCCTCCGCTACTCGGTCCCGGAGATCGAGCGCGTGGCCCGGGTCGCGTTCGAGGCGGCACGGGGACGGCGCGGTCGGGTGACCTCGGTGGACAAGGCGAACGTCCTGGAGGTCTCCCAGCTCTGGCGGGAGACGGTGACGCGCGTCGCGTCCGGCTATCCGGACGTGACGCTCGAGCACCTGTACGTCGACTACGCGGCGATGCGGCTCGTCGCGGAGCCTGCCGCGATCGACGTGCTGCTCACCGAGAACCTCTTCGGTGACATCCTGAGCGACGAGGCCGCCGTGCTCAGTGGATCGCTCGGACTGCTCCCCTCGGCCTCCATCGGGGATGGTCCCGGGCTGTTCGAGCCGGTGCACGGCTCGGCCCCCGATATCGCGGGCAAGGGGATCGCCAACCCGATCGGCGCCATCGCCTCGGCGGCGATGCTGCTGCGCCACGGTCTCAAGCAACTAGAGGCGGCCGACGCGGTCGACCGGGCGGTCGACGCGGTGATCAGCGCCGGCGCGCGGACGCCCGACATCGCCCGCCCGGGCGAGACGACGCTCGGCACGCGGGCGATTGGGGAGCGCGTGGCCGGGCTGGTGCGCGCGGGGCGGGAGGTGGTGAAGGAGACGGTATAGCGGCGGCGCCGCGCTACGCGGCGCGGTCCTGGTCGTGTCGCGCGCTGCTCCGTCGGTCCAGGATCCTCGTGCGTTCCCACCACCACACCCACATGGCCGCCCAGGCCGTGCCGAGCAGCAGGCCGCCGGCGGCATCACTCGGCCAATGCATGCCCAGGTAGACTCTCGAATAGGCCACCAGGATGGAGAGCGTCGCCGCTGCGGCCAGCAACGCGACGCGCGTCCGCGTGGACCAGGGCGACGCCCAGATGAGGGCGCCCAGCCCGAACACCAGCGGCGCGAGGGTGGCGTGGCCAGAGGGGAAGGAATGCCAGCCGGCGCCGCGCATCAGACGAGGGATCACGTGCGGCCGCGTGCGCCGAAAGAGGAGCTTGGCCAGCGCCGACACGGCCCAGCCGCTCAGCACCGCCGAGGCGTACCCGGCCGATTCGCCGCGTCGGCGGATCCGCGCGAGCTGGAAGCTGAGAAACAGCCCGAGCGGGATCTCCACGGCGCCCGACCCGATCACGCTCGCGGCCTGCAGGAGCCGCGTGGCCCAGGCAGGACGGTTGGTCCCGATGGCCAGCATGAGACGGACGTCGAGCGCCTCGGTCCACCCCGCCTGGACGGCGATCGCGAGCGCCACGAACAGCACGAGCGAGATCACGGCCACGAGACCGCTCAGGCTCGCTCGAGCGGCGGAGTGTGGCCGGTCGACCCTCGGCCGGGTGCCGACCGACGCCGGGCTAGAGATCCGTCACCGCGCCCAGGCTCGCGCTCGAGACCTGACGGGCGTACTTGAGCAGCACGCCGGCGGTGTAGCGGGGCGCCGGCGGCGTCCACGCGTCGCGCCGGCGGGCGAGCACGTCCGCGCCGAGGTCGACGGCGAGAAGGCGTTCGTGGGCGTCGATCGTGATGCGGTCGCCTTCCTCGACGAGCGCGAGCGGTCCGCCAGCCGCCGCCTCGGGCGCGACGTGGCCGACCACGAGCCCGTAGGTGCCGCCCGAGAACCGTCCGTCGGTGATCAGGGCGACCGAATCGCCCAGCCCCGCGCCGATGATCGCGGAGGTCGGCGCCAGCATCTCCCGCATGCCCGGTCCGCCGCGCGGTCCCTCGTAGCGAATGACGATGACGTCGCCCGGGCGGATCCGGCCGGCCAGGATGGCGTCGAGGCATGCCTCCTCCGACTCGAACACGCGGGCCGGCCCGGTGATGCGGGGCTCCTTGACGCCGGTGATCTTCGCGACCGCGCCCTCGGGCGCGAGGTTGCCGCGGAGCACGGCCAGATGGCCCTGCGCGTAGAGTGGACGCGCCCATGGCCGGATCACGTCCTGGTCGGCTCGAGGGTTGGCGGGAACGTCCCGCAGGCTTTCCGCGATGGTCTCGCCGGTGATCGTCAGCGCGTCGCCATGCAGGAGGCCGTGGGCCAGCAGCATCTTCATGACCTGCGGCACTCCGCCGGCGGCGTGCAGATCGGTCGCGACGTACCGGCCCGACGGCTTGAGGTCGCACAGCACGGGTACGCGAGCGCGGATCGCCTCGAAGTCGTCGAGCGCGAGCGGCACCCCGGCCGAGTGGGCGATGGCCAGCAGGTGCAGCACCGCGTTGGTGCTGCCGCCGAGCGCCATGGCGACGCTGATCCCGTTCTCGAACGCCTGCCGCGTGAGGATGGCGCGGGGCAGGATCCCCCGGCGCACCGCGTTCACCAGCACCTCGCCGGAGCGGGCGGCGCTCTCGGCCTTCTCGGCATCCTCGGCCGCCATGGTGGAGGACCGGGGCAGGCTCATGCCCATCGCCTCGAACACCGACGACATGGTGTTGGCCGTGAACATCCCGCCGCACGAGCCCTTGCCGGGGCAGGCATGGCGCTCGACCTCGAGCAGCTCCTTCTCGCCGATGCGGCCGGCGCTGAACTGTCCCACGGCCTCGAACGCGCTCACCACGGTGAGGTCGCGGCCCGCCAGGCGTCCCGGCTTGATCGTGCCGCCGTAGACGAAGATGGCCGGGATGTTCATCCGGGCGATCGCGATCATCGCCCCCGGCATGTTCTTGTCGCACCCGCCGATCGCGACGACGCCGTCCATGCTCTCGGCTCCGCACGCCGTCTCGATCGAGTCGGCGATGACCTCGCGGGAGACCAGCGAGTACTTCATCCCCTCGGTGCCCATCGAGATGCCGTCGCTGACGGTGATGGTCCCGAAGACCTGCGGCATGGCGCCGGCCGCCTTCACCGCCACCTCCGCACGGTCGGCGAGCACGTCGAGCCCCGCGTTGCAGGGCGTGATGGTGCTGTAGCCGTTGGCGATACCGATGATCGGCTTGCCGAAGTCGGCGTCGCCGAAGCCCACGGCGCGGAGCATGGCCCGGTTGGGCGCGCGCTGGACGCCGGCGGTGATCGCGGCGCTTCTGAGGTTGGACATGGCAGAAATGTAGCAGAGGGGAGCAGACGGAGAGGACGGAGAAGACGGAGAGGACGGAGAGGCGGACAGGGCAACCCTGTCCGAGCGGCAGTCCCTGTCCGTCCTCTCCGTCCTCTCCGTCCTCTTTACGCGTCGTAATAGAGGAAGAACTCGTACGGATGCGGCCGCAGGTTGATGGGCGCGATGTCCTTGGTGCGCTTCATCGTGATCCAGGTGTCGAGCACGTCGGACGTGAACACGTCGCCCTTGAGCAGGAACTCGTGATCCGCCTCGAGCGCGGCGACCGATTCCGCCAGCGACCCCGGGACCATCTTGATCGACGCCTTCCGCTCGTCGTGCAGCTCGTACAGGTCCTCGTCGATCGGCGCGGGCGGCTCGAGCTTCCGCTGGATGCCGTCGAGGCCGGCCATGAGCAGGGCCGAGAAGGCGAGGTAGGGGTTGGCCGTCGGATCGGGCGCACGGAACTCGACCCGCCGCGCCTTCGGGCTGCTCGAGTACGTCGGAATCCGGCAGATCGCCGAGCGGTTCCGCGCCGAGTACATCAGGTTGACCGGCGCCTCGAATCCAGGGACCAGGCGGCGGTAGCTGTTGGTTGTCGGAGCGCAGAGGGCCAGCAACGCAGGCGCGTGAGCGATGAGCCCGCCGATGTAGTGTCGGGCCGTCTCCGACAGCAGCGCGTAGCCGCTCTCGTCGTAGAAGAGCGGCGTGTCGCCCTTCCACAGCGACTGGTGGACGTGCATCCCCGAGCCATTGTCCCCGAACAGCGGCTTGGGCATGAAGGTGGCCGTGTAGCCCAGGTTGTGGCAGACGTTCTTGACCACGTACTTGTACGCCATCAGCCGGTCGGCCGTCTGGACCAGGGTGCCGAACTTGAAGTCGATCTCCGCCTGACCAGCGGTAGCCACCTCGTGGTGCTGCACCTCGACCGGGACCCCGGCTTTGATCAGCGCCAGCATGATCTTGGAGCGTACGTCCTGCAGCCGGTCGGCGGGCGGGACGGGGAAGTAGCCCTCCTTGTGTCTCGGCCGGTGCCCCAGGTTGGGACTGCTGCCGTTCCGCCCCGAGTTCCACACCCCCTCTTCGGCGTCGATGTGGTAGTAGGCCTCGTGCGCGTTCTGATCGAAACGGACGTTGTTGAAGATGAAGAACTCCGCCTCGGGGCCCCAGAACGACGCGGTGGCGATGCCGGTGGTCCGCAGGTACTCCTCGGCCTTGAACGCGATGAACCGCGGGTCCCGGGAATAGGGCTCCAGGGTGAGCGGATCGTAGATGTCGCACGTGAGCGAGAGCGTCGGCACCTCGAGCACCGGATCGACGAAGGCCGTCGACACGTCCGGCAGCAGGAGCATGTCGCTCTCGTTGATCGCCTGGAAGCCGCGGATGGACGAGCCGTCGAAGCCCAGCCCCTCGCGGATCATCTCCTCGTCCAGCGTCGACGCGGGGATGGAGAAGTGCTGCCAGGTGCCCGGGAGGTCGCAGAACTTCACGTCCACCACCTGGATGTTCTCCTGGCGGATGAGGTCGAGCAGTTTGCCTACCTCACTCGTCTGGGTGATCCGTTGCTGGGCACTCGTGCGGGCGGTCGTGGCCATGGCGGTTCTCACGCTCGGGGTAAAGGGTGGTCGTCGACTACAAACGGGACGCCCCCGCGTCGCCTGGGGGCCGCGGGGGCGTCGGAGGCACGGCGCAGAGTGCCATCGCCCCGGGCGGCTCGCGGTCGGGCAGAGTGCGATTTCGGTTTGGCTGGCGCATGCCCGGTCTCGCCATCGGGGGATCAGTGCGTTCGACGATGGGGAGTATATGGGGCGATCCAGTGGGTGTCAAGCCGATTGTGCAGGTTAGGCAAATTTGTCTGGGCCACTAGTGCAAAATATGGCCTCGTAATGGCATGAAATCACCAAGACTGTGCCAAACATGCACCGCTCTGTCCTCGAGCAGTCGCCGGTGTCGCCGCCCTCCCGCCCGGCCACGGCGGGGTTAAGCTTTACGGGGCTTCGATAGGAGAACCGCCGTTGCTGGTCTGCTCATCCTGCCACGCGCCGCTGGCCGACGGTACCACACATTGTCCCCGGTGCGGTCCCGGCAGCCTCGCCTTGTTCAGCGGCGAGCACCTCGCCCCCCAGGCGCGGGCTGTGGTGCCCCGCCGAGCCGAGGCGCTCGCGCGCGCCCTCGGCCGGAACTACCGCGTCGTCCGGCTGCTGGGCCAGGGCGGCTTCGCCGAGGTGTACGAGGTACGCGACGAGGACCTGCACCGACGGCTCGCGGTGAAGGTGCTGCGGGATGACATCCCCTGGAGCTCCGCGACGCTCGCGCGCTTCAAGCAGGAAGCGCGGGCCATCGCCCGCCTGAGCCATCCCAACACCCTGCCTATCCATTTCGTCGGCGAGGCGGAGGGCCTGGTCTTCTACGTGATGCCCTATTGCGAGGGGCGTACGCTGGCGGAGCTCTTGCGCACCGACGGCGCGTTGTCGGTGGAGCGGGCCCTGGCCATCGCGGAGCCGATCCTCGAGACCCTGCAGCACGCCCACGAGCACGGCCTGGTCCATCGGGACGTGAAGCCGGACAACATCCTCATCGACGGCACCACCGGGCGCCCGCTGCTGGTGGATTTCGGCATCGTGAAGTACCTGGACGGGCCGGCCGGCCACACCCAGACCGGCTACATCGTCGGCACGCCGCTCTACATGAGCCCCGAGCAGGCGCTCGGCCGCCAGGACGTCGACGCCCGCACCGACGTGTACGGGATGGGCGTCGTCCTCTTCCAGATGGTCACCGGCGCGCCGCCGTTCGGGGGCGCCGACTCGCAGGAGATCGTGACGCGCCATCTGCACGAACCGGTGCCGATGGCGACGCTCTCCCGCGACCGCGTTCCGCCGTGGCTCTCCGCGGTCATCGTCCGCTGCCTCGCCAAGCATCCCGACGATCGTTTTCCCGACGCCCGCGGCGTGCTCGATGCGCTCCGCGCTGGTCGGGGGGCGGCGTCGACGCCGCGGTCCGGCGAGCACTCGCCGCGGTCGGAAGACGAGACGCCGACGGCCGCGATGCCGCGCGCCGTGCGCCCGGCGGGGCGGCCGATCGGTCGGCGGCGGACCATGGTCGCGCTCGGCCTGGTCGCGGCCGTCGGAGCACTCTGGGCTTCGGTGCGCCCGCGGCCGGTGCCGGTGGCCGCGCACCCGACGCTGCTGGTGTACAACCGGCTCACCGAGCCCATCGCGCTCACGCTCGACGACACCGCCGTCACCGTCGGCGCCGGTGACAGCCTGCGTCTCCCGCTCCGGCCGCGGCAGGCGTTCGAGGCGCAATGGGCGATGGTGCGGCCGGGCACCGCGGACGGACGAATGCTCGGCGCGGCCCTCGAGGGGACCATCGCGAGCGACGAGGTCCGGGGCGACATCCGCGGCGAGGTCATCGCGGCGCGGGATGGGCGGCGGCGATTCTCGCCGATGGTGGTGAACCGCTCGCGCCGGCCGGTCAGCGCCTCGGTCGTCATCGGCCGGGACACGACGGAGTGCGGCTGCGTCATCCCGCCGGGCGACTCGCTCCGGCTCGGCTATTACGCCGCCGTGCCGGGGAGTCAGGTCCGGGTACGCGACTCCGCCGGGGCTGTCGGGCGCTTCCATCTCGACCCGACCGGAATCGATTCAACCAGCGGCGCCGTGGTCTTCGCGGTCACCGACCGGTCGCTCATCCGTCCGCCAACGCCGCCGCATGACGAGCCGTCGCGCCGGCAGCGCGCCCGGCCGAGCAACCCACTCCAGGGGATCCTCCCCGTCCGCTGATGACCATCGCCGACCGCGACGCCGCCACGCCTGGTCCGCCGGTCGCCGCGCCGGGCGTGCCACGTCTGGCGCTGATGCTCCTGGTCTTGCTCATCGCGGCGGCCGGCGCGGGCGTGTTTCTGCTGTTGCGGCCGCGGCTCGTGTTCACCAACGAACTGGCCGCGCCGGTGCGGCTCAGCGTCGGCGACGACGCGCCGCGTAGCGTCGCGCCGGGCGCGAGCGTGCGACTGCCGGTGGCGCGGGGACGGACCCTGGTGGCGCAGTGGGAGCTGGTGCGGCCGCTCTCGGCGAACGGGACGCCGATGGGCGAGGAGATGCGGGGATCGACGGTCCTGCGAGGGCCCTCGGGCACCGTGCGTGCCAGGGCGGCGAGCCGGACTACGGACGGCGCCTACTTCGCGCCGCTTGTCACCAACGCCGGCACGCAATTGCTCCGGGTGACGGTGAATGCGGGCCTGCAAGGGGCGGTGGATTGCGGCTGCGCGGTGCGGCCCGGAGCCCGCCGGGTGTTTATCGGCTACTACCGGCTCTACCAGAACAGCACGGTGAGCGCGTGGACCCGCGGTGTCGGCACGGCCACCTTCCGCGAGCTGGGATCGCAGGTCACGGCGCCGGACGGCACGGTTGGCCTGCGCTTCGAGGACAAGGACCTGCACCGCGGCGGCTGACCGAGCCGATCACTCGCGCGGGCGCCGCCGGGCGCGGAGCGCGCTGCCGGGTGTGACGGCGCCGAACCCGAATTTCTCGCGCAGGTGATCCACCGCTACCGAAAGATCGCGCAGCCGCTGGCGCGCCGGCGCCTCGAACAGGTCCGCCTCCGCCGCGACGCCCAGATTGGTGGCCGCGATGCCGATGAGGCGCACGCCGCGATTGCGGTCCCGCACGTCGGCGAAGGCCGCCCGGAACAGGTCGCGCGCGGCGCCATAGAGCTCGCCGTCCAGGTCCGTCGCCATCTCGAACGTGTGCCGCCGCGTGACCGTGTGAAAGTCGTCGTGGCGCAGCTTGAGGCTGACCGTCCGGGCGACGAGGCCCTCCTCCCGGAGCTGACCCGCCACGCGGGCCGTGAGCAATGACAGCGTGGCCTCCAGCGCCACGGGGTCCCGGAGATCGCGGGAGAGGGTGGTCTCGCGGCTGACCGAGCGGGGCAGCCGGTCGCCGCGCAGCGTCGTGCCGCCGTACCCCTCGGCCCGCCGCTTGAGCGCCCGCGCCTCCCGGCCGATCAGGCGCTCGAGCGCGGACTCCTCCATCCGCTGGATCTGCCACACGTCCACCAGGCCGAGCTCCGCCCAGCGCTCCGCCGTCTTGGGGCCGACCCCGGGCATCGCCTTCAGCGCCAGGCCGGCCAGGAACCCCGCTTCCCACCCCGCGCGCACCTCCATCAAACCCCGTGGCTTGGCCGCGTCCGACGCGAGCTTGGCGATCATCCGATTGGGGCCGATCCCGACGCTGCAGTCGAGCCCCGTGTCCGCCCGCACGGCGTCGCGCAGCTGTTCGGCCACCGGCAGGAGCGACACGGGGTGCAGTCGCTCGGTGCCCGCGAAGTCGAGGTAGGCTTCGTCGAGCGAGGCCATCACGACGGTCGGCGAGAACCGCTCCAGCACCCGGCGCACCGCGTGCGAGGCGTCGCGATAGTGCGGGAACGAGCCCTGGAAGAAGGTGGCCTGGGGGCAGAGGCGAACCGCCTGCGCGATCGGCATGCCGGCGTGGATGCCGAACCGGCGGGCGCCGTAGGACGCAGACTGGACGACGCCACGCTGATCGCGGCGACCGCCGACCACCAGCAGCTCGATGTCGCGCAGCTCGGGGTGCCGCTGGCGGCACACCTCGACGAAGAAGGCGTCCAGATCGACGTGAAGGATGCGCGCGCCCATGGTCGCCACAAATTTACCCCAGTACCGCCCGGTTGCGGGCGCGCTAGTATTCGCTCGTTCCTTCCCACTCCGCACCGAAAGGACGTCCGCTCGATGCACGTCGGCTTCCTCGGCCTCGGCGCCATCGGAGCCCCGATGGCGGCGCACCTCGTCCGCCGGGGACCGCTCACCGTCTGGAACCGGACCGCGGAGCGCGCCCGGGCGTTCGCCGAGCGCCACGGCGCCACCGTGGCCGCCACGCCGCGCGCCGCCGCGGCCGCCGCGGAGGTCGTGATCACCTGTCTGGGCACGTCGGCCGACGTCGCGTCCCTGCTGGAGGGGCCGGACGGCCTGCTCGCGGGCCTCCGGCCCGGCGCTCTCCTGCTCGACTGCACCTCCGGCGATCCGCCGACCTCGCGGCGGATCGCGGAGCGCCTCGCCGCGTCTGGCGTCGCCTTCGCGGACGCACCGGTGAGCGGCGGGACCAACGGCGCGGAGGCCGGCACGCTCACGGTGATGGTCGGGGCGGATTCCGCCACGTTCGAGCGGGCGCGGCCCCTGCTCGCCGCGTTCGGCAAGCGGATCGACCACGTGGGGCCGGTCGGCGCGGGTGACGCGCTCAAGGCGGTGAACAACGCCCTCCTCGCGCTCAACATCATTGCGGTGGGCGAAGGGATGGCGGCCCTGGTGAAGGCGGGTGTCCCCGCCCGGCGCGCGCTCGAGGTGATCAACTCCTCGAGCGGCCGGTCGTTCGTGAGCGACACCCTCGTCCCCGAGCGGGTCCTCACCGGGACGTGGCCGCGCACGTTCCGGCTGGCGCTGCTGGACAAGGACGTCGGGATCGCCACCGGCCTGCTGACCGAGACCGGCGTCGAAGGGCCGCTCATCGAGCGCTGCGCGGCGGTGCTGCATGCCGCGCGGCTCGCGCTGGGCGAGACCGCGGACTATCTCGACCCCATCCGCCGGACCGAACGCCTGGCCGGCGTGGAGATTCGCGGCTGATGCCCACTTGCCGCGATGACCGCCTGTCCGCAGTTTCCGGCAACTCGCCCGGACAACGCCCATGAACGAGTGGGGAATCACCACCAAGGTGCCCGCCGAAGTCGTACTGGCGGAAGGCATCGTCCTCGCGGGCGACCTGCACTTGTACGCGCGCCCGACCTATCCACCCGGCCCGGAAACGGTACTCGAGATGCTGAACCGGGACGACACCTTCTTCGCCCTGACCCTGGAGGGTGCGGTGTCGTTCGTGCCCAAGTCCCAGGTCGTCGTGGTCTCGTGTCGGAACCAGGTCACCCTGACCGATCCGGACCGCGTCACCGCGGCGCGGCACATCGAGCTGGAGGTGGTGACGCAGGGCGGGGCGGAATACCGCGGTCGGGCCGCGTTCGAGCTGCCGCCTTCTCGGAGCCGCACGCTCGACTACCTGAATGGTGCCGGCATCTTCTTCGCCATCGATACCGATGACGTGAGCTGGTACGTCAACAAGTCGCGCGTCCGGCTCGCGCGCCCCCTCGACTGAGATTGCCTGTGGCCCGGCTCGATCGCCTGATCCAAGTGTTGTACGAGCAGCGCGCCGACGCGCTCCAGCTGGTCGTTGGCAAGCCCGCCACGCTGGTGGCGAACGGCGCCACCCGCGCGCTCACCAAGGACCCGCTGACCGACGCGCAGATCCTCACCCTCGTGCGCGAGGTCGCCGACGCGGACTCCGCTACCCGGCTCGGCGGGGCGGAGGCGCTGACGTTTCCCTACCGCTCGCCCAGCGGGCAAGTGACCGTGGCCCTGACCCCGGGTGCCGGCGGCCCGGCCGTCGTGGTGCGGGCCGTGGGAGCGAGCGGCGGCGCTGCGCCCCAGGCCGGGGCGCTGGGCGGACGCAGCGCGGCCGAACTGGCCGAGGCGAGGGAGGTCATGGAGGAGCTGTTCCGCCTCCTAGTGGACTCCGGCGCCTCGGACCTCCATCTCCGCAGCGGCGAGCCGCCGCTGCTTCGCCACCACGGCGCGCTGGCGCGCCAGGACCGGCCGCCGATCCCCGGCGACCGACTCGACGCGATGCTCACCAGCATCATGTCGCCTCGGGATATCGGCGAATTCCGGGAGACCGGCGACACCGACTGGGCCTACGAGATCGAGGGGCTCGCCCGCTTCCGCTGCAACGCGGGCCGCGACCGGTTCGGCCCCATGGCCGTCTTCCGCGTCATCCCGACGACCGTTCGGACGGCCGACGAGATGGGGATCAGCCGCGAAGTCCAGAACCTCTGCTACCTCACCAAGGGGCTCGTCGTCGTCACCGGACCCACCGGCTCGGGCAAGAGCACCACGCTGGCCGCCATGGTGGACCTGGTCAATCGGACCCGCACCGACCACATCATCACGATCGAGGATCCGATCGAGTTCGTGCACCAGAGCAAGAAGTGTCTGGTGACGCAGCGGCAGGTCGGGCTCCACACCCGCTCGTTCAAGCACGCGCTCCGCGCGGCCCTGCGCGAAGACCCCGACATCATTCTGGTGGGCGAGATGCGCGACCTCGAGACCGTGTCGATCGCCATCGAGACGGCCGAGACCGGCCACCTGGTGTTCGGCACGCTCCACACCACGACCGCCGCGTCCACGGTCGACCGGATCATCGACCAGTTCCCGCCCGACCGGCAGTCTCAGGTGCGGGTGATGCTCTCCGAGTCCCTGCGCGGCGTGATCTCCCAGACGCTCTGCAAGAAGATCGGCGGCGGCCGCGTGGCCGCGCGCGAGATCCTGCTCACGATCCCGGCGATCTCCAACCTCATCCGCGAGGGCAAGACCTTCCAGATTCCCTCGGTCATGCAGACCAACCGCAAGGTGGGCATGATCACCCTGAACGACGCCCTGATCGAGCTGGTGGACTCGAAGCAGGTCGAGCCGAAGGAAGCCTACATGAAGGCCGTCGAGAAGGCCGGGTTCGCGGCGGCGCTCAGGGCCAAGCGGCATGACGTCTCCTTCCTCGGCGAGGGATGAGTCGGGGCGGCGAACGCCCGCTGCGTCGCCCATCCTCGTGCTGGTCAACCCGCAGGACATCGTCAACATCGCCAGCGCGGTGCGGATCGCGCGCAACTTCGGGATCGACCGCATGCGGCTGGTCGACCCCGAGGTGTTCGATCCATGGCGCATTGAAGGCATCGCCCACAACACGGCGGACTTCGTGGCCCGGATCGAGATCCTGCCGTCGCTCGAGGCGGCCATCGGCGACTGCGTGTCCACGTTCGTGCTGACCGGGCGCGAGCGGGCGGCCAAGCGGCGCACGCTCCGGCCGCGCGAGGCGGCGGCGGAGGTCGTGCGGGACCTCGAGGTCGGTTCGGTGGCGATCATCGCGGGGCGGGAGGACAGCGGTCTGACCAACGCCGAGCTGGACCTGTGCCGGACCGTCGTCACGATCGCCACCAATCCGAGCCACCCATCGCTCAACCTCGCGCAGGCGGTCGCGATCATGGGCTACGAGACGTGGAACGCGCGCGGCGGCGAGGACGCGCCGCTCAAGCCGCCGCGCCGCGAGGCGGCGCCCGCCACGTCGGCGCAGCTCGAGGAGCTGTTCGACGACTGGCACCGGGCGCTCTGGGCCATCGATTTCTTCAAGACCCGCCGGTCGGAGAGCGTAATGCGCTCGTTCCGGGAGATCGTCTTCCGTGCCGACCTAGACGGGCGCGAGGCCTCGCTGGTGCGCGCGATGGGAATCGAGGTCGCCCGCTATCTGCAGCGCGTCGGCGCTCCCTTCGCGGGAACGCCGCCGTCCAACGAAGATCCTCAGAAGATCCGTCAGGGGACGACGCGATATGATGCAACGGCGATCGAGCGCCTACTGGTCCGCCAACCGCTACGCCGACGAGACCGTCGAGCCGGCGGCCGCTGCGCCGTGCAAGGATCTCCCCGCCGCGGCCGCGGCGCGGTTCAAGGCACTGCGCGACGGACTCACGGCGCTCCCCGGCGTCGCCGAGGCGGTGCGCTACATGGGCCCCAGCTGGCGCTGGGCGTGGGAATACGGGGTGGGGAACCGGAAGCTCTGCTGGCTGCACGTCGTGGGCGACGGACTCTCGGCCACGTTCACCATGAGCGACGCGGAAGAGGACCGGCTGCGCAAGGCGGGCCGCGCGCCGGCCGACATTCTCCGGGCCATCGAGGCGGGTCAGCGCACCGGGCCGCTCAAGTGGTGCTGGCTGGCGCTGGACGACAAGCGGGCGGTCGAGAGCTTTCTGCGTCTGGCGGGCCGCAAGGCGGAATGGCTGGCGGAGCGGCCCACGCCGCACCGCGTGCCGCAGGTGCGGCCGAAGCGGCGCGCCGGCGGTGAGGCATCAGATCCCGACTAACGAAGTCGGAATGGCACGTTCGTCGGGTTGTGTAATCGGATGCGCGAAATATACTTCGGCGCGCCCTCGGCCGGGCGCGTTCTTCTGATCGCGCACACAAGTGAATGATTTCACGAGCGCGCTCGGCCCTTCTTTAAGCGTGGGATCGATCATGCGTACGTTGGCTCTCGTGGTCGGCGGCGGCGTCGTCGCGGCGCTCGCGGCCGCCCTAGTGGTGGGAGGCACTTCGACGCAGGCCCAACAGGCGAAGAGCCCCGCCGACTCGATCACGGCCCCCGCCACCATCGATACCGGATCGCTGAAGGGCCCTCGCCAGCCGATCTTCTTCCGCCACGACATCCACGCCGGCCAGTTCAAGATGCAGTGCCAGTACTGCCACTACTCGGTGGCGGTGTCGCCCGAGCCCGGTATTCCGTCGATGCAGACCTGCATGGGCTGCCACCTGGTCGTGAGCGGGAGCGACAGCGGTGCCAAGACCGAGATCAAGAAGGTGCGGCAGGCCTGGACCGACAAGAAGCCGGTCGAGTGGGTGCGCGTCCACTATCTCGCGCGCCACGCCCACTTCCCGCACCAGCGGCACATCAAGGCGCTGGGCCCCAACGCCTGCACTACCTGCCACGGCGACGTGAGCCGCATGCCGCAAGTCTACAAGGTGAACAACGTGAACAACATGGGTTTTTGTATCACGTGCCACGTCGAGCGGAAGGTCTCGCGCGACTGCTCCGTGTGCCACTACTAGCGCCGGTCAGGAGTCGCGATGTCTGATGTGAGCTCCCCATCGGGGATGGATCGCCGGAAGTTCCTCACGGTGCTCGGCGCCTCGGGCGGCGGCGCGCTGGCGCTCTCGGGCTGCTCGACGAGCAGCGTCGAGCGACTGGTGCCGTACCTGGTGCAGTCCGAAGACCAGATCCCGGGCGTCTCGACGTTCTACGCGAGCACCTGCACCGAGTGTGCGGCCGGCTGCGGCCTCCACGTGCGGACGCGCGAGGGTCGGGCGGTCAAGCTCGAGGGGAATCCCGAGCACCCGACCAACCAGGGCAAGCTGTGCTCCCGCGGCCAGGCATCCCTCCAGGGTCTGTACAACCCGGGCCGGATCAAGGGTCCGATGGCGCGGGGCCAGGACGGCAAGTTCACCGCCATCACCTGGGACGACGCGATCGCGCGATTCGCGGCCAAGGTGACCGAGGCGGGCGGAAAGCTCGCGGTGTTGAGCGGCGCGGGCCGCGGGACGTTCTCCGATCTGCTCGCCGAGTGGGCTGGCGCGGCCGGGGGCCGGGTGGTGCGCTGGGAGCCGTTCGACCATGAGCCGATCCGCGCCGCGAATCGCCAGGTGTTCGGCCTCGACCAGCTACCGGCGCACGATTTCGCGAGCGCGAAGTACATCCTGTCGTTCGGCGCCGACTTCCTCGACACTTGGCTCTCCCCCACGGAGCACCAGCTCGGCTTCGCATCGTCGCATGGGTTCGGTGAGGGCGACGTGGCGAAGTTCGTCTACGTCTCGCCGCGGCAGGACCTGACCGGCCTCAACGCCGACGAGTGGCTGTCCGTCCGCCCGGGCACCGAGGCGGCCGTGGCGCTCGCCGTGGCCAACGCCGTGGCGACGGCGCGCGGCGCGGCGCTCCCGGCCGGCCTCGCCAAGATGACGCCCGCGGCGGCCGCGCAGGAGACCGGCGTGCCTGCCGAGCGGATCGAGCGGATCGCGCGCGAGTTCGCGGCCGCGGCGCCCAGCCTGGCGGTCGCCGGCGGCGTCGGCTCGCAGCACGCCGGCGCGACTCAGCTCTGTGCCGCGGTCAACCTGCTGAATTTCGTCGCGGGCAACGTCGGCAAGACCGTCAAGTTCGGCGCCGACCTGGCCGCGGCCGATGGCTACGGCGCGCTCGGCGACCTGACCAAGGCGATCGACGGCGGGCAGGTCGCGCTTCTCGTGGTGCACGACGCCAACCCGGTGTACGCGCTGCCCAAGGCCTCGGGCTTCGCGGACAGGCTCAAGAAGGTCGGGTTCAAGATCTCGACCTCGCTCTTCCTCGACGAGACCGCCGCCCAGTGCGACCTCCTGCTGCCGCAGAGCCACGCGCTCGAGCGGTGGGACGATCTCGCGCCTCGCACCGGGGTGCGGAGCCTGATGCAGCCCGTGATGGAGCCGGTATTCGACACCCGCGCCGCGGGGGACATCCTCCTGCAGGTCGCCAAGAAGGCGGGCGGCGCGCTGGCCAAGTTCACGGCTCCCTCGTGGGAGGCCCATCTCCGAAGCCGCTGGGAGAGCCTCGCCGGCGAGCGCAAGGCGGGCGACGCCGGCGAGTTCTGGCGCTCGGCCCTGCAGCGGGGCGGTCTCTTCGACGAGGCGTCCGCCGCCGCCGAGGTGGCGCTCGCGCCGAGCGCGTCGGAGCTGGGCTACACCAAGCCTGCCTTCGAGGGCAAGGGCGAGTTCGTGCTGCTCGTCTATCCGCACGGCATGCTGCATGACGGCCGGGGGACGAACAAGCCGTGGCTGCTCGAAAACGCGGACCCGGTGACCAAGATCACCTGGCACCACTGGGTCGAGGTCGGCCCCGAGACCGCGCGCCGCCTCGATATCCGGAACGGCGAGATCCTTCGTCTCATTTCGCCCCACGGCGCAGTCGAAGGCCCGGCCTATATCCACCCCGGCCTGCACGCCGAGGCGGTCGGCATGCCGCTCGGCTTCGGGCACACCGCCTATGGGGCGTTCGCTGAAGGCCGGGGGGCCAACGCGCTGGACCTGCTCGGCGCACCCGCCGGCGACTTCCTGCCCTATGTCTCGACTCGGGTCACGCTGGAGAAGACCGGCGGCTTCCGCCGGCTCGCCACGATTGAGGGCGTGCCGCGACAGCTCGGTCGGGGCATCGCCGAGGCGATGCCGCTCGCGGCGGCCAAGAAGGGACTCACCGTCAAGCAGGCGTACCTCGAGGAAGGGCACGGCGAGCACGAGGTGAACACCGAGCTCGAGGTGGAGGCGCTCAAGGGCTGGAGCGAGACCCAGCACCAGATGACGCTCAAGGGAGACTACGCCCGCGAGCACCCGCAGTGGGGCATGGCGATCGACCTGGCCCGCTGCACCGGGTGCCAGGCCTGCGTCACCGCCTGCTACGCCGAGAACAACATCCCGACTGTCGGCGAGCAGGAGGTCCTCCGGGGCCGAGAGATGACCTGGATCCGGATCGAGCGCTACTGGGAGGGCGGGGAAGCCGACGGCGAAGGCGCCCAGGCTCGCTTCGTCCCGATGCTCTGCCAGCACTGCGCCAACGCGCCGTGCGAGCCGGTGTGCCCGGTCTACGCGGCTTATCACACGGCCGACGGTCTCAACGGCCAGGTGTACAACCGGTGCGTCGGCACGCGCTATTGCGCCAACAACTGCCCGTACAAGGTGCGGTACTTCAACTGGTACAAATACAACGACCTCGCCTGGCCGGAGCCGCTCCACCTCCAGCTCAACCCCGACGTCACCGTGCGGGCGCGCGGAGTGATGGAGAAGTGCACGTTCTGCATCCAGCGCATCCGCGGCGCGCAGAACCAGGCGCGGCTCGAGAGTCGTGCGGTGCGGGACGGCGAGTTCACCACCGCCTGCGCCCAGGCCTGTCCATCCGACGCGATCGTCTTCGGCGACGTCAAGAACCCGGAGAGCCGCGTCGCCGCGATCAAGCAGGACCCCCGGGGCTATCACGTCCTGGAAGAGATCAACGTCCGGCCGGCGATCACCTACCTCGCCAAGGTCCTGCATTCGGTGGAGGCCTGACCAAATGGCTGTCGTCGCACGTCCCAGTGCCGCCCGGAAGCCCGAGTTGGAGCTCACCCAGACTCACGCGGACGTCACCCGTGACCTCGTCGCGACCCTGGAGAAGCCCTCCACCGGCTACGTCATGCTGCTGCTGGGCGCGGTTGCGCTGTTCCTGGTGGGGCTGCTGACCTTCCTCATCCTGGTGAAGGACGGCCTGGGGCACGCCGGCTACACTCCGCCGATCTTCTGGAGCGTCTACATCACGACCTTCGTGTTCTGGATCGGCATCGGGCACGCGGGGACGCTGATCTCCGCCATCCTGTTTCTGTTCCGGAGCCCATGGCGCACGGCGGTGTACCGCTCCACCGAGGCCATGACGGTGTTCGCCGTCATGACGGCGGCGTTGTTCCCGATCATCCACATCGGGCGGCAGTGGATCTTCTACTGGCTGCTGCCGTACCCGAACCAGCGCTGGCTGTGGCCGAACTTCAAGTCGCCGCTGATCTGGGACGTATTCGCGATCTCGACCTACTTCACGGTCAGCTCGACGTTCCTGGTGTTCGGGCTGATTCCCGACGTCGCCGCCATCCGCGACAAGGTGAGCGGCTGGCGGCGCTCAGTCTACACGCTGGCCTCGGTCGGCTGGCAGGGGACCGATAACCAGTGGCGCCACTACTCGCGCGCCTACCTCTACCTGGCCGCGCTCGCCACGCCCCTGGTGCTCTCGGTGCACTCGGTGGTGAGCTGGGACTTCGCGGCGTCGATCGTCCCCGGGTGGCACGGCACCATCTTCGCCCCGTACTTCGTGGCCGGCGCCATCTACTCGGGCCTCGGCATGGTGATGACCCTGATCATTCCGCTCCGCCGGACGCTTCGGATCGAGCACATGATCACGGCCTACCACTTCGACAATCTCGCCAAGCTGACCCTGCTGACTGGCACGATCCTGTTCTACGCGTACGGGATGGAGTACTTCGTGGCGTGGTACAGCGGCAGCCCGTTCGAGCAGACCACGTTCTTCCGCCGCGCGTTCGGCTCGATGTGGTGGGCGGGCTGGACGATGATCACCTGCAACGCCTTCGTGTCGCAGCTCCTCTGGTTCCGGAAGATCCGCACCAACCTGACGGCGCTGTTCGTCATCTCGATCTTCATCAATCTCGGGATGTGGTTCGAGCGCTTCGTGATCATCGCCTCGTCACTCAGCAACGACTACATCCCCTGGGCCTGGTCGAACCCGAACATCACCTGGGCGGACTGGGGAATCCTCGTGGGGTCGTTCGGCTGGTTCGGGATGTGGTTCCTGCTGTTCGCCAAGAGCTTTCCCGTCGTGGCGATCCAGGAGATCAAGGAGATGATCCCGATGCCGCGGAAGCGGGCGGGAGGGCACCACTGATGGCCTTCGTGAAGCCGGCCCGCCGGGCGCCCGGTGTCCTTGCCTCCTTCGTTCACGTGGACGCCGCGGCGGAGGCGATTCGCGCACTGAGGGCGCGGGGGCACCGGAACCTGGTGGTCTATTCGGCCGCGCCGTTCCACGAGATCGAGGAGGCGCTCGATCACTCGGTCAGCCCGGTCCGCCTCTTCACCCTGATCGGCGGCCTGACGGGCTGCGCGGCCGGGTTCGGGATGACGATCTGGATGTCGCTCGACTGGCCGACCTTGGTGGGCGGCAAGACCATCGCCTCGATCCCGCCGTACGTCGTCATCGCCTTCGAGCTCACGATCCTGCTCGGCGCGCTCAGCACGGTCGCCGCCGTGGCCCTGTTCACCGTGTTGATGGGCAAGCGCGGCATTGCCTATGACCCGAGCTTCAGCGACGACCACATCGGCGTGTTCGTCCCCGCCGGGGGCGACCAGATGCGGACGATCGAGCAGCTGCTCCGGACCGCCGGAGCGGTGGAGGTGCGCCATGAGGCGGCCTGAGGCGCGCTCGGTGGCGCGGGCGCTACTGCTGGCCCTGACGCTCTCGACCACGGGCTGCGACTTCTGGTACAACCGCGTGCCCTCGCCTGACGACCTCTGGCACGTGATCCCGTGGTTCGACCACATGATCCACGCCAAGTACGTGCGCCCGTACCAGACCAGCGCGGTGCCGCGGTATACGCCGGCCGGCATCGTGCCGGTGACCGGCGGTGAGCCCGACTGGTCGTCCGAGTGGACTACCGGCAAGACCACCACGGCCGACGCCCTCCGGAATCCCTATGCCCAGGGCGCCGGCGCCGAAGCCAAGGCGTGGCCCTCCGGCCCCGAGGTGGCCGTCATTCCCCGCGAGGTGGACGCGGCGGGCGATACGCTGTACCAGAACTACTGCGCCGTGTGCCACGGGAATGCCGGCGACGCGAAGGGGCCGGTCTCGTCCCGGATCGGCGCGCCGTCGCTGCTCACGGGACGGGCGCGCGGCTACAGTGACGGCTACATCTACAGCATCATCCGCTACGGCCGGGGCGTCATGCCGCGCTATGGCGACAAGGTGTACCTGCCCGCCGACCGGTGGGCGATCGTGAACCACATCCGCAAGCTCCAGGGCCAGGTGCCGCTGGCTCCCGAGCCGGCGGGCGCCGCGGCCGGCATCCCGCCCGCGCCGAGCGCCACCGGGTCGACCGGAGAGAGGCCCCGATGAGTCCGACTCTGCACGAGCGGCTGGTCCAGCGCTCCCTGGCCGGCCGCTACGAACTGTTCCTGGGCCTGGGCGCGGGACTCACCATCCTGGGTCTCATCCTCTTCGTGGGCGCCTTGCTCGGGGACACCGCCGATCGGGCGTGGCAGCTCTTCCACGTGAACTGGCTGTACTTCACGGGCCTGGCCGCCGGCAGCGTGGCCTTCGTCGCGGTGCAGAAGATCACCAACGCGAAATGGTCCGGCATGATCATCCGGTTCGCGTCCGCCTCGGCCGCGTTCCTCCCGGTCTCCCTGCTCGGCCTGCTGGCTGATCTTCGCCGCGGGCTATCCCGCGATCTACGGGCCGATGCAGGCGGCCGCCCACGAGCTGCAGCACGGCAAGGCGGTCTGGCTGTCGTACCCGTTCATGTTCGGGCGGCTCTTCATCGGCCTGGGCGTGCTCACGCTGGTGGGCTGGCGACTCATCCGCGCCGACCTGGTGCCGGACATGCTCGCGGTGCGCGCGGTGGTGCCCGCCTCCCGGCGTGGGCTGTTCGATCGCTGGACCCGGGGGTACGACGGCAGCACGGAGGCCGAGTTCGCGCAGCAGGAGCGCATCGGCCGGCTGGCCCCGACCTACGCGGTGCTCTACGCGATCGTGCTCACGCTGATCGCCTTCGACGGCATCATGGCGCTGCAGCCGCACTGGTTCTCGAACCTGCTCGGCGGCTTCTTCTTCATGGGCTCGTTCCTGGGCGCGCACATGCTGCTCGCGCTGATGACGATCTATGGCGCGTCGCACCTCGGCGTCACGGACCTGGTGTCGCCCAAGCAGCGTCACGATCTCGGCAAGCTGTGCTTCGGCTTCACGGTGTTCTGGACCTACCTCATGTGGGCCCAGTTCCTGGTCATCTGGTACGGCAACTTGCCCGAGGAGACGGGATTCGTCTTCGCCCGGCTGTGGGGACATTGGCTGCCGGTCGCCAAGGTGGTGTTCATCGGGATGTTCCTGGTGCCGTTCTTCGGGCTGCTCGGCGTGGCGCCGAAAAAGACCAGAGCGACCCTGGGGTTCTTCGCGGTGGTGAGCCTGGTGGCGCTGTGGCTCGAGCGGTATCTGCTGGTCATGCCGTCGGTCAGCGCGCTGCCCGGACCGGTCTTCAAGCTGCCCGAGCTGGGGCCGACGCTCCTCTTCGCCGGCCTCTACCTGCTGAGCTACTGGCTGTTCGCGCGTAACTTCCCGATGATCTCGCCGCGGCTGGCCGAGATCACGCTCGAGCGCGAGCGCGGCCACGTCAGCGCGCTGGTGTCGGCCGAGTTCGAGCATGAGGAATCGCCCAAGGACTACGTCTCGCCGGATTCGATCGAGCGCCGCGGGAAACCCCGACCGTAGGCAGCCCGGAGAGGCACGAAAGCCGACGCCCCCCGAACGGATTCGGGGGGCGTCGGCTTTCAGTGGCATCCGAGCGCGACTACTTCGTCCGCATCTCCGCGTTCAGCCGGCGGATCATCGCCCGCAGGCTGTCGGAGGGCAGATCGCCGGTGATGGCGAGCATCCGGTCGCCGACCTGCATGGCCATGGCGTGATCGAGGTCGCGGCCGAGTCCGCTGGTGTCGCCCTGGAGGACCAGGGAATCGACGCCGGCCATGGCACGGCGCGACAGGAGCTGCGAGACGTCCGTGGCCGGTCCCTCAATGGTGCGGATCACCTGGCCGGAGGAGAGCTGCTGGGCCACGACCATGACCTGTCGCGCGCCCTGCTCCCCGTTCTGGACCTGCACCTGCACGACCGGCAGCCCATCGATGTGCGGCAGCCGGGCGCCGGCCTCGGCCTTGGCGCCGTCCCAGCTCATGGTCCGCCACATCCCGCCCAGCTCGATATCCGAGCGGCCGGCGGGCCGCTCGAGCCGCGTGAGCTCCAACGCGGGGGTGGGGTCGAGCACCGACAGTGCCGACTCCCGCTTTCGCGCAGCGGCACTCGACTCCGCAGCTTCCGCCACTCGGATCGGGGAGCGGACGACGCGGGGCGGGGTGCCGCTATCTCGCGCCGGGCTCGGCACCGCGGCCACCGCACGGGCCGGTGTGGCCTCGCGCGCGGCCGGGGCGCTCGGCGTGACGGTCGGAGCCGAAGCGACCGGCGCGGACGGTGTCGGGGCGGTCGCGACCGAGGAGGTCGGCGCCTTTGTCGGCTCGCCCGACCGAAGCAGCGAGCTCGCGCCCCACCCCAACCCGACCGCGGCCACCAGGCTCGCGGCCCATGCGGCCACCTGCAGGCGGCGACGCCGCTGGTTCGCCGCCGCGGCGGCCCGATCCCTGAGCACCTCGAAGGCGAGCGGGAACCCGCGCGGAGGCGCGAGGCGCGACAGCAACGCCGTCGTTCGATCCCGCAGCGCGGCAATGCCGTCGCGGGCGGCCTGGCAGGACGGGCAGTCGGCGAGATGGCTCTCGATCTCGACGCACTGCGTCCGGCTCAGCCCCTGGTCCAGATAGGCGTGAAGCTCGTCCTCAGGAATGTGCCGCATCGGTCCCCGTTCGCATCTGCTGCCGGTCGTGCGCGTCGACCAGGCGTCGGCGCGCCCGCGCGAGGGTCGTGCCTACTGCCCCGACCGCCAGTCCCGTCTGGGCGGCGATCTCCGGATAGCTCAGCCCCGCGTCCCAGAGCAGGAGAATCTCCCGATCCCGTGGGGTCAGGGTGTTCAAGGCCTCCTGCACCGAGGCCATCTGCTCGTCGCGCTCGACCGTGTCATCCGCCGCCGGCGTCATGGTCGGTTGGGCGATCGGATCACCCTTCAGCAGGGTCAGATGGCGTTTGCGCCTCATGGCCGCCCGGGCCTCGTCCCGCGCCAGATTCGCCGCCACCGCGAAAACCCAGGCTCGAGGCTTCTCGGGCCGGTGCGACAGGGCGCGGACGAATACCTCCTGCGCCAGGTCCTCCGCCCGCTCGGCGTCCCAGACCTTGCGGTACAGGAAGCGGACGACGGCAGTATACGTGGTCTGATACAGTTGCTCGAGGTCGTCAGTCACCGACCCTCCAGAGGTGTTCCCTGCCACGCGGTCTCCGAAGGACGCCCGGGAGGCCGGATCGCCCTGAAGGACGGCCAACTCCCCGTTGCTTGCACATTTGCGCTCACGATCGGGCGCTCCGTCGGCGCCGAGGCCCGAAGACGCACCCCGGATGCAGACCCTGGTTCTTGGGCGGCCACTCGAAGCAGAGATCGGGCTTGGCGGTTCGCCCGTCCGCGCGGTGCCTGCCGTGCAGGCTGCAGGAGACGCCGTCGGCCTGGTCGAGGTAGCCGCAGGCGGAAATCATCTCCACCTCGAGGGAGTAATCGCCCCCCCGCTCGATCTTGCAGAGATACGGCGAGCGCCGTGACCGCACAAGCGCCTCCAGGCGCCGCTGCGCCTTGGTACACATGATCTCGACCTGCAGGTCGCGACAGCAGGCCGCCTTGCGGGTATTGTCCGCGGTCCGGCAAGGGGCGGTCGCACAGGGATTCTGGCTCGCGCCGCCGCCGTTGGCGAGCACCGGGAGCGAGCGCGGCGGCATGGGCAGCGACCGGACGACGTTCCGGCATTCCTCGACCACCACGAACCGGTCATGGCCGAGCTGTAAGGGCTGAAGGGCGCGCCGGGCGCCGCGGGGAGCCGGACCGGTAAAACCGTGAGCCTGGCAAGTGGCCTGCGGCCCGGCTTGGTGCAAGAACTTGCATGGGACGTGAAGCACCGCCTCGACGTACAGGTCGCCCTCACCTTCCCACAGCTCCAGGAAATCGATGTGCTGTGTATGCCCGAGCAGCCAGGTGGCTTCGTGATCGAGCGAGTCGGGACCCTCTTCGAGCTCGCCGACCCGCAAGGTCACGCGGAGACTCTTGCATTGGGCGCCGAGGCTCCGGCAGGGCGGAGCCTTCGGCGGCGAAAGCGGCTGAACCGCGCGCTGTTCGACGGTAGTGGCCATGATGTCCTAACCTAATCCAGTGGCTCGCATGTCCGGCTCTTCCCTTCGAAGGGTATCTCAGTATACTTGAAGTCTTGTGAAAGGGTTCACAAGGTTCGCAACTATCCTGTTTTCGGAGGCGAGAGCGGCGATGCGTGTGACTTCCATGGTGGCGGGGCTGGCCATCGTGCTGGCGGCCTGTGGCGGCGAGAAGAAGGCTGAAGATCAGTCGACGACGGCGACCCCCGAGCAGCCGGCGGCAGAGCAGCCCGCGGCCGCTCCCGCCGCTGGTGGTGGCGCTACCCACGACGTGAACATGGTGCTCGAGGGCAGCACGTACAAGTTCGATCCCGCCGAGCTCACGATCAAGGCGGGCGACGTGGTGAACTTCCACAACAAGAGCGGCGGTCCCCACAATGTCTCGTTCTGGGCGGACAGCATCCCGGCCGGCGCGGCCGACAAGCTGAAGGCCGGCATGCCCGACCAGATGGCTCCCCTCGAGGGTCCGCTGCTGACCGAGCCCGAGGCCGTCTACAAGGTCACCTTCGCCGGCGTACCGACGGGCGACTACAAGTTCTACTGCCTGCCGCACCTCGCGCTTGGCATGCACGGCAAGATCAAGGTGCAGTAGTCCTGCACGGTCGAGAAGCGAATTGAGGGGCCCGTCATCGGGCCCCTCAATTGTTTCCGGCCCCACCGCCGTGGGCTACAGCGTCTTCGAGATCAGCACTGCGATCAGGCCGCCCACGGCCAACCCCGCGAAGGCATCCACCGCATAGTGCATCTGACAGTACACCACCCCGATCGTGAGCAGCACCGTGGGCAGCAGCAGGACGAGGCCCAGCCGTCGGGATCCCTGCCAGGCGGCGACCGCCGCCGCCACCGTGGCAGCGACGTGGGAGCTCGGAAACGCCGCGCCGTAGGAGCTCCCCTGGGCCAGGGTGCGATAGACGAGACGCGCCGCCGCGTTGTCCAGGAACCACGCGGTGGGGCGGGGAAAGGTGTAGTAGGGTCCGGCGACCGGGAAGAAGATGAAGGCGAGGTAGCACGCGACGAACGTGGTCATCACCGCGAGGACGAACCGTCGGACCGCGGCCACGTCGCCCCGGCCCAAGAACACCAGCGCGGGAACCGTCACGACGAAGTAGTACGAGAAGTATGCCCCGTGGAGCACGGCCGACCAGAACCGGCTCGGGGCTGCCTGCCACCATTCGCGGCTGAGCTGTCCCCCGAACAGCGCCAGCTCCCAGCGCTGCACGGCGGCGTCGTGCACCCGGACGCCGCCGGCGTTGAGGATGTCGAGCTGGCCGTACAAACCGACGAGCAGGACCAGCGGGTAGATCTCCCGCAGCATCCGACCCACGGGCCCGAGCCCGGGCGTGGTCAGCAGCACGATGAGCACGGCGCTCAAGACGTTGGCCAGGACCAGCCACCAGCACGCGGGATGCGCGGGGGCCCGATGGACCGCCACTACGCAGACGATGGTGAGATAGGCCAGAAGCAGGCGATCCACCGGCAGCAGCTGGGGCCGGCGAGGCGGAGCGCCGAGCGGGTGGGCCGGCTGCACGGCTACAGCCATCCGGCCGTCCTGTACCACTGGTAGGTCTCGCGGAGACCGGTACGCAGGTCCCGAGCGGCACGCCAACCCGTATCCCGCGTGAGCGGCGCCGGATCGCCGGTCCAGGCCGGCTGAAAGAACTCGTTCGCCTTGTCGGCGGTCAGGATGGTGGTCTGTCCAGCGAGCCGGGCGGCGGCCTCGGTGAGCATGAGCACGCCGCGGCCGATCGTGGCCGGCACACGCAGCACCGCCGGCGACCTTCCCATGGCCTGGCCGATGGCCCGGGCCAGCTCGGCGCCAGTGAAGACTTCGGGGTGGCAGGCGTAGTAGGTCCGACGAACGGCGGCCGCGCTGGTTCCGACCGCGATCAGCGCATCCGCCAGATCGGCGCCGTGGACCGCGCTCAGCTCCTGGGTGCCGTCGCCCAGCACCGGGGCGATGCCGAACCGGGCCAGCCGAAACACCTTGAGCACCTCGAGGTCGCGGGGCCCGTACACCATCGGCGGCCGCACGATCGACCAGGCGACCGGGCTCGCCGTCACCACCTGCTCGGCGGCGAGCTTGCTGCGGCCGTAGGCCGTCACCGGACGAGGGAGCTCGTCGCCGCGAAGGGGACGGCCGCGAATGGTGGGCCCGGCCGCGGCCATGGACGAGACGAACACGAGGCGCGGCGCGTCGGCCCGCTCCGCCGCCTCGAGCACGTTGCGGGTGCCGTCGCGGTTGGCCACCAGAAAATCGGCTTCGCTCCGCGCGGCGATGGCGCCCGCCACGTGATAGACGACGTCCTGTCCTTCGACGGCCTGCCGGAGGGCGGCGCGGTCGTGCAGGTCGCCCGCCACGACGCGGATGCCGAGCGGTGCGAGCGCCGCCGCCTTGGCCGGCGAGCGCGCGAGTGCCGTGACCTCATCGCCGCGGCGGCGGAGAGCTTCGGCGAGGTGGCCGCCGACGAAGCCCGTCGCCCCGGTGACCAGCGTCTTCATATCGGTCGGTCGTACAGCCGGTATGTCTTGTACACCCTGAACGTCATCTTCTCGAGCCCGGCGTTCATCGCGGGATTGTCCTCCAGGATCCACCCCGCTTCGCCCCAATAGATCTCGCGCTCGCCCGACTTGGTCCAGATCCAGTGGTACAGCATGGCGTCCACGCCCTTGCCCCGGTACTCGGGCATCACGCCGAGCAGCAGGATGCGCGCGCGGCGGATCTTCCGGGTCTTGAGGGCCCAGAGGAGCTTGAGGATCATCGGGAACATCCGCCCCGAGCGATTCTTCTGGAAGATCACGTTGAGGTCGGGCAGCGTGATGCCGAAGCCGATGACCTTACCGTCCTTCTCCGCGATCGGCACCAGCTCCGGGATGACCACCGGCTTGAACTGCTCCGCGAGATGATCGATCTCGTGATCGGTCATCGGGACGAAGCCCCAGTTCTTCTCCCAGGCCGCGTTGTACAGCTCTTTGATCCGCTCCACCTCCTGCTCGAAGTGCTTCATGTCGAGCGGGCGGAGGGTGATGCCCATGCGCTGGCGGATCAGCTCCGTGCCCCGTGCCAGCCGCTCGGGGACAGGCACGTAGTGGTCGGGATGGCCGCCCTGGTAGACCCAGAGATCCTTCGCCTTGGCGAAGCCTGCCCGTTCGAGGAGGGTCACGTAGTACCGCGGGTTGTGCGGCATCATCAACGTGGGCGGCGTCTCGAAGCCGTCCACCAGCAGTCCGCACTCGTCGTTCACCGAGAACGAGACCGGCCCACGCAGGACATCGTGGCCGTGGGCGCGGCACCAGTCGCCGGCCGCGCGGAGCAGGGCGTCGGCGACCGCCTGATCCTCGATCGATTCGAAGAAGCCGAAGAAGCCGACGCGGTCGCCGTGCGTCTCGTTGTGCAGCCGGTTGCTGATGGCGGCGACGCGGCCCACGACCTCGCCGTCGCGCTCGGCGAGGAAGTACTCGGCCTCGGCGTGCTCGAAGAAGGGGTTCTTGTCGCGGGAGAGCAGGAGCGCCACGTCCCGACGCAACGGCGGGACCCAGAGCGGGTCCCGCGCGTGCAGCCGGTAGGGCAGGTCGATGAAGCGCTTGACGTCGGTCCGCTCGCGCGCCGCGCGGACGCGCAGCGGCTCGATCAGATGACCTCCAGGTCCCGTCCGATCCGCGCGAACTGCTCGAGCGCGAAGTCGATCTGCTCGAAGGTGTGGGTGGCCATCAGGCTGGTGCGAAGCCGGCACTGGGTCGGCGGCACCGCCGGCGGCGCGACCGGGTTGGTGAACACCCCCGCGTCGAACAGCCGGCGCCACATGAGGAACGTCTTCTCCAGCGGCCCGATCAGCACCGGGACGATCGGCGTCTCCGTGGGCCCAATTTCGAACCCGAGCGAACGGAAGCCCTCGTGCAGCCGACGGGTGTTGGCCCAGAGCCGGTCCCGCCGCTCGGGCTCGTCCTGCAACACCTGCAGTGCGGCGAGCACCCCCGCCGTGTTGGCGGGAGGAAGCGACGCCGTGAAGATGAGCGGCCGGCTGTGGTGCTTGAGGTAGTGGATCACGCTCTCGCTCGCGGCCACGAACCCGCCGATGGACGCCAGCGACTTCGAGAACGTGCCGGCGATGATGTCCACGTCGTCGGTCATCCCGAAGTGCGCCGCAGTGCCGTCGCCGTTCGGGCCGAGCACGCCAAGCGCATGCGCGTCGTCCAGCGCGAGGGCGGAACTGTACTTGCGCGCGATCCGCACCAGGGCCGGGACGTCGGCGATGTTCCCCTCCATGGAGTACACGCCGTCCACCACGATCATCGAGCCCTTGCCGGAGCCGTTCCGCTCCATCCGGCGCTCGAGGTTGCTGAGGTCGCCGTGGTTGAAACGCTCGGTCTCGCCATAGGACATCTTGGCGCCATCGACGATCGAGGCATGGTCCAGCTTGTCCAGATAGACCACCTCGCCTCGGCCCACTAGGCCGGAGATCAGGCCGAGATTGGCCGAGTAGCCGGTGGAGAAGACGAGGCAGGCTTCCTTGCCCAGGAACTCGGCCAGCGCGCGCTCGAGCTGCTCGTGGAGATCGAGCGTGCCGTTGAGGAATCGGCTGCCGGTGCAGCCCGACCCGTACCGGCTGAGGGCGCGGCTCGCGGCCTCGAGGACCTTGGGATGATGGGTCAGGCCGAGGTAGTTGTTCGACCCGAGCATGATCCGCTTCTGGCCGTCGATGACAACGACGGTGTCCTCCGACTCGGAGATCGGATTGAAGTACGGATACAGGCCCATCGCCTGAAGCTCACGCGCTTTCGTGAACTCGCGGCACTTATCGAAAAGCGCGACCTGTTGAAGCTCTTGAGTATCCACGGCACCTCGGCCTGAAGTGGAGGTGAGGGAAGGGGCCTCACATCGCTTTGTAACAGAACGGTTTAAAGTAAGCAAACGACCCGGGGTGACACAAGTTGCAGAGGCCGCTGGGACGGCCCGCGTTCGAAGGCGGAAAGCCCCCGCAAGCCGCCCGCCGGAACCGCCGCCAGGGGCTATTGATCGTGCTTGACTTGGGTTTAGGAAGGTCCGACCTTCCTCTCATGTCCTCCCGCCGCTCGTTCCTCGGACGCCTCGCCCTTGCGGGGGCCGGCCTGATCGGGTCCGGAGCCCTCTTCCGGGGCGAGCGTCTGCTGGCCGCCGTCCCGGGTCTCGCGCCGGGGGACCCGGAGGCTCCCAACGAGGCGGTGGCCAAGATCCTCAAGGACCTGTTCGGCGACCGCCCCATCCGCAAGGGCCACCTCTCGCTGGACATGCCGCTGGTGGCCGAAGACGGCCGCATCGTGCCGGTGATCATCGAGAGCGACCTGCCCATGACGGCCGAGCACTACGTCAAGGCCGTGCACCTGATCGTGGACCACAATCCCGACCCGCACCTGGCCGCGTATCATCTCTCGCCGGCCCTGGGGTCGGTGGCCCTGCAGACGCGCATCAAGATGAAGCGAACCACCTGGGTGCGTGCCATCCTGGAGACGTCCACCGGAGACGTCTGGGCCAATTATGCCCACGTCAACGTCTCCCTCAACGGGTGCGGCTGATGACCACCGGCGATGCCCGCATCCGCATTCCGGACCGGATCGCCCGGGGCGATCTGATCACGGTCAATGCCATCGTCGCGCACCCGATGGACACCGGATTCTTCCGCACCGCCGACGGGCAGCCGATCCCCGCGTACTTCATCAAGGACGTCGTGATCGCCTACGGTGACGAGCAGGTCGCGCGCTTCGAGTGGACCTCGGGCGTGAGCAAGGACCCGATCGTGAGCTTCACCCTCAAGGCGGAGAAGGAAGCGCCGCTGACGATCACGTGGACCGACACCAAGGGTGCCACGATACAAGCAGTCGGTGAACGTCGCGTTCGCCGCTGCCTAGCCGCCTCCCTGGTGCTCCTTGGCGCGCCGCGCCGCCCCCTCCGTGAGCCTCCTCGCCGCGCTGATCGTTCCCGTACATCTGTGGTCCTCACTCCCACCGGCCGACACCGCGAGGACGCCGCCGTACGTCGCGCGGAAGCTCGCCGACGGTGTCTACGCCGTCCTCGGCGACACGGGCCGGGGCTCGGAGGGCCGGCCGAATGCGGGCTTCATCGTCACGTCGGATGGCGTGGTCGTGGTGGACGCGTTGGCGAGCCCACAGCAGGGCGAGGCGCTGCTCGCGACGATCCGCCGGGAGACCCGGCAGCCGGTCCGCTGGCTGGTCCTCACCCACCATCACCCGGATCATCACTTCGGGGCCATCGTCTTCCGGCGGGCAGGTGCCAAGGTGATTGCCCACCCGGACCGGCGCGTGCTCGCCAATGAAGGCGGCGAGGATGCGGAGGTCGCCGACTGGGTACGAGTGGTCGGTCTCGACGCGATGCGCGGGTTCGAGTTCGCCGACACCCCTGACCGTCCGGTGACCGGCACCGACACACTGCGCCTGGGAGGACGCACGATCGTCGTGCTGGCGGTGGGGGGCGGGCATTCCGCGGGCGACCTGCTCGTGTGGCTTCCCCAGGAGCGCGTGCTCTTCGCCGGCGATCTGCTGATCGAGGACGGGGTGACCATGGTAGTGGACGGCAGCGTGCGCGGGCTCGAGCGAGGACTCGCCAGGATCGACAGCCTGCGACCCCGCGTTGCGGTGCCCGGCCACGGCGCCCTCCCGGCGGACCCCGCGGCACTGGTGGCGCGGACCCGGACCTACATCACCGGCCTCGCGCGGGACATGCGCGCCGCGGTGGAGCACGGCGTGCCGATGAAGCGGGCGCTCGACACGCTGCCGCCCCCCGACGAAAACCGTCCGGTCTCACTCAACTCGCGCCGCCGACGGAACGCTGCGCGCGTCTATGTCGAGGAGGAGCGCTCGTACATGGGACTGGAGGATTCGCTGCCGTGAACCCGACACGCTTGGGGCTGGGGGTATGCCGCCTCTGCCTGGCGGCGGGCTGCGCCGGCAGGGGGCCGACGCCGGCCGCCACGCCGGCCGCCACGCCGGCCGCCACGTCCGCACTGCCCAGGTTGGTCTCGACGGACGAGCTTGCCCGCTGGCAGGCGGCGGGCCCGGTGGTCGTGCTGGACGTCCGGACGGACGTCTTTGCCTACCTGAAAGGCCACCTGCCCGGCGCCGAGTACCTGAACGGGGAGACCGTGCGAGCCAGCGAGGGTGGCATCCCGACGCGGCTGCTCACGGCAGGCGCCTATCGGGAGTTGTTCGCACGGCTGGGAGTGGACTTCGACCGGCCGGTGGTGATCTACAGTGCCGGTGAGTCGCGCAACATCGACGCGACCTTCCTCGCGTGGCTGCTGGCCGGGTTCGGCCACCCGCACGTCGCGGTCCTGGACGGGGGCTTCTTCAAGTGGCAGCTGGAGCAGCGGCCGGTGGTGCAGCCCTACCCGCGCATCCCCGTGGCGCGGCCGACCAACCGACCGTTCCACCCGGAAGCCGCCTCACTGGATGATGTCCGGCAGGGCCTAGCCCACGCCGCGCTGCTGGTGGACGCACGACCACCGGATCAATACGCCGGCACCGCCGGGGCGCAGATGCGACACGGACACATCCCGGGGGCGATCAGCCACTACTGGCAGGACGATCTGACGCAGGAAGGGTTCGGGCACGTCTGGAAGCCGCGGGAGGAGCTCCGGAAAGCCTACGCGGCCCAGGGAATCACCCCGGACCGGGACATCATCGCCTACTGCAACAGCGCCACCGAGGCGAGCCACGTCTACTTCACCCTGCGGTACCTGCTCGGCTATCCCCGGGTCCGGATCTACGTGGGCTCGTGGACGGAGTGGGCCGAGAACCAATCGCTGCCGGTAGCGACGGGGGATCGGCCCTAGCTACCGCATCGCGATCCCGCTCCGAAGCTGTCCCGGCCGCCAGATCCTGCCGCCTCGCATCACCCAATCCACCGCTTCGAGATTCCCGATGTCGTCCAGCGGATTCTTGCTGAGGAGCACCAGATCGGCGTAATGGCCGGCCTCGATCGTGCCGATCCGCTTGCCGGGCTCTCCGCCGATGGCCCGGGCGGCGTCGCGCGTAGCGGCAAGCAAGGCCGCCGTCGGCGAGAGCGCGATCGAATCGACCAGGAGCTGGAGCTCGCCGAAGAGGGAGGCGCGCTCGCTGATGGGACCATAGGCCACGTGGTCGCTGCCGGCGCTGATCCGCACGCCGTGCTTGATCGCCTCGCGCGTCACTTCCACGCCGAACTGGGCCGCCGCCCGGACATACCCCTCCTGCAGCGAAGGCACGTGGCGCGTGCGGGCATCGAACGTCACTAGGCTGTGCCGGGTGGCATCGAGGGTGGGCTCGAACATCGTGCCGCGCGCCGCCATCGAGTCCAGCGTGGCGAGCACGCGGGGATCCTGCGCGGTCACCGACGTGGCCACCTTGGCCGTGGCCGTCTGCAGATCCCCGTCGTTGACCAGATTGTTCCGTTCGTCCGCGCTGAAGAGCTCACCGGCGAGTCCGGCGGCGTGGACCACGCCATCCATGCCGGCTGCGCTCTGCTCGGCGACGCTCGCGGGCTGCACCCACGCGTGCCCCCAGACCGGCATACCGGCCCGGTGCGCGGCGCTGGTCAGCCGGCGGACGGAGGCGCTGTCGAGCTGGGCGTAGAGCTTGAGGCCCATGGCGCCGGCCTCGCGCGCCTGGGCGACGATGGCGTCCGGATCGTCCTCACGGTTGAACTGAATCGGCGTCCACCCCAACCAGGACATGGTGAGCCCCGGGGACTGGCGGTACTCGATGCCCCGCGCCGTCTGGACAGCCCGGATGCCGCTGAAGAAGAAGCGCCGGCCGGCCACGAGCTGCATGGCGTACACCCGTGGCGCGGCTTCGAACCCCGCCACCCGCGACAGCAGGGCCGACGGATTGTTGCCCATGTCGCGCACCGTCGTCACGCCCTGCGCGAGGAGGTCGCGCAGGTCCATGCCGAGCTCTTCGCCGGCGCTCCCGTTCTGGATGAAGAGCAGGTGGACGTGGCTGTCGATCAGGCCGGGGATCAGGTACTGCCCCTTTCCGTCGATCACCTTGGCGCCCTGCGGCACCTGGCATTCGCCCGCGGCCCCCGCGCAGAGAATGCGGTCTCCGCGCACGATGGTCACGGCGTTGGCGACCGGCGCCCGGCCGGTTCCGTCCCAAAGCGTGGCGCCGACGATGGCTGTCGAGGGACTGATGGGGGGCGGAGGTACCAACTTGGCTGGGGGCGCGCCACAGGCGGCGGCCACCAGGCCGACCAGCAGCGGCAATCCCGGGGAATGCGAGGGCTTCATGGGCAGCCTGCTCCATCTTGCCTCGAGCGCCGAGCGCCGTCCCGCGGCGCCACAAACTGCCCGATGAGGATCCAAGATGCAGGGAGACGGGGCTTTGAGGCGGTGATACAGGCGTAGTTGTGAGTCGTGACCCCGGCCACCAACCAGGAATGGGGCAAGGCTCGTGCCCGGCGGTTGCGGCGACGCCTTTCGATCCCTAGTCTTACCACCGTGACCACATCCCAGATCCATCGGCCAAGGCGTCGGCGCCGCACCGAGGCCTTGCGCCGGCTTGTGCGCGAGCATCAGCTCGATCCAGCCGACCTTATCCAACCGATTTTCGTGGTGCATGGTTCCAGGGTGGAGCGCGAGATCGCCTCGATGCCCGGAGTCTGCCACCTCTCCGTCGACGACGCCCTCGATCGCGAGGCGGATCGGATCCGCGCCGCCGGCATTCCCGCCGTCATCCTCTTCGGCCTTCCGGCAGCCAAGGACGAGGTCGGCAGCGAGAACTTCGCGGCGGACGGGATCGTCCAGCGCGCACTGCGGCGGCTCCGCGCGCGCCACTCCGATCTCCTCCTCCTGACCGATGTCTGCTGCTGCGAGTACACCAGCCACGGGCACTGCGGTGTCCTCCGGGACGGCCGGGTCGACAACGACGCCACGCTCGAGATCCTGGGCCGCGTCGCGGTGACACACGCGGACGCGGGCGCGGACATCGTCGCGCCGAGCGGGATGATGGATGGCATGGTCGCGGCGATCCGCCGTTCGCTCGACGCCGCGGGACACTCCGAGGTCGCGATTCTGAGCTACGCGGTGAAGTATGCGAGCGCCTACTACGGCCCGTTCCGGGAGGCCGCCGACAGTACGCCGGCCTTCGGCGACCGCCGCGAGTACCAGATGGACCCGGCCAACGTCCGCGAGGCGATCCTCGAAGCCGCGCTCGACGAGGCGGAAGGCGCGGACATGCTGATGGTGAAGCCGGCCCTGGCCTACCTCGACGTGGTCCGGGCGGTTCGGGAGCGGACCTCCCTCCCGCTGGTCGCGTACAACGTCAGTGGGGAGTACTCGATGGTGAAGGCCGCCGCCCGGCTGGGCTGGATCGACGAGCGCCGCGTAGTCATGGAGACGCTGATGGGCATGCGGCGCGCGGGCGCGGACGCGATCATCTCGTATCACGCCAAGGACGTGGCCGCGTGGCTCGCCGAGGAGAAGCGGGGATGACGGAGCTGGGGACGTCGGCGCCGGTGACGCAAGCGTCGGAGCGACTCTTCGCGGCCGCGCAGCAGGTGTTGCCCGGAGGCGTTAACAGCCCGGTGCGCGCGTTTCGGAGCGTCGGCGGGACGCCTCGCTTCATCGCCCGCGGCGAAGGGGCATGGCTGGAGGACGTCGACGGCAACCGGTATGTCGATCTCGTCCTGTCCTGGGGGCCGCTCATCCTGGGGCACGCGCATCCCGAGGTGCTCGAGGCGGTCGTCGCGGCCGCCCGACGCGGCACGACCTACGGCGCCCCGACCGAGCTCGAGGTGCGGCTGGCGGAGCGCGTGGTATCGCTGTTCCCCTCGCTCGAGATGGTTCGGTTCGTGAGCAGCGGGACCGAGGCCGCGATGAGCGCGGTCCGGCTGGCGCGCGCGGCCACCGGCCGGCGTGCCATCGTCAAGTTCGACGGCTGCTATCATGGGCACGCGGACCCGCTGCTGGCCTCCGCAGGATCCGGCGTGGCCACCCTGGGTCTGCCCGACTCGCCGGGGGTCACGGCCGGCACCGTCGCCGACACGCTGATCGCGCCGTTCAACGACCTCGACGCGGTCCACCGGCTGTTCGCGGAGCGTGGGTCGGAGATCGCCGCGGTGCTGGTCGAGCCGGTGGCCGGGAACATGGGCGTGGTCCCGCCGGCGGAGGGCTTCCTGGAAGGGCTGCGTGCCGTCACGCGGCGGGCGGGCGCCCTGCTCGTCTTCGACGAGGTGATGACCGGCTGGCGCGTCCACCCGATCGGTGCCCAGGTGCTGTACGGCGTGCAGCCCGACATCACCATTCTCGGCAAAGTCGTGGGTGGCGGCCTCCCGGCCGCGGCCTACGGTGGCGCGCGCTCGCTGATGGAGCAGATCGCGCCGGCGGGCCCGGTCTATCAGGCGGGCACGCTGTCCGGCAACCCGCTCGCGATGGCGGCCGGGCTGGCCACGCTCGATGTCCTGGCACGTCCCGGCACCTGGGAGCGAGCCGAGGAATGGGCAGCGCGGGCGGCCGACGCCATCACGGCGGCCGCCGCGGCTGCCGGAGTGGCGGTGACGGTCCAGCGGGTGGGCACGATGCTGACGCCGTTCTTCACCGACTCGCCGGTCCGGAACTACGCCGATGCGAAGCGGTGCGACCGCGTCAGCTACAGCGCGTTTTTCCACGCGATGCTGGACGGCGGCGTGTACCTCGCTCCGTCCGCGTTCGAGGCCGCGTTCACGTCCGCCGCGCACGGGGACGCCGAACTGGCCGCCTTCGAGACCGCGTTGGGCTCCGCATGGGCGCGGTAGCGATCGTCGGCGGGGGGATAGCGGGGCTGACCGCCGCCTACCGGCTCAAGCAGCGGGGGATGCGGGTAGTGGTGTATGAGGCGACGGAGCGGGTCGGCGGGGCGATCCGCACCGAGCGGCGCGAAGGCTATCTCGCCGAGCTGGGGCCGAACAGCCTGGCGGACCCGCCGCCGCCGCTCCGCGCGCTGCTGGGCGAGCTCGGGCTCGAGGCCAGTGTGCTGCCCGCGTCGCCGGCCGCGCGCCACCGGTTCGTGGTGAAGAAGAACAAGCTGCTGGCGTTGCCGATGTCACCGCAGGACCTCCTCACCACCCGATTGCTCTCCAACGGCGCCAAGCTGGCCGTGTTCGGAGAGCCCCTCGTGGACGCGGGCGACTCGCCGGTCGATGAGAGCGTGGCCACCTTCATCCGGCGCCGGTTCAACCAGGAAATCCTGGACTACATCGCCAACCCGTTCGTCGGCGGCATCTTCGCCGGCGACCCGGAGCAGCTCTCCGTGCGGCACGCGCTACCCAAGCTGTACGGACTGGAGCGCGCGCATGGGTCGGTCATCAAGGCGTTCGGCAGCATGATGCGCGCCCGCAAGCGGGAGGACGACGGGCAGGGCGCGATGACGGCCGGCCTGATCTCGTTCCGTAACGGCCTGCAGGAGCTGCCCGATGCGCTCGCGCGCCAGCTCCACTCGGAAATCCGGTTGCGCGCGCCGGTGACGCAGCTGCGCAAAGGCCCCAAGGGGTGGGCGGTCGGGGCCGCGTTCCAGGCGAACGAGCTCTACGACGCCGTGGTGTACGCCGCGCCCGCGCACTGTCTCGACGACATCGATCTGGACTTTCCGGGCGCCGACCGGCTCAAGACGCTCTCGAGCATCAGCCATCCGCCGGTCGGCGTCCTCGCGCTGGGCTTCCATCGCGAGGATGTGGCGCACTCCCTGGACGGGTTCGGCTTCCTGGCGCCGGAAGTCGAGCGTCGGCACGTGCTCGGCGTGGTGTTCTCGTCGAGCCTCTTTGCCGGCCGCGCGCCCGATGGGCACGTCCTGCTGACCGCGTTCGTCGGCGGGGTGCGGAATCCGGATTTGGCCAACGGCGACCTTCCGACGCTCACGGCGCGGGTGCAGGATGACCTCCGCACCCTGCTGGGCGCCAAGGGCGAGCCGACCTTCCGCGCCTTCCACCTCTGGCCCAAGGCCATTCCCCAGTACGACCTCACTTACGGGCGCTTCAAGGACATCATGGATGAGGCGGAGCGCCGGGCCCCCGGACTCGCGCTGGCCGGCTCCTATCGCGAAGGGGTCGCCGTGGCCGAGGCAATCGGCTCGGGGGAAGAAGCGGCGGTCCGCCTCGCGGCCGTTCCAGAGGCTGGCGCGGCGTCGACATGACCGCGCCGCTTCGGGTGGGCACGCGTGCCAGCGCGCTCGCGCTCTGGCAGACCGAGCACGTCCGCTCCCGGCTCGGCGCCGCGGGGTATGCCACCGAGCGGGTGGAGATCCGCACGACAGGCGACCTGGTGCAGCACGTGCCGCTGGCCCGCATCGGCTCGCGCGCACTGTTCACCAAGCAGATCGACGACGCCATGCTCGAGGGCCGGATCGACCTTGCGGTGCACTCCCTCAAGGACCTGCCCACCGTCCTTCCCGACGGGATCGCGGTGGTGGCCGTGGCGCGAGCGCGAGGATCCGCGCGACGCGCTCGTCGGCCGCGGCCCGCTCGAGTGGTCGGAGCTGCCGCGGGGCGCCGTGCTCGCGACCAGCAGTCTCCGCCGGCGGGCGCAGGTGCTCCACCTTCGCCCCGACCTGCAGGTGTGCGACATCCGTGGGAACGTGGACACCCGGCTCGCCAAGCTGGATGCGACGCTCGAGTGGGCCGGCATCCTGCTCGCCACTGCGGGGCTCGTGCGGCTCGGCTTCGCGCACCGCATCGGCGAGCGCCTGCCCGCCGACGTCATGCTCCCGGCGCCGGGGCAGGGCGCACTCGCGGTCACGGCCCGCACTGGCGACGCCGCGGCGGCGGCGGCCGCGCGGGCGGTCCATCATCCGCCGACCGCGCTCGCCGTGGCCGCGGAGCGCGCCTTCCTTCGGGCGCTCGAGGGCGGGTGTCAGGTGCCGGTGGCGGCCTACGCGGAGCCCACCCCTGAGGGAGCGCTCCAACTCCACGGCCGGATCGTTTCGCTGGGTGGGGAGCGCGGGATCGAAGGGCTGGAATCCATCGCCGTGGTCCGGGAGGACGAGGCGGATGCCCTTGGCAGGGCGCTGGCCGCGAGACTGCTCGACGAGGGCGCCGCGTCGATTCTCGCCGAGGTCAGGGCCGGAACCGCGCCGGTCGTTTCCGAGCCCTGATGCACGGGACGGTCGTCGTCACGGCATCCACCGACAGCTTTCCCGGAGTGGTCGAGGCGTTGCGGGCGATTCCGGTGGCGGTGGAGGTATGCCCGCTGATGACCTTCGCACCGCCACTCGACTGGTCGCCCGTCGACGCCGCGGCGCGCGACCTCTCCGGATTCGGGGCCGTGGCGTTCACCTCTCCCCGATCCGCGCGGGCGTTCGTGGGGCGCGTACAGGACCTCGATGCGGCGACGCGCGAACGCACCAGCGTCTGGGCCGCGGGCTCCGGCACCGCCCAGGCGTTGGGACAGACGCTCGGCGCCGTCCGCCGACCCGACGACCGCGCGGTGGGGAGACAAGGCGCGGCGCTGGCGCTCGCGGAGGCGATGGTCGCGGAGAGAGTGCGCGGGCCCGTGCTGTTCCCCTGCGGCGACATCCGGCGCGACGAGCTGCCCGCCCGGCTCCGGGACGGCGGCATCGAGGTGGTGGAAGTCGTCGTCTACCGCTCGGTGCTGGCCGGGGAGGTCGACGCGCGCCGCGCAGCCGAGCGGGCGCAGGTGCTGGTGGTGGCGAGCCCCAGCGTGGCCGACCTGCTCGCGCGCGCCTGCCCGCCCGGCGTCCGGCCGGCGCTGCTCGCCGTGGGTCCCACCACCGCCGCGGCCGCCCGCGCCTCCGGCTGGCCGCCGGCGGCCGTGGCCGACAAGCCCACCGCCGAGGGACTGGCGGCCGGCGTGCGGACGCTGATGGCTGCCCGTTGAACCGCATCGGAGCCGCATGAACGATCTCTTGCTGCGAGCCTGCCGGCGCGAGCCGGTGGAGCGGCCGCCCGTCTGGATGATGCGACAGGCCGGCCGCTACCTGCCCGAGTATCGAGCGGTGCGGGAGCGCGCCGATTTCCTGACCATGGTCGGCACGCCGGAGCTGGCGGTGGAGGTGACGCTGCAGCCGGTGGATCTCATCGGCGTGGATGCCGCCATCATCTTCAGCGATATCCTGGTCGTCCCTCAGGCGATGGGCATGGCGCTGTCGGTGGACGAGGGCATCGGCCCGCGATTCCACCAGCCGGTGCGGACGGCGGCCGACTTCTGCCGCTTGCGCGAGGCGTCCCCCGCCGACGATCTGGGCTACGTGCTCGACGCCCTCCGGCTGGCCCGCCGGGAGCTCGCCGGACGGGTGCCGCTGATCGGCTTCGCCGGCGCGCCCTGGACGCTGATGAGCTACATGGTGGAGGGGCAGGGATCGAAATCGTTCACCCACGCGAAGCGGCTCCTGGTGCAGGACCCGCGGTCCGCCCACGCGCTGCTCGAGCGGCTCGCCCGGATCGTCGGCCGCTTTCTCGTCGCCCAGGTCGAGGCGGGCGCCCAAGCCGTGCAGCTGTTCGACTCGTGGGCCGGCGCCCTCGGTCCGCGCGATTTCCGCGAGTTCGCGTTGCCGTATCTCGCGGAGGCAGTCCGGATCGCCCGCGGGGCCGGCGCGCCGGTGATCGCGTTCGCGCCGGGCGCGGGGTGGGCGCTCGAGGAAATCGCCACCGCGACCGGCGCTGACGTGATCGGCGTGGACTGGCAGACCGACGCGGCCGACGCCAGGCGCCGCCTCGGCGGACGGCCGGTCGCGCTGCAGGGCAATCTGGATCCCGCGTGGCTTCACGCTCCGCCGGCAACGATCCGCGAGCGCACGCACGAGATGCTCGCCGCATTCGGCGGCCGTGGCCACATCGCCAACCTGGGCCACGGCATCACTCCGGATGTCCCGGTCGAGCATGCGCGGGCATTCGTGGACGCGGTGAAGGAGTGGCGCGCGCCGTGAGCGAGCCGGCCGTTCGGGAACGGGTCTCGGCGCTGATGGAGCGGTTGCATGACGAGACCACGGCGATCTTCACGCGGCTCGACCGGGGCGGGGCATTCCGGGAGGACCGCTGGGACCGGCCCGGCGGCGGTGGCGGCGTCGCGCGCGTGCTCACCGAGGGGACCACGTTCGAGAAGGCGGGGATCAACCGGTCGGCGGTGAGCGGCGTCCTGCCCGCGGAGGCCGCGCAACGGCTCGGGGCGCGCGCGACGGGCGTCGAGGATTCGAGATTCTTCGCGACGGGGATGAGCGTCGTGGTGCATCCGCGGAGCCCGATGGTCCCGACGGTGCACCTCAACGTCCGCTACTTCGACCTGACCGATGCCGACGGACGGGTGCTCGACGTCTGGCTGGGCGGAGGCACCGACCTCACGCCGACCTATCCGTTCCCCGAGGATGCGCGGGACTTCCACCGCGCGCTCAAGGCCGTCTGCGACCGGCATCATCCGACGTTCTATCCCCGGTTCAAGAGCTGGTGCGATCACTACTTCGTGAACACTCACCGGGGCGACGAGCGTCGGGGCGTCGGCGGCGTCTTCTTCGACAACCTCCGCGACGGCGAGTGCGGGCTCGGCCTGGACCAGCTGGTGGCCTTCGCGCTCGACGTGGGCGGCGTGCTGCCCTCGGCGTACGAGCCGATCGTCGAGCGGCGGCGCGGGCTCTCCTATGGCGAGCGGGAGCGGCGGCTGCAGCTGGCGCGGCGCGGGCGGTACGTGGAGTTCAACCTGGTGCACGATCGGGGCACGACGTTCGGCCTGCAGACCAACGCCCGGATCGAGAGCGTGCTCATGAGCCTGCCGCCGCTGGCATCCTGGGAGTACGCGCCCGTGTACGAGCCGGGGTCGTTCGAGGCGGCGCTGATGGCGATGCTCGAGCCGCGGGACTGGGTCGGGCACGTCTGATCCGGCCCCGTGCCGGTGCTCAGGGTCCGTGCGCGGGTCCGTGGGCCGGGATGGCTCGATCGCGGTAGGGATACCAGTAGGACTTCCGCTCCATCACGTAGTCCAGGTGCACGTGCTTCGGCTCTCGAAAGGCGTCGAGGCCCTCCTCGCCCAGCTCCCGCCCGATTCCGCTCCACCGCATCCCCCCGAACGGCCCCGCGTCGTTGTCGGTGAGCGGATCGTTGATCCAGAACGTGCCGGCCTTGATCTCCTGCATCGCGCGCATGGCGACGCGCAGGTCCCGGGTGTAGATCGACGCGCCGAGCCCGTAACGGCTGTCGTTGGCCATGCCGATCGCCTCGTCCTCGTCGCGCGCGACGGTGATCGACAGCACGGGACCGAAGATCTCCTCGGTCGTCGGCGTCGAGCCGTGGCGCACGTCCGTGAGGACGGTCGGCTCGAGGAAATGGCCTCGGAGGCCCTGCGGTTGGGTCCGGCAACCGCCCAGCAGCACCCTGGCGCCTTCCTGGACCGAGCGCGCGATCTGCGCTTCCACCGTCTCGAGCGCCTCCGTCGAGATGAGCGGCCCGACGTCCACCCCGGGGTCCATCGGGTCGCCCACGCGGAGCGTGCGTACGTAGGCCGCGAGCCGCTGGGTGAACTCGCGGGCGATCGGCTCGACCACGTAGACCCGCTTGGGCGAGGTGCACACCTGGCCGGCGTTGAGCAGGCGGGCCCACGCGACGCCGGGCACGGCGACGTCGAGATCGGCGTCCTCGAACACGATGAAAGGGTCCACGCTGCCGAGCTCGAGGTTGACCTTCTTGAGCTCCTGGCCGGCCTGGGCCGCGATCCGCCGGCCAGCGGCCACCGAGCCGGTGAAGGCGATCAGATCTACACGCGGGTGACGGACCAGCGCCTCGCCCGTGTCCGGCCCACCGGTGACGACATTGACCACTCCGGCCGGCAGCCCGTCGTAGCACCGGGCCATGAGCAGGTTGGACAGCGGGTTCTGATGCGGCGGCTTGCACACGACCGCGTTCCCCGCCGCCAGGGCCGGCGCGACCTTCCACGCCATAAGCAGGAGCGGAAAGTTGAACGGCACGATGGCGGCCACGACGCCGAACGGTTCCTTGATCGTGAAGTTGAGCTGATGGGCGGCGACCGGTGGAATGGAGGTGCCGTAGCTCCGTCGGCCCACTTCCGCGTAGTAGTCGAAGCAGGCCGCGACCCACTCGATGCAGTCCACCGCCTCGATCAGCGGCTTGCCCGTCTCGCGCGCCATGAGGGTCGAGAGCTCGCGCTCCTGGGCCCGGATCTTGGTCGCGACCCCGCGCAGGTAGTGAGCCTTCTCCACGCCCGGCACCCGCCACCAGGCGGGCTGGGCCCGCGCGGCCGCCTCCACCGCCGCGGCGACGTCCTCGTCTCCGCAATCCGGCACCAGCCCCACGAGGTCGAGCGTGGCGGGATTCCGGATCTCGCGGGTGGCGGACCCGCGGGCGGGCATCCACGCGCCGTCGATGAGGATGGGGGCGACGTCGGGCATGCGGCGGCCTTTCGGTGGAAGCGAGGGTCGGCGGAGGCGGGCAGCGCCCAGTAGTCTAGCGCGGGTCGGGGCTCTCGCAAGCGGGCGGGCTGGTCCTGCCGCTTCCCCGGTGATAAGGTTGGCATACACCACGGAACCGCCTCCGCATCTTCCCGAGTATGCCTTTGCGTCTGTTCAGCTCGCCGGGCGTGTCGACCCGCTCGTCGCCACCTCCAGCGGCGACACGGCTCCCGCTCTGTCTCCTGCTCGGCGTCGCCGCCTGTGGCGGCGAGAATCTGGCGCTGCCCGATCAGGGCCAGCCCACCGAGATCACGGTCGTGCAGGGTAATCGGCAGAACGGCACCATCGGCGAGCCCCTCGCGGACTCGCTGGTGGTCCGCGTGCTCGACCGCTTCGGCGATCCGGTCGGCGGGGCCGAGGTCACCTGGACCGCGGAGGTGGGCGGGAGTGTAAGCCCGGCCACCAACGTCACGTCCGCGGACGGCCAGGCGGGGACGCAGCGCGTGCTCGGCGGCGACGTCGGTACCTACGTCACCACCGCCGCGATCCTCGGGATGGAGAGCGCCCCTGAGCCGGCGGTGTTCCTCACCACCGGCGTTGCGGCACGGCTCGCCCTGATCGAGCCGCCGCCTGCCGCCGCGGAGGCGGGTGTCCCGCTCAGCCCCCAGCCGGTCCTCCAGCTCCAGGATGCCCAGGGCACCCCCATCGCTCGCGAAGGCGTGGTGGTCACGGCCCAGATCGGCGCAGGCGGCGGCAGTCTCGCCGGCGGCACGACGTCGACCAGCGATGCGACCGGCCGCGTGGCCTTTGCCGACCTCACGCTGCGGGGCTCGCCCGGCACCCAGCAGCTCGTCTTCAGCGCCGACGGGTTCGCCCCGGCCACGGCTCCAGTGGCGCTCGGGGTCGGCGCGCCGGCCTCGATCGAGGCGGCGGCGGGGAACGAGCAGACGGCGGTGGTGGCCAGCTCCGTGACCACTGCACCGGCGGTACGAATACGCGACGAGGACGGCAACCCGCTCGCGGGCATTCCGGTGACGTTCAAGGTCACCGGCGGGGACGGGAAGGTGACCGGCGCGAATCCGGTGAGCGGCGGCGACGGCGTCGCGACCCTCGGCGGGTGGACGCTGGGGCAGAAGGCCGGCGCCAACACGGTCGCGGCCACGCTCTCAGGCCTCGAGGTGGCAGGGAGCCCGGTCGTGTTCACCGCGACGGCCACGCCCGGTGCGGTGAGCGCCGACCGGAGTCGGGTAGGCGTGGCGCCCGAGCGCATCACCGCTTCGGGTGGCTCGAGCAGGAGCACGGTCACCGTGACCGCGCTGGATGCGTTCGACAACCCCATTCCCGGGCTGCCGGTCACGGTGTCCGCCACTGGCCCGGGCGTTACCCTCACGCAGCCGGCGGACCCGACGGGCGGCGACGGCGCGACCAGCGCCGCGCTCAGCGCGACCGCGCCGGGCGAACACGTGGTGTCCGCGACGATCGGGGAAACCGCGATCACTGAGACCGCGACGGTCACCGTGTCGGCCGGCGCGCCAAGCGCCGCGCGGAGCAGCGCGACGGTGCCCGACGGCACGGCGGGCCAGGCGACCACCGTTGCGATCGAGCTCGAGGACGGGGAGGGGAACCCCGTGAGCGGCGAGGCCGGCGCGATCGCGGTGACGGTGTCGGGAGCCAACGCGGGCGCGGCCGTCGGCACGTCGGACAGAGGGGGCGGTCGCTACCTGGCGACCTACACGCCGACCCGGACAGGCACCGATCAGGTGCAGGTCAAGGTGTCGGGGGCTGTGGTGCGCGGGTCGCCGTTTGCGAGCGCGGTGCAGGCGGCGGACGCCGATGCAGCGCACTCGAGGGCGAGCGTGCCCGCCTGTGTCGAAACCTCCGACCTCCCGGCCGTCGTGTCGATCACCGCGTTCGACGCCTTCGGCAATCGGGTGGCCCGCGGCGGCGACCGCTTCGTGGTTCGGGTGAGCGAGGGCGCCGCAATCGCGCCGACCGACAACGGCGACGGCACCTACATCGCGCGGCTCGACCTCGCGATCGGCGTGTTCCGGGTCGACGTCACGCTGGACGGCAGGGCGATCGACGGGAGCCCCGCCCAGATCTTCGTGCCCTTCCCGTTCTCCGGGTGCCGCGACTGACCGAAAGGCCGTGCGCCCGGAGCGGCGAACCCTGGAAGATGGCGGAAAGCTGGTTCGAGTCGGTGCTCACCGGGTACACCAGCCCGCCCACTGTCAGGGTGCCGAATCGCTCAGGGGACAGCCGGAGTGAGCCGTCTATTCCCGCCGCGAGAGCACCGCGTGGCTACCGGCCACTGCCTTGCTGAACCCCACGATCGTGCCCGCGCCGTTGATGCCGTAGGCACCCGCATGGCTGTCGGGCCCATCCGGCACGAGAGTCGGCAGGGCCGTTACGGATCCGCTCTCCCATACCCACACCCGCTCCGCGCGGGGCTCGTCTCCGGTGTCGAACGCCTGGCCGACCACCACGCTCACCGGACTGATGGCGCGGGCGAACACTCCCGGGCGGGTACCGCCGACAAACGTGAACGCCCCCTGGTAGTACAGGAACCCCGAGGCAAACTCCAACTCCTCTCCGACGGCGTCCTGCGTAGGCCCCAGTGAGCCCACGATCTGGTTGTTCGTGTTGATCGCGGTGGCGAGGCTGTACTGGTAGCCCTGCGTGCCCAGGTCCTTGAATACGCCGTCCTTCCAGCGGAAGGCGTGGCGCTCGCCGGATGCGGTGGTGCTCTGACCAACCACGCCGCCGCCGCGGGTGATGCCGTTCGCCTGCGAGGTGGGCCCGCCCAGGGTGCCGAGGTCGGTCATGACGCCGCGCCGCCATATGAAGGCATGCCGACTGCCGCTCGCGGTCTCGCTCCAGCCTACGATGACCCCGAACTCGCTGATGCCGGTCGCCTGACTGTTCCGGCCTCCGAGGGTCTCGCGGTTCCTTTTCGTGCCACTCTGCCAGCGCACCGCGCGCATGGCGCCAGATTTGATCGTGCTCCACCCGACGATGACCCCGTCGTCGTTGATCGCGGTGGCTTCGCTCTGCCCACCGACCAGGGCGCCGAGATCGCGCATGACGCCGTTTTTCCAGACGAAGGCATGCGGCAGGGACGAACCCGGCACGCTGCGGCTGCTGCCGACGATCACCCCGGCGGTGTTGATCGCCCGGGCCGACGAGGAGGGCCCCCCAGGGTGCCCAAGTCCCGAACGACGTAGGTCGCGAGGGCTGCCACAGCGGGAGCGGGCTCGGCCGAAGGTCCCGTGGAGGACTCTTCGACGGAGCAGCCCCAGGCTGCGAGTGCCAAGGCCATGGCACCCAGACGGATCGTGGCAGGGGACGCGGTAGGCATGGCGATGCTCCTCGGGTGGGAGGCTCGCCGCCGTTCGGCTTGGCCGTTCGGCTTGGTTGCCGCCTGGTGACCGGGGCGAGGGATTCGTGCGCAGTCTGCGGGAGGAGTATCAAGCCGTTCTCAAGTTCCATCCGGCCTAGCGGGGATCCCGGCCGACGACCCGCCCCACATGTTCAACCGCTTTCGGCATCCCGAAGAAGCGTCTAAGTTGTTGTGAGATAATCTCGGGGCGTTAGCTCAGCTGGGAGAGCACCTGCTTTGCAAGCAGGGGGTCACCGGTTCGATCCCGGTACGCTCCATTGATTTACGGGAAGGGCTGCTACGGTTGTTGCTACGACTGCCCGCCGATCCGCCGCAATTTCACCGGTTCACTAACCACCCGATAGAGCGTCGCCTCGTCCGGCTGCATGTAGCAGCGGAGCAGCGTGGCCGTCGACTTCCATGGTCCGGGCGCGGTTGGAGGGGGAAGGTTGACGCATAGAACCGATGGAGAGTCGAGATGACGGCGCGAATCGGACTTAGTCTGCCGGGGTTGCCGCCGGGCATCACCTAGCAACCAACGCCGCAGCTTTCACCTCAGATCTAGCGGAGATATTGTTGGCATTCATTCTCCCGGGGAACTTCCATGAGCTCCAGCTCTGCACCGCCCAAGGCTGCCACGCCGCCGAGCCCCGCCAACATTCAACTCATGGAGCTCACCAACGCATTCTGGACGTCGCGCTGCCTCCACACCGTGGCGGAATTGGGAGTGGCCGATCATCTTGGCGATGAGCCGCAATCCACCGAATTTCTGGCGAAAGCTACTGGAGCCAGCGCGGGTCCCCTGTACCGCGTGCTGCGGCTGCTGGCCTCAGTCGGAGTCTTCGAATGGAAGGAGGGAGCATGGCATCATACCGAGGCATCACGCTTCCTTCGCTCCGACGATCCCGGTTCACTGCGGGATTACGTCCGCATGATCGGTTTGCCGGTCTTCTGGAGAGCTTTCGAAGACCTGGACCACTCGCTGCGCACGGGCGAATCTGCGTTTGCGAAGCAGCACGCAGGCGGAGTCTTCGCTTATCTGGCTAAGCACCCGGAAGAGAGCCGCATCTTTGACGCGGCGATGACATCGAAGGCGCACCGCGATATCGCCGCCATTCTACCCGCGTACGACTTCTCTCAATTTGCGACCATCGCGGACATCGCCGGCGGACGCGGTCACTTGCTGCGCGCCATTCTCAAGGAATCTCCGAAGACGCAGGGGATCCTGTTCGATCAGCCGCACGTGGTAGCTGAGATCGCGCCCGATCAAGGCGAGGAGCTCTTGGTGGTCGGGGGCAACTTCTTCACCGACCGCATGCCCAAGGCGGATGGGTACCTGCTGATGAACATCATCCACGACTGGGCCGACGCGGAATCCATCCAGATCCTGTCCGCCATCCGTCGTGATATGCCGACGCACGCGCGGGTGTTGATCATCGAGACCATCGTCCCCCCCACTTCAGAGCCGCACCTCTCCAAGGAACTCGACATCGCCATGATGGCGCTCCCCGGCGGCAAGGAACGCACCCAGGAGGAGTACGCGGACCTGGCCGCAAGATGTGACCTTCGGTTGCAACAGGTCGTGGGAACCATGAGCCCGTATTCGATCCTGGAGATGGTGGCCGCTTAAAGCGCCTACAGTCTGTCAGTACAGTACCGTACCGTACTGTGGCCACCGCGCTTGACGGCCTCTGTACCGCAGCTTAACTAGGGCGCGCGCCGTCGAGCCCGAGCGTCACGTTCGAGTCCACGCTCTTGGCCAAGTCTTGGCCGATGCTGACCGCGGGGTCGCTCGACAGCGGGGCGATACAGGCGCGGATGGCCTCGACGAAGGCAAGCGAGGGATCTTGCCAGACAAGATCCCTCGCTGCGTTCAGAATGACGGGGGCGATGATGCCGCGAGCTCACCTCGGTCCGGCGCCTCCCATTGGGTTTGCGTCCGGCCGCAGGGCACGCAGTTGGCGAGTCAGCGAGTCGAGCGACGCGCGCACATTGCCCTGTACCTCGTCCCAGTTGGCGGCCGTGGCGCCGGCCAGCCGGTCGACGTCGCGCCCCACGGCCTTCCGAGTCTCCCCGGCAGCCGCGACCGCCTTGGTATACGTCTCCGCGGCCTCATCGTTGACCCCCTGCCGCAGCTCGGCGAGCTCCTTATCCATCGCGACGAGCCGATTGTCTACGTCCTCGCGGAACGCGTCGCGGCGCTCGTACGAGTAGGAGGAGATCCCAAGCTCGTCGGCAGCTTTCTCGACGGTGCCGGCGGCATCGTCGGCGGCAGTGTCGACCTTGTCACCCGCATCCTTCGCGGCATCGCCGACCTTGTCGCCCGCGTCCTTCGTGGCATCGCCGACCTTGTCGGCCGCGTCCTCCGCGGTGTCCTCGGTCTTGACGGCCCCCTCGCGAACCGCTCCACTGGTCTGATCGCCTGCGGCCTCGACGCGGTCGGCTGAGTCCGTGTCGGCATCGCGGCGATCCCTGTCCGCGCAAGCTGTTGTGAAGGCGACCGCGAGCGCGGCCGCTACCCAGGCAATTGTCCTCATATGAAGGGCTTCCCCTCGCTCGGTCGGTGAGTGCTTGGTTGCTTGTGCGCCCACTATAGGTGAATCGGGCTCGCAGGGTGGTGACGCTGCTCACGGGTCATCAGACGGGCCCATTCCGCCGACGCGTGGCACTCGGGACGTGTGAGGGCGTCCAGCGGCGGGCTGATCGCCCTATCCGCTTGATGCTTCGCGTACCGGGGCCTATCGTGTCCCAATAGCCACGCACGGAGAGGAGGGCATCAGGACACAGGCGCGGTTTGGGGGTCGTGATCGACCAGATCACATGAAGGAGGATCCAGCCATGCAAGTCCACGAACATTTCGAAAACTGGGACCACTACGCCAACAAGTGCTCCGTCTGCCTCCACGCGGTGGACGGGAACGGCATTATCCTCTGGGCCAACGATACCGAATTCAAGGCCATGGGGTACAAGCCCGAGGAGTACATCGGGAAGTTCATCGGCGACTTTCACATGGACGAGCCGGTCGTCAATGACATTCTGGGACGGCTCACCAGGGACGAGACCGTCAATGCCTACCCGGCGCGGCTCCGCGCCAACGATGGCTCCGTCAAGTACGTGATGATCAACTCGAACGTGTACCACGAGAAGGACGGCACCTTCGGCCATACCCGCTGCTTTACGACCGAGATTGGAGAGAAGGCCTGGAAGGCGCTCAAGCAAACGGCCTAGGCAGGGACATTAGGGGGCTGGAGCCTGGAGCTCGACCGCCTAGTGCAGGCGAACCGTCATCATGAATTCGATCTTCTGCCGGATCGGTATCCCCTTGTATCGGGCCGGCGTGAAGACGCAGTGCGCCAGGGCAGCCGGTGCTTCTTCGACCCGCTTTTGGGTCGTCTCGTTGATGGCGTGGATCGTCCCCGGCTCTGGAAGACCATCCGTGCCGACGATCATCCGCACCCGGATCCTTCCCTCTTCGTGCAGCACCGGCTGACAGCTCACCATGGTGACGGACTCGAGGTCGCTGGGGGATGCCCACGCCGGGATAACAACTTCGGAGTCCGATGCCTCTTCAAGGTCCTCCTCGGCACCCCCGAAGCTGATCCGCTGCCGCATGAGTGTTCCCCCGCTGTTCGAGTCGCCGGTGACCGGCGTGAAGCGACAGACCGCGACGGTCCGCTGAGCCGCCACACGGTAGGTGCCGAGGTCGGCGCCATTCAGCCGCTCCACGATCACCGTCGCCGTATCCGGTACGCCCAGGGGCGTCACCCGGTAGGTGACTTGGCCCTCGCCCCGGTAGGCCCCCGGCGGAAGGGCGTCCCAGGCACACGAGATCAGCGAGGGAGGCCGAGACAGGCGGGGATCGTCGGCCATGGGGTAGTTCACCAGAGGGCCGGCCCGCGGGTTCAGGCTGAGCCCCCGACGCTCGGCCTGCTCGAGCGACGCTTGCATCCGTTTGATGATGTCCGCCGCCAGGACCTCGGTGTAACCGACGGGCGGCGCGAACAGGCTGTCGTTCACGGCCGCGCGCGCGACCCGGATGACCTCGATGGTGGACGGCCTTCCATTCTTCACCAGCCGAATCCTGAGGAGGCCCGAGCGCAGCCGGTCACGGGGCAGCCCGGTCTCCGTATATCCCGTAACCGAGGTACTCTCAGCCACCGGGTCGGCCAACAATTCGAGGGCGATCCCGACGCCTCCCGTCCCGAGGCATGCCTCACTCTCGTCGTCCCCGGCGCCGCGGCCGATCCAGACCTCGCACCGAAGGCCGGCCAACTCTTCGGATTTGCCGGTCTTCGCGAACTTGAGTCCGCGGAAGTCCCACAGGTCTGATCCAGCCTTGGCCTCCAGCATCGCTCCCAGTGTCAGCTGCATCGCCTCGAGCTGCTTGTCGTCCGCCTGGGTGATCGTCAGGTATACCTTCCGGTCGTGCTCGACGATCCATGCGACGTGCGCATCCCCGTCCACGATCATCGTGCACGAGCGGACGAGATCACAGAGGTAGTCGAATCGTGTGCGGCGGCCCTTGGTCCTTTGGGTCATGGTGTCCTGCCGGGCATGCACCGTCGTCCGGATGAGCAGGGTCCCGGTGAATCCGGACTGGGCCACGATCAGAGCCGGGTTCAGTGAGCTTCCCGCCAGGACTCCGAGGATCGTCCAATACAGTCGCATCCACCCGCCTCTGCTCTTGAGCTTTGTAGTGGGAAGGCAAATTCGCGCGAGACGACATTCAGCGGGCGGAGTCAAGCCGGCGTCAAGCGCCAGGTGCGACCGGACGCGCGCCAAGGAGTAGTCCCGGACCTCAGTGCTTCGGGAGCGGCACTAGTCCGCCCACCACGTCGAGCAGGTGGTCGGGGATGAACGGCTTCGCCAGGAACACCCCGTTGTACCCGGCGCCGGGGCCGCCCTGGCCGGACATGAGCACGACGGGCGTATTAGGCCACTCGCGTGGCACGACGTCCGCCAGCTGGATCCCACTCATCTCTGGCATGCAGATGTCGCTCACCACCAACTGCACCGTGCCGTCGAGCGTGGCGAGCCACGCCACCGCCTCGGCCCCGCTATGGGCCTCCAGGACACGAAAGCCCGCATCCGTCAGAATGCGGGCCAGTAGACGACATACTTGGTCGTCGTCATCCACCACCAGCACAACCGGCTCGGGGAGCGGTCGAGCAGCGGTGCCCATTGGGTCCCTCAGGCTGTGGTCTAGGGAGCTTCTGACCGTTGGCAGCTCGTGAGGCAGGGCTAGGCATGGCATGTCCGCTGATTGAGAGGTCGAGAGCGCAATGCATTCGTTCTGCCACACTGACCGGACCCTCTCGCTCGGGGGCCGGCCTTCGAACTTGTGGGTCGCGATGTGTTGGAGGGACGCTCTATTCTAGCGCAGGCCCAGCGCGTCGCTAGACCCATTCGCCGGCTCAGAGGACGTTGTCTCCTACTCGGCAGCAGACCCCGCGAAAGCTGGCACCGCCAAGCCACGAGTTCTCGCCGAGAGTTCGCAAATCGCGATGATTCCGCACATAATCTCGGCGTGTTGCGAGTCTTGACACGCCCCGAATCTTCTTCCCGACACCCCCACCTTCCACACCACGACCAAGCGGTAGTCTGGCGGGACAGCTCTCGCCGCTCTCCAGGCTTGTCGCCGGCCCCGCGGTACCACGAGCACCTGTCGCACACCCGAGGGCACGACATGCCTTGCTGGCCGCTCTGGCTCGTCTCTTGGCGTAGGTCGCGCGCCCTGGCCTCCACCCGCTTCACAGCGGCTTGATTGTCACTGACCAGAAATCGTCGCTTGACGATCACTTGACTGCCAAACTTTAGTTTGGCGGGTGCTCCGAACGAGACGGATCCAGTAGTGGTGAGGAGTTCACAATGCTAAAAGGAATGATTAGGGCTTTCGCAGTCCCGGTGGCGCTCGGTCTCGCGGCGTGCCAAGACGTGACCGAGCCTTCGCATCCTTTGGGGGAACCCATTCCTCAATTCGTCGTTGCCGACGGCGCCCACGGCGGCAATTCTCATTTTTATTTCTTGCCTCCCTTGGTTCCGGAGCCCCAGTACAACGGCACCTTCGATCCGACGCTTCACCCTCTCGCCAAGGTGTGCCGGCTCCCGGTGTGCGCGAATGACCTCTTCACCTTCGCAGCCGGCTCGGGGCGCGGGGAGATCGACCTCCAGAACAATGCGTATCGGCTACACTGGCAGACCCGAAGCTCGGGCCTCGTGACTGGCGCCAGATACCGGATTCGCGTGTACGTGGGCCCACAGCTACTCGGCTATTTGGACTTCCAGGTTCTGGAGAAGCAGGGGCGGCCAACTCCGCTTCCTTCGGGTTTGGTCGGGCTCCGGAAAGGTCATCCGCTGCTGCTCCGATTCCGGATCGAGCAGGGAGCGGTGCAGCAGCACGGCAACCGGATCGCTTTTGTGAGCACACGTGACGGCAACCCAGAGATTTATGTCATGAACGTTGACGGGACGGAGGAAAGGCGCCTCACAGATGGTCCGAACTATGATCTCGACGCAACCTGGTCTCCCGACGGGGGGAAGATTGCATTTCTGAGTTACCGGAATGGGGCCAATGATATCTACGTCATGAACGCTGATGGGACTGGACTTAAGAACCTCACCCACGCAATCGGCACCATCCATAATGCCGAACCTGCCTGGTCGCCGGATGGGGGAACGATTGCATTCTATGGACAGCAGACTGGGATCAATGGGATTTGGGTAATGCGCAGTGACGGCACCATGCCGAAGCGGCTTACCTCAGAAGGCGAACATCTGCCGACCTGGTCACCCGATGGGACGAAGTTGGCAATCAGGTGGCAGGGGACGGTGCCTGTCCCGGGTGGCTCTCGGTCTGAGAGCCGTATCATCGTTATGAACGCCGATGGGACAAGTCCACACGCGATCCTGAACCGTTTCGTCGCGTGCCCGGGCTACATGGACTGGTCACCGGATGGGCAACGAATCGCATTCGACGAGTGCTTCGGTGCCTCCACCATTTCGTTCATCAGCCCCGACGGTACCCAGCTCAGTCATTTGAACCTAGGGGGCAACCACAGTCAGCATCCCTCGTGGTCCCCTGACGGTGGTAGGATTGGATTCTGGCACTCCAACGATGCGGAGGGCGTAATCAGCGACATTTACACCATGCGCAACGACGGCACTGATCGGCAGCGCCTTACCGACCATCCCGCCTTTGACTTTGACCCAGTTTGGTCGCCGTGAGGGCTTTTTGGAGCGGAGTCAACCTGGAGCCGTTGGCCGACATAGGGACCATAGCGCGTAACGTCGCGCCGCGCGACCCAAGCCTCATGTGCCAAGTGGGCGTCCGGCCCGTAACCGTCTCCACCATGCCGGTAGGTTCCACCAGGCCGGCGGCGGGGCACCGTAATGTTCCGCAACTCCCCGCGCCAGATAGGCACGCCACGTCTCGCGCCATGCCGCGCGCTTCGCCTCCCGGTCGGCGCGCATCGCGGCCCGCTCCCGCTGAGCGCGCAGATCAGCGTCATAGCGCGCCTTCCACATCGCGTACAGGGGGTGGTCTGGCATTGGATCTTGCGCCATGGCAACCTCAGCGCTGAGGGTCGTTAAAGCTTGCCGCCTCTTTTCCGGTTTTGCCAGAGTCGCCCGTTCGAGTGACGAGGACAATGGACCCTCTGCGTGCTCATCGACGTAGGGTAGCGTACGGATGCAAGCGTGTAGGGCTGCCGCGGGGGAAGCACCTCGCACGTAGGTGCCGTCGGTGCGCCAGCGTTACCGAGGGAGCCTCTGGCGGACCTCGAGAGTGAAAAGGTAAGTGCCGAAAGCCTTGCATTCTGGTGGCCCGCGTCGAGTATTTGGACCCCCGCGGCGCCCACGAGTTCCAGGCGTTCTGTCCTCCGCGACCATTCGCCTGCTCCCTCGCGGCGCCGCTCCACCGCTCACTCGTGGCTTCTGTCACGACCGGCAAAGGAGCATCCCCATGTCGCCTGCCACCAGCACCCCTACCACTGTGAAGATTTCCGGTGAAGCGGAACTGCAATACGCCAAGCGGGAAGCCGTCGATGTTCCCGGCCGGGAGGGCCACATGCTCGCGCTCGGCGAAGTCCACGGGACCAACAAGAACACCTCGGCCACGGACTACTTCGCCAACGCACCGGTGGTGAACGTGGAGACCGCGGACCTGATCCAGGGTAACGGGACCCACCAAGGCCATTACACGATGCGCAAGGGCGGCGACCAAGTGATCGCGACGTGGCACGGGACGGTGAGGACCGTGCTCGGGCCCGACCAGCAGCCGCAGACTTCGTTCAAGGGGACGTGGGAGTACACCCTGGGCACGGGCGCCTACCGCGGCATCGAGGGGCAGGGGACCTACGAGGGAGAGTTTGTGGCGGAAGACCGCTACCTCGTCCGCTGGCAGGGGGAGTACCACAAGTAGGCCTACTGTTCGGAGGTCCCGTGGCGTCTTGGTGGCCGTCGTGAAGTGAGCGGCCGCGGGCTAGGGCCATGTCGAAGCCCCGACCACGGGCGCGGGGCCCTTCGTGGAACCAGCCGCATTGAATGCTGAGCCTCCTGGCCCGTCCTGGTTATCGACATCACGGGTGTGAGCTATGGCACATCGGGAGGGTAATAGCCGATCTATTGTAACTGCACACCTTGGAGGAGGTCTCTGAAGAGAGTCGCCGTCCAAGCCAGTGCAATGCCTACCCCCTGAGAGGGATTGATGAAATCCACCATCGTCGCGGCTCTGGCCGCTGCAAGCATCAGCGTCCTCGCCTGTGAGAAAGCTCCCACGAGTCCCGAAGTCGCAGGTGGCCCCTCCTTCATCACGCACGGCACGGTCGACGGCGACGCCCATCCGGCCGTGGTGCTCATCATCATGGATATCGAGGGTGTGCCAGCGTTTCGTTGCTCGGGCACCCTCATCGCTCCGACCTTCGTCCTGACGGCTGGCCACTGCGCGGGCGAGCCCGGCGAGTTCAGCGGCATCCGCATCTTCACGGAATCAGACGTTGAGAACGGGGACAACACGTACCCGTTCGGAGGCGGCCCGAACAGCGTCGAGGCCATCGCGTGGGCGTCGCACCCTGAGTTTACGGAGGCCGCCTTTTTCCTGCACGACGTCGGCATGATTCAGCTCGCATCGCCGGTTGAACTGCCAGCGGAGGAGTACGGCGCGCTGCCCACGGTGGGCCAGCTCGACGCACTCAAGCCCAGTAGCCACACCGTGTTCACAGTCGTAGGCTACGGCCTTCAGCGGTTCAACCCGGTCCAGCTGGATGCTGAGTTGGTTCGAGAGTTCGCCGAGCCCCACCTGGTCCAGATCAACAAGCCAAACACTGTTGGGGGCACCGCGCTGCTGCTCTCCACCAACGCCTCGACGGGCGGCCAGTGCCGAGGGGACTCCGGGGGGCCCGCGTACCTTGGCGGCACGAACGTGGTCGCCGGCGTGACCTCGTACGGGCGCAATAGAAATACGTGCGCGGCATTGGCCGGAACCTTCCGCCTGGACCACCAAGACGTCCTGGATTTCATCACCGGGTTTGTCGACTCACACTCGTAAGAATTTGTCCGAGCGCTGGCGAACGGTAGGCGGCTGATTATCAGCCGCTTACCCGTTACCAGATATGTGTGCCAGCTTTCTCCGAACATCCTGCACATTTCTGCTTCTTCAGACTGGCACCCTGCATAGCTTCCCTCTCATTCCGCTCTGAATCGGACGAAGTGTTCGCCAGCGCCTAGCCAGGTGGCTTAGGCATCGACGAGCCGCACCCAGATGGAAGGCCGTGGAGAGCTCTTCCACACCGAAGCCATGCTGACCTATTCGGTACGGCACCGTACCATGGAAGCACCCGCTTGACACCCCCGGTACCGCGCCTTAACTAGGGAACGCTCTCCCTCGACAAAAGCACGAAAAGCCGGGCAGCAAAGCCACGGGTCCTCGCGCCTCCTCCGCGACGCCTCCTACCGACGCCACGAAGGACCCAAGACCGCCGAGCTGTCGCGAATGTGCTCGGCGTGTGCTTTGATGCCGCGTCTAACTGAGCGGCTCGGAAGTTTCCCATTCACAGATTGGGCGACTCATCCGCGCATGGCGCATATCTCAAGCCCCAGTCAGGCAAGGAGGGACAAATGAACCGCTCGCTCAAGCCAATTGCCTTGACGCTCGCCAGTGTTCTGACCGTGTGGATGACGGCATGCTCGACAGATCTCCCCGACGAACCGAGCGCCGGCACACCTCAGGCCGATGTGTCCATCCTACAGATCCCGGCAAACGACGACTTCGCCAACGCTGTCGTTATCACCTCGCTCCGCTTCACCGATAACCTAAACACGAGCGAAGCGACGTTCGCTGCCAACGATCCGTCGGATTGCCTGATCGACGCGCACACGGTGTGGTACCAGTTCACCCCGACCGAGGACATCAGGCTCAATGCCAACACCTTCGGCAGCGACTACGACACCGGCATCGCAGTTTACACCGGCACGCCCGGTGCCCTGAGCCTCGTTGCCTGCAACGACGACGCCATAACAGGGAATTTCGTGCAATCCAACGTGAACTTCGACGGGGTCGCCGGAACAACCTACTACTTCATGGTCGGATCATGCTGCGGCTCCGACGGCGGAAACCTGGTATTTAATGTGGACGTGTCGGTGAATCTCAGCTTGACGGTCGATCCTTCCGGCAGCGTGGATGCAAAGACGGGCGTGGTAACGCTCCGCGGGACGGTCACCTGCTCAGAGCCCGTGACTACCACGGTGGATGGCTTCATTGAACAGCGAATCGGCAGAACCATCCTTAGGGGGTTCTTCTTCAACATCATCGAGTGCGACGGAGTGACTCCCTGGGAGATACAGGTGGTCGCGGACAACGGCTTGTTTGTGGGGGGTCAAATCCAAGCCACTGTCAATTCCTTCGCATTCGACCGCGACTTCACCTCGCAGACCACAACCGTGCGCCTGAAAGGGAAGGGGAAATAGGGAGAAATAGGACGGACAACGATTCCATAGCTCACCCCGCGAAGCCGGGCGCAGCCGGTCGCGTGGGCTCGCGAAGGGCGTAGGGAGCCGCTTCCGCTGCTGGACCCTCATCGTCCCTGCCTTGCTACGACGGCCCTCGGCGCGATCGGCGGCAACAGGGGGAGCTGGCTCACGCGGCGCGCGACTTCTCGATCGCCTCAAGCAACAGGTGAGCGAACCGCGCGTCGATCGTAACCCCTGCCGCAGTGGGCAGGAACGCGTCAGCCAAGACTTCGGCCGGTGAGCGCCGGAACGGCCGAATGTCGATCGCGGGGACAGCGCCGCCGATTCGGCGGACCCTGACCTCGGCGTCGATCTGGCCAGTGGGCACGCGCTCACCTAGGCGGCAAGGCCGCGGCGGCGAGCTGACAGCGGATCGGGGGCAAGGGCGGGCCAGATGGCCCGACGCATTGGCTGAGAATGGAGTCGCACTGCGAGTGCCAGCGCGCAGACGCAGTCGTCGTGCATGCCGGCAGGGCGGCGCAGCCACCGCATGGGTTCTTACCCTCGGTACTTGACCATTCTTGTCGCGCTCCCACCGCCTGCAGCTCTTTTTCGGACCAACCAAAGAACTGCGGCATTAGGCGGTCGATGAAGGCCAAAAGACCAGGCTGGAGAGCCCGATCCCAGCGCCCGTCCCGAGCACATATCCGGCGGCCGTCACCAGCCACGCGTGGGCGCACGGGCTGGTGATGCTGGCGAGTGGCAGCGCCGCGCGGCTAGACCTGGCGTATCGCGCAGTCTTCTTCCCCTCCAGACGGGGTGAAGGAGGGCAGTCAAAATCGACTTGATTCCAGCTCACTAGTTCCTCGAGAACCGGGAGGCCTTATGTCACGCCGAATGCTACCGCTCGTAGGTCTGTTGAGCTTCGCCGCGCCTTGCGTCGGAGCAGCACAGACCTATGTGACAACCACTGCCCACCGCATCCCTTTTGAGCGGGTCGATAGCCTTCGGAAACTGCTCAAGGAGACTCAGCCGGTTGTCGCGGAGGCCAAACGCCGCGGCGGCATATTGGACGACGTCTGGCTAATCCACGCTTGGGGGGGTGAATACAACGTCGTCGAGATGACCACGTGGAAGTCGTGGGCCGCGATTGAAGACACGACTCTCGGAATTGACGCAGCCTTCCGAAAGGTCTACCCGGACTCAGTTGCTCGTAAGAAGATGAACGATCGATTTGGATGGGTCTTCCAAGGGGTCTCGCACGTGGACAACATCTATCAGAAAGTGGAATAGCCATGCCTAACCGCCGCGGTTGGAGGCGGCCCCAATCCCATCGTCCAAGAATCTCATACTCGCGAGCGGAGGCGCGCTCCCGTGCGACACTCCAGCTTTTCCTGTTATTCCTCGATCGCGCTCATCACAGCCGCCTTCGTCGCGGGCTGCGACGCGTCAGGAGATCCAACGGCCCCGCGTTCATCCACGGCCGCCCCCGTTGGGGCTTCGTCAGTTGCCAAGCAGGTGCCGTTCAAGGGCACCTTCGAGGGCACCGGCACTGCCTCTGCCCTGCCTGGGGATCGATGCCCAGACCTGATAGTTGAGATACACGGCACGGGACAGGGCACGCACCTGGGCCGACTTACCACCAACCAGAGCCATTGCGCGACGCCGACATCGCTGAGCTTCACCGACGGGCTGTTCACATTGACGGCCGCCAACGGCGACGAGCTTCGCGGCACCTACTCCGGTAACTTCGTGCCGCTCGACCCACCGCTGTTCACTATCGATGGCCAATTCACGTTCACGGGTGGCACCGGCCGGTTCACCGGCGCGACGGGAGGTGGCGATGCCTCGGGTGTGCAGAACCTCGCTACGGGCGAAGCCACCGTCTCGCTCGTGGGCACTATCTCGAACGTCGGCTCGAACTAGCGGAGGCCACAGGACTGGCAGGCACGGTGCTATCAGTTCCGAGCAAGCAGTCGGACAGCCGGGACTACCGCGCCCCTGTGGGGCCCGAAGGTTAGGCGGCCGATAGTCGGCCGCCTACCTGTTATGAGTGTGCAAACTTCTGTGCGAATTTTCTCTGATCATCCTGCACATTCCGGGCCCTCCGGCCGTTTATCTGGCACAAACCACCATCGCATTTCCCTCTCAAACTGCCGAAATGTTCGTTCAGGCGTAGCCCCGCGGCTTAGGCATCGACAAGCCGCACACAGATGGACGCGCGGAGCTTGCTTCACCCAAGTTGCGCTAGGTCGAGTCTGTACGACACCGTACCCTGGTAGAGGCTCTGCTTGACACTGCCGGTCCCGCGCCTTAACTAGGGCGTGCATCCCCTCGACAAAGGCACACCGGGCGAAAGCCGGGGCAGCAAAGCCACGGGTCCTCGTCTCCTCCGCGACGCCTCCTTCCCGACGCCACGCAGGACCCACGATCGCCGAGCTGCCGAACGACGGGTCGACGTTTGGCCTACCCGTCACTCGCTCCGATTTACGGACTACATAAGGAGGCGACTATGCCTTGCGCTCGTCTCACGCAAACACTCGCTGTCTGCGCCGCCGCACTACTGGGCTGCAGTGAGTCAGCACCAGTCACGGGTCCACCAGAGGTGCCAGACCCAGCTTTCGCCCCCGCGGCCGTCGATCGTAGCGTCGTCCTTGACGCGATTTTCGCCAGCGGGCCACCAAACAATCTTGCGGTGAGAGTGGGGTCTGAGGACACGGAACTCGCCTGCACCGGGCAGGACATCATCTTCTCCCCACAGCGCGGACAGGGTGTCTTCACATCCCCCGGCATCGCGAACTTCCACTCGTTCAGCCAGGAGGCGTTCGTCGAGGTGTTCGATTTCGCTGGTACTGGCGGGTTCGCCGGGACTGGCTTCTGCGATGTGTTCGGGGCGCCTCTCCTCGCGACTGGAACGGTCAAGTTCACCATAACGGTGCATCTTCCTGGTGAGGAAACGGGCGTGGTCTCAGCGCACGTCACCGTCAACGGCATTGTTGACCTGTCTGCCGGTGGCCAGGCGCGTTTGCAGGCGACAGCGCAAGTCGTGGCAGACGCGAGTGGGATCGTGGTGGACCAGACGCAGATCAGACTCACGCCGATCTGAGACTGCTGTTGGTATGACCCTCACAGCGGCTCACAGGAAATGACGCTGATCCAACCTCATAGTAACCCGAGCAGTCCTGGCCTAGGTCCCACGGCCCGCGACTGGGTTCTCGATTGGGTTTTTCGGATCGGCGCGATGCTCGAATTGGGACACTCGAGTGTCCCAATGGGACACTTGAGGTAAGAAGGTGTCCCACCGTTTGCGGCCCATACGACAGTGGGTTAAGTGGGGAGTGGGACACTTGGGACACTTCGTTCGATATAAGACGGGCTATAGGAAACCCGATCCTGGCAAGAAGGCGCAAGCGGATGACTCAAACCACCGACTGCTACGGTTGCTGCTACGGTTTGCGGCCGGCAAGAGCCGGGGCGGCGGGATCGCGATGCCGGGAGAAGTCCGATCTGCCGAGGGAATGCCGGCAAGCCGTCGGAGCTCCGACCCCCCGCTCCAAGGTTTGCAAGCAGGGGGTCACCGGTTCGATCCCGGTACGCTCCATTCCACAACTCAAGACCCCGCCGGCGATTACAGGGTTCGTGGGGTTTCTGTTTTCTAGAAGTCGGATCGGTGGTAACAGAAATGGTCACAGACAGGGTGCCTCCCTACTAGAGCCGTGGAGCGGGAACGCTCGCCTCGCGCTCTAAGGGATTCTGGGTAGCCTACCCTGACTTTCCCTTCGTCCCTACCGCCAGCAGTGACTGAATCATCAAGAGGTCCAGCCAATAGGCAGGCTGGCAGCTCTGTACCTACATCCCGGAGGGCCGCGCGCCAAGCGACAGGGCCTGACCCCCCAGCGCCCCATCGCTGGAGGCGTGGTACCCCTTGAGAAATTCGCAACCCAAAACCCCAGATCCGGACCGAAAGGGCGCGCTGCACGGAGGGAGCGGGGTCTTCAGACGCGGGGGGGGGGGCGCGCGCCTACTTCTCGTGCCCGAGGATCTTGAGATCCGCCAGCACGTCCGCTGCGGCACGCTGGCCGGTCTCGACCGCTCCGTTCAGGTATCCCTGGGAGTCGGTCGAGGTGTGCTCGCCGCAGAAGTGACAGTTGCCCGAGCGCTCATATTCCGAGCCGGCAAACCGGGTGTACTGGCCGACGCGCCAGTACGAATACGCCCCGTGGATCCAGGGGTTCGACGGCCAGTAGTCGAGTGTGACCTTCCCGTTCCACCGCGCACTCAGCCCTGGCAGCACCGGTTCGATCTGGCCTAGGAACCGCTCGGCCAGGGTTTGTGCGGAGGCGCCGGCCTGGCTTCGGGTCGTGTCGCCCCCGGTGTAGTTCACCAGAACGCCGGGCGTGCCGGCCTGTGCCCGAGTTACCTCCCAGGTGTCCTGATAGCCGGTGTCGGCGTAGCTGTCGCCGTTGTTGCCGAGCGTGCGCCAGCGTCGGCTGGTGAACTGGAGCTGCACCTTGGCGTTGGCACCGATCGGAAGCTCATTGATGGCGAACGTCTTGGGCGCCGTGAACCCTGCCTTGCCATAGTCCACCTCGCGCAGCTTGGAGAACGGCAACGCGAGCACCACCTGTTCCACTGTTACGCTCCGGCTACTGCGTCCGTTGCCGAACGTGAGGGTGTACCGGCCGTCGCTGTTGCGGACGATGGCGCTGAGGGCGGCATCGGTCTCGATCTGGCCGTCCAGCACCTGCGCGAGCCGCGCGACGATCTGGTCGTTGCCCCCGCGCACGTGATACTTCTCGTTCGAGGTGCCGAAGATGCTGAACTGCCCGGGCCCCGAGTAGCCCAGGAGATAGAGCAAGTTGAGCGAGCTCTGGTCGTCGATCTCCGCACCGTACTCGATGTTGTAGGCCACGTCGAGTAGCTGCCCCAGCGGCGAGGCATGCCCGCCCGGCACGTGGGACTCGATCCACTGGAGGATGGATATGTGGTCGAGCTCGTATCCCGCGCCGGTGAAGCTGTTGTATGTGGTGGGGTAGCTCGCGGCGGAAAGGTCGGCGTGCAGCGCTTGCCAGATTTGCTTCACGGCGTCGGTGGTCTCGGCGAAGGTCTGCCGCGCCCCACCGAAGTAGTAGAACGGCTCGGTGCCGTTCTGCTCCGCGGCGAGCAGATTGTCGAGGTTCAGGCCGAGCTCCTGGGCCAGGTTCCGAATCTCCTTGTGATACTGGTCGATCAGCTCGCCGCCGTGCTCGGCGACCTGCCCGCCGTCGAACGCGCCTCGGATGGTCCAGCAGCGTCCGCCCAGCCGGCTGTTGCCTTCATAAACTGTCGCGATCACGCCTGCTCCG
>CAVOPE010000006.1:0-170654 GCA_963697755.1 uncultured Gemmatimonadales bacterium | reverse complement strand
CGGACAGCAGCTTCTTCATGTCGACGCAACCGGTGCGCGCCGTCCGCTCGCCCTCCCACAGCGACTCGAAGTCGTCGCCGAAGGCGGGCTGCAGCTGACAGACGTTGCAGACCTCCGGGCGGCCGGGGTCGGTCCGCCGGATCCGTTTCGTGTCGGTGACCATCGACATGACCTGCTTCCGCACGACCTCGGGCGAGGCCAGGATGTCGATGGTGTTGCCGAGGGACTTGCTCATCTTGTGGACGCCGTCGGTGCCGAGCACGGTCGGCGCCTCGGTGTAGACCGCCTGCGGCTCGGGGAAGGTGTCGCCGTACCGGCTGTTGAAGGCACGGACCATCTCGCGGGTCAGCTCGAGATGTGCCGCCTGGTCCTTGCCGACAGGCACGAGCGACGCCTTGTAGATGACGATGTCGGCGGCCTGGAGGACGGGGTAGGTGAACAGCCGTGGTTGACGTCAGCGGGCTGGAGCCGCTTCTTCTCCTTGTAGGTCGGGGTGCGCTCCAGCCAGCTGACCGGCGTGACCGTGGTGAGCAGCCAGGCGAGCTCGGTGACCTCCCGGGCGGTGGCTCTGCACGAAGAGGGAGCAGCGCTCGGGGTCGAGCCCGAGTGCGAGCAACGATGCCGCCATCTCGCGGGTCCGGGCGCGCAGCACGCCGCCGTCGTGGGTGCTCGTGAGGGCGTGGTAGTTGACGATGCAGTAGATCGCCTCGTACTCGGACTGGAGCCGGACGTAGTTCCGGATATCGCCCCGAGGTCGTTGCCGAGGTGGACGACGCCCGAAGGCTGGATGCCCGAAAAGGTCCGCGGCTTCGCCGAGGGCGCCGCGAGAGGCGCGGGGGCCGGAGCGACGTCGGTCGTCATCGTTCGGGAGTGTAGCCGACGGGGTCCTCCCGACGGCGTCTGCCCGGCGACCGTTCGGATGCGTCCGCTACCATTCGGCGGATGTCGCGACCCACCGGCCCAAGTCATCAGCGGCGCCCGCCTGCGCGTCGGCGTCCTCGGCGCCGGGACCGTCGGCCGCGAGGTGGTCCGCGCGCTGCTCGTCCGACCCGACGACCTCCGTGCGTCGGACGGCGCCACGCTCGAGCTGACCGCGGTGGCCGTCCGCGATCCCCACGGGCAGCGGCGGCCGGCGTCCCCGGCCGAGCTTATCTCGGACGCGCCGGCTCACCTGGTCGCCGACGAGGAGATCGACGTCATCGTCGAGCTGATGGGAGGCGACGAGCCCGCCCGCACCCTATCGACCGCCGCCCTGTCGATGGGCAAGAGCGTCGTGACCGCCAACAAGCACGTGATCGCCCACCACGGGCCGGAGCTCGAAGACGATCGCCCGGCGGACGGGCGCGGCCCTTCGCTTCGAGGCGGCGGTCGGTGGCGGGACCCCGGTCCTCGGACCGCTGGCCACGGACCTCGCTGCCAACCGCGTGACGCGGGTACGCGGCATCGTCAACGGCACGACCAACTTCATCCTCAGCGCGATGACCGACGAGGACCACCCCGTGGAGTTCGCCGCCGCGCTGGCCGAGGCGGAGCGACTGGGGTACGCGGAGGCCGATCCGTCGGGTGACGTGGAGGGCCACGACGCGGTCAACAAGCTGGTCATCCTCGCCCGCTTGGGGTTCGACCAGTGGCTGGACCCGACGACGATCCCGACGCGACCCGATGGCGCCGATGGACCTGCCGGGCCGGGCATCTCGACGGTCAGCCTCGGCGACGAGGCCCACGCCCGTGCGGCGGGCCGGATCATCCGGCCCGTGGCCACGGCCGCCGCCGATCCCGACGGCGTCCTGCGCGCGGCCGTGCTCCCGACGGCGCTCCCGCTCGACTCGGCTCTGGGGCGGACAGCGGGTGTGCGCAACCGCATCGAGGTCGACGCGATCCCGGTCGGACGCGTGGGCTTCGACGGTCCCGGCGCCGGCGGCCCGGCCACGTCATCGGCCGTCCTGGGCGACCTGATCGCCGTCGGCCGAGCGGCATCGTTCACGGGTCCGCGACGCGAGGCGCGCGCGCCGTCCGGCGATGCCGTGTCACGCCCCGAGACCGGCCTCCTGACGACCGCCAGCGGCATCCGGTACCCGATCGATGACTGGGACGGGGACGAAGCTCGGGCGAACACGGCCGCGCTTGATGGAGCGCTACCGCCGTTTCCTGCCGGTCGGCGAGGCGACACTGGCGTTGACACTGGGTGAGGGTTTCACCCCGCTGGTCCGGGCCGATCGGCTCGGCGCGGCGCTCGGCCTGCGCGACCTGCATCTCAAGGTCGAGGGCCAGAACCCGACGGGCTCGTTCAAGGACCGCGGGATGGTGTTGGCCGTCGCCAAGGCCGTAGAGGCCGGGGCTGGGGCGATCGTATGTGCGCTGAACGGGCAACACATCGGCATCGGCTGCGGCCTATGGGGCGGCCGCGGGGATCGAGGTCATCGTCGTCCTGCCTCGGCCAGATCGCACGGCAAGAAGCTCCAGGCGTTGATGGCCGGCGCGCGCGTCGTCGCCATCGACGGCAACTTCGACCAGGCGCTCAACATCGTGCGGGCGCTCGCCGAACAGGACGACCACCCGGTGACCCTGGTCAACTCGGTCAACCCGTTCCGCCTCGAGGGCCAGAAGACCGCGGCCTTCGAGATCTGCGACGACCTGGGGCGCTCCCCGGACATCCTTGCGTACCCCGGTCGGCAATGCCGGCAACATCAGCGCCTACTGGGCCGGTTTCCGGGAAGTCGTCAAGCGACAGGGCGTGACCCGCATCATCTGTAAGCGGAATCCCAAGCACAAGCAGCGGCAAGGCTGATCATGGCGCGTATCGCAGGCGTGGACCTTCCGCGCGAAAAGCGGGTCGAGATCGCCCTCACGTACATCTACGGCATCGGCCGGCCCACCAGCAGCCGTATCCTGGGGGAAACCGGCGTAAGCCCCGACACCCGGGTCCGGGACCTCTCGGACAACGAGGTGGCGCGGCTGCGGCAGATGATCGAGCGCTCGGTGAAGGTGGAGGGTGCCCTCCGCACCGAAATCGCGATGAACATCAAGCGCCTGATGGACATCGGCAGCTATCGCGGGATCCGCCACCGGCGGGGCCTGCCGGTCCGCGGCCAGCGGACCCACACGAATGCCCGGACCAAGAAGGGTCCGCGGCGTGCCATCGCCGGCAAGAAGAAAGTGACCAAGAAGTAAATGACCGCACCTGCTCCTACGAAGACGCCCAGCGCCAAGCGCGGGAAGAAGGTCGTTGAGTCCGAGGGCGTCGCCCATATCTCGGCGACGTTCAACAATCTGCTGATCACCATCACCGACATGCGCGGCAACGCGCTCGCGTGGGGATCGGCGGGCAAGGCCGGGTTCAAGGGCTCGAAGAAGAGCACGCCATTCGCGGCCACCGTGGCGGCCGAGAACTGCGGGCGCGAGGCGATGAACCTCGGGCTCCGCCGCGTGCACGTCCGCGTCCAGGGGCCCGGCAGCGGCCGCGAGTCCGCCATCCAGGCCCTCGCCTCGGTTGGCCTCCGGGTGGTGTCCATCCGCGACGTCACCCCGATCCCGCACAACGGCTGCCGCCCGCCGAAGAAGCGGCGGGTCTGACGCATGTCTCGCTATGTGGGTCCCAGCTGCCGGCTTTGCCGCCGGGAAGCGACCAAGCTCTTCCTCAAGGGCACCAAGTGCCTGACGGAGAAGTGCCCGGTCGAGCGCCGCGCCTATCCGCCGGGCCAGCACGGCCAGACCGGCGGACGTCCGCGCAAGGCGTCGGAATACGCCAAGCAGATGCGGGAGAAGCAGAAGGTGAAGCGGATTTACGGCCTGACCGAGCGCCAGTTCCGTAACACGTTCGACGACGTGACCGGCGAGCCGGGCGTGAAGGGCACCAATCTGCTCGTGGCGCTGGAGAGCCGGCTGGACAACGTCGTCCACCGGATGGGCTTCGCCAGCAGCCGCAAGGCGGCGCGCCAGCTCATCGCGCACGGACACATCGAAGTGAACGGCCACCGGGTCGACATCCCGGCCTACCGGGTCGCGCTGGGCGAGGAAGTCCGTGTGGCGCCGGCCAGCCGGGAGCTCGTCGCCGTCAAGCTGGCACAGGAGGCCGCCGCGCGCGGCCAGATCGTGCGCTGGCTCTCGGTTGACACCGATAAGGCGGCCGGCCGCATGACGGAGCGCCCGACCCGAGACGCGATCCCGATCAACGCCCAGGAACAGCTCATTGTCGAGCTCTACTCGAAGTGACCATGACCATTGACTTGACCGGGTTGGTCCGCCCGCACCTCGTCGAGATGACGAAGCGGGACGACAACCCCAACGCCGCCGAGTTCCGCCTCCAGCCGCTGGAGCGGGGCTTCGGCTACACGCTCGGCAACTCGCTTCGCCGGCTGCTCCTGTCCTCGCTCCGCGGCAGTGCCGTCTGGGGCTTCCGCCTCGACGGCGTGGTGCACGAGCACCAGACCGTGCAGGGCGTGCTCGAGGACGTCCACCAGATCGTGCAGCGGCTCAAGTCGCTGACGCTCGTGCTCGCGGAAGACGTCGACGAGGCGGTGCTCCACATCCGTCGCGACGGCGCCGGGCCGGTGTACGCCCGCGATATCCAGGAGCACGGCTCGGTCACGGTGAAAAACCCCGACCACCTGCTGTTCACGCTCCAGGACGACCGCGAGGTCACCATGGAGCTCTACGTGAACAAGGGCCGGGGCTACGTCGAGGCCGAAATGCACCCGGCCGACCGGTCGCTCCCGGTCGACCTCGTGCGCATCGACGCGATCTACAATCCCGTTCGCCGCGCCAATTTCGCCGTCGCGGAAACCCGCGTCGGCCAGCGCACCGACTACGACCGGCTCACCGTTCAGGTCGAGACCAACGGCACGATCACGCCGGAGGACGCCATCGCCTACGCGGCGGCGCTGGCCCAGGTCCACTTCCAGTACTTCGTGGACTTCGGCAAGGTGCCGACCATGCGGGACGCGGGCGCCGGAGCCGCCGCCGCCGGCGGCGCCAACCTGCGCCAGCGGTTGGCCCGTCCGATCGACGATTTCGGGCTCTCGGTCCGGTCGCTCAATTCGCTCAAGAACTCGAACATCCGGACGCTCAAGGATCTGGTCGAGTTCAGCGAGGACGACCTGCTGAAGGTCAAGAACGTCGGCGAGAAGGCGCTGAGCGAGATCGCCGAGCTGCTGCAGCGTGAGGGCCTCAACTTCGGCATGGCGTTCGAGGAGACGGACGGCGAGCTTCGCGTGCTCCGCTCGGGCGTGCCCCCGATGGCGCATCCTTCCACCGGGGTGGGGGAGGGGCTGTAAATGCGGCATCGCGCCAAGGGCCGGCAGCTCAGCCGGACATCGAGCCACCGTCGCGCCCTGCTCAACAACATGGCCACCAGCCTGTTCGAGCACGGCCGGGTGATCACCACCGAGGCCAAGGCCAAGGAGCTGCGGCCCTTCGCCGAGAAGCTGATCACCCTGGCGCGCCGGGGTGATCTACACGCCCGGCGGCTGGTGGAGCGGCGGATCAAGGATCGCGAGACCCTCTCTCGCCTCTTCAGCGAGATCGGTCCGCGGTTCGCCGCCCGCCCGGGCGGCTACACCCGAATCCTCAAGCTCGGCCACCGCGAAGGCGACGGGGCGGACATCGCCCGGATCGAGCTGCTCTCCGAGTGAGACCCTCGCCGCCGCTCCGCAATAAGAAAGGGGACCCTGGGGTCCCCTTTTTCTTGACGGCCGTTCCGGCGGGCTCAGACGCCGGCGGTGGCCGCCTTGGGCGCCTTGGTGATCCGGTTACTCTTCAGGCACTGCGTGCAGACCCGGACGCGCTTGGGCGCGCCCTCGACCAACACGCGAACCGTCTGCAGATTCGGATACCAGCGCCGCTTAGTGCGATTGTTGGCGTGGCTCACGTTGTTGCCGGTGACCGGCCCCTTGCCGCACACGGTGCACACCCGTGCCATAAGCTCCATCCCTCGGTGAGTCGTCAGCGAAATCCGGCGGCCCGCCGGAAGCCCGTAAACCTAATGGACCAAAGCCGATGACACAACCACCGGCCGCGACGATCGATGCCTAAGGCGCTCATCACGGGGGTCACCGGGCAGGACGGTTCCTACCTGGCGGAGTTGCTCCTGGCCAAGGGCTACGAGGTCGTCGGGGTGGTGCGCCGGACCAGCCACCACAGCTACGAGCGGATCGAGCACCTGCTCGACCGGATCGAGGTGGTGGCCGCCGATCTGCTCGACCAGCACTCGCTCACGGTCGTGCTCCAGGAGACCCGGCCCGACGAGGTGTACAACCTCGCGGCCCAGTCCTACGTGCCGACGAGCTGGACCCAGCCTGTGCTCACCGGTGAGTTCACGGCACTGGGCGTCACCCGGATCCTCGAGGCGATCCGGCTGGTCCACCCCGCCGCGCGGGTCTACCAGGCCAGCTCATCCGAGATGTTCGGCAAGGTCACCGAAACGCCGCAGCGTGAGAGCACCGCCTTCTATCCGCGGTCGCCCTACGGCGTGGCCAAGGTGTACGGCCACTGGATCACCGTGAACTACCGCGAGTCCTACAACCTCTATGCGGTGAGCGGCATCCTGTTCAACCACGAGTCGCCCCGTCGCGGGATCGAGTTCGTGACCCGCAAAGTGACCGACGGCGTGGCCCGGATCAAGCTCGGCCTCGCGCGCGAGCTCCGCCTCGGCAACCTCGAGGCCCGGCGCGACTGGGGATTCGCCGGCGACTACGTGCAGGCGATGTGGCTGATGCTGCAGCAGGACAAGCCCCAGGACTACGTGGTCGGGACGGGGGAGACCCACAGCGTCCGGGAGCTGGTGGAGCTCGCCTTCGGCCACGCGGGGCTCGACTACGACAAGTACGTGGTGAGCGATCCCAAGTACTATCGGCCCGCGGAGGTCGATGTGCTTCTCGCCGACCCGACCAAGGCCCGGCGCGAGCTCGGCTGGACGCCCACGGTGAGCTTCGCCGAGCTCGTGGCCATGATGGTGGACGCGGACCTGGAGCGACTGTCGGCGGCCAGCTCGCTGACCGACGCCCGCGGCGGGCGATGACGGGTCGCGCGTGAGGGTGCTGGTCACCGGGGCCGACGGTTTCGTCGGTCGGCACTTGGTGCGGCACCTCCTGCAGTCCGGCGACGAGGTGGCGGCGGCATGCCGCCCCGGCGGCCCGACCGTCGAGTGGTCACGGGGCGCGCCGCCGGGCGCGCGGGTGGACGTCCTGCCGCTCGAGATCCTCTCGGAGGCGTCAATCGCCGGCGCCGTCGCCTGGGAAGCGGAGGCGATCGTGCACCTCGCCGCGGTGGCGTCCGTGCGCGAGGCCGGCCGGGATCCGGGAATCGCTTGGGAGGTCAATGCCGGGGGCACGGCTCGGCTTGCCACCGCCGCCGCGGCGGCCAGCGCGGATGTCACCCTGCTGGTCGTCTCGAGTGGCGAGGTCTACGGTGCCGGCACGGGCGTCCCTCGATTCGAGAGCGATTCCCTGCAGCCGGTGTCGCCGTACGCGGTCAGCAAGGTGGGCGCCGAGACGGCCGCCTTCGACACCTGGCGGCGCACCGGGCTCAAGGTAGTCGTCGCGCGGCCGTTTCCCCACACCGGCCGCGGACAGTCGGCACAATTCGTCGTCCCGGCCTTCGCGGCGCGACTGCGGGAAGCGCGCCGGGCGGGCGCGCGCTCGGTACCGACCGGAAACCTCGAGCCGGTGCGCGATCTGCTGGACGTGCGCGACGTGGTACGCGCCTATCGGCTGCTGCTGGCGGAAGGTCACCCGGGCGAAGCGTACAACATCGCGCGAGGTGTCGGGGTCTCGCTGGCCGAGGTGTTCCGCCGGCTCGCGGCGCTGATCGGCGTCGTGGCCGAGCCGGTGCCCGATCCCGCGCTCATGCGCCCGGACGACATCCCGCATCTGGTGGGCGATTCGACTAAACTCCGGCGCGCGACGGGCTGGGCGCCGGCGATCTCATTCGAGCAGACTCTTCAGGAACTGGTCGATGCCGAAGCGGACTGACCTCAACACGATCCTGCTCATCGGCTCCGGCCCGATCGTCATCGGGCAGGGCGCCGAGTTCGACTACTCGGGCACTCAGGCGGTGCGCGCCCTCAAGGAGGAGGGATACCGGGTCGTGCTGGTCAACTCGAATCCGGCCACGATCATGACGGACCCCGAGCTGGCCGACCGAACCTACATCGAGCCCGTCACGCCGGAGTGGGTGGCCAAGGTAATCGAGCGGGAGCGGCCGGACGCGCTGCTGCCGACGATGGGGGGGCAGACCGCGCTCAACGTCGCGATGGCCCTGGAGAAGGACGGGACGCTGGCGAAGTACGGGGTCGAGCTGATCGGTGCCAACGAGCGCGCCATCCGGCTGGCCGAGGACCGGCAGGAGTTCGCCGAGGCGATGCGGCGGATCGGCCTGGCCACGCCTGAGGGACGCACGGTCCGGAGCCTGGAGGAGGCGCTGGAGGCGGTCGGCGAGACCGGCTACCCGGCGATCCTCCGCCCGTCCTTCACGCTCGGCGGCACCGGCGGGGGCATCGCCTACAACCTCGGTGAGTTCGAGACCTTGATCCGCCGCGGCCTCGAGCTCTCGCCGGTCGGATCGGTGCTGGTCGAGCGCAGCATCATCGGCTGGAAGGAGTTCGAGCTGGAGGTGATGCGCGACGGGGCCGACAACGTCGTCATCGTCTGCTCGATCGAGAACCTCGACCCCATGGGCGTCCACACGGGCGACTCGATCACCGTCGCGCCCGCCATGACGCTGACCGACCGCGAGTACCAGACGATGCGGGACGCGGCCATCCGCATCATCCGCGAAATCGGCGTCACGGCGGGCGGCTGCAACATCCAGTTCGCGGTGGATCCGGCCACGGGCGAGCAGCTGGTGATCGAGATGAACCCGCGGGTCTCGCGCTCGTCGGCGCTGGCCTCGAAGGCGACGGGGTTCCCGATCGCCCGGATCGGGACCAAGGTCGCTGTCGGGTACCGGCTGGACGAGCTTCCCAACGACATCACGAAGGTCACCCCGGCGTCGTTCGAGCCGGTGCTCGACTATGTGGTGGTCAAGGTTCCGCGCTTCGCCTTCGAGAAGTTCCCGTCGGCCGACCCGATCCTGACCACGCAGATGAAGTCCGTCGGCGAAGCCATGGCGATCGGCCGCACGTTCAAGGAGGCGTTCCAGAAGGGTCTCCGTGGCCTGGAGGCCGACCGAACCGGGTGGGTCGTCGGACCGACGCCGGCCGACGATCGGCTGCAGGACGAATCCCTCGAGACCGTCCTCGCCGCGCTCCGGACGCCCACGCCGGAGCGGGTCTTCCAGATCAAGCGGGCCTTCCAGCTCGGCGCATCGGTCGAGGCGGTGACCGAGCGGACCCGAATCGACCCGTGGTTCCTCCACCAGCTCGCGGAGCTGCTCGAGGCGGAGGCAGAATGGCAGGCGCGCGGGCTGATGAGTACTCAGGTGCCCAGCCGTTCAGCGAGCCAAGCGGCGGCGGACGACCAGCGTCGCACTCTGCTGCGCAAGATGAAGCGCCAGGGGTTCTCCGACCGCCAGCTCGCGGATCTGTCGAGCGTGAGCGAGGCCGACATCCGCCGCGAACGCCACCGCCTTGGCGTCCGCCCAGCCTACAAGACGGTGGACACCTGCGCGGGCGAGTTCCCATCGTCGACGCCCTATCTGTACTCGTCGTACGACGAGGAGAACGAGGCTCGCCCCAACGGCGATCGCACGGTCGTGATCCTCGGCAGCGGCCCGAACCGGATCGGCCAGGGTGTCGAGTTCGACTACTGCTGCGTCCGCGCGGCGATGTCGTTCCGCGAGCTCGGCTATCGCACGGTGATGGTCAACTCGAATCCCGAGACCGTGTCCACCGACTTCGACATCTCGGATGCGCTGTACTTCGAGCCCCTGACGCTCGAGGACGTGCTGGAGATCGTGGCGGTCGAGCAGCCGCTCGGCGTCGTGGTGCAGTTCGGCGGTCAGACGCCGCTCCGCCTGGCGCGGGGACTCGAGCGCGAAGGCGTCCGTATCCTCGGCACCTCGCCGGAGGCGATCGACCTCGCCGAGGACCGCGGTCGGTTCGAGGCCATCACCCGGGAGCTCGGCGTGGCCCAGCCCCCCAGCGGCGTGGCGTTCTCGGTGGAGGAAGCAATCGGCGTCGCGGCGCGTGTGGGCTACCCCGTGCTGGTGCGCCCGTCCTACGTGCTGGGCGGACGAGCGATGGAGATCGTCTACGACGACTCGTCGCTCCGGAGCTACTTCGCCCGAGCCGCGCGGGTGGCGCCCGAGCATCCCGTGCTGATCGATAGCTTCCTGGAGGATGCGTTCGAGGCGGACGTGGACGCGATCTCCGACGGCACCCGCTGCGTGATCGGCGGCGTGATGCAGCACATCGAGGACGCGGGAATCCACTCCGGCGACTCCGCCTGCGTCCTGCCGCCGTACCTCATCACCGAGCCGCAGGTGGAGGAGATGCGGCGGCACACCCGCGCCTTCGCCGAGCGGCTCGGGGTCGTCGGGCTGCTCAACGTGCAGTATGCCATCAAGCACGGCACCGTCTACGTCCTCGAGGTGAATCCGCGGGGCTCGCGGACCGTGCCGTTCGTGTCTAAGACCACCGGCGTGCCGCTCGCCAGCATGGCCGCGTCCATCATGACCGGCGCCACGCTGGACGAGCTCGGGTTGCACGACGACGTCGTGCAGCCGTACGTCGCCGTCAAGGAGGCGGTGTTCCCCTTCAGCAAGCTGGCGGGCGTGGACCTCATCCTCGGCCCCGAGATGCGGTCCACCGGCGAGGTCATGGGCATCGCGGATTCGTTCGGGATGGCGTTCGCGAAGGCGCAGATCTCGGCCGACGGCGCGCTGCCGCTGTCGGGCTCGATCTTCGTGACCGTGAACGACCACGACAAGGGCAACGTCGTGCCGATCGTGCGGCGGTTTCACGGGCTGGGCTTCCGGGTCTTTGCGACCGAGGGCACCGCGCGGTATCTGCGCCAGCGGGGCGTGCCCGCCGAGCGGGTGCTCAAGGTGCACGAGGGACGGCCGAACGCGATCGATCTCATGGTGTCGGGCCAGGTCCACCTGCTGATCAACACGCCGCTCGGCAAGCTGAGCCAGCAGGACGACTACGCCATCCGCCGCGCCGCGCTGCAGCAGCGGGTGCCGTACACCACCACCCTCTCGGGCGCGTCTGCCGCGTGCGACGCCATCATCGCGCTTAAGAGCCGCGTCGGCGAGGTCCGACCGCTGCAGGAGTGGCACGCCCTGGCGCGCGAGATGTCGCCCGAATGGACCGGCTGACCGCGCGCGACCCGGCATTCGCCGCGGCGCTGCGCCCGAAGCTGCGCGGCGAGGTACGCGAGGCCGAATCGCTCGCGCGCTATTCGACCTACCGGATCGGCGGCCCGGCGACCGTGGTGCTGCCGGCCAATGCCGAAGACGTCGCGGTGGCGTTGCGCGCGGCTCATGAGGCAGGGGTGCCCTGGTTCGCCATCGGGTTGGGGTCCAACATCCTGCTGCCGGACGAAGGCCTCGACGCCCTCGTCATCCGTGTGGGCCGCGGACTCGACGGACTGCAGCAGGAGGGCGAGTGCTGGACGGTCGGGGCGGGGTTGCCGGCGCCCCTGGCGGCGCGGCGCACAGCCGCCGCGGGCTTCGGCGGACTGCACATCTTCGTCGGCGTGCCAGGGTCGGTAGGCGGCGGCGTGTTCATGAACGCGGGCTGCCACGGCGGCGACTGGTCCGAGGTGGTGGAGCGCGTCACGGTGGTGGACGACGCCGGGCGAGATCAAGTGCTGGCGCGGGCCGACGTGCCGTTCAGCTACCGGCGGAGCGGGCTGGACGGCCGAATCGTGCTCGAGACCGTCGTCCGCCTCCGTCCCGAGCCGCAGGCCCACCTCGACGAGCAGATCGCCGAGATGTTCGACTGGCGGCAGCGAGGCACCCCGTTCAACCAGCCGTGCTGCGGCAGCGTGTTCAAGAACCCGTCGGGCCCGAGCTGGAAGCGGGAGGGCGGGCCGCGCACGGCCGGGCAGCTGATCGAAGCCGCGGGCCTCAAGGGCACGAGAGTCGGCGGCGTCCAGGTCTCGCAGATGCACGCGAACTACTTCGTCAACACCGGCGCCGGGACGGCGGCGGACGTCCGGGCGCTGATCGAACGGACGCAGCGGGACGTCGAGGCGAAGTTCGGGGCGCGCCTGGAGCCCGAGGTGAAGCTGATCGGGGTCGCGGGGAACTATTTGAATCCGGAGTAGGTCATGCCCGATTACTTCGTCCACGAGTCCAGCTACGTCGACGACGGCGCCACGATCGGTGCCGGGACGAAGATCTGGCATTTCTGCCACGTACTCCCGGGCGCGGTGATCGGCGAGCGCTGCAATCTGGGACAGAACGTGGTGGTGATGGGCGGCACTCGGCTGGGGAACAACGTCAAGGTCCAGAACAACGTCTCCATCTACGAGGGCGTGACGCTGGAGGACGACGTGTTCTGTGGCCCGAGCTGCGTCTTCACCAACGTCGTGAACCCGCGGAGCCACGTGTCCCGCAAGTCGGAGTACCAGGCGACCCTGGTCCGGCGGGGGGCCACGATCGGTGCCAACGCGACGGTGGTCTGCGGCGCCACGCTGGGCGAGTACAGCTTTATCGGCGCCGGCGCGGTGGTCCGCGGCGAGGTCCCGGCGTTCGCGCTGATGGTCGGCGTCCCCGCGCGCCGGGTCGGCTGGATGTGTCAGTGCGGCCTGCGGCTGTCGTTGACGAACGGCGAGGCCGTCTGCCCGTCCTGCGGTGCCCGCTACCGCGAGTCGGACGCGCTCCTACGCCAGATTGACCCTCCTGTCGCACGCGTCTAACTTACACGGCTACCGTGGGTTCCAGATTTGGACCGCGCCCCTGGCTCGGCCGGTACGGCCGCCGCACGGGCGCTTTTCACATGGACAAGACCGGTGAACGTACCCCTGCTGGATCTGGTCGCGCAGTATCAGAGCATCAAGGACGATGTCCTCCCCGCGGTCATGGCCGTGATCGAGCGCCAGGCGTTCATCATGGGCGCCGAAGTGGGGCAGCTCGAAGCCGCGGTCGCGGCGCTCTCGCGAACGAAGCATGCCGTTGCCTGCGCCAGCGGCACGGACGCGTTGCTGCTGCCGCTCAAGGCTGTTGACCTGCGCCCCGGCGACGAGGTCATCACCACGCCCTTCACTTTCTTCGCCACCGCTGGCGCCATCCACAACGCCGGCGGCACCCCCGTGTTCGTCGACATCAATCCGGACACGTTCAACATCGCGCCGGCCGCGGTTGAGGCGGCGATCACGCCGCGGACCCGCGGCATCGTCGCCGTGCACCTCTTCGGGCAGATGGCCGAGGTCGAGCACCTCGTGCCGCTGGCCAACCGGCGGGGCGTCGCGTTGATCGAGGACGCGGCCCAGTCGATCGGCGCGCGGCGGAAGGTCGATGGCGCGTGGCGGGTCGCGGGAGAGACGGGCACGGTCGGGACCCTGTCCTTCTTCCCCAGCAAGAACCTCGGCGCGTTCGGCGACGGCGGCATGATGGTCACCCAGGACGACGCCCTAGCCGACCGGCTGCGTCGCCTTCGGCTCCACGGTGGGAGCAAGCAGTACTTCCACGACGAGGTCGGGTTCAACAGCCGCCTCGACACGCTGCACGCGGCAGTGCTCCTGGCCAAGCTCCCGCATCTCGCCGCCTGGAGCGCCGCCCGCGCGCGCCACGCTGCGCGCTACAGCGAGGCGTTCGGGGGCCATCCGGACATCTGCCCACCCCGGACCGATCCGGCCAACGAGCACATCTTCAACCAGTACACCATCCGGGTGCCTCGCCGCGACGCGCTGCAGGCGCACCTCAAGGCGAAGGGGATCGGCAATTCGATCTATTACCCGCTCTCGCTGCACCTCCAGCCGTGCTTCGCTCATCTCGCCTACGCCAAGGGGAGTCTTCCGGTCTCGGAGGCCGCGTCGGAGCAGGTCCTCTCGCTGCCGGTGTACCCCGAGCTCACGGAGGCGCAGCAACAGGCGGTGATCGACGCCGTGCTGGAGTTCTACGCGTGAGCATCGCCCAGGACCTGACCGCGAAGGCCGAGCGGCGCGAGGCGCTGTTCGGGATCGTCGGCCTGGGGTACGTCGGGCTGCCCCTGGCGGTCGAGCTCGCCAATGCGGGCTACCGGGTGCTCGGCTTCGACGTGGAGCAGAAGGTGGTCGACGGACTCAACGCCGGCCGTTCGCACGTGAAGGACGTGACCGACGCGCAGCTCCATGCGGTGCTCGAGGCCGGCCGATTCAGCGCGACCAGCGACATGCTCCGGCTTGCTGAGCCGGATGCGGTGTCGATCTGCGTGCCGACGCCGCTCTCCAAGTTCAAGGACCCCGACGTCAGCTACATCGTCGCGGCGACCGAGGCGGTGAAGCGCACGCTCCGTCGCGGGCAGGCGATCATCCTCGAGAGTACCACGTATCCCGGCACCACGCGGGAGATCCTGCTCCCCGCGCTCGAGAGCACCGGTCTCACCGTGGGCGAAGACTTCTTCCTCGCCTTCAGCCCCGAGCGGGTCGATCCGGGCAACCCCAAGTACGGGACCCGGAATACACCGAAGGTGGTGGGCGGCATCACCGAGGATTGTCGCCGGGTGGCGGTGGCGCTCTACCAGCCCGCCATCGACGCCCTCGTCCCGGTCTCCACCACCGAGGCGGCCGAGCTGGTGAAGCTGCTGGAGAACACCTTTCGGAGCGTCAACATCGGGCTGGTCAACGAAATGGCCATCGTCTGCGACAAGCTGGGCGTGGACGTCTGGGAGGTCATCGAGGCCGCCTCCACCAAGCCGTTCGGGTTCATGAAGTTCCTGCCGGGCCCCGGGCTCGGCGGCCACTGCATTCCGATCGATCCGCACTACCTCGCCTGGAAGATGCGCGGGCTCAACTACAAGACCCGCTTCATCGACCTCGCCGGCGAGCTCAACACCGAGATGCCGCTGTTCTGGGTCCGCAAGCTCTCCGAGGCGTTGAACCATGAGGGCAAGGCCGTGCGGGGCGCGGGCGTGCTGGTGTTGGGCGTCGCCTACAAGCGCGACATCGACGACCTCCGCGAGAGCCCCGCGCTGGACATCATCCGCTTGCTGGAAGACCAGGGCGCGCGGGTCACCTACTCCGATCCGCACGTGCCGACCTTCTCGGAAAATGGGCACGAGTTTCGCTCGGTGCCGCTGACTCCCGAGACGGTCGCTGCAGCGGATTGCATCATGATCGTCACCGATCACACGGCGGTGGACTACCGGATGATCCGACGCCACGCGAAGCTGGTGGTCGATACTCGTAACGCAATGCCGAAAGAGGTCTGACATGCACGTGGCGGTCATCGGAAGCGGCTACGTCGGCCTGGTGGCCGGCACCTGTCTGGCGGAGACCGGGAACGACGTGGTCTGCGTCGACAAGGACGCCGAGAAGATCGCGCGGCTGCAGCAGAACGAGATCCCGATCTACGAGCCGGGACTCGAGCCGATGGTGCGGCGGAATCAGGGGGAAGGCCGGCTGACGTTCACGACCGACCTCGGCGCCGCCGTGCGGGCCGCGCGGGTCGTGTTCATCGCCGTCGGCACGCCGCCGGGCGAGGACGGCTCGGCCGACCTGCAGCACGTGCTCGGCGTGGCCCGGGAGATCGGCCGCAACATGAACGACCACAAGGTGGTCGTCACCAAGTCGACGGTGCCGGTGGGCACCGCCGAGAAGGTGCGCGCCGCCGTGGGCTCGGAGACCAAGCAGGCGTTCGCGGTCTGCTCCAACCCCGAGTTCCTCAAGGAAGGCGCGGCCATCGACGACTTCATGAGGCCCGACCGCGTCGTCATCGGCGTCGACACCGACGAGGCGAAGGCCGTCATGGGCGAGCTCTACGCCCCCTTCACCCACCAGGGCGGCAACCGGATCCTGTTCATGGACATCGCCTCGGCCGAGGTGACGAAGTACGCCGCCAACGCGATGCTGGCCACCCGCATCTCGTTCATGAACCAGATGGCCCGCTTCTGCGAGCTGGTCGGGGCCGACGTCAACAACGTGCGCCTCGGCATCGGCTCCGATCAGCGGATCGGGCGCGCATTTCTCTACCCGGGGCCCGGCTACGGCGGTTCCTGCTTCCCCAAGGACGTGAAGGCGATCATCCACACCGCCGACTCCCTCGGCCTCTCGCTCGACGTGCTCAAGGCGGTGGAGGACGTCAACGAGGCGCAGAAGCGCGTCGTGCTGCACAAGGCGCTCAAGTACCTGGGCAAGGACCTGACCGGCAAGATCGTCGGGATCTGGGGACTCGCCTTCAAGGCCGAGACCGACGACATGCGCGAGAGCCCGACCATCCCCCTCATCGAGGGGCTGCTGGCCGCGGGCGCGCGGGTGCAGACCCACGATCCCAAGGCCATCGAGTCGGCGCGGGTCATCTTCGGCGACCGCGTCATGTACGCCGCCGATCCGTACAGCGCCGCGCACGGCGCCGACGCGTTGCTCCTCATGACGGAGTGGCTGGTCTATCGCAACCCCGACTTCGAGCGGGTGCGCAAGCTCCTCCGCCGGCCGTTGCTCATCGACGGTCGCAATCTGTACGACCCCGAGCGCATGACGGCCCTCGGCTTCGAGTACCACGGCATCGGACGGGGCCGCCGGTGACACGAGTCCTCGTCACCGGCGCCGCGGGCTTCATCGGCTCGCACCTGATCGAAGCGCTGGTGCGGCGGGGGGACGAGGTCGTGGGGATCGACAACTTCGACGGCTTCTACCCGCGCGCGATGAAAGAGCGGAACCTGCGGGAGGCCGGACGCGGGTTCGAGTTCCACGAGCTGGACATGCTCGACGTCGACGCGCTTCGGGCGCGGCTCACGCCGGACACCGTCATCGTGCATCTCGCCGCCAAGGCGGGGGTGCGGCCGTCGCTGGCGGACCCGGTGGGCTACGCCATGGCGAATGTGACCGGGACCGCTGCAGTGCTGGAGGCGGCGCGCCGGGCCGACGTGTCGCGCATCGCCTTCGGGTCGTCCTCCTCGGTGTACGGCGACAGCACGCCGGCGCCGTTCCGGGAGGACGCGGTCGCCATCGAGCCGGTGTCGCCCTACGCCGCCACCAAGCGCGCGGGCGAGCTGCTCCTGGCCGCCGTCGCGCCGATCTACGGCTTCCGCAGCGCCGCGCTGCGCTTCTTCACCGTCTATGGTCCTCGCCAGCGCCCCGACCTCGCGATCCACGCCTTCGCTCGCCGGATGGTCGCGGGCGAGGTGATCACGCTGTTCGGCGACGGTACCCAGGCGCGCGACTACACGTACTGCGACGACATCGTCGCCGGCGCCCTCGCGGCGGTCGACTGGACGGCCACGGCGCCGCCGGGCATGGAGGTGTTCAACCTGGGCGGCAACCGCGCCGTCCGGACCGGCGACATGGTGGCCGAGATCGCTCGCGCCCTCGGGATCGAGCCGAAGGTCCAGTGGGGTCCCATGCAGCCGGGGGACGTGCAGCACACCGCGGCGGACCTGACCAAGTCGGGCGCCGTGCTGGGGTACGCCCCCAAGACGCCGTTCGCCGAAGGGATCCGGCGATTCGTGGCGTGGTTCCGGGAGGTCTATGGCCGGTCAGACTGAACGCCTGCTGGCGCGGGCGAGGGACCGGTTCACGGTCCAGGACTACTACGGCGCGATCTACCTGCTGGAGGAGATCGTCGCGTCGGGCCGGGCCTTCGCGGATGTACACCATCTCATCGGCGTCAGCTTGTCGCTCCTTGGCCGGTCCGACGAGGCCCTGGCCCAGTTCGCCCGGGCGCTCGAGCTGAACCCGCGCTATCTCGAGGCCCTGATCCATCTGGGGGTCGTGCTGAGCGAGCTCGGCCGGGCGCGCGAAGCGGAAGAGGCCTTCCGCCGGGCCGCGGAGAGCGTGGCGCCGCCGGCCGCGGGACTCCCGGCGCCGGTCGCCGCCAGCCTCGCCAACCAGCACGCGGAGCTGGCCGACGCCTACGCCGAGGCCGGCGCGCTGAGCCGCGCGATCGAGCAGTACGAGCGGGCGCTCGAGCTGGGCCCGGGGTTCCAGGACCTGCGCTATCGGATGGCGCGGGTCATGCTCGAGGCGGGGCGCGCGCTCGAGGCGCGTGAGGCGCTCGAGGACGTCCTCCGCGCACGCCCCAACTTCGTCGACGCTGAGGCGGCGCTCGGGCTCGCGCATTTCCTGGCGGGCGATGGGCTCGCGGCGCGCGAGGTGTGGAAGGCGTGCCTGGCTCGGCGGCCCGAGAACGCGCGGGTCGAAGCTTATCTCTCGATGCTGGGGCGCACCGGAGCGTGAGACGCAGGCTCGCGGCGCGGGCGGCGGCGCTGGCGCTGGTGGCCGGCCTCGCGGCCGGGTGCGGCCGCGTCGACCGCGAGCGGGCGGGCGATCTGGCGTACGGGGAGGGGCGCTACGCCGATGCCCTCGCCGAGTACCGCGCGCTGGCGAAGGGAAAGCCGCGGGCCAGGGTGTGGGCCAAGCTTGGTGCGGCGGCACTGCACGCGGCCGAGCTGCGGGAGAGCGCCGAGGCCTACATGCGGTTGGCCGGCGACGATCCGACGCGCGTCGACGAGGCCGCCGAGGGGCTCGAGGGCGTAGCCCGGGCGGCCGAACGGGCAGGGAACACGGACGTGCTGCGCGAGGTCGTGACCGGGCTGCAGGCGACGGCGCCGACCCGGGCCACGACTGCCTACGCGCTGGTGCTGGCGCAGCGCCCGGATGCCGACACGGCGGAGCTGGTCGCCTTGCTGCCGGGCGCGCTCGCGGCGGCGAGCGCGCCGGAGACGGTGGATTCCCTGCTCACGCTGTATGCCCGCGCGCTCGAGGCGACCGCCGGATGCGGGCAGGCGCTGCTCCAGTATCGCGCGGTCCTGCGCCGGAGTCAGGACAGCGCCGTGCGGGCGCCGGCGCGGCGCGGGGCGGCGGAGTGCGCGTACACCCTGGGCGTGCGCGCCGACTCTGCCCGCCGGGCCGAGGACGCGGCGCTCTGGTTCGCCGAGGCGGCGCGAGTCGACTCGACTACTCCGACCGGACGACGCGCCCTCATGCGCTACGCGGACGTTCGGCTCGGCCAGGGAGATACACTCGCGGCGGTGCTGGCGTTTCAGGCCGTCGCCGCGGGCGCCACCGTAGACTCGATGGGCCAGGCGGCCGGCGGCCGCCTGGCCGGCTTGGGATTCACCTCGTCGTCCGGCGACACCGCCGGCCCGGGAGCGCGATGATTCGGAGTATCGGCGTAGCTGTGTTGCTCACGGGCGTCGCCGCGTGCGGCGCGTCCACTCCGACCCCGAAGGCCGCACCCACGCCGGTCACGCGCGTGGCCGAGACGGCCAGCTCGGCCGAGATCGACACGTTGTGGGCTCGGGCGCAGCGGGCGATCCGGCACGGCAAGTGGGACGACGCGATCAAGTATCTGGACCGTCTCCTGCTCGAGTTCCCTCCGGGTGATGCGCGCGCGTCCCAGGCGCACTTCTTCGAGGGTGAGGCGCAGTTCGCGACGGGCAACCACCTCCAGGCCGTCCGAGAGTTCCGCAAGGTGAGCGACGACACGCCGAACGATCCGCTCGCCGCCAAGGCGCTGCTCCGCGCGGGCGACGCGTACGCCGATCTCTGGCCCAGGCCCGAGCTCGACCCATCCTACGGGCAGACCGCGCTTGCCACCTATCAGGAGCTGCTCAACCGGTACCCGGGGGGGACCGAGGCCAAGCGCGCCGAGGAGCGCATCCACGACCTGCAGGAGCGATTCGCGATCAAGGAGTACAAGGCCGCCCTGTACTACATGCGGCTCAAGGCGTACGACTCGGCCATCCTCTACCTGAAGGACCTCGTCGCCACGTACCCACGCAGCTCGGTCGCGCCGGACGCCCTGCTTCACCTGGTGCAGGCCTACCGGACGCTGGGCTACAAGGAAGACGTGCAGGAGACCTGCGGCTACATCCGGCGATTCCATGCGAGCGCGCCGGGGGTCGGGGAGGCGTGCCCTCCGGCGCCCGGAGCGTCGTGACCCGCAGGACGGGCCTGCGGCCGGCGCCGTGCCCTCGATAGGGCTCCTCGGCGGCTCCTTCGATCCCGTCCATCACGGCCATTTGATCGTGGGGCGGGTGGCCATGGAAGCGCTGGGGCTGGACCAGCTTCGATTCGTCCCGGCCCGGGAGCAGCCGTTCAAGCGTGGTCGTCACGTCGCCCCGGCCGCCGACCGCGCGGCCATGCTCGAGCTGGCAGTGGCCGGCGAGGGGCGCTTTGGGGTCGAACGGGCCGAGCTCGAGCGGGCCGGACCGTCCTACTCCGTCGACACGTTGGAAGTCCTGCGGGCGCGGGAGCCGGACGCGGCCTTCACCCTGCTGCTGGGTGCCGATGCCGCCCAGGAGCTGGGCGACTGGCACCGGGCGGCCGCCCTGCCGGCGCTCGCCCGGATCGTGGTGTTCGCGCGGCCCGGGACGCCGATCCCGGCGTCCGCGCTCGTCGCCGCCACGGTCGAGGTGCCGTCGATCGCGATCTCGGCCACCGAGATCCGCCGGCGAGTCCGCGACGGACGTTCGATCCGCTATTGGGTGCCCGACGCCGTGGCCGAGTATGTGGCCCGGCACCGCTTATATTTGGACCCAGAATGATCAAGAATCTGATGACCGCGGTCTTCGGGACGCGGTTCGACCGCGAGCGGCGGCGCATCCAGCCGACCGTCGATGCCATCCACGCCGAGGAAGAGCGGCTCAAGGACCTGAGCGAGGACGAGCTCAAGGCCCAGACCGCGCGCTTCCGTGCGCGGTTGGCCGAAGCCACGGGCCCGCTCAAAGCCGAGCTCGATTCGGTGCGCGAGGCCAAGCATGGCTGCGCCGACCCGACCGAGCGGGAACAGCTCGAGCAGCGGTTCCACGAGCTGGAGACGGCGTACAAGCAGGCCCTCGCCGCCGGCCTGGACGAGCTGCTGCCGGAAGCCTTCGCCACGGTGCGCGAGGCGTGCCGCCGGCTGATGGGCACGACCGTCAGCGTCATCGGCCACGACCTGGTATGGGACATGGTGCCGTACGACGTGCAGCTCATCGGCGGCGTCGTGCTCCATCAGGGCCGCATCGCCGAGATGGCGACGGGCGAAGGCAAGACGCTGGTGGCCACGCTGCCGCTCTACCTCAACGCGCTCACCGGGCGCGGTGTGCACCTGGTCACGGTCAACAACTATCTGGCCCGCCGCGACTCGCAGTGGATGGGCCACGTCTTCAAGTACCTCGGGCTCACGGTCGCCTGCCTCGACGACACCGAGCCGTCCTCGCCCGAGCGGCGCGCCGCTTACCTGGCCGACATCACCTACGGCACCAACAACGAGTTCGGCTTCGATTACCTGCGCGACAACATGGTGTTCTCGCTGGAGCAGCGGGTGCAGCGGGAGCACGCGTTCGCCATCATCGACGAGGTGGACTCGATCCTCATCGACGAGGCGCGGACGCCGCTGATCATCTCGGGACCCGTGGGCAACGAGGCGGACGACAAGTACGCCACGTTCAACCGGCAGGTCGCGGAGCTGGTACGGAAGCAGACCGGCGTCGTCAACACCCTGCTCGCCGAGGCGGAGAGGTTGCTCGCGGACGAGAAGACCCGGCAGGAGGGCGCGCTCAAGCTCTACCAGGCCCAGCTCGGCATGCCCAAGAACAAGCGGCTGCTCAAGATGCTGAACGAGCAGGGGATCAAGCAGCTGGTCCAGCGGATGGAGCTCGACGCCATCGCCGACCGCAAGCTGCCGATCAGGCAGCAGCGCATGCGCGAGATGGAGGATGTGCTCTACTTCGTTCTCGACGAGAAGGGCCACTCGGTCCACCTGACGGACCGTGGCGCCGAGGCGATGTCGCCGAACGATCCCGAGCTGTTCCTGGTGCCGGACATCTCCGAGGCGGTCCACCGGATCGACAAGGACCCGGACCTGAGCCCGCACGACCGGATCGAGCAGCGCCGCACGGTCGAGGGCGAGTACGCGCTCAAGAGCGAGAAGCTTCACATCATCCACAAGCTGCTGCAGGCGCACGCCCTGTACGAGAAGGAAGTGGACTACCTGGTGCAGGACGGCCAGGTGATGATCGTGGACGAGTTCACCGGCCGCATCATGACTGGCCGCCGCTGGGCCGACGGGCTCCACCAGGCGGTCGAGGCGAAGGAGCAGGTGCAGGTCAAGGGCGAGACGCAGACGTTCGCCACGATCACGATCCAGAACTATTTCCGGATGTACGACAAGCTGGCCGGCATGACGGGCACTGCCGAGACCGAGGAGACCGAGTTCTACTCGATCTACGGCCTCGAGGTGAGCGTCATCCCGACCCACCGGCCGATCTGCCGCGCCGATCAGGCCGACCGCATCTACAAGACCCGCAAGGAAAAGCACGACGCGATCATCGCCGAGATCGAGCGGCTGCACGCGCTCGGCTGGCCGATCCTGATCGGCACGGTGAACGTGGACATCTCCGAGACGCTTTCCCGCCAGCTCAAGCGCCGCGGCCTCAAGCACGAGGTGCTGAACGCGAAGTACCACCAGCGCGAGGCGGAGATCGTGGCGGGCGCGGGCCAGCAGGCGGCGATCACGATCGCGACCAACATGGCCGGCCGCGGCACCGACATCAAACTCGACAAGGCGCTGGATCTCGGCCAGCCCGAGGCCGGCCTTCAGATCATCGGTACCGAGCGGCACGAGTCGCGCCGGATCGACCGCCAGCTCCGCGGGCGCTCGGGTCGCCAGGGCGATCCCGGGCAGAGCATCTTCTTCCTCTCGCTCGAGGACGACCTGATGCGACTGTTCGGGTCGGATCGGATCGCCCGGTGGATGGACAAGAGCGGGGCGGAGGAGGGCGAGGTCATCACCGGCGGGCTGGTGACCCGCGCGATCGAGCAGGCGCAGAAGCGGGTCGAGCTGCAGAACTTCCAGAGCCGGAAGCGGCTGCTCGAGTACGACGACGTGATGAACCAGCAGCGTGAGGTCATCTACTCGCTGCGGCTGTTCGCGCTGGAGCGGGGCGAGGAGCTCAAAGCCGAGGCGCGGCGGATGATCGAGGCGGCGCTCGAGCGCGCGGTCACCCAGTTCATGGCCACGGCCGAGCAGCCCGAGGAATGGGACCGCGGCGGGCTGCGCGAGGCGCTCACGCTCCAGTATCTCGTGACCGTGGACGCGCTCACCGACGCCGACGCGACGCCCTCCATCGACCGGATGGTCGAGCTCGCCAAGGCGGAGGGCGAGGAGAGCTTTCGCCGCAAGATCGAATATCTGTCGGACTTCGGCCGCACGATCGGCATCCCCGACGTGGACAGCCAGGTGCTCTCGCAGGTGATGCTGACGGTGCTCGACGAGCGCTGGAAGGATCACCTGTACGATCTCGACCAGCTCCGGAACGCGATCCAGTACCGCGCCTGGGGGCAGAAGGATCCGCTGGTCGAGTACAAGCGCGAGGCCTTCGAGATGTTCGAGGACCTCATGCACGACATCCAGTCCACGTTCACCGAGCGGTTCCTCAAGATCCAGGTCAGCGCCGAGCGCCCGGAACCGCCGCGGGCGCCGCCGCCGCCTCCGGCGGCGGCGATCCATCAGCCCGCGCCGACCAGCGGCGCTGACGATCTGTTCATGGGTCCGCCGCCGCGGGTTCCTCCTCCCTCGCCCGCCTCGGCCCCGCGTGCGCCGTCCCCGGCGATCAACAGCTCGCTCGGACCGGTGGGCCGCGCCACCGCCGCCGTACCGGAAGTCGGGCGCAACGATCCCTGCCCGTGCGGCTCCGGCAAGAAGTACAAGAAGTGTCACGGGGTGGGGCGGTAGCGGGGGCAACCAACGTGCCGGGCTTCCCATGCGAACGACCCTCTGCCTAGCGCAGAGGGTCGTTCTTCGTATGGGCTTCCGCCGCGGCACCTATTTGCACGGGCCTGTACCCTTGGGGACCGCCGCGATGCTGCCGGCCGCCCGCACACTGGCGCACACCGGCCGCTTGCCACCGAGTCGCGTGTCGATCACCCTCACTACCGCCGAGCCCTCACTGCCCTGCCAGGTCGCGACGATCCGCGTCTGGCCGGCGTGCTGCCCGCGCACCATGCCGGTCGAGGTGATACTGGCAATGCTGTCGTTCGCGCTCCGCCACACGAGCTCGGACTGCAGCGTGCTGGCGCCGGACTCCACCGGATGTGACGCGAACACCTTGACCGAGTTGCCGATGCTGACGGTGACGAAGCTCGGCTGTATCGCCAGCGGCGGTGGGGGGGCCTGGACATCGGTGGTCTCCGAGCCGCACCCCAGGACGGCGGCGAACGTGCCGGCCACGAGCGTGTACCACTGCAGTCTCCGCATATCGACCTCCGGTGTGGTTCGGGAAGCGGGTGGCGGGCCGCTGTGTCCGCCCCGGCGCTTGCCCCGATCGAACTCTGCGGCCTACACTAAGGGACAGGCCTCATCTCCCCCTCACACCCGGTTCATTCGAGGCTCATGCTTCGGCTCGAGACGCTGGGCGGGCTGATCCTGACCGACGGCGACGGGAACCACCTGGTCCCGCAGCGCCGGCGGCTGGCGTTGCTCGCGCTTCTTGCGGGGGCTGGGGAGCGGGGAATGACGCGGGACAAGCTGGTCGGGGTGCTCTGGCCGGAGAGCGCGAGCGAGAATGCCCGGCACGCCCTCGAGCAGCTCCTGTACGCGGTGCGACGAGAGATGCCGCCCGTCATCCTCGGCACCGACCCGCTCCGGCTGGATCCCGCTGCAGTGACGTCCGATATCCAGCAGTTCTCCCGCCGGCTGGCCGAAGGGGACCTGGCCGGTGCCGTGGCCCTCTACCAGGGGCCGTTCCTGGACGGGTTCTTTCTTCAGGGCGCGCCGGAGTTCGAGCGCTGGGCCGAGCGCGAGCGGTCCCGGCTCGAGGCGGAGTACGCCCGCGCGCTCCGCCTGCTGGCCGACCAGGCGGAGGCGGGAGGGCGGCAGACCGCCGAGATCGACTACCGGCGCCAGCTCGCGGTCACAGATCCGCTGGGGGAGCGCGCCGCGACCGAGCTGGTGCGCGCGCTGGTCGCCTCGGGGGATTGGGTAGGAGCCACCCGCGCGGCGCGGGCGTACGAGGAGCGCGTGCGCGAGGAGCTGCCGGGCATCACCCCGGCCGACCTCGCGGGGCTAGTCGAGCGATTGCGCCGCCGGCATGAGGACGTCCGTGCCGGCCGACGCCGACATGCCCGGTTCGAGACCCTGCCCCCTACACGATTGAGCGGGAGCTCGGTCGCGGGGCGGTGGCCACCGTCTATCTGGCGCGGGATCGCCGGTTGGATCGCCCGGTCGCGCTCAAGCTGCTTCGGCCCGAACTGGCGACCGTCACGGACGCGCGCCGCTTCCGCCGTGAGATCGCCATCCTGGCCCGGCTCTACCACCCGCACATTCTCCAGCTCTACGACTCGGGCGTGCTCGACCGGCGAGGGACCGGCCGGGCTCTACTACGTCATGCCGTACGTCCGGGGCGAGAGTCTACGGCAGCGACTCCGCCGGGAGCTGCGGCTGCCGATCGAGACCGCCGTGGAGCCTCGCGTGCGACGTCGCGGAGGCACTGGCCTACGCCCACGGGCAAGGGGTCGTCCACCGTGACATCCGGCCGGAGAACATCCTGCTCGAGGCCGGGCACGCGCTCCTGCGCGGATTTCGGCATCGCGGGCGTGCTGGAAGCGGTCGGAGGGGACCGGCTGTCGGCGTCGGGCATCGTGCTCGGCCACGCCGGCTACTGCAGCCCCGAACAGGCCCGCGGCTCCAGGTAGATCGACGGCCGAAGCGACATCTACGGGCTCGGGTGCGTGCTCTACGAGATGCTGGCCGGCGAGCCGCCGTTCAGCGGGCGCGACGCAATGCCGCCGTCCTGGCTCGCCAGACCGCGGGCGAAGTCCGTCCGCTCCGTACCGTCTGCCCGGAGGCCCCCGCTGGGCTCGAGCGGGTCGTGCTCCGGGCGCTCGCCCCGGATCCCGAGGGTCGGTACGCCACCGCGGGAGAGTTCAGGGAAGCGCTGCGCGCGCAGTAATGCGCGACGGTGGGCGCCGCGTAAGTTCATTGCGGACAGCAGGCTATTGGCACGTCCCGGGGGGAAGTCCGGCGCTAGATTGGCATGATGCCGGTACCGGTCACCAGCCTTCCGCAGGTCGACCGCCCTCGTGAGCGACTCTGGGCGCTCGGCGCCGGCGCGTTGACGACCGTCGAACTTCTCGCCATCCTGTTAGGAACGGGGGGTGAGGGCGCGGGCGTGCTGGAGGTGGCGGGTCGCCTGCTGGACGTGGCGCGAGGGGTCGCTTCGCCGGCTGGCCCGCCGCCCCGGTGCGGAGTTGCTGCGGACGCACGGCATCGGCCCGACCAAGGCGGCCAGGCTCCTCGCGGCCTTCGAGATCGGCGCCCGGCTGGCACGCGAGGAGCGGCCGCCGGTCGTGCGGATCCGGGAACCCGAGGACGTGGCGCGCTTGTTTCAGGGAAGGCTGCGGGACCTGCAGGTGGAGGAGTTCCATCTGCTTGCCCTCGACAGCCAAAGCCAGGTCCTCCGGGAGGTCCTGGTCACTCGTGGTCTCCTGAACAGTTCCCTGGTGCATCCCCGAGAGGTGTTCCGCGCCGCGATCGCGGAGGCCGCGGCGGGAATCATCGTCGTCCATAACCACCCGAGCGGGGATCCGACTCCGTCGGCGGAAGACCGGTCGGTCACCCAGCAGCTTGCGGCCGCCGGACGTCTGTTGGATCTGCCGCTGTACGACCACGTGATCATTGCGGGAGACCGCTTCGTGAGCTTCGCCACTGCCGGACTGCTGTGACCGGAACCTTGCCTGACCTCGCCCCCGACCTCCGGGCGGTGCTCGAGCGTCACGCCGATCGGCTCGATCTCGACCTGATCGACCGGGCGCTCCGCTTCAGCGCGTCCGCGCACCGGGGCCAGAAGCGCATGTCCGGCGAGGATTTCGTCTCCCACAGCATCGCCGTCGCCCTCATTCTGGCGGAGCAGCTGCTCGACAGCGCCACCATCTCCGCGGCGCTGCTGCACGACGTGGTCGAGGATTCGGACGTCCGCACCGAGGACATCGCCCGCGAGTTCGGCGGCGAGATCGCCGGCATCGTGGACGGGCTCACCAAGATCTCGAGCCTGACCTTCCGCTCCTCCGCCGAAGAGCAGGTCGAGAACTATCGGAAGCTGCTGCTATCGATCGCCAAGGACGCCCGGGTCATCATCATCAAGCTCGGCGACCGGCTGCACAACATGCGGACGCTCGAGCACCTGTCGCCCGAGCGGCGTAGCCGCATCGCGCTCGAGACCCGGGAGATCTACGCGCCGCTCGCCCACCGCTTCGGCATGGCGGGCATGAAGGCGGAGCTGGAGGACCTGGCGTTCAAGTTCCTCGAGCCCGACGACTACCGCGAGCTGGTCAACCAGGTGAGCTCGAAGCGGGCCCAGCGCGAGCAGACCATCCTCAAGCTGCGCACGCCGCTCGAGTACGAGCTCAAGCGGGCGGGGATCGACTGGTACGAGGTCACCGGCCGGCCGAAGCACCTGTGGTCCATCTTCCAGAAAATGCGGAAGCGGAACAAGGGATTCGAGGAGATCTACGATCTGATGGCGATCCGGGTCATCGTACGGTCGGTGCCCGAGTGCTACCACGTGCTGGGCATCATCCATCACAACTGGACGCCGATTCAGGAGCGGATCAAGGACTACATCGCGAGCCCCAAGTCGAACGCGTACCAATCCCTGCACACCACCATCTTCGGTCCCGGCGGCCAGCTGTTCGAGGTCCAGATCCGGACCCAGGAGATGCACCGCACCGCCGAGTTCGGCATCGCCGCTCACTGGCTCTACAAGCGGGACGGCAAGCCGGACGAGCTGGACCAGCACCTCGGCTGGTTCCGCCAGCTGCTCGAGCTGCAGCAGGATACCCACAGCCCCGAGGAGTTTCTCGAGTTCCTGAAGATCGACCTCTACCAGGACGAGATCTTCATCTTCACGCCGCAGGGCGACGTGAAGCGGCTGCCCAAGGGCTCGACGCCGATCGATTTCGCCTTCCACGTGCACACCGAGGTCGGGCTCAAGTGCCAGGGCGCCAAGATCAACGGCCGGATCGCCCCGTTGCACCGCGAGCTCAAGAGCGGCGACACGGTCGAGATCCTGACGGGCGCCGGCGCCAAGCCGAGCCGCGACTGGCTGAGTCACGTCCGGACCGCGCGGGCGCGGCACAAGATCAAGCAGTGGGTGAACCACGAGGAAGAGACCGTGAGCCTGGCCCTCGGCCGGGAGATCCTGGCCCGTGAGGTGCGACGGCGGCGGCTGGAGAATCCCGACGACGCCCGTCTGGCCAAGGCCGCGACCACACTCTCGCTCGCCGACGGCCGCGGGCTGGAGATCGCCGTCGGACGGGGTGACGTCAACCTCGGTCAGGTGATCAAGGCGCTCTATCCCGAGCTCACCACTGACGATATGCAGGACCCCAAGCCGACGGTGTTCGGCCGGGTGATCGACCGGATCCGCCTGGGCCGGGGAATCAAGATCCAGGGGGTCGACGGGTTGATGGTGCGCTACGCGCAGTGCTGCCAGCCCGTGCCGGGCGACTCGGTGGTCGGGTACGTGACCCAGGGTCGCGGCATCTCGATCCACCGGTCCGACTGTCCCAACCTGCTCACGCTGGCGGCGGACGAGCGCCGGGTGGACATCGACTGGCAGGAGACGGCGGGCGAAGCGTTCGCGGTCCGCCTCGCCGTCACGGGGGAGGACCGCCGGGGTCTCTATGCCGACATCATGGAGGCCGTGAGCCAAACCGGCACGAACATTCGCGGGGCCGACCTCCACACCAAGGACGGGTCCGTGTTCGGCACCATCTTCGTCGAGGTGGACAACCTCCCGCATCTCGGCAAGGTGATGAAGGCCGTGCGTAAGGTGAAAGGTGTGACCGATATCGAACGTCGCGACTCGCCCGCGAACTGAGCGCCGGTCCCCGGGCGGGGTCCGATGTACTCAACTGGAGGCACCATGCCCGACAACAAGGAGCCGAAGGCGGATTTCAGCGACGTGGAAGGAGGCAGCTCGTCCACGGCGCCGCCTCCGGCGGACCGCACGTACACCGTCGTGAAGGGTGACACCCTCTCCAAGATCGCCAAGCAGTTCTACGGCAGCGCCGGCCAGTGGAAGCGCATCTACGAGGCCAACAAGGACGTCATCAAGAACCCCGACCTCATCTATCCCGGCCAGACCTTCAAGATTCCCGAGGCCTGACCGTACAAGGAGCCAAGCCATGATTGGGTCCCGCCGCATGGTGTGGGTCGCCGCACTCGGCATGATCGTGAGCGGGGTGACGGCCTGCAAGAAGAAAGAAGCGCCCGCTCCACCTGCCGAGGCCGCCGCGCCCGCTCCGGCTCCGGCCTTCGCGGTCCAGTCGGTCGACGTCGGCAAGGCCATCAACGCCGACAAGCGGGTGACCGCTCCGACCACGACGTTCGGCCGCCGAGATACGATTTACGTCTCCGTGGTCACCGAAGGCGCCGCACCGAGCAAGGCGATCGCGGCGAAGTGGAGCTACCAGGACGGCCAGACGGTGAAGGAGCAGAGCGAGGCGATCGCCCCGACGGGGCCGGCGGCCACCGAGTTCCACATCTCCAAGCCGAAGCCGTGGCCGGTCGGCAAGTACAAGGTCGAGATCACGGTGGACGGCGCGCCGGCCGGCAGCAAGGACTTCGAGGTCAAGTAGTGGCCAACTACTGGATCCTCAAGACCGACGCCGATACCTACCCGTTCGAGCAGCTCGAGCGCGAGCGCCGCGCCGTCTGGGACGGCGTCAGCAACGCGCTCGCGCTCAAGCACATTCGCTCGATGGCCAAGGGCGACCGCGCCTTCATCTACCACTCCGGTGATGAGAAGGCGCTGGTCGGCCTGGCCCGGATCGTGTCCGATCCGTACCCCGATCCCAAGGCCGGCGACCCGAAGCTCACGGTGGTCGACATCGAGGCCGGCGACCGCCTTCCGCGGCCCGTCACCCTCGCCGCGGTCAAGGCCGACCCGGCGTTCGCGGACCTCGGTCTGGTCCGCATGTCCCGGCTCAGCGTAATACCCGTCCCCCCGGAGCAATGGAGCCGCCTCCTGGGCATGGCCGGCGCCCGGTGACCACGGTCACGGCGGGTGGCGGCGGCACATCGGCACATCTGATGATCGCGTGATCGCGCCGGCACCGGGCCGCGTGCGGTGAGACCTTCACGGGAGGCGATGACCATGGTGCTCGTACGGATGCTGCCGGCCGCACTCGCGGCCGTTTCTCTCGTTGCGTGTGGCGGGGGAGGTCGGGATCAGGGCAGCGAGACCGCGACGGCGGACAGCGCGGCTCGCGCCGCGGACTCGGTTGCTCGCGCGGCGAGCACCGGCAAGCTGCGCGTGGCGAACGTCATGATCGGAAAGCGCCTGGGCAGCGAGAACCGCATCGCCGAGCCGACGTTCCAGTTTGGCCCCCAGGATACGGTGTTCATTTCGATGGGGGTCCAGGGGGCGCCCGCCGACGGCCAGCTGTCGGCCCGGTGGCTGGGCCAGAACGGGAAGGTGCTCGATTCGACCAGCCAGGCCATCTCCGCAGGGGCGAAGGGAAACAAGGAGTTCCATCTATCACAGCCACAGCCCAAGGGCTGGCAGCCGGGCACCTACCTGATCACCCTGTACATCGACGGCGATTCGGTCGATTCCAAGACATTCGCCGTGCGCAAGCAGTAGCGCGCGAGGGGGCCGGCCGCGAAGGGGACCCGACTCTGCCGGGTCCCCTTCTGCATTGACAATCCGTCGCCCGACGGGCAGACTCCCACCAACTTGCGCTACGTCCTCTCCCGACCGGGGTGAACCCGTGACTTCCCTCGACACTCGTACCGCCGCACCCGCCCCGGACCGGGCGGCTGCCCGCGCGTATCCGGATGTGCGACACTGGATTGGCGGCCAGTCCGTGGCTGGCGGTCCGCGGTTTCTCGACGTACTGAGTCCCGCCACCGGCGCCGTCTTGAGCCGCGTCCCCCTCGGCGGGGCGGCCGAAGTGGACCAGGCCGTCGCGGCGGCGCGCCGGGCGTTCCCGGCCTGGGCGGCGACGCCGATCAAGGAGCGGGTCCAGGTTTTCTATCGCTACAAGACGCTGCTCGAGCTCCACCTGACGGAGCTCGGGGCGCTCGTCACCGAAGAGCATGGCAAGGTGAAGGCCGAGGCCGAAGCGGAGATTCTCAAGGCCATCGAGCTGACCGAGTTCGCGTGCTCGCTCCCCCAGATCGCGGTGGGTGAGGTGATGGAGGTGAGCCGCGGCGTCGAGTGCCGCCTGGAGCGTCACCCGCTCGGCGTCGTCGCGTCGATCAATCCGTTCAACTTCCCCTCGATGGTGCCCCATTGGTCGTTCCCCAACGCCATCGCGCTGGGGAACACGTTCGTCCTGAAGCCGTCGGAGCAGGTGCCGCTGAGCGCCGGGCGGATCGCCGACCTGCTGCGCGAAGCCGGGCTGCCCGACGGCGTCTTCAACGTGGTGCACGGAGGGCGCGAGGCGGCGGAGGCGATCCTCGATCATCCCGGGATCGAGGCCGTCAGTTTCGTCGGCTCGACCCCCGTCGCGAAGGAGATTTACCGGCGGGGCAGCGCGGCGCTCAAGCGGGTGCTGGCGCTGGGTGGGGCGAAGAACCACGTGATCGTGATGCCCGATGCCGATCCGGAGATGGCGGCGGGTGGCGTGCTCGCGGCGATGAGCGGCTGCACCGGCCAGCGGTGCATGGCCGCGTCCGTGATGGTGGCCGTCTCGGAGACCGATCACATCGTGGAGCGGCTGGCCGAGCAGGCGCGAAGCATGGTAGTCGGGCGGGACGTCGGCCCGGTCATCTCCCACCAGGCGAAGGAGCGGATCGAGCGCGCCATCACCGAGGCCGAGCAGGCCGGCGCGAAGGTGCTGGTCGACGGCCGGAACGCGGTCGTGCCCGGCCGCGAAGCGGGGTTCTACGTCGGGCCCACGGTGATCGACCACGTCCGCCCCGACATGCAGATCGCGCGGGAGGAAGTGTTCGGACCGGTCCTGGCGATCGTGCGCGACCCGAGACCTCGACGAGGCGCTCGCGGTCGAGAACGCGTCGCCGTTCGGCAACGCCGCCTCGATCTTCACCGAGAGCGGCGGCCTGGCGCGCCGGACCATGGAGCAGGCGAGCGCCGGCATGGTCGGCGTCAACGTCGGCGTGCCGGTGCCGCGTGAGCCGTTCCCCTTCGGCGGCTGGAACGACTCCAAGTTCGGTGTCGGCGACATCACCGGCCGCGGCTCGATCGAGTTCTGGAGCAAGGCGAAGAAGATCACCACGAAGTGGAATCGCGAGGCCGGGACCACCTGGATGTCGAAGTGAGGAGGAGCGCGCCGTGACGATGACCGCCCCCGCTCGGCCGGCCATGCCGCCCAGCGACCATCGGCCCCGTCCGTACACCGGGCCCTCGAGGCAGGAAGTGCTGGCGCTCCGGCGGCAGTACTGCCATCCCAGCACGTTCCTGTACTATCGCGAGCCGCTGATGGTCGTCGAGGGGTACATGCAGTATCTGTACGACGAGACCGGCCGGCGGTACCTCGACATGTTCGCCGGCATCGTCACCGTGTCCTGCGGCCACTCGCATCCCCGGTTCGTGGAGCGGGTCAAGGCCCAGATCGACGCCATCCAGCACACGACCACCATCTACCTGCATCCGAATTTCCCGCTGATGGCCAAGCGGCTGGCGGACAAGCTGCCGCCCGGGCTCGACGTCACCTACTTCGTGAACAGCGGGAGCGAGGCGAACGACCTCGCGGTCATGATGGCGCGCGCTTACACCGGCCACGACGACGTGGTCGGCGTGCGCAACGGGTACCACGGCGGCTCGCCGTCGACCATGGCGATGACCTCGCACAGCACGTGGAAATTCCCCCAGCAGCTCAACTTCGGTGTCCATCACGCGGTCAACCCCGATCCGTACCGGTCGCCGTTCAGCGGCACGCCCGAGGAGATCGCGCGGAAGAGCGCGGAGGACATTCGCGATCTGATCCGCTACTCCACGCCGGGGAAGATCGCGGCCTTCATGGCCGAGCCGATCCAGGGCGTCGGCGGAGTCACCCACGGGGCGCCGAACTACTTGCCCGAGGCGTACGCGGTGGTGCGGGAGCATGGGGGCCTGTGCATCGCGGACGAGGTGCAGACGGGATTCGGGCGAACCGGCGAGCATTACTGGGGATTCCAGAACTCCGGCGTCGTCCCCGACATCGTGACGATGGCCAAGGGCATCGGCAACGGGTGGCCGCTCGCGGCGGTCACCACCCGGCGCGAGATCGCCGAGGCGCTTACCCATCGGATCCATTTCAACACGTTCGGCGGCAATCCCGTGTCGATGGCCGCCGGATTGGCGGTGCTGGAGATCATCGACGAGGACGGCCTGCAGCAGAACAGCCAGGTGGTCGGCGGACGCCTCAAGGCCGGGCTCAAGGAGCTCCAGACCCGGCATCGCCTCATCGGCGACGTCCGCGGCATGGGCCTGATGCTCGGCGTCGAGCTCGTGCGCGACCGCGAGACCAAGGAGCCGGCGATGCAGGAGACGCTGGCGGTTTGGGAGGCCATGCGCGAGATGGGCGTGCTGGTGGGGAAGGGCGGGCTGTTCGGGAACACGCTCCGCATCAAGCCGCCGATGTGCGTCACCGCGGCAGATGTCGACTTCACCCTGGAAGTGCTGGACGCCGCCCTGGCGCGGGTGGAGGGGTAGCGTCAGCTCGAAAACCCGATCCCCATCCGCTGCAGCACCCGCAACATGAAGTTCGGCCGCTCGCCCTGATCTACCCGCCGAAGCGCGCGCGTCACCGCGGCCACCGACCACGATCTGAGCGGCTCCGGCGGATAGGGGAACGGCTTCCGCCGGACGAGCGTGAGGTCGAGCAGGTCGGTCGCGCGGCCGAGCGCCATGTGCGCCAGGATCCGGCCGGCGAGTCGTGTGGTGCCGAGTCCGTGGCCCGTGTAGCCGAGACCGTAGCTCAACCGGCCGGCGTAGGCGCGCCCGAAGTACGGTGTCATCCGCGTGGTCGAGCAGATCGGCCCGCCCCAGGCATAGGGGAACTCGAGCGCCTCGATCGCGGGGAAGTGGCGCCGGAAGCTTTCCCGGAGCGACGCGTAGTGGGCCGGGGAATGGTCGCACCCCGAATCCACGCGGTTGCCCGCGTAGTACGTGGCCTCGCTGGTGCCCCACAGGATCCGGTCGTCGGGGGTCAGGCGGTAGTAGTTGAAGAACGTGCGGCCGTCGGTCACGCCCTGGCGTCGGCGCCAGCCGATCGCCTCGTGCTGGTCGGGCGTGAGCGGATCGCTCACGATGATGTAGTCGTACAGCGGGATGAACCGGTGGGTGACTCGCGGCAGGAGATGATGCGTATACGCGCTGGTCGCGAGGACGACGTGCCGGGCCCGCAGCTCGCCGTTGCCGGTCCGGACCCGCATGTCCGCGCCCCGTGGCTCGACGCCCGTGACGTGGCTCCGCTCATAGACGCGCACGCCCAACCGCTCCGCTTCCTCCCGCAGGCCGTCCACCAACTTCACCGGATCGAGGATCCCGCCGCCGGTGACCCAGACGCCGCCGAGGTAGAGCGGGCAGCGCACTTCGGCCTGAACCGCCGCCTGATCCAGTAACCGGAAGGTGTCGAGTCCCAGGCGCCGCGCGGTCTCGACGGTGCGATGCGCCTCCTCCAGGTGCGCGGGCGTGAGTGCGACCATCAGCCGCCCGGTCGGCTCGTAATCGCAGCGGATGTCCCGCTCGGCCAGGACGGCCGTCAGCTCCGCCACGTTCTGCTCGCCGAGCTGCGCGAGCCGGCGCGCCTCGGCCAGACCGAAGTGCTCGATGGCGAGCCCGTGGCCGTGGTCCACCGTCTCGGAGAGCATCCCGGCGTTGCGTCCGCTGGCGCCATAGGCGGCGAGCCCCTGCTCGACGACGGCGACGTCGAGCCCGGGCTCGAGCTCCTTGAGGAAGAGCGCCGTCCAGAGCCCTGTCAGACCGGCACCGACGATGGCCACGTCGACGTCCCGCGCGCCGTCGAGCGCGGTGTAGCCGCGCGGCGCGCGCCGGGCGAGCCAGTAGCAAGCTTCCTCGATGGGTTTCATGGCTGCCGGGGGGTCAGGCGAGCGGCGTGACGCTTATCCCCCGCTGCCGCAGCGTGCGTTGCTGCCACAGCACCGTGGCGCCGAGCGCCAGCAGGCTGAGCAACAGGATCGCCGTAGCCAGGACGTTGATCTGCGGCGGGAAGGCGGCGCGTCGCGCGCCGTACACGTACAACGGGTAGGTGACGCGGTTGCCGGCGTTGAAGAGGGTGATGATGAAGTCGTCGAGCGAGAGGGCGAAGGCCAGCATCGCGGCCGCGACGATGCCGGGCGCGATGATCGGCAGGGTCACCTTGGCGAACACCCGGAACGGGGTCGCGCCGAGATCCATGGCCGCCTCCTCGAGCGTCCAGTCGAAGCCGCGGATGCGGGCCCGCACCGTGAGCGCCACGTAGCTCACCGAGAACATGATGTGGGCGATGACGATCGTGCTGAATCCGGTCCGGACGTTGACGTCGAGGAAGAGGGAGAGCAGGGAGGAGCCGAGCACCACCTCCGGCGTGGTGAGCGGCAGCACCAGCAGCAGGTTCACGGCGCCGCTCCCGCGGAACCGGTACCGCGTGAGCGCCAGCGCGATGAGGGTGCCGAAGATCGTCGCCACGAGAGTCGAAAACGCCGCCACGCGGAGGCTCAGCTTCATCGACTCGTACAAGGCCTCGTACGCGAACGGATTCCGCCACGCGTCGATGGAGAACGACTTCCAGACGAAGTTGAACTTGCCGGCCGGCTTGTTGAAGCTGTAGAGCACGATCACGAAGATCGGGAGGAACAGATAGGCCAGCACCAGGATGGCGTAGGTGTCCATCAGCCAGCGCGTGAGGCGCCGCATCAGGCCAGGTCCTCGGTGCCCAGCACGCGGGCGTACGCCAGCACGCCGATCGTGATCACGAACATCAGGACGAACGACAGCGACGCGGCCAGCGGGTAGTCGCGTACTTCGAGGAACTGGTTCTGGATCACCGTCCCGATCATCTGCTGGTTGGGACTGCCGAGGAGCTGCGCGTTGATGAAGTCGCCTGCGGCCGGGATGAACGTGAGCAGGCTGCCGGCGAACACCCCCGGCAGCGAGAGCGGCAGGACGACCTTGCGAAAGGCGCCCGTGGGCGTCGAGTACAAGTCCTCGGCGGCCTCGACCAGGCGGCGGTCGATCTTCTCGAGGCTGACGTAGATCGGCAGGATCATGAACGGCAGGAAATTGTACGTGAGCCCGCCGACCACCGCGATGGTCGTGTCGAGGAGGCGGCCACCAACCCCGAGGACATGGAGCCGCTGCAGCAGCCAGACCGCCGGCCCGCCGTCATTGAGGATCGTCTTCCAGGCGAAGGTCCGCACGAGGAAGGTGGTGAAGAACGGCAACACCACGAGCCCCAGCAGCAGATTCTTAAGCTTGCCGGCCCGGAACGCGATGAAATAGGCCAGGGGATAGCCCATCGCCAGCGCCAGCAGTGTCGCGGCAAGGGCGTAGCGGAAGGAACGGAAGAAGTGGGTGCCGTAGTTGGTGAGCGCCTTATCGTAGGCCGGCCACCCGCCCTCGGCGCCCGTTAGGGACGTCTGGGCGAGCGTGATGGTGGGCGCGACGAAGAACACGAGCAGCCAGAGGATGCCCGGTGCCACCAGGAGATACGGGGCGAGGCGGCTGCGCCTCGCCCCTCCGGAAGCCGTGCCCGCCATGTGCCTCTATGCGCCGATGGCGTCCTGGAAGATGCGGTTGAACTCGGTGTCCTCGGCGTCGCTCAGGGCCCGGAACACGTGCAACCGCGCGCGGAGATCGTCGGGCGGATTGACCAGCGGGCTGCTGGCGAGGTCCGGCGCGATCTTGGCGAGCTCCGCCCCGGTGCCCTTGGCGGCCGACAGATAGGGCGCGCCGGCCACGATCTGGGCCGAGTGCTTCGGATCGTAGACGTAATCGATCCACTTCATCGCCAGGTCCTGCCGGTCGGACGTCTTCGGGATCAGCATGTTGTCCGAGTACAGCATCGCGCCTTCCTTGGGCGCGATCCACTTGAGATCCGGATTGTCGGCGGCCAGTCCCTGGATGTCGCCCGACCACGCGAACGCGATGGCGATGTTCCCCGCGGCGAGATCCTCGGCGTAGTCGTTGCCCGTGAACTTCCGGATTTGGCCGCTCTGCCTGGCCTTCTTGATCTTCGCGCACGCGGCCGCGACGTCCTCCTTCGCGGCCTTGGTCGGATCCTTCCCCTGGCCCAGCATCACGAGGCCGATGGTGTCCCGCATCTCGGTCAGCATCGTCACCTGACCCTTGAACTTGGGGTCGAAGATGTCGTTGATGCTGGTGAGCTCGCGGCCGGTCTTCTTGGGGTTGTAGCCCACGCCGGTCATGCCCGAAAGCCACGGCACGCTGTACTTGCGACCCGGATCGAAGCTCACGTCCTTCACGTTGTCGACCAGATTCTTCTTGTTGGGGAACTTGGCGTCATCGAGCGGCGCGGCGTACCCGAGGTTGATGATGCGGCCGGCCATCCAGTCCGTGAGCACGATGATGTCGCGATCGATGCTCTGATTCCGCTTGAGCGGCTCGTCGATCTTGGCGAAGAACTCGCCGTTGTCGTTGATGTCCTCGGTATACTCGGTCTTGATGCCTGTAGCCTTCTCGAAATCGGGCACCGTCTGCTTGTCGATGTAGAGCGGCCAGTTGGAGATGCGTAGCGTCTTGCCGCTGCTCGCCGTCGCGGCCGTCGAGTCGGCGCCGCCCGCGGCGCGCGCCCTCCTTGCCACCGCCGCAGGCGGCCAGCAGGCTGTTGCCCAGGACCAGTCCGCCCGCCCCGAGCGCGCCTCGTCGAATGAATCCGCGGCGGGTGAGCGCCTGGCGGAGAAACTCGTGCAGCTCGGCGTCGCTGGGGTCGGACTCTCGTCGGCTCATAGGGGACTCCTGCCCGGGTAACGGTGAAGGGAAATGGGTCGTGCTCAGGGGCGTGCCATGGTCGCCCGCTCGACCGTGTGGCGCAGGTCGGGCTCGTCGTCGGCCGTCGCCTCGGTCGGCCCCTCGGTCGGCGGCAGCAGCCGCGCGGCCTCGTAGTCCCAGTCCACCCGCAGTCCGAGCCCGGGCTGCAGCGGGGGCAGCGGCTGCTCCGGGCCGACGTGGGCGACGATCTGGGTGCCGTCCAGCGCCCGCAGCGTGCACCGCACGACCGGACCCTGGAACACCGCGTGCTCGACGGTCACCGGCACGCCCGCTGTCGTTGCCGGCCGCGTGCGTCAGGCGCAGGCGCTCGGGCCGGACCATGACGGTCGCCGCGGAGCCGGGACGCACGCGTGCGGCGCCCTGCGGCACCTGCACCCGGTGGCTCCCGGTCACGATCACCGTCGTGGCACCCCCGGTGGTGTCCTGCACGATTGCCGGAATCAGGTTGGCCACGCCGATGAAGTTCGCGACGAACACCGAGCTGGGGGAGTGATAGATCTCCCGCGGCGGACCGATCTGCTCCACCCGCCCCTCGTTCATCACGGCGATCCGGTCGGACATCGTCAGCGCCTCTTCCTGGTCGTGCGTCACGTAGATGAACGTGATGCCGACCTCGCGCTGGATGCGCTTGAGCTCGATCTGCATGGCCTGGCGCAGCTTGAGGTCGAGCGCGCCGAGCGGCTCGTCGAGCAGGAGGGCGCTCGGGTAGTTGGCCAGCGCCCGGGCGAGCGCCACGCGCTGCTGCTGCCCGCCCGAGAGCTGGGCGGGCTTGCGGTCGGCAAACTGGGCCAGCCGGACCACGTCCAACAGCGCGTTGACTCGACGGCCCGTCTCCCGGGCGTCGATCTTCTGGCTCCGGGGCCCGAAGGCGACGTTGTCCGCCACCGTCATGTGAGGGAAGAGGGCGTAGTGCTGAAAGACGGTGTTTACATTGCGCCGATACGGCGGCACCCGCGAGACGTCCTTGCCCTCGAGCAGGATCCGGCCGGCCGTCGGCAGCTCGAAGCCCGCGATCATGCGGAGCGTCGTCGTCTTGCCGCAGCCCGATGGGCCGAGCAACGAAAAGAACTCGCCACGCTCGATGGTGAAGTGCGCTTCCTCGACCGCGACGTAGCTGCCGAAGCGTTTGACGACGTGCTCGAGCGTGATGACCGGGTCACCCGACGCGGGGCGTCCGGGGGATCCGGCGGTCGGCATGACGGTCATGCGGAGGGCTCGGCGGTTGGCATCCTTGCCCAATGTGCACCTTCGCCTGGGAGTTGACAACCACCGTCCGTCACCGCAACCTCCACTCGGCGGGCATCGAGCGACCCCTCCGAGGCGATAGCATCCCCGAATCCTTCCTCCGACAGGACGTGACCCCATGACCACCACCGTCGCCGGCGGCGAGCGGTCGGTCAGCGATCGACTGCTCGGCCGGGCCCACGACATCGGCCAGGCGGAGATGGCCCGACTGCTCGGCCGCACGCCGCGATCGGCACAGTTGTTCGAGCGGGCGTCCCGGACGCTCCCGTTCGGCGTCGTCTCGTCGTTCCAGAAGATGCAGCCCTATCCCATCTATGTGAGCCATGGGCGGGGCAGTCACATCTGGGATCAAGACGGCACCGAATACCTGGACTTCCATTGCGGGTTCGGCGCGATGGTGGTCGGCCACGCGCATCCACGCATCGTGGAGGCGATCAATGAGGCGGCGAGCCGCGGCACCCACTTCGCCGTCACGACTGAGTCCGGGGTGGCGTTCGGGGAGGAGATCTGCCGCCGGTTCAACCTCGAGATGCTCCGGTTCGCCAACTCGGGAACCGAGGCGACGATGGACGCGATTCGCGTAGCCCGGGCCGCGACCGGGCGCGACGTGGTCTGCAAGGTCGAGGGGTCGTACCACGGGCACCATGACAGCGTGATGTTCTCCATCGTGCCCAACGCCGACCTGATGGGCGGGCGGGACCGGCCCGGGCGCGCCCCGGTGTCGAAGGGGATGGTGAAGGACGCTGCGAAGTACATCGAGGTGGTCCCGTTCAACGACGCCGACCACCTCGAGCGGGTGCTCGAGGAGCGGGGGCGGGAGATCGCCTGCCTCATCATGGAGCCGGCCATGATGAACATCGGCATCGTCGTCCCCCAGCCCGGCTACCTCCAGCGGGTGCGCGAGCTGTGCACCAAGCACGGCGTCGTCTTCATCTTCGACGAGATCAAGACCGGCTTCACCATCGCCGCCGGCGGCGCGACCGAGCGGTTCGGAGTGCAACCCGACCTGGTGTGTCTCGCGAAGGCGATCTCCGGCGGTCTCCCGGCCGCGGCGTTCGGCGGCCGGGAGGACCTCATGCGCCTGATCGAGCGCGGCGTCTCCCAGATGGGCACCTACAACGGCAATCCGCTCGTCTCCCACGTGGGCCTGGTGACGCTCACGGAGGTGCTGACGCCGGACGCCTACCGTCACTTCGCCCGGATCGGCACCCGGCTCGCGACCGGCTGCCAAGCCGTCATCGACCGCCACGGGATCCCGGCCCACACCGTGGATCTCGGGGCCAAGGGCTGCGTCTCGTATCGCCCGACGCCGATGAAGGACTACCGCGACTTTCTCGACACTCGGCCGGAGCTGTTCGCCGCCTCGTTCCCCTGGCTGCTCAACCGAGGGATCTTCATGACGCCGGGCGATGAGGAGCAGTGGACGCTCTCGGTGCAGCACACCGATGCGGACATCGATCGCTACATCGAGGTGTTCTCGCAGTTCTGCGCGGCCCTGGCGGCCTAGGCAAGGGGTCGGTTCACGAGGGAGACACCGAGGGCGCGGAGCGCTCCCGGCCGTTACCGAACAAACCCCGGCACTACTATATTCCCCCCATGAGCAGCCCCCGCTTCGAGGTCCTCGCCCCCTTCGCCCCCGCCGGTGACCAGCCCAAGGCCATCGCCGACCTCACCGCCGGCCTTCGCCGGGGCGACAAGTACCAGACTCTGCTGGGCGTGACCGGGTCGGGCAAGACCATGACCCTGGCGCACACCATCGCCAACTACGGCAAGCCGACGCTGGTGCTGTCCCATAACAAGACCCTGGCGGCGCAGCTCTACGGCGAGCTGCGGCAGTTCCTCCCGCGCAACGCGGTGGAGTACTTCGTCTCCTACTACGACTACTACCAGCCCGAGGCGTACGTCCCCTCGACCGACGTGTACATCGAGAAGGACGCGTCGATCAACCAGGACATCGAGAGCCTGCGGCTCCGCGCCACCTCGAGCCTGATGGAGCGGGAGGACGTCGTCATCGTCGCCACGGTCAGCGCCATCTACGGCCTGGGCGACCCGATCGAGTACCGGAAGCTGATGGTCACGATCTCCCGGGGCGAGCAGCGGAGTCGGGACGACATCCTGAGCGAGCTGGTCCGCATCCAGTACGCCCGGAACGACGTCGCCTTCGAGCAGGGCACTTTCCGGGTCCGGGGCGATTCGATCGAGATCTTCCCCGCCTACGCCGAGCAGGCCATCCGGGTCGAGCTCTGGGGCGACGAGGTCGAGCGCATCAGCAAGATCAACCCGCTCACCGGCGACACGATCGCCCAGCTCGAGCAGTGCGCGATCTACCCGGCCAAGCACTTCGTGACCGAGCGCTCCAAGATCGAGCGGGCGGTGTCGCTGATCCGGTCCGAGCTGGCGGAGCGACTGAGCGAGCTCAAAGGGGCGGGAAAGCTGCTCGAGGCCCAGCGGCTCGAGTCGCGGACGTCGTTCGACGTGGAGATGCTGCTCGAGGTGGGCACCTGCGCGGGCATCGAGAACTACTCCCGGCACCTGAGCGGGCGGCTGGCCGGCGAGCGGCCCGCCTGTCTGTTCGACTACTTCCCGCCCGACTTCCTGGTCGTGGTGGACGAGTCGCACGTGACCATCCCGCAGATCGGCGGCATGTTCAACGGCGACCGGGCGCGGAAGCTCACCCTCGTGGAGTACGGGTTCCGCCTGCCGTCGGCGCTCGACAACCGGCCGCTCCAGTTCGACGAATTCATGTCGCTGGCCCCCCAGATGATCAACCTCTCGGCCACGCCGGGCGACTTCGAGCTGCAGCTCTCGCAGGGCGCCGTGATCGAGCAAATCATCCGGCCGACGGGGCTCGTGGACCCCGAGGTGGACATCCGCCCGGTGCGCGGCCAGGTGGACGACCTGCTCAACGAGATCCGCGTGCGCGAGGCGCGCCAGGAGCGGGTCCTGGTCACCACGCTCACCAAGCGGATGTCCGAAGATCTCACCGACTATCTGCAGCAGGCGGGCGTCCGCGTCCGCTACCTGCACTCCGACATCGACGCCATCGAGCGGATGGAGATCCTCCGCGGGCTGCGGCTGGGCGACTTCGACGTCTTGGTCGGCATCAACCTCCTGCGCGAGGGCCTCGACCTGCCCGAGGTCTCGCTCGTGGCGATCCTCGACGCGGACCAGGAGGGCTTCCTCCGGAGCGACCGATCGCTGGTGCAGACGATCGGCCGCGCGGCGCGCCACGTGAACGGGCGCGCGATCATGTACGCCGACCGGATCACCGGCTCGATGCAGCGCGCGCTCGAGGAGATGACCCGGCGGCGCGAGATCCAGCAGCGGCACAACGCGGAGCAGGGGATCACCCCACGCTCGATCGTCAAATCGATGGAGGAGGTGCGTCTCTCCACCCACGTGGCCGACGCGCGCACCGAGCGGCCGGATCCCAAGCTCGCCGTGCAGGACAAGGTCGATCTGCGCGACCCGGCCCGGCGCGCGGCGCTGGTGCAGGCGCTGGAGCGCCAGATGCGCGAGGCGGCCGCCAACCTCGAGTTCGAGCTGGCGGCGATGCTCCGCGATCAGCTCAACGACCTCAAGGCGATGGCCGCCCCCGACGTCCGTCGCGGCTCTCCGCCCAAGCTACGGCGACACGCGTGATCCGGGTTCTGACCCGCCCGGAGCTCGAGGCCGAGGGCGAGACCCTGGGCCGGTCGCTCCCCCCAGGAGCGCTGCTGGCCTTCGAGGGCGACCTCGGCGCCGGCAAGACCACCTTCATCCAGGCCATCGCGCGCGGGCTCGGCGTGGCCGGGCCCGCGACCAGTCCCACCTACGCGCTCGTGCACCGCTACCAGGGCCGTCGCGGACCGGTGTTCCACCTGGACTGCTATCGCCTGCGATCGCCCGACGAGGCGGCGGATCTGGATTGGGAGGGGCTGGAAGCGGAGGGCGACGCAATCCTCGTGGAGTGGCCGGAGCAGGCCGGGTCGTGGCTTCCCCCGCCGGCGCGCCGATTTCGCCTGCACCATTTGCCGGACGTGACCCGCCGCGGGCTCGAGTCGCTCTGATGCGTCTGGCGCTCGAGACGGCCACGGATCGGGCCTCGGTGGCGATCGGCGACGGCACTCGCGTCGTGGAGCGCGACCTCACGGGCGCGCGCCGACATGCCGCGGGCCTGATCCCGCTCATCGTCGAGGCGCTCCAGGCGGCCGGCGGCACGCTCGATGACGTCCGCACGCTGGTGCTGAGTGACGGTCCGGGGAGCTTCACCGGTCTCCGGGTCGGCGCTTCGGTGGCGAAGGCGCTGGTGCAGGCGCGCGGGCTGCCACTGTGGACGGCGCCGTCGCTGATGGTGCGCGCCCGCGGCGTCGCCCCCGACGGCGCGATCGTGCTGGCCGTCGCCAATGCGTTGCGCGGTGAGCTGTATGCCGCGGCGTATCGCTTCGAGCGTGACCACGTACGCGAGCTGCTGGCGCCGTCGGTCCATCGCCCCGAGGACCTCGTGGCCCGCGTGGACCGAGCCGAAGTGCTGGTCGGCGAAGCGCCGCCGACCGCGGCTCGGCTGCTGGAGGACTGGTCGGGCGTCGCGCTCATCGCTCCGCCGGCCGGAGCGCCGCACGCCCGGGCGTTGCTGGGATTGGTTGACGTGCGGGGCGGCGCGACCCGGATCGACGCGGCGCAGGATTGGGAGCCGGTCTACGGCCGGCCGGCCGAAGCGCAGGCACGCTGGGAGACGGCGCATGGACGCCCCCTACCGGATTCGATCGGCAGTCCTGGCTGACGCGGCCGGCCTGGTGGCGATCGAGCGCCGGGCGTTCAGCGACCCGTGGAGCGAAGCCAGCTTTCGGGAGGCGCTCGCCGCGCCGTGGACCTTCGGGCTCGTGGCGGAGATCTCGCGCGGGGTCGCGGGCTACATGATCGGGCGCGAGGTTGCCGGCACCGGGCGAGGTGCTCAACCTCGCGGTCGCACCCGAGCTCCGTCGGCGCGGCATCGGCGGGGCGCTGCTCGAGGCCGGCCTCGCCGCGTTGAGGCGTCGGCGGGTGGACGAGGTCTTCCTCGAGGTGCGCGAGTCCAACCGCTCGGCGCAGGCGCTCTACCTGGCCTACGGCTTCCGGCCGGTGGGCCAGCGCGCCGCCTACTACCGTAACCCGAAGGAGGACGCGCTGGTGCTGCGGCTCGAGCTGGCGCAGCGGGCGTGATTCCGGTGTACGATGCGTAACTTTGATTGACGGAACAACTTGCAGGGTCTACATTTTGAGCAGGTCCAGCGGGTGGGCCATCGTCAGCACGGAGGAGGTGCCTGTGAGCCGGAGTCTGAACAAAGTCATCCTGATCGGGAACCTCGGGGCGGATCCGGAGGTCCGTAGCACCTCGAACGGCTCCCGCGTGGCGACGCTCTCGGTCGCGACGAGTCGGCAGTGGAAGAACCAGAGCGGTGAGAAGCAGGAGAAGACCGAGTGGCACCGCGTCGTGCTGTGGAACAACAAGGGCTCGACGCTGGCCGACATCGCCGAGAAGTATTGCAAGAAGGGCGATAAGGTCTACATCGAGGGGAGCATCGAGTACCGCTCCTGGCAGGACCGCGAGGGCCAGACGCGCTATACCACCGAAATCACCGCGCGCGAGCTGATCATGCTCTCGGGTCGGAGCGACGGCTCCGAGTCCTCCTTCAGTCCGCCCAGCAAGGTCGCGGCCGCCGCCGCCGGCTCGGGCAAGGGCAAGGAGTCCTTCGAGGACTTCCCCGAGGCACTCGACGCCGAGGACGACGACCTCCCGTTCTGAGCCGATCCGTCGGGATGGAAGGGGCCGGTGGGGCGCGATGGACTCACCGGCCAGGGGCACCCTTCCGCGCCGCCGGATATCTCCCGAAGCCCCCGCCATTCGCCAGAGCCGGCCCGTGCGCGCACCCGTCGGCTGGTAACCCAAACGTAAACCCACCTTTGGGTTAGCAAGCACAGCTGCCCCCTCCCGGCAGTGGCGTTGAATTTGCGCCTCCTGCCCCTGAACCGCTCCGGTTCGCTGTGCCAACGCTCCATCTCAGACCCCGACGTCGCTGGGAGACCCCGATGCCGCGTACGTTCCGCTGGAAGTGGGTGGGCCTGCTCGCTCTGACCCTCACGCCGGGTCTGGCGCTCGCGCAGGAGGCCGCGCCCCAGACCCATACGGTGCGCGAGGGCGATACGCTGTGGGATCTCGCCAAGCACTACCGCGGCGATCCGTTCCTCTGGCCTGACATCTACCGTATGAACACGAGCGTCGTGGAAGATCCCCACTGGATCTACCCCGGCGAGGTGCTGCAGCTGGCTGGCGGCGATAGCGTGCACGCGGTCCCGACGACCGACACGCCCGAGCCGCCGGCCGGTCCCGTGGTCGCTGCGCCGACCGACAGCGTTCCGGCGGATTCGGCCGCCGCCATCGTGCCGGATGCGGCGACGGTGACCGTGGCGTCCGAGCCTGCGCCGGTCGCGCAACAGGCGACCCTGGCCCAGCTGACGGCGGTCTCGGCCGACGACTCGGGCGAGGAACAGGGACTCTTCGGCCCGAAGCGCGCGAAGCTGCTCGAGGAAAGCCTCAAGGCCTACACGCATCAGCCCTACCGTCCGCTCCGCCGGAGCGAGTTCTACTCGTCGGGCTTCCTGACCGAGAACCAGAAGCTGCCGTTCGGCAAGATGCTCGGCCCGGTGATCCCGGAGCAGACCAGCGCGAGCAGTGAAGCCAAGGACGCGCTCCCCTACGCGCTGGTCGCGGTCGAAGCCCCACGTGGCGCCACCTATCAGATCGGCGACACGCTGCTCGTCGCCCAGCTCGGCCCGGAGCTCCGCTCGTACGGCGAGGTGGTCATCCCGACCGGCCTCCTGCGCGTGGTGGATACGGTGCAGGGTCGCTACGTCGCCAGCGTCGAGGCCACCTACGGCCCGATCCGGAACGGTCAGCGGGTGCTGCCCGCCGAGAAGTTCACGCCCTCGGGCGAGGCGCACGCCGTCCCCGTCACCGAAGGCGTGCAGGCCACCTTCATCGGCGGCCCCGGCCGCCAGGACATGAAGGCTCCCCAGATGGTCGTGTTCCTCAACAAGGGTCGCGAGGACGGCGTCGCCCCGGGCGACATGTTCGAGATCCGGCGGACCGCGGAGCGCCTCCCCGACGGTCGCCAGCTCATCAACGACGTGATGGCCACGATGCAGGTGGTCCACGTCCGCGACCACACCGCCACCGCCCGGCTGCTCAACATTCTTTCGCCGAACATCGCGCCGGGCACCGGCGCGTGGCAGGTCGCCAAGCTCCCGTCCTGACCTCCGGGAGTACGGCGGTGGCGCGGCGCCGGGGGGCTCCCCGGCGCCGCGTCGCTTTCACCTTCCCGGTTCCTTCCTCGCCGCCCGTATCTATATTGCGGGGCGGCAGATCCATTCCTTCGGTAATTCCCCGGTTGGAGCGATCATGACGAGACGCGACGCATGAGCGGGCGGGTCCTGGTTACGGGCGGGGCGGGGTTCATCGGTTCCCATATCGCGGAGGCATATCTCAAGGACGGTTGGGACGTGGTGGTGCTCGACGATCTCTCACGGGGACACGAGCACAACGTTCCGCAGGGCGCGCGGTTCGTCTGCGCCGACATCCGCTCACCCCAGGCCCGCCAGGTGCTGGCCACCGGGAAGTTCGACGCCTTGAACCATCACGCGGCGCAGATCGACGTGCGCGTCTCGGTCGATCAGCCAGCGTTCGACGCGGGCATCAACGTGGTCGGGCTGGTCAACCTGCTCGAAGGCGCGGGCGAAGGCGGCGTGAAGCGCGTGATCTTCGCCAGCAGTGGCGGGGTGGTCTACGGCGACCCCGAAGTCATCCCCACGCCCGAGACCGCGCCCAAGCTGCCGGTCTCCCCCTACGGCGTCAGCAAGCTGTCCGGTGAGTACTACCTCCGCGCGCTCGGCGCCCTGCGCGGGTTCGAGGGCGTCGCCATGCGCTACGCCAACGTGTTCGGTCCCCGCCAGGATCCCAAGTCGGAGGCGGGCGTCGTCTCGATCTTCGTCTCGCGCCTGCTCGCCGGGGAGAAGCTCGTCGTGTTCGGCGACGGCCGGCAGACCCGCGACTACGTGTTCGTGAAGGACGTGGCCCGCGCCAACGTGCTGGCCACGACGGTGGCTCTCCCGGCTTCGGCCGAGTTCGACGCGCCCGCGTTCAACATCGCGACCTCGATCCAGCGCAGCGTGCTCGAGCTGGCGGACTCGGTGGGCCAGGTGATGGGCCGGAAGCCCGAGCTCGAGTTCGCGCCGCCGCGCCCGGGCGAGCTGTTCCGCAGCGCGCTCGACATCGGCAAGGCGAAAGCGGTGCTCAAGTGGAGCCCGGAATGGAAGTTCGAGGACGGACTCAAGCCACTGGTCGAATGGTTTCAGAAGGAGGCGAGGTGATCCTTCAGGCCGGTGGTGCCGTTCCCCGCACGGCGGTCGAGCTGGTCCTCACCGCGAGTCTCGAAACCAAGATCGTGCTGGCCATCACCGCGCTCTTCTCGCTGGTCTCCTGGTTCATCATCGTGCTGAAGTGGTGGCAGTTCCGCCGCTTGAACCGGCAGGCCGACAAGTTTTTCGCCGAGATGGAGCGCACGACCCGGCTGCAGGACGCCTATCACGCGGTGATGAAGCAGCCGCCGTCGCCCTATAACCGGCTGTTCCGCGAGGCGATCACGTTCTATTCCGAGCTCCGCCCAGGGGCGCTGCGCGAGGAGCGCGGCGCGGACCGCAGCTCGCTCACCCCGACCCAGCTCGAGGCGCTCAAGATGGTGCTCGGCAAGGAGGTCGCGGCGGAGCGCGACCTGCTCGGCCACTACGTGCCGTGGCTCGCCACGATCGGCTCGGTCAGCCCGCTCCTCGGTCTCCTCGGCACCACCCTCGGCATCATCAACGCCTTTACCGGGATCGCCACCAAGGGCTCGGGCAACCTGGCCGCCGTGGCACCGGGCGTGGCCGAGGCCCTGGTGGCGACCTTCGCGGGCCTCGCGGCCGCGATTCCCGCGGTGATCGCCTACAACCTGTACGTCAATCGCGTCCGCCTCTTCGCCGGCGAGCTCGAAGGTTTTGCCAACGAGCTGATCGGCACGATGGCACGCGAAGGGCTCATCTAGGATGGCCTCCGGGCTCGGCGGCGGACTCGGCAGCCAGCGCGGCGAGCTGCCGCTCATGTCGGACGTCAACGTCACCTCGCTGGTCGACGTCATGCTGGTGCTGCTGATCATCTTCATGATTACGGCACCAATGATGCAGGGCGGGGTGGACGTCGAGCTGCCGCGCGCGGAAGCGCGGCCGCTCTCCCCGAAGGAGGGGATGGTGGTTTCGGTCAACCGCGACGGGCGCATCTTCGTCGACCAGACGCCGGTCTCCTACAACGATTTTCGGGTCACCTTCCGCTCGCTGGTGGCCACCCGGAAGCCCCAAGGCGTGTACCTGCAGGCGGACACCCGTGTCCCCTACGGCCAGGTCGTGCGCGTGCTCGCTATCATCCGGGGAGCCGGGATCCAGAACGTCGGGCTCGTCGCCGCGGAGGAAGAAGCGCAGTGATCGTCCGCGCCGACCGTGGGCGCCCACCGGGCACCACGGTAGGGGTCATCGGGACGGTGGTCGTGCATGCGGCGGCGGCCGTCTTCGCCTTCAGCCAGGTGAATCCGGTCAAGGCGGGGCCGCCGTCGTACGCGGTGGAGCTGGTGGCCGCGCCGGCGCCGACACCGAAGCAGCGGCTCGCGCGCGAGGCGGTGCCGACACCGCCGCCCGAGGAGAAGCCGGCGCCGGTCAAGCCGCCCCCCAAGCCCAAGCCGACCAAGGCGCCCGCGCCGCCGGCGCCCAAGCCTCCGCCGACCGAGACCAAGCGCGAGCCGCCGCCCAAGACCGCGGCGCCCGTGGCGCCGGTGGAGGGCGAAGCGCCGAGCACCGGGACCGACGTCGCCACCATCAAGACGCCCGGGCTCCAGTTCCCGTTTCCGGAGTACCTGCGGAACATCGTCACTCAGGTGTACCGCAACTGGGACCGCGAGTCCGCGCGCCAGAACAGCTTCGCCGAGATCAGCTTCCTCATCCTGCGCGACGGCTCCGTGCGGGACATCCGCTTCGTCACTCGGTCGGGCAGTTTCAGCTTCGACCTCGGGGCGCAAGGCGCCATCGAAGCGGCCGGCAACGCCGGCGGCTTCGGACCATTGCCCGACGGCTGGGACGCCGACGTCCTGCCCGTGAGCTTCTACTTCAAGCCCATATCGAGATGACCGCACCTTCTCGTCTGACCGTCCTCGCCATTGCCGTCCACCTCGTCGCCCTCGGGGCGTCGCGGGCCGCCGCCCAGGACACCACCAAGGTGAACGAGGGCGTGCGCGTCGGCGTGGAGTATCAGCCGGGTGTGCGGCCCGGGCTGGTCGTGCTGCCCGGGGCCGGGCTCGACTCCGCGCGGGCGATCGTGCGGCGGGACCTGGATTACAGCGACCGCTTCGAGATGATCGTGCTGGCCGACGCGCCGTCGGGCCCCAACTGGTCGGGGCGGGTCGGAGTCGGGAGGCGTGAACTACGGGATCTACAAGGCGCTCGGCGCGCAGTACGGCGTCGAGCTGACCGAGGTGCCCAACGGGATGACGGTGCGGCTGCACGATCTCACCGCGGGCCGTCTCCGGAACCAGCAGACGTTCACCCTGCCGCCGGCCACCGCTCCCGAGTACCGGCTGGAGCTGCACCGCGTGGCGGACGAGGTGGCGCGGTGGGCGAGCGGCACGCCGGGGATCGCGGCGACGCGGCTGCTGTTCGTGTCGGGCGGCCGGGTGTATCGCATCGACAGCGACGGCGACGCGATCACGCCGCTGACGCCGGCCGGGCAGACGGCGCTCTCGCCGGCCTGGTCGCCCGACGGGCAGCGCTTCGCCTTCACGCAGCTCGGGGCCGGACGCGGCGCGGTCCTGGTGCAAACTCTCGGGAGCGGCGCGACCATGGCCGTGCCGGGCACGGCGGACGGGCTCAACATCACGCCCGCGTTCGCGCCCGACGGCCGCATCCTGGCGTACGCGCACTCCGACGAGAGCGGCACCGACATTTTTCTCGCGGACGTCGTCAATCGTTGCTGCGCGCAACGCTTGACCGTGGGACGCTACGCGGACAACTTATCTCCAACGTTTTCACCAGATGGCAACCGCATCGCGTTCGTTTCCACGCGCGCGGGACCGCCTCAAGTCTACGTCATGGGCAAAGACGGGACCGATCAGGAGCTGCTGGCGCCATTCGATTACGGGGCGACCGGCAGCTCCAACGCGCCCGAGTGGTCGCCCGACGGAGCCAACGTCGTGTTTCACCGCGAAGTCGCCGGCAGTCCGCAGCTCTTCCTCGTCAACGTGTCGGGGCGCCGGGTGCGCCAGCTCACGTCCTCGGGCCGCAACGAGGATCCGACCTGGGGCGCGGACAGCCGGCACGTCACCTTCGTGTCCGACCGGAGCGGTCGCCGCCAGCTCTGGGTCATCGACGTCGAAACCGGCCGCGTGCGCCAGCTGCAGACGCCTGGCGCGGCGCGGCTCCCTGCGTGGTCCCGCCGACTGAGTCGGACCGCGGTCGCCCCCTAACCTCGAACGTGGAGTCCTGATGCGCGCACCTTCCCTGTTGTTGGTCCTGGCCACCGCCGGGCTCGCTGCCGCTTGCGGCGGGAAGCCCGCGCCCGAGCAGCCGGCGCCCGAGCCCACGCCCGCGCCCGCCCCCGTGCCGACCCCGGCGCCGGTGGACGATAGCGCCGAGCGCGAGCGCCTCGATAACGAGCGGAGAGCTCGTGAGGCCGCCGAGCGCGCCGCCGCGGTCAAGGCGGACCTCGCGGCCATGATCAACTTCGAGTACGACCAGGCGACGGTCCGTTCGACCGACCAGGCGACGCTCGACCGCAAGGCCTCCATTCTGGGCGCCAATCCGAACGTGCGCATCCAGATCAGCGGCCATGCTGACGAGCGGGGGTCCGACGAGTACAACCTGGCCCTCGGCAACCGCCGCGCCGCCGCGGCCAAGCGCTACCTCGAGAACAAGGGGATCGATGGGTCGCGCATGGAGGTCGTCTCCTACGGCGAGGAACGCCCGCTGGCGCAGGGCTCCGACGAAGCCGCCTACGCGCAGAACCGCCGCGACGAGTTCGCGGTGACGGCCGGCGGGGACAGCCTCGTCGCTCCACAGTGATCGCCGGACTTCACCGCACATCCGTCGGCCTCGCCGCGAGCCTCGGGCTCGCGGCGGCGCTGACGGGGTGCGTCTCGAAGGGCGACGTCCAGCTGGTGCAGGGGGAAGTGGCGCTGCTCAGGGCCGAGACCCTGCGGCGCGATTCGCTCAGGGCCTCGCAGCTCGCGGAAGTGATCCAGATGCAGCGCCAGATCATGGATTCGCTCACCGCGAGCCGGAAGGCGGTCGGGCAGCTCAAGGGCGACATCGCCTCCGACCTGTACAACATGCAGCAGCAGCTCGTCCAGCTCCAGGAGCTGACCGGTCAGAGCCAACAGCGGCTGAGCGAGCTCCGGACGCAGCTCGAAGCGCGCGGCGCGCAGATCGAGACGGGGGCCCCGCCGACAGGCGCCGCCCCCGCGCCGGGCGATACCGCGCAGCCCGCGCCGGGCGGTTCCTCCGCGTCCGCCGACCAGATGTACGAGGCGTCGCTGGCCCAGCTGCGGCGAGGCAGCACCGGCACCGCCCGGGTGGGCCTACGCGAGATGCTCCGGACCTATCCCACCAGCTCCCGGGCCCCCGACGCGCTCTACTTCATCGGGCAGAGCTACGCCGTGGAGAACCCGGATTCGGCGGCGGCCTACTACTCCCAGGTCGTCGACAAGTACGGGACGTCCTCGCGGGCGCCGTCGGCGCTGTACAACCTGGGCCTCCTCGCCGAGCGGCGGAAGGACAACGCCAAGGCCAAGGACGCCTACCAGCGCGTGGTGCAGAAGTATCCCCAGTCGGACGAGGCCGCGCTGGCTCGTGATCGCCTGAAGGCGCTCGGGCGGTAAGCCCGGCGCGACCGTCGCATGACCGGGTCCCCCGGCGAGATGCCCTTCCTCGATCATCTCGAGGAGCTGCGATGGCGTATTCTCCGCTCCCTCGGGGCGATCGTGGTCGGGTTCGGCGTCGGCCTCTGGCTGGTCCAGCAGTTTCAACTGGTCAATCTCCTCAAGCAGCCGATCGCTCCGTACCTCACCGGCGCGGGGGGCAAGCTCATCGTCACCAGCCCCACCGAGCCGGTGATGATCGTCTTCAAGCTCGGCTTCATCGTCGGGCTGATTCTCGCCTCGCCGGTCGTGCTCTGGCAGCTCTGGGCGTTCCTGGCGCCCGCGCTCTATGCCCGCGAAAAGCGCGCGCTGGTCCCGGCGCTCTTCGCGGGACTGCTGCTGTTCCTGGCCGGCGCGGCGCTGGCCTACGTCTTCGTCGTGCCGCAGGCCCTGCGCGTGCTGTTCAGCTTCCAGACCGAGGCGATCCAGCCGTTCATCACCTACGACAACTACTTCGACTTCGTCCTCCAGGTGGTCCTGGCGCTGGGCCTCTCCTTCGAGCTGCCGCTCGGCATCATCATCCTCGCCTGGCTCGACGTGATCGGGCCGCGCGAGCTGGCGCGCTTCCGCCGCTACGCGGTGGTGGCCGCCTTCGCCGCGGGCGCGGTCCTCTCGCCGGGGACCGATCTCGTGTCGATGATCATGATGACGATCCCGCTGCTCCTGCTATATGAGGTCGGTTACGCCGGGGCGGTCGTGATCGCGCGACGGCGGCGCAAGGCCGCCGCGCTGGCGGCGCTCGTGCTCCTGGGGCTGGGCCTGGGCGCCACGCCGGCCCGCGCGCAGGTGCCGGCCAAGCCGCAGCGTCCGCCGGTGCAGGCGGCGAACCTGGACTCCCTCCGGGATTCGACCCACAAAAAGCCGGGCCAGGCCCTCGACAGCGCCACTGCGGGTCGGCTCGGCATCCCCACCGCGCCCAGCCGTAGCTTCGCGCCCGACGATTCCGTCCTCAAGGCGCTGAAGGCGCGCCCGGGCTACCAATCCACCCGCTATCGTGCCGACTCCGCGACGGTCTTCATCGGGGAGGAGCGGGTGCTGCTGCAGGGCCAGGCCCTCACCGAGCGCCAGGGCGCGATGCTCGAAGCCGATACGATCCGCTATCGCTCGGACAGCTGCCTGCTGGATGCCGATGGCAATCCGCACTTGTTCGACCGCGGACAGGTGCTGGTGGGGGAAGGCATCCGGTACGACACCTGCCGCCGGCGGGGCATCGTGAACGACGCCCTCACCAACTTCACCGAGGGCTCGACGGTCTGGTTCCTTCGGGGAAACGTCGCCCAGGACTCGAGCTCCAGCCGGATCTATGCCGGGTCGAGCGAGATCACGAGCTGCAACCTGCCGACGCCGCACTATCACTTCGACGCGCACGAGGTGAAGTGGGTCTCGAAGAACGTGCTGGTGGCGCGCCCCGTGGTGCTCTACGTCCGGGACGTCCCGGTGGTCTGGCTGCCCTTCATCTTCCAGGACGTGCGGCCCGGCCGACATTCCGGCATCCTGATTCCCCAGTTCGGCGTCAACGACCTGATCCGGCCGAGCACGGACTACAATCGCCAGTTCACCAACATCGGCTACTATTGGGCGGCGAACGACTACATGGACCTGGCCGCCCGGCTGGACTGGTTCGCCAACCGGTACGTGCAGTACGGGGTGGCGGGTCAGTATCGCTGGCTGAATCGGTTCATGAGCGGGACCGTGGGCGTCAACCAGCAGCGCGAGGTCGAGGGCGGCGTCGGAACGACCGTCCGCTGGGACCATCGCCAGCAGTTCAGTCTGTCCTCCACGCTCAATCTCGACCTCAACTACGCGAGCAACACGGCGGTCATCCGCGGCAACGCCATCGATCCGCTGCAGAACACCCAGCAGATCACAAGCTCGCTGAACTACTCCAAGCGGCTCTCGTGGGCGACGCTGACCGTGGGCGGCAACCGGCGCCAGAGCCTGACCGACGGCGCCGTGCAGCAGCTGCTACCCGCCGTCACGCTGTCCCCCGTGCCGATCGCGATCGGCTCGAACATCACCTGGTCGCCCGGGCTCAGCTTCACCAACAACACCACGAAGAATCCGCTGGCGGACACCGTGCTGCGATCGGTTCCCGGCGGCCTGTTCGATACCCTCGCCCTCGACGTGACGTCGCGGATTACGGCGCTCAGCTTCGACACGCCGCTCCGGATCGGCGGCTTCAACTGGCAGAACTCGTTGCAGGTGGAGGACCGGCAGGACGAGGGCGCCGAGACGGAGAGCTTTCTCGTGGACGATCCGTCCAGCAGTGATCCGCGGGACAGCATCCGGGTACAGAACACATTCCTCAGCGACTTCCAGACCTCGATCGATTGGGACACCGGCATCAACCTGCCGGTCCTGTTCCGGGGCTCCTGGAAGATCCAGCCCGTGGTCGGGATGGGGAACACGACCAGCGGGCCGTTCGCGATTCGCAACCGGAACACCAACGGTGGCTTCGTCCAGCAGGGCAAGCGGTTCCGGTTCGGGGCGACGGCGTCACCGACGCTGTTCGCGTTCTTCCCCGGGGTTGGCCCGCTGAGCCGCATCCGTCACAGCTTCTCGCCGAATATCACGTGGAACTATCAGCCCGCGGCCGACGTTCCCGAGGCCTTCGCGCTGGCGACCGCGGTGCCGGGCCAGCCGGTCGAGCTGCGCAGTGATGCCCAGCAGCGCGTGAGCGTCGGCCTGTCCCAGGTGTTCGAGGGCAAGTTCGGGCCACGCGGCGGGGACACGAGCTCGACCGACGCCCGGAAGGTCCGGATCCTCAGCATCAACACCAGCAGCATGACCTACGACTTCGAGCAGGCCAAGAAGCCCGGCTTCACCGGCTGGGCGACGCAGACCCTGACCAACTCCGTGCTGAGCGACCTGCTGCCGGGCTTCAACCTGAGCTTCACCCACGACCTCTGGCGCGGGGTCGCTCGGCATCGACACCACCACGTTCGACCCGTTTCTCCAGAACGTGAGCGCCAGCTTCGCGGTGTCGGGAAACACGTTCCGGGCGCTGGGCTCGATCTTCGGGCTCGGTGGGCCCTCGAAGGAGGCGCGACGGCCCGAGGAGGTCCCGACCTCCTACGTGGCCGAGTCGGGGCGGCGAACGCGACCCGGGTCCTTCTTCAACACCGCCAACGCGCCGTTCCGGAGCGGGGGTCGCGGCCTTTTCGGCCAATTTCAACTATCAGCTCACGCGGTCGCGTCCCACCGGCACCGTCGCGACGACGGTCCCCGACCGGCAGAGCCTCGGCTTCAGCACCAACTTCTCGCCCACGCCGTTCTGGACCCTGTCCTGGTCCACGCAGTACAACATCACCGACGGGAAATTCGAGTCGCAGGTCGTGCGACTCGAGCGCGAGCTGCATGAGTGGCGCGCGGGCTTCAACTTCGTCAAGAACCCCAACGGGAACTTCGCGTTCTACTTCTCGATCTACCTGACCGACCTGCCCGAGCTGAAGTTTGACTACGATCAGACCACCATCGACCAATAGTCCCGCAGTCCGCCGGGGATGTCCCTGAAACGGGACGCGCGCCCCTGAGCCTCGGGTGAAAATGGCGCCTGGACAAGGGGTTAGCCGGCTCGGGGCCTGGCACGACCCATGCTACCTGACCGAACAACCCCTACGGAGAGCTCGTATGCGCGCGTGGTGGACCCCGGCGGCCTTGGTGATCGCGATCGCCTGCTCCTCCGACGACCCGGTCGGCCCCGGCGTGCCGCCGGACGTGCCGCAGAGCCTCTCGAGCGTCACGCTCGACGGTGCGATCGCGCTCACCTGGAACGACAACGCCTACGCGAACAGCCCGGGCAACTTCCAGAACTACCGCATCTACAGCACGACCTACAATCTCGATCTCGATCAGTGCGGCGACACGTTCCAGCTCGAAGGCACCACGGTGGCGCCCGAGTTCGTCGTCGGCGCCCTCGCCAACGGCGTCCCGCGCTGCTTCGCCGTCAGCGCCGTGAGCGTGGACGGCTTCGAGAGCCCGCGCTCGTCGCTGCGCCCGGACACGCCGCGGCCCGATGCCCGGAACGTGGTGCTCAACGTCTTCCAGGTTCAGGCGGGCGGCAGCGGGTTCCGGTTCTGGGACGACCTGAACGGCGACGGCTCGGTCCAGGGCGGGGAGCTGGGTATCGTGCGGTCGGGCGCGTCGCCCGACGTCGACTTCGCGGTGGACCGGGACGGGGTGGGAGATCTGTTCCTGTCCCCGGTGCGCCTCGGCACGGGCGTGGAGTTTTACGACGAGAACAACCCGACCGAGGACCTGTCGTCGATCGACTTCGCGGTCGATCGGGAGTACCGCACGACGCCGATCCGGGCGATACCGGGGTTCGGCTACGTCTTCGAGATGGATGGCGGCGACGGATTCAAGCGGTACGGGGCCGTGCGCGTCACCCACGTCGGCCAGAGCTTCCTCATCCTCGATTGGGCCTTCCAGACCGATCCTGGTAATCCGGAGCTGATCGTCACCCGGACGGGCGCACGGGCGAAGTAACGGCACGGGTCGCCCGTCGCGGGCGGGGGTTGAAAGCCGCCCCGCGTCGCGGTTACTTCGGGCCATGTCTGAAACAGCCTGTACGCTCGACGGCCGGACGCTCACGGTCGCGGATGTGGTGCGTGTCGCCCGGGACGCCGACGTCAGGGTGGCGATCGACGCGACGGCGCGTGAGAGCCTGCTCGGAAGCCGCCGCCGGGTCGAGACGGCGATCGCGTCGGGCCAGACCATCTACGGGATCAACACCGGGTTCGGGAAGCTGGCCAACGTCCGCGTCGCGCCCGACCGCCTCGACCAGCTCCAGGCCAACCTGATTCGAAGCCACGCGGCCGGCGTCGGCGCCCTACTTCCCGCGCCGGTGGTCCGCGCGGTCATGCTGCTCCGCGCAAACGTGCTGCTGCGCCCGACCAGCGGAGTGCGTCCAGAGCTGGTAGACGCCCTGGTCGGCATGCTCAACGCCGGCGTCGTGCCGGCCGTGCCCGAGCAGGGAAGCGTCGGGGCCAGCGGTGACCTGGCCCCACTCAGTCACATCGCGCTGGCTTTGATGGGCGAAGGGAGCGTGCTCGCTGGAAGCGCCGTGGGTCCTGCCGGCGCGGCGCTCGCGACCGCGCGGCTTGAGCCATACCGGTTCGCCCCGAAGGAAGGCCTCGCATTTATCAACGGCACCCAGGCCCAGACGGCACTCCTCGCGCTCCTGGTGCACGATGCGCAGGTGCTCTGGCGGACCGCCGCGGGCGCCGCCGCCATGAGCCTCGAGGCTCTCCGGGGCACGCCGGCACCCCTCGATCCGCGGATTCACGCGGCGCGACCCCATCGGGGCCAGATCGAGGCCGCGGATCTCATGCGGGCGCTGTTGGCGGACAGCGAGATCCGGGAGTCGCACCGGGAAGACGATCCGCGCGTCCAGGATGCCTACAGCCTGCGCTGTGCGCCGCAGGTGCTCGGCGCGGTGGCTGACGCCATCCGGTTCGCCGCCGAGACGGTCGCGGTCGAACTGAATGCCTCGACCGACAATCCGTTGGTCTTCGACGATGGCGAGGTGATCTCCGGAGGCAACTTCCACGGCCAGCCGGTGGCGCAGGCGCTCGACCTCCTCGCCATCACGCTGACGACGCTCCAGGCCATCGCCGAACGGCGAGTCGAGCGGCTGGTGAATCCCGACCTTTCGCAAGGGCTCCCGGCGTTCCTCACGGCCGATCCGGGACTCAGCAGCGGTTTCATGATGGTGCAGATCACGGCCGCGTCTCTCGTGGCGGAGTCGCGGGCCATTGCGATGCCCGCCAGCATCGGATCGATTCCGACCGATGCGAACCAGGAGGATTTCGTCCCCATGGGGATGGCCGCCGCCTGGAAAACGCAGCGTATCCTGCTCAACGCCCAGCGGGTGGTGGCCGCCGAGCTGTTGTGCGCGGCCCAAGGGCTGGAGTTCCTCAAGCCGCTGGCGCCAGGCCGTGGCGTGGGCGATCTCTACCACCGGCTGCGCAGCCTCAGCCCCGGGGTTCCACCCCTCGAGCAGGACCGGCCGCCCGCGCCAGACCTCGAGCGGCTGGCCCTCGCCGTGGCGCTCGGCGAGCTCGATCCCGGGCTCCGGTGAGGGGCCCGGCGCGTGCTTGCCGGGGGTATGGCAGGCCGGTATCTTTTGCTCACTCCAAGCCTTATCTTCGGTCCCCCTTCTCAGCCCGAGCCGCATGAATCTGGAAAAGCTGAAAGACTCGGCACGGAAGTTCGAGCAGAAGGAGGACTGGCGGAAGGCGATCGAAGTCTACCTCAAAGCCATCCAGCAGATCGAATCGGGGGCGGAGACCAGTCCCGATCTCTCGCTCTACAACCGGATCGGCGACCTCTACCTCAAGATCAACGACATCGCCGCGGCCGTTCGCTCCTACGAGCGCGCGGTCGACCTGTACGCCGACCAGGGGTTCTTCAACAACGCGATCGCCCTCTGCGGCAAGATCCTCCGGGTCAACCCTGGCCGAACCCAGACGTACCTCAAGCTGGCCCAACTCCACGCCCGCAAGAACGTCGTCATCGAGGCGAAGCGGAATCTGATCGAGTTCCTCGAGCGGATGAACGCGCTCGGCCAGCTCGACCAGGCCTTCCAGTCGGTGAAGGACTTCGCCGACCAGTTCTCCGGCAGCCAGGAGATCCGGATGATGCTGGTCGAGTTGCTGCGCGCCGCGTCACGGGAAGAGGAGGCGCTCGAGCAGCTTGCCAAGATCGCCGGCGACCTCGAGTCGCGCGGGGGTCCGCCGCGTCCGGATGCCGGCTCGGGCGAAGCCGATGGCTCGGCGCCCGCGGCGCCCGCCCCACGCCCCGCCGCGCGCGCGCCCGGCCGGGGGGACCTCATCTTCCTCGACACCGGCTTCGACGTGCCGGTCACGCAGCCGGCGTCGACCGGCGCCAGCCCGCCCCCACCGGCGGCCGATCTGCCTCTGGTCGTCGAGGCGCCCCCGCCCGAGGGCCTCGAGCCGACCGGGCTGGACCCGCTCGCCACCGATGAGCAGGGCCTGGGCCTGGTGGGGACGTCGCCCGAGCCGGTCAGCGGGCTGGAGCAAGTCGTGGAAGCCGACCTCGATTCGGATGGCGTCGGCGCCGTGCCGGGGCTCGAGGTGGATGTCCCTGCGGACGACGCCCAGTTCGAAGATCTGCCGCTCGAGCAGATCGACCAGCCCGCCGCCGAGGCATCGGACGCCGAGCCGGTCGATGGATTGATCGACGTGGCCGATGATCTCGACCTCGCGCTGTCGGCCACGGACGTCGATTTCCCATCGACGGCCGAGCCGGACGCGGATCTCGACCTCGACTTCGTGGACGAAGAGCCGCCCGCGCCGACCGCCGGACTTCCCTTGATCGAGGCCGAGCCGATCTCCGGGCCGACGGCGGACGAAGTCACGGAGCTCGAGGACCGCATCGTCGACGACCCGGAGAACCCCGACCTGCACCGCGAGCTGGCGGACCGGCTGCTGCTCGCGGGGGATATGAGTCGGGCGGCGGAGGAGCTGCGCCTGTCGCTTCAGGGCTACGAGCGCGCCGAGGACTGGGCCGGCGCTTCGGCGATCGCGGATCGGCTGGTGGCGCTGGAGCCGGATGCGATCCTGCATCATCAGAAGCGCGTGGAGCTCGCGTTCCGGACTGGCGAGCGGGCCCCGCTGATCGAAGCATATCTGGCACTGGGTGACGCGCTTGGCCGGGCGGGAGCGGTCGACAAGGCCCTCGCGGTGTACGGTCGCGTCCAAGAGCATGATCCGACGAACACGCGCGCCTCGGCGGCGATCGCGGGGCTGACCGCACCGGTGCGCCCGCACGCGACGATGGCGATCCCCGCGCCGCCGGCCGCGCGTCCGGCGCCCGCGCCGCCGCCCCCGTCCGAGCCGCCGCCAAAGAGTGCGGGCGGCAGCTTTGTGGACCTCGGCTCGATGATCTTCGAGGAGACGGCGGCGCCGCGCGATACGCGGATGCGGATCGATCGCCGGGAGCCGCAGGACGAGGACGAGCAGCGGGAGTTCAAGGAGATCCTCGAGCAATTCAAGCGCGGCATCGAGGAGAACCTGGAGACCGACGACTACGAGGCCCACTACGATCTCGGCGTGGCGTTCAAGGAGATGGGGCTGCTCGACGAGGCGATCGCAGAGTTCCAGAAAGCGCTCCGCGCGCCGGAAGGGCGCTTGCGCACGTCGGAGGCGCTCGGCGTGGCGTTCTTCGAAAAGGGCCAGTTCGCCGTCTCGGAGGCCGTGCTCCGCCGGGCGGTGGATGCCGTGGACGGCGGCGACGAGGCGAAGATCGGCCTGATCTACTGGCTGGGGCGCGCGCTCGAGGCGCAGGGCAAGGGCGAGGACGCCATCGCGAGCTACGAGCGGGCGATGGCCGTGGACATCCGGTTCATGGACCTCAGCGATCGCATCCACCGACTCACCGCGGGACGGCGGGAATGACCTCTCAGCTCGCGCCGATCACCCTGGCCGACCTCCAGCAACCGGTCCGGACCCGCCTGGAGCGGGTGCCCGAGGAGCTGCGGCGGATCGTCGAGGCGGATTTCGGCCTCATCGCCCAGGTCAACTCGCATTTGTTCCAGATGCAGGGCAAGATGTTCCGCCCGACCTTGCTGCTCCTGGCCGACGAGGCGACCGGCTGCCGCGATCCCCGGACGATCACCCTGGCGGCGGTGGTCGAGCTGATTCACGTGGCCACCCTGGTGCACGACGATTCGGTGGACCATTCCGTGCTTCGCCGCGGCATGCCGACGATCAACTCGCTGTTCAGCCACCAGGTGTCGGTGATCATGGGCGACTACCTGTACTCACGCGCGGTCATCGAGCTGGTCCGACTCGACGATCTGGAGCCGCTCAGGGTGCTGAGCCGGGTGACGAACGAGATGACCGTGGGCGAGATGCGGCAGCTCCTGGCCCACGAGCCCCTCGAGTTCTCCGAGCCGTCGTACGACCTGCTGATCCGGGCCAAAACGGCGTCCCTCCTGTCCGGCGCCTGCGAGGTGGGCGCTCTCCGCGCGCCGGCGAGCGAGCGAGCGGCGCTGCGTCGCTACGGCGAGGCGCTCGGAATGGCGTTCCAGATCGTCGACGATCTGCTGGACTACGTTGGTGACCCCCACGTCACCGGGAAGCCGACCGGCTCCGATCTGCGCGAGCACAAGCTGACGCTGCCGCTCATCGCCGCGCTGCCGCGCATGGGCCCGGCGGGGCGGCGCCAGGTCGAGGCGCTGATGGACACGGCCGAGCCCGACGACGCGCAGATCGGCGAGGTGATCGGGGCGGTGGCCCAGGCGGGCGGGCTGGAATACGCCCGGGAGCGGGCCCTCCGGCTGGCCCAGGAGGCGGACGGCGAGCTCGACGCGCTCCCGGCTTCGCCCGCGCGGGAGGCCCTCCGTGCCGCCATCACCTACGTCGTGGACCGCAGGCGCTGATGGCCGGCCCTCATCGGCCGGGCTTCTACCTCGGCATCCTGGTCGCCGGATTCGTCGCGGGCGGCGCGCTCACCGCGCTGCTCCGCCAGACCCTGCCCGACAGCGCCGCCCGGACCTTCTTCACCAGCACCTGGACGGCCAATTTCGGCCCTGTCTCGGCCGACCTGCTGGTGATAAACTTCACGTTGGGACCGATCGGGCTCCACGTCTCGCTGCTCAGCCTGATCGGGGTCCTCGTGGCGTACCTCATCGCCCGCTCGATTTTCTAGGGGGTCCCCGTGGGTAACCTCGGCTTCACCGAAATCATGCTGATCATGGTCGTGGTGCTGCTGCTCTTCGGCGCCAAGCGGCTGCCGGAGGTCGGCTCCTCGATCGGGAAGGGGATCCGCGAGTTCAAGCGCAGCCTTTCCGATACCCAGGACGCGATCATGGGGTCGGACGACGCGCAGCGGAACTTGTCCCAGCGGCCGGTGGACACTTCCGCGCCGCCGCAGTCCAACGCGCCCGCGGGCGAGCCGAAGCGCCTGTCGCAGTAACGACGTCGGGCTGGACGACATGACGAGGGGGCAGGCCGGATGGCCTGCCCCCTCGGCGCTTCCTGGCGACGGACGGTGGCCGTCAGGCGCCTTGCGTCGCCGGGCCCTGCTGCCGGAGCACTTCCTTCCGATCGTCCACCACCGTGGCCGCCTGGCGCAGGGCTTCGAGATAGCTCCGGACCCGATCCTGCCGCGCGAGGTTGATCATGCGGGACCGATACGTGTCCAGATCCTTCACGAACGCCGCCGAGTCGGCCTTGGTGTGCTCCAGCACCTGGATGAAGTAGATGCCGTCCTTGGTGTCCAGCATCCCGCTTCGCTTGCCCACGTCCAGCCCGAATGCGGTGCCGACCACCACGGGATCCGTGAGCGGCGGATTGATCCGCGAGAATGGACCGAACTCCTTGTTCGGAAGCTTGAGCGAGTCGGCAACGGCCGCGAGCGTGCCGCCCGCCTCGAGCCGCTTTTCATAGTCGCGGGCCACCTTCCGCGCCTGCTCGACCTTCTTCTCTCCGCGGGCCTGGCCCGCGACCGCGTCGCGGATGTCCTTGAGCGGCGGGACGCCCGCCGGCTTGAGGCTGTCGACGCGGAACACGTAGTAGGCCCGCTCGCTCTCGACCACCGGCCCGGTCTGCCCCGGCTTGGCCGTGAACGCCCAGACGCCCGCGTCGGCAACGACCAGGTTGCCGACCTGAACCCGGGTGCCTTCCTGGACCGGCATCGCCCGCCCGATCTTGAGGTTGAGCGCCCGGGCCACGGTGTCGAGCGCCGCGGGGTCGGACTTCTCCGCGCCCAGCTTCTCCAGGCTGTCGGCCTGCGCGTCGAGCTGGTCGCGGTGCGCGCCGGCGACTTGGATCGGAATGAGGATGTGCCGGCCCTTGGCCTTGTTGCCCTTGCGGCTGGTGATCTCGATGATGTGGAAGCCGAACGACGACCGGACTGGCTGCGAGACCGTGTTGAGCGGCAGCGCGAAGGCGGCGGAGTCGAACGCCGCGTCCATGGAGCCGCGGGTCCACTCACCCAGGTCGCCGCCGCGCGCCGCGCTCGCGCTGTCCGACGACTCCCGCCGCGCCACCTCGGCGAACGGCGCACCGCCGACGATCTCGGCCCGCACCGAATCGGCACGCGCGTGGGCCGCGGCCGTGTCCGCCGGGGTAGTGATGCGCGGCAGCGCGACGAAGCTGAGGTAGGCCGTGGCCGGACGCGAGAAGTCGTCGAGGTGCGCCTTGTAGTAGGCGTTGACCTCGGCGTCGCTGACGCCGACGGCGGAGTCCGGCACCACGTTCCGGGGAATGATCGCCGTGAGGCCGATCTTGACCGTCTCCTTCTCGTCCCGGTACTGGTCCCACAGCGCGGCGTCCGAGAGATAGATGTCCGCGGTGACGACCCGCAGGAGCTTCGAGCGCTGGAGCTGCTCCCGGTACTGCGCCTCCAGCGTCGGCAGATACTGCTGCGCGACGCTCGACGTGAGCCAGCGCTGATACTTGCCGAGGTCGAACTGGCTGTCGGTCTGGAACTCCGGGATCTTGAGGAACTCCGGCGGCGGCGTCGTGCGCATCGCGTCGACGATCTCGTCCTCGCTCACCGTGATGCCGCGGCGACGATACTCGGCGTCGAGCACGCTGTTCTGGACGAACTGCTCCCAAACCTCGTTCCGGATCTGTTCGTAGTCCTCGAGGCTCATGGCGGTCGGCGCCTCGCGCTGCCGGGCGTCGATGTTCTGCTGCACGACCGCCTGGTAGGTCCGCGCGTCGATACTGCGGCCGTTGACCTTGCCGACCGCGGTCTTGGTGAGCAGCCCGGTGTTGCCGCTGATGCCGCTCAGGTCGACCACGAGCCAGGCGAAGAACGTGAGGGCCACCACCACCATGAGGGGTTTGGCCGCGTTGCGGAAAGCTTGCATAGTCGAGTTCCGAGACTCCGGACCTGAAGGGGACAAAGAGCACTAAGCTTAAGCGGATCAACACCGAACCTCAAGGCGGTGCGACGCTTAGCAGTTGACATGCCGGGGGCGGCTCGCTACTCTCACGAGACTTCCCACGACGATCCAGTACGTTCTCCTTCCACGGCTGCCCACACCTCGGAACGCGGAACCCGGATGGCACTTAGCGAGATCGAGAAGCTCGAACGCCGCTACGCCGAAAACCCCCAGGGCCTGACCTTCGCCCCGCTCGCGGAGGTCCACCGCAAGAACGGCGACGTGACGCGGGCGCTCGACCTTCTCCGGTCCGGCCTGTCGCTCCACCCGGACTACATCCCCGCCAGCATCGTGCTCGGCCGCTGCCACCTGGATCTGGGCGACCTTCCCGCCGCCGAAACGGCGTTCACCCACGTGCTCGCGCTGGACGGCGAGAACGTGATCGCGCTCAAGGCGCTGGCCGACATCACTGAGCGACAGGGCCGATTCGACGAGGCGGAGCGCTGGCTCCGGACGCTGATCGCCGTCGACCGCAGCAACGACGATGCCCGTGACCAGCTCGGCCGGGTCGAGGCCACGCGGCGGCAGACGGCCGGCGCGGCGGTGGTGGCCGAGGGCAAGGCGGCGGTGGCCGAGGAGACCACGGCCGCCGATGGTGTGGCGTCCGGGGACGCGGTCGTCTCGGAGGGCGCGTCGGGCGACGCCGTGACCGCCGAGACGTCAACCGCCGCGGGCTCGCCGCCCGTGTCGGAGCCGGTGACGGGATGGGTGACCGAGTCGGGCAGCGCCGAGGCGGCCGAGGTGGTTCCGCTCGACCTCGAGGATCTCGGCGCCGGCATCGAGCTGGAGAGCTCGCCGCTCGAGGGGATCCAAGTCGAGCAGCCGACCTCCTTGGGAGACACGGTCGAGCCGATCGCCGGTCTCGTCGGCCGCGACGACCACGTCGACCTCGGCTCGTTCGACCATGTCACCGATTTCCGGGTGGAGACGGCCGAAGACATCATCCTGAACAGCAGCGGCGGCAGCGAGTTCCAGGTGGCCAACGCGGCCGAGGAACTGCTGGGGATCGGGGACACGCATGAGCCGGCGCCCTCGCTCCTCGACGCCGCGCCCGACCTGGAGCCGACGAGCGGCGCGAGCGTGGACGAGCACGCCGGGGAGGGGGCGCCCTCCGCCGCGTCGGACGACGGCCTTACTCCGATCGCGATGGACGGGGCGGAGCGGACGATGTTCGAGGCGGTCCCACCGGCCGGCCCGGAGCCGGCGCCCGAGGAGCCCATCACGGCCGAAGCCAACGTGCCTGACTGGGCGTTGGAGCCGCTCTCCATCGAGGACGACCGCCCGGCTGAGCCCGCCTCGACATCGGCCGAGTGGACCCCGCCGTGGTCCCGCCAGCGCGAGCCGGAGCCGGCCCCCGTTCCCGAACCGGTCACTGTTCCCGAGCCGACCGCCGGGTCCGAGCCAGCCCCGTCCGCGCCCGAGCCCTGGGCCAGCCCCGCCGCCGAGCCTCCGCGTGAGGCCGAGCCCGATCTGGTCGTCACCGCGTCCATGGCCGAGCTGCTGCTGCAGCAGGGTCACGCGGTCGAAGCCCTCACCGTCTACCGGTTGCTCGAGACGCGCGCTGGCGGCGCGTCACGCTACGGCGAGAAGATCGCGGAGCTGGAGCGGCTGACGGCGCTGCCCGAAACTCCCGCTGCGCCGCCGCAGCCGGTGGCTCCGACTCCTGCCTATTCCGTGCTGGAGACCAAGGGGCAGTCCGTCCAGGCGTTCCTGCGTACCGTGCTCACGGCGCGCCCCGCCGCGGTGGCGCCGAGCGCCGCGGTGCATGCGGCCCCGAGCCGAGGCGGCCCGGCCAGCGCCCAGGGCGCGCCCACGCGGCCCGCCCACGACAGCCTGTCGCTCAGCTCGGTGTTCGGCGAAGAGTCGACGCCGACGCTCCCGGCCGTCCCGGCCGCCGGCAGCGGCGCGCCGCCGGCCGGCGTGTCGTACGACGAATTTTTCGGCGGCGGCGGCAACCCCGCTGCTCCGCGCCAGCCGCGTGCCCCCGACTCCAAGAGCGACGATCTCGACCAGTTTCACGCCTGGCTGCAGAATCTCAAGCGCTGAATGCGCATCACCGTCCTGAACGGCCCCAACCTGAATCTGCTGGGGCAGCGGGAGCCGGAAGTCTACGGGCGGACGACGCTGGCGCAGATCGAGGCCATGGTGCGGGAGGCGGGGCGCGGTCACGGCGTCGAGATCACCTGGTTCCAGACCAACCACGAAGGCGCGCTGGTCGACGCGGTGCAGGCCCTCAAGGGGACGGCGGAGGGCGCGCTCATCAATGCGGCGGCGCTCACCCATTCGAGCCTGGCGCTGCGCGACGCACTCCTGGCGGTCCAGGTCCCCTTCGTGGAGCTGCACCTCTCGAACATCTTCGCCCGTGAGCCCGAGCGGCGGCAGTCGATGATCGCCGACCTGGCGATCGGGATGGTGACCGGATTCGGCGCGCAGAGCTACCTCCTGGCCCTGCAGGCGTTGGTGGGCCGTCTGCGTGCCGCCTGACCGGCGGAGCGAGCGCCAAGCCGCGCTGCGGGTCGCGCTGGAGGGTGAGGGGCTCGACGGGCTGCTCGTCACCCACCTTCCCAACATCCGGTACCTGACCGGCTTCAGCGGGTCGGCGGCCCTGCTCCTGGTCCGACCCGAGACGACCACGCTGGTCACCGATTTCCGCTACGCGGTCCAAGCGCCGGACGAGGCGGGGGACGCCGCGGTCGTCGAGATCGATCAGAAGAGCGTGTGGGAGCGCCTCGGCCGCGTGCTGGCCACGACGCCGGTCGCCACGCTTGGCGTCGAGGCGCATGCGATCACCGCCCGGGATGCCGAGCGGGTCGCGGCGCTCACGCGGGGACGGGTGGTCCCGACCGCGGACCTGGTCGAGCGACTCCGCGCGATCAAGTCGCCAGAGGAAGTGGCCGCGATTCGCGCCGCGGCCGGTCTCGCGCAGTCGGCGCTGGCGGAGGTGCTGCCCTCCATCCGCGTGGGCCAGAGCGAGCTCGAGATCGCGGCCGCGCTGGAGTCGTCGCTGCGCCGGCGGGGCAGCGAGTGGCATCCGTTTCCCACGATCGTGGCGAGCGGACCGCGGGCGGCGCTGCCTCACGCACGCACGAGCAAGCGGACGATCGAGGCGGGCGAATGGCTGCTGCTTGACTTCGGCGCGCAGGTGGACGGATACTGCGCCGACCTCACCCGGACGGTCGTGGTCGGCGGACGAGCGGACGACCGCCAGCGCACGGTCTACGAGCTGGTGCGGGCCGCGCAGCGCCGGGCGCTCGAGCATCTTCGCGCGGGCATGACCGGCCGCGAAGGCGACGCCCTCGCCCGGGAGGTCATCGCGACCCGAGGCTTCGGCGATGCGTTCGGCCACTCGCTCGGTCATGGGCTCGGGCTCGAGGTCCACGAGGCGCCGCGGCTCGCGCCGACCTCGGACGCGCCGCTCCCGCTCCATGCGGTGGTGACGGTCGAGCCGGGAGTCTATCTTCCGGGCTGGGGCGGGGTGCGACTGGAGGACGACGTCCATCTCGGCCCGGCCGGCGCCGAGATCCTGTCCGACGGACGGACCGAGCTGCTCGAGTTGGTGTAGCCCCCGCTCTCCCACCATCAGGAGCCAACGTGGCCAGTACGGCCGATTTCAGGAACGGTCTGGTCCTCGACATCGACGGCCATCTGTATCAGATGGTCTACTTTCAGCACGTCAAACCCGGCAAGGGTGGCGCGTTCGTCCGGACCAAGCTCAAGAACATCCGGAGCGGCGCCGTGCTCGATCGCACCTTCAACGCGGGCGAGCGGGTCACCGACGTGCGGCTCCAGCGACGACCGATGCAGTTCTCGTACGGGGACGGCCACTTCTACCACTTCATGGACCAGCAGACCTTCGATGACATCATGCTGACCGACGACGTCATCGGGGCCGATCAGCTGAAGTACCTGAAGGAAGGAATGGAATGCGAGGGCCTGGTGCATGACGACCGGGTGATCCTCGTGGAGCTGCCGACCTTCGTCGAGCTCGCCGTCGCCCGGACCGATCCCGGGGTGCGCGGCGACACCGCCTCCGGCGCCACCAAGCCGGCGACCTTGGAGACTGGCGCCACCGTGCAGGTCCCGCTCTTTATCGAGGAGGGGCAAGTGATCCGGGTCGACCGCCGCGAAGACAAGTACCTCACCCGCGTATGACGCCCCAGGAGATGAAGCAGCTCGCCGAGCTGCTCCAGAACGTGCCGGGGATCAAGTCGATCGAGCTCGCGGACGTGCAGGACCTGGCCCAGCTGCTGCGCGAGTCGCCGGAGATCGGGTCGATCGAGGTGAAGGGGCTGTTCGGCACCAAGGTGGTGATCACCCGGACCGGCAGCGGGACCCCGGCCTTCGTGGCGCCGCCGATGACCTTCCATGGAGCCGCGCCGGCCGCCCATACCGTGCCGGCCGCCGCGGCCTCCGACGGAGAGCCCGCGCGTCCCTCGGCGACCCTCAAGGAGATCAAGTCGCCCATGGTCGGCACGTTCTACAAGTCGCCCGAGCCCGGGGCGGACGCGTACGTGAAGGTCGGCACGCGCGTGACCGCGGGCCAGACGGTGTGCATCATCGAAGCGATGAAGATCATGAACGAGATCGAGGCTGAGCTCGCCGGCGTGGTCCGCGAGGTGCTGGTCGACGACGCCCAGCCGGTGGAGTTCGGGCAGGTCCTCTTCCGGGTCGATCCCAATGGCTGAGCCAGCTACGTCGCCGCCGGCCGCCGCCGGCGCCGCTTCCGCGTTCAACTTCAAGCACACCATCGCCCAGATGGTGCAGCGCAATGCGTCCGACCTCCTGCTCAAGGTCGGCCGTCCCCCGACGATCCGGCTCAACGGCGAGCTCCAGGCGCTCGAGGTGGGACCGGTGAAGCCGGAGGATCTCAAGATGCTGGCGGAGCAGGTCATGACGCCGCGCCAGGTCAAGGAGTTCGCCGAGAAGAAGGAGGCGGACTTCGCCATCGGGGTGCCGGGGGTGGGCCGGTTCCGCACCAACGTCTATCAGCAGCGGGGCACGCTCGCCTTCGCCTTCCGCGCGATCCCCTACGAAGTGAAGACGATCACCGAGCTCTACCTGCCGGCGGTGCTCGAGGAGATCGCGCTCAAGCCTCGCGGACTCATCCTCGTCACCGGGATCACCGGCTCGGGCAAGTCCACCGCGCTCGCCGCGATGATCAATCACGTCAATCAGAACCGCCGGGTGAACGTGATCACGATCGAGGACCCGATCGAGTTCCTGCACCGGGACGTGATGTCCAACATCTCCCAGCGTGAGGTGGGGAGCGACACGCTGTCGTTCGCGTCCGCCCTGCGGCATGTGCTGCGGCAGGACCCCGATGTGATCCTGGTGGGCGAGATCCGGGACATGGAGACGCTGGACACGGCGCTCAAGGCGGCGGACACCGGCCACCTGGTGTTCAGCACCCTGCACACGACCGACGCCACCCAGACGCTGAACCGCATCATCTCGTTCTATCCGCCCTACCAGCACCAGGAGATCCGGATGCTGCTGGCGACGGCGTTGCAGGCCGTGGTGTCCCTCCGATTGGTGCCCCGCGCCGATGGCCGCGGCCGCGTGCCGGCCGCCGAGGTGCTGATCAATACCGCCGCGGTGGCCGACAACATCCGGGACATCGAGAAGGCGCTCAACATCCCCGACCTGATCGCCGAAGGGACGGTGTCCTACGGCATGCAGTCGTTCGACCAGTCGCTGATGAAGTGGTTCAAGGACGCGATGATCTCGTACGAGAGCGCGCTGTTCTACTCCTCCAACCCGAGCGAATTCGCGCTGCGGGTGTCGGGCGTGGACTCGGCCTCCGACCGGAAGTTCACCGAGATCACCGGCGACCCGTCGGCCGGGCGCGCGCTGGACCTGACGCCCTGATGCTCGAGGGGGTCCGCATCGCGAGCCGAGCCGCCGGCGCGGTCGGCGGCCCTGCCGGAGGCCCGAGTGTTTAAGAAGGTGCTGATCGCCAACCGCGGCGAGATCGCCTTGCGGGTCATTCGTGCGTGCCGCGAGCTGGGGCTGGAGACGGTCGCCGTCTACTCCGAGGCCGACCGCGAGAGCCTCCACGTCCGGTTCGCGGACGACGACGTCTGCATCGGCCCCGCGCCCAGCCGCGCGTCGTACCTCAAGATTCCCCACCTGATCGCCGCCGCCGAGATCACCGGTGCCGACGCTATCCATCCGGGCTACGGGTTCCTGGCCGAGAACGCGGAGTTCGCCGACACCTGCAAGGCGTCGAACATCACGTTCATCGGGCCCAGCGGCGACCAGATCCGGCAGATGGGCGACAAGGCGACGGCGCGCCGCCTGGCCGCCGACGCCGGCGTGCCCACCGTGCCCGGCTCGCCCGGTACCATCGACGACCCCGACGAGGCGCTGAGCTTCGCGGAGTCGATCGGATTCCCGGTCATCATCAAGGCCACGGCCGGCGGGGGCGGGAAGGGGATGCGGATCGCGCACGACGCCGAGCAGTTTCCCCAGCTCTTCGGTCTGGCCCAGAACGAGGCGTTGGCCGCGTTCAACAACGGCGCGGTGTACGTCGAGAAGTACATCCAGCATCCGCGCCACGTCGAGATCCAGGTCATGGGCGACAGCTTCGGCAAGGTCGTCCACCTGGGCGAGCGCGACTGCTCGGTGCAGCGGCGCCACCAGAAGCTGATCGAGGAGAGCCCGAGCCCCGCGCTCACGCCGGACCTCCGCGAGCGGATGGGGCTCGCGGCCGTCGCGCTCGCGTCCAACATCGGCTACGTGGGCGCCGGCACGCTCGAGTTCCTGCTGGACACCGACGGGTCGTTCTACTTCATGGAGATGAACACCCGGATCCAGGTGGAGCACCCGGTCACCGAGATGGTGACCAGCTTCGATCTGGTCAAGGAGCAGATCCGGGTGGCGGCGGGCGAGGCGATCAGCTTCCAGGGCGACGGCCGGCGCCTCCGCGGCCACGCCATCGAGTGCCGGATCAACGCGGAGGATCCGTACCGCAACTTCCAGCCGTCCCCGGGCCACATCACGGCGTACCACCCACCCGGCGGTCCCGGGGTTCGGGTCGACACGCACGTGTACGCGGGCTACACGGTACCGCCGTACTACGATTCGCTGCTGGCCAAGGTCATCGTCCACGGCAACGATCGCGAGGAGGCCCTGACCCGGATGGGACAGGCCCTCGACAGCTTCATCCTGGAGGGCGTCACGACCACGATCCCGTTCCTCGCGCGCGTCATCCGACATCCGGACTTCGCGGCGGGCAACGTGGACACGCGTTTCCTCGAACGGGAATCCCAGCTCCTCCGACCGGAAGTATGAGGCTCGACGTCGCCTTCACACCCGCCGGCCTGACCTCCGCCGAGGTCCAGGGTCGCACGGTGTTCGTCATCGACATCCTCCGCGCCACCACCTCGATGTGCGCCGCGTTGAGCCACGGGGCCAAGGCCATCATCCCGGTGGCCTCGACCGAGGAAGCCCTGCGTCTGGCGCAGACCATCGGCAGCGACGACGTCCTCCTGGCCGGCGAGAGGAACTGCGCCCGCATCCCCGGCTTTCACCTCGGCAACAGCCCGCTCGAGATGACCGAGCCCGCCGTGCGAGGCAAGACGCTGGTGGTGACCACGACGAACGGCACCCACGCGCTCCTGGCGTGCCAGGGGGCGGCCGCGGTCTACCTGGCCAGCGCCGCCAACCTGGGCGTCGCCGCGGAGAAGGCACGTGAATCCGTGGACGGTCCCCGCGGCGTGCTCATCCTCTGTGCGGGCCGGGGCGGCGCCTTCTCGCTCGACGACGCCTATTGCGCCGGCCGGCTCACGGCGGCCACGCTGGGCGAGACCAGGCCGCGGCGCGGCATCAACGACGCCGCGATCGCGAGCCTGGACCTCGTCCGGCGCTATGGCCAGGGCTGGGAGCGCCCCCTCACCTACAGCCGCGCGGGCCGCGAGCTCATCCGATTGGGCTTTCGCGACGATGTACTCGACGCCGCCCGCCTCGATGCCTACCCCGTGCCTGCGCACTTCTTCGAACGCCGGGTCACGCTCGCGCCCGTGCCGGTATGAGCACCGACTCGCGTCGCCGCCTGAGCGCGGTCACCGCGCTGGTCGTCGGGCTGTTCCTCGGTCTGACCTTGCTGCCATTCCCGCTCACGGGACCGATCGGTCACTCCATCGGCGCGACGCTCTGGGGCTGGCTCGGCGCCGGCGCCCTGGGCATCCCCCTCCTCGGCGTCGGGCTCGCCCTCGCCGGGTTCGAGCGTCTCGGCTCGCTCGACATGAAGCGCTCGGCGTTTCTCATCATCGGGCTGAGCGTCCTGCTGCCCTATCTCGCGGGCGTGCTCGGACGAGTGACGATCTTCGATCTCGATAACCGGCGGCTCCTCGGACGGTTGGTCGGGGCCATTCCCGGCTTCTTCGCGGTGGAGATCCCGCAGGGGATCGGCCCCGCGGGCGCCGTGCTGGTGGGCTTTCTCGCGCTGTCGGCGCTCACGCTCGCCACCTTCGCGTGGCATCCGCTGCAGCGGCTCGAGCGGCACTCACCCGCGGAAGTGAAAGCGGCGGAATCGGCCCTGAAGGCCGAGCCCAGGCGGCGGTCCGCGGCCAAGATCGAGGCGCCGGAGCAGCCGGTCGAAGAGCCGGTGCTCAGAGGGCGCGAGGAGCCCGCCGGGAAGGCCGTGAAGGGCGAAGGCAAGGCCGACTCCCGAGGGCGACTCAAGCCCGCCAAGAAGGTCGAGCCGCGGCGCGCGCCGGGAGCGAAGGAGCTCGGGCCGGTGTGGGAGGTGGAGCTGCTGGAGGCGCCCCGCACGAGGGGGATCGACGCCGGCGAAGGCGAGCTCAACGCGCTGCAGGAACGGCTCGAGGAGACGCTGGCGGAGTTCAAGGTGGAGGGAGACGTGGCCGGGCGGACTACGGGCCCGGTGGTGACCCAGTACGGGGTTCGTCTCCGCCCTGGGGTCAAGATGAACCGGCTCGTCAATCTCGCCGACGACCTGGCCCTCAAGATGAGCGCCCGCTCGATCCGGGTGGCCCGGATCCCGGGTCGCGATATGGTGGGCGTCGAGGTGCCGAACCCCAAGTCGCGGGTGGTGCTCCTGCGCGAGCTTCTAGAAGATGACCTCTGGTCGGGCGAAGAGCGGCTGCTCCCGGTGACGCTCGGCCTCGATCTCGAGGGCCGGCCGGTCATCGCCGACCTGGCCAAGATGCCGCACCTGCTCATCGCGGGGGCGACCGGTACCGGGAAGTCCGTCGGGATCAACGCGATCATCACGTCGCTCATCTACCACTACCAGCACAAGGAAGACCTGCGCTTCCTGATGATCGACCCCAAGATGGTCGAGCTCTCGATGTACAAGGACCTGCCCCACCTGCGGCATCCGGTGGTGACGAACAACAAGGAGGCGGCGCGGGCCCTCAAGTGGGCCGTGAACGAGATGGAGCGCCGGTACGCCCTGCTCGAGGCGAATGGGGCGCGCAACCTGACCGATTTCAACCGCAAAGTGCTCGATGGCAAGCCGCTCAAGCACCCCCCGGCGCGAAGGGTCACGCTCACCGACATCGCCGCAGAGGCGCCGGATACGCCGCCGCCGCCGCCCGAGGCCGAGGCCTACACGGAAGGGAAGCTCCCGCTCATCGTCATCGTGGTGGACGAGCTCGCCGATCTCATGATGACGGTGCAGGCGGAAGTGGAAACGCCGCTGGCCCGGCTGGCCCAGAAGGCGCGCGCGGTCGGGCTGCACCTCATCCTCGCCACCCAGCGCCCGTCGGTGAACGTGATCACCGGCCTCATCAAGGCGAACTTCCCCAGCCGTGTCGCCTTCCGCGTGGCCTCCAAGGTGGACAGCCGAACCATCCTCGATCAGAACGGTGCGGAGGCACTGCTCGGCAAAGGCGACATGCTGTTCCTCGAGCCGGGGAAGAGCGAGCCGATGCGGCTGCAGGGCGCGTACATCTCGACCGAGGAAAGCGAGAAGATCATGGAGCGCTACCGCCGCTGGAAAACGGAGCGCGAGCAGATCGGCGTGGTCGAGTCCACCGAGACCAACATCCTCGACGAGGTGCCAGACGGCGACGCGGGGGAGGGCGGCGGTGAGGGGCCGGCCGAAGCGGGCGAGCGCGATCCGCAGTTCAAGGAGGCGGCCCTCGCGTGCGTCCAGAACCAGGGTGGCTCGACCTCACTGCTCCAGCGAAAGCTCGGGATCGGCTACGGTCGGGCCGCGCGCATCATGGACCAGCTCGAGGAAGCGGGAATCCTGGGTCCGGCCAACGGCAGCAAGCCGCGTGACGTCCGGATAGGGATCGACCAGGTCGACGAGTATTGCCGTTAGTCCCGTTGTGATCCGGCGGACCGCTCCCTATGGTAGGACTGCGGAAGCAGCACCCTACTCTTGACTCACCGGAGGTGCGTCATGGGAGCCTTCGACGGACTCATCGCTGAACTGGCAGGCAAATTCAACCTGGGGGACCGGGCGGCCCCGCTGTGCTCGAGCCTGCTCGGCGTCATGACCGATAGCAGCTCGGGTGGTCTCACCGGCTTTGTGGATCGCATGCGGCGCGGAGGCCTGGGACAGCAGGTAAACTCCTGGATCGGCACGGGCCCGAATGAGTCCGTGGCACCCGAGCAGATCGAGCAGGCGCTGGGGCGCGATACCGTGGAGCGGATCGCCTCCACCGCGGGCGTGTCGCCCGGTACGGGGAGGAGCGCGCTTGCGTTCCTCATACCGAAGGCGGTGGACATTCTGACGCCTGGGGGGACGATCCCGGCCGGCATGCCGGCCGGGATCGGAAGCTACCTGGCAGGAGCGGCCGGGTTGGCCGGCGGCGCCGGCGTGGGGGCCAGGGAGGCCGTCCGCGGCGCAGGGCCAGGCATCGGCGCCGCGGCCGCCAGCGGCAGCAGCGGTCTCCGGAAGCTGGTCCCGGTGTTGCTGGTGCTGCTATTCGCGTTCCTGGGGTATCGGATGCTGGGGAAGCGCACTCCGGCCTCGGCAGGAATCCGGAGCGAGACAACCGCCATGGCACCGGCCGAGCCGGCCGGTGGTGCGTACGACTCGACCGCCGAGCCGACCACTCCGCCCGCAGCTCCGTCCGCTGCGGCCGCGGTCGAGGGCGCGACGAAGAAGGCCTCCGCCGCGTTGTCCGGCCTGCGACCGGGATACACGGGCGGGCAGCTGGTGGAGGCCCTCAACCTGAGCATCATCAATTTCGCGCCCGGCAAAGCGGACCTTCCAGCCGAGAGCCGCGACATTCTCGATCAGTCGGCCAAGGCGATCAAGGGCGCGCCCGCGGGTACCGTACTCGAGGTGGGCGGACATGCCGACAACACCGGAGATGCTACGGCGAACCAGGCCTTGTCCGCACGTCGAGCCGAGGCGGTACGCGACTACCTGGTTCGTCAGGGGGTGGAACCCGGATCGCTGACCGCCAAGGGCTACGGCTCGAGCAAGCCGGTGGCCGACAACTCGACCGAGGACGGCCGGTTCAAAAACCGGCGCATCGAATTCACCGTCGCGAAGTAAGCCGAGGTTTTCTGGAAGTCCGATGCCGCCGGCGGACACTGCCCGCCGGCGGCATCACGCGTTCGAGCCGGATGCGCCCGGCCTATCGGCGGCAATTTCGCGACCCGTCGCTCGCGAGAATGGTGTCCGCGCGGCAACCGTCGCGCTGTAGCATGCGCCATGGGAAGGAAGCGGAGCGTCGTCCCGCCGAACGCATGGACCGATGCTCGGCACCGGCGCGGACTCTGGGGCGAGCGGGTCGCGATGGCCTACCTGGTGAGCCGCGGCTGGACCATCGAGGCGCACCGATTCCGGCTCGGCCGCCGCGAGCTGGATGTAGTGGCGCGGCGGGATGGGTTGGTTGCGATCGTCGAAGTGAAAACACGGGCCTCCGGGGCGTACGGCCAACCGGCCGAAAGCGTTCGGTGGCGAAAACAGCGCACGATCGCGCAGGTGGCCGAGGTCTGGAGCGAACGGCACGGGCGAGCGGGGGATATGTTCCGGTTCGACGTGATCGAGATACGGATGGAGGGGAGCGGGTGCCGGGTCGAGCACCTCGAGGATGCGTGGAGGATACAGGGGTGAAGCAAAATCAGTCACTCAAAAACTCTTGATTCGGCAAGTCTTCGGTATTACCTTGGGTTTCAGCTTCGATGTGTAGCAAAATCAGCCACAAAAACTCCGAGGAAAATCATGGCCGCTGAAGAATCCCGGCTCGACGCCGATCGCCGGAAGGCCCTGGGGCTCGCCATCTCCCAGATCGAGAAACAGCTGGGCAAGGGCTCCATCATGCGGATGGGCAGCGAGTCGGCCCGGGTCAAGGTGGCTGCCATTCCCACGGGCGCCATCAATCTCGACGCCGCCACCGGCGTCGGCGGTGTTCCCCGCGGCCGCATCACCGAGATCTACGGGCCCGAGTCGAGCGGCAAGACCACGCTCACGCTGCATCTGGCGGCCAACGTGCAGAAGATGGGCGGCGTCGCCGCCTACGTCGACGCCGAGCACGCACTCGACATCGAGTACGCCAAGAAGCTCGGCGTCAACATCGAGGACCTGCTCGTCTCCCAGCCCGACACCGGCGAGCAGGCGCTCGAGATCGTGGAGATCCTGGTGCGCTCGGGGGCGGTGGACCTGGTGGTCATCGACTCGGTCGCGGCCCTGGTGCCCAAGGCCGAAATCGAAGGCGAGATGGGCGACAGCCACGTCGGCCTGCAGGCGCGGCTCATGAGCCAGGCGCTCCGGAAGCTCGCCGGCGCCATCAACCGCTCCAACTGCGCCGTGGTCTTCATCAACCAGCTCCGCGAGAAGATCGGCGTCATGTTCGGCAACCCCGAGACCACCACCGGCGGCAAGGCGCTCAAGTTCTACGCCTCGCTCCGGCTCGACATCCGGCGCATCGGGCCGGTCAAGGAGCGCGAGACGGTCATCGGCAACCACGTCCGCGTGAAGGTCGTCAAGAACAAGGTGGCGCCGCCGTTCCGGCAGGCGGAGTTCGACGTCATGTTCGACGAGGGCATCAGCCACACCTCGCTCCTGGTGGACCTCGCCGCCGAGGCGGGCATCATCCAGAAGTCCGGCGCCTGGTACTCCTACGGCGATCAGCGCATCGGCCAGGGTCGTGAGAACGCCAAGCTGTTTCTCCGCGACAACCCGCCGCTCATGATGGAGGTCGAGGGCAAGGTGAAGGAGCTGCTCGGCATGCATGCCGGCGTCGGCGCGGGCGCCGCCAGCACCGCCGCGGACGACGAGTGACGCTGCCGGTCGTCACGGCGCTCGAGCCCGACCCTCGCCGACCCGGCACGCTGCGGGTCGAGGTGGATGGCGTCCGGTTCGGCGCCGTGCCGATGGAGCAGGCGGAAGCCTGCGGCCTGACGATCGGCCGCCAGGTGGATGCCGAGCTCCAGGAACGGCTCACCGCGGCGGCGGACGCGGAGGGTGCGTTTCGCACGCTGCTTCGCGCCCTCGAGCGCCGATCGTTCGCGCGGGTTGATCTGGGCCGCCGCCTGCTCCGCAAGGGTCACCCCCGGCCGGCCGTCGAGGCGGCCCTCGAGCGCGCCGCGGGCCTGGGCCTCCTGGACGACGCTGCGTTCGCGCGGAACTACGTGCAGACGCGCGCCAGCCGAGGCCGTGGCCCGTCGAGGTTGACGCGTGATCTGCTGGCGATGGGCGTCGAGCGTTCGCTGGTCGACCGGGCGCTCGGCGCCGAGTGGCCCGAGGGCAGCGATCGGACGGCCGTGCCCCTCGCGCTCGCCGCCAAGCGCGCCGCGCAGCTCGGCGCGCTGCCTCGGCCCGTCAAGCGCCGGCGCGTCCTCGCCTACCTCGCGCGCCGGGGCTTCGCCGGGCGCGACATCACCGAGCTCGTCGCACAAGTCGTCGACCCGCCAGCCTCGTCGTATTGACGGCCGTCGCGAACGCCATGTTCCGGGCCACCGGAAGCCGCCTGCGGAGGCTGCCGCCCGCGCCGGCCTAAAGCGGCGAACCACCGGCGCCTCGAATTGGCTCCTAAGTCGGGGCTGGGCTATATTTTCCCCCCATGCAGTCCGCCAAGATCCGTCGCCTGTTCCTCGACTTTTTCGTCGCCAAGGGGCACCGAGAGGTGCCTTCTTCGTCATTGGTCCCCGCCGACGACCCGACGCTCCTCTTCACCAACGCCGGCATGGTGCAGTTCAAGCGCACCTTCCTCGGCCAGGAGCGCCGGGACTACGCCCGGGCGACCACCTGCCAGAAGTGCGTCCGGGCGGGCGGCAAGCACAACGACCTCGAGCAGGTGGGCCACACCAAGCGGCACCACACCTTCTTCGAGATGTTGGGCAACTTCTCCTTCGGCGACTATTTCAAGCGCGAGGCGATCGCGTACGCCTGGGAGTTCGTCACCAGCCCGGCCTACCTCGGCATCGCGCCCGACCGGCTCCGGGTCACCGTGCACCACACGGACGACGAGGCGCGCGGGTTCTGGCGCGAAGTGTCGGGCCTGCCGGATCACCGGATCTACGGCCTCGGCGACAAGGACAACTTCTGGCAGATGGGCGACACGGGACCGTGCGGCCCGTGCACCGAGATCTACGTGGACCTCGAGTGGCGGCCCGGCGACACGCCGACCGAGATCCCCAGGGCCGAGTTCGAGGAGCTGGCCGAGGGCGGGCGGTTCCTCGAGATCTGGAATCTCGTCTTCATGCAGTTCGACCGCGCGACCGACGGCACGCTCACGCCGCTGCCCAAGCCGTCGGTGGACACCGGCGCGGGGCTCGAGCGCATCGCCGCCGTCATGCAAGGCGAAGACGACAACTTCCACACCGACGCGTTCCAGCCACTGATCGACCGCGTGGGCGAGCTCGTGGGCCGCGCCTACGATCGCGATGCGGAGAACCGGGCGTCCTACCGCGTACTGGCGGACCATGCGCGGGCCGTGAGCTTCCTCCTCGCCGACGGCGTCTATCCCGGCAACGAGGGACGCGGCTACGTGCTGCGCCGGATCCTCCGGCGGGCGGTTCGGCATGCCTGGCTGCTCGGGCGTCGCGAGCCGACGCTGGCGCCGCTGACCGAGGTGGTCGTCGCCACCATGGGCGACGTGTATCCGGAGCTCGTGGCCAAGGGCGCATACATCCGCGAGGTGACGGAGACCGAGGAGCACCGGTTCCTCGAGACCATCGACGGCGGGCTTCGGCGGCTGGAGGAAATCTTCGCGTCGGGCGCGCGGATCATCCCGGGCGAGGAGGCGTTCAAGCTCTACGACACCTTCGGCTTCCCGATCGATCTCACCCAGATCATCGCGCAGGAGCGAGGGGTCGAAGTCGACGCGCCCGGCTTCGAGCGCGCGTACAAGGAGCAGCAGGAGCGCTCGCGCGCGGCCCGGGCGAGCGGCAAGACCGCGGCGCCCGCGGTGCACACGTCGAAGGCCGGCCAGTGGCGCAGCGTGAAGCGCGGCAAGCAGAAGTTCGTCGGCTACCAGACGACGGAGGCGGACACCGACGTCCTCGCGTTCCGTCAGGACGGACCACGCGTCGACCTGCTGCTGCGCGAGAATCCGTTCTATGCCGAATCGGGCGGGCAGGTGAGCGACGAGGGCAGCGTCTCGGCGCCGGACTGGTCGCTCGCGATCGACCGGGTGCGGAAGGACCCTAAGGGCACGCTCGTGAGCGGGACCCTCGGCGACGACTTCGAGCCGGGACCCGTGCGGGCTCAGGTCGATGCCCCCCGCCGGCACGACATCGAGCGCAACCACAGCGCGACCCACCTGGTGCATTACGCGCTGCGCAAGCACCTCGGACCCCACGTCCGCCAGCAGGGATCGCTGGTGGAGCCGGACCGGCTGCGTTTCGACTTCTCGCACCACGGACCGATCGAGTCGGCCGCGTTGGAGGCGATCGAGCAGGAGGTGAACGATCTGGTGCTCGCGAACGCGGCGGTGAGCACGCGCGAGATGGCGTATCCCGACGCCCTCGCGCTGGGCGCCATGGCGTTCTTCTCCGAGAAGTACGGCGACAAGGTGCGGGTCGTCGAGATGGGCCCATCGATCGAGCTGTGCGGGGGCACCCACGTCCGCACGACCGGGCAGATCGGCACGTTCCGGTTTTCGGGCCAGAGCGGCGTGGCCGCCGGTGTTCGCCGCATCGAGGCGATGACGGGCGCCGCCGCGCTCCGCGCGGTGCGGGAGCTGGAGCAGCGGCTCGCGCGCGTGGCCGAGGCGCTCAAGGCGCAGCCCGAGCACCTGCTGCGCCGAGTCGAGCAGCTCATGGAGGAGCGGCAGCGGCTCGAAGCGCGCCTCGCGGAGGCGCTCAAGTCGGGTGGCGGGGGCGCCATCGCGGGCGACGTCGCGGACGTGGGCGGCGTGCACGTGACCATCGCCGACACCACGACCGACGACCGGAACGAGGTGGGTCAGATCGCCGACCGATTCCGCGAGGGGAAGCGGAACGCGGTCCTGGTGCTGTTCAGCAACGCCGGTCGGGGCGCGATCCACGTGACGCTGACCGATGACCTCGTCGGCGCGGGCCGCAAGGCGGGCGATCTCGTCAATCGGATCGCGGCCCTGAGTGGGGGGAAGGGCGGCGGGCGGCCCCATTTCGCGTCCGCCGGCGCGGGCGATCCATCCAAGCTGTCCGCCGCGCGCGCGGCGACGCCCGAGCTGGTCTCCGCCTGGCTCGGCGAGGGCGGCGGGCGCTCCTCGGGAGGCAATGGCGGGTGAGCTCGCTGGCCGACTGGCTGGATCGACACACCGGCGACGCGCCGTCCGCGCTCCGCGCCAGAGTCCGCCAGCACGCCCTGGCCGCGCCGACGAGCGACGGCATCCCGGCGGCGCTCGCGCTCGCGGGGCGCGAGACGCTCGACCGGGTCACCGCCCACCCGGGCGATCGTTCGGTGGCCCTCGACCTGCTGGCCGCCGACGCGCTGATCACCTTGGCGCTGCTAGCCCAGGCCCAGCGCGCCCCGGAAGACCTGGCCCGCTTCGCCACCACCATCCTTCAGGCCGTCCGGCCCGGCACGTGATCGACCTCCATTCCCATCTGCTGCCCGGCGTCGATGACGGCTCGCGCACGGTGGAGCAGTCGGTCACGGTGCTCCGCCGGATGGCGGAGCTCGGGATCACGGACGTCTGCCTCACCCCGCACCTCCGGGCCAACGAGACCGCCACCGCCCCGCCGGCCCGTCACGAGGAGGCTTTCGCCGCGCTCCGTGCGGAGGCACCGGACCTGCCGCGGCTGCACCGCGGGTCGGAGGTGATGCTCGACCGTCCGCTGCCGACCGACGGCTCGCGCCTTCGCCGAATCAGCCTCGGCGGGACCCGCTACATCCTGGTCGAGTTTCCCCGCCTGGTCGCGGCCGACGCCGTTACCAATGCGCTCACCCGGGTGCGAGACGCGGGCCTGGTCGCGATTCTGGCGCATCCCGAGCGCTACAGCTGCTGCACCGTCGAAGCGGTGACTCATTGGCGGACACTCGGCGCGCGGATGCAGGTGGACGCGACCACGCTCCATTCACCCCAGACGCGCGGGCAGCGGGCGCGGCAGCTGGTGGCGGCGGGCGTGGGTGACATCCTGGCGGGGGATAATCACGGCGATGATCGCTCGATTGCGGGCGGGGCCGACTTTCTCCGGGCGCAGGACGGGCCCGAGCAGGCCCACCTGCTGACGGTTCACAACCCCGCCGCGATCCTGCGGGACGAGCCGCTGGTCGACGTCCCGCCGCTCGCCATTCGGCGGACCTGGATGCAGCGCATCCGCCACCTCCTCAGCGGAGAGACATGAGCGCCGCCCACGTCACCGCCGCGCTGGACCGCCTGGCGACTCTGGCCGGCGCGTGCAAGGTGCTGGCGCCGCAAGTCGATCGCGTCGCGGCGCGCTACGCCGAGGTGCTTCGCGCGGGCGGCACGCTGTTTTTCTGCGGCAACGGCGGCAGCGCGGCGGACGCGCAGCATCTCGCGACCGAGTACGTGGTCCGCTACACCGCCAGCCGTCGTGCCTTCGCCGCGGTCGCGCTGAGCACCGACACGTCGGTGCTCACGGCGGCGGGGAACGACCTCGGGTTCGAGCAGATCTTCGCGCGGCAGGTCGAAGCGCTGTGCCGCCCGGGCGACCTCCTGGCGCTCCACAGCACCAGCGGACGCAGCCCCAACCTGATCGCCGCCGCTCGGGCGGCGCGGGCGCGGGGCACGGCCACGGTGGCGTTCCTGGGGGAGGGCGGGGGGCCGCTCGCCGCGGAGGTCGACGAAGCCATAACCGTTCCGTCCCGGGAGACGAGCCAGATCCAGGTGCTCCAGCTCGCGCTCGAGCACGTCGTGGTCGAGCTGGTGGAGTCGGCGCTCCTGGGCGCCGGGTGACCTGCTCGTGATCTCCCTGGCCGGCCGGACCGCCCTAGTGACGGGCGGCAGCCGGGGGATCGGGCGCGCCACGGCGCTGCTGCTCGCCCGCGCCGGCGCGGATGTGGCCCTGACGTTTCACGCCCGCGCCGCGGACGCGGAGACGACGGCGGACGAGATCCGCGCGATGGGCCGGCGCGCGCTCACCGTTGGCGGGGACCTCGCCGACGCCGACGTCGCGGACCGCATGCGCGGAGAGGTCCGCCGGGCATTCGGGCGGCTCGATTGCTTCGTCGCCAACGCGGGGATCTGGCCGCCGGACGAGGTGCCGCTGATGGCCCTCGGGGCCGACCGCTGGCGGAGCACCATGGCCGCGAATCTGGATGCCGTATTCCTCAGCACCAGGGCGGCGCTCGCTCTGATGGGCCCGGGGGGGCGCGTCGTCATCGTGTCGAGTACCGCCGGGCAGCGCGGCGAGGCGTTCCACAGCGACTACGCGGCCACCAAGGGCGCGGTCATCGCGCTCACCAAGTCCCTCGCCATCGAGTGCGCCCCCGACGTCCTGGTCAACTGCGTGGCGCCAGGCTGGGTGGACACCGAGATGTGCACCCCGGCTTTCGCAGGCGACGGTCGCGAGCGCGTGCGGCAGACCATCCCCCTCCGCCGCATCCCGCCGCCCGAGGACATCGCCGGACCGATCCTGTTTCTGTGCAGCGACCTCGCGCGTCACGTGACCGGCGAGGTCCTCAACGTGAACGGGGGGAGCGTCCTGTGCGGCTGACGGCGTGATCCATTTCCTCTTCACCGGCGGCACGATCTCCATGCAGCGCGACGCCGCGGCGGGCGGCAACGTCCCGGCGCACGGCGGCGAGGCGCTGATGAGCCTGGCGCCGGGACTCGACGCGATCGCACCGTACCGGATCGAGAATTGGGCCAAGCTCCCCGCCTGCCATCTGGGTCCCGACCGGCTCTGGGCGTTGCGCGAGCGAGTCCGCGAGGTGAGTGAGGCGGGCGAGGCGGCCGGCATCGTAATCACCCACGGGACCGACACGCTCGAGGAGACTGCCTACTTGCTCGCCCGGACCTTGCCCGCCTCGGTGCCGGTCGCGATCACCGGGGCGATGCGAACCTCGAGTGACGACGGGTGGGACGGTCCGCGCAACCTGCTCGACGCTGCCCGGGTCGCGGCGAGCGCCTCGAGCATGGGTCGGGGGACCATGGTGGTGTTCGACGGACAGATCTTTGCCGGCGAGACTGCGGTCAAGATCCACGCGACCGACGTCTCGGCGTTCGCCGCGCCGCACGCGGCGCCGGTCGGAAGGGTGATCGGTGGAACCGCCGTTTACGACGCTGCGCCCGCGCCCCGCCGTACCCCTCTCCGGCCCGACGGCCTCACCGCCCGCGTGGTCCTCCTCCCTGTCGTAGTGGGCGACGACGGCACCTTGCTCGACCTCGCGCGGCCGGAGTACGACGGTCTGGTCGTCGAGGCGTTCGGCAGCGGCAACATGCCGCCGGGGGCCGTGCCCGCCGTGCGGCGGTGGCTGGACGAAGGCAAGCCGGTGGTGCTGGCGAGTCGCTGCCCCTACGGCGAAGTCACCCCGGTCTACGCCTTCGAAGGCGGCGGCGCGCGCACCGTCGCCATGGGCGCGATCCCGGCGGGCCCGCGCTCGCCGTCCCAGGCGCGCATGGAGCTGACGCTGGCGCTGTCGGCCGGCGCTCCGTACGGCGGGCGATGAGCGCCCCGGCCCGCCTGGACATCCCCGAGGACGTGCTCGAGATCGCGAGGACGCTCGAGGCGGCAGGCTACGAGGCCTGGTGCGTCGGGGGCGCGCTCCGCGATGCCCTGCTCGGCCATCCCCATGCGGACTACGACTTCGCCACGTCGGCCACGCCGGCCCAGGTGACCGCGCTGTTCCGGCGGACGGCACCGGTCGGCGAGAAGTACGGCACGGTCGGCGTGCTGGACCGGCGGCGCGTGCTGCACGAGGTGACCACGTTTCGCCGCGACGTCGTCACCGACGGCCGCCACGCGGTGGTGGCCTATGGCGTCTCGCTGGACGACGATCTGGCCCGCCGGGACTTCACCGTCAACGCCATCGCGTACCATCCCCTCCGCCACGAGTGGCGCGACCCGTTCGACGGACGCGCCGACCTGGAGCGGGGCTTGCTCCGCGCCGTGGGCGTGGCGTCGGAGCGGTTCCGCGAAGACTACCTGCGCATTCTGCGAGGGCTGCGGTTCGCCGCGCGGTTCGGGTTCGCTATCGAACCGGCGACCTGGGCGGCGGCCGTCGAGGCGGCGCCCGGGCTGTCGCAGCTCTCCGCCGAGCGGGTGCGGGACGAGTGGTTCAAGGGACTGCGCACGGCGCGCACAGTGCCGGCCCTGGTGACCCTCTGGCTGGAGTCGCGGGTGGCCGAGCACTGGATGCCCGAGCTCGCGTCGGTGCCAGCGCGGCGTCTGGCGGCAGCCGGCGCCGTCCCACTCGAGGAACGCGATCCGGTCCTGCTGACGGCCGCGCTTCTCGGCGATGCGAGCGGGGTGCTCCGCCGCCTCCGCGCGTCGAACGCCGAGGTCGAGCGGGCGGCGGCGATGGCGCGCGGCCCGGCGGCGCCGGCCGGGAGCGATGCCTCCGCGGTGCGCCGATGGCTCGCCGCGGTGGGCCGCGCGGCGGACGATCTCCTCCGTCTGCATGCGCTGCTCGAAGGCGGCGAGCCGCCGTGGGCGACCGAGGTGCGGCGCGTGCGTGAGCGCGGCGACCCGCTGGCGCGAGGGGATCTGGCCGTGACGGGCTCCGACCTCCAGGCGCTCGGCGCTTCGGGCCCGCGCGTCGGCCAGGTGCTGGCCGGGCTGCTCGACCGCGTGCTCGACGATCCCAGCCTCAACCGGCGCGACACGCTGCTCGCGCTGGCCCGGACGCTCCTGTGAACCCGATCGGCTTCGCGGTGGCCGCGGCCCTCGGCAACGTCGTGGGCGCGCTCGCGGTCGTGCAGCACGAGCGCCGGAGCCTTCGGGTGATCGACGCCTGCCTCGCCTTCGGGGCCGGCTTCATGCTGGCCGTGGCCCTGCTCGGGGTCATGCCCGAGGTCCTGCGCGACGCGCCGGCGGAGGCCTTATTCGTTCTCGCGGGGTATCTGGCCGTCCACCTGGCTCAGCACGTGCTGACCCCGCACTTTCACTTCGGCGAGGAGACGCACCGGCTGAGCCCCAGCGCGGGCATCTCGGCGCTGTTCGGGCTCACGCTGCACACGTTCTTCGACGGCGTGGCCATCGCCAGCGGCTTCCTGGTCTCGGGTCGCCTGGGGGTTCTGCTGTTCCTGGCGGTACTGCTGCACAAGTTGCCGGAGGGCGTGACGATCGCGAGCGTGATGGTGGCCGGTGGGCAAACCCGTGGGCGGGCGCTAGGCGCAGCGGCCGTGCTCGGGATCGCGACGGTATTGGGCGTCGTGCTGACGGAGCAGGTCGCCCCGCTCGCTCGCCATGGCCTGGCACTGTCGGCCGGCGTCACGCTGTACGTCGCCGCGTCGAACCTGGTGCCGGAGTTCCAGGCCAAGCGCGGGGGACTTACGGCGGCGGCGTTCTTCGGCGGCGCGCTCGCCTTCTTCGTGGCCGAGCGATGCCTGGAGGGTTGGGTTCGCTGATGCCGCGGAAGCGTGGACCGGCCGGCTCCGAGGAGTCGCTCTTCGCCTCGACGGCGCGGGAGGCCCAGCCGCTGGCGGCCCGCATGCGGCCGCAGGTACTGGACGAATTCGCCGGACAGGAGCATCTGCTGGCGCCGGGAAAACCGCTGCGCGAAGCGATCGAGCGCGGGGTGCCGGGCTCGATGATCTTTTGGGGGCCGCCGGGCAGCGGGAAGACGACGCTCGCGCACCTGGTGGCCAGCACCTCGCAGCGGGTATTCGTCCCGTTCAGCGCGGTGACCGAAGGGGTGCCCCGCATCCGCGAGATCGTGACCGCCGCGCGCGGCCGCCTGGAATCGGGCGGCGCGCAGACGATTCTCTTCATCGACGAGATCCACCGGCTCAACAAGGCGCAGCAGGACAGCCTGCTGCCGCCGTCCGAAGACGGCACGATCACCCTCATCGGCGCCACGACCGAGAACCCCAGCTTCGAGATCAACGGCGCACTGCTCTCGCGAACCCGCGTGTTCGTCCTGCAGCCGCTCAGCGCCGACGACGTCGCGGCGTTGCTGCGGCGGGCGCTGACGGACGAGGAGCGCGGGCTCGGCGGGCAGCGTCTCGAGGTGGATGACGACGCCCTGCGCGCCATGGCGGTCGAGGCCGACGGGGACGCCCGCCGCGCGCTCACCGTGCTCGAGGCCGCCGCCGCCCACGTAGGCGAGGGCGGACGGATCACCACGGAAGTGGCGCGCGAGGCGATGCAGAAGCGGTTCGCCCGGTACGACAAGGCCGGGGAGGAGCACTACAATCTGCTCTCCGCGTACCACAAGTCGCTTCGGGGCAGCGATCCCCAGGGGGCGCTGTACTGGATGGCGCGGATGATCGACGGCGGGGAAGACCCGATGACGCTCTTCCGCCGCGCCATCGCCATGGCCGCCGAGGACATCGGGTTGGCGGACCCGAACGCGCTCGTGATGGCGGTGGCGGCTCGGGACGCGTTTCACATGCTGGGGCCGCCCGAGGGCTTTCTCCCGCTGGCGGAGATGACCATCTACCTCGCCACCGCCCCCAAGTCGAACAGCGCCAAGGTAGCGCTCGGCGCCGCCCTGGAGGCGGCGCGCGAGACGCCGGCGGCGCCGGTGCCGCTGCACATCCGGAACGCGCCCACCGGGCTGATGAAGGAGCTGGGCTACGGGCGGGGCTACCGCTACGCCCACGACTCGCCCGATGCCTACGTGCCCCAGGAGTATCTGCCGGACGAGCTTCGGGGCACGATCCTGTACCAGCCGGGCCAGTTCGGATACGAGAAGAAGGTGGCGGAGCGGATCGCCTGGTGGGAGAAGCGGAAGGCGGAGGAGCCGCCCGGGGGCGAGGAGGAGGATGGGGCGTAACCGACGGGAGCGTTTCGTTATATTCCCGGGTGGCCCGGACAGGGGCGGCATGCGGCTTCAGCTCATCCGTGGGATGCTCGCCGTTGCCCTCCTGACCGGCTGTGCCGGGCTGCCGGTCAGCCTTCGAGATCCCGATCTTCACCTCGACCGCGTGGTCCTGCGTGCGGTGGGGCTGACGGGTGGAACGATGGATCTGATCGTCGGCATCTACAACCCGAACCAATTCGACCTGGCCGGCACGAAGCTGCAGGTCGGATTCGACGTCGAACATTCGCACGTGGGCGACCTGACGTACGACGACGACTTTCAGATGCAGAAGGGCGACACGACCGCGCTGACCCTGCCGCTCCGGTTCAGCTGGAACGGCTTGGCGGGCGCGGCCCAGACGGCGCTCGGCTCCGGCGAGCTGCCGTACACGCTCAAGGGCCAGCTCACGATCCAAACGCCTTTCGGCGAGCACAAGCTCCCGTTCACGCGCGAGGGCCGCGCGCCGCTGAGCCGGGCCGCCGGCGTCATTCGCGCCGCGCGCCGGCCAGTAACCGCGACGGAGGACCATACATCCGGACACTGATTCAGGTTCGCGATCCCATCGAGCGTGCGGTGCTCGTAGCCGCCCCGCGCAAGGGGTCGAAAGACGCCCGCCACGTCACGGAGCATCTCGAAGAGCTCACCCGTCTGGTGGATACCGCCGGCGCCGAGGTGGTCGGGCGCATCTCGCAGCAGATCGCGTCGCCCAACCCGGCGACGCTCATCGGCGAGGGCAAGGTCGACGAAGTGGCGGCCGCCGTCGCGGAAGCCGGCGCCACGCTGGTCATCTTCGACGAGGAGCTGAGCCCGGTCCAGGGCGCCAACCTCGAGCGCGAGCTCAAGGTGCGGGTGATGGATCGCCCCGAGGTCATCCTCGACATCTTCTCCACCCGCGCACGCAGTCACGAGGCCAAGTTGCAGGTCGAGCTGGCGCAGCTCGAGTATCTCCTGCCGCGCCTCACCCGGATGTGGACCCACCTCTCGCGTATCCGGGGCGGCATCGGCCTCCGCGGGCCGGGCGAGACTCAGCTCGAGACCGACCGCCGCATCATCCGGCAGCGCATCCAGGGGCTCAAGGCCAAGCTGCAGGGCGTCGAACGGCACCGCGAGAATCTGCGCGCCGGTCGAGATCCCATGTTGAGCGTGTCGCTCGTCGGCTACACCAACGCGGGCAAGTCGAGCATCCTCCGCGCGCTCTCCGGACAGCACGAGATCTTCGTCGAGGACCGCCTGTTCGCCACGCTCGACACGCTGACGCGCGAGGTCGAGCTCGGTGAGGGACAGCGGGCCCGGGTGACCGACACGGTCGGGTTCATTCGCAAGCTGCCGCACCATCTGGTCGCCAGCTTCCGGGCGACGCTGGAGGAAGCGAGAGCGGCGGACCTCCTGCTCCACGTCGTGGACGCGAGCCACCCGGACTGGGAAGGCCAAATGCGCGTGGTCGAGCGGGTGCTCGCGGAGCTGGACCTGGCCGACCGGCCGATCCTCGTCGTGTTCAACAAGATGGATGCGGTGGCCGATCCACTGTCCTTCTCCGCGCGCGTCCGGGAGCTCTACCCGGATGCGCTGACCACGTCCACCATGCGGACCGACGGGATGGTCGGGCTCAAGGGGCGGCTCCGGGAGCTGGAGCGGCGCGGACGGCCGACGGTCAAGGTGCGACTGCCGGTGGCCGACGGAGCACGCGTCGCCGCGCTCTACCGGGACGGCGAGGTGCTCGGTCGGGAGGACGGAGCCGACGAGGTCGAGCTCACGGTGCGGCTGGATCGCTGGCAGGTGGATCGACTGCGGGAGGCGGGGCTGCCGGTGGTGGAGAGTGGCGAGGGGAAGGGTCTGCGCCGGGCGTCGGGCGCCTAGCTCGAGCCGCGCCGGGATGGAGCGAGGGGCCATACCACACGGTATGGCCCCTTTTCTTGGAGTCAGCCTCCGTTCGTGCCGCTCAACACCTGCTCCAGGAGCAGCCACCGGTTCATGCCGGCGAACTTCTGGTGCATCTTGGTGATCGGCATCGCCTCCTGGGAGTCCTCCTCGATCTGCAGATCGGCCAGCGCGTCGATGCCGCTGTTCAGGAACTTGCGCAGGCCCTTCTCGAGCGCCATGCCGGCCGTGCGGAAGTTGAACAGGGTCGAGAACTGGAGGATGAACCCGAGGTCGGCGAGCTGCTGATTGGTGATCAGCGTGCCGGCCTTCTTGGCCTTCCCGAAGTACAGAGAGGGCGACAGGTTGAAGCCCAGCATCTGGTTGGGATAGTGCTTCCGCACTCCCTCGGAGAACTCCTGCGGCTGGTCGAGCTCGGTATTGTTGAACTCGGGCCAGATCACGTCCACGCCCAGCTCCGCTGCCTCCCACGCATCCTCGATCGCCATCTTGACGCCGCCCGGCTCCTGGTCGGGGAGGGCACCGTCGATCGAGTCGGTCCGGGCAATGATGACGATGTTCACCCCGGTCGCCTCGGCCGCGGCCTTGATGGCCTTCAGCTTGGCCAGCCACTGCTGGCGGGTCACCAGCACCTTGTTCCGCTTCTGCTTGCCGACGTTGACGATGTGACCGCAGGTGCGGTTGGACGGGTCCTGGTTCTCCAGGTGGACACCGCCGGCCCCGACCCGGATCAGCTCGGTCGCCAGGGTGAACGTCTGGGTCGGTCCGCCGAAGCCCGCTTCCATATCCACGAAGGCCGGGGGTGCGTCGAGCAGGTCCTTCCCCTCGGTGTCGTACCAGCGGGTGTTGCGGGCGCCCTCGATGCCCTTCCGCATCTCCAGCACGAGCTCCACCATCTGGTGCGACTGATAGATGCCGATGTCCGGGTACAGGCTCTTCGTGGCCGCGAGCTGCCAGCCGCTGCCGTACAACGTCTTGAACCCGAGGGTCGTCATGATCGCCGAGGTGAAGGCGTCGTACGCCCCGGCGGTATGAAGGAAGGATTTCTTGGCTCGGGCTTCGTGCAGGAGCCGGCGGAGCTTGTCGGCCGGGACCTCGCTCTCCGGCGGAGCAAAGAGCCGGCTAACCGCCTCGGCCGGGTAGGACACCTTGGAGGACGAGGGTGGGGTCGCAGTCGCCATGGCTCTCTCCTTCAGATGGATCGCGGCGCCCCCGCCGGGCGGGGCGCCGCGCGTCTTGGCCGTGCCGGAGGGCGTCGGCCAAAAGGTTTGTGAAACTATTCACAATATGGCAAGAGGTCGCCGCTTGCGCCAGACCCCTAGTTTGGGGTGGCGTCCCGAACCGCGCAATTCCTCGCAGGCCCGGGTCCCGCTTAGATTTGGGCGACCCGAGCCCTGACCCCCGAGAGCCATGTTCATCACCAAGCCGTTCGTCCGGGACCGGAAGATCCGGTTCGCCCTCGTCGGCTGCGGCCGCATCTCCACCAACCATTTCGACGCCCTCGACCGGCACAAGGACCGGGCGGAGCTCGTCGGCGTCTGCGACATCGACCCGGACAGCCTGTCCCGCGCCGAGGCGCGGACCGGGGCGCCGGGGTTCCGGTCGCTCGAGGCGATGCTGGCCGGCACCGAGGCCGACGTGGTTATCCTGGCCACGCCCAGCGGGCTCCACGCCGACCAGGCCATCCAGGTGGCCGCCGCGGGCCGGCACGTGATGACCGAGAAGCCGATGGCCACCCGCTGGCGGGACGGGAAGCGGATGGTCTACGCCTGCGACCAGGCCGGTGTCCATCTCTTCGTCGTCAAGCAGAACCGGCGGAACGCCACCCTGCAACTGCTTAAGCGGGCGGTCGAGAAGAAGCGCTTCGGCCGGATCTACATGGTCAACATCAACGTCTTCTGGGCCAGGCCGCAGTCGTACTATGACAGCGCTGCCTGGCGGGGGACGTGGGAATTCGACGGCGGCGCCTTCATGAACCAGGCCAGCCACTATGTCGACCTGCTGGACTGGCTGATCGGGCCGGTGGAGAGCGTGCAGGCCTACACGGCCACGCTGGCCCGCGACATCCAGGTGGAAGACACGGGCGTCGTGAGCATCCGCTGGCGGACGGGCGCGCTCGGCAGCATGAATGTCACGATGCTGACCTACCCGAAGAACCTCGAGGGCTCGATCACGATCATCGGGGAGAAGGGCACGGTCCGGATCGGCGGGGTGGCCGTCAACCAGATCGAGCAATGGTCGTTCGCGGAGCCGGATCCCGACGACTCGACCGTGCAGCAAGCGAGCTACGATACGACGTCGGTCTACGGCTTCGGCCATCCCCTGTACTACGACAACGTCATCCAGGCCCTGCGGGGCGAGGCCGTTCCGGACACCGACGGCCGCGAGGGCCTCCACTCGCTCGAGATCCTGATCGCCACCTACATCTCCGCGCGGGACGGCCGACGAGTCGCGCTGCCGCTCGAGGTCTGAGGCGTGGCGAACGGACGCGACGGTGGGGCGGAAGGGCATCATTCTCGCCGGCGGCTCCGGCACCCGGCTGCATCCGGTGACCCGCGCCGTCTGCAAGCAGCTCCTCCCGATCTACGACAAGCCGATGATCTACTACCCGCTCTCGCACGCTCATGCTGGGCGGGATGCGGGACATCCTACTCATCTCGACGCCGCAGGACCTGCCGGTCTTCGAGCGCTTGCTCGGTGACGGCAGCCAGTGGGGGCTTTCCTTGCTATCAGGTGCAGCCCTCGCCAGACGGCCTGGCGCAGGCGTTCCTGCTCGGGCGAGGACTTCCTGGGGCGCGCTCCGAGCTGCCTCGTGCTCGGAGACAACATCTTCTACGGTCAGGATCTGAGCGCCACGCTGCAGCGAGCGGCCGCGCGCCGGACGGGCGCCACGGTGTTCGGCTATCACGTGCAGAATCCGTCGGCTTACGGCGTCGTCGAGTTCGACGCTGCGGGCAAGGTGGTGGGCATCGAGGAGAAGCCCGCGCACCCGCGGTCCCACTACGCGGTGACCGGTCTCTACTTCTACGACCACCGCGTGGTGGACATCGCGCGGCGAGATCCGACCGTCCGCGCGGGGTGAGCTGGAGATCACCGACGTGAACGCCTGTTACCTGGCCATGGGCACGCTGGAGGTCGAAGTTCTCCGGCGGGGTACGGCCTGGCTCGACACCGGCACCCACGAGTCGCTGCTTCAGGCGAGTCTCTTCATCGAGACGATCGAGCAGCGCCAGGGTCTGAAGGTCGCGTGCCCCGAGGAGATCGCCTATCGCATGGGGTACATCGACGCGGCCCACCTGGAGCGGCTCGCGGCGACGCTCGCCAAGTCGAGCTACGGCCAATACCTGGCGAGCCTTCTCAACGACTTTCCTGTTCGATGAGCGCGGGGAAGGGGGGCGACGCGGCAATGCTACGGCCTTTGAGTCGAGTGATCGCGGGGTTACGCAGGGCGACGGCACGTGCGCATCGGAAGCACGTGGTGCCGGCGCTCGGCGGGTACGCCGAGTACCGCCACGCAATTCCCTTGGTCGACCCCCTGAGCGACGGTCAGCTCGCCGAGCTGAACGGACTGCTCGGCTGGCGCGCCTTCACTGTGGATCGGCACGGCCGCCGATTCGGCGGCGTCGCCTGGGAGGGTAAGCGAGATCAAGCTCAGCCCGTGCCCGACCGGCGGATCGTCTTGATGGACGAGCGCTTCCAGCTCGCCGGGAAGCACGTGCTGGAGCTTGGGTGCTTCGAGGGCATTCACACCGTGGGGCTCTGCATGCTGGGCGCCAGGGTGACCGCCGTCGATGGGCGCATCGAGAACGTCGCCAAAACCATCGTGCGGGCCGCGTTCTACGGCTATCATCCGCAGGTTTTCACTTGTGATGTCGAGCACCTCCCGCCGGATGCCGACCTGCAGGCCGACCTCTTGCACCACGTCGGCGTGCTGTACCACCTCAAGGATCCAGTCCGACACCTCCTTCGGATCAGCCGGTACATCCGGGGTGGGGTGATGCTGGATACGCACTATGCCGCGGACGAGGAGGCGGAGCAGTCCTACGAGGTCGAGGGCAAGCGCTACCGCTACAAGCTCTACCGCGAGCTTGGGCACGGCGACGTATTCAGCGGTCTGTACGAGCACTCGAAGTGGCTCTCGCTCGATACCATCGTCAACCTGCTCGGCGACGGCGGCTTCCCACAGGTCGAGGTCGTCGAGACCCGACATGAAAGAAACGGACCGCGCGCCCTCCTCTTTGCCTCCCGCGCGGAGTCATCGTAGACATGCAAACCACCCGCTCGGAGCATCCAGGCGCAACCGCGGCCGACGTCAGCAGGAGGCCAATGAACGTCATCCCGACCGAGATCCCCGACGTGCTCGTGATCGAGCCGGTCGTGCACGAGGACGCCCGGGGATTCTTCCTCGAAACCTGGCATGCGGCTCGCTACGCCGACTTGGGCGTGGACCCGCACTTTGTTCAGGACAACCACAGCCGATCTATACGCGGAGCACTCCGCGGATTGCACTATCAGATCGTGCGACCCCAGGGAAAGCTCGTGAGGGTGGTGAGTGGCGAGGTGTTCGATGTCGCCGTGGATCTCCGCCGGTCTTCTCCCAGCTTCGGCCACTGGGTGGGCACCGTCCTCTCCGGCGAGAACCGCCGGGAACTGTGGGTGCCCCCCGGTTTCGCCCACGGTTTCTATGTCCTTAGTGAGTCGGCAGACTTGATCTACAAGTGCAGCGAGTACTACGCCCCGGAGCACGAGCGGACCTTGCGCTGGGACGACGCCGAGGTCGGCGTCGTCTGGCCGCTCATGGACGGGCGGGGGCCACTGCTCTCGCGAAGGACGCCGCCGGGCTTCCTCTCGACAAGGCAGCAACGTACCCTTGACCCGCGTTCCCAGGGTGCTGATCACCGGCGCCGGTGGTCAGGTCGGGCTCGAGCTCCAGGCGATGGCGCCTCGTGGCTGGGGCGTCGCCGCGTGTGATTCGCGCGCCCTCGATGTCACCCGCCCGGAGGTCATCGCCGCCGTGATGGAGCGGGAGCGCCCGGGCGTCGTGTTCCATCTCGCGGCCTACACCGCGGTCGACATGGCGGAGCGCGAGCCCGAGCGGGCCGAGGCGGTGAACGCCACAGGGGCGAGGCTCCTGGCGGAGGCGGTGCAGCGCATCGGGGCGCGGATGATCCACATCTCGACGGACTACGTCTTCGACGGCGCGCAGGGTACACCGTACCGACCGGACGACGCGACCCGGCCGCTCGGCGTCTACGGCCGCACCAAGCTCGCTGGGGAACAGGCGGTTGCCGAGGTGACGACGGGGGGGCCCTGATCCTCCGCACGTCGTGGGTTTACGCCGCCGTGGGCGCAACTTCGTGCTTTCGATGTTGCGGGCGATGCGGGAGCATGAGGACGTCGGGGTGGTCAGCGATCAGGTGGGGGCCCCAACCTGGGCGCGCTCGCTGGCGGGAGCGATCGTGGGCCGCCGCCGCCCGGCCCGAGCTCCGGGGGATCTGCCACTGGACCGATGCCGGAGTGGCGAGCTGGTTTGACCTGGCGGTGGCGATCCAGGAGGAGGCCCTGCTCCTGGGACTGCTGGATCGGCCCGTTCCGATTCGCCCGCTCCGGAGTGCGGAGTACCCCACCGCCGCGCGCCGCCCGCCCTACAGCGTGCTCGACACCAGCGCGACCAGGATTGCGCTCGACCTCCCCGCCACGCACTGGCGGGCCAACTTGCGGACGATGCTTCGAGGACTCGTGGATGCGTAGGCTGCTCGTCACCGGGGGCGCGGGATTCATCGGTGCCAACTTCGTCTACCACTGGCTGGCGCACCACGCCGGCGAGCCGATCGTGGTCCTCGATGCGCTGACATACGCCGGGAATCCCGCCAACCTGGCGGGCGCCCGGGCCCGTCCCGAATTCACCTTCGTGCAAGGTGACATCGGCACGCCGGGAGAGGCAGAGCGGCTGCTGCGGGACCATCGCATCACGACGATCGTCCACTTCGCGGCCGAATCGCACGTGGACCGGTCTATCGACGGGCCCGAGGCCTTCCTGCGGACGAACGTGCTCGGGCACCCACGAGCTGTTGAAGGCTGCCCGCCAGGTCTGGGTAAACGAGGGCGCATCGGCCGGCGAAGTCCGCTTTCACCACGTGTCGACCGACGAGGTCTACGGATCGCTCGGTGCGGACGCGCCGGCGTTCCGCGAATCCACTCCCTACGCTCCCAACTCGCCGTACGCGGCCACGAAGGCCGCGTCGGATCATCTTGTCCGGGCGTACCACCACACGTACGGCCTCCCAGTCACGACGAGCAACTGCTCCAACAATTACGGGCCGTTCCAGTTTCCCGAGAAACTGATCCCGCTCATGCTGGTCAACGCTCTGGAGGGCAAGCCGCTCCCGATCTACGGCGACGGCCTCAATGTGCGTGACTGGCTCTATGTGGAGGACCACTGCCGAGCTGTCGAGCAGGTAGTGCTCGAGGGGCGGGTCGGCGAGACGTACAACGTGGGCGGCCGGAACGAGTGGCGAAATCTCGAGATCATCCAGCTGCTGTGTCGTCTCGTGGACGAGACGATCGCCACGGACCCGGCACTCGTGCCGCGGTTTCCGCGATGTCCCGCCTCGCTCGGACGGGAGACAGCGACGCTTATACAGTTCGTCAAGGACCGCCCCGGACACGATCGGCGCTACGCGATCGATGCACGCAAGATCCAGCAGGAGCTGGGATTCTGTCCGCGGGAAACGTTCGAGACCGGCATTCGCAAGACGGTGGCGTGGTATCTCGCCAACGAGGAATGGTGGCGGGCCGTGATGGACGGGAGCTATCGGGACTGGATGCAACGCCAGTACGGAGTCACCGCCGGTTGACGATCCCGCCGCGCCCCGCGCCGGACCTCCCGCTCCCCCTTCGGCCCGGGCGCTCGCGACGGGGCCTCGAACGGCGGCTCGGGTCCGTCCGCACGGCTGGCGTGCTCGCCGGGCTCGCCGCCGCGGACATCCTGCTGAGCGTCGTATACCAGTGGTACTTCCTTCGGCGGGTGGGGCCGGGGCTGCAGACGGACGCCTTGTACGCGGGCATGATGGTCCCCCAGCTGCTGGTCGTCGTGTTGACCGGCTCGTTCATGCAGGTGCTGGTGCCCTTGCTGGCCGTCCAGGAGAAGGACCGCTTCACCGAGTGTGTGTGGACCTTCCTTCACCTGGTTGGCTTCGGTTTTGCCGCCCTGGTCCTAGTCGGGTGGCTCACGGCGATCTGGTGGGTCCCGCTGACGGTGCCCGGGTTCAGTCAGGAGGGGCGAGCTCTCACAATCCACCTTGTTCGAATTCAACTACCGGGACTGATCACCGCGGCGGTCGCCTCGGTGCTCTGGAGCGCTCATCAGGCACGCCGTCGCTTTCTCTGGTCGGCCCTCAGCTCGGTATTGGCGTGGGCGGCCGGGTTGACCGTGCTCATCCTGACGCTCCCTCGCCTCGGCGTGGTAGCGGCGGCGTGGGTCGGTGTCCTGCGGTCTGGCCTCTACGCGGCCCTGCTTTTCCCCGGTGTCGGCCGGTACCGGCTGCCCCGGTGGCGCAGCGACATGACGGCGGAGGCGTGGCGCCGCATGCGGCCGCTCGTCTCCCGGTCGTTCTATTTCAAGGCCGATCTGGTGGTAGACCGGTTCCTAGCCGGGTTGGCGCCGGCGGGTGCGCTTTCGCTGCTCACCTTGGCCCGGCAGCTGTACACCGCGGGGCTCCAGGTACTCAACCGCGCCGTGACCGCACCGGCCATCCCCGCCCTCGCGCGCTTCGCCGAGCGGGGCGCGTGGGCCGAGTTCCGCCGACTTCGAAACGCGCGCGCCCTCACGGCGTCACTGCTCGCCGCCAGTGGCACCCTCCTCCTCCTCCTCGTGGGACGTCCCGTCCTTTCGGCGTTTTTCGCTCACAGCAGCTTCCGACCCGACCAAGTCGTCCAGACCTGGGAACTCCTGCTCGTGCTCTCAGGGGTATGGATCGCTGGCAGTCTTTCGCAAGTGTTGGCAGGAGCCTTCTACGCAGAAGGTGACACGGAGACGCCGACCCGTATCGGCGTCGTGAGCTTTACCGTCGGGATCGGACTCAAGGTCCTCGGCTTCTACGTAATGGGCGTGTGGGGAATTGCCGCTGGCGCCACGGTCCACTATGTGCTCATGGGAGTCCTGCTCCTCCATGCGGACCCGCGGCGCGGCGCCTCCCAGCCTGCCGGCGCGGCCCGGAATCAGGAGGAGCTGCCACTCACTTCCGTGCCTGACGAAACCGTCAACCCGTCGAGCTACCCCGGGTGAACCCGGTTCGAGCGCTGCGGAACTCGGTGGGGCGCTGGCGACAGATGCACGCCCTCCGGGGCTACTTCGCGCGGCAGCAGCTGATCCCGCGGCCGTGTCCGCTCTGCGGGACCGCGGCGCCGCAGGTGCTGGTGAGGGGCGACCGTGACTTCATCGGGATCTCCACGTCGCAGTGCGCGCGCTGCGGATTCATCTTCAGCGCGCCGTACTACACACCGGAGGTGATCGCCGAGTTCTACCAAGAGCGATACCGCAGCCAATACAAGAACCAACCCGACCCCCGAGGACTTGCCGATCGACACGGGTATCTTCGCCAACGGGCGGAGTTCTACGGGCAGTGGCTGGCCGCGCGCCATCTTCTGCCCCGATCTGGTGGCGGTATGCTCGACGTCGGCTGCGGCGACGGCACATTGCTGCTCAGCCTGCGTGACAGGCGCCCCGACCTTCGACTCGCCGGGGTCGAGCCTACGGTGTCATTCGCCCGACACCTGGGCGGCAAGCGCGGGCTTACGATAGCGTCTGCTCTCGATGAGCTCGGGACTGGCCAGTGCTTCGACTTGGCGACGCTCGTCCACGTGCTCGAGCACGTCCAGGATCCGGTCGCTTTGCTGCGACAGGTTCGGGGCCGGCTCGGGGCATCGGGGCGACTCTACGTGGACGTGCCCGACGTCGCCGAGCACTCCAGCCTCATGGACCTGCATTTGGCGCACTGTAACCACTTTAGTGCCCATACGCTGGGCCTCGCGCTCGGTCACGCAGGTTACCGCGTGATCGAGGCTGCATCGCACCGACCGCCGACACTTCCCCCATCGCTCTTCGCTGTCGCGACAGTCGACCAAGCGCCGCCGCCCGTGGCTACGGTCGTGCCAGACCCGGACGCCGTGACACTCGCCAACCGCGTCCGGGCGATCGAAGTCGGGCGGATAGCCCATTGGCGCCGCAAGGCGGTCGCGCGACTGAGCCACGCCCGGTGATCCATCCGGCTGGAGGGCGTTATATTTACGGCCACCTGGCGGTCGCGTCCCGGTAAACCACGTTTGGGGAGACACTTGCAACCATTCTGGGAATGGTACGACCAGCATTTTGAGTCGGGAGGTCCATGGCTCATCCTCGGCAAGGGTCCGAGTGTAGCGCATCGAAACCGCTACGATCTGAGCCGCTACCATCTGCTCAGCTTGAACCATGCCGTCCACGTGCACCCGGTCACGGTCGCCCACCTGATCGATCTCGACGTGGCGCGGGGCTGCGCGGATGTCCTTGAGCGCCAGGCGCAGGTGGTGGTGATGCCGTGGCATCCGCACGTGAACAACCAGGCGGGGAAACAAAGTCTCCCCGAACTGGCCCGAACGGTTCCCGTCCTGCAGCGGCTCGCTCAAGCCGGTCGGCTCCTCTGGTATGATCTCAGCACCTCACGACGCCGCCACGGGACGGGGCCGGTGGTGCGGGCCACGTACTTTAGCGCCGAGGCCGCGGTGAGCCTGCTCGCGCTCGCCGGCGCCAGGACCATCAGAACGCTGGGAGTAGATGGCGGGGCGGCCTACAGCCCGGATTTCGAGCACCTGCAGGATCGCACGCTCCTCTCGAACGGCCAGACGACGTTCGATCTCCAATTCAGCGGGCTGGCTCAAACGATCCTCGAGACGGGGGTCGATCTGGCGCCGCTCGACGTCCCGTCACCGGCGCGGATCTACGTCGCGTGCTCTGCGCAGGAGACGTTGCCGGCTGCCGTGCTCGGGCACTCGATTCGGCAGCACGCAAGCATGACGGTGGAATTCATCGCGGCCAGTGCCGACCAGGCCGCGGACTGGACGGCCGGGGGCCCCGGCATCCTATTCAGCCCTCGTGCCTTGTGTCTGGCCGACATCCGCGAGCTCTGGTCCACGGCGGTATCGACCAGCGGCGTGGTCGTGCCATTCGCCGGGACCACGACGGGGCCCGTACCGGTAGCGGTCGCGAGCTTGAAGGTCGCCTCGCAATGGGCGGAGCTGGCGCGTCGGATCCGGGCCGGCGCCCCGCTCGGTGACTGCTCTGGAGCCGACGCGTTGCACCCCGGCTGGAGCACCGGTGGAACGCGCTCTTCGGCGGGTGCCCGCCTCGCGCATTTCTCTCCCGATGGCTCCGAGCCATGGCTCTCCACGACGCACCACCTCGGGTATTTGTGGACGCGAACGCTGCTCGACGCGGTCGAACGGGGCAGCATCAGCCGCGCCGCGGTGGCCGAGGAGGTGGCTTGGGGCCATGTTCGTCCCTCACTGCTCCATCAGGTCGACACCGGACTGGACGACCCCCTCCTGCTGCCCAGGCGCATCCGCCTCGCGGATCGCGGATTCCGCGGGCCGGGCGGGGTCGTACCCCGGCAGCTCGGAGGCGGCGAGGTGCTTGCCGTGATCGAGGCGTTCGGCCGGCAAGCGATTCGGCGCGTGAAGGCATACTGGAGGAGGCGCCGTCCGGTTGCGGGCGGTACAGTCCGACGGCCGGTTCCATCCGGTATCCAGATTGCGCCTTCTCGTTCGGTCGCCAGTCGATAATCCATCCGATGCCATTCGCGACCGACACCCCAGCGGGGTCCGCGCTCTTCATCGTGATGAGCTGCTATAATGGCGGCCGATTCGTCGAGGAGCAGATCGCGAGCATTCAGAAGCAAACCCGGACAGACTGGACTCTCCTCGTTCGCGACGACGGCTCGGCGGACAACACGGTGGCCGTTGTCGATGCGATGGCCGCTCGGGACTCGCGGATCGTCCGACTGTCTGACGGCCGGGGGCAACTCGGGCCGGCCGCCAGCTTCGGCACCGTGCTCGAGCACGCCTTCGCGGCTGGTGCCCGGTACGTCGCGCTCGCCGACCAGGATGATGTCTGGCATCGCGACAAACTGGAGCGCGAGATCGAGCTGCTGGAGACGCGGGAAGCGGTCATCGGCCCGGACGTGCCGCTCCTGGTGCACAGCGACCTCACGGTCGTCGGCGAGGACCTGATGGTGATTCATCCTTCGTTCCTTCGGTTCCAGGGCCTGCTGCACGTGGAGGATGTGCCGGTTCGGAAGCTGCTCGTGCAGAACTTTGTCACCGGTTGCACGACCGTGCTGAATCGAGCGCTCCTCCAGTGGGCTTTGCCCTTCCCGGCGGTCTTGATGCACGACTGGTGGCTCGCGCTCTGCGCCTCGGCGCTCGGGGAGATCCTGTTCCTGCCCGACGCCACGTTGCTCTACCGGCAACACGCCGCGAACGCTGTTGGCGCCCGAGGGTTCCGACGGGCGTGCCAGGAGTGCATAAGCCGTCCCCTGCAGTGGTGGGACCGTTCGTGGGTGCTGTTCGGGGCGGCCTTGGCCCAGGCCCACGAACTCGCCCACCGGGTCGAGCTCGCCGGCCGGGGTGGTGCCGCGCTCCCGCCCGCGGCCCGGCTGGTGCGCGAGTACAGCGAGGCCTACCGTGGGTCCGGGGCGTGGGGCCGGGTGCGCACGATCCGCCGCCATCGGATTCTGCCGCGGAGCCTGGCGCCGTTCAATCTCGTCTACTTTGCGCGCGTGCTGCTCTGGTCACTGCCCGCGAATCAGGCGCTCCGCGGGTGGGACCACACCCACCTGCGAGGACAGGTATGAGTGAACCCATCCGCATCTACGTCGGCAGCCAAGAGGCGCAGATGCTGGCGGTCCAGGTCCTGGAATACTCCATCCGGAGGTCCGCCAGCCTCCCCGTCGAGGTCTTCCCGCTTCATCATGCCCGGGTGGAGTATCCGATGCCACGGGACCCCCAGAACCGCCCGCGGACTCCATTCTCGTTCCAGCGCTTCTTCATACCCTCCCTGGCCGGGTACCGTGGACGGGCGATCTATCTCGACTCGGACATGCAGGTCTTCAAGGACATCCGGTCGCTCTGGGACCTGCCGTTCGACGGGGCCGATCTTCTGGCGGCGCGCGAGCCGGGGGCGACCGGGCGGAAGCCGCAGTTCAGCGTCATGCTGTTGGATTGCGACGAGCTGCGCTGGAATCTCGGCGACATCGTCGCGGCGCTCGACCGGGGGGAATTGACGTACGAGACGCTCATGTACGAGATGGCGCTGGCGCGGCGCGTCCACGCGTCGATCGATCCCTCATGGAATTCGCTGGAGACCTATCACGAAGGCGAAACCGCCCTGCTGCATTACACGGACATGCCCACGCAGCCCTGGGTCTCGTGCGACAACAAGAACGGACATCTCTGGGTGCGGGACCTGCTCGACGCCATCGACTCGGGATTCATCACCCGTGCGCACGTCGAGGAGCACGTGCGCACGGGGTCGGTCCGCCCGTCGCTGCTGCTCCAGGTGGACCGGCGGGTTGTGCATGCGGCCGATCTTCTGAGGGAGGCGCGGGCGGCGGACGCGGCATTCGTGCCGCCGTATCGCCGGATGGACCCGCACGGCAGAAGCGCGGCCGACAAGCTCCGCGCGGCCATCCGACGCGTCTACGAGCGGAGCCCGCTGTCTCGCGTCGGACGCCGCGCGCTCGGAGAATAGCGCTGACTCCCGACCGCTCCGCCGACATTCTCGAGTCGGCCCGGCGCGTGATCCGCATGGAAGCCGGCGCGGTGGCCGCGCTCGAGCACCGCTTGGACGACCGGTTTGTTCGTGCCGCCACCGCGATTCTGGAGGCCACCGGGCGGGTCATCGTCTCTGGCGTGGGCAAGTCCGGCCTCGTGGGGCGCAAAGTCGCGGCCACACTCACCTCGACCGGCACGCCGGCGTTCTTCCTTCACCCAGTCGATGCCCTCCACGGGGACCTCGGGATCGTGGGGCCGGGCGACGTCGCGATCCTGTTCTCGAAGAGCGGGGAATCCGAGGAGCTTCGCGGCCTGCTCGAGTGCCTCGTGCGATTCGGTGTCACCGTGGTGGCCCTGACGGGAAACCCAGCGTCCACCCTTGGCCGACAGGCGACAATCGTCCTGGATGCTGGAGTGCTGGAGGAAGCCTGTCCACACGACTTGGCGCCGACGTGCTCGACGACAGCCGCGCTGGCGCTGGGCGACGCCCTGGCTGTCACACTGCTCCTACAGCGCGGGTTCCGAAAGGAAGACTTCGCCAGGCTCCACCCGGGCGGCAGCCTTGGGCGCCGACTGCTGCGGGTCCGAGACGTCATGATCGGAGAAGGCTTCCCCACTCTCCCGCCGGATGCACCCATGCGCACCTGCGTCGTGACCCTGGCAGAGATGCGCGGCACCGTCGCGATTGTGAACGCAACCGGCGAGCTGCTGGGCGTGGTGACGTCGGGCGATCTGACCCGGCTCATGGAGCGCGAAGAGAATTTTCTGGCGGTGCCGGTGCGTGACGTGATGACTTCCACACCCAGGACGGCCGAGCCGGATGAGCTTGGCGCCGCCGCCGTAGGCCGGATGGAGCGCTATCGCGTCATGGCCTTACCGGTCATTGATGCCCGTCGTCGGGTGATCGGCATCGTTCACCTGCATGACCTGATGCGGGCCGGCGCCGTCTGAGAGGGGACCGACAGGGGCAATGAACCGGCACGTCGAGCCGCTTGCTGCCAGTGCAGTCTCGCGAGGGCATCGTTCGGCCAGGTACATCCGCCAGCACGTCGAGTGGGCCCAGCGTGCATTTCGATGCGCCTGGCGCGCGGTACACCCAGGCGATTTTGCGGCAGTACGCGACGCAGCATCGGGTGGCGTGGGGTTGGAGATCGGTGGTCCGAGCAGCGTCTTTCGTCGCGGACGCCTCTGGCCATTGTACCCGGCCTTGGCGGCGCTCGACTTGGTGAACTACTCGACGGAGACGCTCTGGGACCAGGAGGCCGGGCCGATCGCCCGGACGCTGCCGCGAGGACTGGTTCGCCGTACGTTCGTCGCCGAGGCCACCCTCCTGGCTGACATCGCCGACAGCAGCTACGATGTGCTGCTCGCGTCCCACGTGATCGAGCACCTGGCGAACCCGGTGGCAGCGTTGCGCGAATGGGCCCGCGTCCTCCGCCCCAACGGCCTGCTCTTCCTGGTGGCCCCGCACCGGGACGGCACGTTCGATCATCGGCGGCCGATCACCCCGCTGGCCCACTTGGTCGAGGATTACCAGAACGGTACGGGAGAGTCCGATCAGACCCATCTCGAAGAGATCCTTCGGTCTCCACGACCTCGCGCGGGATCCGGGGGCAGGCGACCGAGCGGTCTTTATGGACCGTGTCCGCCGCAATCCCGAGTTCCGGTCGATGCATCACCATGTGTTCGACACGCTGGGCCTCCTACGCCTCACGGACGCGGTGGGATTCCGCATCTCGTACGTCGACCCACAGCTCCCCTGGCACGCGGCCGTCGCCTGCGTCGCCCGTGAGTTCCGTCCCCCAGTGGTGCGCGAAGCACCCGCTCTACACGAGAACGTGCGATGGCTCGACCTCAGTGCCGGATGGCGGCGGCGCTCCCCGTTCCCGAGCGATCACGCCATCGCCCGTTCCGCCACCGGGTAACCGCGGCAGCCCGGCCAGGCACCTGAGGGCCACGAGTGCCACCAGTACCATCGACATGCCGATCGGATTGGTGAGGAATGGATTCGTGGCCGATTCGAGGTAGACGAACATGGCAGCGAGCGAGAAGGCCTGGGCCTCGGCGTCATGTCCCGCCCGGCGAGCGCGGAAGTAGGCTCGTGCGACGAGCACCGCCACCCACCCCCAGAACAGCAGCCCAAGCATTCCTTGCTGGTGCAGGAGCTCCAGGTAGGAGGCCTCGATGCGTTCGCGGGAGCCGACGCTCGTGCCCAGCCCATGCCCCACCAGCAGGCTCAGCCACGTCGTGCTTTCGCCGACGATCCGCGCGTCCGTCAGCCGCACCACGTCCGATCGGGCGCGGTCGGCAAAAACCCGCGCCAGCCAGGGCAGCGCGAGAGAGAGGCTCACGAGCAGCGTGCCGAGATAGATGGGGAGCCGGACACCACTCCGGCGGTGCAGTGCCGCCGCGATACCCGCGGTCAGGACTGTGGCGAGGAGCATACCCCGCGTAAACGTGAGGGCGATGGCCAGGAAGAGGAGCCCGGCCAGGATCGTCGAGCGACGCGTCCCGGTCAGGAAGAAGCAGAATCCCACCCCGAGGTACAGAAATCCCTTGTAGAACGCGCCCGAGTGCCCTCGGAAGAAGAACTCGCCGCTCTGGCTCAGGACCTCGTACACCGCGCGGAACGGAATGATTCTGAGGGCGATCAAGACGAGCGCCAAGATGTACGCGACCGCCAACACGAGCGAGCAAAACCGGATGACGGTGCCCACGCGGTGAACCTGCTCCACCGTTCTGATCGTCGACGCGAAGAAGAACACGATCGGAAAGAACAGCAGCGGCTTGACGTCCTCGACGACCTGCTCCATCCGCGCGTGGTTCACCAGGCCAACGGCGGCAGACCAGGCGGTCAGCCCCACAAAGGCGAGGCTCAGCAGCGCCAGGTCGCGATCCACCGCGCCCCGCTTGAGCACGAGCAGCAGTCCCGTGACCAGGCAAATCAGGTAGAGGTACATGCGGAGCGTGAGTGGCCCGAACTGGATCAGCCGACCGCTTCCCAGGAGCATCAGCTCCGCCAGCGTGACGAAGAGAAGCGCGCTGATCAACGGTCCCACCTCGCGGTCCCGTGCCGTCATGACGCGTCCCGGTGGAACAGGGTGTCGGCGGCGACGCGGAGGAACGCCGGCTCGCGGTGCCGCAGGGCCAGCAGCAGCGCTCGACCGGCGACGACGCCAGCGGTGAGAAGCCCATCCCAGACGCCCCGGGTGGCGTGCCGCGCGCCCAGGCAGTAGTAGCGGAACCGCTCCACAACGGCCGCCGGGCGCGCCGGCTGAGAAGCGGACAGACTGTGCCGACACTCCACGTCCACCACCACGAGCGAGTCGCTGCGGCGTTTGTAGCGCGCGATGAATTCGTGGTCGGCGAAGTCCAGGGGAATGCGCGGATCATGGCCGCCCGCGGCTAGATACGCCTCGAGCCCGATCCAGAGGCCGCTGTTCACCACCGATCGGCCGCGAAACGCGAGCGTGCCCGGCCGGATCCCCTCGAGCGGTCGACCGCGCTTGAACCGGTACCCGCAGGGCGACGCGATGCGGCCCGCCACCCGGAGGATCGGCGCGAAGAGACGGGCGTCGGGGTGGCGGCGGACCGCGTCGACATAGGCGTCGAGAGCACCTGGCGGAAAGACCGTGTCCTGGTCCAGCAGCAAGAGCCATCGCTTCCCGCGGCTGGCTCCCAACCGGGCACCTTCCACGTACGCCCGGCTCACCCCCGGGTTGGTCCCGTCGTGCTGGTAGCTGATCCTCCAGCCATCTGCCGGAGCGTTCTCAGGAAGGGAGCTCGCCTGCTCGCTATTGTCGTAGACCAGCAGGTCGAGCTGCGCGCCCAGCCGACGCAGCTCGCCGCCCAGGCTCAGGTAGGTCGGCGACTGCGCCAGGTCCTGTCGATAAAGGACCAGCACCGCCAGCACCTCGTCCAGAACGGACCGGGTGGAGGACGCCGGCGCCTCCGGGCGGCGCACACAGCCGTCGAGAAAACGACGCAGCTTGGCGACCACCGCCGAGTGCTCAACTTCGTGTTGGAAGTACCGGCGGCTCTGGAGCTCCCAGTGCTCCGGTGGCGACTGTTCGATCGTGCGGAGGCTGGCCAAGAGACTGTCCACGTCTCCCGCTCGGTAGTTGCTGCCAAGGCCGTGGGTGGGGACCAGCGTCTCAAGGTCCCCACTCATGGAATTCAACAGCGGGAGTCCGGCCGCGAGGTAGGTCGCCGCCTTGTAGGAGAACGCGGCGGAGGTGTCACGGTAGCCGTTGAAGCCGACATGCGCGCGACGAAGTATTCGCGCAAGCGCGGCCGGCTCGTATACCGACCCGAAATACTCATGCGGGAGGTCCCGGCGCGACAGCTCCTCCAGCAGCCACGCGCGCCGGTCCCCCTCGCCCACGATGAATAGCTGCCATCGTCCCCGTTCGAGCGACATCGCGGCGAGCAGGGTGTCGAGGTCGTACAGCCGCCCGATGTTGCCGACGTAAACGATGGTGAAGACCGCCTCACGGGCAGGGTCAGCGCCGGGCAGCGCGTCGTGACTCGGGTAGAAGCGCGCCGCTCTCGCCGCCGGCCCTTTGAAATGCCGAAGCCCGTCGGCAAGGCACTGGTCCGACACCGCGAGGAGGACATCGGCACGGCTGCAGGCGATCTCGAAGCTCCACCGCCAGAGTCGAAAACCGGGCCACCCCAGCAGCCGGAGCCAGCGAGGAAACGGAAGGCTGTCCGGCCACACGTCTACGACGTCCAGGATGCGCAGGCGCACCGACCCGGATGCAAAGGCCCACGCCGCGAGCAGGGCGATCGGCGCGCTAACGTACACCGCGGTGTACCGGGCGGCGTTGGCCCGCACATAGCGCGCGGCGCGGATCGACAGCACGAGATGCGAGACGAAACGGCGGACGGAGACGTTGCTGCGGTAGGCTGGCGTCGGGAGTTGCACGATGCGCCGAACCACCGACCAGGACTCGGCTGGCCTGCGGGACTTGCGCTGGTGGTCGAAATCGCCGGTGACCAGGTCGACCGCGCCCAACCCGGCGAGCGCTTCCGCCACAAGGCGGGGCCGATTCCCCGACCAGGTAAGACTGAAGAACGGCGCCACGACCAGGAAGGCGGGCGACTCCGGCGTCGCCGAGGATTCGCTCACAGGCGGTTCCCCAGTATCAGGCACCGGACGAGCGCCTGCTCCCAGCTCCGTTGCAGCACAACATCGCGTCCGAGAGCGAGTCGGAGCCGTGCGCGCAGGCGGCGGCGCCCCTCCAGGTGCCGCTCGAGCAACGCGCGGCGCCGCGGTGGCAGGGCAGGCCCGTGGATGCGGAGCAGCTCCTGGAGCTGCTCCGGTCCGAACAACCGCAGACGTCTGCGCAACAATCGTTCGGCGCGGACGCGGAGCCTACGTGCCAGCGTCGCCGCCCCCCCCACCGCGTTGGCGCCGTGTTGGCGGTACAGGATGAAGGAGCGGTCGTCGTACACCACCGAACCGAGTCCGGCCACCACTTGGTAGAACCACCAGTCGTGCATGAACGTCGTGGAGGGCAGCTCCCGCAGCAGTACGGATCGCGCGGCACGATTCAGCACGATGGTGCACCCCGTGGCGATGTTCTGGAGCAGACTGTTCTCGAAGGATGGCCCTTTGGGCATCGCCTCGGATAGTCCGAGCGGAGTGAGATCCTCGGCTGCCAACGTCAGGCGGGAACAGTACATGGCGGCCCGATCCGCTCCCACTGAGGTGAGCAGGTCCACGGCGCGTCGCAGCTTGACCGGATGCCAGACGTCGTCCTGGTCGGCGAGCGCCAAGTAGTCGGCATGGGCGGAGGAGCGCTCGAGGAGCGCAAAGAAGCTCCGGGCCGGACCTAGCCGGGGGCCTTGGCAGGCGACGACGCGGTGCGTGGCCGCGACGTCCTGGAGGAGCTCCCAGGTGCCGTCGCTCGAGCAGTCGTCACGGGCAAGCACCTCTACGGCGACGTCCTCCTGTGCGAGGACGCTCTCGAGCAGCTCGGGCAGGTAGCGGCGGCCATTGTAGGTCGCGAGCAGCACCTGCACGGACGTCATGCTCGGGTTGTCCGCGCTTGCTCGACGCAAGGCGCCCGTGTACACTCGGTCCGTCTCGGACGGGAGGAGGCCGCGTGGGCGACGAACAGATCTATCTCTCGATACCGCACATGGGCGACCTTGAGGCGGACTTCGTCGCCCAGGCGTTCCGGTCCAACTGGCTGTCCTCGGTGGGCCCGCAGCTCGACGCGTTCGAGCTCGAGATCGCGGAGTACCTCGGCGGCGGTCTCCACACGGTCGCAGTCTCGAGCGGTACGGCGGCCCTGCACCTGGTGCTTCGCGCGGCCGGCGTGGGCCCCGGCGATCGCGTCGCCGTCTCCACGCTCACCTTCGCCGGTTCGGTGTTTCCGATCCTGTACCTCGGCGCGGAACCCGTCTTCATCGACAGCGAGCCGGTATCCGGCAATCTCGACCCGGCGCTCCTCCGGGATTACCTTCGGACCGCCGCCGCCCGAGGCGAGCTGCCCAAGGTCGTGATCGCAGTACATCTCTACGGTCAACATGCCGACCTCGACCCGATCCGCGCCGCCTGCGATGAGTACGGCGTGCTCCTCATCGAGGACGCGGCGGAATCGTTGGGCTCCACCTATCGCGGACGTCAGACCGCCACTACCGCGTCGCTCTCGATCCTGAGCTTCAACGGCAATAAGATCATCACCACGACCGGTGGAGGGATGGTCGTAGCCCGCGACCCCGCCCAGGCCGCCGCCATCCGCAAGTGGGCGAATCAGTCGCGCGAGCCCGCGGTCGAGTATCTGCACCGCGAGGTGGGATACAACTATCGCATGAGCAACGTGCTCGCGGCGATTGGACGCGGGCAGCTCCGTATAGTCGAAAACCGGGTAAACGCACGGCGCGCCATCGCCGAGCGCTATCGGGAGGGTCTTTGCGACCTTCCCGGGCTGGCGCTCCAGGCCGAAGCCTCCTGGGGCCGCCACACGAGATGGCTGACGGTAGTCTTTCTCGATCCGGCGATCCAGGCAATGTCTCCGCGCGACTTGGTGGAGGTGCTCGCGCCCGAGCGTATCGAGGTTCGGCCGGTCTGGCGGCCCATGCACACGCAGCCGCTCTTCGGCGCTGCCCAACGTATCGGCGGCACGGTGGCAGAGGGACTGTACGCGCGGGGCCTCTGCCTCCCTTCGTCCTCGAGCCTCTCGCCGGCAAGCCAAGATCGTGTGATCGAGGCTCTCCGCCGCCATCTCACCGCGGCTTCGCCGGCACTCCGACGACGGTGATTCCCGGCGGCACCGGCCTGACCACGCAGGCCGCCGCACCGATCACCGCATCGTCGCCGATCACCAGCGGCGAGTCTTCGGTGCCGTTGATGATGCACGCCCCGGTGCCCAGATACGCACGTCGCCCGATGTGCACCCAGCCGGAGACGTGGACGCCAGGCGCAAGGGTCGCATAGTCGTCGAGGCGAACGTCGTGCCCGACCGTGCAATCCAGGTTGATCTGCACGTGTCGCCCGAGCGTGATGTTCGTGGTCAGGGTGCAGCCAGCACAGATCACCGTGCCGGGGCCGACCTCGACCCACTCCGACATCTCCGTCCGGGGATGCACGATCGCCTGGCACTCGAACCCGGCAGCCGCAGCCGCGGTCATGACACGCTCGCGCGTCGCCGGATGACCGATCCCGCTCACGATCCGGGCCGTCGGATGCTCGCGCCGCGCCGCCTCGAGTCCCAGCACCGGAATCCCGTTCAGTACCTGCCCGCGCCGATCGGGATCATCGTCCACGAAGCACGCCACCCGCACGTGACCATCGGCACCGCCGCTGACGCGCGCGAGCCATGCGACCTCGCGGGCGAAGCCGCCCGCCCCGTAGATGGCGACCAGGGTCTGCGCCACGCGATCTCTCCTAGCGCCCGCCGAATTCCTCCATGGTCGCGTGCCCGGGTTGGGACACGCCCTTACCACTGAGCACGCGGGCCACCGTGAGGCAAAGGATCTTGAGGTCCAACCAGTGCGACCGGTGGTCCACATACCAGACGTCGAGCGTCAGACGCTCCTGCCACGTCTGCACGTTCCGCCCGTTCACCTGGGCCCAGCCCGTGAGTCCGGGCCTGACCACATGGCGCCTGGCCTGGACCGGGGTGTAGCGCGGCAGGTATCGGATGGGGAGCGGACGCGGGCCCACCAAGCTCATGTCGCCCCGGACCACGTTCCACAGCTGGGGCAGCTCGTCCAGGCTCCAGCGCCGGAGCCATGCCCCCAAAGGCGTGACGCGCTCCGCATCCGTGTTCGACTCGACCCCGACGGGCCGCATGGTGCGGAGCTTGTAGATTCGGAACGCCAGCCCGCCGAGACCGGCACGTTCTTGTGTGAAGAGCACCGGGGGTCCCATCACTAGCCATATGACCACGGCAAGGGCCGCCATCAGCGGCGTCAAACACAGCAGGAACGCGCCTGCGAGGGCCAGATCCAGACCACGCTTCATCAGGCTCGACGGATTCGCGATTCGGTATGGTAGACTGGCCCCGGCCCTCGCCGCAAGCCGACGCGTCGGTGCGGCCCGCGTTTGTTCGCGGTGCGGAGTACGGGTATCTTGAGGGCGACCGCACCCCTGGCCAGTGGAGCTCATGAGCCCGAAAGAACCCGCCGCCAGCATCACGGATGGACCGCCGGGCCGCGTTGCTCTCGAGGACGAGCTGTCCCTGCCGGAGATGGCCCGGCTGCTTCGCCGCGAGCGGCGCTTCGTAGCGACTTTCGGCGTGGTGCTGATGCTCCTCGTCGTGGGCTTCACGGTGCTGCGCGGCCGGACTTATACCTCGACCGCGGTGTTCGTCCCTCAGAACCCTGAAGGCACCTTATCCCAATTCTCCGGCCTGGCGGCGCAATTCGGCCTGCCCGTGACCGCGGCGGATCCGTCCTCGTCACCCGCCTTCTACGTCAGCCTGCTCAAGTCCCGAGACGTCCTCCGGGAGGTCGTCCTCAGCCGGTACCGGTTCGCGTGGCGAAGCGACACGCTTGGCGGCACCCTGATCGATCTGTATGAGGCCAGCGGCAAGACACCGGAGGCGCGCCGGGACGCCACGGTCAAGCGCCTGCTCGACGACCTGGAGATCATGACGGACCGGGAAACCGGGATGGTCAGCATCGAGGTCACCACGCCCTGGTCCCCGTTGTCACAGCAGGTGGCTGCTCGCCTGATCGAGATGGTGAGCCACTTCAACCTGCTGACTCGCCAGACGCGGGCTGGTGCCGAGCGCCGGTTCGTCGAGGCAAGGCTCAAGGAGGCGGCCGATAGTCTGCGCCTCGTCGAGAATCGGCACAAGGCGTTCCTCCAGGCGAACCGGGACTTTCGGAATTCACCCCAGCTCAAGTTCGAGAACGACCGTCTCGAGCGCGATGTCCAATTTCAGCAGCAACTCTATACGTCCCTCGCCCAATCGTACGAGCAGGCACGCATCGACGAGGTGCGCAATACTCCGGTCATCACGGTATTGGAACCACCGGATCTGCCGGCGAGCCCCGATCCGCGACGGACCATCCTCAAGGCGCTGCTCGGACTCATAGGTGGTCTGGCGCTTGGCTTTTTCTTGAGGCTCGCTCGCCATCTGTACTCCGAGGCCAGCCGGAGGCACGCCGTGTCGACCGGACCGACCAGGAGTATCCCGCACGGTGAGTCCGCCGCGTCTGCGAGACTCTCCGTGGGCTCCTAAGCTGAGGCGCCCGGACGGGCGACGGGTCACCTCCCTCGCCGGGTGGTGGCGCCTGCTGGTCAGCCAGCCGATCTTCGTGGCTCCTGATGGTCGCGTGGCTGTGGCGGCTGGCGGCGTGGGCCCGGTTCCTCTGGAAGATCTCTTGGCTCGACCTCCAGATCGTCCCGGCGCATCCCGACCTCGCCGGCGGCCTCCGCTTCGTGGGCACGTCGCTGCGGGCGTTCATGCCGGTCGCGTTCGGCCTAGGGGCCGCGGCCGCCGGCGGCGTCGCCGAGGGGATCGCTGTTCGACGGCCGTCCGCCGGAGGCATACCTGTCGGTCCCCGTCAGCCTCATCGTGCTGGTGCTGGTCCTGTTCGTGTCCCCGATGCTGGTGCTGAGCCGACCGCTGCTCCGGGCGCGAGTCCGGGGCACCTTCGCCTATGGGGAGCTGGCCGACGCCCTGGGCCGACGCTTCGAGCAGCGGTGGCTCGCGCGGGGCGCGACCGTCGACGACGATGCACTGTCCGCCCCGGACTTCTCGGCCACGACGGACCTGTACTCCATCGCCGCCAACGTTCGGGCCATGCGGCCGATTCCGTTCGACGTCATGGCCGTTGTGGCGCTGCTCGCGGCCGCGCTGGCGCCGTTCGTACCCCTCGTCTTCACGGTCGTGTCACCCAGAGAGGTGTTGAAGTTCGGGGCGAAGCTCGTGCTGTGAGGCGAACTTGGAGAGGTGTCCGTGCACCAAGGTCTACTGGGCGGGCGCGGACGGTTGTCTTATCAGTCGGGAAGGGGCAATCACCATTGCGAAACATGTTGCTGGCATACACGGTCGTCGCAGCCGCGTCCGCCGCGGTATATCGGAAAGTTCCGCGGCTCGGAGGTAGGGCAGGCGCCCCAGCGGGCCACGATTGGCGCGGGCCTTGCGTTCCTGATTACTCTTTTGCGTGATCTGGAGTCATTTCGACACTCCCCGATCGGTAGGAATATGCTCGTTGACCGCGCGACCAAAGGCTTCCAGACAACAACCTGGCGTTCGCTCCGGCGCCGCGGCGGCTGACCCCATGCCAACGACCGTAAGTTGGGCATCGCCCCGGCACATCCGCAATCGGTATCTGCTCGCGTGCGACATCGTGTTCTTCTGCTCGGCGACCGTCCTGGCATATGCCCTGAGATTCGAAGGATTTACGTGGGGGGCGGGCCACAGGCACACGCTGATGGTCTACCTCCTGTTCGCGGTCCCCGCCAAGGTGCTGTGCTTCTGGAGGCTCGGCCTCTACCGCCGGCTCTGGCGTCACGCAGGGGTGGTGGAACTCGAGCGCCTGATCTCGGCCAGCATCACTGCCGGGGCGGTGTGCGCGCTCGGGGGATTCGTGATGTTCTGGCTCGGGCTGGTAACCGTCCGGGTGCCCGTGTCGGTGCTCTTCATGGATGGCCTCATCACCGCCGTTGCCGCGGCGACCCCCCGACTGGCCGTGCGGCTGGCCGGCCGACGGGGGCAGCTCCATCGGCTGGAGGACGGTCGACGCGTCCTGATCGTCGGGGCGGGGGCCGCGGGCGAGATGATCGTGAAGGAGTTGCTGGGACATCCGCAGCTGGGATTGCGGCCAGTGGCGTTCGTCGATGATGATCGCTCGAAACACGGCCACCGGATGCACGATCTGCCCGTGCTCGGGCCGCTGGGACGGATCAAGGACATCGCGCTGGCGAATGAGGTCGACGAGCTGATCATCGCGATGCCCCGGGCGCCGGGTAGGACCGTGCGGGAGGTGGTGCGCGCCGCGCTGGAGGCCGGCGTCCGGACCAGGATCGTGCCGAGCATCTACGACATCATATCGGGCAAGGTCTCGATCGCGTCCCTGCGGCGGGTCGAGATCCAGGATCTGCTCCGCCGCGAGCCTATCCAGACGGACCTGGAGCAGGTGCGCTCGCTGGCTACGGGTGAGACGGTGCTGGTGACCGGTGCGGGTGGGTCGATCGGGAGCGAGCTGTGCCGCCAACTAGCCCGATTGGAGCCCGCGCAGATCGTGCTGCTCGGCCACGGCGAGAACTCGATCTTCGACATTCTGGTGGAGCTGACCGAACTCTTCCCCACCGTGACCACGGTTCCGGTCGTCGCGGACGTGCGTGACCGCGAGCGACTCCGGCAGGTGTTCGACCAGTATCGGCCATACTCCGTCTTTCATGCCGCGGCCCACAAGCACGTGCCGCTGATGGAAGGGAATGTCGCCGAGGCGATCACCAACAACGTCCTCGGCACTCGAAACGTGGCGGAGCTGGCCGCCGAGTTCGGCGCCGAGCACCTGGTCCTCATCTCGACCGACAAGGCGGTCCGGCCAACCAACATCATGGGGGCGACCAAGCGGATGGCCGAGCAGATCGTCCAGACCATCGCGGAGACGCACGAGCGGAAGTTCGTCGCCGTGCGATTCGGCAACGTGCTCGGCAGCCGAGGCAGCGTCGTCCCCACGTTTCTCCGGCAGATCCAGAATGGCGGCCCGGTGACGGTGACCCATCCGGAGATGCGCCGTTACTTCATGACGATCCCGGAAGCGGTGCAGCTCGTGCTTCAGGCGGGAGCGATCGGTCAAGGTGGTGAAGTGTTCGTGCTCGACATGGGAGACCCGGTGAAGGTGGTCGATCTCGCCACCGACTTGATCCGGCTCTCGGGGCTCGATGTCGGCACCGATATCGAGATCCGGTTTACCGGCACTCGGCCGGGAGAAAAGCTGTACGAGGAGCTGTTCTTCGACTCCGAAAGTGCCATTCCCACCGACCACCCGAAGGTGCTGCGGGCGAAGAACGGTACCCTTCCGATCGGACTGGGAACGGGGATAGATCTGCTGGTGGAGGGGGCCAGCGCGGGCCGGCCGGACGACGAGCTCCGTGAGCTGCTCGTCCGGCTGGTCCCCGACTTCCGGCTGTCCGAGCACGCCGCCGCGGAAGTGCTGGACCTCGCCCAGAGCTGACGCGGCCTCACCCGCAAGAGCTTAGCGCCGCGCCACCACGATGATGGTGGCGAGCACGCCGATCACCTGGGCGATGGTGCTGATGACTCCGGTGGCGTTGCTCGACGGCTCCTGCTCGGTCCGCGTGGCCACGAACACCACCGCTCCCGGCAGGGGCCGCGGCACCTGGTCCGGGATGAGCGTCCGCCGTTTCACTCCCTGTCGCACGCCGTTCGGCTGCGTCACGTACGGATGGCGCGTGTCGCCCCGCTGGGTATATCCCCCCGCAGCATCCACATACCAGTCGAGGTTCCGGCCCGGCGTGTAGGCGACCGGCCCCGGAGAATTGACCGCGCCCTGGACCATCACGATGGGATTGAACTCGGGGATGACGATCGAGTCGCCGCCGGCCAGGATGACGTTGTCGCGGTACTTGGGATCCTTGAGCACGCGAGGCAGGTTGATGCCGACCCGCTCCGGCAGCCCTCGCGCTGGTGGAGTCCCGCGTGGCGCCGTTCGCCGAGGGCACCAGCGGCAGCCGATCGGTTCCGGTGGGTCGCGTTCCCGCATACGAACGATAGAACTCGATGCCCCCGGGGTAGGCCTCGGCCGTGAGGCCACCGGCACGCGCGATCAGATCCGCCAGGCGCTCCGTCTTGGAGCGGAGCGAGTAGCGTCCCGGCGACTTGACCTGTCCGCTCACCACCACGGTGCGCTGGAGGGACCAGCCGCCCTGGCGGAGCACCAGCACGTTGTCGTAGGGCGAGAGCGGTGCATCCGCCGGCGACGCCGCGCCGGTCGCGGCATGCCCCGGCACGAAGCTCGAATCGAGCGGCACGCGCACCGTCTCCGCCAGCGAGCCGACCGGGCGATCGGGGGGAGGCGCGCGATCTCGGTCTCGAGCTGCGCGTCGTCCGTCAGGCCGTCGGCCAGGAGAATGACGTCCCGAACGGTCATACCCTCGCGGTAGGCCACGCGGCCGGGCCGCCGCACCCCGCCGACGATGGCGACGTACTTCTCGACCCGGAATGTGGTCCGCGAGAAGATCCGGACCTCATCCTCGTCCTCCAGCGTCAGGTCCTCGCGCAGCGCGCCGGTCGAATCGGTGAAGGCCGAGCGCAGCTGGATGAAGCTGGAATCCTCGCGCATGCGGGTGACCAGAATGCGGTCGAGGTACACGTCCGGCTTGGGCCCCCCGGCCAGGCGGATGGCGTCGCTCAGCTTCATTCCCGGCGTGAAGCCCACTTCTCCCTCGACCCAGACGTTGCCGCGCACGGTCACGTAGCCACGCTGCCGTGCGGCGACGGGGTGGACCGTGACCGAGTCCCCGGGCGCCATCGGCACGGCGGGGGCCACTCCGCCGCTGAACTGATCCGCGCCGACGGCGATGACGACCCGGGCCCGGCCGCCGGCGCCGCGCGACTCCGGCGGCAGAATCCGATGAATGGTGACGCGCGCGTCGACGGCGGACGGGTCAAAGCCGCCGGCGAATGCGATGGCGTCCCGGAGCGTCTCGCCCGGACGCAGCTCATAGATCGCCGGGCGGAGCACCTTGCCCGCCACCGCGGCGAATCCGCCGTGCACCGGCACGAACACGACATCGCCCGTCTGGAGCCGGATATCCGTGGGATTGCCGCCGTGAAGCAGGTACTCGTACAGGTCGAGACTGTCGACCAGGGCCCGGCCGCGTCGAATCTCGACGTGACGGAAGGAGCCGTTGCTCGTCGGTCCGCCCGCGGCGTACAGCGCGGTGAGTACGGTTCCGGCGCTCGACATCTGATAGGCCCCCGGCCTGACCACGTCGCCGGCAACATACACCTGGATGCTTCGCAGCCGTGCGATCGAGAGCTGGAACCGCGTGCTCGCGTTCGCACCGCGGCGCACCCCGGAATACACGCGCCCGAGACGGCCGTAAAGCTGCTCTTGAAGCTGGCCGAGCGTCAGGTTCGCGACGTATACCTGCCCCACCTGAGGGATCACCACGAAGCCCTCTCGCGTGACGTCGAGCGTATAGGACCGCTCCACGTCTCCGGTGAGGATCAGAACGAGCACGTCGCCGGGTCCCAGGCGGTAGTTCTCGTCGACCGGACCAGTCTGTGCGGGTTGAAACCGGGTCGTATTGCGTCGAAACGTCTCGATGCCGAAGCGCTTGAGCCCTTCCCCGCGGAGCAGGGCGAGCGAGTCCGCAAGCGAATCCGCGCGCAGCGAATCCGCCCGGAGCAACTTGAGGGAATCGAGGACCGCCTTGAGCGAATCCGATACCACCCGGGTCGAGTCCTCGAACCGGAGCGAGTCGGCCGCTTCATCGCTGAGCACACCCAAGGACCGCACGGCCTCCACCGTTCGGGGCCCGAACTGGGCCGGTTGCGTCGTGTCGGCCCCCTGGATGTAATCGTCGAGCATGTTCTCGTCGTACCCGGCCGCCCTCAGACGCGAACGTACCTGATCCGGGGTCAACCCGGATTCCGAGAGTCGCTTCCGGAGCTCTTGCACCAGTTGCGGCTGCGTGCGGAGTAATTCCTGCGCCTGTTCAGGCGTAGGCAGTTGCTGGCCGTTCGGGACTTGAGCCGAGAGAGAAGACGCTAGGGTGACGAAGAGAATTGCCAGACCGAACCACGCCCTGACAGGCAGGGACTTCCAGGACACCGAGTTGGGCATGGGGGGCGAAGATCGCTCGTAAGTAAGGCGAAGTCAAGGGGTTGCGCGCAGGAGGTCGTGCCAGAATGCAAGCGTTCGGTCGGCGATCGCCGCGTCGGTATACCCCTCCATCACGCGGCGCCGGCCAGCGGCGCCCAGACGCCGGACCTCCTCCGGCTGATCGTGCAGGCGCTGCAGCGCGTCGGCGAGGGCCCCCACGTCCTCTTCGGGCACCAGCAGGCCGGCGTCGCCGAGCGACTCCGGGATGGCCCCCGCGGCGCTTCCCACCACCGCGATCCCGTGGGCCATCGCCTCCAGCCCGGCGCGGGGCGCCACCTCGATCCAGCGCGGGGTCGTGCGCGACGGCAGCACCACGACATCGAGCCGCGGCCAGACCTCGTCCACCGCGCTCCGAGGCAAGGCGCCGCGCCAAGTCACCCGGCCGGCAATGCCAAGACGTTCCGCCAGGCCCTCCAGCTCTTCCTGGGCCGGACCGGTGCCGACCACCGTGAGCGTCCACCGGCCCACCAGCTTCACCGCAGCCCGGAACAGGAGGTCGAGGCCCTTCTCCGGAATCAGCCGGCCAACGAATCCCAGGCTGAGGCCGGGATGGCCCGGTCGGTCAGGCGCGAGTGGGAGCGCGACGCCGAGCTGGGGAATTGTGCGGTGGGGCAGGGATGGATGGCCGCGCAGCGCAAGGCGACCAGCGAACTCGTTCACCGAGATGACCCCTGCCGCCCCGGCCAGGGCGCGGTTCCGCCGCAGCTTCGTGAGCGTGCCTCGGCTCACCGGCAGGCTCTCGCGGGTCACGAGCACGTACGGGATCTTGAGCCGCCGTGCAGTCCGCGCGATCGCCGCGGCGCCGTTGCTCCACGGCTCTTCCTCGATCTGCACCACGTCGGGCCGGAAGTCGGTGAGCAATCCGCGGACGGTGCCGCCATGCCAGAACGGATCGGCAGCAGGGAGCGCGCTCCCGCGAATCGGGATGGGTACGGTGCGGACTCCGCCGTCGTCCCCCCAGCTCGTCTGCTGCTGCCGCTCCAGTCCTGCGGGCACCCAGCGATCGGGCACCGCGGCGGCCACGGTCACGCCCAGGCCGGCGAGGGCGCGGAGCTTGCCTCTCGCGGCGGGGTCCGCGTAGACGCGGGAGATCACCAGTGCGCGCACGCCCCCAATCTCACCTCACATCGCGTCAGGACCAAGGGCGGTTGCGCGGTTGACTTCGGTCGCCGGTCTAGGCCAACTTGGCGACACACCATCATGCGCATCCTCCATCTCGCGAAGTACTACTGGCCGCGCTCCGGCGGCATGGAACGGGTGGTCCAAGGTCTCGCCGAAGGTGCCGCGAACCTGGGTCATCAGGTCCAGGTCGTCGCGGTCGAGAGCCGCGGCAAGGCGGGGAGCGCGGGCCGGGCGCGGATGGGCGTCACCCGCGCGTTCTCGTTCGCGGCGCTGGGCTCGCAGGAGATCGCGCCCGGGTACATCGCCGCCGTCTGGAAGCGCGCCGACATCATTCACGTCCATCATCCACACCCGCTCGCCGACGTCGCCTGCCTGCTGCGGGCCGGCGGGACGCCCGTGGTGGTCACCCAGCACGCGGACTCGCGCCGGTCGATGTACCGGCCCGTGACCGGTCTCGTGCTGCGGCGCGCCGCGGCGGTCGTGGTCCCCAGCCGGGCCCACCTGGCGCTGTCCACGGAACTGGAGGGATGGGAGAGCAAGGTCGAGGTCATTCCGTTCGGCATCGACCAGACCCGGTGGGAAACCGTGCCGCCTCCGCCGCCCGGGGCGACGCCCCGGGCCATCTTCATCGGTCGGCTGGTGGCCTACAAAGGCCTCGACATCCTGCTGCGCGCGCTCGAGCGGGTCCCGGAGCTCCGGCTGGACATCGTCGGGGCGGGTCCCGAGGGACCGCGGCTGCGGACGCTGGCGCAGGCCTTGGCCGTCACGGACCGGGTGCGGTGGTACGGGGAGTATCCGGACGAGGATCTGCCGCGCCGCATGGCCGACGCCGATTTCCTGGTGCTGCCGTCGGTAACGGTCGAAGAGATGTTCGGGCTGGTGGTCCTCGAGGCGATGGCCGCGGGGCGGCCGGTGATCACCACGGCGCTTCCCAGCGCGGTCCGGGAGGTGAACGTTCCCGGCGTGACCGGCCTCGAGGTGCCGCTGCGCGATGTGCCGGCGCTGGCCTACGCGCTCGAGGCCATGAGCCGCGACCCCGCCCGCCGGCGGACCATGGGCGAGGCGGGCCGGCGGCGGGTGGCGGAGCGGTTCACCCAGTCCATGATGGCGGAGCGGCACGTGGAGCTGTACGAGAAGATTCGCGCGTTGCGCGTGTAGCGCCCCCTGACGTCGCGATGAGCGTGCTCGCGGCGGTGTCATATGGCAGTGAGGTTGTCGTGGCGAAGTTCGGACGACCGGCGGGCCCCGAGCGGCAGGCGCGGTTGAAGCTGCCGTTCGAGGGCCTGTACCCCGGTATCGTGGCCGGCGAGTGGATGCCGGCATGGCTGTTGGCGGAGCAGCTGCTCGCCGCGGCGGAGCGGCAAGGCCTCAACCCCGGCGAGCGGGTGTGCGTACCCGCGCACTTCGAGTTCCGTGGCGGCGGCACGCGGCCGCCCGAGTTTCGCGGACTGAGAACGCGCGCGATAGACGTGCCGTAGGCTCGGCGGGACGACTGTCTTCGGAGACCCAGCTCCATGGCCGATTCGCATGGCCTGGCCTGCGACGTGGGCGCCCTTCCCGTGGAAGAGCGCGATGCGCACCAGGTGCTCATGCGGCGGTTGATGGGCGCGGTCGTGGAAATCGTGGAGCTGGCGGACGGCTTCGCGTTCCGCTTCGCCCCGGCCGAGTACGAGGCCGTGGTCCGGTTCGTCTCCGGCGAGCGGCTCTGTTGTCCCTTTCTGGGCTTTACGCTGGAGCTGGCGCCCGATCATGGGCCGCTGTGGCTCCGCGTCACCGGCCCCGACGGGGCCAAGGCGATCCTTCGCGTCGAGCTTCAGCTTCCCCTCCCGGCACGCGATCGTCTAGTACGCGCGCGGGCGCATACCGGATCTCCCATCCGCAGGCCTGCTCCGGGCGTAGCTGAGGTGTCCAACCACCACCTCAACCGGAGATCCACATGCGATTGCTGTACACCACCCGTTCGGCGCTCGTCCTGAGCCTCGCCCTTGCCGCCGCCTCGGCGGCCTCCGCGCAGGAGCGCTCGGCCGAGATGAGCATGGACAAGGGCACCACCATGGTCGGCGGGCAGGCGATGTTCCGCACCAAGGACATCGTGGACAACGCCGTCAACTCAGCGGACCACACCACGCTCGTCGCCGCCGTCAAGGCCGCCGGCCTGGTGGAGACGCTGAAGGGCGACGGCCCGTTCACCGTGTTCGCACCGACCAACGCCGCCTTCGGGCTCCTGCCGGAGGGCACGGTCAGCACCCTCCTCCGGCCGGAGAACAAGGGGCAGCTCACCAAGGTGCTCACCTACCACGTCGTCGCGGGGCGGTACGACGCGTTCGCGCTGATGAAGGCCATCAAGCAGGGTCACGGCCGAGCCACCCTCAGGACCGTGCAAGGCGAGCCGCTCACGCTCACGATGAACGGCGACCGCAACATCGTGGTGCGCGATGCCAAGGGCGACGTGGCCGACATCTCGACCTACGACGTGGTGCAGTCGAACGGCGTCATCCACGTGGTGGACAAGGTGCTGCTGCCGAGTTGAGTCGCCGGTCAGCAGGAAGGGGCGGGGCCTGGCTGCGATCGCGGCCAGGCCCCATCTCGCCATGGCCGGTTGCCTCACCGGGGCGAAGCGGGGGACGAGCAGGGCGGACGGCTACGGGGCCGGCGCCAGCGCCTCGAGCCGCTGCCGCACGACGCCCACCGCGGCCTCGGCACCCAACCCCTCGAGCAGCCGGACTGCCTCGGCTACGAGAGCCGGCGTGTCGGCCTCCGCGAGTGCCAGCGCCTGCTCGTACGGGCAGCCGAGCCGTGCCCATTCCGCCGCCGCGCCGACGGCGTCGCCCCGGAGCTCCAGAAGGCAGGCGCGCGGGATGTCTTCCGGCACCTGGGGAAGCGCGCCGGCGCGATGCAGCCACACCGCCAGGCCACCGCGGATCCAGGGGCTGTTCCTGGTCAGCGACAGCTCGTAGACGGCCCGGGCCTCCATTGCCAACTCCGCCGGCCGGCGGGCCAGCCACGCTGCCTCGGCCCGGGCCAGCGCCACCGGTCCGAGCCGCTGCAGCTCCGCCGTGCTCTCCGCCAGCGTGTGCGCCTCGTCGAGCAGCTCGCTGACGCCGGCTTGGCCGCAGCGCGCGCGGAGCAGCCCCAGCACGACCAGCACGTGGATCCTCGCCGGAGCGAAGAGCTTGGTCTGCTCCAGCAGCTCGGCCGCCTCGAGGCGGGCCTCTTCCCACGCCCCGGTGTCGAGGTGGAGCTGCGCTCGCCACGCGCGCATGTACGCGGTCCAGAAATCGAGGTCCCGTGCCTCGGTGTACTCCAGCCCTTCGCGCAGGTAATGCTCGGCCTCCTGATACCTCCGCTCCGCCACGAAGCTGGTGAAGTTGGCGTAACACCGGGACACGTGTTCCTGGTAGCTGCCCTCGCGCGCAAGGCGAAGCGCACGGGTGAGCTTGGGGTAGCCTTCGTCCGGCCGCGACCGGATCTCGGCGCTCCCGACGTTGGTGAGCGCGTGCACCAGGGTCTCGCTGTCGCCGAGGCGCTCGGCGAGCGCGATGGCCTTGTCACCCCAGGTCACCGCTCCCTCTGTCTCGCCGGCGAGCATGTGGAGCTGGGACAGGTTGCTGTACGCCATCGCCAGCTCCGGGCCGAGACCGAGCGGCTCGAGGACCGCGATTGCCTCCTCCGCGTAGCGCTCCGCGTCCGCCCGTCGGCCCCCGGACCAGGCCAGGCGCGAGAGCCATCGCAGCGCGGCGCCCTCCCGCCGGCGATCGCCGAGACGCCGCCAGGTGTCCAGCGCCTCCTCCCGCGCGGCGAACGCCTCGGCCATGCGGCCGATCAAGTAATCCTCATAGGACCGGCCTTCCAGCAGCGTCGCCCGCTCGTCCGGCGCCAACGCTTCGGCGGAGCGCAGTCCCACGGTGTAGTGAGCCGAGGCCTCGCGATGGGCGCCGAGCGCGGAGGCTTGCGAGGCGGCCAGGGGAACCCAGCGTTGAACCGACACGGTGTCGCCGGCGCCTTCCGCATGATGCACCAGTCTGGCCGGCGCGACCGGTGACGCGGCTGTCTCGAGCTCCGCGAGCACGCGCGCGTGCAACCCGCGCCGCCGGCTGGAGACGAGGCTCTCCTCGACCGCGCGCCGCGCGAGCTCGTTGCGAAAGCCGACGCCCTGCTGGTCGCTGGTCAGCATGCCCGCGGAGAAGCATTCCTCCACCGCCGCCGAGTCGCGACCGAAGAGCCGCTCCATCAGCCAGGACTCGGCCTTCCCCGGAATCACCGAGACGACCTCCATTGCCGCGCGCGCCTCGGGCGAGGTGCGCGACGCCCGGCCCAGCACCGCGTCCCGCACCGTCGCGGGGATGCCCGACTGATTGCTGGCGAGAACCTCGGAGAGGTAGAAGGGGTTCCCGCCGGTCGCCGCATGGAGCCCGCGCTGGGCGCGTCCCACGCGGCGGGCGAGCGTCGCGACGGCCGACTCGGAGAGCGGACGCAGCTCCAGGCGGCGTACCGCGCCCCGCGGGAGATCGCCGAGCACCGATCGCAGCGGATGGGCGGGGCCGATCTCGTCATCCCTCACGGTGACTATCACCAGCAGTGGCAGCCGGTGCGCCCGCCGCCCCAGAAACTTGAGGAGGTCGAGCGTCGCCTCGTCGGCCCAGTGCACGTCCTCCAGCACGAGCACGGTCGGCGTGCGGCCGGGCCCGAGCTCATCCAGGAGCGTGCCAAAGATCGCTTCGCGGCTGGACGCGTTCCGGAGCGCCGCGTCGAGCGCGCCGCCGAGCTGGGCGGCGATGTCATACAGCGGACCGAGCGGGCGCGGGGTGAACAACGCCTCGCACCAGCCCCAGAGCAGGCGGACCGAGCGCTGCCCGCGGGTGAACTCCTCCACCAGTGAGGTCTTGCCGATGCCCGCCTCCCCGGAGACCAGGACGAGCGCGCCGCTGCCGGCGATCGCCGCCACCAGGAGACGCTCGAGCTCGTCCAGGAACTCCTTCCGCTCGACCAGCCCCGTCTCCCGGTTTGCGGACTGTGGCAGCGGGCTCTGCGCGGCGGTCACGCCGGTCGCGGTGATCGGTTCCGCGAGGGCCTGCGCGAGCTCGGCCGCTCCGGCAAAGCGGTCGGCCGGGTCACGGGCCAAGGCCCGTCGGACCGCGGCCTCGAGCCAGGGCGGGACGTCCGCGCGCAGTGGCCGCAGCTCGGGCGGCGCTTCCACCAAGCGGCGGGACATCAGGGCCATCGCGGTCCGACCGGTGAAGGGTGTCTGCCCGGCGAGCATCTCGAAGAGCACGCATCCGAGCGCGTACACGTCCGAACGCCCGTCCACCGGCTCGCCGGCGACCTGCTCGGGGCTCATGTAGGCCGGGCTGCCAATCGCGGTGCCGGCGACGGTCAGCGCCGCGTCGAGCGGTCCGACCACCCGGGCGACTCCGAAGTCCGCCACCAGGGCGTGGCCGCCGGACAGGAGAATGTTCTCGGGCTTGATGTCGCGGTGCACCACGCCGTGCGCATGGGCGTACGCCAAGGCGTCGGCGATCTCCCGGGCGAGTCCGATGGCCTCCGCCAGCGGAAGCGCCCCCTCGCGCTCGAGCCGTCGGCGGAGCGACTCGCCGGCGACATACGGCATCGTGTACCAGGACTGGCCGGCGGTCCGACCCGAGTCGAAGACGGGGAGGATGTTCGGATGCTGCAGGGCTGCCGTCACCCGGATCTCGCGATGGAAGCGGTCGGCTCCACCGGCGCTGTCGGCGGTCGGGAGGATGACCTTGAGCGCGACGGGCCGCTCGTGTCTGAGGTCGCGGGCGAGGTACACGATCGCCATGCCGCCTCGTCCGAGCTCGCGCTCGAAGCGGTAGCGGTCACGCAGCGCGTCAGCGAGCGCTCCGGGCGGGTCCGGCGCGGTGGGCAGATCTGAAGGCACGTCGCAATCTCACGCCGTGGCCGGGCCGTCGCCAGCGCGGCGGACGCTCGCGGAAGAGCTGTGACGGACGATGTTCGACGGAGGGTGAAGCCGAGCCGGCACTATGAGGCCTCAGCGGCTGAGGATCCTTTCGCTCGAAGGCGGAGTGTAGATTCTGGTGGCTTGTCGGGCCCTTAGCTCAGGTGCTTAGAGCAGCGGACTCATAACCGTTGGCGCCGGTGAGCGCTGCCTTTACCGAAGTGTGGGGGTACTGCAACCTCAGGTACCGCTCCGCTCCGTCAATCCATTGCAACCGTGGTGGCCGAAATTTATCCCTATTGCCTGTGAGCAATTTGCCAAGTGAAGCCAGTTGATTGAAGCAAGTCCTCAGTGGACTTGGCGCGACGGTCGGCTCGTGCATGTCGAGGCCACTTTCACGAGTGAGCCGCCTGCCGCCCTCTCCCTGCTGCGCCATTTCGTCGTCCGTCATTGCTACGCCAAACATAATGACTCCGCCAAAGTCCTTCGAGTACGATCGCGGGTCTGTTGGCGGACATAAAAACGGGGGATTGGGGCCTGAACCTCGGTGCCGGCACGACGACGCTTCATCCCCAGATTCTCAACCTCGACATCAGCACAGCTCCTTCCGTGCATATCGTTGCGCACGATCAAAAGCTTCCCTTCCAGGACAACTCCCTCAAACTGGTGATCTCGCAGGAAGTGCTGGAGCACTTGCCCGATCCTGCTTTCACCGTCCGCGAGGTTCTACGCGTCCTGCAAGTCGGCGGGAAGTTCTCTGCCAGGTTCCTTTCATCATCGGATATCATCCGGGCCCTAACGATTATTGGCGCTTTACCAAAGAAGGTATGGCCCAACTTTTTGTCGATCCAGCCTGGCAGATGTTGAACCTGGACACGTCAGTCGGACATGGCACGGGCGCGTATCGTATCGCGGTCGAATGTGTCGCCGTTACAGCCAGCCTTGTGAGCAATGCGTTGTACATCCCTGCGAAAGGCTGCTCGCTTCCCTGGCTTTGGCTCCTATTAAACTCCTCGATTTTGTCTCGGATCGTTCTGTGCAAAAACATCGAATTCCTGGCGGGTATTTTTGCGTTGTACAGAAGCTGGCGACATGACCTCCGTACGGCTCGTCTCCAGTTGGCGTCTAGTGCAATCAGGGAAACACGACAGCGTCAGATGTCCAGGGGCACGCTTTCCTCTATCCTGACGCTTTCAGCTTGGTTAGATTGTAGTTGCGCCGTAAGCTATGACGGGCCCTTAGCTCAGGTGGTTAGAGCAGCGGACTCATAATCCGTCGGTCCCTGGTTCGAATCCAGGAGGGCCCATATGCCACACATCCGTCCTGCATCACTACTCCCTCGCCCCCTCCTCCCGCGCCGATAGCTCCGGTGCGCGGTGGTCCAGCGCTCCGACCGCGTGACCGCGCTGCTTGCGCGCGATGGCGGGAAAACCGTGCTTCCGCCGCACGAGCATCCAGAGGATCGGCGCGATGAGCAGCACGAGGAGCAGGATGATCCCCGTCTGCTGGTTGGAGAAGTTGAGCAGCTTGAGGGCCGACGCGAGCAGCACGAAGGCCAAGGCACGACGCACCAGGCCGCCCGGAGCCCGCGCCGAGAGGTGCGCCCGACCCACACGCCGGGGATGCAGCCGATCAGCAGCGAGGTGGTCAGATCCATGTGGAAGTCGCCGAACAGGATGTGACCCAGGGCCGCGGACGCGACCAGCGGCACCGCCTGCACGAGGTCCGTGCCCACCAGCTCACTGGCCTTGAGGGTCGGGTAGAGGGCCATCAAGGCGATGATGATGAGCGAGCCCGAGCCGACCGAGGTGAGTCCGACCACCACGCCGCCCACCGCGCCGAGCACCACCGTCGGGAGAATCCGCAACGCGACCGTCGGACGACCTTGCGGCAGTGGGTCGGCGCGCCCGTCGCGCCGGCGCGCCCGCTCGGTGAGGCGGATGTACGCTCGAACCGTCAGACCGGCCGCGGCGAGCAGGAGGGCCACGCCGAGCGCGAGCCGCACCACATCCTGGACCTGTTGGCCTTGTCCCATCGCCCGCGCGATGAGCACCCCGCTGAACGCACCAGGAATGGATCCGAGACACAGCCACTTCACCAGGCCGAGATGCACCGTGCCTCGTCGCAGGTGGACGATCGAGCCTACCGGCTTCATGACGGCGCTGGCGACGAGATCCGAAGACACCGCGGTCAGCGGCGGAACATTGAAGAACAGCACCAGGACCGGTGTCATGAGCGCGCCACCGCCCATCCCCGTGAGCCCGACGACGATGCCGATGCCGAAGGAGGCGATGGTGAGAAATGGGTCGACGGTCATGGAGCCGAATGGTAGCACAACCCGGGCCCAAAAGCGCCCGCGCCACTGCAATTCATGGCACCCTATTGACGAGAGACCCTGCCCTCCCGCACACCCTAGCGGTTTCCTCCGTTCATCCCGTGGTCGTTTTGAGACCGACGTGGACCTGACAGCCCGCTCCGCGCCTCCCCGCTTGAGGCCTGCGCATGTTTCCCCTCAAATTCCGATTCGGACTGGCCGTTGTCGTAGCGGTCCTTGTCTGCATCCTGTTCGTCCTTCACGGTTGCCAGGAGCCGCCCGAAGTCAGTGAGTCTTCCGCGGCCGTCCGCTGCCGCCGACCAACGTTGCGCTCACCATCACCGGCACCGGCACCGGTACCGGACTCGTGACCTCCAGCCCGGTCGGAATCAACTGCACGATCACTGCGGGCCGCGCCGCCACCGGGTGTTTGGCGAGCTTCCCTCCGGGACGATCGTCAATTTGACCGCCAAGCCGCTCGACCCGGCCCATTCGTTTGTCGGCTGGAGCGGTGCCTGCAAGGGAAAAGGACGTCTGCACGCTCTCCATGTACGCCGCGAGCACCGCGACCGCGCGGTTTCTCAAAGGACCGTTCACGGTCACGGTGACAGGAACCGGCAGCGGCGGGAGCGGGACGGTGGAGAGTCAGAGCGGGCTCACGCCGTCCATCGCGTGCGCGATCACGAACGGGGATCGCCGGCTCAACCGGCTGCAAGGCCACCGTATCCGGCCAACACTCCGCTCAGGCTCACCGCGACGCCGGCTCGGAGGCTCTACCACGACAGGCTGGAGCGCGCCCTGCACCAACAGCGGCAGCGGGCCGTGCCAATTCGACGTCATCCAGAATCGCATCATCACGCCGACCTTCAGCCTGTCCCAGTCGCTCACGGTGACGGGAAGCGGCGAGGGGAGCGGCACGGTCCGGAGCCAGCCGGTCTCACCGCCCGCGATTGACTGCACCATCACCGCCGGCTCCGCGTCCTGACCGGGTGCCGGGCGGACTACCAGAGTGCCGTCACCGTAACGCTCGACGGCGCGCGCCGGCCGCGGGGAGCGCCTTCACGGGCTGGACGGGCGCCTGCTCGGGCACTGGCACCTGCCAGGTCGCGATGGCGCAGGCCGAGGAGTCGGCGCCGGCCTTCGCGACCACCGGCGCGAGCGGCACCGCGTCGGAGGGACGGTGGGGGCCGGTCTTCAGCACGCCCGTAGTCGCGGTCCATCTGCATCTCGCTTCCAACCGGTAAGGTGCTGATGTGGGGTCTGGGCGGTGAAAGCCAGGTCTGGGACCCTGCCACCGGCAGCTTCACCCAGGTGGTCACCCCCTACGAGATGTTCTGCAGCGGGCACACGTTCCTGCCCGACGGCCGCCTCCTGGTGTCCGGCGGCCACATCGCGAGCGGACATGGTCTGCCCCTGTCCGCCATTTTCGATCCGGCCAGCAACACTTGGAGCGCGACGAGCAGGATGGGCTGGGGGCGCTGGTATCCCGCGACGACTACGCTGCCGAACGGCGAGATCCTGGCGCTCGCGGGGCACGACGAGGACGGTCGCATGGTGCTGACGCCGGAGATCTGGAACGGCGGTACGTGGCGGACGCTCTCGACGGCCTCGAATGTCGACCTGCCGTACTATCCGAGGATGTTCGTCGCGCCGAATGGCAAGGTGTTCATGGCCGGGGAGCGGAACGCCACGAAGTACTTGGATGTCGGCGGAACCGGTCAGTGGACCAGCGTCACGGCGCGGAAGGCGGGCAATCGGAGCTACGGATCCGCCGTCATGTACGCGCCCGGCAAGATCATCTACATCGGCGGCGGCGATCCGCCGAGAGCCACGGCGGAGGTGATCGACCTGACCAAGCCCTCTCCGTCGTGGCGGGTCGTAGCGCCGATGGCATTTCCCCGGCGACAGATGAACGCGACGCTGCTGGCGGATGGTCAGGTGCTCGTGACCAACGGCACGAGCGGTCCGGGCGTTCAATGACGAGACCTCCCCGGTACGCTACGCCGAGCTGTGGAACCCGACCACGGAGACGTGGTCGACGCTCGGCATCGAGGCCGAGGGCCGCACGTACCACTCGACCTCGATACTGCTGCCCGACGGCCGCGTGCTCTCGAGTGGGAGCGGCGACGGGAACGGGGCCGTCAATCACCGCACGGCGCAGATCTTCACGCCGCCCTACCTGTTCCGTCCTGACGGCACGCTCGCCGACCGGCCCCTGATCACCTCTGCGCCGTCGGCGCTGTCCTACAGCCAGACGTTTGCCGTCGAGACGCCCGACCCGAGCACCATCGTGCGCGGCACCCTGATCCGGCTCTCGTCCGTGACGCATGCCTACAACTTGAGTCAGCTGATCTATCCGCTGACCTTCACGACGACCGGACCCACGACCCTCTCGCGACCGCGCCCCCGGACGGCAACCACGCACCCCCCGGTCCGTACATGATCTTCCTCATCGACGCCAACGGCGTTCCTTCGGTCGGCAGCATGGTGAGCGTCGGCCCGTAGCGTCTAGTGCGCGGTGCTGCGGGCGCTCTCGAGGAGAGCGGAGGCGCTGTCGAGCACCACGGCCTCCGCCTCCAGTGCTCGAGCCAGCGTGGCCGCCTGACTCTCGGCCTCATCCCAGCGCTTGGCCTCGATCGCCTCACGGACGCCGGGCATCGTCTTGGCTGAGTAGCCGGTGTACCAGCCGGGCGCAGAGAGGAGCTGCCGGTACCAGGGGCGGCGTGGAAGCCCTCTCTCCGGAGCGAGCGCGCGTTCCGCGCTGAGCAACAGCTCGTTGAGCCGGCCGACGGTCGTCGAGTCCGGGCTCCGACGCCCCGGCTTTGAGCGCCGCGCCGTACGCGACCTCGAACCGTGAGGTGGCCGACTTGAGGCGGGTCGACCCGTTCTGCAGCGGGGCGAAGTTGAGGAACGGGTGGCACGATCCTCGCGCCGGGGGATGACCAGCGGATGCCGCGGGTCGTTCATCGCCACGAAGGTGCTCTCATCCACCTGGCGGTTCTGCTCCTCGATCGAGTCCCGCGCGGTCGTGTGCAGCTCCTGGGCGTCCTTCAGATTGGTGGTCACCCGATCGGACAGGCGGCCGAACTCGTACGGCAGTACGTCCGCGGAGGCGAGCCGCATCGTGGCGAGGCCCACGGTCTGCGCCAGCGCCCGCCCGTAGACGAAGGCGGTGTCGCTGAAGGTCGTGTACCAGTGGAAGCTGTCGTAGATGGAGTGAAAGATGCCTCCGTCGTCCTCGCCGCCGAAGGCGAGATTGAGCGACGGAATGCCGAGGTGGTGATAGAAAACCGTGTAGTCCGAGCCCGCTCCCAGCGGATCCACCAGGAGGTCGGCCCGGTCGCGCGCCTGCTTCCGTCGATCCGCGTTGCGCGCCGCGGCGATCTCGCCCAGGTGCGAGCGCTTCCAGACGGACAAGCCGGTCTCCGGATCGTCGACATCCCGCGCCACCTCGGAGATCAGCCGGGCCAGAGCCGGTGATCCATCGACGTTGAGCCGGCCGCGCCCGTTTCCGTCGGTGTTGAGGTACGCGACCACACCGCGGCGGGGCCTGGACGAACGTCGCCGACTTCACCTCGCGGGGAATCGACGCGGTCAACTTCGGACCCGGTGCCACGCGCTACGCGCACCGGCGCGACGAGCAGGTCGAGATCGCGGCGCTCGAGCGGGCGTTCGAGTCGCTCTGGACTTTCGTCACGGGTACCGTCTGACCATGCCCGTCTCCCCCATTCTCGAGCGCCAGACCACGTACCCGTTCGTCCGTCTGAACGAGGCCGCCCGGCGCATCGAGGAGCGCGGGATCGAGGTGATCGACTTCGGTACCGGCGACCCACAGGAGCCGACCGACCCCCTGATCCGTGAGGCGCTTGTGGCCGGGCTCCGCGAGCGGATGGGCTATCCGGCGGCCACGGGCCTGCCCGAGCTGCGCGAGGCCATCGCCGCCTGGGCCGCTCGGCGCTTCGACGTCGTGCTCGACCCGGACACCGACGTGATCCCCACGCTCGGCAGCAAGGAGGCGATCTTCAGCTTTGCGCAGGTCGTCGTCGACATCGAGCGCGGCAAGGACACGGTCGCCTACACGGAGCCTGGGTATCCCGTGTACGAGCGCGGAGCGCTCTTCGCGCATGCACGCGCGCTCGCGCTGCCGCTGCTCGAGGAGAACGACTTTCTTCCCGATCTCGGCGCGATCGACGAATCGACCTGGAACCGCCTGGCTGTCCTGTGGCTCAACTACCCGAACAACCCCACCGGCGCGACCGCGACGCTCGACTTCTACGAGCGAGTCGCCGAGCTGGCGCGCCGGCACGGGTTTGTGCTTGCCTCCGACGAGGCCTATACGGAGCTCTGGTTCGACGAGCCGCCGGCGTCTGCGCTGCAGGTCGGCGACCTGACGAACATCGCCGTTTTCAACACGCTCTCGAAGCGCTCGTCGATGACGGGTTACCGCAGCGGCTTCGTCGCCGGCGATCCCGAGCTCGTCGCGGCCCTGCGAGCGTTCCGGCCGACGGTGGGAACGGCACCGCAGGAGTTCGTTCAGCGCGCCTCGGTCGTCGCGTGGGGCGACGAGGTGCATGTGGAGCGCGCGCGAGAGACGTACGGACGCAAGCGGCAGCTCTTCCTCGACTTCTTCGCGAGGAAGCAGGTACGTGTAACCGGCAGCCAGGCGACCATGTACATGTGGCTGGCGATCCCGCGAGGCGAGAATGCCGAGGGCTCCGAGGCGTTCGCCGAACGGCTGCTCGAGCACGGCGTGCTCGTCACGCCCGGCTCGTATCTGGGAGCTGCGGGCGAAGGGTACGTCCGGCTCGCGCTCGTACCCTCCGAGGACGACTGCCGCCGGGCGATCGAGATCCTGGAGGGCGTGCTGTGAACCCCGCACTCGCCGAGGAGATCGTCGCGGCACTCGACAGTGGTGAGCGGCGCGTGGCGAGCAAGGTCGACGACGAGTGGGTCGTCGATGTCGAGGCGAAGGAGGCGATCCTCGAGTACTTCCGCCTGCGGAAGGTCGAGCCGATGACGGTCGGACCGTTCTCGTATCAGGACAAGATTCCGCTGAAGCAGCATGCGCCCGGTGTCCGGATCGTCCCGCCCGGAGTCGCCCGCTACGGCTCGTTTCTGTCGGAAGGCGTCGTGCTGATGCCCGGCTACGTGAATATCGGCGCCTGGGTCGGCCCCCGCACGATGGTCGACACCTGGGCGACAGTGGGGTCGTGCGCCCAGATCGGCGCCGACGTGCATCTCGCTGGGGGCGTCGGCATCGGCGGCGTGCTGGAGCCGCCGAACGCGACGCCCGTGATCGTCGAGGACGGTGCCTTCCTCGGCTCGCGCTGCATCGTGACCGAAGGCGTGCGCATCGGCGCCGGGGCGATCCTCGCGGCGAACGTCTCGCTGACCGCCAGCGTGCCGATCATCGACGTCACGGGTCCGGAGCCCGTCGAGCACCGCGGTGCCGTTCCGCCCCGCGCAGTCGTCGTCCCCGGCACACGGCCGAAGGACTTCCCGGCCGGCACTTACCAGATCGACTGTGCGCTGATCATCGGCTGGCGCCAGGAATCGCACGACGAGCGTCTCAGCCTGAACGCCGTGCTCCGAGAGTTCGAGCTCGCGGTCTAGATCCTGACGTCGCCGTCGCAGATCTCTTCGGCCGGGCCGACGAGCGTGATCCGGTTCTCGTCGTCCAGCTCGACGCGCAGCTCCCCACCCGGCATGCGGACTGTCACCGGACTCTCGCACCAGCCGTTCGTGACCGCGGCAGCCGCAGCCGCGACGGCGCTCGAGCCCGACGCGCTCGTCTCCCCCGCTCCGCGCTCCCACACGAGCACCGTCAGCTCGTTGCTCCCGTCGACCCCGACCAGCTGGACATTCGTGCGGTCGGGGAAGCGCTCGTTCACCTCCAGCTGGGGGCCCAGCCGAAGGAGCTCTTCGCGCACCGGGTTGCCACGTACGACCGCGTGCGGGTTGCCGACCGACACCACGGTCAGCTCGACCCGCTCATCCTCCAGCTCGACGGTCTCGGTCTCCCCCACCTCCACGTCTCCGACGCCCATTGCGATCGTCCCGTCGTCGCGAATGGCCGCGGGGTACGAGCGCCCGGCAACCGCGATCGTCACCTGAGCGGCGCCTGCGCGCCGTCCGAGCCACGCCGCGGCGATGCGGCTGCCGTTTCCCGAGAACTCCGCCACGGAGCCGTCGGGGTTCCAGATCACGATCTCGGCCTGTGCGCCCTGCGACGCAACCACCTCGAGAACGCCGTCGGAGCCGATTCCGTAGCGGACGTCACAGAGCCGGCGTGCCGTCTCGGAGTCGAGTGGCGAACCGGAATCCCGCTCGACGAGCAGGTAGCTGTTACCGAGTGCGTGCCATTTCGAGAATCGCATCCGCCACCTCTCCCACCGGCCGGTCCGCGTCGATCATGACGATGCCGGGGATGCGGCGCATCCACTTCCGCTGGTACGCGGCCAAGCGCAGCGTTCCTCGTTCGAGCTCGGTGATCGCCTCGGGTCGAGGTAGCCCGCGCACGGCATCGAGGCCGAGCACCTGGGGAACGATGTCGCCTGCGGCACGCACCTCTTCCTCCACCCCCTGCTCGAACATCGCCGCCGTGCGCGCGCGGATCCGTTTCTCCAGGGTCTCGCGTGGAACGTCGAGGCCCGCGACGAGGGTCGGCAGGCGCAGCTCGGCGCTCCACAGGCGCGGCTGCTCCGGGACCAGGGTGCCGCCCGCCTGCCAGAGCTCGAGAGCACGCACGACGCGCTTGCGGTCGTTCGGGTGCACCTGGGCGGCAGCACGGGGATCGCGCGCCTCCAGGAGTCGGTGTGCAACCGCCGCGCCGCGCCGATCGTAGAGCCGTTCCCAGCGCGCACGCGCGTCCGCAGGCACGTCCGGCGGCAGGCGAACGTCCGTCAGCGCCGCCTGGAACCAGAGACCGGAGCCACCGACGACAACCGCGGTTCGGCCTGCTGCGACGATCTCGTCGATCGCTTCGTGCGCCAGCGTCTGGAACTCGCCGACGGTTCCCTGGCGGTCGAGCGGCCAGATGCCGACCAGGCGCGCGTGGGCGTCCTGGTTCGTGAGGATCGGGAGCCCGCGGTAGATCTGCATCGAGTCGGCGGAGACCAGGTCGGCCGGAATCCGCTCGGCGATCGCTTCCGCGGCGGCACTCTTGCCCGATGCGGTCGGGCCGAAGATCGCAATGACGCTAGGTAACCGGGACCGTCTTCCAGCCGTGCTCGACATCGTCCGGGCTGCTGCCCTCGTGATCTGCCGTCACGGGGACGTTCTCCTCAGGATGGGCTTCACGGTGCTCACGGAACCAGGCGACGGCACGCGCGATCCCCTCGTCGAGCGGCACCTTCGGGTCATAACCGAGCAGCTCGCGCGCCTTGCTCAGATCAGCGACGTAGTGCGTCACCTCGCCGAGCAGCGACGGAGCGATGGTCATGTCTGGCTCGACGCCGAGCTCCGCGGCGATCCGTTCCGCGACGTGGACGAGAGTGTTGCCCTGCCCGTAAGCGAGATTGATCGTCTGGTTCACGACTCGGCCCTCGGCCAGCGCCTCGATTCCGCGCACGATCCCGTCGACGCAGTCATCCACGTAGGTGAAGTCGAGCGTCTTCTCCCGCCCGCCGTAGACGGTGATCGGCTCCCCGCGCATCATCGCGTGGATGAAGAGCGGCATCACGCGCACCATGCGGTGCAGGTCGTTGTCGTAGCGCCCGTACACGTTCGAGAAGCGGAAGACGAGATACGGCAGCCCGTAGCAGCGGGCGTATGAGTAGATGAACGCCTCGCCGGCGATCTTCGAGGCCGAGTAGGTGCTCTCCGTGTAGGCGAAATCCGCGATCGACTCGCCGTATTCCTCGAAGCGGTGCACGTCCCCGTAGACCTCGCGACTGGACGAGAAGACGATCGGGATGCGCTGTTGGCGTGCGTACTCGAGCACGTTGAACGTCATCACGGCGTTCTCGAGCGCGCGGTGGGGCTGCCGGACGAGCTGGTGCACCTTCGCGTGCGCGGCCAGGTGCACCACGATGTCGGCCTCCGGGTACTCGACGCCGTTGATCCCGCCGGGGAACGATGCGTAGTGTCCGGCGAGATCCTGGAGCAGGTACCGGAATTCGTCCGTCCAGGTGTTCTGGCGCTTGTCGACGCCGAAGACCTCATGGCCTTCCTGCTTCAGTCGGTGCGCCAGATTCGTCCCGATCTGTCCGGAGGACCCGGTCAGGAGGACCTTCATGCCGCGACCGCCGTGCGCTGCGCACCGCGCAGCGTCGTCGAGGTGGCGCGCGGCGATCAGGACGTCGACGAGCTCGCCCGGCGAAGCGTCGCCCGTGAAGTTGACCATCGTGTTGCCGCGCGTCCGTCCGCGCAGCAGGCTCGCGTCGGTTCGGCTCCACCCTTCCACGAGCACCTCGACGGTCGTACCGACGCGCTCGGCGTTTCGCTCGGCCGCGATCCGCTGTACGACGTCGACCAGCCGTTCGAGCCGTTCGTGCTTGATCTCTTCCGGCACCTGGTCCTCGAGCTCCGCCGCTTCGGTTCCGTGCCGCGGCGAGTAGATGAACGTGAAGGCGCTGTCGTACCGGACCTGCCTCGACGACCTCCAGCGTCTCCCGGAAGTCGTCCTCCGTCTCGCCCGGGAAGCCGACGATCACGTCGGTGCCGAGCGCGAGGCCGGGAATCGCGTCGCGCAGCTTGGCGACGAGCCTCAGGTAGCGCTCGCGGTCGTACGTGCGTTTCATTGCCTTGAGGATCCGGCTCGAGCCGGACTGGAGCGGCAGGTGGATGTGCTCGCACACGGCGTCGCATTCGACCATGGCAGCGATGACCGGGTCGCGGAAGTCCTTCGGGTGCGGGCTCGTGAAGCGGATCCGGTCGATCCCGTCGACTGCGTCGCAGGCGCGCAGGAGCTCGCCGAACTCGGTCTCGAGCTCGGGACGCAGATCGCGTCCCCAGGAGTTCACGTTCTGCCCGAGCAGCGTCACCTCCCTGCACACCGTCGGCTGCGAGCCGGGTGACCTCGGCGACGATCTCACCAGGCCGACGGCTTTGCTCCCTGCCGCGAACGGCCGGGACGATGCAGTACGCGCACTTCGAGTTGCAGCCCATCGAGACCTGTACCCAGGCACTGAACGCGCGTTCGCGGTGCATCGGCAGGTCACCGGCGAAGTGCTCGTGCGTGCCGAAGCGGCCGCGCGGAGCCTCGCCTCCGGCGCCGAGCCACTCGCCGAGGTGCGGGATCGAGCCAGGGCCGAACGCGACGTCGACCTGCGGATAGAGCTCGAAGATCCGGTCGCGCTGCGCCTCGGCGTAGCAGCCACCGACGGCGACGACGAGCTCCGGATTCTCGCGCTTCCGCGCCCCCGCGTCGCCGAGATAGGCGGCGAGCTTGGTGTCCGGCTTCTCGCGGATCGTGCAGGTGTTGAAGACGAGGACGTCGGCGTCTAGCCTGCGAGGTCGCCTCGCCGAGCCCGATCGATTCGAGCATGCCCTTGATCCGCTCCGAGTCGTGAGCGTTCATCTGGCAGCCGAACGTTGTGACGTGGTACCGCTTCATCGGCCGCTCAGTCTAGCCCCGTCACGCTCGGACGACGCCTCATTGCGTGAAGTCTTCGACTGTTTGGCCGAGCAGGCGATTGAAGGCCTCTGGATCCTCCAGCATCAAGAAGTGGCCGACTCCAGTCATCAGGACGGCTTCGACTCCGTGCCGCCCGAGCGCTTCGACGTCGTTGGGCCGATAGTCAGGGTTGATGGCCACGACCGGCGCCTCCAGTCGAGGCAGAGCGGCAAGAATCGCGTCATCGTTTGTGACCGCGTGATGCATCATCTCGACGGCGCGCTTGGGCGGTGCAGCCGACATGTCGGCGACGACACGCTCCACCAGCCGGGCATCCGAACCGGCCACGAACATCGGCCGCACGAAGGCTTCGACCGCCGTCCTGAAGTCTTGGCGGAACGGCCGGACGAATTCCTCTGTCTCCTCGGGCGTGTCGACACCGCCCAGAGTGCGGTACGTGTCGACCCAGACGAGTCCGACGATGCGCTCAGGCAGCGCAAGCGCTACTTCGACGATCACGTCGCCTCCCATCGAGTGGCCGATCAGCACGACCTGGCGCAGTCCCAGCTTCTCGATCACGGCCACGACATCGCCACCGAAGGCGGGCATCGTCCACTCCCGGCGTCCGCCACCCGACTCTCCATGTCCCGCGAGGTCGACCGCTACTACCTCGTGGGTCGCGGCGAAGTGGTCGATCTGCGCGGCTCCAGTAGGTTCGGTCGCACGACCACCCGTGGACGAACACCAACGCCGGCGCGCCCGCACCTTCGACCTCGAAGTGCACGGGAATGCCGTCAGCGGACGAGCGACGTCCTTCATTGCGCTGCTACTTGGCGACCTCGACGGCCCGGCTCTCGCTGATCACGATCACCTTCACCTGGCCGGGATACTCGAGCTGGTCCTCGATCTCGCGGGCGATCTCGTGCGAGAGGAGGACGGCCGCGTCGTCATCGACTTCGGTCGGCTCGACCATCACGCGGATCTCGCGGCCGGCCTGGAGCGCGTAGGCCTTCGCCACGCCGGGTTTTGCGGTCGCGATTTCCTCGAGCGCGCCGAGCCGCTTGATGTAGTGCTCGAGACTCTCGCCACGCGCTCCGGGACGCGATGCGGAGATCGCGTCGGCCGCGATCAGGAGCACGGCCTCGACGGTTTGCGGCTGCACTTCGTAGTGGTGCGCCTCGATCGCGTGAATGACACCCTCGCTCTCGCCGTACCGCCTCGCGAGCTGCGCCGAGATGATCGCGTGCGAGCCCTCCACTTCGTGGGTCATCGCCTTCCCGATGTCGTGCAGGAGCGCCGCCCGCTTCGCTGTCTTGACGCTCGCGCCAAGCTCGCTCGCCATGATCCCGGCCAGGTGCACGACTTCGAGCGTGTGCTTGAGGACGTGTTGCCCGTAGCTCGTCCGGTACCGCAGCTTGCCGATGATCTTCACGAGCTCCTCGTGGAACTCGCCGCAGCGGGCCTCGAAGACCGCCTGCTCGCCTGCCTGGCGCACATGATCTTCGAGCTCAGCCTTCGAGAGGTAGTACATCTCCTCGATCCGGGCCGGGTGGATGCGTCCGTCCTCGATCAGCTTCTCGAGCGTCGTCCGAGCGACCTCGCGCCGAAGGCCGTCGAAGGAGGAGAGGACGACGGCTTGCGGGGTGTCGTCGATGATGAAGTCGACGCCCGTCAGGTGCTCGAGCGCCCGGATGTTGCGGCCTTCTCGTCCGATGATCCGGCCCTTCATGTCGTCGGAGGGCAGCTCGACTACGGTGACGGTCGTTTCGGCCGTATGGCTTGCAGCGACTCGCTGAAGCGCGTCGGCGATCAATGCCCGGGCGCGTCGCCTCGACTCCGTTCGCGCCTCCTCCTCCTGCTGACGGACGCTACGAGCGAGCTCGTGCCGGATCAGATCTTGTGACCGCTCGAGCAGGTGATGCTTCGCCTCTGCGACGGTCAGCCCAGCGACCTTCTCGAGCTGTGCGAGCGCTTCGTCCTTCGCCGTCTTCAGTTCCTCCTGGAGCTGCTTGACGTGGATCTCCCGGTCCGCAAGGCCCTGGTCGCGACGCTCGACTTCCGTCGATCTGCGCGCGAGCTCGTGCTCGGCGGCCGCCACCAGCTCCTCGCTTCGTGCAGCCTCGGCCCGCCGCTGCTGCACCTCGTTCTCGACCTCACCCCGAAGCTTGACGGCCACCTCCCGGGCCTCGATCTGCGCCTCGCGGCGGATCGTCTCGGCCTCGCGCTCGGCGACGTGCACGCGCGAACCGCTCCGAAGCATCAGGAGCGCCGAAGCGATGCCGGCACCGAGAGCGAGTCCGATGAGCGCCGCAAGCGTCGTGAGCATGGCGTCCTGCCTCCAGGGGGAGAAGGTCGGTTGACCGAGGCAGCCTCGCCTCGGTGCTCACATCCGGCGCTCGGCCTGCGCGGCCGTGCTCCGGTCTAGGCGCGTCAAATCAGGCTGGCGCCGGCGGTTCCTCCTCGTCGCCGGGTCGATGCGTCGTATGAATGGACCGAGTCAAGGTTTTCAGTGATTTCGGAAAAGCACGCGCTTGCAGGTAAAACGTCGAATGGAAGCACTCCCAATCCTATCGCTTCTCAGTCACCCTGCGCAACGACCGACTCGAGCGCGTCCTCCCCGAACCCTTTCGCGGCGAGGTAGCGCGCGGTCTTGTGACCCGGCCCCCGGCGCTCGGCGATCCGCGCCGCTCGCTCGCGTTCCGGCTCGATCCCGGCGAGTGCTGCCTCGATGATCTCTGCCGCCACGCCACGCCGCTCGAGGTCGTCGCGGATCAGCGCGTCGCCCGACCCGCGTTCGGCGAGCCGCTCCGCCCTGCTGCGGGCGAAGCGCTCGTCGTCCACGTACCCGATCCGCTCGAGCGTCTCGAGCGCCTGCTCCCGCTCGGCCTCGCCGACGCCGCGCTGCTCGAGGCGCGCAGCGAGCTCCGCGGTCGTGCGGTCGCGGAAGCGCAATGCGCGCAACGCCGTCTCGACCGCGTCCGGGTCGTCCGCCATCGCCTTCTACCCCGGTCCTACGCGGCGGAGGCGGCCTCCTCCGCTTCCTCCACTTTCTCCGTGTCCTCAGCGTCCTCGAGTTCGTCGACGATGGGCGTCACCTGCTCAGCGCCGGCGACGCTGGGCAGCAGCCGTGCCGAGACGGCCTGCTCCGGACCCGCCTGGGCCTGGATGGCCGCGAGGATCTGTTGCACGAGGTCCGGATGCTCGCGCAGGAACGCCGCCGCATTCTGGCGGCCCTGCCCGAGCCGCTCGTCGCCGTAACTGAAGTACGAGCCCGACTTCTGCACGATCTTCCGCTCGATCCCGACATCGAGGACCGTGCTCTCCCAGGAGATGCCCGTGCCGTAGATGATGTCGAACTCGGCTTGCTTGAACGGCGGCGCCACCTTGTTCTTGACCACCTTGACCCGGACGCGGTTGCCGTAGGCCTCCGCCCCGTCCTTGAGCGTCTCGATCCGGCGGATGTCGAGCCGCACGGAGGCGTAGAACTTGAGCGCCCGACCGCCCGGCGTGGTCTCGGGACTCCCGAACATGACGCCGATCTTCTCCCGCAGCTGGTTCGTGAAGAGACAGATCGTGTCGGTGCGGTTGAGTGTGCCGGCGAGCTTCCGCAGCGCCTGGCTCATCAGCCGCGCCTGGAGGCCCATGTGGCTGTCGCCCATCTCACCCTCGATCTCCGCCTTCGGCGTCAGTGCGGCGACCGAGTCGACCGCGACGACGTCGAGCGCACCCGAGCGAACGAGCAACTCCGTGATCTCGAGCGCCTGCTCACCCGTGTCCGGCTGGGAGACCAGCAGGTCGTCGACGTTGACCCCGATCTTGCGCGCGTACTGCGGGTCCATCGAATGCTCTGCGTCGATGAACGCGCAGATGCCACCGCGGCGCTGCGCCTCGGCGATCACGTGATAGACGAGCGTCGTCTTGCCCGAGCTCTCCGGCCCGAAGAGCTCGATCACGCGCCCGCGCGGCAGGCCGCCGATCCCAAGGGCAACGTCGAGCGAGAGTGAGCCGGTCGAGATTGCTCCGATCTGCACCTGAGCCTGATCGCTCATCTTCATGACCGAGCCTTTTCCGAACGCCCGCTCGATCTGCCCGAGGGCGACGTCGAGAGCTTCCTCGCGATTCATCCTTCAACCTCCCTGCTGTTCAGCGATTTCAGTGGAAACGATTCGAGCACCTCGTAGACCGCCCCGGACGGGTGCAGACGGGATAGATAAGCAGCCGCCTCGGACGGCACGATCGGCCCGAGCTCGGGCAACTCCGGCGACAGGCGCGGCGGGTCGCGATAGCGGAGCACGGTCACGTGCGGCAGCCAGTCGCGGTTCTCGAGCCGGTAGAGGCCGAGGTCGGCGAGCTCGCCCTGCACCCGGCCCGCGAGCCTGGCGGCAGTCGTCCCGGTGGAGTCCCTGAGCTCGAGCATCCCAGCAGCCCGCCGCTCGCGCCAGCGGACGACCTCGAAGCTCGGTGCTGCGGCATCGCGCGCCGCGTCTTCGAGGACGCGCAGGATCGTGGGCAGCTCGCCGGCAGGGCGAGAGCCGAGGAACGCGAGCGTGACATGGAGATTCCCGGGCGGCACGACTCGGCCGACCAGCTCGCGGCCGACCAGCTCGCGGTTCTGCCACTCGGCGATCGAGGCGACGACGTCGTCGGGGAGCCGCAGGGCAAGGAAGAGGCGAAGCCGTTCATCTCCGGCCACGCTACCCGGCGAGCTCACACGGAATCGTCACCATTCTGTTCCAACATTCGCCGCACGAGATGCAGGGAGGCGACGACCGAACGCCGCCGGATCGAGTCGCGGTCGCCCGGGAAGCTGAAGGACGAGCCATGGCCGCCCACCGGCGTCTCGGCGTGGTAGTAGACGAGGCCGACGGGCTTCTCCTCGGTGCCTCCACCCGGGCCGGCGACGCCCGTGACCGAGACCGCCACATCGACGCCGAGGCGCTCGCGGGCTCCGTGTGCCATCGCCTCCGCAACCTCCGCCGAGACCGCGCCATGCTCTTCGATCAGGGCGGCCGGAACGCCGAGCTCGCCGATCTTCGACCTCGTTCGCGTAGGAGACGATGCCGCCCAGGACCACCTCGGAAGAGCCGGGGATTGCGGTCAGGCCCGCAGCGACGAGGCCGCCGGTGCAGGACTCGGCCGTTGCGAGCGTCCAGCCGCGGTCGCGACAGCGGTCGAGCACGATCTCCTCGACCGAGCGGCCGTCGGTCGAGTAGAGGAACCTGCCGAGTCGCTCCTCGAGCCCGGACTGGAGCGCGAGCAGCCGGTCCTCGGCGCTCGGCTCCGCCACGAGATCGACGTGGATCTCGAAGCTGCGGGCGCAGATCGTCACCTCGAGCCCATCCCCGTCGCCGCCTGCTTCCTGGAAGGCCTGCGCTACCTGCGATTCGCCGGGCCCGAAGAACCTCAATGTCCGCCGGAGCGGTGGCGTGCCCCGGTCGAGCACGCGACGAACCGCTTCCGTCTCGAGCGCTCGCGGCCACAGCCGCTGCAGCTCGGGCGGCGGTCCCGGGAGCACGATGACCGGCGTCCCGCTCGCCTCGACGACGAGGCCGGGCGCCGTACCTGCAAGCCCGAGGATGTCTGCGCCCTCGGGAACGGTCGCCTGTTTCGTCACCCCCTGCGCGAAGTCTGCGTACGGACGCTTCATCCGCTCAGCGGCGAACCGCGAGACACCCTCGATCTGAGCCTCGAGCTCCTCGTCGGTCCGAAGTGGCCGGCCCGCCACCTTCGCGACGACCTCGACGGTGCGGTCGTCGTGCGTCGGCCCGAGACCCCCCGAACAGGCAACGAGATCGGCGGAGGCGACAGCGTCGCGCACGGCAGCCTCGAGCTCGGCGGGCTCGTCGCCCACGATCTGGATCCGTGCGGGCTCGACCCCGAGTGCGAGCAGCGAACGGGCGAGGAACGGTCCGTTGAGATCGGTCCGCTCGCCCCGTACGAGCTCACTGCCCGTGACGACGATCACGGCCCGTGGACGCGCTGGCGCCTGGCTCAACTCGCGTCGGCCGCGAAGACTTTCTTCGCGGTCACGAAGACGCCCTGCGCCTTGACCGCCGGGGCGAGTTTCACCTTGTTGCCGTTCAGCTTCGCGAGCACGTTCCGCGGCGTCTCGAGTCGCAGCCACAGCACCTTGCCGTCGAACCGCTGGCGCTGACCCTTCTCGAGCGTGCCCTGGTAGAGAACGTTGCCGATCGCGCTGCGCGACCGGACGATCATGTACGAGTCGCCGCGGGTCGCACGCAGCTCTAGCCGGGCGGATCCGGACGCCTTCTGAATGGCCGCCGCCACCTTGGGAGTCGTGTTCAACCCATGGATGTCCTCGTTCGGCGCGTTCCCGAAGCGCCAGGCCGCGATCACGAGCGCTGTGAAGACCGCGATCGCAAGCAGCCCGAGCAGCACGAAGTTCGATTCCCGCCGGTCCTTCCGCCTGGCTCGAGCCGCCGGCACTCGTCGAGGCGAGCGCACGGGGCCGTCCTCCTCGCCGACCACGAAGCGGGAGTTGTACTCGTCGACGTAGAGCTGTCCGTCGAGCCCCAGGTACTCGGCGTACGAGCGGAGAAAGCCCTTGATGTACGTGTGCGAAGGGAGCAGCTCGAAGCGCTCGTCCTCGAGCGCCCGAAGGTACTTGCCTCGGATCTTGGTGCCGTGTTCGGCGTCCGCGAACTCGATGTGGCGGCGGAGACGGGCCTCACGGAGACTGTTGCCGATCTCGAACATTCGCCGCATGGTAGCGGCCTTGTCCGCCAGCGCCTAGTCAGCCACGAGAGAGAGCAGGGCGTACACCCCGACCGAGCCGGCAGCGGTCAGCGCGAGCACAAATCCGAGCAGCCCGAGGAAGCGGCCGAGCCGGGCGGTCCGGCTCCCTCTCGGGTGGCCGAGCGTCGGTGCGAGGCGCGAGCGCGCGCGGCGTGCGAGTGCCCAGCGCGAGCAGGCCGAGGCACGCCGCGAGGGGGATCGCAACCGCGGCGTCCAGGAGGTCGTAGCTCTCCGATCGCGTCGCCACGATCGCGGCGGGCATCACCGCCACCGAGAGCAGGCCGACGAAGACGGACAGGCGCGCGCTGCCGGGGCGCGGCGGTCCGCCGTTACTGCTTCTTGTAGGGACGGCCAACGGCTGCCGGCGGGATCGAGCGGCCGATGACGCCGGCGACCGCGATCAGGGTGAGCACGTACGGGAGCGCCTGGAAGAGAACGGCGGCCGAATCCGAGTACGCGGGCAGCCGCTGGGCGAGGGCGCTCGAGAAGCCGAAGAGTAGGCAGGCCGCCGCCGCTCCCCACGGCCGCCAGTTGCCGAAGATGACCGCGGCGAGCGCGATGTACCCCTTGCCGGCGGTCATGTTCTGGTTGAACGAGTTCACGAACCCGATCGAGAGGTAGGCGCCGCCGAGCGCCGCGAGGATGCCCGAGAGCACCACCGACGCATAGCGAATCTTGTAGACGGAGATTCCGACCGTGTCGGCAGCGCGTGGATGCTCGCCGACGGCACGGATGCGCAGTCCGATCGGCGTCTTGAACATCACGACCCAGGTGAGGAGGACGGTCAGCGCAGCGAGCCAGATCATCAGGTTGAGCTGGCCGAGCACGGGCCCGATGAAGTACCAGTCCGACAGGAAGCTGAGGTGGACGTCCGGGATCTCGGAGATGTCCGGCGGCGTTCCCTCGCCACCGTAGATGTCGATGAAGAGATACCCGGTGATCCCGAGCGCGAGGAAGTTGATCGCGAACCCACCCACGATCTGGTCCGCGCGGAGATGGATCGCAAAGAACGCGTGAAGGAGTGCGAAACCACCGCCGGCCAGCGCCGCACACAGGAGCCCGAGCGCCCACGAGTTCAGCTTGTCGGCGCCGAGGATGCCGAAGAAAGCACCCGAGAGCATCATCCCCTCGAGGGCGATGTTCACGACGCCGCTCCGCTCCGAGAAGAGGCCACCCATCGCGGCGAACGCGAGCGGGGTCGCGTACCGGAGCATGGCGGCCGTCAGCGCCGACCAGACGACCACCTGGTCGAGGTGGCCGAGGCTCGACCTCGTCGCGAGGTAGCCGAGCACGATCCCGAGGACGCCGATCACCACCGCCCCCCAGCCGAGCCGCCGCACGCCGCGGCTGAGGGCTCCGATCCCGAGTCCGATCGCGAGGACGCCGATCACCACCGGAACGACCGGATTGCGGATCGAGAGCGGCGGCAGCGCGATCCAGAAGGCGGCGATGCCGACGAGGATCCCGAGCCACGCAACCGCGCGGCCCCCGCGCGGCAGACGTTCGAGCAGCCGCTCGATCATTCCGTCGCCGCCACGACTCTCCGCCGCCGACGCTTACGCAGACCGAACACCGAGAGGATCAGCACGTCGGCGCCGACGAACAGCACGACGAGACCCTGGATCAGGAGGGTCAGGTTCGACGCGAGGTCGGGACGGAAGATCTCGGGATCGAGATTGCGCGTCGACGTGCCCGTGATGAGCCCCGCGAACAAGAGCGCAGAGAGCGCGACGCCGATCGCCGTGTTTCGCCCTAGGAGGGCGACCGCGATTCCGGTGAACCCAATCGTCGTGAGGAGCACATCGTTCGTGTTGATCCTGAACTGCCAGCCGACGATGTCGATTGCTCCGGCGAGCCCAGCGAACGTCCCGGAGATCGCCATCGCCAGGAAGTAGTTGCGCGCGACCGAGATGCCGCCGTAGCGTGCCGCCTCGGGGTTGTAGCCGACTGCGCGCACCTCGTAGCCGAGCGTCGTGCGGTTGAGCACGATCCAGTACACGACGAGGGCGGAGATCGCGAGGAAGAAGCCGACGTGGAGCCCCTGCAGGAGCGGGTCGCCCCAGAAGACCTTCAGCTTCGACTCGTCGAGCACGTCGTTCGACACGGGCACGAACTCCTGCGTGTCGTTCTGCAACGGCCCGCCCAGCCCGAACAGGAAGACGCCGACCCAGATCGCGATCCAGTTGAGCATGATCGTCGTGATCACCTCGTGAGCGCCGACGAGTGCCTTGAGCAACCCGGCAATGCCGGCCCAGGCGGCGCCTGCCGAGCGCACCGGCGACGATTGCGAAGACGACGTGTAGGAAGGAGGGCAGCTGGGGCAGCGACGACCCGATCCAGACGGCCATGATCGCCCCGGCGAGATACTGGCCCTGCCCGCCAATGTTGAACATCCCGCAGCGGAACGCGAACGCGACCGCGAGCCCGGTGAGCACAAGCGGCACCCAGATGATCAGCGTCTGCTGCAGGTTGACGGCCGCGAGCGACTCGAAGTCGTTCACGTTCCACGGGAACCAGATGTGGGCGTCGGTGAACGGAATCCGAAGCTCGTACGACCCGACCTGGAAGAACCAGTTGAAGCCCGCGCCCTCGAAGATCGCCTTGTAGGTGTTGAGGGGGTTCTTCCCCGTCGTGGCCAGGACGACGAGGCCCCCGATCAAGAACGCGAGGACGGTCGTCAGCAGCGGTACGACGAGCCCGCCGGCTTTCTGCGCGAGCGCAAGCCGGGTGGCGAAGCTCGGCGGGGGATCGCTTCCGGCGGGCGGGCTCTCGACGTTCCCGCCGCCCTCCGCCGGCGTCGAGTCGCTCACGCCGCCTTCCTGCCCGCGCCGGTCATTGCGATACCGAGCTCGTCCTCGGTGACGCCCGGAGCGAATTCGCCCACGATTTCGCCCTCGTAAAGGACGAGGATCCGGTCGGAGAGCGAGAGGATCTCCTCCAGCTCCAGCGAGACGAGCAGCACTGCGCGGCCCTCGTCCCGCTCCTCGACGAGACGGCGGTGGACGAACTCGATCGCCCCGACGTCGAGACCTCGCGTCGGCTGCGCGGCGATCAGCACCTTCGGGTTACGGTCGATCTCGCGCGCCAGCACGACCTTCTGCTGGTTGCCGCCTGACAGGCCGCCAGCGAGCGTCTGCGGCCCGCCGCCGCGCACGTCGAACTCCTGCAGCAGCCTGCGGGCTCTTTCCACCATGCGCTTCGGATAGAGCCAGCCGAAGCGCGACGTGGGCTGATGGTCGTAGTCGTGGAGGGCGATGTTCTCTGCCAGCGAGAAGTCGAGCACGAGCCCGCGCCGCTGCCGGTCTTCCGGGATATGGCCGAGCCCGGCGTCGAGGCAGTCCCGGCAGCCCTCGTCCGTGACGTCCTCGTCGCCGACGACGATTCGCCCCGCGTTCACCTTGCGGAGGCCGGCGATCGCGTCGATCAGCTCGGTCTGGCCGTTGCCGTCGACACCGGCGATGCCGACGATCTCGCCCCCGCGCACCTCAAACGACACGTCGCGGACCTTCTCGAGCCCCCGGTCATCGATGACCGTCAGCCCTTCGATCCTGAGCAGCGGCTCCTTCGGCTCGCCGGGGCGCTTGTCAACCCGCAGCAGCACCTCGCGGCCGACCATCAGGCGCGCCAGGCTCTCCTCGGTCGCTCCAGCCGCCGGCAGCGTCTCGATCTTCTTGCCGCGGCGCAGCACCGTGATCCGGTCGGCGATCTCGGTCACCTCGTTCAGCTTGTGGCTGATGAAGATGATCGACTTGCCCTGCTCGGTGAGTCCCCTCACGATCGCGAAAAGCTCCTGCGCCTCCTGTGGTGTCAGCACTGCCGTCGGCTCGTCGAGCACGAGGATGTCCGCACCGCGGTAGAGCGCCTTCAGGATCTCCACCCGCTGCTGCTGGCCGACGGTGATGTCCTGAACGATCGCGCGCGGGTCGACCGCGAGCCCGAAGCGGGTCGAGATGTCCTGCACGCGCTTCTCGGCCGTCGCGTAGTCGAGCAGGACGCCGTTGTGCACCGGCTCGGTCGCGAGCACGATGTTCTCCGCGACCGTCATCACCGGGATGAGCATGAAGTGCTGGTGCACCATGCCGACCCCGCCCTCGATCGCGGCCTTCGGCGACCCCAGCTCGGCCGGCTTGCCGTTGATCAGGATCTCGCCTTCGTCCGGCCGGTAGAGGCCGTAGAGGACGTTCATCAGCGTCGACTTGCCCGCCCCGTTCTCGCCCAACAGCGCGTGCACCTCGCCCTTGCGCAGGTCGAAGTCGACGTTGTCGTTCGCGACAATGCCTGGGAACCGCTTCGTAATGCCGCGGAGTTCAAGAACTGGCCGCTCGTCCGCCATCCGCGCGATCCTACTGCTCCGGGACGATTGCCCCTAACCCCATGCGCAGGTAGGGGATCCGCAGGAGCGGATCCCCTACGCGCAAGACCCCTGAAGAGGGCCGCTTCGCGGCCCTGACTCGCCGACTGCCAGCGCTGGGCTAGCCGATGGTGTCGGGGATGTTCTTGATCTGGCCGGAGGCGATCTGATCCTGGATGCGGTTGACCTGCGCGACGAGGTCGGCCGGGACGTCGGGAGTGATCTTGCCCATGCCGACGCCGCCCGAGGCGATGTCGAAGACGCTGTTCGCGCCGCCTGTGAACTTGCCGTCCTGCGCGTCCTGCACCGTCTGGTAGACCGCGACGTCGACCTTCTTCAGCGCGCTCGTGAGGACGTGCTCGCCGAGGTACGCCTGGTCGGCGTCGACGCCGATCCCGCGGACGTTTTTCTCCTTCGCCGCGGACAGAGCACCGAGACCGCACTGGCCGGCGACCTGGAAGATCACGTGCGCTCCGCGTGCGATCTGGTCGAGTGCGAGCTCTTTGCACTTCGCCTGGTCGACGAAATCCTGCGAGTAGGCGTTCAGCGTCGTGATCCCCGGGTTGGCCTTTCTGGCGCCCGCCCGGTAGCCCGCGATGTAGCGGTCCACGGGCGGAATCTTCTGCCCGCCGACCGAGCCGATCACCTGCTGCGATCCCCCTTCCTCTTTGGTCACGAGGCCGGCGAGGTAACCGACGAGGTAGCCCGCCTCCTGTTCCTTGAAGAGCAGGCCACGGACGTTCTTGGGCTTCGACTTCATCGCCGTCTGGTCGAAGTCGATGATCGCGAAGTTCGTGTCCGGAAACTGCTTCGCGACCGTGTCCAGCGCGTCCGCCATCAGAAAGCCGACGGCGATCACAAGGTCGTACTTCGCCTTGGCGAGGCTGGTGAGGTTCGGGACATAGTCGGCGTTGGTGCGCGAGACGACGACGCGTCCCTGCACCCCGAGCTCGCGCTCCGCCTGATCCAGGCCCTTGTTCGCGAGAAAGTTGAACGATCGGTCGTCGAGACCGCCAATGTCCGTCACCAGCCCGACCTTGATTGCCGGCCCAGCCGACGAGTCCGTTGTAGTCCCGGCGGACTCGGCCGCCGTCGTCGCGCCTGCAGTGTTGTCGTCGTCACTCCCGCAGCCGGCGACCACAAACATCAATGCAGCGCAGAGGCCGAGCAGCAGCCAGAGTCCTGCCCTGCGACGCTTCATAGGGAAGTCATACCGGAAGGGGCGGGGTCGAAACCCGCCCCTTCCGGTAAACGCGATTCCTTACCCGTTTGCGGGGGGCGGAGTCGTCGCGGTGACCTTGATCTTGCCGGATGCGATCTGCGCCCGGACGTTGGCGAGAGTCCTCTTCCAGTTGGGCTGCGCCCGTGAGGAGATCTTGCCGTAGCCGACGCCGCCGTTCGCAACGGTGAACGTCATGTTGAAGTTCGTCTTGAACAACGCGCGGCTCTTCTGAGCGGCCTCGATCGTCTTGAACACGGCCACGTCGACCTTCTTCGTGGCGCTCGTCAGGACGTGGTTGCCGAGGTAGCCCTGGTCTGCGTCGACGCCGATGCCGAAGACGCCCTTCTCCTTGGCGGCGCTGAGCACGCCGAGGCCGCACTGTCCCGCGACCTGGAAGACGACCGTCGCGCCGTTCGCGATGTGGTTGAGCGCGGCCTCCTTGCACTTCGCCTGGTCGACGAAGTCCTGGGAGTAGCTGTGCTCGACCTTCACGGCCGGGTACGACGCCTTCGCGCCCTGGTAGTAGCCGGCGATGAACCGGTCAACCGGCGGGATCTTCAGGCCGCCGACCGCCGCGATCACGCCCGAGCTGTTCGGGACGTTCTTCGACTGAAGCCCGGCGAGATAGCCGACGAGGTAGCCGGCTTCCTGCTCCTTGAAGAGCAGGCCGCGGACGTTCTTCGGCTTGCCCTTCAGCTCGCTTCGCGACGCCCGAGTTGTCGATGATCGCGAACTTCGTGTTCGGGAAGCGCTTGGCCACTGCGGCCGTCGCGTCGCCCATCAGGAACCCGACGGAGATGACGAGGTTGTAGCCACCCCGCGCCGCAGCCGAGAGGTTCGGGACGTAGTCGGCATTCGACTTCGAGACGAACACGCGACCCTGGATCTTCAGCTTCAACTTGGCCTCGCTGAGACCCTTGTTCGCGAGGAAGTTGAACGAGCGGTCGTCGAGACCGCCGATGTCGGTCACGAGCGCGACCTTGTACGGCGCGGGCGCCGCCTTGACATCTGTTTTCGCGGAGCCCGTGCCGGTGCCGAGCGCCAGCATCAGGACCGCGATAAGTGCCGCCGCGATGAGCGGCATAAACGTACGTACTTTCACATGCCCTCCTTAGAAGTCACATCCACCGCCAAGCTTGGACGCTTGATTAGACCCTAAGTTGGGCGAAAAGGGAAGTCTTTACGAATCTTTACGAACTGCTGATAACGAACCGTTCGAGCTCGGCTTCGTCCACGAGCACCCGCCGCGGCTTCGATCCCTCGTAGCCGGAGATGATCCCGCGCCGCTCGAGCATGTCGATCAGCCGCCCAGCGCGCGTGTAGCCGACCCGCAAGCGGCGCTGTAGCAGCGAAACGGACGCTGTCTGGGTCTGGACGACGATCTCGATCGCCTTCTCGAGCAGCTGATCCTCATCCGGGTCGAACTCGCCGTCGTGGTCGCCGTCGTCCTCGAGGGCGCTCTCGGGAAGCTCGAGCAGCGTCTCGTCGAGCTCCTGGTCGCGCTGGTGGCGGCACTGCTCGACGACGAGGTTCACCTCGTCCTCGGAGACGTACGCGCCCTGAACGCGCTGGAGGCGTGAGGTGCCGAGCGGCTTGAAGAGCATGTCGCCCTGGCCGAGCAGGCTCTCGGCGCCGGCGGTGTCGAGGATCACGCGCGAGTCCGTCTGGCTCGAGACGGCGAAGGCGATCCGGCTCGGCACGTTGGCCTTGATCATGCCGGTGATCACGTCGACCGACGGCCGCTGGGTGGCGAGCACGAGGTGGATGCCGACGGCCCGCGACTTCTGCGCCAAGCGGATGACGGCGTCCTCGACCGCCTGCGGGCTGATCATCATCAGGTCGGCGAGCTCGTCGATCACGACCAGCAGGTACGGCAGCGTGTCCTCGCCGCGGGCGCGGAAAGCGCGGTTGGCCTCGGGCAGGTTGCGGGCGCGGACGATCGAGAGGCGCTCGTAGCGGCGCTCCATCTCGGCGACGACGTTGGTGAGGACGGCGCTCGCCTCCTTCGGGCTGGAGACGACCGGCGTCAGCAGGTGCGGGATCGACTCGTAGTAGTTGAGCTCGATCCGCTTCGGGTCGATCAGGATCATCCGCACCTCGTCGGGCGTGGAGCGGAGCAGCACCGAGGTCAGGATCGTGTTGATGCAGCCGGACTTACCGGAGCCCGTGGTGCCCGCGATCAGGATGTGCGGCATCCGCGCGAGGTCGGCCCAGACGGCATTGCCGGAGATGTCCTTGCCGAGCCAGACGGCCAGTGGGCTCGCGGTCGACGGCAGGTCGTCGTAGATGTCTCCGAGCGTGACGATCTTCGGGCTGAGGTTCGGAACCTCGACGCCGACGGCCTGCTTGCCGGGGATCGGCGCCAGAATCCGGATCTCGGTCGTCGCGAGCGCGTAGGAGAGATCGTCCTTCAGCGCAGCGACCTTCGACACCTTCGTTCCGGGCGCGAGCTGGAGCTCGTAGCGTGTGACGCGCGGGCCGGCGATCTGGCCGACGATCGTCGCCTCGACACCGAAGTGCGCGAGCGCCTGGACGAGCGTGTCCGCGGTGCGCTGGTCGGCGCCGCTGACGCCCTTCGCCACGGCGGGCGACGTCCTCAGCACCGCGCGGTCGGGCAGCACGTACGCGCCCTCGGGGCGCGGCGCATCGAAGAGTGTCGTCTGCTCGTCGGTCTCCCCTTCCGGGTCGAGCAGGAGCGGCGACGGCTCGGACAGCCCTTCGGAGATCACGTCCGGATAGTCGTGGACGACGTCGACGGGCGGCTCGTGCGCGGGCGCGAGGAGACGGTGGTGCTCCTCCGACTCCACATCGAGACGGGCAGGGCGCTCGAGCGAGCGGCGGGCGGCGCCATGCGCACGGCGCATCACGTGACCGGACCGCCGCAGGAGTGCACCGTACGAGGCGCCTGAAAGCAGGAGGCCACCGGCGAGAAGGGCCGTCAGGCCGACGAGCAGAGCGCCGGTGCTGCCCAGGAGCGTGTCGATCCAGCCTCCGAGGAGGTTGCCGACGAAGCCGCCGTGGTCCGGAGCCGAGCGTGGTCATCAACCCCAGGAACGCAACAGCGAGCCCGACGCGGAACGGCGTGAAGCTGACGAGCGCGCTGCGGAAGAGCATCAGCCCGCCCACGGCGACGAGCGCCGCCGGGGCTGCGTACGCGGCGCTGCCCAGGAAGTCGCGGAGCCCCTGCTCGACCTTCTCGCCGACGATCCCGCCGGCGAACCCCAGGTAGAGCAGCGAGGCCAGGAAGAGGCCGAGCGAGGCGAGCCCGAGCCCGATCAGCTCAGGGTGCTGGTGTGCCGCTCGGGTCCGCGACTTCTTCGTCCGCTTCTTGACGCGCGAGGGCGTGCGCGGCCGCAGGGGCCGCTTCTTCTTGCGAGCAGGCATGCGGAGCCGTTCGACGCGCAGGAGGCCACCCCTGCCCGGCCAGGTCGCTCTCAGCGACCGAAGACGCTCCAGAGAAGGAGCGCGACGCCGCCCACGGCGATCACGAGCCCGGCAAGCACGCCGTTCAATGCTGCAACGAGGCCCGCCGCGAGCGCTGCGGCGCCGAGAGAGGCAACGGCGACCCGTCCGAGGCCGGGCGGCATCAGCCGAGCGTCGCGATGCGCTCGAGCAGAAGCTCGAAGAAGGCGTCCGCCTCGATCTCCAGGCCGACCTGCGCATTCGGCTCGCGGTCGGTGCGATGCCAGTGATCGACGACGGTTCTGCCGCGGCAGAGGTCGGACTCCGTCTCGACCTCGACGTTGAGATGCTCGGTGCGGACGATGCCCGGGCGAAGGACGTGCGCCATGCGCGACCGCATCGTGGATCGGTGCGCCGTCCCAGCCGTACGTCCGCGCGTGGTACTGCTTGAAGAACTCGACGAGCTCGGCGACGAACGTCCCCACGCGGCCGGCCCGCCTGAATCGCTCCGACCACGCCGGCGTCAGGAGCGCGCCGTGCGTGACGTCGAGCCCGATCATCGTCACGTCGATCCCGGAGTGGAAGACCGCTGCGCGGCCTCGGGATCCACCCAGATGTTGAACTCCGCCGCCGGGGTCATGTTCCCCTCGCCGACGGCACCGCCCATCAGCACGATCCGAGCCGGCCGCATGCCCCGGTCGAGCGCGAGCGCGACGTTCGTGAGCGGGCCGACCGGCACGAGCACGGTCTCCGGGGTCACGTGCTCGACGAGGAAGTCGACGGCGTGCTGGGCGATGGGCTCCGAGGCGCGCTGCGGCAGCTCGGGCCCGTCCAGCCCGCTCTCGCCGTGGACGTGCGCTGCGACGTGGGGCTCGCGCTCGAGCGGACGGTCCGCACCCATCGCGACGGGCACGTCCTCTCTTCCCACCAGCGCGAGCACGCGGAGCGCGTTGTCCGTCGTCTTGTCGAGCGTCTGGTTCCCGTGCACGGTCGTGACGCCGAGAAGGTCGATCTCCGGGCTCGCGAGCGCGAGCAGGAGCGCGATCGCATCGTCGTGGCCGGGATCGCAATCGATGATGACTGGAGTCACGGCGTCAGTATCTCGTCAATCTCGGCCGCTGTCGGGAGAGACGGTTGCGCGCCGAAGCGAGAGGCGGCGAGCGCGCCCGCCGCGCAGGACCGGCGCAGGGCTTCCTCGTGGTCGCGGCCCTCGAGCAGCGAGACGAGCAGGCAGGCGGTGAAGGCGTCGCCGGCCGCGGTGCCGTCGACGGCTTCGACGCGCGGAGGCTCGGCCCGCGCGATCTCCTCGCCCTCCTGGAGCAGCACCGCGCCCTCGGCTCCGAGGGTCAGCGCGACCAGTCCGTCGCGGCGCTTCAGGACCTCGAGCTCGTAGCGGTTGACGACGGTCAGGTCGGCGTCGACGTCGATCGGACGCGCCGGTGCGGCGTTCAGGCAGAAGAGCCCCGACGCCTGCTCCCAGGCCGCGATCACCGCTGCGTCCGGGAGCTCGAGCTGGGTCAGAACCGCGTCGGCCGCGGCGAGCTCGAAGCTGCGTACCTCCGCGTTCGCGCCCGGGGCAACCGCGATCTGGTTCTCGCCCTCGGCGTCGACGAGGATCACCGCGACTCCCGTCGGTGCGTCGACCCGGACCGCGTCGACGGTCAACCGCTCCTCCTGCGGCAGCGCCTCGGCCGCGAAGAGATCGTCGCCGACCGAGCACACGAGCGTCACGTCCGCTCCCAGCCGGGCGCACGCGACGGCCTGGTTCGCACCCTTGCCGCCCGGAACGCGCCGGAAGACCGCGTCCGTGACCGTCTCCCCCGGCCGCGGCAACCGCTCCACCTGCGCCACGAGGTCGAGGTTGACCGACCCGACGACGGTGATCGACGGGCTCATGAGACTTTGTGTTCCTGTAACACAAGCTGCCTCTCGAGCGCGGAACGGTGCGGGTCGAGCTTGTGTTCCTGTAACACAAGCTCAGGCGGCAAGGGCCCGCAGGTCGTCCACGGTCGAGCCGAGCAGCGTGTCGCGGAGGTCGAAGAGGCCGGCCCAGAGCGAGGACGCGTCCGGCGGGGCGTCGAGCCGCGCTGCGTCGGAGAGGCCCTGCAGAGCGCGGACGAGCACGGCCAGCTCGAGATAGGCGGCGGCGACGCGGATCGGGCTGGCCTGCACGCCGGCGCGCATGAGCACCGCCTTCCACTCGACGAGCTCGCCGGCGCCCGGGCCGGTGTACCACGAGCGGCCCTCGGCCTGATCGGCCTCGAGCTCGAGGAGATAGCGGCCGAGCGGGACGTCGAGCCCGGCGAGCGCAGTCTCGACGCGGTCGGCGGCGTGCCGGAGCGCGGCCTCGCGCCCGCCCGCGGTCGGAGGCTGCGCCTCGCCCCTCCCCCAGCGCTCGAGCAGCCGGCAGAACGCCAGCGCGGCGGCCTCGCACGCGCGGAGCTGGCCGATCAGGCGCCGTGCCGTCAGCTCGCTCGCGGCGTGCCCGACGAGAACGTCAGGCCAGTCGGTCATCAGACTTCGATCACCACGGGGAGAATCATCGGCCGCCGGCGCGTTCTGTCGTAGATCAATTGTCCGACCGCATCGTGCAGGTGCTCCTGCAGCAGCTTGATCTCGGTGATGTCGTCGGCCGCCATGTCCTCCAGCACGCGGGCGGCCTCGTCGCGGAGCTCGTCGATCAGGTCCTCGGAGTCGCCGAAGCCGCGCGCGATCAGCTCGGGCGGCGCGGTCGTGCCGCCGTTCGAGCTCGCCAGCGTGGTGACGATGATCAGCACGCCGTCCTCGGAGAGGCGGCGGCGGTCGCGCAGGGCGACGTCGCGGACGTCTCCCACGCCGAGGCCGTCCACGAACGTGACGCCGGCCTCGATCCGGTCGACGATGCGCGGCGTCTTCCCGGGCTCGAGCTCGACGACCGAGCCGTTCTCGGCGATGATGATCGCGTCCGCCGGCACGCCGGACTCGAGCGACAGCTGGCCGTGCGCCGCGAGCATCCGGTACTCGCCGTGCACCGGCATCACCGCGCGCGGGCGCAGCAGCGAGAGCATCGTCCGCATCTCCTCCGAGCAGGCGTGACCGGAGACGTGCACCGGCGCGATCTCCTGGTGCAGCACCTCGGCACCCGCTTTCGCGAGCCGGTTGATCGAGTCGTGGACGCGCAACTCGTTGCCCGGAACCGGCTTCGCCGAGAGGATCACGGTGTCGCCGCGCTCGATCGAGACGGACGGATGGTCGTTGTAGGCGATGCGCGTGAGCGCGGACATCGGCTCGCCCTGGCTGCCCGTGCAGAGGATCATCACCTGGCCCGGCGGCAGCTCCATCGCCTCCTGCGGCTTGATCAGAATGTGCTCCGGCACGTCGAGGTAGCCGAGCTGCCGGGCGATGTTGAGGTTCTTGCGCATCGAGCGGCCGACGATCGCCACCTTGCGACCGACCTGAATGGCGACGTCGATCGCCTGCTGCATCCGGTGGACGTTCGACGCGAAGGAGACGACCAGGATCCGGCCCTTGCGCAGCGGGATCAGCGTGCGGAAGGCTTCGCCGACGAGCCGTTCCGAGCCGGTCATCCCCGGCCGCTCGGCGTTCGTCGAGTCGCCGAGCATCAGGTCGACGCCGAGGTTTCCGAGCTCCGCCAGACGGCCGACGTCGGTCTTGAGGCCGTCGACGGGCGTGTGGTCGAGCTTCCAGTCGCCCGTGTGGACGACCCGGCCGGCGGCCGTCTCGAGGACGACCGCGACGCAGTCCGGAATCGAGTGCGCCACGCGGACGAAGTCCAGGGTGAACGAGCCGACCCGGATCTGCTTCCCGGTCTCGGCCTCCTCCAGCTGCGTCGAGGCGGTCAGGCCGTGCTCGTCGAGCTTCGACTTGATCAAGCCGAGCGTCAGCTTCGTCGCGATCACCTTGTCGCAGTCCACCTCGCGGAGCAGGTACGGCAGCCCACCGACGTGGTCCTCGTGCCCGTGCGTGAGGACGACCGCGTTCACGCGGCGGTCGCGCAGGTAGCCGATGTCCGGCAGGACGAGGTCGACGCCGAGGTGCTCGTCCCGCGGGAACGCGAGACCCGCGTCGACGATCACGATCTCGTCGCCGTGCTCGTAGACGGTCATGTTCTTGCCGACCTCGCCGAGGCCGCCCAGTGGGATGATCCGCAGGCTCACGCGCCGGAGTGTACGCGCGGTCCTAGGCGACGGCGGGCTGAAGCAGGCCGAGCCGTGAGAGGCAGTCGCGAACGCGGTCGCGTTCGTCGTGGGTGGCCTCGACGAGCGGCAGCCGGTGGCCGCCGACCTCGTGCCCGAGCAGATTCAGAGCCGCCTTGATCGCGATCGGGTTGCCGACGACGCGCAGGAGCTCGATCGAGGGGGCCAGCTCCCGGTTGAGCTCCCGGGCCGCCTCGTGCTCGCCGGCCTTCCACAGCCGGACGAGCTCCTTCACCTGCGGCCCGACGACATGCGTGTGCACGCAGATGCCGCCGACGCCGCCGAGCTCGAGGAACGGCAGGATCAGATCGTCGTCGCCGGCGTAGAGGTCGAGGCCAGTCTCCACGATGTGCTTCGCCTCGGCGAGATCGTCGTAGGCCTGCTTGACCGCGCGAACGTTCTCGATCTCGGCGAGCCGCGAGATCGTCTCGGGCTCGATGTTGATCACGACCCGGCTCGGGATGTTGTAGACGACGACCGGCCTGTCGGTCGCCGCCGCCACCGCCTCGAAGTGCGCCACGATCCCGCGCTGCGGCGGCTTCGAGTAGTACGGCGTCACGATCAGGAAGGCGTCGACGCCGAGCTCGTGCGCCTTCTCGGTCAGGTGGATCGAGTGGCGGGTGTCGTAGGTGCCGGTGCCGGCGACCACGGTCGCCTGGTCGCCCACTTCCTCCAGTGCCGCGGCGTAGAGCGCGAGCCGCTCCTCGTCGGAGAGCACGGGCCCCTCGCCGGTCGTGCCGGTGACGACGAGGCCGTCGGAGCCGTTCTCGACGAGATGGCGCGCGAGTGCGCGGAAGCTGTCGAGGTCGACCGAGCCGTCCCGCTTGAACGGCGTCACGATCGCTGTCAGAACCTCGCCGAGCACGGCTGAATCATACCGGGCACCGTCACCCGTTTCGGGACGGCGATGGGCAGACGGGGGATATTCGGTGGACGACCCTCGTTCGGGGGAGTGTTAGAACGCATATGTGCCCCGAAGGTGACCGTGGTTGGTTATGCGGCCCGCGCAGTGCGGCGGCAACTAAAGGGGCTCGAATGCGGCTCGGCTCTCGTCTCACCATTGCTCTCGCGGCATTCGCCCTCCTCGCGGCCGGGCCTGCCAACGCAGCCCCGAAGATCCCCGCCTCGCTGCTCAGTCCGCCTGTCACAGAATCCAATGGTCGCCGTCCCGGTGATCGTGCTCGGCGAGCCTGGCACTTCCGCGGTCTCCGTCGCGGACGCAGTCACCAAGAGCTCGAGCAAGCCGCTCAAGCTGAAGCGCCTCGCCATCGTCCCGGCCGTCGCCGTCCAGCTCTCCTGGGGTGACGTCATGCGTCTGTCGGCGCAGCCCGGGCTGCTCTCGATCACCGAGGACGCACCGATGGTCTCGGCGGGCTACAGCAACCCGCAGCGCTGGCCGGCAGTCTCCGGTCTCGCAAAGCTCTGGACCGACGTCGAGAAGGCCGGGGCGCGGCCACCGGCGATCGCGGTCGTCGACACCGGCGTCGACGCGACCCGGACCGACTTCGGCGGCCGAGTCGTCTCCCAGGTGACGCTCACCACGCTTCCCGGCAACTCCACCGGCGACGGAAGCGGCCACGGCACGCTCGTCGCCGGGCTTGCTGCCGGCTCGGCACAGCTCTACGCGGGCGCAGCTCCCGACCGCACCGATCGTCTCGATCGACGTCGCGGACGACAAGGGCATGTCGATGACGAGCGACGTGATCGCCGCCGTCGACTGGATCCTCGCCAACAAGGACGCCAAGAACATCCGCGTCGCCAACTTCTCCCTCCACTCCTCAGTCGCCGGCTCGGTCGTCTACGACCCGCTTGCGAAGGCGGTCGAACGGCTCTGGCTCTCTGGTGTCGTCGTCGTCGCCGCCGCGGGCAACTACGCCGTCGAACGGAGCGGCGAGCGGCATCGGCTACGCCCCGGCGAGCGACCCGTTCGTGATCACGGTCGGTGCGGCTGACATCGGCAGCACGATGGCGACCTCCGACGACCTCGCCGCTCCCTGGTCCGCATTCGGCTACACGCAGGACGGCTTTGCGAAGCCCGAGCTCGGAGCTCCGGGCCGGTATCTCGTCGGACCTGTTTCGGCCGGAGCCAGGCTTGCACTGGAGCGGCCCGGAAGCGTCGTCAAGCCCGGCTACATGCGGCTCTCCGGCACGTCCTTCGCAGCGCCGCTCGTCTCGGGCGCCGCGGCTCAACTGCTCGCGCTCCACCCCACGTGGACGCCGGATCAGGTGAAGGGTGCGCTGATGGTCTCTGCGGCGAGGACGAACGCCGGGCGTGGCGCTCGGCGTCGGCGAGCTCGACGCGCTCGGCGCGGCAAGCATCCAGAGCCCGCCGAACCCGAACCTCTCGCTGCTGCGCTTCGTCGGTCGGCGCGGCGTTCGACGCCGTCGGCATGGGCCGCTGCGACTCGCATCCAGCCGGCCTGGGACGCCGCTTCATGGTCGAGTGCCTCATGGACCTCCGCGTCCTGGAGCTCTGCATCGTGGTCGAGCGCATCTGGTCGAGCGCATCCTGGTCGTCCGCCTCGTGGTCGAGCGCGTCATGGACATCGGCCTCCTGGAGCTCCGCCTCCTGGACGAGCTCGCTCTCCGAGATCGACCCGTCCCCGATCCCTTAGACGCAGCGGCGCGCTCGAACACCTCGCGGAGCGCGTCGCGCAGGAAGACGAACCTGATCGTCTCGAACTCGTCCTCGAACGGGCGGACCGCTTCGATCGCCACCGGCGCCGCGAGCTCCGGCGGATAGCCGTAGATCCCGCACGAGATCGCCGGGAACGCGACGGTCCGCGCGCCCAGGTCGCGCGCGACCTCGAGCGACCGCCGGTGCGCAGACGCGAGCAGCTCGGCCTCGCCCGCTTCTCCGCCCTGCCACACCGGGCCGACCGCATGGATCACCCAGCGAGCAGGCAGCCGCCCCGCGGTCGTCGCCTTCGCATCGCCCGTGTCGCAGCCGCCGAGGAGGCGGCACTCGGCGAGGATCTCCGGGCCACCGGCGCGATGGATCGCTCCGTCGACACCGCCCCCGCCGAGCAGAGACGTGTTTGCCGCGTTCACGATCGCGTCGACCGGCTGCTCGGTCAGGTCTCCGACCACGAACTCGATCATCGGTCGATCTTGACAAAAGTGCCTCGGCGGAACAGAGTCACGCGGCGCGGCCCACGCGCACGACTCGGGCGGAGTCGCCAGCGACCACTGCGGCGGTCAGCAGGCGACGGTCGAGCACGGAGGCTGGGCCGCGCTCCCTCACTAGAGCAGCTCGTCGAGGCCGACCGTCAGGGTCGGCGGCAACGCGCGCAGCTGCTCGAGCGCGAGCAGGACGCCCGGCACGAACGCCTCGCGGGAGGTCGTGTCGTGGCGGATCGTCAGCGTCTGTCCCGGGCCGCCGAAGATCACTTCCTGGTGCGCGACGAGGCCCGGCAGGCGCACCGAATGGATCGGCGTCTCACCCGGCAACCGCTCGGCGGTCGCCTTTGCCGTGCCCGAGGGGGCGTCCCGCTTCGTCTCGTGGTGCAGCTCGATGATCTCCGCGTGCGGCATGACCTTCCCGGCCTCCTCGGCGAAGCGCATCATCAGCACCGCGCCGAGCGCGAAGTTCGGTGCGTAGAAGACCGGCAGGCCATGCTCGGCTGCGAGCGCCGCCACCCGCTCCAGGTCGAAGCCTGACGTCCCGACGACGACCGGCACGCCGGCAGCGAGGCAGGCGCGCACGTTCTCCTCCACCGCGTCCGGGCGGGTGAAGTCGACGGCGGCGTCGGCGCCGTCGCTCGAGTCGACCAGCTCGTGACCCGCCTCCTCGAGCGCCGGCCCGAGAACGGAGCCGACCTTGCCGTTCCGGCCCAGCAAGAGGACTTTCATGCGGCCTTGCGCCCGACGAGAGCCGGGTTGACGCGCTGCACCGCCGCCTTGAACCGCGCCTCGCTCGGGCCGATCCCGGCCGCCGAGAGCCGGTCGAGCCGGAGCAGGTCGCCGGCGATCTCGGCGACCTCGTCGCCGGTCACCGCATCGACGCGGTCGACGAGCTCCTCGAGCGAGAGGAGCTCGGAGCCCGTGATCAGCGACTTCCCGAGCCGGCTCATCCGGTTCGAGGTCGACTCCATCGAGAGCAGCATCCGCCCCTTCAGGTTCTCCTTCGCCCGCTCGAGCTCGCCGTCTCTGACGTTCCCGTCGGAGACATCCGTGAGCTCGCGCGCGACGATCTCCATGCACTCGACGAGGTTCTCCTCGCGCGTGCCGACGTAGAGGCCGATCTGGCCGGCGTCGGAGTACTGGGAGGCGAAGCTGTAGACCGAGTACGCCATCCCGCGCTTCTCTCTGATCTCCTGGAAGAGTCGCGAGGAGGCCGAGCCGCCGAGGATCGAGTCGAGCAGCGACGCGGCGAACCGGCGCTCGTCGAGGCGCGAGATCCCGGGCGCGCCGAGGCAGACGTGGTACTGCTCGGTCGACTTGCGCTGAAAGCGGTACCCCGGCGCCGGAACGCGCGTGAACGGCTTGCGCGGGCGGCGCGGCGGAGGCTGCGTCTTCGGGATCCTGGCCGCGAGCAGCTCGAGCACCCGCTCGTGCTTCACGTTGCCGGCGGCCGCGACGACGATGTTGTCGTGGGCGTAGACACCCCGGTGGTACGTGGCGAGAGCCTTGCGGGAGACCGACGAGATCACCGAGGCGCGTCCGATCACGGGCCGGCCGAGTGGATGGCCGCCGAAGACCGCCTCCGCGACGACGTCGTGCACGAGGTCCTGCGGGTTGTCGTCGACCATCGCGATCTCTTCGAGCACGACCTCGCGCTCGGCGTCGACCTCGGCGAACACCGGGTCGTAGACCATCCCGACGATCACGTCGAGCGCCGGCTCGAGCCGGTCGTCCGGGACGCGGGCGTAGACGAGCGTCGTCTCGCGCGAGGTGGCGGCGTTGAGCTCGCCGCCGAGCCCGTCGAAGATCTCCGCGATCTCCTGCGCGGTGTGCGTGCCCGTGCCCTTGAAGAGCAGGTGCTCGATGAAGTGAGAGACGCCGGCGCGCGAATCGGTCTCGTCGCGCGAGCCGGTGCCGATCCAGAAGCCGAGCGACACGGAGCGGACACTCGGGACGTGCTCCGAGATGACTTGCTCCCCGGTCGGGAGCGACGGAGAGGTCGTAGCGCTGCACGAGTCGATCCTAGCGTCGTCCTAGCTCTGCTCCTGTGGCTAGTTGTGCATGCGCGTCGCAAGCGAGTAGACGTTGGTAATGGCCGTGCGGCGCCATCGTGGTCTCCGTGTTGCTCGGGACCCTCTTGCTGATCCTCCCTGCGGCGGCGCACACCGCCACGCTTCCGAGCGGCTTCCAGGAGACCGTCGTCTTCAGCGGCCTCACCAATCCCACCGTCGTTCGCTTCTCCCCCGACGGGCGGGTCTTCGTCGCCGAGAAGAGCGGCCTGATCAAGGTCTTCGACGATCTCACCGACCCGACGCCGACCGTGTTCGCCGACCTGAGCACGAACGTGCACAACTTCTGGGACCGCGGCCTGCTCGGCTTCGCCCTCGACCCCGCCTTCCCCGCGAATCCGTACGTCTACGTCCTCTACGCGCACGATGCGGCGATCGGCGGCATCGCGCCGCGCTGGGGCACGCCGGGCATCCTCTCCGACCCCTGCCCCACTCCGCCGGGCGCGACCGGCGACGGCTGCGTCATCTCGGGCCGGCGTCTCGCGCCTCCAGGCCGCCGGCAACGCGATGACCGGGGCCGAGCAGGTCCTGATCGAGGACTGGTGCCAGCAGTATCCGAGCCACTCGATCGGCAGCCTCGCGTTCGGCGCCGACGGCGCGCTGTACGTCAGCGGCGGCGACGGCGCCAGCTTCAACTTCGCCGACTGGGGCCAGGACGGCAGCCCGCTCAACCCCTGCGGCGACCCGCCCGGTGGCCCCGGCTCGACCCTGGCACCGCCGACCGCCGAAGGCGGGGCGCTTCGCAGCCAGGACCTGCGGACGACGACCGATCCCACCTCGCTCGACGGGGCCGTCCTCCGCGTCGATCCGGCGACAGGTCAGGGACTGCCGGACAACCCGCTCGCGTTCAGCTCCGATCCCAACGCGCGCCGGATCGTCGCGCACGGCTTCCGCAACCCCTTCCGGATCGGCATCCGGCCGCACACGAGCGAGGTGTGGGCAGGCGACGTCGGCTGGAACACGTGGGAGGAGGTCGACCGGATCGATCCCGCCGGCGGCGTCAAGAACTTCGGCTGGCCGTGCTACGAGGGCGACGGGCGCCAGTCCGGCTACGACGCCGCCAACCTGAACATCTGCGAGAACCTGTACACCGCCGGCCCGTCGGCCGTCACCGCTCCGTACTACACCTGGAATCACAGCGCCCAGGTGCGTGCCGGGCGAGACCTGCCCGACCGGCAGCTCGTCGGCAGCTGGGATCGCCTTCTACGAGGAAGGCAACTACCCCGGCTACGCCGGCACGCTGTTCTTCGCGGACTACTCGCGTGACTGCATCTGGGCGATGCCGGCAGGCACGGACGGGTTGCCAAACCCTGCCGCGCGGCTGACGTTCGCCGCCGCAGCGGCGAATCCGGTCGACCTCGCAGATCGGCCCGGAGGGCGATCTCTTCTACGCCGACTTCGACGGCGGCACGATTCGGCGGATCCGCTACTTCAGCGCGAACAGGCCGCCGGTCGCAGTCGCGACGGCGAATCCCGACGACGCGGCGCCGCCCCGCTCGCCGTCACCTTCAACGGCACCGGCTCGAGCGATCCGGACGCCGGCGACACGATCTCCTACGCCGTGGGACCTCGACGAGGACGGCCTCTACGACGACTCGACCGCGGCGCAGCCGACGCAGGACGTACTCCACAGCGGGCGACTACGAGGTGCGCCTGCGCGTCACCGACGCGGCAGGCGCCTCGAGCGTCAGCGACCCGGTCACGATCAGCGTCGGCAACTCGGCGCCGACGGCGACGATCGCGACGCCGGCCGCCGGGACGACCTGGCGCGTCGGCAACGTGATCTCGTTCTCCGGCTCGGCCAGCGACCCGGAGCAGGGAACGCTGCCCGCGAGCTCGCTGAGCTGGGAGCTCGTCATGCAGCATTGCCCGTCGAACTGTCACCAGCACACGATCCAGACGTTCTCGGGCGTCGCCGGCGGCTCGTTCACGGCTCCCGACCACGAGTACCCCTCGTATCTCGAGCTTCGCCTGACCGCCACCGACGCGGGCGGTCTGACGGACACGGAGATCCTGAGGCTCGACCCGCAGACCGTGGTGCTCACGTTCGCCTCGAGCCCGCCGGGCTCCAGCTCGTCGTCGGGCCGACACAGGCCGCGACGCCGTTCACCCGCACCGTGATCATCGGCTCCGCGAACTCCGTCGAGCGCCGTCTCGCCGCAGACCCTCGGCGGCTCGTCGTACGCGTTCTCGTCCTGGTCCGACGGCGGCGCCCAGACGCACACCATCGTCGCGCCGGCCTCCGCGACGACGTACACCGCGAACTTCTCCGCCGGGCCCCCACCGTCCGCGCTCGTCGCCGTCGTACTCCTTCGACGCCGGCAGCGGCACCACGCTCGCGGACATCTCCGGTCGAGGCCATACGGGCACGATCTCGGGCGCGACCTGGTCGGCCGCGGGCAGGAACGGGGGCGCGCTCTCGTTCGACGGCGTCAACGACTGGGTCACGGTCGCCGACGCGGCCGCCCTGGACCTGACTACCGCGATGACGCTGGAGGCCTGGGTACAGCCGACGTCCACGAACCGCTGGCGGACGGTCGCGCTCAAGGAGCAGACCGGAAACCTCGTCTACGCCCTCTACGGGAACAACAGCGGCCAGCGGGCCAGCGCGAACGTCTGGCTGGGCGGCAGCGAGGCCGAGGCGAGGAGCGCGGGTCAGCTCGCCACAAACGTCTGGACACACCTGGCGGCCACCTACGACGGCGCAGCGATCCGCCTGTACGTGAACGGGGCGCTCTCCGGCTCGACGACCGCGACCGGCTCGATGCCTGCCTCCACCGGCCCCTTCCGGATCGGTGGCAACGCGATCTGGGACGAGTTCTTCTCCGGCCAGCTCGACGATCTTCGCCTCTACAACCGTGCGCTCTCGGCGACCGAGGTCCAGGCCGACATGGCAACGCCGGTCGGGCCGCCTCCGCCGAGCGACACGCAGGCTCCCACCGTGCCCGGCGGGCTCGCGGCGACCGGAGGCCTGAGCTCGGTCGCACTCAGCTGGACCGCCTCGAGCGACAACGTCGGCGTCGTCGTCGCTGGATCGTACTGGCGGTCAACAACATGCCGGCCCCGAACGAAGAGGGGGCGGCTTTCGCCGCGCTCCGCCGGCCACGCAGATCGGATTCCGCGGAAGCGGAATCCGATCGCGCCAGATCCCTCAAGCCGAGTCGAACGAAGCGGATTCCGTCGCCGCCCCTGACGAGGCGGCTCACCCGCCCCCTCGGTCACTCTCTAGTCGCGGCGCGGGCCGCGGTCGCGGCCACCACGGCCGCGATCGCCGTCGCGGCGCGGCCGCTCCTCCTCCGGAGGCCGCGGCGGGGCGCTCTTCGCCCGCTCGATCAGCTCCTCCGGCTCGACCAGCCGCCCGTCCTCGTGCTTGTGGACGAGCTTGAGGCCGATCCGGCCACGCGCCTTGTCCACTTCCTGCACGAGCACGTCGACCACGTCGCCACGGGCCATGACGTCCTCGATGTGCGCCACGCGGCCGGGGCCGACGTTCGAGACGTGCAACAGCCCGTCGGTGCCCTTCTTCAGCTCGACGAACGCGCCGAACTGGGTCGTCTTCACGACCTTGCCGGTGAACGTGTCGCCCACCTCGGGCTCCTTGGTCAGTGCAGCGATCGCAGCGATCGCGGCGTCGGCCTTGGTGCCCTCGGTCGCGTAGACGAGGATCGTGCCGTCCTCCTCGATGTCGATCTGGACGTCGTACTCGGACTCGAGCGAGCGGATCGTCTCGCCGCCCTTGCCGATGACCATCCCGATGAAGTCCGGGTTGATCTGGATCGACGAGATCCGCGGCGCGTGCGGAGCGAGCTCCGTGCGAGCCTCGGGCAACGCCTCCAGCATCCGGTCGAGGATGAACTCGCGCGCCCGCTTCGCCTGCTCGAGCGCACCGCTCATGATCTCCTGCGTGACGCCGGTGATCTTGATGTCCATCTGGAGCGCGGTGATGCCATCCCGCGTGCCGGCGACCTTGAAGTCCATGTCGCCCAGGTGGTCCTCCGCGCCCTGGATGTCGGTGAGGATGACGTAGTCGTCGCCCTCCTTGACGAGGCCCATCGCGATGCCGGAGACGGGTGCCTTGATCGGCACGCCGGCGTCCATCAGCGCGAGCGTCGAGCCGCACACCGATCCCATCGACGACGACCCGTTCGACTCCAGCGTCTCGGAGACGATCCGGATCGTGTACGGGAAGTCCTCGGCCGGCGGGATGACCGCCTCGAGCGCCCTCTGTGCGAGCGCACCGTGGCCGATGTCGCGCCGCTTCGGGCCTCGCATGAAGCCCGTCTCCCCGACCGAGTAGGGCGGGAAGTTGTAGTGGTGCATGAAGCGGCGGTCGGTCTCGAGGGAGAGGTCGTCGATCCGCTGACCTTCCTTCGCCGTGCCGAGCGTCAGCAGCGACAGGATCTGCGTCTGGCCACGCTGGAAGAGCCCCGAGCCGTGTGCGCGCGGGCTGACCGTCACCTCACACTCGATCGGCCGGATCTCATCCGTGGCACGGCCGTCCGGCCGCCGCTTGTCGATCGCGATCTTCTTGCGGACGAGGTCCTTGTAGATCGCCTCGGCCGCCTTCTTGACGTAGCTCTTCGTGACCGAGTCCTTGACGGCCGGTCCGTCTCCGTCGACCGTCGCCGGCCCCACCGGGAACGGCAGCTGAACGGTCTCGATGATCCGGTCGAAGAGCAGATGGCGCTTCGCCGACTTCAGCTCCTTCGAGTCCTGCTCGGCGTCGGTGAGCGCGCGCAGGTCGTTCTCGAACTGCTCCCGCACCGGGCCCTCGACTGCTGCCAGCCGCTGCTTCTCGAGCAGGGCCGCGAGGCTGGAGCGGACCTGCATCCGGCGGTTGATGTCCTCTTCGGACGAGTCCATCGTCAGATCGGGGGCCAGCTGGTCCTCGAGCTCCTCGGTCACCGCTGCGCCCTCGCGCAGGCCCTTCGCCTGGATGCTCTCCCACATCGTGTGCCCGTGCGAGCTCTCGAGCTCGGCGGTCAGCTCGGGATCGAGCCACTTCACCTTGCCGACCTGGCGACGCAGGTCCTCCTGCGCCTCGCAGAGCTTGCGGATCTCCTGGTGCGCGAGGTCGAGCGCCTCGAGGAGGACGTCCTCGGGCACCTCTTCGGCGCCGGCCTCGACCATCGTGAGGCCGTCCTTCGTGCCGACGACGATCAGGTCGAGAGCCGACTCCTCGAAGTTCTGCTCGTGGGTCGGGTTGAGGACGAACTCGCCGTCGATGCGACCGACGCGCACGGCCCCGACCGGCCCGAAGAACGGGAGCGGCGAGATCATCAGGGCGGCGGACGCCCCGTTGATACAGAGGATGTCGTGCGGTGTGACGAGATCCGCGGAGAGGACGGTGCAGATCACCTGAACCTCGTTGCGGAAGCCCTTCGGCCACAGCGGCCGGATCGGGCGGTCGATCATCCGTGCGGTCAGGGTCGCGCGCTCGGTGGCGCGCCCTTCACGCTTGAAGAAGCCGCCCGGGATCTTCCCGGCGGCGTAGGCGCGCTCCTCGACGTCGATCGTGAGCGGGAAGAAGTCCGCTCCTTCGCGTGCCTCCGGCCGGCCCACGGCAGTCGCGAGCACCATCGTGTCGCCTGAGCGCATGACGACAGCGCCGTCAGCCTGCTTGGCGAGCTTGCCTGTTTCGAACGTGATCTCTTTTCCGCCGATCTCGACGGAAACTGAGGCGACCTGCCCCATAACGGTACTCATTCCATTGCCTCCACTCTGCTTGGTGGAGAGTGGAAGTTTGGGTCAGCCCCACCGGCTGGGGCTCGCTCAAGCTTCCACTCTCCCTGATTGCTAGCGCCTAAGGCCTAGCTCCTTGATGAGGGCGCGATAGCCCTCCAAGTCGTGCTTCTGCATGTAGGTCAGGAACCGCCGCCGCCGGCCGACGAGCTTCAACAGCCCGCGCCGGGAGTAGTGATCCTTCTGGTGTGTCGCGCAGGTGCTCGGTGAGGTCGTTGATTCGCCTCGTGAGCATTGCGATCTGCACCTCCGGGGAGCCCGTGTCCGTCTCATTGCGGCCGTGCTTCCCGATCAGCTCCTGCTTGACTTCCTTGGTGAGGGCCATGGGCCTCCTTCTCGATGGGTTCTCCGGAGTCCCCGCGCGGCGTGAAGGAAGGCACGCTCGGCCGAGATCTCGGTCGCGACTAGGGTAGCAACCCATGCTCCCAAGCGGTGTCGCAGCGGGTCACCCTGCCACGGTGGAGGTCGGAATCGAGATCCTCGAGGAGGGCGGGATCGGCGGCTGACGCGGCGGTTGCCGGCCTCGCTTGCCTCGTGCGTCGCCGAGACGGTGATGACCGGTTTCCTCGGCGGCGGCCACGCGATCCACTGGGACGGAAACGAGGCGTGGCTCCTCGACTGCTTCGTCGACGTCCCTTCGGGTGACGGTGCGCCGCCCGTCGAGCTGCAGGTGCCGTTCGGGGAGGAGCTCGTCCACTACGCGGTCGGGCCGGGCACGTGCGCGGTGCCGGGGCTTCCTGCCGGTCTCGACGCGCTCTGGCGTCGTTATGGCCGCCTGCCGTGGCCACGGCTGGTCGAACCGGCTCTCCGGCTCGCGCACAGCGGCGTGACGATGCCTCCCGCCCAGGCCTCCTGCCTCGCGATGCTGGCGTCCGGTCTTCACCATGAGCGCAGACGGAGAGCGCATCTACGCGCCGGCGGGGCATCCACTCGCCGCCGGCGACGTCCTCTCCCAGCCGGGCCTCGCCACCGCACTCGAGCTCGTCGCCGGCGAGGGCGCGGGCAGCATGTATCGCGGCTCACTCGCCGAGGCCCTGCTCGGAGTCGAAGGGATCGGTGTGGCTCGTGACGATCTGGATGCGCTACGAGGCGCGCTGGCGCCGCCCGTCGAGCTTCCGTATGCGGGGACGCGCTTCCTGACGCGAACCGGGCTCTCCGGCGTGCCGGAATCGCTCGCCAGGCTCCAGCCGCTGCGCGACCTCGGCGAGAAGGAGCGCGTGCGCATGCACTACTCGCCGCCCTCGAGGGTCCGGCCGTCGACGGGCACACGACGAACCTCGTCACGGCGGACTCAGACGGAAATGCGTGCGTCCTCACGTCGAGCCTCGGACTCGGGACCGGCGACTTCGTCGCCGGCCTCGACCTGCACCTGAACAGCATGCTCGGAGAGGTCGACCTGCACCGAGCGCCGCTCCGGCCCGGCGAGCGGATGGAGAGCATGATGGCGCCGAGCCTGGCCATCGGCGCCGAGGGGATCGCTCTGGCCATCGGCTCGGCCGGCGGGACGCGGCTCCGGACCGCGCTCGTCGGCGTCGCCGCCGGAATCCTGGACGAAGAGCTCGAGCCCGGTGGAGGCGATCGTGCGGCCACGGTTCCACCGCGCAGGACAGGTCGTCAACGCCGAGCCCGGCGTCGACGAGCAGGCGCTGGCGAGCTCGAGCGCTCCGGAGTCCAGGTACGCCGCTGGTCGGCGCAGCATCACTACTTCGGCGGCGTCAGCCTGCTGTCGCCCGCCGGTGCTGCCGGTGACCCGCGGCGCAGCGGTCACGCCGCGACTCCTCGCCCGTCCCGCCGCAGCCCGCAGCCAGATCCCTCAGGCCACCGCACTCCTCCGTAGACGACCGCAGTCGAGGCAGCGGACGGACTGGAAGAGCTTCAACTCCACAACGAGGTAGATGCGGCGGAAGGCGGATCTGCGCCATGCCACAGATCGTCCGCCACGCTGATCGTCGTGGAGGCTTGCGGAACGTCGCTCGTCGTCGGCGAGCAGCGCCCCGGCCTCAGCCCCCCACCCTCTAGGTCAGCAGAAGCTTTTCGACGCGCCGGCTGGCGATCCAGGTGCCGAGAGGCCGAGGCACAGGTACGCGACGTTGACGAGCTGAGCGGAACCCACCGTGCCCGTCGTCAGCGAGCGCAGCAGATCGACCCCGTTGTACAGTGGCGTCGCCTGGATCACGACCTCGAGCCAGTCCGGGTAGGTCGAGAGCGGGAAGAACGTGGCCGAGAAGAGGAACATCGGCAGGATCGCGAGGTTGAGGATGTCGAAGTCCTGCCAGCTGCGCATGAACGTGACGGCGGCGACGCCCATGCCGGCGAATGCGAAGCCCACGAACACGGTCGCCGGCAGCGCGAGCAGCGCCCACCACGGACTCCGACGAGGCCGAGTGCGACGATCACGGTGAAGAACCCGATCGAGTAGAGCAGGCCGCGGAACAGCGCCCACCCCGCCTCGCCCGTGGCGACATCCTTCGGCCCGAGCGGTGTCGAAAGAATCGCGTCGTAGAGCTTCTGGTACTTCAACTTCCAGAAGACGTTGGTCGCGTCGTAGAAGGCGCCGTTCATCGCCGAGGCCGCGAGCAGTCCGGGCGCAACGAACGTCGCGTAGTCGATCGGGCGCCGTCGATGACGACCGCGCCGACGTAGCCGCCGAGCCCGAATCCGAGCGAGAGCAGGTAGAAGAGCGGCTCGAAGAAGCCCGAGACGATGATCGGCCACATCCGCCGATAGCTCATCAGGTTGCGCTCGAAGAGCAGCACCCCACGTCCGCCGGGGCGGTCGAGCGTCCGTGCGACCAGGGTCGTCACTTGAAGAGCCGCTTTCGGTACGCGCGGCGCGCCAGCAGCGAGCCCGCCGATCGTCCACGCGAGGAGGTACGCGGTGTGGCCGAGCGCGGGCAGCCACTCGATTGTGCCGAGCATCAGCCCGCGACAGAGCTCGACCCCGTGCCAGATCGGCGTCAGGTAGGCCAGAAGCTCGAGCGCGAGTGGCATCTGGGAGACGGGAAAAACGTCCCGGAGAAGAGAAACGTCGGGACGATCGCGAAGCGGAAGATCGGCGGGAAGCTGCATGCTCGACTCGGTCGTGGCCGCATACGCGGCTATGGGCGTCGATACGCCGTGCCGATCAGGACTGCGACCGGAATCGCAAGCGGGCCGACCACGAGCTGACCGCGCCGAAGAGCGGCGACGATGACCAAGTACGCGGCACTCGCGATGAACACGCGCGTGACGACGAAGAGCTGGTGGCCGATCAGCACGTCGCGCTCAGATCAGTGGCGTCGCCGTCATCGCGTAATAGGTCCAGGGTCCACTTGATTCGCGCCCATCACCGGCCAGCTCGATTCGGTCGCCGCCGTCTGCATCGCCGCCGCGGCCGCAAGCCGGGCGCGATGTAGTCGAGGTAGGGAACGCCGGCCGGCGCGTTCGGCCGACTTGTCGACGATGGTGCCCA